>NZ_CP196383.1:0-1557375 GCF_058508515.1 Nicoliella sp. ESL1120
TTGCGTGGCAACGTCCTATCCTTGCAGGGGGCGATCCCCCAACTACTTTTGGCGTTCAAAAGCTTAACTTCTGTGTTCGACATGGGAACAGGTGTATCCTTCTGGCCATCATCACCACACTATTTATCTGTGAGAACTTCGTTCTCTCAAAACTAGATAATATTTTATTCTTCCGTGAGAACAACCTTACTTGGTTAAGTCCTCGACCAATTAGTACTGGTCCGCTCCATGCATCACTGCACTTCCACTTCCAGCCTATCTACCTGATCATCTTTCAGGGGTCTTACTTCCATAAAGGAATGGGAAATCTCATCTCGAGGTGGGTTTCACACTTAGATGCTTTCAGCGTTTATCTCATCCATACATAGCTACCCAGCGATGCGCCTGGCGGCACAACTGGTACACCAGCGGTATGTCCACTCCGGTCCTCTCGTACTAAGAGCAGCTCCTCTCAAATTTCCTACGCCCGCGACGGATAGGGACCGAACTGTCTCACGACGTTCTGAACCCAGCTCGCGTACCGCTTTAATGGGCGAACAGCCCAACCCTTGGGACCAACTACAGCCCCAGGATGCGATGAGCCGACATCGAGGTGCCAAACCTCCCCGTCGATGTGAACTCTTGGGGGAGATAAGCCTGTTATCCCCAGGGTAGCTTTTATCCGTTGAGCGATGGCCCTTCCATACGGTACCACCGGATCACTAAGCCCGACTTTCGTCCCTGCTCGACCTGTATGTCTCGCAGTCAAGCTCCCTTCTGCCTTTACACTCGTCGAATGATTTCCAACCATTCTGAGGGAACCTTTGGGCGCCTCCGTTACTGTTTAGGAGGCGACCGCCCCAGTCAAACTGCCAACCAGACACTGTCTCCCACCACGATCAGTGGTGCGGGTTAGAGTGTTCATACAGCGAGGGTAGTATCCCACCAATGCCTCCATCGAGACTAGCGTCCCGATTTCTATGGCTCCTACCTATCCTGTACAAGCTATACAAACACCCAATATCAAGTTACAGTAAAGCTCCATGGGGTCTTTCCGTCCTGTCGCGGGTAACCTGCTTCTTCACAGGTATCTCAATTTCACCGAGTCTCTCGTTGAGACAGTGCTCAGATCGTTACGCCTTTCGTGCGGGTCGGAACTTACCCGACAAGGAATTTCGCTACCTTAGGACCGTTATAGTTACGGCCGCCGTTTACTGGGGCTTCGTTTCTGGGCTTCGCCGAAGCTAACTCATCCACTTAACCTTCCAGCACCGGGCAGGCGTCAGCCCCTATACTTCATCTTACGATTTTGCAGAAACCTGTGTTTTTGATAAACAGTCGCCTGAGCTTTTTCACTGCGGCTGCACATAGTGCAGCACCCCTTCTCCCGAAGTTACGGGGTCATTTTGCCGAGTTCCTTAACGAGAGTTCACTCGCTCACCTTAGGATTCTCTCCTCGACTACCTGTGTCGGTTTGCGGTACGGGTAGTTAACTACTAACTAGAAACTTTTCTCGGTAGTGTGACATCAACGACTTCCCTACTAAATTTCGGTCCTCATCACACCTTGTCAACACGGTATTAAGCATTTGACTCAATACCTGACTTAGTGCTTGAACATCCATATCCAACAGGATGCTACGTTTAGCCTCCTACGTCCTTCCATCGGTCAAACATAGTTAACTAGTACAGGAATCTCAACCTGTTATCCATCGCCTACGCCTCTCGGCCTCGGCTTAGGTCCCGACTAACCCTGGGAGGACGAGCCTTCCCCAGGAAACCTTAGTCATTCGGTGGATCAGATTCTCACTGATCTTTCGCTACTCATACCGGCATTCTCACTTCTAAGCGCTCCACCAGTCCTTACGGTCTGGCTTCATTGCCCTTAGAACGCTCTCCTATCACGCAACATAAGTTGCGTCCACAATCTCGGTAATATGCTTAGCCCCGGTAAATTTTCGGCGCAGGATCACTCGACTAGTGAGCTATTACGCACTCTTTAAATGGTGGCTGCTTCTGAGCCAACATCCTAGTTGTCTATGCAACTCCACATCCTTTTCCACTCAGCATATATTTAGGGACCTTAATTGGTGGTCTGGGCTGTTCCCCTTTCGACGGTGGATCTTATCACTCATCGTCTGACTCCTGGATATAAATCAATGGCATTCGGAGTTTATCTGAATTTAGTAACCCAAGACGGGCCCCTCACCCAAACAGTGCTCTACCTCCATGATTCTCGACTCCAAGGCTAACCCTAAAGCTATTTCGGAGAGAACCAGCTATCTCCAAGTTCGTTTGGAATTTCACCGCTACCCACACCTCATCCCAGCACTTTTCAACGTACACGGGTTCGGCCCTCCGGTGTGTTTTACCACACTTTCAGCCTGGACATGGGTAGATCACCTGGTTTCGGGTCTATCACAACATACTATGGCGCCCTATTCAGACTCGCTTTCGCTACGGCTCCGACTTTTCATCTTAACCTTGCATGTTATCATAACTCGCCGGTTCATTCTGCAAGAGGCACGCTATCACCCATTAACGGGCTCTAACTGCTTGTAGGCACATGGTTTCAGGAACTATTTCACTCCCCTTCCGGGGTGCTTTTCACCTTTCCCTCACGGTACTGGTTCACTATCGGTCACTAGGGAGTATTTAGCCTTGGGAGATGGTCCTCCCGGATTCCGGCAATGTTTCACGTGTATTGCCGTACTCAGGATCCTGAACTGAGGGAATTAGATTTCGTCTACAGGGCTATCACCTTGTGTCGCAGAACTTCCCAGATCTTTCGACTATCTAATTCTTTGGTAACTCAAATGTTCAGTCCTACAACCCCACCGAGTAAACTCGATGGTTTGGGCTGTTCCCCGTTCGCTCGCCGCTACTGAGGGAATCGAATTTTCTTTCTCTTCCTGTGGGTACTTAGATGTTTCAGTTCCCCACGTCTGCCTTTCAATGAGTATGAATTCGTCATTGAATAATAAACGATTAAATTTATTGGGTTTCCCCATTCGGAAATCTCCGGATCAAAGCTTACGTACAGCTCCCCGAAGCATATCGGCGTTAGTCCCGTCCTTCATCGGCTCCTAGTACCAAGGCATCCACCATGCGCCCTTAATAACTTAACCTATTACCACGTAGTGGTATTTGGTTAATTGAGTAAATACGAATAAAACTAATTTAAAAAACTCAAAATAACGCGGTGTTCTCGGTTGAAATTGTATTTAATACAATTCAATAATTTGGAAAAATTAAAATATTATCTAGTTTTCAAAGAACCAAGTTTGAGAGTAGACCTCTCAAAACTAAACAAAACTATGACTGTGTAAGGTTCCGAATTATTCCTTAGAAAGGAGGTGATCCAGCCGCAGGTTCTCCTACGGCTACCTTGTTACGACTTCACCCTAATCATCAGTCCTACCTTAGGCGGCTAGCTCCTCAAAAGAGGTTACTGCACCGACTTTGGGTATTACTAACTCTCATGGTGTGACGGGCGGTGTGTACAAGACCCGGGAACGTATTCACCGTGGCATGCTGATCCACGATTACTAGTGATTCCAACTTCATGCAGGCGAGTTGCAGCCTGCAATCCGAACTGAGAACGGCTTTAAGAGATTAGCTTGACCTCGCGGTTTTGCGACTCGTTGTACCGTCCATTGTAGCACGTGTGTAGCCCAGGCCATAAGGGGCATGATGATTTGACGTCGTCCCCACCTTCCTCCGGTTTGTCACCGGCAGTCTCACTAGAGTGCCCAACTTAATGCTGGCAACTAATAATAGGGGTTGCGCTCGTTGCGGGACTTAACCCAACATCTCACGACACGAGCTGACGACAACCATGCACCACCTGTCATCCTGTCCCCGAAGGGAACGGCTAATCTCTTAGCTTTGCAGGAGATGTCAAGGCCTGGTAAGGTTCTTCGCGTAGCATCGAATTAAACCACATGCTCCACCACTTGTGCGGGTCCCCGTCAATTCCTTTGAGTTTCAACCTTGCGGTCGTACTCCCCAGGCGGAATGCTTAATGCGTTAGCTGCGGCACTAAAGGGCGGAAACCCTCTAACACCTAGCATTCATCGTTTACGGCATGGACTACCAGGGTATCTAATCCTGTTTGCTACCCATGCTTTCGAGCCTCAGCGTCAGTTACAGACCAGACAGCCGCCTTCGCCACTGGTGTTCTTCCATATATCTACGCATTTCACCGCTACACATGGAGTTCCACTGTCCTCTTCTGAACTCAAGTTTTTCAGTTTCCGATGCACTTCTCCGGTTAAGCCGAAGGCTTTCACATCAGACTTAAAAAACCGCCTGCGCTCGCTTTACGCCCAATAAATCCGGACAACGTTTGCCACCTACGTATTACCGCGGCTGCTGGCACGTAGTTAGCCGTGACTTTCTGGTTAAATACCGTCAAAGCTTGATCATTTCCTATCAAACTTGTTCTTCTTTAACAACAGAGTTTTACGAGCCGAAACCCTTCTTCACTCACGCGGCGTTGCTCCATCAGACTTGCGTCCATTGTGGAAGATTCCCTACTGCTGCCTCCCGTAGGAGTATGGGCCGTGTCTCAGTCCCATTGTGGCCGATTACCCTCTCAGGTCGGCTACGTATCATTGCCTTGGTAGGCCATTACCCCACCAACAAGCTAATACGCCGCAGGTCCATCCTAAAGTGATGCAAACGCATCTTTCAAACAAAAACCATGCGGTTTTTGTTGTTATGCGGTATTAGCACTTGTTTCCAAATGTTATCCCCCGCTTTAGGGCAAGTTACCTACGTGTTACTCACCAGTTCGCCACTCACTTCGATGTTAAGTCAAGTTAATGCAAGCATCAACTATCATTAACGGAAGTTCGTTCGACTTGCATGTATTAGGCACGCCGCCAACGTTCGTCCTGAGCCAGGATCAAACTCTCATCTTATGATGAAAAGCTTAACGTTAGCTCTTCTTAATATTTGTTACTTTAAAGCGAATTGACTTCGCATAAGTTTTTTGTACTTCATTTAAAATGAAGTTCCTTACACATTTTTTGTCATAATTTTGTTCAGTTTTCAAAGATCTACTTTTGCGCGTCGCTCTTAACGACAACTATTTAATAATATCAAATTGATAACTAGATGTCAACAATTTTTTAAAATTAAATTTGGCTGAATTAATAACAAATCTTTATAAGGTCGTCATTAATTTATCAGCATTAACTACTATACAGACATTTAAATTAAAAGTCAACAGATTGAATAAAAAAAGATGAGATTTTTTCAATCCCATCTTTTAAAGTTTTAAAACTATTCTTCTGGTTGTGAATTATCTTCTGGACGCATCGTAGGGAAGAGAATAACATCACGAATGGATTCAGCATCCGTCAGTAACATTACTAACCGATCAATTCCAATTCCCAATCCACCAGTAGGTGGCATTCCGTATGACAAGGCTTCGATAAAGTCTTCATCAATTCCTTGCGCTTCATCGTTACCAGCATCTTTTTCAGCAGCTTGAGCTTCGAACCGTTCTCTTTGATCAATTGGATCATTAAGTTCAGTAAATGCATTTCCGTATTCAGTTCCAGAAATGTAGAGCTCGAAACGATCGGTAAAACGTGGATCATCAGCATTTTTCTTAGCTAATGGTGAAATTTCAACTGGATGGCCGTAAATAAAAGTTGGTTGTTTAATCGTATCTTCAACAAACTCTTCAAAGAATTCATTAATGATATGACCAACTTTCCAGTATGATTCGTATTTAACGTTATGTTCATCAGCAATTTTACGGGCTTCTTCATCAGTCATTGGTTTCCAGAAATCGACCCCTGTAACTTCTTTAATTGCATCTACCATGTGCTTGCGAGCAAATGGTTTACTAAAGTCAATTTCTTCTCCATCGTAAGTTACTTTTCCGTCATCGGTAACGGCATTGGCAGCAGCTTTAAAAATCCCTTCAGTTTCATCCATTACATCCTTAAAATCAAAATATGCAATGTATGATTCTAATTCAGTGAATTCTGGGTTATGATCTTGGTCCATCCCTTCATTTCTGAATACGCGTCCAATTTCATAAACCCGTTCCATTCCACCAACAATCAACCGTTTCAATGGTAATTCTAGTGCGATTCGAAGGTATAGATCGATATTCAAAGCATTGTGGTGGGTAATAAATGGACGTGCACTTGCTCCACCAGCTTGGTTGTGAAGTACTGGCGTTTCAACTTCAGTACAGTCCATTTCGTTATTAAGGTAACTTCTAATTGCAGAAATAATTTTAGTCCGTTTTTGGAAACGATCAAAACTTTCTGGATTTGAAATTAAATCAAGGTATCTTTGACGATACTTTTGTTCCTTATTTTGTAAACCATGGAATTTATCGGGTAATGGCCGTAGTGCCTTTGATAAGAAAGTAATATGAGTAGCACGAATCGTTAACTCACCCATATCAGTCTTAATGATGTCACCTTCTACACCAAGGTGATCACCAATATCAGAACGCTTAAAGATGTGGTAGTTTTCTTCCCCTACAACGTCTTTTCTAACGTAAATTTGCATCCGACCAGTTCGATCCATGATGTCCGCAAATCCAACTTTACCCTTACCACGTTTAGCAACCATCCGACCGGCAATAACTGCTTTTTTACCTAATTCTTCAATTGATTCCTTACTTAAATCATTGAATTCAGAATGGAGTTGCTTTGCTAAATAAGTTCTTTTGAACGCATGACCAAAAGGATCAATTCCTTCTTGGCGCAGTTCGTTCATTTTATCTAAACGAACCCGCATTTGATCATTCATTTCTTTTGCCACAATAAAACCTCCGTTTTTTGTTATGATGCATTGTTTTTCCATAACTTATTATCAAAAACATTATATCATTTTTTAAAACTACTGGCGATTAACGATTGGAATTAAGCCATTCTAGTAGTCCGCTTTGCTCTTTTTGCTTGTTTATCAACAAATTGATCAAAAATTTCATTCATTTCAGCTTCAGTATTTGCATCATTCAAAGCTGCTCTTGCCCGTGCTGAATGTGAAATTCCCTTCAAGTAGTAAGCAGCTTGGCCTCTAAACTCACGGGGAGCAACAAAATCACCCTTCAGACCAACTAAACGGTGGAGGTGTTCCTTTGCAGTTTGAATTTTTTCTTCCACGCTTGGTTCTGGCAGTAATTCACCTGTATCTAAATAATGGGTAGTTTGTTTTAAAATCCATGGATTCCCTTCAACTGCTCTACCCATCATTACTGCATCCGCTCCAACTTCTTCAAGCATTTGCTTAGCTTCTTGAGGGGTTCTAACATCCCCGTTTCCCATAAATGGAATGGAAATATTATTAGCCACTTCATGTAGGATCTCCCAGTTAGAGTGTCCCCGATACATTTGAGCCTTAGTCCGACCATGCATTGCTAAAGCAGAAATTCCAGCTTCTTGCGCAGCTAGGGCGTTTTCAACCGCATAGAGATGATCATCGTCCCAACCAGTACGCATCTTAAGCGTAACAGGTTTTTCAACGGCACTGGTAACTGCCTTGGCCATTTCATAGATCTTATTTGGATCTAACAGCCACTTGGATCCAGCATCAGTTCTCACTACCTTATTAACTGGACAACCCATGTTGATATCAATAATATCAGCATCAGTTTGTTGATCGATAAATTGAGCAGCTTCAACTAAGGTCTCCTTACTCCCTCCAAAAATTTGGATACTCATTGGATGTTCCTCAGGATTAACCCCAATCATAGTCATGGTTTTCTTATTGCGATACATTAGGCCCCGATCAGAAATCATTTCACAGACTACTAAACCAGCTCCAAATTTTTTACAAATAATTCTAAATGCAGAGTTAGTGACCCCAGCCATTGGGGCAACCACTACTCGATTAGGAATTTCAATGTTCCCAATTTTCCAACTATCATTTTTCATAAATTTTCTCCTTAATCCTTTGATTCATCATCTTCAGCATCCATTTCAGCACGTTTTTCACTAATTGCTAATATGGATTTTAATTCTTGTTCATCATAATTATAACGAGCTCCACAAAAATGGCAAACTAATTCTGCCCCATGATCCTCATCAATGATTCTTTTGATTTCATCAGGACTGACCCTTGATAATGCCTTTGCAAAACCTTTTTTAGAACAACTACATGTGAATTCAACTGGTGTATCAGTTAAAAAGTCTAAATTTTCTTCACCAAAAATCAAATTTAAAATATCCTTTGGCGTTTGACCTGAGAGCAATAGTTCAGATACCATTGGAATTTCTTTTAATCGTTTTTCCAATCTGCTGATTGCCTGGTCATCAGCATCAGGAAGGGTTTGAATTAAATACCCTCCCGCAACCTTAATTGAATTATCTTCGTTAACGAAGACTGATACTCCAACGGCTGAAGGAATTTGTTCAGATTGAGCTAGGTAATAGGTAAAGTCATCACCGATTTCACCAGATGCCAATGGCACACTACTAGAGTAGGGTTCATCGCCCCCCATACTCTTCATCACCTGCATGAAGCCATTTATTCCCACAGCCTTACCAACATCAATTTTGTGAAATTTATTAAGTGGTAAGTGAACATGTGGATCTTGAACGTATCCCTTAACATGTCCATTCGCATCGGCATCAACCATAATCGTTCCGACTGGTCCACCACCATTAATCTGAACCGTCATTGTCTCTTGACCCTTCAACACAGAAGCAGAAAGTAAAAGACTCCCTACTAATGTCCGTCCAAGAGCAGCAGAAGACGCACTCCAAGTATCTTGACACTTTTGAGCTTCAGCAACGACACCGGTTGCATCAATTGCGTATGCTCTAAACATTCCATCCTTAGTAATACTTTTAATCAAATGATCTTTTGGCACCATTTTAATCCATCCTTTCATTTCATTAATCAATGGTATTGATATACAAAAAACGTGAGTGCAATGTTTAACCCACGTTTTTTAACTAGATATTCATCTTTTTAATAATAATTATCGTCATCATCATGTTTTTTTTCATCGTGCTTAGCTTGTCGATCAGCTTCTGATTCAAATTCTTTATCCTTATCAGCCTCTTGCTTAGCTAACTCCTCTTTAGTTTGTTCAAAAGTAGCAGCTTCGCTTGGATATTCACTATCCTCGGTAGGCATCTTACCAGTATTGTATAAACTAAGGATTTGCTTTTCATCAAGTGTTTCATACTTAAGCAATGCTTCAGCAATAACCCGATGTTGTTCACGATGCGATTCAATGATTTGCTTAGCAGTTTCATGCCCTTCACTAGTAATCCGACGAACTTCAGAGTCAATCAATGCAGCAGTTTCATCAGAATAGCGAGGTTGAGCATATGCTTCTTGGTTTGGATTTTCTAATTGGACCATTCCAAGCTTTTCACTCATTCCATATTGAGTAACCATTGCTCTTGCAATATTGGTTGCTTGTTCAAAATCATTAGAAGCTCCAGATGATTGAGAGTTAAAAATAATTTCTTCAGCAGTCCGTCCACCCATTAAACCAGCAATTTGTTCCATTGCATTTTTCTTAGAAAGCAATTGTTGGTCTTCCTTAGGGAGCATAATCGCATATCCACCGGCACGACCACGTGGGACAATGGTAACCTTATGAACAACCCTTGCGTCGTTCAGAACTAATCCAACGATCGTATGACCAGCTTCATGATAAGCGACCGTCTTTTGCTCTTGTTGATTAATGACCCGATTCTTCTTGGCAGGACCAGCAATGACCCGATCTTCAGCTTCGTCTATTTCAGCGGGTCCGATTAACTTCTTATCCCGACGAGCAGCTAATAATGCTGCTTCATTCAACAGGTTAGCAAGGTCAGCCCCAACGAACCCAGGCGTCTGCTTAGCAATCTCATGTAGATCCACATTATCAGCAAGGGGCTTACCCTTAGCATGCACATCCAAGATTGCTTCACGTCCCTTAACATCAGGACGACCAACAAGCACCTTTCGATCAAAACGACCAGGACGAGTCAAAGCATTATCTAAAACATCAGCACGGTTAGTAGCTGCAATAACAATGACCCCTTCATTCCCGCTAAAACCGTCCATTTCAACCAGGAGTTGGTTAAGGGTTTGTTCACGTTCATCGTGACCACCACCGGTTCCGGAACCACGTTTTCTACCAACGGCATCAATTTCATCAATAAAGATAATTGCTGGTGCGGATTTTTTAGCCTGTTCAAATAAATCACGAACTCGACTAGCTCCAACCCCAACAAACATTTCAACGAAATCAGAACCAGAAATGGAATAAAACGGTACGTTCGCTTCACCAGCAACTGCCTTAGCAAGAAGTGTTTTACCAGTTCCAGGAGGTCCCTCTAAAAGAACCCCATGTGGAATCGTTGCTCCCAATGATGAATACTTTTTAGGATTCTTCAAAAATTCCACTACTTCAACTAGTTCTTGTTTTTCTTCCTCTTCACCAGCAACGTCAGAAAAACGAACCTTGTTTTCCTTACTATCTGTTGGTTTAGCCTTACTCTTGCTAAACTTCATGATTCCATTTCCGCCACCACGGCCGGCTTGGTTCATCATCATATAGAAGAAAAAGACTAATAAAATCATTGGTAAGATATAAACAATTAAATTAATCCAAATACTATTAGATTCAGCTGGTTTAACATTCACCTTAGTATCTGATTGTCTTGCTGCCTTATTAACTTCAGCAACTGAAGAATTGTTCTTTAAAATCGTAGTTGAAAAGTTAGTAACCTTATTGCTCTTAGCTGCCCCAAGTGTGAAGGTGCTTTGGTTAGAATTACTTGCAGATTGTGCACTACGATATTGACCAGTAATCCTATAAACACCGCCAGAAGGCTGGATTGAGAAGTTTTTAACTTTATCTGTTTTTAATGAACTTATGAATTGGCTTGATTGAATTTGTTGAGTCTGGCCGCTATTGCCATTGCCACTAACGAAGTATAAAACCCCAATCAACAACATGGCAATAACAATATAGAACAGACTACTTCGGAATAGTCCATTTTTATTGTTTTTCATTAAGTGCCTCCTAATTAACCGATTACGATTAAGCGGTATTTCGCAACAATCGTAAACTTATTTTACAAAAAATAATGATACCATGATTTTCATAAATGAACTAATTATTTGTTTTGATAAATATCAGGCTTTAACACCCCAATATAAGGTAAGTTACGATACTTTCCCTGATAATCAAGTCCATATCCCACTAAAAATTCATTAGGAACGTCAATTCCAACGTAATCAACTGGTAATTCAACCACGCGTGCCTTAGGCTTATCAACCAGTGTACACATTTTAATCGACTTAGCTCCGCGATCATTAAGTAGTTCTTGAACGTACTTTAAAGTCCGTCCAGTTTCGATAATGTCTTCAACAATGATTACATCACGGCCCTTAACATCACTATCTAAGTCCTTGATTAAATTGACCTTCCCAGAAGATTGAGTGCCACCATTATAACTAGACACATCGATAAAATCGATTGATAAGTACAAGTCCATATAACGAACGACATCGGTCATAAAGAAAATCGCACCATTCAACACCCCTACTACCAGCGGTTCTTTACCTTGATAATCTTTTGTAATTTGTTCCCCAAGTCGCTTACAAACTTGCTGAATGTGCTTTTGATCACAGACAGTCTTCAATATGTCGTTATTCATGGAATTCTCCTCTCAAAATTAAGTCCGAATTAATAATTGATATGAGTCGACTGCTCCATCATTTTCAACAAAAATAGAATCCTTATATCCTAACAGCGAAATGACCCGATCATTGTTATCAACCAGTACCATTGCTTGTTCACGCTGTGCATTAGGAACTTTTTGATTAATCAAGACTCTTTTTACCTTCTGATGGCCACCAGATTTCAAAGTCACTTTATCCTGTGGTTGCCAAGGTCTAATCGTTAATGGTAAACAAGAGACGTTCAACTGGAAATTTAGGATGTGGGCATTCGTTAATTTAACGGGGCTCTGAGGTGTAAAAACCCCAACAGTCATTCGATCATTAATTCGATACCAATGATTTAATCTTACCATAATTTTATTAATTTTGATTGCATTTTTCTTAATAATTTTACTAACATCTAATTTAAATCCAACGTAAGTTTTCCGAAGAATTATGCTTGCATTAATTTTAAAAATTCCCTGCGGTTTTTGGTGATTATTCAAAATTCGTAAAATATTTTGCACTTGTTTTGCGTTTAGCGGCCGTCCAGCTCCTAGATCTCGATCAATTCTAAATAACAATTGTTTCTGTACATCTAACGGAAACTTCAAAAAAGGAGCTAAATGATAATAATCCGCTACTTTAATTTGATTAATTAGTTGTTCGAGCATAAATTGATTGGTAGATAAAACTTCAGAAATTTGACTGGCAAATTGGCTTAATGCACTCACTATTCGTGGATTTTCACGTTCCATCATCGGTAGTAAATTATGACGGACTCGATTGCGCATTACATCATCATCTTGATTAGTTTGATCTTCGAACCACTTGATCGAAGCTTCATTTGCATACTCAATTAGTGTTTTTTTAGAAAATGCTAGTAACGGCCGCACTAATCCCCCGTTAGCAAAGCGACGCTCGGGTTGAATCCCCCTGACTTGCCCAATACTATCACCACGGATCAGCTTCATTAAAACCGTTTCAGCTTGATCGTTTTGGTGGTGAGCGGTAACTAACACTTGAGCATGATTTGCATTCATTACCTCCTTAAAAAAAGCGTACCGAAAATCACGTGCTGCTGCTTCAACCCCATTTTTCGGATGATCAGCACGGGGCCAAATCGTTTCTGCTAATTCTATTCCATGCGCTTTGCAGTAGTCTTCAATATAAAGTTGTTCCTCATCACTAGCTATTCTCAGCTTATGGTTAACATGTGCCACGATAATTTTTGGAATGCGAGTCCTTAAATGCAACAATAGATCCAGTAGTACCATTGAGTCTACTCCAGTTGAAACCGCTACCACAATCGGTTGATCTGATTGCCAATATTTATTTCGTCTAACAATACTAGCGAACTGTTTTCGAAGCGCTAATTTCATTGCACCCCTCCTAAATAAAAAAGACTAAGGTTTCATCCTTAATCTTTTATAATTATTAAATAATTTAACGGTTAACTCCGTCGGCCACCACGACCGCCACGTTTACCTTCAGTATTCTTTTTAAGTGTTGCTAATCGACTATCACTTTGCTTGAGAAATTTTGACATCATATCATCAAAATTTTCCGTCTGGGTATTTTTATGGTTTACGGCACCTTCATTATGGTGATTATTAAAGTGGTTCTTATTGCCACCATTTCCATGAAAATTCTTGTGACCGTTGTGTTCGTGATGTTCACCGTGGTTTTGATTATGTCCACCATGTTTTTCACTAACATGACTATGTTCATCATTTGCTTGCTTCATAGAAAGAGCAATTTTTCCATCGTCACCAACTTTTAGGACCTTAACATTTACTTGGTCGCCAACCTTAAGTACATCATGAATATCCTTAATAAAGCCATCTGAGACTTCACTAATGTGTACTAAACCAGTTTTGTGATCTCCTAGGTCTACGAAAGCCCCAAAATTAGTAATTCCAGAAACTTTGCCAGGAACTTTTGTTCCAACTTCAATTGCCATAAAAAAGTGTTTCCTCCTAATAATTAAGTGCTTTTAGTATAGCACCAAAAGCATCAATATTACATATAAAAAACGTAAAAACATTTAATTTTGTGTAACATCCTTAGCCGTGTCATTAGGCAAACTATAAACGGTTTCACCAGACTTAGTATAGTAATATTTGTCACGAATCAATTGTTGGACGTATTCAGAATTATTCAATTGTTTTACATTCAACTTTAACTCTTGGTTTTTTGCCTTTGCATCAACTAAATTTTGTTTGCTAACGTTTGTTTGTTGCTGAATTGCGGATGTTTGTGAAGACGACTTAATAATCCCAAATAACATCGGAATTGAAAACAATAAAAAAATAATCGAAGCTAGACAAATGCGCCTAAATTTTGGTTTATTAATGAATGCCCACTTAATTTTACGATAATAACTCTTGGTATAATCGTTATTCAGCGCCTTGACATTGCTATTTTTCATAAATAATTCCCCCAAAAATTATTCAATTGCCTTAAGTATAGCAATAAGTCACGCCATTGTCTATCGTACTAGGGATGAAAGCGTTTAAAATTGTTCATTTTGATAATCATGTTCATAATCTTCGCTTAAAATTTTATACATTTTATCTGCATCGGCCTTTTTAGTGGTATCAACTAATTGAACCACCTCGATTGTTAAAGTTTTATTACCAAACTTAATTGTTAATTGATCGCGGGGACTAACGTTGGTCGATGACTTTGCAACCCGACCGTTAATTTCAATTCGTCCTTGATCAGAAATACTTTTAGCAACGGTTCTTCTCTTAATAATTCTGGAAATCTTTAAAAATTTATCTAATCTCATAAAATTCACTCTCCGAATTTAATTATTTTTTCATCCAATGATTAATAATTGGTAAATCGCTTAGCTCATCGGGTTCAAATATTTTCAACTTTAGTACTGCAAGCAAAGCTGTACAACCACCAAATAATGTTTCAATAATTAACATCCCTAACGTCACCATTCTTCCAGGTATCGGCGGCATTAATTGGTTTAGCCCAAATTGAATAATAATAACGACGACGGCCATTATAAAAGTAGCCATTAGTAATTTTAAAATCATCTGCCACGAATATGCCTGGATTGAAAGCAGCTGCTTAACCCCGATTTCATTTACCATTAATCCAACTAGCAGTGCAACGACGGTCGAAATACTACCACCCAATATCCCAATTCTAGCAACTAATGCCTCTGTAATGAATGCTTTTATTACCATACTTGTAATAACCGCATAAAAACCAATTCGAAAATTACCAATTCCCTGCAAGATACTATTATCGGTAGTAATTAAAGTTACAATAATGATACTTAAACAATAAAATGCTAGCGTCATGCTTCCTGAAGTCGTTCCAAACAACACCCGATTGATTGAAGGCATTAAAATGATCATTCCCGTCGTTATCAAAACGGTTATTACCAAGCTGCTCTTTACCATCAACCGTGCAGTGGATTCAAACGTTCTTTGATGGTGTTCTTGGATTGACTTTGCTAGGGATGGTAATGCGGCAGAAGCAAACGAGGTCCCAATTACTAACCCGACTTGCACTAATGGTTGCGCCCGATCATAAACCCCCTTGATATCTTGCGAAAGCAATCCATCTACGCCTGATAGAATTAATCCCTTTCTAATCGTAAATGAATCGACCAATTGCATCATTATCATGATTGAAGATAATAAACAAATCGTGCCACCTTCGATGAATAATTTTCTTGTAATTTGCCAATTACTGATTTGAGGGCGCTTACCATGTTTTTTGAAAGTTGGCCAAATGAACATTAGTAAAACTAAGCTAGAAAAAATTGCCCCAATCGGTGATGACAACATTGCATTCCGCCCCATTAAATAAAGGTCCCAGTGATTACGGTGGGCTAAAATTGCAACTATGATAATAATTGAAATTCTAATGATCTGCTCAACTACCTGCGAAATTGCAGTTGGCAACATGTTCAAGGTGCCTTGAAAAAAACCACGACTAGTTGATAAGAACGGCATTAATAAAAACATCCAGCTAACCGCACGAATGACAATCGATAATCGGACATCCCCCATCTGAATTGCAATCAATGGCGCCCCTAATTGTAGTCCTGAAAAAATGAATATTGCTGCAACCACCAAAATCAAGTGGATCCTTTTGATCAAACCAATTCGCTGTTCTAAGTTGGATTCTTCAGCCACTAGTTTAGAAATTAAAACTGGCAGTCCGGAAAGCGCAAACGTCATCCCAATTCCATAAATTGGGTAAACTTGTTGATAAATATAAAAGCCAACGTTCCCGACTAGGTTTTGTAATGGGATTCGATAAGCTGCACTTAAAATTTTAGCGATCAAAGCGGAAATAGTTAATATTCCAGCGCCACTCATTACGGTTTTAATTTGGGAATTACCGCTCATCATCAATCTCCATTCTGCGTTGGAACAATGACTCAATCAACTTCATTAGCTCGTTTAGCCATTCAGATTGTTTCATATTGGGCTGAATGATCAGCTTAATTTGAATTCGTTCATTCACAACCTCAATCGTAGAACGAAACTTGGTTTCAGCAATGGCCCTTAAAATATCCTTGGAATCGAATTTATCGGTCCCCAATTTAGAAAGCGTAATTAAGATGGCCTGATCATTGTTACTAATTTTTTTAATCAAAGCTTGATCCGATAACATCTTCATTCGGCCGATCAATAACAGGTTGGCAACCGCTTGTGGATAATCACCGAATCGATCGATCAAATCACCCTGAATCTCAGTGTATTGATCTTCATTCTCCAATTGGCGAATCCGTTTGTAGAGCTCGATTTTTTGTTGATGATCGCTAATGTAATCATCTGGCAAGTATGCTTCAACATCCAATTCGATCGTGGAGTCAACCTTCTGGGTGCGACTCGTCCCACGTTTTTGAGCCACTGCATCTGATAACATTTCGGTATACAGATCATAACCAACCGAATCAACGAACCCGTGTTGCTGCTTCCCCAGTAAGTTACCAGCACCACGTAACGATAAATCGCGCATGGCGATTTTAAATCCAGATCCCAGTGCCGTAAAGTCACGGATGGCATCCAAGCGATTCTCACTAACCTCGGTCAACACCTTATTGGGCTTGTACATGAAATAAGCATAAGCGATTCGATTACTCCGCCCAATCCGACCGCGCAACTGGTACAGCTGTGACAAGCCCATGTGATCAGAATTTTCCACGAAAAGCGTATTGGCGTTTGGGATATCGACACCCGTTTCAATAATCGTCGTGGTGACTAATACGTCGTATTCACCATTCACAAAGTCATAGAGAACGCTTTCCAATTGATTTTCGTTCATCTTGCCATGAATGTAACCAACCCGAGCATCTGGCACCAATTGTTCTAGTAGCCCGACCGTTTTTTCAATATCTTCGACACGGTTGTGAAGATAAAAGACCTGCCCGCCGCGGTCCATCTCACGGTGAATCCCATCTTTGATCGTCCCAGCATTTTCTTCTAACACATATGTTTGAATCGGATATCGATTGGTCGGGGGCGTTTCAATTACTGACAGATCACGGACCCCCATCATCGACATGTTTAAAGTTCTGGGAATCGGCGTTGCCGTCAAAGTCAAAACATCGACGGCAGAACGCATCGTTTTGATCCGTTCCTTATGCTTGACCCCAAACCGTTGTTCCTCATCGACGATCAATAGGCCGAGGTCCTTAAAACGAACGTCCTTAGACAACAATCGGTGGGTGCCGACCACGATATCGATCGAACCATCAGCAAGTCCGCTAATCGTCTCTTTAATCTCTTTTGGGGTTCTAAAACGTGATAATACGGCCGCTTGAACTGGAAATCCATCGAAACGTTTTAGAATCGTTTCATAGTGTTGGTGAGCCAATACGGTCGTCGGGACTAAAAAGGCAACTTGTTTGCCCGCTTCAATGGCCTTAAACGCCGCGCGTAATGCGACCTCGGTTTTACCATACCCAACGTCACCGACTAATAGGCGATCCATTGGATGGGGCTTTTCCATATCGGTTTTAATTTCATCAATGCTCTTGAGTTGGTCAGGCGTTTCTGGATATGGGAACGCATCGTCGAATTGTTCTTGATAAACATCATCAGGTGGGAATGCAAAGCCAGTTTCGGATGATCTTTTAGCGTATAGTTCAATCAAGTCATCAGCGATATCTTCAATCTTGCTGGCAACCTTACTTTTGGTCTTGGCCCATTCGGTCCCACCAAGTTTATTGATCCGCGGACGTTTATCTTCCGATGAAACGTATTTTTGAATCAAATTTAACTGTGTCACAGGAATGAAGAGCTGGGCATTATCACGATAGGTAATCGTCATGTAGTCTTGATGTTTACCATCGACTTCCATCGTCTTCATACCTTCATAACGGCCAATCCCGTGGTTGACATGCACAACGTAATCACCAGGTTTTAGATCAACGTAACTCTTGATCCGCTCCGCATTCGAAAAGGTCTGGCGTTTGGCGCGGCGCTTCGTAACGTGATTGAACATCTCCGCTTCGGTAATCAACGCCAAGTTCGCAAACGGCAACTCGAAGCCGTTGTTCAACCGCTCTGGAATCAATTGAACTTTATTTGCAATGATGTTATCCCAATCGGTTTGGGTCGCATGAATTGCAAAGTCTTCCATCGTGTTCGCTAGTTTAGCCATTTGGGCCTTATCACGGACCATAATGATAACGGTTTCTTTTTGCTTCAACCAGCGATTCATCTCGGTCTTAAGTAGTGGAATTTGCCCATAGAATTTCTGCATTGGTTGAACTGTAATTTCAATCAACTGGGTTAATTTCAAACCATTCAATCCCCGTTGGAACCGCGAAAACATTAGTTCTGCTTGCTTAGCAGCTTTGAAAGTCTTTTTAAAGTCGTGGCCGAACTTTTGGTCGCTAAAGATTTCACCATTCAATAACTTATCGGCCGCCCACTGCTGTTCATCGCCCAGTAGTTCCTGTTCTGACTCTAATAACCGATTATAGTCATCACAAACGATGACCCCATCAGCTGGAACGTAGTCGAAAATCGACGTAGGTGTCTTGAACAGGTAGTTAGCAAACAAGATTAATTGATCATCAATGATCCCCTCTTTAAATTCATCAATGATCGGTTGCAAATAATCGGTCATCGCTTCAGCGACGCGTCGATCCTTCATCTGCCCAGTCGAGAGGTTTAAGTGGCTTTGCAAAAGCTCGGGACCATTTTTTAATTGATCGGCATTCAGGATAAAATCGGTTGCAGGAAGCACCTTAAATTGTTCAAGGTTTTGAATACTACTCTGTGTGGAGACATCAAAATAGCGAAGTGAATCCACTTCGGTATCAAAAAAATCAATTCGAATTGGGTATTCAGAATTGAGTGGATAAATATCAACAATCGAACCACGAACCGCAAACTCACCAGGAGCAGCGACCATCCGCGTTTTGCGGTATCCTAGCCGAAATAATTTTGCCTGCATCTCGGCTAATTCAATTTCTGCCCCGACTTCAATTGCAAACTGGTTTGCTGAGAAGTCCTTCGGAGTCGGCAACATTCTGCGGATTCCTGACATAGATGTCACAACTACGCACGGTTGATCGGTCTGAAGGGCATGCAGCGCCCGCACCCGTTGCGAACGATACTGCGGGGAACTAGTCGCTGCTTCAGCTGCGATCAATTCCTCTGCTGGAAATTCAAACACCTGATTTTCAGATAGCAAGTTAGTGAAATCATCCGCAACTTGGGTCATATGATGTAGATTATCCACTACTAACAAGATCGGGTGGTTAATCCGCTGCATTAAAATCGATAGTAACAATGTTTTGGCTGAGCCTGACATCCCCGTAATTAGTTGACGGGTGGCAGGCTTTAAGTTGTCAGTAATTGTTTTAAATTGGGGAATCGAAGTAAAAAACTGACTTAGTTTCATTCAAAGGGTCCTTTCAACACTTTAATTATATTTATTTTCAAGTTTATCGAACGCTTCGCCACCTACCCAATCGTTCAAAGCGGCTACTGAATGGTCACAAGCGGTCTTAAAATCAGGGAGTTGTTCATCAGTAAACTTCCCCAATACATAGTCAACAACGCTTTGTAACTTGGGATGATCCGTACCGACTCTGATCCGATTAAATTGATTAGTTCCTAAATGGGCAATTAAGCTCTTAATCCCATTATGACCACCTGCAGCACCATGGGTCCTTAATCTAATCTTACCAACTGGCAGGTCCATATCATCATATACAACGATCAAGTCTTCAATATCTAGTTTATAAAATTTCATCAATGGACCAACTGCACGACCCGATTCGTTCATAAAGGTAGTTGGTTCCACTAATAAGACCTTTTCACCATCGATCATCGTGGAGCCTAACTTAGCATCCATCTTACGAGTGGTAAATTCAATTCCGTGGTCAGCAGCAAATTGATCTAAAACTGCAAAGCCAGTGTTATGACGAGTCCCATCGTATTGGGGGCCAATGTTTCCTAATCCAACGATCATTTTCATTTTTAATTGCACTCCTATTTTTATCTATTTCTATCTATTATAGCAAAATATCAATTTAATATAATTAAAGGTGTCCTCTTCGTTATCAACTTAAGGTTAATTATGCTATAATTACCTCTGGAAGCATTAAAATCAAAATTCTTTTGAAGGGATGATTATTTTGGCATTAAAACACCAAAAAGTTGCTTTAGTCGGTGACGGTGCGGTTGGTTCATCATACGCATTTGCTATGATGCAACAAGGAATCGCTGAAGAATTCGTCATTATTGATATTGTTAAGGATCGTACAGAAGGAGACGCTTTAGACCTTGAAGACGCTCAAGTTTTCACTGCTCCAAAGAAGATCTACTCTGGCGATTATGCTGATTGTAAGGATGCTGACCTAGTAGTTATTACTGCTGGTGCTCCTCAAAAGCCAGGCGAAACTCGTCTTGACTTAGTAAGCAAAAACATCAAGATCCTTTCATCAATTGTTAAACCAGTTGTTGATTCAGGATTTGATGGTATTTTCTTAGTAGCTGCTAACCCAGTTGATGTGTTAACTTACGCTACTCAAAAATTATCAGGTTTTCCAAAGGAAAAGGTTGTTGGTTCAGGTACTTCACTAGATACCACCCGTTTCCAAGTTGCTGTTGGTAAGAAGTTGGGTATCAACCCAGCTGATGTTCACGCATACATCATGGGCGAACATGGTGACTCCGAATTTGCTGCAATTGATGAAGCAGAAGTTGGTAGTCGTCCATTACTTGACGTGGCTAAGGAAAATGGCGTAAGCAAGGACGATCTTCTTAAATTAGAACAAGAAACTCGTGACAAGGCTTACACGATCATTAACAAGAAGGGTGCTACCTTCTACGGTGTTGCAACCGCATTAATGAGAATTTCTCGTGCCATCCTACGGGATGAAAACTCAGTATTACCAATTGGTGCTCCAATGAACGGTGAATACGGATTAAACGATATTTACATCGGAACTCCTGCCGTTATTAACGCATCTGGTGTTGCTAAGGTTCTCGAAGTCCCATTGAGTGCTGATGAAGCTAAAAAGATGTCAGCATCCGCTGAAACTTTGAAGGAAATGGCTAAAAAGGGTATGGATTCATTAAACTAATCCACCAATTTTAAACATTTAAAATAACCGCACTCCGTTGAGTGTGGTTATTTTTTATTAGAAAGAAGGTTTGCGGGAGTTCCCGAACAATTAACTATGAAACGGCAAATCAATCAAAAACTCGGTTGGCCTTTAATTATCCTAACCGCAATATTAAGTTTAATAATTACCGCATTTGTCACCACCACTTCCCCCCTATTTGCATTTAACAATTCATGGGACGGTAATACCATGTTTACAGTTGGTAAGGGGCTATGGCATGGTTTGATGCCGTATCGTGATCTGTTCGATCAAAGAGGGCCGTTAATATACTTAATGAATTCATTTGCAGCTTTAATTAGCTATCGGACATTTATTGGTGTATATCTATTTGAAGCAATCACGGTCCTATTTGATTTAATCTTAAGTTATAAAATCATCAACCTTAAATTTAGCAAGCCGATTGCATATGCCAGTAGTTTTACATTACTGCCGATCGTTTTTAACGACTACTTCTTTGAAAACGGTGAATTACCAGAAAGTTTGATCATGCCCCTGGTGCTTAGTTTAATCTACATCGTTTTAAAGAATAACGGAAAATCAGAAAGTAACTGGCAATTGTTTGGCCAAGGAGTGGCATTATCATTAGTCTTTTGGACCAAGTTCAGCCTGGTATTACCATGGGTCGCATTTTTCGTTTGGATCGGTCTGAACGCCATTTTTAAAAGGGAATGGCATGAGCTGTTACGTAAAGTTACCTTTAGTATCGCTGGTTTTTTAACTGTTTCCATCCCAATTATTGTTTTTTATGGAATCATGGGGGCTTTAGGAGATTTATTTAAAATTTATTTCTTTGCTAACTTTAAGTATTACCCCCACAGTAAATTTTTATCAGTTCAAATAATATATACAATTACGGATTTCATCATCAAAAATTGGCGAACCATGACCATTACGACGCTATTTTGCTTAAGCATTGGTTACTTTATCTGTGCAACTAAGTTCAAATGGTTCCCCAAAGTAATTATATTAACTGGAATTATGTTTGAAGTGATCATGATCGTTGGTAATCAACACAGTTATCGTTATTACTTCGTTGGATTAGGCGTTTTCATGATCTTTCTATCAATGGGAATTGCTAGCCTCTTAACTTTCTTTGCTGAACACAGCTTTGATAATCAAAAGCAGTTAAGCATTATCGTAATGGCAATTGCAATTGGATCAATCTTCATTACCAATCAAATTTATCGCAACACGATCTTATTTCCACACAACCAATCAATTAGTACCAACCAAAAATCAACCATCCCATTTCAAATTGAATTTGCTAAAATTATTGATCGCAGTAACGACCGCACTATTTTAAATTATAATAATCTAGACGTAGGGGTATATACAGCGTCTGGAACATTGCCCCCGACTAAATACTTTGCTAAACTGAATTTGAAGGGTTTTAAACCGTTGATGCGCACCCAAAATTATATTTTAAATAATCATAAAGCTCATTTTGTAATTTTCACACTTCTTGCTGGTGAAACAATTTGGGATTCACCAAACCATCCAGATGAATACTTTACCAAAGCATATCATCTAGTTGCAAAGCGTCGTGCAATTTTCCAAAATCACAAAATGACATACTTACTATATGAATTAAGGAGCTGATTTTATGTTATTAAAATCTCTAGTTAAACCTAAAAATGGTTTAACAATGGTCACTGAAAACAATACGTTGGCAGAAGCGTTACAAATTTTAGAAGAAAAGGACTTTCGCTGTGTGCCAATTTTAGATGAAACAGGCACCCTTTTCCGTGGTAACATTTATAAGATGCATTTATATCGTCATAAGTCACGGGGCGGAGATATGAACCTTCCCGTTACCCATTTGATTAAAAATTCGACTAAGTTCATTAGCGTTAACGCCTCATTTTTCAACGTTTTCTTCTCAATTAAGGATCTACCATACATTGCAGTTCTGGATGAACAAAATTCATTTTACGGAATTTTAACCCATAATCGCTTAATGGACATGCTTTCTCAGTCCTGGAACGTTAACGTTGGTAGTTACGTAATTACGGTTGTATCAACTGGCGAACGTGGTGATTTAGAAAAAATGGCCAGAACCATTTCTAAGTTTACGAGTATTGCTAGTGTAATCTCCCTAGATGTCCAGGAAGGCGAATTAGTCCATCGGACCATGTTCACCCTACCATCAGATGTGGATAAGGAATTACTCAATAAGGTCATTACCACCCTTAACAAGCGTGGCTTCAAGGTCCCAGAAATTGAAAATCTAAATAGCATGCAATAACCAACTAAAAAGATTCGTAAATGATGAATTCATTTACGAATCTTTTTGGTTATGTATACTACTTTTTATCATTCACTTTTGAAGATAATCCAATGCTTAACTCTAAAGCAGTATCAACTTTTTTCATTAGATATTTATTTAAATGAGCAACTCGGTCGTTAAGCCGCTGCTTATCAATCGTTCGAATTTGTTCCAGTAATATTACCGAATCCTTCTCAATATCCGATTGACTTGCCTTTATCCCCACATGGGTGGGCATTTTAGGTTTAGAAATCCGTGCAGTGATTGCGGCTACAATGACAGTCGGACTGTAATGATTTCCAATATTGTTTTGGATTATCAATACAGGTCTGACCCCTCCTTGTTCGGAACCGACGACCGGAGATAAATCAGCATAAAAAATATCACCACGTTTAACATCTGTCTTGGCCATTTCTGATATACCCCTCCTTTATATTATTAACGAATTTGTGTTTCACTAAATATTCATTAATAGTTCTTGCCGCACAATCCTCAGAGGGCATAAACTCTTTAACGATATCCTTATTTAAATTCCCCATAAAGATATATCCATATATTAATTCCTGAAAATATGGGGAATAGTTATATTCAGGATTAACTAATACAGAAAACGTTCTATAATTAGTTTGGTTATTTCTAATTTCATTGATCAAAATTAGTTTAGACGTTCTAACTAAAAAACGTTCACACAAAATAAATGGCATAATAAATACCCCTTATTATAATATTAATTGAAACAATCACTAAATATATACTCTTGGTAGTCGCTCTTGGAATAAACAAGCAACTTCATAATGAATTGTATCACAAAATTGAGCTATTGATTCCAATGAGATTATATTTTCTCCATCTTTTCCAACTAGGGTCACCTTAGTTCCCAACTTAACTCGTTCGGGCAACCTAATCATAAATTGATCCATGCAGATCCTACCAACGATTGGGCAAAACTGACCGTTAACCAATACGTGAAAATTCTGTAACGATCTTACATACCCATCAGCATACCCCACTGGGACCGTCCCAATCCATTGCTCTTCATCCGTTGTATATGTGGCTCCGTATCCGATTGAGCGACCAGCTGGAACTAATTTACAATGGACCACCTCAGAAAACAAACTTAAGGCTGGCAATAATTTATATGGCGGTTTGATTTCAGTCCCAGAAGGATTTAGACCATATCCAGCTACCCCAAAACGAATCATGTTCCCGTTACATTCTTGATGCCATAAACTAGTCGCAGAATTTGAAACATGAACATAACGTGGTCGCTTGGGAAGAGCTTTAAGGAAGCGTTTGAAACGATCTACTTGTAGTCTAAAGTATCTTTCATCATTAGAATCAGCAGTTGAAAAGTGGGTAAAAATCCCCTCAATATTAATCAATGATGCATTTGTGTTGACCACAGCGACTGCTGCATTCATTTCATCGATCGACTGAAAACCAATTCTACCCATTCCAGTATCTAAGGCGATGTGAACATTTAATCGGGGCGCACTAGGCTGCTGTGCTAAAACTTGAATTGCCTCGTTAAGCCATTCATTTGAAGGTAACGTAATCGCAATATTATAAGTAGCAGCCAATAAAACATCTTCGGGTCTTGTAACCCCAAGAACCAAAATTGGTTCCGTAAACCCAGCCGAACGTAAATCAATTGCTTCATCCAAGATCGCAACACAAAAGCCAGTTGCACCCGCAGATTTAGCAATTTTAGCAACTTCAACCGCCCCATGTCCATATCCATTGGCCTTAACAACCATAAACATTTCAGTCCCGTTAGCTAATCGCTTGACCTCACTGTGAATATTATGAAAAATTGCCTGCCTATCAATTACTAGGCTAGCGTTTCGATGAAATCCAACACTCATAATCTGCACCCTCAAATATAATTTATAGTCTATTTTAGCATTAAATCATATAATAAAAAATAGGAACGTAGATTTATAATCCATCATTCCTATTTCTTATTAATATCTTATTCTTTTAAAATCATTAAATTAATCGCGTTGTTTGATTGTAAATGACTTGCCATTTCCGTTTGAGCGATGGTTATCATTACCACGTCGATCATTGCTTCGACCATGATTACGATCATTACGACGGTTTCCACCACGACCATTAAAACGACGGCTACCGCCACCGTAATTACGATTTCCGCCGCGACCACCACCATGACCGCTATAACGACGACCATGACTAAAGCGCCGTTTCTTGTTTGGTAATGGCCGTTCTGGAGTAATTCGTACCTTTACCTGACTTCTAGTCATCTTACTGAGCAATACGGATACTAATTCCTTAGCAGAATATTTTTCTAGCAATTCATCTGCGGTTGCTGAAAATTTATCCATATCAGTCTTTTCAATCATGCTAGCCAATTCGCCCTTAACAGCACCTAATTGACCGTTTAATGCTTCGGTTTCCGAAGGAGGCTTAAGTGGTAACATTCTAACCTTGGTTAATTTTTCAACTTCACGAAGGTAGTCCTTTTCATTGGGTTCAACAAAAGTAAGTGATACCCCATGCTTACCGGCCCGACCAGTCCGACCGATTCGGTGAACGTAACTTTCTGGGTCTTGTGGAATATCGTAGTTATAAACATGCGTAACTCCACTAACATCGATCCCACGTGCAGCAACATCAGTTGCAACTAAGATTGAAATTTTGCCATCACGAAATTCACGCATGATTTGTGAACGCCGCTTTTGAGTTAAATCACCGTGTAATCCAGCAGCTGGATACCCACATGCAATTAAGCCACGGGAAACTTCGTCCACTCGACGCTTAGTCCGACAAAAGACGATCGTTACCTTTGGTGCTTGAACATCAAAGAAGCGTGTCATTAAGTCAAACTTCTCAGCTTCTTTAGAACGAACGTAGAATTGATCAACTAAGTCGGTAGTCAATTCCTTGGCTTTGATTTTAACTTGCTTAGGTTGATTCATAAATTGAACCCCAACCCGCTTAATTTTATCTGGCATCGTAGCTGAGAATAAGAGCGTTTGACGTTCAGTAGGAAGGGCTTTGATGATACTTTCAATATCATCTAAAAATCCCATATCTAACATATCATCAGCTTCATCAAGAACTAAGAATTTAACATTCCCTAGTTTTAAAGTCCGTCTATTAATATGGTCTAAAATCCGTCCAGGAGTTCCAACCACAACTTGTGGATGCTTTTTAAGATTTCTAATTTGTTGACGAATATCTGCACCACCATAAACTGCTTGAACCTTAGCGCCTTCTACCCTACCAAAACGATTCATTTCGCGTTGGGTTTGGATTGCTAATTCTCGCGTTGGTGATACGACTAATGCTTGGACATTTGAATCTTCTAAATCAATCTTGTCCAAAATTGGTAAGGAAAATGCAGCTGTTTTACCAGTCCCCGTTTGGGCTTGACCCAACACATCATGGCCTTCAAGAATCAAAGGAATCGTATCCGATTGGATAGGGGTAGCTTCGGTAAAACCTGCTTTTTCAACGGCTGTTAATAGGTCTTGTGATAAACCTAAATCTCTAAATTTCAAAAAATTTCCTCCTATGATTTCGAAAATTACTAGTGAGCTAAGAAAAATCCGTTTCCGTCAAACACCCAAAAGCTGATTCAAAATCAATAAATCTATTATTAAAGTTGTATATCTAAATAATAATAATCCTTTTTCTTTAATTAAGCAACAATATTAATGCTGATCAGTCAGAATATTTAAGATTATCTCCAAATGAATTCCATGACTAGCCTTAAGTAATAACACATCATCAGCAGTAATTATTTTTTCTAGTTCTAAAGCACCTTGCTTAATTTGATCGGCTTCATAATAATGAATTCGATCAGAAGCGTACTTGCCAATTAATTTATCGCGTAACGCTGCCATATCAGTTCCAATTAAAAATACTTCTGGAATTAAAGATGGGTTTAAATAGTCAGCAAGTGACTCATGCATTGCTTTTGACTGCGCCCCTAATTCTAACATGTCGCCTAACACCGCAATCCGCCGCCCAGTAGTTTTAACTTCATCAAACGCTTTTAAAACCTCCTTAACGGCAGTAGGGTTAGAGTTATAGACATCACTTAAAATTAATTCACCACGTTTTCCCTTAATCCATTCGGTTCGATTAGCAGTTAGGTTAACGTTTTTTAAACCCTTCCGAATTGATTCAGGTCTAATTTGAAATAATGAACCAGTTAAGACAGCAGCTAGGGCATTATTAACATTGTATTCACCAATCATTGGGATTGTGAATGAAAAATCTTGCCATTTATTAGTAACGAAACTCGTTTGAGTAGTTTGGTCACTAATTTCAGTTGGATAAATATCGTTAACTCCGTTGCGTCCGAAAGTTAATTCATTAAAATTAAATTGGGCCGCACGCTGCTTTAAGAGCGGTTCATCACCATCATAAATAAACGTCCCATCTTCTTTTAGTCCGTGTAAAATTTCTATTTTGGCATCGGCAATCTTATCACGGGTCCCAAAAAACTCGATGTGGGCTTCACCAATCATCGTAATAATCGCAACATCAGGTTGGACCAACCGACTTAAGAAGTCTAATTGACCAGGGCGATCCATCCCCATTTCCACCACCAATACTTCTGTATTAGACTCCATTGAAAGCACGGTAATCGGAACTCCAATCTCATTATTAAAATTAGCATGCGTCTTGGTAACGTTAAAATTAGTCGCTAAAATTGAAGCAACCATATCCTTAGTCGTGGTCTTACCGTTGCTCCCTGTAACGGCAATCACCTTCGGATTAATTTTGTTTAAGTAGTACTGGCTTAAATCCTGGAGTGCCTTCAACGGATCGGGTACTACAATAATTGGAAAATCAGTCGGCATACCATCGTGATCGCTCGCCCAAAATGTGGCACTCGCACCATTGATAATGGCACTGTTAACAAACCGATGGCCATCTTGATCACCAACAAGCGGCACAAATAATGCTCCCGATTTCAATTCTCGACTATCGAAAGATACACTCGTTAATTCAACGTTAGCAAATTTGGTAACGTCATTTTCTGCTGATACAGCCTTAGCAATTTCAGCTAAACTCATTTTCATATTTTTTAACCCCATTAAGCTATCAAATAAAAAACATTCTGGTGTTTCTAACAACCAGAATGCAATTAATCTTCAAAAATAAAATTATTTGGTAATTTATCTTCATCAATGTGAAGTTGCCATTTTTGTTCATAGATTAGATACTTTAGTGTCCCAATCGAAACAGCATTCTGATATATATCATGTTTAGTATACCATGTACTCTGTTTTTCTGGATACTTTTCCATCAATAATGGGATATTATATTGCCGTTGTTGCTCAAAAGATTGGTCAAAAGCAACTACTAATCCCTCACTACTTAATTTAATAATTTTAGTTAGGACCATTTCATCAATATCCTTAATTACCAATGGTCTTACAAACATTCTTCTTCCACTATGCATTTCCCTAAGGTGCCGCTTCAGACTAATTTCTAAAACATGGTTGAACTTAGAAAACTGCCGATAAAAAACCTTTACAAAATCAGATTTCAAAAGAATATAAATATAATTATTACGCAATTTAGAAGAAAACGGGCTATTCATTGGATATGTCATATGTCCCAGATAAAGTAAATTTGCAATCTCGCTATCCAGCAGAACATTTAAATCATCATTGGAATGAAAATCAATAATTTTTTTATCTGTAATCTGTTTATTAAGTAAGTAATCACGCACCGCTCCACTTCCAGTAATCGTGCTAAACTTAGCGTGTGCATTATAGCTATTTGCATTTTTACGATCATCATTCAATAAAATAATATTACTCGGAACGTTTGCTAGTCCATTTACAAAATCTGCGGAATCGATTCCCCTAGTAATCGTCATGTTTCTTACTAAATTAGCGTCGATGTAAATAAAGTTATCCCGCATTACAACCACACTTTCCCAAATATTTAACTATTCAATTGTACTACTTTTTAAATCAATTGAAACATGCTAATTACATTTTCTCCAATCTTTGAATACGCGATTCAATCGGTGGATGAGTATCAAAAAGGCGGGAAAAAGAAAATCGATGCTTTCCATGGTATGGATCTTCGATATATAATCCTGCACTATTTGAATTAATATCGTGCATTGGTTGCCCACCTGAAATTTTCTTCAAGGCGTTAATTAACCCCAACGGATTTCTGGTTAATTCGACCCCAGAAGCATCGGCTAAATATTCTCGATTCCGTGATAAAGCCATTTGAGCAATGCTAGCAGCGATTGGTCCTAAAATAATGATCACAACGGATGCAATGATTTCAATGATTCCATTATCCTTTTCATTATCATTCCGTCGGCCACCACCAAACCAAAGGGAACGCATTCCAAAATCAACAATAATTGAAATTGCAGCTGATAGTGCTAATCCAATCGTTGATACTCGAATGTCATAGTTCCGAATGTGAGAGACCTCGTGGCCAATCACACCCTCTAGTTCCTCACGATTTAAAATCGCTAATAGGCCAGTCGTAACCGCCACAGCAGCTTTTTTAGGATTATTTCCAGTTGCAAACGCATTCGGACTATCATCATTAATGATAAATAACCGTGGCATTGGAATTCTTGCAACTAATGCCATATCAGAAACAATATGCCATAATTCTGGGGATTGATGTTCATCTGTTATTTCTTGACCATGATTCATCATCATCACAATATCGATCGATTGGTTAATCATGATCAATGAGTAAATCAGGCCAACAACAAAAGCAATCACCATACCCACGATTGGATTTCTAAAGAATAAAATACCCACGGCTGCCCCAACGGCTAATAGTAATAAAATAAACCCAAATAAAACATAGATCGTTTTTCGTTTGTTATTCGCAATTTGTTCGTATAACATCTGGGCGCCTACTTATTAAAGCCCTTAAATTCATCAAAGTTAACTTTAGGAGCTTGTTTTTCTGATTCTGGCACTTCTAGATAATCACGCTTAGTAAAGTGGTGAATGCCTGCAATTAGATTAGTAGGAAAACTATTAATTTGCATATCATACTTAGCGACCGTTGAATTATATAACTGTCTAGAATAAGCAATTTTATTTTCAGTATTCGTTAATTCTTCCATCAATTCTTGAAAATGAGTGTCTGCTTTTAAGTCTGGATAATTTTCAGCAACTGCAAACATTGATTTCAAAGTTCCTGATAATTGATCGGATACCTGCATTAACTTATCACGATCAACATTCCCATCAATTGAAATCATTTGATTTCTTAATTCGGTTACCTTAGCCAAAGTTTCTTGTTCATAATTAGCATATCCCTTAGCAGTAGAGATTAAATTTGGAATCAAGTCGTTCCGCCGTTTCAATTGAACATCAATTTGACTCCACGATTCGTCTACGTAGGTTCTGGAACGTACGAGCCCGTTGTAGATTAAAATGTATGCAAATACTAAAATTGCAATCACGATAACTGTAATAATAATTCCCATCTTAAATATCTCCATTCTGTTAATTTCGTATTAATCATAACAAAAACAATCTAAATTAGCTATAATAATTATAATCAATTCAAATATAATTTAGGGGGATTCACAATGGTTAACGTTTTATTTGTCTGCTTAGGAAACGTTTGTCGTTCACCAATGGCAGAAGTTATCTTTAAAAAATTAGTTCAAAAACAAGGACTGACCAACCACATCCAGGTAAAATCAGCGGCAACTAGTGATGAGGAACAGGGTAACCACCCCCAACCAGGGACGATTCAAACTTTGACAAACCACGGCTTCGATTGGCACGATTTGTATTCGCATCAAATTACCACGGCTGATTTTGAGTGGGCTGACTACATTATTACCATGGATCATCAAAACGTGATTGATTTAAAATCCATGGCACCAGCTGATTGTCAGTCTAAGATTCATCTTTGCCTAGACATCTTCCCAGAAAAAAGGGGGACTGCGATTCCAGACCCCTGGTATACCCATAAGTTTGACTATACCTATGATGTTTTAGCTGAAGCGATGCCTGCTTGGTTAGATAAAATCAAAAAAGATAATGGAATTCAATAAAAAAAGAGTTCGTCATTCGACGAACTCTTTTGCGTAATTATTAATATAATTACTTGTTTAAACCGTAACGCTTGTTGAAACGGTCCACAGCACCATCTGCTTGAGTGAACTTTTGACGTCCAGTGTAGAATGGGTGTGAATCTGATGAGATTTCCACAAGAATCAATGGGTAAGTGTTACCATCTTCCCATTCAACGGTTTGATCGGAAGTAGCAGTAGAACCAGTTAAGAAACTGAAACCAGTACTTGAATCCTTAAATACAACCTTGTGGTAATCTGGATGAATTCCTTTTTTCATTATATATATCGCTCCTTTGCCCTGAAATCTTTCTGAAAACAGAGATTATCGATTAGTCGATAGTTATTATATTAACACCAAATAATCGTTCAATCAATCTTTTTTTATTTTATTAAATTAGTATTATTGATTAATTCAACCTGTGCATGTAAATTGGTCAACTTATCAATTACGTTATCATAACCACGCAAAATATTATCAGCGTTAGTGATCTTTGTAATGCCATTTGCCATCAGCCCTGAAATCATCGCAGCCGCTCCAGCCCTAATTTCACCAGCATCAACGACCGCTCCCGTTAGCTCAGTGGTGGGGCTAACGATGATGATATGGTCATCTTCATTTACCTTAATGTGTGCACCCATTTTAACTAATTCAGCAACATGCCTTGTCCGTTCAGGATAAATGGTATCAACAATGATACTATCGCCATTCGCTTTTAATAACAACGGCGTAATTGGCTGTTGTAGATCAGTTGCAAAGCCTGGGAATGGCAACGTCTTGATCTTAATCGGTTCAAAATCATCACATCGATGAACATAGATACTATCTTCGTTAGTATCTAATTTGACGCCCATCTCAGTTAACTTAGCAATAAACGATTCCAAATGTTCTGGAATTACATTATTAACTAAAACGCCATCACCAATTACCGCGGCCATTGATAAATAAGTCCCCGCTTCAATCCGATCAGGAATAATCGTGTGGGTATTTTTAGCAACTAAATTATCGACCCCATCGATTCTAATCACATCGGTGCCTGCACCCCGAATTTTAGCCCCCATGTTATTTAAGAATGTAACAACATCGATAATTTCTGGTTCCTTAGCAGCATTCCAAATCGTAGTGGTCCCCTGTGCCCGTACAGAAGCTAAGATCGCATTAATTGTAGCCCCGACTGAGACGACATCCAAAAAAATGGGCGCCCCATGTAAGCCGTTCGGACCAGCTTCAATCTTAATTGTGCCATCTTCTTTTTCATCAACGATTGCACCTAGGGCCTTGAAAGCCTTAATATGTTGATCAATTGGCCGTGGTCCAATGTTATCACCACCGGGAAAAGTTAATTCCGCACGGTTAAAGCGACCTAACAACGCCCCCATAAAATAATAAGAAGCCCGCAAACTCTTGATTGCCCTACTTGGGAGCGGTGATTGTTTAATATCGGTCGGATCAATCGTTAATACCCCGTCAACAAATTCCGAATGGACATTCATTGACTCTAAAAGTAACATTAGATTCTTAACATCCAGGATATTAGGAACCATGTCCAATTGAACTGGTGAATCAGCTAAAATTGATGCCGGAATGATTGCAACTGTACTATTCTTCGCACCGCCAATAGTTACCTCTCCTGAGAGTCTATGCCCCCCATGAATAATCATTTCACTCATTATTGCATTTCCTCGCTTAATTTTAATCATTAACACTGGTTTTAAATGGTCACTATGCCATTCACCAAATGAAAAATCAGTCGTGATATAAAATTTAATCACTGACAATAAATTATATCATTTTTTATATCCATTTTGTGAATTTATTAGCAAATGTAAAATAAAAAAGACTAAGTTTTATGAAATAATCTCATAAAAAATGTCTTTTTTATTGAATCAATTTAGCTTATTAGTTTACGCATTGCCATGTTGTTTATTCGCAGCTGCAACAAAGGCTTTGAATAATCCTTCTGGCCGATTTGGTCTGGATAAAAACTCTGGATGGTATTGAGCAGCAACGAAGAACTTGTTTTCTGGAACTTCAATTACTTCGACCAAGTGGTTATCAGGAGATGTTCCTGAGAATACTAAGCCCTTTGCTTCTAAGTCTTTTCTAAACTTGTTATTAAATTCATAACGGTGTCTGTGCCGTTCTGAAATTTCTTCTTTATTATCATAAGCAGCAGCGGTAACCGTTCCTGGCTTAATCTTACATGGGTATGCCCCTAGTCTTTGGGTCCCACCCAATTCTTCGATATCAGATTGATCAGCCATAATATCAATTACGTTATGCTTAGTATCTGGATCGATTTCAGTGGTGTTAGCATCAGCAAAACCAGCCACATCACGAGCAAATTCGATACTTGCTACTTGCATTCCAAGACAAACCCCGAGGAATGGGATGTCATTTTCACGCACGTACTTAACGGCTCTGATCATTCCTTCAACTCCACGACGGCCGAAACCACCGGGTACGATTACACCATCAGCGCCTGCAAGCATTTCAGCAACGTTATCATCGGTAATATCAGCAGCAGCCACCATCTTCAAGTTGATTTTGGCATCCACTGGATATCCAGCATGATGTAAAGCTTCAGCAACTGAAATGTAAGCATCGTGTAGTGATACATACTTTCCAACTAATGTGATGTTCACTTCGTTCTTTAAGTTCAGTGCCTTGTGTTCTAGTTCGCGCCACTTCGTCATATCTGCTTCTGGAGCTTCGATTCCAAAGTGTTCAAGGATTTGATCATCCATGTGTTGAGCTTGCAAGCTCAATGGAACAGAATAGAGGGACTTAGCGTCAATTGATTCAACAACCGCTTCTGGTTTAACGTCACAGAACAATGAAATCTTCTTCTTCATTGAGTCGGTCACTGGATGTTCAGCTCGTACTACCAATAGGTTTGGTTGAATCCCTAATCCCCGTAATTCCTTAACACTGTGTTGAGTAGGCTTTGTCTTCATTTCACCAGCAGCATGTAGGTATGGAATCAAAGTCGTATGAATGTAAAAGACGTTATTGGCACCCATTTCAGTCTTCATTTCCCGAATGGCTTCCAAGAATGGTTGGGATTCAATATCACCAACAGTTCCACCAATTTCAGTAATCACAACGTCTGCATCTGAAATATCAGCAGCCCGCTTGATTTTTTCCTTAATCATGTTCGTAATGTGTGGAATTACTTGAACGGTTGCACCAAGGTAATCCCCACGCCGTTCTTTTTCCAGTACTTCTGAATAAATTTTTCCAGTCGTAACGTTTGAATATTTATTTAAGTTAATATCAATAAAACGTTCGTAATGACCTAAATCAAGGTCAGTTTCAGTACCATCATTGGTGACAAACACTTCACCATGTTGGTAAGGACTCATGGTTCCTGGATCCACATTAATGTATGGATCAAACTTTTGAATCGTCACCTTAAGGCCTCTATTCTTCAATAGTCGACCAATCGATGCTGAAACAATACCTTTACCAAGTGAGGAAACAACTCCACCAGTTACAAAAATATACTTAGTCAATTGAATTTCTCCTTTTTCTAATGATTTAGGGATACATTTAAAAACAACAATAAAAAATAAAAAGACTCCCCATTCCATGGAACAGGGAGCTTATTTACTACATAATATAATCGATCAATTCCTTACGAACTACTCGTAAGGAGCCCAAACAATATACTACCCATATTTAAGATTATAGTCAAGCAAAAAAATTATTTTTTACTTTCGTCTGAATCATCATCATCGTCAACATCGGTATCATGAAGGTCGATATCATCTGGAACATCATTACTATCTTCATCATCGATTGGGTTTTCTTCGTCAATATCATCTAAATCATGATCTTCATCGTCATTATCATCGTCACCATCAAAATCATCTTGATCTTCAGGATCGTCATCATCGTAATCGATAACATCGTCATCGTCATCTGCATCAGCTAAAAATGCATTTACCTTCCGACGCTTCTTCTTTGGGCGTTCTTCATCTTCGTCTTCTGGATGAACAGTTGCTTCATCAATTGATTCGTATGGATACCAAGTCCGAAGGCCCCAAAGGTTATCACCTAATGAGATGAAACTACCATCAACGTTTAAATCAGTGTAGAACTGAACTAAGCGGTTTCTGATTTCTTCATCTGAATCACCAAGGTATTTTTGAATCTCATTAGCTAAATCAGCAAATGACATAACATCACCGTGTTGAGCTAAAATTGCGTGTGCAACTTCAATCATTGAGAGTTCTTTTTTGTTTTTACCTTCTAAGGCTTTTAATTCCAAATTGGTGCACGTCCTTTCAAACACTTTCAAATCGTATTAATCGCTTTATACATATACTACCTTATGTTACTCGTCTAGGCGTTAAATTGCAACCTAATCTTATAGTCACCAAGTAAGTTTTCCCCTGAATATAGCCGATAATCAACTTGCAGGCTCCCGTGAGCGGGATTATCTAAATATTGATATGATAATTGCACTGTTTCAGCATCCATACTCATTAGTCCATAGGGTGTACTATAACGCGCCGTGTGTTTTTGTCCCTGTTCAAAACGAACCTGGAGGCGATTTTCAGCTGCACGTGTTAACCGCACTTCCCCGTTATCATCTAGTTTAAATGTTACTGGGACTTGCTTACCCGTTTTAGGATCATCTTCTTTATACCTTAAATAAAAGGACATCCCAACTCGTGCTAGTTGTCCTTGTACATCGTATACAAAATCTGAATGGTCACCAGCTTGACTTACGCTCGTTTCCAGATGAATCGTGACATCTTGTACGTCTGTATCTCTAATTTTTATCACCCCTAAATAAAGTTATCCTACTTTTAATTATACTTATGAAAAAGTAAATTGCACTCATTTAATAGTCACGAAACTGAATTTTAGTTATAATAATATTATAAACATTTGATTTAAAAACTTGGGGGAGTACAGCATGTCATACGCTAACAAATTACTGCCACGCGAAAAGGTTTTTCGCGATCCAGTTCATAACTATATCTATGTACGCCATCAAGTGATTTTGGACCTAATTAACACTCCGGAATTTCAAAGATTGCGCAGGATTAAACAACTAGGAACATCATCATTCACTTTTCACGGTGCTGAGCATTCCAGATTTACCCACTCGCTGGGCGTTTATGAAATTGCCAGACGGATTTGTGATAACTTTCAACGTAATTTCCCATCCCAAAATCCTAACGATGGATTATGGGATGATGATTCACAAAGGCTAGTCGCTCTTTGTGCAGCTTTACTGCATGATATTGGTCATGGTGCATATTCACACACGTTTGAACACATTTTCAAAACTGACCACGAAAAAATCACTCGTAATATCATTACCAATCCAAATACAGAAGTCAACAAAGTTTTGCACAAGGTCGACAAAGATTTTCCCAAAAAAGTGGCCAGCGTAATCGATAAATCATATCCTAATAAGCAGGTCGTCCAAATGATCTCCAGCCAATGCGATGCCGATCGAATGGACTATTTACTCCGTGATTCTTATAGCACCGGGACCAGTTATGGTAACTTTGATCTTACGCGCATTTTAAGAATCATGCGCCCGTATTCTGGGGGGATTTGCTTTGATATGAATGGGATGCATACGATCGAAGATTACATTATTGGTCGGATGCAGATGTATCTACAAGTTTATTTCCATCCGGTCTCACGTTCAATGGAGGTCATTTTAAACCATCTCCTCCAACGTGCTAAGGATCTATATGAAGCTGGGCAAATGAAACCTGAAATGGTTCCATACCAGTTAATACCATTCTTTAATAAGGATAGCTTCAACCTATCGGACTACTTGGAATTGGACGACGGCGTTTTAAACACCTATTTTATCCATTGGCAACACGCTGATGATCCGATTTTAAAGGATTTAGCGGATCGCTTCATTAACCGCAAACCATTTAAATCGGTTAAATACCAAAAAAGCGACATCACAACCATCGATCAGCTGCGCTCGTTAGTAAGTGATTGTGGATACGACGTTAAATATTACACTGGCATCGATAATAGTTATAACTTGCCTTATGACTCCTATGATACGAAGCGCGGGATTAACGATAATCGGATTCAGTTAATTAATCGTGATGATAGCCTCGTTGATTTGTCAAATGTTAGTGAGCTCGTCAAAGTGATTACCAATAAAACGGTTGGTGAGGATCGTTTCTTCTTCCCCCGTGAATTTCTTAAAAATGATGGCGAACAAACTGATTTATTTTTACAGAAACAAGAACAATTTAGAAAATACATTAAAAACGACCACGTTATTTAAAGTGAGGAATAAAAAATTATGGATATTAAATTAATTGCAATTGACATTGACGGAACCCTTGTTGACGATGAAAAGGTCCTCCAAGAACCTACCAAACAGGCGATTGCTGCTGCTCGTGAAAAGGGAATCAAGGTCGTCCTTTGTACTGGCCGTCCCATTTCAGGGGTTGAAAAATATCTTGAGGAACTATCCATTTCTGGAGCAGATGAATATGCAATCACGTTCAATGGTTCCACAATTCAAGATGCTAATGGTAAGGTCATTACTAACCACACCATTACCTATGATGATTTCGTTGATACCGAAGCACTGGGCCGTAAGTTAGACGTTAATTACCAAATTGAAACGCCCGAAGCCATTTATGCTTTTAATCATGACCTAAGCCAATACACAGTTTACGAAAGTTCAATCGTTAGACTGCCAATTAAGGTTAGAAATCCTGAAGATATCAAACCAGAATTGACCATTACTAAGTCAATGTTCGTAAGTACTCCTGATAAAATTACGCATGCCAAAGCAAATATTCCAGCAGCCATTAGTGATAAACTATACGTTGTTCAAACCGAACCATTCTTTTTGGAATTTTTGAATAAACAAATCAGTAAGGGAAATGCACTGAAGGAACTAAGCAACAAACTCAACTTAAAGCCAGAAAATGTGATGGCAATTGGTGATCAGGGCAATGACCTTTCAATGATTAAATTCGCAGGGCTAGGCGTCGCCATGGGTAACGCGATTGAAGATAATAAACAAGCAGCTCAATTCGTTACTAAGACTAACGTTGACCATGGGGTTGCCTATGCAATCAATAAATTCGTTAACAATCCCGAATAAATCCACTAAATAAAAAAAGCTGACCAATCTGGTCAGCTTTTTTAAATTAGTGTAATTAAAATACTCATGATTATCATTGGCAGTGCAATTTGTAAGCAGTAACTAGCAGCACGACTAACCTTGATGGGGGCGTTTTTTAAACGGCCCACCTTTCTAGCAGGCACCTGTTCATCTGGTAACTCAGCATCGTCACCACGACGCCGAACTCGATGCCAGCCGGTAAACAAATGTCCACCTAATAGCATAATAAACGCTGCAAACACTAAAAATAACAATCCCACCATAAAATAGAAGTTACTTATGGTAAAAATTACGGTCCTAGAATTAATCATTAACGAAATTAAAGCAATGAAAACCGTAATAATGATTACCAATAACGCCACTTTAAAGCGCAATATTAACTGCTTCATCATTTTAGGCCTTGAATAGTGGACTTAAGGCTTTATTTTGGTGAATTCTAGTAATTGCATTCGCCATTAATTTTGCAATTGTAATTTGGTTAATTTTGCTAATTTTTTGTTCAGGCTTTAATTGAATCGAATCAGTAACCACCAATTGCTTGATTGGTGATTTCTCAATTCTTTCAATTGCTGGGCCGGATAAGACTGGATGGGTACAACAAGCATATACTTCCTTAGCACCAGCATCAATTAGGGCCTGTGCACCAAGGGTAATCGTCCCTGCAGTATCAATCATGTCATCAACCATTAAACAGGTTTTTCCTTCAACATCACCAATAATGTTCATAATCTTAGCAACGTTGGCCTTGGGCCGCCGTTTATCAATAATAGCAATTGGTGCCTTTAGACATTCAGCTAACTTTCGTGCTCGGACTACTCCACCATGGTCTGGCGAAACAACAACCGTGTTTGAATCGAAACCTTCTTTTAAGAAGAAGTCAGCTAACAGCGGTGCTGCCATTAGGTGATCAACTGGAATGTTAAAGAAGCCTTGAATTTGAGCAGCGTGTAAATCAAGTGAAACCACCCGACTAACCCCTGCAGTTTGTAAGATATCAGCAACTAATTTAGCTGTAATTGGTTCTCTTGATTGTGCCTTGCGATCCTGACGCGCGTAACCATAGTAAGGAATTACGACGTTAATCGTTCTTGCACTGGCCCGCTTAAGCGCATCGGCCATAATCAAAAGCTCCATCAAATTATCATTTACCGGTTCTGAAGTAGATTGGATGATGTAGACATCATCCCCACGAATACTTTCTTCGATTTGAATTTGAATTTCACCGTCGCTAAAATGATTAACGTTTGCCTTCCCCAATTCAATTCCCATATCATCAGCAATCTTCTTTGCCAATGGGCGATTTGAACTTAAAGCAAAAAGTTTAAAATTAGGATCGATTTTTTGTTCAGCCATGAGTTCCTCCATCTAAAAATCCATTCATATTGATTATCATTTCAAATAAAACAGGCATGTTTTACTCTTGTTACTTACTATTTTACACTAAAATCCCACATTATCATACAATGTTACGTGAATTTATTCACTATCCATTGTAAGGTAACTTTTTATAATATCCGGGTTTATTAGTTTGTCTTGCCCGTGCAATTGCCATATCATATTCATTTACATCATCAGTGATGGTCGAACCAGCGGCAATAAAGGAGTGATCAGCAATGGTCACAGGGGCGATCAAATTGGAGTTACTACCGATAAACGATGCATCCCCAACGGTAACGTTGTGTTTATTTTTACCGTCATAGTTGGCAAAAATAACCCCACATCCAACATTGATGTTCTTCCCTAAATGAGCATTTCCAACGTAAGTTAGGTGCCCTACCTTCGTACCTTCATCAATTTGGGCTTTTTTAACCTCTACAAAGTTACCTAGGTGAACATGCTCACCAATTAGAGAGCCTGGTCTTAAATGGCTGTAAGGGCCAATATTAGAATTATCTAGCATTTCTGATTCCTGAAGATATGATGAGATCACATGAATATTATCGTGAAGAACGCAATCAGTGATTTCAGAATGGGCCCCAATTCGACAATTTGATCCAATCGTCGTCTTACCATGAATTTGAACCCCAGGTTCGATAACCGTATCTGAACCAATCTTAATATCAACATCAATGTAGGTATCATCAGGATTAATAATGGAAACCCCTTCAGTCATGTGGTAGCGATTAATTCTCTTCTGCATCACTTTCGTTGCTTTAGATAGTGCAATTCGATCGTTAACCCCCATCGATTCACTAAAGTCAGCCATTTGATAAGCTGCAATAATTTTGCCAGCGTTTTTCAAAATTTCAATTACATCAGTCAAGTAATACTCGCCCTGTGCATTATCGTTGTTAATCTTGTGGAGGGAGTCAAATAAAGCTTGATTATCAAAAACATATACCCCGGTGTTGATTTCGTTGATCGCCTGCTCTTCCTTCGAAGCATCCTTTTGTTCAACAATTTTTTCAACAATCCCCAAATCATTACGCACAATTCTACCATAACCAGTTGGGTCGGGAGCCTTGGAAGTCAAGATGGTAACGGCAGCCTGCTTTTCTTCATGATATTTAAAAAGCTTTTCAAAGGTTTCACTAGTGAATAGCGGGGTGTCACCACTTACCACCATCGTAGTCCCTTCAAGGTCTGCCAATAAGGGTTCGGCCTTAATCACGGCATCCCCAGTCCCTAGTTGCTTTTTTTGAACAACGTATTTGGTACGGTCGCCTAATTCCCGTTCAACATCTTCAGCACCATAACCAACCACGGTCACAACGTTGTCCATATTAGTCTTTTCAACTTGCGTCAAGACATGGTCAACCATTGTCCGACCACAAATGCGATGTAGGACCTTATATAATTTTGATTTCATTCTAGTTCCCTTACCAGCAGCTAGAATAATTGTGTTTCTTAATGCCATTAAATTGATCCTCCTATTATTGATTAAAGACGGTCGTTAAGAAGTTCCCGTCTGATACTGTAATATGTTTTGCAATATCAACTTTGACTAATGACACATATTGTTGATCAGCAAACTCATTCCGATCATAATTTTCCTCAGCTAGGACCGAAATCCCAGCTACTTCACAATTAAACTCACGAGCCAAAGTAGCTAGTCCATTGACAGTGCCACCACCCTTAAGGTAGTCATCAACGATCAATACTCTGGAATTAGCCTTTAGGCTCCGTTTAGATAATACCATTTTTTTGACATTATTATTAGAACCAGATACGTAATTAACACTAATCGTCGAACCATCTGTGATTTTGGAGTCATGCTGCGCAACCACGAATGGAACGTTTAAATTACTAGCAATGCTTTGGGCGATTGGAATTCCCTTAGTTGCGACTGTCAATACCGCATCGATCTTTTGATCAGTATATTTAGTTGCCATTATTCGGCCGATCGTTCTAAGCGTATCAGGATAGCTCAATACATCAGACATATAAATATAGCCACCGGCTAAATACCTACTATCATCATTTAATGCATCCTTTAAGTCGTTAACGAACGATTGTGCCTCCGCTGCTGGAATCGATGGTAAAAACTTAGTTCCACCAGCTGCTCCAGGAACCGTATCAACAATTCCAATTCCACGCTCTTTAAAAGTTTGCTTTAATATTCCTAGGTCTTCACTAATGGAAGACTTTGCAGAACCATAACGGTCCACAAAAAAAGTCAGGGGAATAAGAGTATGTGGTCGATCTAAAAGATATTTAGTCATATCAATCAATCGATTACTTCGTCTGACCTTCAAATCTTTCACCTCTATAATAAATAACAAATTTTCCTATCAATCAAATTTTAGCATAAAAGTTCGTGTTTTACTCAACTTTTTCGTAAATTAATATATGAATGTAAGTAATATTATAAAGGTCTAACTAGGTATGCTTCGTTACAAAAACCGCGAATGCTGTTTAAAATCCGTTTCGCACGGCTATATTTATGGCACACTGCAAATACAGTCGGCCCAGTTCCACTCATTTGAGAACCGTCCGCACCGAAGCTCATTAAGCGATTCTTGATTTCTAAAATTTCTGGATAGTGCCCCGCTGAAATTGATTCTAAAACATTTCCCATGTTAGCGGTGATTCCGGTCAAGTCCCCCCGCTTTGCAAATAATATTAATTTATCGATATTCGGATGAATCAACCGATCATAATTAATCTCTTGCAAAATTTTAGGCGTTGAGACACTCACCCGCGGTTTGACTAAAATTACCCACATTGAAGGCAGCTTAGGCATTAGTTCGATGACTTCACCGCGACCAGTTACTTTAGCCGTTTGACTATAAATACAGTAAGGAACGTCAGAATCAACCCGCAGTCCAATCAATGCTAATTCTGAATTATTAAGCCCCAGTTGATAAAGTTTATTTAAGCCCCTTAAAACGGCAGCGGCATCAGATGATCCGCCTCCCAAACCTGCAGCAATCGGAATATGCTTAATAATTTTAATTTCAATTCCATCCTGAATATTAAACTGCTTTGTAATCAGCAACGCCGCCTGATAAGCAAGGTTACGTTGATCATTAGGAATAAAAACACTATCAGATTCCACAACGATCTTACCACTTTTATTAGTGCTAATCTCTACGTAATCCGCTAAATCAATCGAAGTCATAACCATTTTCCACTCTGGTAACCCATCTTGATGGATGTAAGGTGTATCTAGCCCTAAATTGATTTTAGCAGGCGCTTTTTCTACGATTTTCAAGTCCACCCCTCCAATCATCTAATTTATTTATTTTTCATTATACTAAAAAATCAATGAAAAGTCAGTGGACTAAAAAAGCAACTATTTTAATTAATAGTTGCTAATTAGGTTATTTTAAAATGCCAATTTTATGGTAGGTATTAGCAAGTTTCACAAAGTCACTCACCGTTAATCTTTCGGGGCGAACGCCTGGATCAATGTCTAATTCTGCCAAACCTTTTTTGACCTGCTCCTTTATTTCTGGGCGCTTCCCAAAAACACTTTGTAAATTATTCCATAACGTCTTACGACGATGAGCAAAACACCCGCGAACAAAACCCATGAATGACTTATCATTGAATGCTTGATCATTTCGATGGTTATAACTAGTTAATGTTACAATTGCGGAATCCACGTTCGGTGATGGGATGAATGATTTTCTAGAAACCTGCATTGGAACTGTCACCCGATGCAGATATTGCACAATTACAGAAAGGGAGCTATATGCCTTCACACCTGTTTTGGCGCATAATCGATCGGCAACTTCCTTTTGCATCATCACCACAATTTTAGAAAAGTCAATCGGGCCCTTTAATAAACTTAAAATAATTGGAGTAGTAATGTAATATGGCAAATTGGCAACCACCTTGACATGTTCGTTGCTACCAAACTCTTGATCGATCATCTCTGGCAAGTTTGCCTTTAAAATATCTTGATTAATGATTTTAACGTTATCATATTGATGTAAAGTATCATCTAGAACTGGTAATAAATTTTGGTCTAATTCGTATGCAACGACCTTATTCGCCCGCTTGGCCAATTGCTCAGTTAAAGACCCAATTCCAGGTCCAATTTCAATTACATTATCTTCCTTTGTGATTTCTGCAGCATCCACAATCCCGACTAAAATATTTAAATCGGTCAGAAAATTTTGTCCCAAACTTTTCTTTGCAGAAAGGTGGTAACGATTCAATATCGCCTGAGTTCTGGCTGGGCTCCCAATTGCTGGTGTTTCTGTCATTATTGCTCCTCCTTGATTTGCTTCATTGCGGCATCAAATTGTTGGGGGGTGATCGAAAACATTTGCAGTCGTTTTCCGAGTCGCTTCCCGTTTACATATCCGATGTTCAAAATATCACATAACTTTTGCCGTCGTTGCTTGGCTCCTGGTCCCCCTAATAGGTTATATTCCAATAACACACGTTCTGGAATCAGCGGCTCTGCGGTTAGATTTTCAGTATACAGATTCGCAAGCGCCTCTCTAATCGTATCCATAGAGGCATGTTCGACGCCCAATGAGCCATGGTGATGGTTAGGGGTTGCTAAATTGCGCTTGATGAAGGCATGCTTAGCATCTGGAACCGCTTTGGCAACAATCTTTCGAATTCGTTCACCAGAAAAATCAGGATCTGTAAAGATGATGATTCCCCGTTGTTCAGCAATCTTTTTGATCAATGCAATCGTTGCATCATCAATGGCTGAGCCCCTAGTCTCTAAGGTATCAGCGTTCACAGCCATCTTAATGCGGGTAGTATCATCTTTACCTTCCACCACAATTACTTCTTTAATTTTTTTCATTATTCCTCGATTCCGAACAAGCGTAACGTATTACGGTAAGTTGCATCAGCAACTACGTCTGGAGTCGTATCGCGATACCTAGCAATTGCTTCGACTGTATAGAGTGTATAGCCAGGTTCATTTTGCTTTCCACGGTATGGCTCTGGTGCTAAATATGGAGCATCAGTTTCCACTAGGATTTTATCCAGTGGGGCTTTAGCAGCAGCTTCATGGATTTCACGGGTCTTTTTAAAGCTGGCAACCCCACTAAATGATAGTAACATCCCCAAGTCGATAAACTTCTGTGCCCATTCAGGATCACCATTAAAGCTGTGCACGATTCCATGAGTCGCACTGACATCGGTTGATTTAATAATATCGTAGGTATCTTCGAACGCATCCCGATTATGAACGGAAATTGGCAGCCCTGCATCCTTTGCAATTTCAATTTGGCGTTTGAAAACACGGCGTTGGGTGCTTTGCTTCACTACGTTTTGGTGGTAATCAAGGCCGATTTCACCAACGGCAACGACCTTTGGATCCTTAATTTGTTCGATCAACTCCGCTTCGGCAGCTTCATCAAAGTCATTGGCCGATTCTGGATGGTAGCCAACGATTGCATATAAATTATCGTATTGGTGGGCTAATTCAATTGCTAAGCGATTTAAATGTTGATCAGAACCAACGATTGCCATCTTAACTACCCCTAACCTTTGGGCATGGGCGATGTATTGCTTAGCATCGGGATATAAAATATCATCATTCAAGTGGGTATGGGAATCAAAAATCTTCATAAAATCTCCTCCAAAACGAAATTAGCCATTAATCAAATTGATTGAATGGCTAATTTAGGGTTTTCATTATTCTAAAGTAGCCCCGTTTTCGAAGCTTTCAGGAAGGGTCGCTAATTCAATTGAACCATCCTTGTGTTCAACGGAAAGTAACATTCCCTGACTGACTTCACCACGCATTTTACGAGGCTTTAAGTTCGATACGGCAATTAGTTTCTTACCAACTAATTTTTCGTAATCTGGGTACCATTGTGCAATTCCCGAAAGGATTTGCCGATATCCTTGATCACCCGCATCTAATTTGAACTTCAATAGTTTATCCGAACCTTCAACGGGTTGAACTGCAACCACTTCAGCAACCTTTAATTCGACCTTATCAAAGGCTTCGTAACGAATTGCTTTTTTAGTTAACGTTAATTCAGTCGTATCTGGGTCGAAACTGCCTTCAGCAGCAGCCTTTTGGGCTGCCCGCCCCTTCGTTTTATCAGACTTGGTCATTTGCCCCTTGATAAATTCAACTTCAGCTTCCACATCAAGCCGTGGGAAGATTGGAACACCCTTCTTGATTACCTGGGTGTTTGCTGGTAAATCAGCGATATTCAAGTTCGTTAAGTCGAACGAATCGCTTGGCAAGCCAAGTTGTTCAGCAATCTTTTTAGGAGCTTGTGTCATGATTGGACTAACCAAGAAGGCAATTACCCGTAAACTAGCGGCCAAGTGGGCCATCACGGAGTCTAATTGATCCTTATCAGCAGCAGCATCGCTTTTGGCTAACGACCATGGTTCAGTTTGGTCAATGTACTTATTGGTTGCAGCTACTAACTTCCAAACTGCAGCTAGTGCATCGGCAAAATGAACGGAATTCATTTTTTCCTTGAACTCGGTAATCGATTCGGTTGCGACTTGTTCCAAAGGTTGGTCAAATTCTGTCACTGCTGACTTAAATTCTGGGACGGTCCCGCCTTCGTACTTGTTGATCATCGCAACTGTCCGATTCAATAAGTTTCCTAGGTCATTGGCAAGGTCATAGTTGACCCGATCAACGAAGTCTTCTGGCGTAAAGACCCCATCGTTTCCATAAGGCATGGAACGAAGGAGGTAGTAACGCGTAGCGTCTAGCCCGTAACGTTCGACCAATGTTTCTGGATAAATAACGTTGCCCTTAGACTTGGACATTTTACCATTCTTCATTAATAGCCAACCGTGGCCAATTACGTGCTTAGGTAGTTCTAATCCCAATGCATGTAAGATAATTGGCCAGTAAATCGTATGGAAACGAACGATTTCCTTCCCTACCATTTGAACGTCAGCAGGCCAGTACTTCTTAAATAATGAATCATCATCAGAACCGTAACCCAGGGCAGTGATATAGTTAGTCAAGGCATCGATCCAAACATAAACGACGTGCTTAGGATCACTCTTAACAGGAACCCCCCATTTAAATGAAGTCCGTGAAACGGCAAGGTCTTCAAGGCCTGGCTTGATGAAGTTATTGATCATTTCATTCATCCGCGCTGATGGTTCAATGAAATCTGGATGATCACGATAGTATTGAAGTAACCAATCAGCGTATTTACTCATCTTAAAGAAGTAACATGGTTCGTGAACCAATTGGACTTCGTGACCGCTTGGTGCCTTTCCACCAGTTACATTACCATCATCATCCTTGTAAACCTCGGATAATTGGGATTCAGTGAAGTATTCTTCATCAGATACGGAGTACCAACCAGTGTATTCACCAAGGTAAATATCCCCATTATCTTGTAATTTTTGGAAAATCTTTTGAACAGCTGCAACATGGTAATCATCAGTCGTTCTAATGAACTTGGTGTTTGAGATATCAAGGGTCTTCCAAAGCTGCTTAATGCCATCGGCCATTTTATCAACGTAAGCCTTGGGCTCCATCCCTAATTTTTCTGCTTTTTGTTCAATTTTGAGTCCGTGTTCATCAGTTCCAGTTAGGTAAAAAACGTCATACCCCGTGTAACGTTTGAAACGAGCTAATGCGTCACACGCAATCGTTGTGTATGAATTTCCGATGTGTAATTTACCAGATGGATAATATATTGGAGTGGTAATATAATAAGTTGGTTTTGCCATAGATGATGCTCCCTTTCTGAAGCGGCAGCCGCTAGTTAATTATTTTTCATTATAGCATAACTGCCGTGCTTTAAAATAAATCTAGTTGTTTTGGTGCTAATCCAGTAAAATGTAGCCCTAATAAGGATTGTAACTTTAAGGCATTGGGGGCCGCATCTTTGCCAGAATTGTTATTAAAAATAATACATACTTCTCTTACTTGGGAATCTAAATCACGAACGATATTTGCTAAACCAGCTAGTTCATGATCATTATAATGATACAAAGTCCTGCGCTTGCGCCAATCTCGGCCTTGATTGAACCAGCCTTCTGCATTGCGCCCATGAAGCCGAATAAATACTAAATTTGGGTTAGTAATTAGTGGAACGAATGGGACGCCATCATTTAGATTATGGGGCTCATCCACAATGGCCAATGTCAAATGCAATTGCTTTAAGCCGTGAAACAGCCGATTAATAAATGGATTTTGATACCAAGAAGGATGCCGAAACTCGACCGTAATCGGCAACCCAGGGAGGTGGTTAGGAATGCTTGCTAAGTAGGCAAGGTTTTCATCACTGACCTTAAAAAAGGGCGGAAATTGAAATAAAACCGTCTTTAGCTGGTGGGATTCAACCAATGGCTTAATCATTGCATTAAATTCAGTAAAAACCTGCCAACGAGTTGGTAAAGAAACCGCATCTGGACTTTTTAAGTCATGTTGAGTCATCAAACGATTCGCCTTCACCACAAATTGAAACTGACTAGGGACTTGTTTAATCCAATTATCAACTGTGGTAATTTGGGGAATCGCATAAAATGGAGTATCAACTTCAACGGTCGGTAAAAAACTCGCATACTCATTTAACTTCGGTGGTTGATTAGTATTAGAAAACAAGGGATGATCAGACCACGTTGTTAAACCAATTGTAATCATTAAACTCGCAGCTCCTTAAAGAATTTAACTGCATCCCCTTGAATCATCTTCAAGGGAATCCCTAAGTCTAGTTTTTCTTGATTGATTGCAATAACCGGTGCACTGGGGTTGCGATACTGAAGTAGCCCTGCAAATGGGTAGACACGCATTGAAGTCCCTACAATTACGATCAAGTCGCTTTTAGACATTAAATCAACACTGTTTTGGACCCTATCTGGATCCAATCCTTCATCATACAAAACAATTCCAGGACGTAATACACCGCCACAATCCTTATGAATCGGACTATTCAAATATTCATGCCAATCAACTGATTGATGACACTTTTGGCAAGTAACATCATATAAATTACCATGAAATTCAATTAGGTGGGTGGCATGTGCAACGTTATACAAATTATCGACGTTTTGTGTAATGATGCTAGCACGATCCTGATTAGTTAACGCAGCCTGCTTTTCATGAATTGCATTGGGTTTTGCATCTGGGTAGTACATATTATTTTTCACAAACGAATAAAATTTATCAGGCTCATTTTGCAAACAAGCATGACTTAAATAGTATTCAGCGGGTCGTCCATCGTTATCCTGTTCATATAACCCATTTTTAGAACGATAATCTGGAATCCCAGAAGGAGTTGATACCCCCGCCCCAGTTAAAAAAACAATTCGCTGCGATTGATCAAATACCCTTTGAACATCTGCATCCATATTTGACGCCCCCCAAATTAATTAACGAATAATAAATGGCATTTTAAGTTCCTTGAACAAGTCTTTGACGCTTAAATTGTAAAGTCGTTTAAAATAAGCTGGACTATCATCCATCCCTGTTGGTGATGGAACAACAAATGAATTTTGATCATCGACCTTACTAAAGCCAACGTAGGCTCTTCGATTGGTGACCTTTTCGTGCAGTTCAGAATGAAAAATTTCAAACATTTGATTTACTTTAAGGTTTAATTGGCGTTCTGAAAGCACACTAGTAATCGTTGTAAAGTCCTTATTATTTAATGGTGGTAAACCCCACGCCTTTAATTGATCATCAAACAATCTGAATAATTTAACAACGTTTCTACGCAAGCCAAATGGTGAATCAGTTGGCTTAACAGTAATCTGTTTATAAATTTTTTGAGCAGCAGCTAGTGAAACTGGATAATCATGCTTCAATTCGTCAACAACTGTATCGAAATGATCTCCGTAAAAGACCATTGCATCCAAAAGGGTTAGTAATCTTAATGACATTTCATCATCCAGTTCCTTAGGTTCTGGTTTGATGGTTTCCTTAATTCCCTTTAGATACATAGCTTCAATATCAGCATTGATCAATTCATGTTTGCGTTGTTCTGAAACAACAACAAAGTGAGAAACAATATCAAATAATTCAGTTCCCATTGCTTGCAATTGATCATCTAATTCTGGATTACCAGTAGTTAATGAGAAGAAAATCTGGGGAAAGCCCCGTAAAGTCATTAACAAGTGCAACAATTCATGTGAAGCCGTGTAGTTAGGAGCAGATAAATCTGAAATTTGTACATAAATATTTTTACCTTCCTGAACTACTTGTGCTTGATCATGTCTTACATATCCTGATTGTAGGCGACCAATAAATTGAACCTCAATCTTACCAGGAAAAAATTGATTCACAACGTTGATCAAACTTTGGGTCTGTTCATTTAAATTAATATCTTCTGGTTCCAAGTAATTTCAACCTCACTTATTAGATTTTCTGATTTGTTGGATGATTGAACGAGCATCTTCAATTCCAACGTTCTTAATGGTTCTTAATTTTTTTACAACTGGCGCAACTTCCGATGGAGTAGCCCCAGCGCTAATTGCTAATGAATTTAATTGCAGTGCCATATGCCCCTTTTGGATTCCATCCGTCACGATTGCCTTCAGGGCAGCTAAATTCTGTGCCAAACCAGTTGCTGCAATTAACTGCATTAACTCACGTGCATTTTTAACCTTAGCAATGGACTTATTAATCTGAACAAGTGGAAAGACCTTAGTCGCCCCACCAACGAAACCAACAGGCATTGGAACAACCATCTCGCCAACTAGTTGGTTATTAATAATCTTCCAGTGACTTAATCCGCGGTACTGTCCATCTTTTGCTGCATAGGCATGAATCCCACTTTCAATTGCACGCCAATCATTACCCATTGCAATCGTTACTGCGTCGATTCCGTTCATAATGCCCTTGTTATGGGTCGTTGCGCGATATGGGTCAATTTGGGCAATATGGCTAGCTAAACCAATTCTAACAGCAACTTCTTGTCCCGTCATCCCAGGGGCACCTAATTGATCAAAGTCAATTCGGCCAGTTACTTTGACCAAACTTTTTGTCGCATAATTGGATAAAATTTGCATTAAAACAACTCCGGGTTGTTGTTCATTGATGGTTGCACCCAGTTGTTCTAACATCGAATTAATAATGTTTGCACCCATCGCTTCAGATACATTAACGCTCAGATCAATCGAATAATCATCCTTATCCAATGCTCGCACGGTAACTTCGGTAGCCCCACCACCATAATTACTAATGCTCGGGTGGGCTGAATCAGCTAGGGCAATCAAATTCCCCTTATGATTTTCAATCCATTCCAACAGCGCTGAGCTAGGTTTATGCAAAATTACCTGACCAATCAATTCCCGATTAATTACTGTTGCCGAGATCCCATTCTTTCTGAGCATCCGTGCCCCGTTGCTGACGGCCGCGACTACAGATGGTTCTTCAGTCACCATGGGAATGGCATGCTCAACGCCATTGACCATTAAGTTAACCCCTACGCCTTCAGGCAACGAATAATCAGTAAGATAGTTTTCGATTAGGTGGGCATCAGTATCGTTTACATGATCCTTAATCAATGACCGTGCGTTTTCATCTAAAGATGCGTACTCCCCAACAACTGATAACCTATCAGCATATGATTTACGATAAAAATGTTTAAATATATTATCCATAAATAAAGCTTCCACCTTTGCAATTGCTCCCCACAATCAGGAGCATTTAAAACAACTAATGTTTTTGGTTTGATTTCATGTGGCGTAAATATTCATTAATTAATCCCTCACGGACCCCGCTATCAGCAAAGATGACCTGCTTAGAATTAATTCTGTTAATAATCGAGACCAATGGTAATAATCCACCAACGATAATATCGGCACGATCGGACTCTAACCCTGAAATCTGTTTGCGTTGTGCATTATCCTTTGCGATCAATAGCTCGAATGTTTTTAAAACCTGTGATTGCCTTAATTGATAGCGATTTAAGCGGTGCGAACGATTTAGGTGCTGGTGGTGCTGATTGATTCTTGCCAACGCCCTAGTTGCGCCACCAAGTAAGACTAATGGATAGTGATAAGCCCATTTCAGCCAGAAAACCCGATGTAGTTCTTGTTGGATATAACACTCTGCTTTGAACAAATCAGATGATTTAATATAACTATTTAAATGGTAATGTTCTGAAATACTTACCGCTCCCATTGGAAGGCTAATTAAATTCTTTTTTTTATGGTTTTGAACTAGTACTAACTCCATACTGGCCCCACCAATATCAACTAAAATATAATTAGACTCCTTGATGTTGTTTACAACCCCTAAATAGTCATAATAAGCTTCCTGATTTCCAGATAAAATTTTAACCCGCAAACCAAGGGTATCACGAACCTGTTTTAAAAATGTATCTTGATTATTAGCTTGGCGGACCGCAGCAGTAGCAATGACTTTCACATGCGCATTTGGGTATCCCTTATAAACATTTTGGAAATTTTGTAACGCATTAATTGTCCGCTTAATCGCTGCTGGTCTCAACATTTTTTCTCGACCCATCCCTTCGGATAGTCGACTATCATTTTTTAATCTTTTAATTTCATGATATGATCCATCATTTTCAATTTGATTAATGGCCATTCTCACTGAATTGGAACCAATATCTAGAATTACAAAATTTTCCAATTTAAACACCCTTCTTTAAATAATGTTTTAGTTCAGTGATTATTTAAAGTAATTAATCCCAATTGCATCCCGAACTTCTTGAAGGGTTTGATTAGTAACCGCTTGGGCCCGTTCACTCCCTGCCTTTAAAATATCATAAACCGCAGCGGGATCCTTTGCGAATTCTTCTCTACGTGTCCGAATTGGTTCTAGTTCTGCTTGAAGGACCTCGTTCAAGTAACGCTTAATCTTTACATCACCAAGTCCACCATGTCTATATTGTTCCTTTAATTCACTAACATGGTCTTGATCCTTTGCAAAAATATCTAAGTAGGTGAAGACGGTATTGCCTTCAACTTTTCCAGGGTCTTCCACGTGAATATGGTTCGGGTCAGTGTACATGGACATGACCTTCTTTTGAATCGTGTCTGGGTCATCTGCCAGGTAAATGGCGTTACCAAGTGATTTACTCATCTTAGCATTACCATCCAGTCCAGGAATCCGTCCCATTTCTTTTGGTGGGAAGTAGCCTTCTGGTTCAACTAAAATATCCTGTTTATAAATTGAATTAAATGAACGCACGATTTCACGAGTTTGTTCAAGCATTGGTTCTTGATCAGCCCCAACTGGAACTGTATTGGCCTTAAAGGCAGTGATATCAGCAGCTTGGCTTACTGGATAGATGAAGAAACCAGCTGGCACACTTTGGCCGAAGTTTTTTTGTTTAATTTCGGTTTTAACAGTTGGGTTACGGTTTAACCGTGAAACTGTAACTAGATTTAAGTAGTGCATCGTCAATTCATCTAACGCTGGTAATTGTGACTGAACACAAATGGTGGATTTCTTAGGGTCAATGCCAACTGCTAAGTAGTCCAGTGCCACTTGAAGTAAACTGTGTTGAATTTTTTCTGGATCACGAGCGTTATCGGTTAACGCTTGCATATCTGCAATTAATAGATAGGTGTCATATTCACCTGAGTTTTGTAAAGCAACCCGATTTCTAAGAGAACCAACATAGTGTCCAATGTGTAACTTGCCGGTTGGGCGATCACCAGTTAAAATTACCTTTTTTTCTGTCATCATAAATCATCCTTTCTAAAAAAAGGCGTGCTACTGGATGAATATCCAATAGGACGCCTTTAACGTGGTACCACCTATGTTGCGAGAGTTAAAACCCGCCACTCTTTCCGATAAGGAGGAACCCATTCAACCATTTCATTTCCCCTAATCATTCTCAGCATCTATGATCTCTCTGAAGGTGGGGCAACTACTTTTTTAACATTTATAATCATCTAATATTTTAATTGATTACTAATTTAATGTCAAAGTGAGTTTAATTGACATTTAAGCATTTTAAACCTAAAATTATTGCACGTTGAAAAGAATTTGAAGAAATGGAGGAATGATCTTGGAACCCGGTGAATATGAAAAAGAGGAAGCCCGTGTTGAATCAATTGTTAAAAAAATTACGAAACGAATTCAAAAGACTAAAGTTGATTTAAATAGAGCTCACCAAGAAACTGAAAATGTTCAGCAAAATTATAGTGCCAATACGTCTGTTAACTACTTTGAAGTTGACGATCGAATTGAAACGAGTGCTGAACTACAACAACAAAGAGGATTAGTTAACCGAGATATTGAAAATGAAGCAATCATCAAACGACACTTAAACACGTTAAAGGATTTAGAAAATTCTCCCTATTTTGGGCGCATTGATATTCTTGATGATGGTGATACAAAACCAGAAAAACTTTACATTGGGACAGCATCATTTGTTGATGATAATCAAAATTTTTTAATCTATGATTGGCGGGCTCCTATTTCTAGCATCTATTATAATGGAACCCTGGGCAAGGTTAGCTACACTACTCCTGCGGGGCGTTTCTCAACCGAATTAATAAAAAAGCGTCAATTTCAAATTAAAAATGGCAAAATTGATAATCTGTTTGATACTAATGAAACCGTTGGCGATGAAATGCTTCAACATGCATTAGGTGAACAAAATGATGAGACGATGCAAAATATCGTTGCTACGATTCAAAGTGAACAAAACGATATTATTAGGGATACGACTAGTGACCTATTAGTTGTCCAAGGGGTCGCTGGATCAGGAAAAACATCAGCAATCCTCCAAAGAATTGCATTCCTACTTTACCACAGCAGAAGTTCGCTAGTGGCAGATCAAATCGTGTTACTTTCACCCAATAAACTGTTTAGTCACTACATTTCAGATGTGCTACCTAGTTTAGGGGAACGCAACATGCGACAAGTTACGCTTGCTGAATTTTTTAACCATCGATTTGAGGGATTAAAAGTTCAATCAATTTTTGATCGTTACGAAAATCAACAATCATTAAGTAATTCCCAACAACAGATTCATCAGTATAAAGATAGTGATAAATTCATGAATGCGTTATCAGATTATGTTTCTGATATTTCAGCCGATCAAATTCAATTTAGTTCAATTTTATTTAGGGGCAATCCATTCTTTACTGCTGAAGATATTCGCGCAATTTATGAACAATACCCAAAGAGTATGCACACATCACAAAGAATCTTAAAAACTAAAAACCAACTTATCAGAACTTTAAAAAGAAGAATTAAAACTTCAATCCACGATCCATGGGTAAATGATGAACTAGAAGTTTTAAGTGAAGAACAGATTCGAACCATGATGAAGGGAAAGCAGCTTCGTGAATTCCAAAGCCAAGATGACGAACGGGATTTTCTAGCACAGAAAATCGTTAAACGTGAATACCGAATTATTTATGATGCAATTTTTAATAATAATTTTTTTGATCCATATATTCAATATGTCGATTTTCTAAATAGCTTAACGCTTCCTGCAAATATCGATAATAAAGAATGGCAAGCCTCTATTAAGAAGTTTTCAGAAGACTTAGAAAATCATAAATTAGGTTTGGAAAATGCTGCACCGCTCCTATATCTACGTGATTTAATTACAGGTGAAGGTAGAAATCGTGCAATTAAATATTTGTTTATCGATGAAATGCAGGACTACTCAATTGCTCAATTAATTTACTTGCGATTTATATTTTCAAATGCCAAATTTAACCTAATTGGTGACAGTGAACAAGCTTTATTTAAAGAAGTTGAATCCCCTAAAGAACTGCTAAATAAACTTAACGATGCGTTTGGCACTAATCATTCTAGGCTCATAACGTTACGTAAGTCCTATCGATCGACTTATCAAATCACAACATTTGCTAAGTCATTATTACCAGATGGAAATGAAATTGAAGCATTTAATCGTCAAGGACCACTTCCTGAAATCATTGTTAGATACAATGATCAAGAAGCATTAGCAAGTTTAAAATCATCCGTTAAAAAACAATTAGCTGATAATGGAACTGTTGCTATTATCACTAAAAATATGAATGATGCTAAGTTTATCAACCACAATCTATACCATAGTTTTAAAACTAATATTCTAGATGATGCTGATCGCACCTTACCGAAGGGAGTAATTATTTTGCCCGTCTATTTGGCAAAGGGATTAGAATTTGATTCAGTAATCGGTTGGAATATTTCTAATGATAACTTTAATAGCACTGATTTAATTGGAACGCTTTACACGATTTCAACAAGAGCAATGCATAACTTAATCTTAATCAGTGTTGGTGCAGTTAGCTCGCTAATTACAAAATCCAAAGTCCCGAAAGAAGTATTTAAAATTGACCATCAATTAAGCTCACATAGCTAATATTAAAAAAACTGCCGTCCCCACTAAGAGTTAGTAGGGACGGCAGTTTTTAATTAAAGCCGTTTCCGGGATTTGAACCCGGGACCTCTTCCTTACCATGGAAACGCTCTACCTCCTGAGCTAAAACGGCATTTAAATATTAAAATAAAAAAGACCTTCGTAAAAAACGGAGATCTTTTTTGTTTGCGTGGCAACGTCCTATCCTTGCAGGGGGCGATCCCCCAACTACTTTTGGCGCTCAAAAGCTTAACTTCTGTGTTCGACATGGGAACAGGTGTATCCTTCTGGCCATCATCACCACACTATTTATCTGTGAGAACTTCGTTCTCTCAAAACTAGATAATATTTTATTCTTCCGTGAGAACAACCTTACTTGGTTAAGTCCTCGACCAATTAGTACTGGTCCGCTCCATGCATCACTGCACTTCCACTTCCAGCCTATCTACCTGATCATCTTTCAGGGGTCTTACTTCCATAAAGGAATGGGAAATCTCATCTCGAGGTGGGTTTCACACTTAGATGCTTTCAGCGTTTATCTCATCCATACATAGCTACCCAGCGATGCGCCTGGCGGCACAACTGGTACACCAGCGGTATGTCCACTCCGGTCCTCTCGTACTAAGAGCAGCTCCTCTCAAATTTCCTACGCCCGCGACGGATAGGGACCGAACTGTCTCACGACGTTCTGAACCCAGCTCGCGTACCGCTTTAATGGGCGAACAGCCCAACCCTTGGGACCAACTACAGCCCCAGGATGCGATGAGCCGACATCGAGGTGCCAAACCTCCCCGTCGATGTGAACTCTTGGGGGAGATAAGCCTGTTATCCCCAGGGTAGCTTTTATCCGTTGAGCGATGGCCCTTCCATACGGTACCACCGGATCACTAAGCCCGACTTTCGTCCCTGCTCGACCTGTATGTCTCGCAGTCAAGCTCCCTTCTGCCTTTACACTCGTCGAATGATTTCCAACCATTCTGAGGGAACCTTTGGGCGCCTCCGTTACTGTTTAGGAGGCGACCGCCCCAGTCAAACTGCCAACCAGACACTGTCTCCCACCACGATTAGTGGTGCGGGTTAGAGTGTTCATACAGCGAGGGTAGTATCCCACCAATGCCTCCATCGAGACTAGCGTCCCGACTTCTATGGCTCCTACCTATCCTGTACAAGCTATACAAACACCCAATATCAAGTTACAGTAAAGCTCCATGGGGTCTTTCCGTCCTGTCGCGGGTAACCTGCTTCTTCACAGGTATCTCAATTTCACCGAGTCTCTCGTTGAGACAGTGCTCAGATCGTTACGCCTTTCGTGCGGGTCGGAACTTACCCGACAAGGAATTTCGCTACCTTAGGACCGTTATAGTTACGGCCGCCGTTTACTGGGGCTTCGTTTCTGGGCTTCGCCGAAGCTAACTCATCCACTTAACCTTCCAGCACCGGGCAGGCGTCAGCCCCTATACTTCATCTTACGATTTTGCAGAAACCTGTGTTTTTGATAAACAGTCGCCTGAGCTTTTTCACTGCGGCTGCACGTAGTGCAGCACCCCTTCTCCCGAAGTTACGGGGTCATTTTGCCGAGTTCCTTAACGAGAGTTCACTCGCTCACCTTAGGATTCTCTCCTCGACTACCTGTGTCGGTTTGCGGTACGGGTAGTTAACTACTAACTAGAAACTTTTCTCGGTAGTGTGACATCAACGACTTCCCTACTAAATTTCGGTCCTCATCACACCTTGTCAACACGATATTAAGCATTTGACTCAATACCTGACTTAGTGCTTGAACATCCATATCCAACAGGATGCTACGTTTAGCCTCCTACGTCCTTCCATCGGTCAAACATAGTTAACTAGTACAGGAATCTCAACCTGTTATCCATCGCCTACGCCTCTCGGCCTCGGCTTAGGTCCCGACTAACCCTGGGAGGACGAGCCTTCCCCAGGAAACCTTAGTCATTCGGTGGATCAGATTCTCACTGATCTTTCGCTACTCATACCGGCATTCTCACTTCTAAGCGCTCCACTAGTCCTTACGGTCTAGCTTCATTGCCCTTAGAACGCTCTCCTATCACGCAACATAGTTGCGTCCACAATCTCGGTAATATGCTTAGCCCCGGTAAATTTTCGGCGCAGAATCACTCGACTAGTGAGCTATTACGCACTCTTTAAATGGTGGCTGCTTCTGAGCCAACATCCTAGTTGTCTATGCAACTCCACATCCTTTTCCACTCAGCATATATTTAGGGACCTTAATTGGTGGTCTGGGCTGTTCCCCTTTCGACGGTGGATCTTATCACTCATCGTCTGACTCCTGGATATAAATCAATGGCATTCGGAGTTTATCTGAATTTAGTAACCCAAGACGGGCCCCTCACCCAAACAGTGCTCTACCTCCATGATTCTCGACTCCAAGGCTAACCCTAAAGCTATTTCGGAGAGAACCAGCTATCTCCAAGTTCGTTTGGAATTTCACCGCTACCCACACCTCATCCCAGCACTTTTCAACGTACACGGGTTCGGCCCTCCGGTGTGTTTTACCACACTTTCAGCCTGGACATGGGTAGATCACCTGGTTTCGGGTCTATCACAACATACTATATCGCCCTATTCAGACTCGCTTTCGCTACGGCTCCGACTTTTCATCTTAACCTTGCATGTTATCATAACTCGCCGGTTCATTCTGCAAGAGGCACGCTATCACCCATTAACGGGCTCTAACTGCTTGTAGGCACATGGTTTCAGGAACTATTTCACTCCCCTTCCGGGGTGCTTTTCACCTTTCCCTCACGGTACTGGTTCACTATCGGTCACTAGGGAGTATTTAGCCTTGGGAGATGGTCCTCCCGGATTCCGGCAATGTTTCACGTGTATTGCCGTACTCAGGATCCTGAACTGAGGGAATTAGATTTCGTCTACAGGGCTATCACCTTGTGTCGCAGAACTTCCCAGATCTTTCGACTATCTAATTCTTTGGTAACTCAAATGTTCAGTCCTACAACCCCACCGAGTAAACTCGATGGTTTGGGCTGTTCCCCGTTCGCTCGCCGCTACTGAGGGAATCGAATTTTCTTTCTCTTCCTGTGGGTACTTAGATGTTTCAGTTCCCCACGTCTGCCTTTCAATGAGTATGAATTCGTCATTGAATAATAAACGATTAAATTTATTGGGTTTCCCCATTCGGAAATCTCCGGATCAAAGCTTACGTACAGCTCCCCGAAGCATATCGGCGTTAGTCCCGTCCTTCATCGGCTCCTAGTACCAAGGCATCCACCATGCGCCCTTAATAACTTAACCTATTACCACGGAGTGGTATTTGGTTAATTGAGTAAATACGAATAAAACTAATTTAAAAAACTCAAAATAACGCGGTGTTCTCGGTTGAAATTGTATTTAATACAATTCAATAATTTGGAAAAATTAAAATATTATCTAGTTTTCAAAGAACCAAGTTTGAGAGTAGACCTCTCAAAACTAAACAAAACTATGACTGTGTAAGGTTCCGAATTATTCCTTAGAAAGGAGGTGATCCAGCCGCAGGTTCTCCTACGGCTACCTTGTTACGACTTCACCCTAATCATCAGTCCTACCTTAGGCGGCTAGCTCCTCAAAAGAGGTTACTGCACCGACTTTGGGTATTACTAACTCTCATGGTGTGACGGGCGGTGTGTACAAGACCCGGGAACGTATTCACCGTGGCATGCTGATCCACGATTACTAGTGATTCCAACTTCATGCAGGCGAGTTGCAGCCTGCAATCCGAACTGAGAACGGCTTTAAGAGATTAGCTTGACCTCGCGGTTTTGCGACTCGTTGTACCGTCCATTGTAGCACGTGTGTAGCCCAGGCCATAAGGGGCATGATGATTTGACGTCGTCCCCACCTTCCTCCGGTTTGTCACCGGCAGTCTCACTAGAGTGCCCAACTTAATGCTGGCAACTAATAATAGGGGTTGCGCTCGTTGCGGGACTTAACCCAACATCTCACGACACGAGCTGACGACAACCATGCACCACCTGTCATCCTGTCCCCGAAGGGAACGGCTAATCTCTTAGCTTTGCAGGAGATGTCAAGGCCTGGTAAGGTTCTTCGCGTAGCATCGAATTAAACCACATGCTCCACCACTTGTGCGGGTCCCCGTCAATTCCTTTGAGTTTCAACCTTGCGGTCGTACTCCCCAGGCGGAATGCTTAATGCGTTAGCTGCGGCACTAAAGGGCGGAAACCCTCTAACACCTAGCATTCATCGTTTACGGCATGGACTACCAGGGTATCTAATCCTGTTTGCTACCCATGCTTTCGAGCCTCAGCGTCAGTTACAGACCAGACAGCCGCCTTCGCCACTGGTGTTCTTCCATATATCTACGCATTTCACCGCTACACATGGAGTTCCACTGTCCTCTTCTGCACTCAAGTTTCTCAGTTTCCGATGCACTTCTCCGGTTAAGCCGAAGGCTTTCACATCAGACTTAAAAAACCGCCTGCGCTCGCTTTACGCCCAATAAATCCGGACAACGTTTGCCACCTACGTATTACCGCGGCTGCTGGCACGTAGTTAGCCGTGACTTTCTGGTTAAATACCGTCAAAGCTTGATCATTTCCTATCAAACTTGTTCTTCTTTAACAACAGAGTTTTACGAGCCGAAACCCTTCTTCACTCACGCGGCGTTGCTCCATCAGACTTGCGTCCATTGTGGAAGATTCCCTACTGCTGCCTCCCGTAGGAGTATGGGCCGTGTCTCAGTCCCATTGTGGCCGATTACCCTCTCAGGTCGGCTACGTATCATTGCCTTGGTAGGCCATTACCCCACCAACAAGCTAATACGCCGCAGGTCCATCCTAAAGTGATGCAAACGCATCTTTCAAACAAAAACCATGCGGTTTTTGTTGTTATGCGGTATTAGCACTTGTTTCCAAATGTTATCCCCCGCTTTAGGGCAAGTTACCTACGTGTTACTCACCAGTTCGCCACTCACTTCGATGTTAAGTCAAGTTAATGCAAGCATCAACTATCATTAACGGAAGTTCGTTCGACTTGCATGTATTAGGCACGCCGCCAACGTTCGTCCTGAGCCAGGATCAAACTCTCATCTTATGATGAAAAGCTTAACGTTAGCTCTTCTTAATATTTGTTACTTTAAAGCGAATTGACTTCGCATAAGTTTTTTGTACTTCATTTAAAATGAAGTTCCTTACACATTTTTTGTCATAATTTTGTTCAGTTTTCAAAGATCTACTTTTGCGCGTCGCTCTTAACGACAACTATTTAATAATATCAAATTGCTAACTGGATGTCAACGATTTTTTAAAATTAATTTTGAACAACTTTTGAAAGTTGTTAGTCGAAATGAATAACGCAAGTAATAATATACCGCGTTCAAACTTTAATGTCAACATAAAAAATAAAATTAATTTGAAATGACTTTGCTAAATAAAAAATGGGCCATGGATAAATTATTAACCATGGCCCATTAATCAAACTCCTACTTAGTAACTCGTGCTAAGTAGTAACGCTTTTTACCTTTTCTAACAACTACGAATTTACCATCAAAATTATCGTTCGGGTTAATTACTGCTTCAACATCATCAACCTTTTCACCATTAATTCTGATCGCACCATTTTTGACATCTTCCCTAGCTTGTCTTCTTGATGGTTCAATTTTAGTATCATCAACTAACCATTGAATAATATCATTTGGTTCAGAACTAACGTCGACACTTGGCATGTTCTTAAAACCTTGTTCAACTTCACTTACGGTTAAATTCTTGATTCCATTTGTAAATAAAGCTTTGGTGATATTTTCAGCTTCTTCAACTGCCTTTTCACCATGGACGAACTTAGTAACTTCTTCAGCCAATCTTCTTTGGGCTTCGCGTTTCTTAGGTTCTGTTTTCACCTTTTCAGCCAACTCTTCAATCTCTTCATGACTAAGGAACGTAAAGTACTTCAAGTACTTCACAACATCCCGATCATCTTGATTGATCCAGAATTGGTAAAATTCGTATGGAGTTGTCTTTTCAGGATCTAACCAAACTGCTCCACCTGCAGTCTTACCAAACTTAGTTCCATCAGACTTAAGCATCAATGGAATCGTAAGCCCGTATACCTTCGCATCGGCACCTTCCATCTTGTGAATTAGGTCAGTTCCAGAGGTAATGTTACCCCATTGATCAGACCCACCAATTTCAAGTTGTACGTCGTTGTTCTTAAAGAGGTGTAAGAAGTCCATCGATTGTAAAATTTGGTAGGTGAATTCAGTAAATGAAATCCCAGCATCCAAACGACTAGCAACGACTTCCTTATTCAACATCGTATTCACGTTGAATACCTTTCCGTAATCACGAAGAAAGTCTAGTAGCGTGAACTTGGAAATCCAATCATAGTTATTAACGATCGTAAAACTACCGTCTTGGCCAAATAACTTGGTCATTTGCTTAGTTAAGGCTTCTTCATTATGTTTAACTTGGTCCATCGTTTGTAGCTTTCTTTCAGCCTTTTTACCACTAGGATCACCAATTGAGCCGGTTGCCCCACCCACTAAGATCACTGGATGGTGTCCCGCTAATTGAAAACGCTTTAAGATCATGAATGGAATTAAATGCCCAATGTGCATACTGTCACCAGTTGGGTCAATTCCAGCGTATAGTCCAATTTTCTTTTCATTAACTAGTTCGTTCAAACCTTCTGCATCCGTTTGTTGATTAATGGCGCCACGCCACTTTAAATCATCAATAATATCCATTTCATTTCCTCCTTAAGATAACAAAAAATCCCCTACAGCTTAATAAGCCATAGGGGACGAAAATAGTTCCGCGGTACCACCCAAGTTATCATTTATAATGATCACTCTAACCATTAATAACGAAATGACCCGGCAAATATGCACGCTCCATAGGTGTAATTTCTCAAATGAATTGCTTAGCTCACAGCCCCGCTAAGTTTCTGAATTCTCAAATTCATTTGATACTAGAACTACTTCTCAGCATTTGTTTAATTACCAATATCATAATAACCAACTGCTGTTTTGTCAATAAACTAATTACTTAATTTTGTCCAATTGAGCTTGGACTGATGGTAATAACTTTTTAAGTGCAGCTGCTTTTGCTTCAGCTTCGACCTTCTTCTTACCAGCAGCAGTAGCTTGTTTAACGACTGCTTCTTTTTCACCAGCATTCATTGAAGGATCTTCCTTTTCAGCTAAAGTCAGTTCTTTTTGAACGTATGCTTGCACTTGTTGCTGTAATGCTGCTTGTTGTTGGGCTTGGGAAGCGCCGGATTGCTTTTGCAATTTCGCTTGTTCTTGCTTCATGATGGTTGGCAATGCCTTGACCTGTTTAGCATTTAGCACTAACCAATCCTTTGGTACGTAGAGTGTGTTGGTCTTATGATAAACAGATGACTTTTGGGCTAATCCATACATAAATCTTTCAAAGCTATTCTTGTATTCCCAACGAACTGTCTTGGTAACTAACTTAGCGTGCTTTAAGTTACTACTTTTCACTACTACGTTAGTAACGTCAGTATCCGGTTTAACCGTCTTCTTAGCACTACCGCTCTTGTATACAATCGCCTTATCCTTACTATTACTTTGGCCAACTGGTTGGTCAACAACTAAATTAAGACTAGGTGATAAGGAAGCAACCTTAGTAGTAGTATCGGTAGAAGCCACCTTATGCATCCCATAGTGGTACTTAAAGTTGGCAACTGATAAGAACATTACACCAATCAACAATGCAGTAAAGATAATATTTAAAATCAAATGAAGTGGTTGCTTGCCTACTAATAAATTCCAAGAGATGAAGAATAGGATCGCAACGATCACTAATAGAATAATAATCATTATTGACGACCTCCTTCAACCTTAGCTTCTGGAATACTTTTACCCTTTTTCAGCATGAACGTGAATGCTAACCCGATCAAACCAAAGATAAATGCAACTAAGAAAGCGGAATGATAACCACTCAACACAGCATTTAGCATTTTATCTTTGTATTGTAATGGGTCAACAGTTAGTAAATGATGGGCTGGTTTGGCATTATTAGTAACGTTGGTCAAAACGGAAGTCATTACCGCAGTGGCAATTGAACTAGCGATTTGCCGTAACGTATTATTTGCAGCAGTCCCATGATTCATCATACTAACATCTAACGCATTCATACTATAGGTAGTAATCGTCATCATTGACATTGCGATCCCACAAGAACGGATGGCGTAAATCACTACCACGTACATGATTGGCATATCAGTAGTTAAGAAGAAGAATGGAATCGTTCCAATTGTTAATAGTAAGAAACCACTAATTCCTAAGTAACGAGCCCCATACTTATCGAAGATTCGACCAGTAAATGGACTCAATACCCCAATCATCATTGCTCCGGCTAATAGCGTTAGTCCGGAATGAAACGCGTTGTAACCACGAACGATTTGTAAATACAATGGGAGAATCATTTCAAACCCAATCAAAGACATCATTGCAAGGGCTCCAATTATTGAGCCGATTGTAAATTGTTTGGATTTAAATACGTTTAAATTCACCAATGGATTACTAGTCTTGAATTCACGCATAATGAATGCAATCACAAAGATGACTCCAATAACTAACGTGGAGATAACAACGGCGCTACCCCATCCCTTATCACCAACGGATGAAAATGCGTATAGCGCACTCCCAAAACCAATCGTTGATAATAGTAATGAAGGGAAATCGAGCTTCGTCTTGCTAGTTGGTAAGATTGGCTTCATGGCAAATAAACTACCGATAATCACAAATGCCATAATTGGAATGATCATCCCAAAGAGATCACGCCATTGCGCATTCACAATAATCCAACCAGAAACAGTCGGACCAATTGCAGGTGCTAATCCAATTACAACTCCGGATAGCCCCATTGCAGTCCCCCGCTTTTCAGGTGGGAAAATTGATAACATGATCGTTTGTAGCATTGGCATTGAAATTCCAACCCCAACGGCTTGAATTAAACGCCCTGACAATAATGTCGCAAAGTTTGGCGCAGCGAAACACATTACCGTTCCAACTTCAAAGATCACCATTGCTGAAATGTAAAGCCACTTGGTATTAAAACGACTGGATAACCAAGCGGTAACGGGAATCAAAATCCCATTGACCATCAAAAAACCACTGGTTAACCATTGAACTGTGGAAGTATCAATGTTAAACACATCCATTAGCTTTGGATATGCAGTCGCCAATAGCGTTTGGTTCAACACGGTACAAAAAGTACCAATTAAAAGGAACAACACAAGTAGAGTTCTACTATATGGGTTTCCCTTTTGATCTAACGGCTTATCCATTAGAACATTCCTTCTTTCTAATTAATAAATAAAATAGATATCAAATATTACTTTCTTCACTATCTAATTTAGCACTAGCATTTTATTTTGTCAACTAAATTGACAATAGGCTTATATGTTATATAATCATTATATATTATTAAAGTTGATTTTAATTAAGTTAGAAAGGGGAGCTCATTAATCATGGATAGAGAAGACGATACATTTAAAGAAGTCAAAAGCAGAATCTTTAACCTATTCAAACGCGAAGACTTTCTGTTTGGCATCGGTGAAATCGCAAGCTACACTGATATCCCCCAGAGTAAATTACGCTACTGGGAAAAATGTGGGTACATTCGATCCAAAAAGTGTTCTAAAAATCAGAATCGCAAATATTCTTACCACACCCTCATGAAAATCGAACTAATCAAATCATATTTAGAATCAGGTTTCACTCTCAATGCCGCTGCTGATAAAGCCAGTAATTTTACTAATTACAACATCGTCATCGCCCGCATGCTAAAGAACCGCATCAAAGAAATCGGAACTGTTGATGATAAACCCGCGATCAATATGGGATGTTTAAACGACGATCCTTCCAAATCAATTTACTTTGTTGATGATGGAGATGAAATTAAGGCTTATATTAAAAATAATAATTAATTTAAAACTTCCAATTTATTGTTTTCATAATTGGAAGTTTTTTCATTCATAAAATTATGTGATTCCAAGCGATAAGCAATCTAAAATATGGTATGATAAAAAGGATTATGCAATAATAAACTTGTTGCGATAAGCTCGAATTTATATTTGCTTAAATCCCAATGCAAATCTTTCGTCGGGAAGATTACCTTCCCAGTTTTCAAGGAGGAAAACAATTTATGTGGTTCAGTAAAATGATTAGCGATTTTATATTCGGATACCCCGTAATGGTGTCAGTCGTATGGATCGTTGGTTGTATCTTCAAGGAGTGGACACTTCATCATACTCAAGATAACGATTCCGATCGTAAACCGTTGGTTTCAATATTAGTACCTGCTCACAACGAGCATGATACCCTGGAAGAAGCGGTTAAGTCACTTGCTAACTTAACCTATAAAAATTATGAAATTGTATTGATCGATGATAAAAGTTCAGATGATACTTTAGAAATAATGCATCGATTACAGGATCAATACAAATCACAATTTAATATCCAAATCGTTGCCATCCCCGTTAACCAGGGAAAAGCAAATGCTATGAACCAAGGGCTGAAAGCTGCTCGTGGAGAATACCTATTGGGAATTGACTCTGATTCTGTTTTAGATCCAGACTCACTTTCGTACGTTGTTAAAACTTTAAATAATAACCCTAAGGCTGGTGCCGTTGCTGGAAAACCAGTTGTTAGAAATCGAACTACTATTTTGGGCCGCCTTCAATTACTGGAATACATCGGTGTTATCGATATCATTAAGCGTGCAGAATCATTCTTAACTGGTAAGATCACTACCGTTTCAGGAGTTATTGTTGGTTTTAGAAAAACAGCCGTTGAATCGGTTAATGGTTGGAACACGAAGGTCATGACCGAAGATATTGATATTACATGGCGATTATATCGTAACCACTGGGAAGTATTATATAACCCCAATATTATTTGTTGGATTTTAGTTCCAGAAAGCGTTCGAAACCTAATCAAACAAAGACAGCGATGGGCGCGTGGTGGTTTAGAAGTACTCGCTGGTAACCGTGATATGTTGATTCATGGTAGTTTTAGCGAAAAGTTTTTACTATCTGAAACAATCGTAAGTAACACGTGGGCAGTGGTTACAATGCTAAGTACAATTACCTACATCCTTACATTTATTTTGGATCGCAATTTGACCCTTGATGGTAATATTTTACTATTCATGCTAATGGTCAGTTTCACCCAGTTCTTAATCAGTTTTTCTTTCTCAAAGAAAGCAACATTTATGAGTTGGGGGGACTTCTTACTAATCCCTGCTTACATTATGTATTATTGGATCATTAATTTGATCAGTTGTATCTATGCTATGATTTCATTCTTCTTAGACCCAGAACATGTTGGAACATGGCGTAGTCCGGATCGGGGGCGCTAAAATTGGAAAATAAACCACAATATAATTTCGTAATTCGTAAAAAGATCAGTATTAAAAGAAGAATTTGGAATTTTTGTTTATTTGCGGCTCTATGGTCAGCGGTGCTATTTATTTTCTACGTTAACTACGGATTTATCTTTGATTTATACACAGATAATCTAGTTACTTACTACTTACTTCTTAACTTAGACTACGGATTTTACTTTGGGCTACTATATACAATTTTATTTTTTGGAATTGGAACTATTATTTTTAGCTTTTATAGATTAAAAAAAATGCGGAGGAATCTAAAAAATGACACGAAGAACTCGTAAAATTATTGTTTGGATTATTGCAATCCTAATCGTTCTTGGAATGTCATTAACGATTCACAGAACGGTTCAATACGATAAGGGTGAAAACACTAACTATGCATTAAAAGCACAAGCTGCTTCACAAAAAAATGGGATTTTAGTTTTTTGTTATCACCGAATTATTAATGATGATTTAGGGGTTAATGTTGTTAAATCACTATCTGATAACTCACAACTCCATGACTTTGCAGTTACTACAACTGAGTTCAAGAAACAAATGAAGTTTCTTAAAGATCATGGAATTAAGGTCATTAGCGGTCAACAAATGTATGAAATGGTTAGTAATCAAGAACCAATTAAGGGTAAATATGCCGTCCTAACCTTCGACGATATTGACCGTTCAACCATTGAAAATGCAATGCCAGTAATGGAAAAATATAACTTCCCGTTTACCACTTTCATTGTTACCGGAAATACAGGTCGTTATCGTGAAGGATCTAAGTTCGCTACTTGGAAAAATATTTTAAAAGCCAAGAAAAAAGCCGGTAACTTACAAAGTCTAGAATTGCATACTAACAATATGCACTACCTAACCCGTGGATTAATCCCAATTATTCAAAGACCGGACGAATATAATCACTTCAAACGTGACTTTATCACTAGTCAACGAATTATGCATGAAAAAACGGGACAATTCGGAACTTCATTTGCCTATCCTTATGGTGGTGGAACCGATAAAACAACTAATTTCTTAAACTCTCAAAATCTCCAATGGATCGCTACATTGAATACTGGAATTGTAAACGACAAGACTAATTTAATGTACACCCCAAGAATGATCATTAATAATGATTCTTGGCCAAGTATTCAAAAATGGTTCTCAACCAAATAAAAGGTGCGCTAGATTAAATTCTAGCACACCTTTTTATTTGCTCTTAAGAGCGTTTAATCAACCTTTTAATGCCATAACATAACCAATTAAACCGATCCAGCCAATGATTGAAACCCAAATAAGGCCTCTAAACCAACCAGCACTTTGGTATTGAATCGTTAAATGATTAACTCCTGATTTTCCATTTACAGTAATCGCACCGATTGAATCGGTCTTAACGGTTTTTAATTGTTTCCCATTTAATTTTATGATTGAGTGGGCATATTTAACAACTGCTAACTTATGGGGTTGAGTATGATTACTCTTATTTGTCCATTTAACAGTCATTATACCGTTTTTAACCTGATAATCATGGTTTATATTCGGCTTGATAATTGATTTACGATACTTGATATATGGACTAAATTTTTGATATTCAAATACTGAAATTTTTTGCTTCACTGGCATATAATCTGGGGTTGCCTTAATTACCAACTGCAAAATTCTTTGCGGATCATCAGAACGCAATGCTGAACGTAATCTATTCGGATCGGACGTTCTAATAATCGTTTTACGAGTACTAATGATTACTTTGTGTGAATTAAAGTAACGACTCTTACTTAAAACATGCCTAAAGTCCTTATACATCACAAGTAGCATTAGTAAAATCGTTATGCCCCCAATTACATAACGAGACCAATTGATGCTTTTATCAGAAAGCAGGATTCCAATCGCCAAATATAATAAAACGTACGGGATCACTAAAAACCGAATCGGATTTTGAATCACGGAGTCCACCGCTGGGATTAGCTTAGATAGCAATGTCCACGGGAAAAGGAAGGTCGGAATCCATAGAAAAAATGTTCCATTCAGAATAATAACCCGAGTAGTTAAATCAATGTGCTTCCATCTAATAATTAGGTATAAGATTGCAATTACAAATAAGAACAGCGTACTGTACTGAAGCCTAGTGGTGCCGTTGGGGGCAAACAAAGAATCAGATGCTAAATGTAAATCTGGCAGCACGGGCAACAAATGATTGGAAGAAAATAGTTCTAACATCCCACCCCAAACGTTGAATGACAACAATAACGTTAGGCCAATTGATTTAAAAAGTGATTGCCACATTTGTTTGCGATCATCTGTGATAACCAACCCTGTTACAAAAAATGGAATTAACGCTAATGCACAAATCGCACTAGTAATGTTATGAATTTCAAGCAATAAAGTCATCGAAAGGGCCAATTTAATCCAAGCAATCCGTCTGGTGCGAATCATTTCAGTTCCACATAGCATTATTAATGGAACAAAAGCCGCTCCCCATGCGGTAAATTGTTGCCCATTGATCCAATACAAGATGGGGGTCGAAAACATATAACATCCAGCAATTACTAGCGCCCATAACTGCTGAACGTTGTTTTTAATTGATAAATGGTACATTAAACAGCCACTGATAATGAATAATAACGCTGAACTTATTAGCTGATAATTAACCCAGTTTTTGCTAATAAGTAGCAAAAAACCGTTAAAATATGCAAATAATGGTCCATAGACGGCGTTAACCACCCTACCAGACTGGCCAAATCCGAAAAATGATTGAAAATAGCTATAGCTACCAGTTTTAATTTGCATCATTGCATCATAGAATCGATTCATATGAAAAAGTGAGTCGATTCCTACATAAGCGGCATTAGTGTACCATTGTGGAAACATTGCTAATAATGAAATAACCAAAATGACTCCGTATGGCCACGTAGTTCGCCAATTAATTTTGTTATTAAGTGATTTCATGATCAACTTCCCTATCAAAATTTGTATAAAAAATAAGGCAATTGATTTAGACATAGTAAATCAATTACCTTAATTATAATAAATTAGTCGTCTAATTTAGTCTTGTTAGTAACTTTAAGTTTGTCGTCAAAGTCATAAACAACTGGTTCACCAGTCTTCATTTCTAAGTCCATGATGTCATCATCGCTGATTCTTTCAATGTACTTGCTTAATGCACGAAGTGAGTTACCGTGAGCAGCAATAATTACATTCTTACCGTCTAATAACTTAGGTGCAATTTGATCTTCCCATAAAGGCATAACTCTTTCAAGCGTAACCTTGAGGTTTTCACCTGCAGGAATCAAGTTTGGATCTAAGTCAGCGTAACGACGGTCCTTCTTTGCAGAGTATGGAGAGTCATCTGGAAGAAGTGGAGGAAGAGTGTCATATGAACGACGCCAAATGTGAACTTGTTCGTCTCCATATTGTTCAGCAGTTTCCTTCTTGTTTAATCCTTGTAACTTACCATAGTGACGTTCGTTCAAACGCCAAGTCTTAGTTTCAGGAATCCATAGTTGGTCTGATTCTTCTAAAGCAAAGTGTAAAGTCTTAATCGCACGGGTCAAAACTGAAGTAAATGCATAGTCAAATTCTAGACCGTGTTCCTTCAATAATTTACCAGCGTTCTTAGCTTCTTCAACACCCTTGTCACTTAAATCAACGTCAACCCAACCAGTAAATTGGTTAGAAAGGTTCCATTGACTTTGTCCATGACGAATTAATACTAATTTTGCCATAAGTTCCAAACCTCTTTCTATTTTATAATTAAAGAATTCATAACAATGATACACCATCTATCATTATTTTTCAGTAGATTTAGATTTTTTTATGATTTTTACTTCATCATTGGGATGATTGTCGACCCGTTGCACATTTAATATATGGAGAATAAAAGTAAAAATTGGGACAGACACAATCAATCCCCAGCCACCAAAAATTTTTTCACCAACAATCAAAACAACAAAGGTATAAAAAATTGGTAGCTTAGTTCTCGATGACATAAACTTTGGGTTTAATACGTATGCTTCAATTCCATGAACCACTATAATTGTAATGATCATATAAATCACATCGTAAATGCCGCCAGTAGAGTAACAAACTAATGATAATGGAATAAATGAAATAATTACCCCAGCCACTGGAATTAAACTAAGGAAAAACACTAATAATGCTAGTATCAATAGTTGTGGTAACCCCATTACTGCCATCACAATGGTCGTTAAAATGGTATTGCAAATCGCAATAAATAACTGTGCTTCTAAAACAACACCAAACGTCTTAACGAAAATTTGAGCATAGTAATAAATATCTTGGAATAACCAACCGATATTACTCGTCAAAAATTTCTTGGAAAAGGTAGCCATTCGATCACTTTCCAGTGTAAAAAAGAAACTCAATATTAAAGAAATAAAAACTGAAACACTGACTGATCCGATACTGGTAATATATTCAAAGACAGTATTCGCACTCCCCTTTAGAAACGAAACAACGTTAAACTTAGACAAAAAATCAGCAATGTAAGCCTGAATCTCACTATCTTGTCCAGTTATGTCATTAGGACTCTGGTAGAAATTAATCAATGATTTAATCCCCATAATTGCTTGTTCGATAATTTGGGGAACATAAACTGCTAAGGCCCATGATACTAATACTACGATCGTAGCATAAATAATACATACTAATAACGACTTAGGAATTTTAACGTATTTCCAAATCCAATTAACAATGGTGGTTACTAAGAACGTAAATATAAAAGTTAGTAAAATAATCGTCATCATTCCACGGACCAAGTAGAGGACGGAAATGATTGCTAATAACACCACCAATCTCCGTAATCTCACGTTTTCAATAAATTGATCCCATAAATGCATTCAAATTCTCCTATTCTGATTAGTTATTTAGAACTTGTCCACTCTCTAATTGATTGATGGTTTGTGGACGGATTGCTAAGCGATTCGTAACGGCTGCCCGATCCATTTTTTTAGCTGAATTAGCATTTCTTAACGCTTTAATTCGATCGGTAATATTCTTAAAATAGCTATTATTTAAATTGCCATTGGTAAATGCTTGTTGTAATAATTTCGCTGATTGAGCATATTTTTTAGAATGGTTAAGTCGTAATGATTGGTTATAAATGCCCGTTAGTTCAATTGCACCGTTCAATAAATTTTCACTATTTTTTAATTGTTCGTTTGCCCGTTGTACCAGTAATGATGACTGCTTCAAACTAGCTACTTTTTGATACTGGGCAATTGCGGTTACAAAGTGTTGAGCATTATAAAAAGTATCAGCAGCTTGAATGGTCTGTACCTGCTGAAGCGATTTAAGTGCAACTTGATTATCAGGCTGAGCATCTAATGCCTGCTTAAAATTTACAACTGCTTGGTGATATTGCCGATTTTGAATTGCCTGATTACCCTTACTGATGGATGAATTAGCTTCATGATTACTGGAACTATGGCCATTAATCATAAGGCCGCCAAACAATCCAACTACAATAATGGCAACAATCGCTACCAATATTTTTTTCATATCTAATCCCTCTTATACTTTATTTTATTCAATTATACCATTTTTCCAGTAGTAAAATAGAATACATTCCTTCCAAAAAATTAATAAATAAGCGTATAATATTATTCATAGTTAAATTTCTAGAGAGGATTTGTTTATTTATGTTAGAAAAACCTTTTTATCGGCAGTTTTTGAAAAGAAGCTTTAATATGCCTGTTAAAGTAACTTATTGGGACGGTAAAAGTGAAGTCTATGGTGAGGGTGAACCCCAGGCTCACATCACATTTAAGGAAGCAATTCCCATTCGACAAATTACCAAAAATGCTTCAATTGCACTTGGTGAAGCTTATATGGATGGCAAAATTGAGATTGACGGTAATATTGAAGATTTAGTTACCTCAGCTTACGAAAGTGCGGGCAGTTTCATGCGTAACAGCAAGTTCATCAAGTTCTTGCCTAAACAATCACACAGTGAAAAAGAAAGTATGAAGGATGTCCAAAGTCATTACGATATTGGAAACGACTTTTATAAGATTTGGCTCGATCCAACAATGACATACTCATGTGCCTACTGGGAAAACCCAGATGACACATTGGAACAAGCACAGATGAATAAAGTTAGACACATCATCAAAAAACTAAATCCTAATCCAGGAAGAACCCTTCTTGATATTGGTTGTGGTTGGGGAACCTTAATGCTAACTGCTGCTAAGGAATTCGGCTTGACCGTTGCTGGAATTACCCTCAGTAAAGAACAATATGATTACGTTCAAAAGCGGATTCAAGATGAAGGCTTAGAAGATGTTGCAACCGTTTACCTCCGTGACTACCGTGATTATCATGATGAACAATTTGACTACGTTACTTCAGTTGGAATGTTCGAACACGTTGGGAAGGAAAACCTTGGTGAATACTTCAAATACGTTAATAAATATTTGAAGCCAAACGGTGTGGCTTTGATTCACGGAATCACCAGACAACAAGGTGGTGCCTACAACGGTTGGATCAATAAGTACATTTTCCCAGGGGGATATGTTCCTGGATTAACGGAAAATATTGACCATATTGTTGAAAATGGAATGCAAATTTTTGACTTAGAAACCTTGCGGAGACATTATCAAGTGACCCTCGAACATTGGGATCATAATTTCAATGAGCACTTGGATGAAGTTAAAAAAATATTCGACGAACGCTTTATTCGGATGTGGGACTTATACCTACAAGCCTGTGCCGCATCATTTAAAGCTGGAAATATTGATGTTATCCAATACTTAATCTCAAAGGGACCATCTGGGCATGCTTTGCCAATGACTCGTGAATACATGTACGATGATAAAAACAAGCCAGCAAGTAAATAATTAAAAAAGTGGTGATAACGATTAATGTTATCATCACTTTTTTTAGAATAGATTAGTCAAGCCGCGCCAGAATCGAACAAAGATGTTAGCTTCATCAACAGAATTGCTAGCTACCATTGGCACTGATAATTGTTTATTATTTAATGTCTTAAAATCGGTAAACGTTAAATTCCCAATTTTTTGATTAGCCTTCACTGGAGCTTTAATCCCCTTACCGTCCTTGACGTTATCGTCCAAATTTAATTTTACATTAGAACCAGCTTCATTTTTATCAATCCAGTAATTAAATTGTGCTTTGGTTTTAACTTTAACGCTAGTGGATTTACCATCGGGAACCGCAACTTTTTGATAAGCGGTGGTTGAGCCGTTGGCAAGGCTTACATAGCGGTAGTTATCATAAACATAGTTCATAATTTTTTTAGTTTGGATAAAGCGACCAGGATCGGTAGGCATCGTATTGGAAGCATGCATCACAACAGTAATAATGCGGTGTCCATCCCGATTAGTCGTTCCAATAAAACTTCCCCCACAAGTAGAAGAAGTCCCGGTCTTCAGCCCTTGAACTGGCAGATTTTTATCGTACTCACTTCCCCCTGGTAACATGTAGTCACCATTCCTTAGGGTCTTGCCCCCTAATGTATACTCACTAACGGAAGTATTATTTAAAACATCTGGAAATTGTTTAATAAATTGCTTTGCAATGGTCGCCATATCACGCGCAGACATCTTATTTTCATCGTTATCATTAGCATCTGGCATGCCAAGGGCTTTACCAACTTCCCCGTTGGTTAAACCACAAGCAGTATATAACTTAGCATCGGTAATCCCCAACTGCTTAGCCGTTTTGCGCATCATAAGCGTAAAGTTCTGCGTTGAGCCACCAACTAGGTTCGCTAATGACATCATTGCAGCATTAGCTGATTCAAATGACGCTTGGTAAATTTGTCTAACTGTATAGTGCTCTCCCTCAGCTAACGGTGCATTAGCGTATGTGGTATCAACACTTAATTTATGTAAAGCAGAGGATACTGGAACCTTTTGATTCCAGCTAATTTTGCCCTCTGCAATTGCTTTTCTAACGATATACAAAGACAGTAATTTACTCATCGAGGCTAATGCCATTGGTTTATTGATGTTCTTAGAATATAGCATTTGACCTGTATTCGCATCAATTGCAATTCCAGTTGTGGCATCAATATCTGGCTGCGCAGTTGTCTTAACAGCACTGGCACTTGCTGAAATCGGCAAGGCCAAAGTCATCAAAACGATTCCGATCATCAAAATCATTTTAGAAAATCGGTGAGTAATATTCATAACTATTTATCCTTCTTATCTGTAAACTTTAATTTTTCAAATCCTGTTTTTTTCAACGGTTGATCAGCATGAATTGGCAAATGAATCGCAAAACTCGTTAATTTGCGGTTAGATTCAACTTTAATAAATCCATTATGACTATCAACGATGTTTTGGACAATCGCTAAACCAAGTCCGGTCCCTCCGGTTTCCTTATTTCGTGATGTTTCAACCCTGTAAAACCGTTCAAAAATTTGGTTAATTGATTTCTTAGGGATTGGTTCTCCATCGTTTGCAACCGAAATAACCGCTTCATTGGCATTCATTTGGGAAGCACTTAGGTAAATGTGTCTAGCGTCTTTTCCATATTTCAACGCATTTGAAATTAAATTATTAAAGACCCGCCCTAATTTTTCGGCATCAGCTTCGATGTACAGATTATCATCCTTACATTCAGTAATAATTTTAATGTTCTTCTTTTCCGCTTCTAGTTCAGAACTTATTGCTAGCTGCTCAACTAGTTGTTTAACATTGACCCGATTCATTTGGAGATTCGTCGGCAATGTCCGTGCTTTTGAATATTCGAATAAATCATCTGCTAATGACTTCATCTGCTTAGACTTAAAAAAAGCAATGTGGGTATATTTAAGCAGGTCTTCCTTACTCTTATAGCCACCAGATTCAATTAACCCTAGGTAGCCAATAATCGATGTTAGGGGCGTTCTAATATCATGGGATACGTTAGTAATTAATTCATCCTTAGAACGCTCAATTGCGCGTTCCTCATTCATAGATTCAATTACACTATCGACCAAAGAATTAACACTATCAACGACCTTTTGATTCTCACTGTTAATTTTAAATGGAATGCGGTGATCAAAATGACCATCAGCAATGTAATGAATTTCATCAATTACATGCCGTAATTGAATTAAATGGTAGCGACGTAATAGCCGCCAGTAAATTACTACTAGGTCCACGATTCCCATCAATGCTGTCAAAATATTCTGCCACGTTAATAGTTTCATCCACCACGGAGCGGGATGCCCCATCGGATTTTGAAATGGAGCGCCCGGATTAGTAAAAATAGAATGCTTAATTGTAATAAACCCAAATTTTAATCCTGGATTATGAAAAAGCGCCTGGCTAAATAATACAATTATCGACAAATTAAGCAACAATAGTAGGATTAAGGTAATTACCCCTTCACCAAACAGCTCCGTTTTTTCTCGTGTTGTTAATTTCAATTTAAAGTATCCCCGTTAATTATTTCATTTCAATCTTGTATCCAACACCCCAAACGGTTTGGATTACCTTTTCGCCATTAGTGGCTTCTTCAATTTTATCACGCAAATGACTCACGTGAACCATCACGGTTTTAGCTGAAACCACACTTTCTTGTCTCCAAACGCGTTCAAAAATTTCATCAGCTGAGAACACTCGATTAGGATGGCTAGCTAGGAGGTATAAAATCCCAAATTCAAGTGCCGTTAACTGAATTTCCTTATCATCAGATGTTTTTACTTCATGTGAATCCTTATTAATGGTTAATGAACCAATATCTAATACATCGGGTTCATCATTGGTCATCTTATCTTGACTTCTTCTTAGAAGGGAGCGCACTCTGGCCATGATTTCCAATGGATTAAATGGCTTAGTAACGTAATCATCGGCTCCACTGATCAACCCTTGAATTTTATCCATATCGGTGGTTTTAGCAGATAGGATAATCACTGGTAACTTAGAATCGCGACGCAATTCCTTGAGCACTTCAATTCCAGTCATATTTGGCATCATAATATCCAAGATCATCAAACCGATGTCATTTTCAGTCCGTAACACCGAAAGAGCGTCCTTACCGTTGTAAGCAGAAATTGGTTCGTATCCTTCGTTTCGGATGTAAATTTCTAATAATTGTGCGATTTCTTTATCGTCATCTACGACTAAAATTTTCATAATATCATCATCCTTAATTTCATAATTTTATTAATTATAGTGTAACAAATTAAAGCCAAATTTATTTTCTTAAGGTTTATTCTTTAATACTATTTTACTTGATTTACAAAACTTTAACATTTCTATTTTATCATACTAATTATAATCTAAAAAAAGCTAAGGAATTGAGAAAGCCCATTCCTTAGCTTTTTGTTATTTATTTTATTTGTAATTAGGAGCTGCCTTTGTAATTTGGACATCATGTGGATGCGATTCAATTAGTCCAGCATTTGAAATTCTGACAAATTGAGCGCGATCGATCATGGTTTGAATATCCTTAGCTCCGGTATAGCCCATTCCAGAATGTAAACCTCCAACCATCTGGAAGATAACATCCTTAGCGCTACCCTTGTATTCAACCCGAGCTTCAATTCCTTCTGGAACGAGCTTTTGGGCTTCATTCACTTCCCCTTGGAAGTAACGGTCCTTTGAACCATGTTCCATGGCAGCGATACTTCCCATTCCACGGTATGCCTTGTACTTCTTCCCGTTTTCTTCGAAGACCTTACCAGGAGCTTCGTCAGTTCCTGATAACATACTTCCTAGCATAACGGCATTTCCACCAGCAGCGATTGCTTTAACAACATCACCACTGTACTTGATTCCACCATCGGCAATGATTGGCTTGCCCCATTCACGAGCAACTGAAGCAGCATCATAAATGGCAGTTAGTTGAGGAACCCCAACTCCGGCAATGATTCTAGTGGTACAAATTGAACCAGGACCAATTCCGACCTTAACTACATCCACCCCAGCTCTGAACAAAGCATTGGTTCCTTCACCGGTTGCAACATTCCCAGCAATTAAAGTGGCCTTTGGATAGGTATCACGGATTTCCTTGATCTTCCGTAAAACCCCTGCGGAATGACCGTGCGCAGTATCAATAACGATTGCGTCAGCCCCAGCATTTAACAATGCTTCTGCACGTTTGAAAGTATCACTAGTCACCCCAACGGCAGCGGCAACTAGTAAATGATTATTTGAGTCAACAGCAGCATTTGGAAAACGCTTGGCGTCTTTTTCAACCGCCTTAACCTTTTCTACTTCTTTAGCTTGATCATCGATCACCATGTTCTTGTGAATTACACCTAATCCACCTAAATTAGCTAAAGTAATGGCCATTTCATGTTCAGTAACGGTATCCATACTGGCACTTAAAAATGGCACATTTAGCTTTAAATTGGGTGCTAATTGGACACTGGTATCAACTTCGTTCGGTAAGACGTGGCTTTCTGCAGGTATCAATAAAACATCATCAAATGTGATTCCTTCTTTGGCAAATTTTGTATCCCAATTAGACATAATTTAAAGCGCTCCTTTTATAAATATTCAACTGTGTAAAATTATATTGTTTCTAATTTACCAAAAAAAAATATACTTGTAAACAAAACTTTATCAAACAAGTAAAAACTAATCTTTTTCACATCATTATCTTATTTTTGGAACAAAAAACGCTGAATTCACGAACAATTCAGCGTCAAATTTTTGATTATTTACGAACTGGCCTTCTAGAAACGAACAATCCAGTTGTAATGTTGTAATTTTTACGAACCCACAATGATACCCCAGCAGATACCAATGCGATAATGATATAAACCACCCCTGGCAAGACTGGATTAATGGCTGTTGGAATTATCAATACCAGGCCAAAGAACACAGAAATCCAGACGATTGCAAGCAACAGCATCCCTAATAATCGCATATACCACTTGCTGGTGTGTTTAACAGCTGGATCAAAGAGACGGGTGAAAATCGGCATTAGTGCCCCAGTAATAGCTGAAGTAACTAAGATAACAGCAACCCCAGAAGACTTAGCTTGTTCTGCGGTAACATTCTTGGACATTAAGAGGGTGATTCCATATAACACTGAGAACAAAGCCAGAAAAATTAAAAAGTTATAAACGGCGTTAGACCAGTAGTTAGTGAATAACTCCTCTTTTTCACGCGGTGGATTCTTAATGAACTCAATTCGTTGTTCGATCGTTCCATAAAGATTCCGAGCGGTGGCCCCACTTTTTTGTTCCTTGACCAATTCAGTGACCATTGATTCAACCGTCGTTTGTTTCTTTTCAGCAGGTAAATTGACCCGATCTAATTGCTGTTTAAAACGAAACATGTACTCGGCATTCCGCTTCGTTAAGCCCATGTTATCGAAGGCATTACGTTCTTCTACTTTAGCAGCAGCCTTCTTTTGTTGTGCAGCAGCGGCTGCATTTCGTTTTCGATTATCGTTACTCATTCAATTCCTCCGTTATTAAACGTTAAATCTAAAGTTAACAATGTCACCATCTTGCATGACGTATTCTTTTCCTTCGACCCGTAGCTTTCCAGCTTCCTTAACGGCACTTTCACTACCGAGTTGGTCTAAGTCATCAAATGACATTACTTCAGCTCGAATAAAGCCACGTTCAAAGTCAGAGTGAATAATCCCAGCAGCTTGTGGTGCCTTCGTTCCCTTTAGATAAGTCCATGCCTTAGTTTCCTTTCCACCAGCGGTAAAGAATGTCTCAAGCCCTAATAACTTATAAGAAGCCCGAATCAACTTGTTTAGGCCAGGTTCTTCAACCCCTTCAGCTTCAAGGAAGGTTTGCTTATCATCATCATCTAATTCAGCAATTTCTTCTTCTGTTTCAGCAGCAATTCCAATTGCTTGAGCACCATCCTTGGTTGCGTAATCTTGCACTTGTTTGAAATATTCTGAACTTTCAGGATCAGCCATATCATCTTCACTAACGTTGGCAACGTAAAGGACTGGCTTTGAGGTAAGTAAGAACTCACCCTTTACGATTTTGGCTTCGTCTTCGTTAAAGTCGATTGAACGCACTGAGCCACCATTTTCGAGAACGGGCTTAATCTTCTCTAAGACTGCCTTTTCCGCTAGGGCATCTTCATCCTTACCCTTAGCGGCCCGTTCAACTTTTCCTAACCGCTTGTTAACAGCATCCAGATCAGCAATCCCTAATTCCAAGTTAATCGTTTGGATATCAGCAATTGGATCGACTTTACCAGTAACGTGGGTGATATTATCATCATCGAATGCACGCACTACATGAACGATGGCATCGACTTGACGAATGTTTTCCAAGAACTTATTTCCTAGTCCTTCACCCTTACTAGCACCCTTAACGATTCCAGCAATATCGGTAAATTCAAACGTAGTTGGCACGATTTTCTTAGCTGGAATCAATTCTTGAATCCGCGCTAATCGTTTATCTGGTACTTCCACCATTCCCACATTGGGATCGATCGTAGCAAATGGGTAGTTCGCCATTTCTGCTCCGGCATTTGTAATTGCGTTAAAGAGGGTTGACTTACCAACGTTAGGCAGCCCAATAATTCCTGCTGTTAATGACATAAAAAAATTCGCTCACTTTCTGTTTATTCTGTTTCGTGTTTTTCAAGTACTTTTTTGATTTTGTGATCAAATTGACGTCTGGGAAGCATTACAATATGACCGCAATTAGTACACTTGATTTTAATATCGGCACCCATCCGAATAATTTCCCAACGGTTCGCACCGCATGGATGGGGCTTCTTCATTTCAACAATATCATGTAGTTCATACATTGCAAAAACTCCAATCTAGTCAATGTTAATATCTAATATTTTTAGAATTCGGTTCAAATCGTCATTAGACATGTAATCGATCTCTATTTTCCCATGACCACGTTTAGAACGATTGCCATTGATTGAAACAGCGGTTCCAAAGCGATCCTGGAGCTGATCTTCAGTTGCTCTGAGGAACGGAGATTTATGACCACCACGAGCGCCCTTCTTTGCCTTTTTAGAACGCTTGCCACTGCCCATTTCTTCGATCTCGCGATTGATTTGACGAACCGTCAAAGTCTGCTCATAGACCCGTTTCGCCAATTTTCTCAATTCCGCCTTATCACTAATTGATAACAAAGCCCTTGCTTGCCCCATTGATAACTGCTTTTTTTGCACCATCGCTTTAACTTCATTAGGTAAGCCAAGTAGTCTTAAGTAGTTAGCAACGTATGAGCGACTTTTTCCCAGGCGGTTAGCAACTTGAGCTTGCGTTAAGTTCAAGTTCACCATTAGCGTGTTATAGGCCTCAGCCTCCTCAATTGCTGTTAGGTCCTCTCTTTGTAAGTTTTCAAGAACCGCAATTTCCATCATCTTTTCATCGGTAACATTCCGAATGATGGCTGGAATTGTTTTTTTACCCGCAATCTCAGATGCTCTAAACCGTCTTTCACCAGCTAGAATTTCATATTGACCATTCTTAGCTGCTTTTCTTACGATAATTGGTTGGAATACGCCTGATTTTTTGATTGAATTTGCCAAATCATTAAGCGCATCCTTATCAAATCTGGTCCGTGGTTGGTATGGGTTCGGAACCAACTCCGCAAGTTTAATATCATTGACCGTTTCTTCGGATTGAACTTCATTATCTGAAAATAACGCTTCAATCCCACGGCCTAAACCTTTTTTATTTGCCATGAGCAGCCAACACTTCCTTTGTAAGTTTCATGTATACAACTGCACCCTTAGATTTAGGATCATAATCATTAATTGGTTTTCCATAACTAGGTGCTTCTGATAGTCGGACATTCCGTGGAATTACAGTATCATAAACCTTATCCTTAAAATAATCGCGAACTTGCTCATTGACCTGACGGCCCAAGTTAGTGCGTGAATCAAACATCGTAAGCAAGATGCCTTCAATTTTAAGGGTTGGGTTAAAATGCTTTTTAACTAAATTAAAAGTATTTAGCAATTGGCTAAGGCCCTCCAACGCATAATACTCACTTTGAACTGGGATTAAAATGGAATCACTAGCGGTAAACGCATTTACGGTAATCAAACCAAGCGATGGTGGACAATCGATTAAGATATAATCATAATCATCTTCCACTTCAGCAATCGCTGTTCTTAAAATGGTCTCGCGCGCCATTTTAGAAACTAACTTAATATCAGCACCAGATAAATCAATTGTCGCAGGAACTGCATCTAAGTGGTCATAATCGGTATGAATAACGGCATCTTTAATTGGTGCATCTTCAACTAAAATATCATACATTGTGGGGAGCTGATTTTCTTTAATCGACTTTTTTTGAATATTAATCCCACTAGTTGCATTTCCCTGTGCATCAGCATCAATTAATAAAACCCGCTTTCCTAAAGACGCTAAATCTGCACTCAAATTAACAGCAGTCGTTGTTTTGCCGACGCCACCCTTTTGGTTAGCTAATGCGATTACATATGCCATCTTAAGCCCTCCTTTTATTCCCCAATTGGTTTTTTATTTGGCGTTCCCGCCTTACGTGGATACTGACTTGGGGTTGGTTTTACCTTCTCGATCACCACAATATTTCTTTCATCATTTGAAACAGGCAACTCAAATTCATGGTCTTGGGTCAACTTACCACCCAGTAACTGAATTGCTTTTTGGCCAACGCTTAATTCGCTAGCAGCTTTAGCAGCCTTAAGTGCAATTAAATTGCCGCCAACTTTTACGAGTGGCAAGCATAGCTCTGCTAAAACACTCATTCGAGCAACTGCACGGGCAGTAACAATATCAAATGACTCCCGACTAGCAGACTTTTTACCGCCAAACTCTTCGGCACGTGCATGAACGGTCTTAACATCAGTAAGACCTAGCTTTGCAACTAAATCATTCAAGAAATTAATCCGTTTGTTCAAAGAATCTACGATCGTTACTTTTAACTGGGGAAAAACGATTTTCATTGGTAAGGATGGAAATCCAGCCCCTGCACCAACATCACAGATAGTAAGTGGCTCTGTTTGCAGTTTATTAAAATAAAATGCGGGAGTAATAGAATCGTAAAAATGCTTTAAATAAACGTCATTTCGATCAACAATCGTTGTTAAATTAACGTTTTTATTTGTTGCTACCAACAGCTGGTAGTATGTATCAAACTGCTTCATTTGATTATCGGTTAACTCAATTCCATTATGAGCCAATTGTGCTTTAAATTCTTCTGGATTCATTTAATTACTCCATTAATAATTCTATTTCTTTACCCATTAATACTTATAGATAGTCAACTTTTATTTTATCATAAAATAACGGTGCTGGATAAATTGAAAGATATCTTTAAGCAAAAAAAATAAGCTCCTACCTTTAGCGGCTAAAAGCTTTGCGACTGGTAAATATGTACATGCAGTTTAAGCAAGCCACCGCACAAAGCAAATTCATGACATCGTCCACCTAATCCATCAAAAGGTGACCCTGAATCACGACACGAATAGTATTGTAACATAAAATCCAAAGAAAGAAATAACTTTTTTAAATTTTAATAAAAAAAGATACTGAAGTTATCAGTATCTTCAAAAAATGGCTGAAATCAACCTATTTTTTTATTATTTTTAAATATCCCTTGTTGTTAGCGGAGTATTTAATTCCCTTGTAAATCACAATATTGTTCTTAACTAATGAGCCGTCACTAATACTATAGTACTTCTTTACCCCGTGTTTACCAAAAACAACAGCACCACGAGTTTGAACACCATCTTCATTAAAGTGATATTCAACTCCGTTTATCACTTTCGTCCCAGATGTTGTTTGGCCATCCTTATTGAGGTAATACCATTTATTATTAATGTTTTCGAATTGGTTCCGAACTTCATTACCAGTATTAGCATCATAGTAATACTTTCCACCCCAGCCGCCAGCAACCTGGTCTCCGTTTTCACGATCAAAATATTGATATTGACCGTTCACTAGGGTTCTACCCTTAGCCATAACACCATTTGCAAAGAAGTATCTAGGGTTTCCTAGTTCTGGATCAGTAAAGAATCCTGAATGATACATCCCACCATTTGCACCAAAGTAATATTGTTTGCCGCTACTATCACGATAAACTGAATTAGTTAATTCAGAACCATCGGGTAAGAAGAAGAATTTAGAGCCGTTAATTTTTTGCAACCCAAATACCATATTTCCATTATCATCAAAATAATAGGTCTTTTTATCGTAACTAATAAATGTATCCTTAGCCTTGTAGCCACTATAAGTGTAATAATTAATGTTCTTACCGTTTTGAACGAATCCAGTTTTGAAGGATTGGCCCATCATTTGTAGTGGCATTGTACTTAAATTATTAATATTTAAATATTGACCAGTAATCCCATTATTTAAAATGTAATCAATCCCAACTCCTTGGACATTAGTTCCATTAATGTACTTAGCACTCCAGGTTGTAATTTTTTCGCTCGGATCGATCGGTTTATTCGTCGAAATTTGCTTAGTAGTAAATAAATCTGGGTACATTTTTTGAAGTGCTTCCAAGAACTTGCCACCATATTGGGCTTGATAGTCGTTACCACTACCAATTGTATTGGAATAGTATAATTGGTTCGTAATCTTGGTTCCAATTAATTCTTGGCCATAGTTATTAACCCGCTTAACCGTTACTAACTGCTTATTTGGCATGTCATATACTTGATCCGGTACAAAGTCAGCCATCGCTTGAATTCCATTTGCATGTAACGCTTGAATCGCTTGAATCAACTCATCGGCAGTTCCATATTTGTTCGGACCACTGAGTCCTAAATCATATCGGTCACTAAACGCATATCCATTTTGGAATGTTTCATCTAGGAATGAATTACCCTCAGTCGAATTATACTGTGGTGGAAATTCAAAGCTAGTAATTCCCCATTGTTTAAATAAGTTGGCATTGTTTGCAATCACTACGTTTTCTCTTTGTGAATCAGTTGTTGGGAATGATTGGAAGTTAGAGAAGCCCTCAAAAATCACGTTAGAATCCAAAGCAGCATTTGATACGTAGTTACTACTCTGTTTAACATTCTTGCTTTGGGTCTTATTTGTAGCGGAAGCAGCTGTTCTAGAATCTTGATCATCAGCAGCCCCCATTGGCACCCAGGCAGAAAGATATCCTGATACCTGCGGGTTGGAATATCCCTTAATATCTGCACGAGTTAGAATTAATTGCCCTTTGGCATTTGTATATTTAATCTGGGACTGACTAACATCTGAGTCATTATTAAAGACTGACAAACCAGTCTTAGTCGTATTCAACAATGGTCTAAAGGCCTGATTTTTATGACTAGCCCCCATGTTGATAACGACTTTATCATTACTAGAAAGCTTTAATTCAGGGTTATTAGATTCAACAATTGCGATTCCGCTCTTATTATTTGGATTAACATTTTTAGGCCCCCAAATATCCTTTCCATAACGAACTGATGTTAAAACGCCGGTATATTTATCCTTAGCCTTAGTCATTGAAGGGGCTCCAACCATTGTTTGAACGTTAGATGTTTGCCCACCAGCAACATATTTAACCCGCGCCCTCAATAATGCATCGATCGAATCATAGTATGGCGATTTGGATTCCATGAACTGCTTATTTTCCATATACATATCACCATAGTAAACCCGTGGGACTAAGGACTTATCAGTCAATAATAGCGCGTAGGCAGCTGGGGTATTGTAAAGTGAATATTTTTTATCCGTTTTCCATTCGTCATCAGCATAAATCTTAAGGGCCTTTTGGAAAATTTGCATCGTAGATGATGGATTATCTGGGTTGACAGAACTATCAAATTTATCTTGAATAATTTGACCGACAATTCCTTGAACAGAGTTATCGTGTGCTCTAAAGAAGCTATAACTAGGAATCGTATCATCGACCTCATTCCAATCAGCATGACGATCAGCCAACCCATCATTAATTAGAAAATCAAGATTGGTCCTTTGGGTAGGATCAGCTGTTGAAAGGGATTCTTGGAGTGCATTTTTCAGTTGCGGATTCATTGTAATTTGTGGATTCCCATTCTTGCGCATGTAGAATGGATCAATCCAATTATCCCAATCTTCCAAAATGCTTAAATGATTATTAGCATTTTGATCGGATTGACTAGTTTTATAAGCATCATTAAAGTACTTTCCAATAATTTGAATTAAATCAGAGTCAACATCATCAATCGCATCCACTCTGACCCCATCAAAATTACCGTTAGGATTATTCTTTAAAATCGTCCCCAAATTCATGACATAGTGCAACCAGTTCAGATCTTCAGCCTGAACGGTCGGATTAGAGTTATCAATATCATTCCCTAATAGAAATTCAAAGTCCCCTCCGGAGGCAATCGTTTGCTTCAAGGTCTTTCCATTTTGATCTGAAAGGCCCCGATTCAAAAGACGATAATTAGAATTAGCATCGCTAGTTAATGGATCGTTAACGTATAAGAACTGACCACCTTGTAACCCATCTGAACCACGTTCTTCACTATCGAAATTCCACTCGGATTGTGTTTTAATGAATTGATCCAGTAGATTATGAAGCCATGTTGTATCACCATTGTTGGCATTAATCTTCTTTTCAATCGATACTTGCACTTGTCTAGCAGATTGATTTAAGCTATTGGCCCCATCCCCAGCAGAATGCCAAGAAGGTGTCACTCCTAACCCATTTTTATTCATAAAGTTAAGATAATTTGCTTCCACTTTTTTATTTGGCCACCAAGTCATCAATAGTGGGCGCATATCATTTTGATTCGATGCCGTCCAATCATCACCATTTGATAAAATTTTCTTTGGACGATACCAGGTATCAGGGGTCAAATAACCATTAACGTTTGTAATACTAGCATTGTCAACGTTATAAAATGCATTATTCGTTGTAAAATCATCTGATTTCACAGTCTCACTTTTGGTAATAGGGAGGTCTTTCTTAGCAGTTAATGCTCCTGTTTTCTTGTTAAAATACATAACTTGATTACCTAGTTGAACAGTAACGCCCAAATGGGGATCACCGTATGTATCAACATAGTAATATTTACCGTTCTTTTTCTTAATATTAGTAACCTTGTATTTTTTCAATAAACGTTTAATGGTTCCATCATCGGCATTAGTAAGGCTTTTAATTTTGCTAGTACTATTAGCATTTTTACTCGTTGTTCTATCAGCAGACGATGAACTACTCTTAAGAACTGCATTTGATTTCACAACAGCAGCTGAACTACTACTAGAACTTGAGCTAGTATTGCTGCTAGAAGTATTAACATCACTAGTGCTACTAGACGAATTAGAACTACTACTAGAATCAATACTAGCGCTGCTTTGTGCCACTGATGACTGGCTAGCGGCACTACTAATGCTAGCATTAGAGCTCGCCGCTGAAACATTTGCACTACTAGAACTGCTAGTTGCACTGACGCTGCTTTGCGTATCAGCTTTAACTGAATTTACATTAACTTGATCAGCGTAAAAAATCCCCATCGTTGCTGTGAACAGCATTGCTGTAACCCAATGCTTACCCGATTTATACATTTTATAATGTTTTTTGGTTTGTCCGTTAAACATTATTCAATCCCCCTATTTAATTCCTACTGGTAAATAAAATTGATTATTTTTCACCATATAATACTTTTTGGTAGCTAAATTTCTTAATATATAATTAATCCCACGTCCTTGGATATTGCTACCGTTCAAATACTTGGCAGACCAAATGCGTAGTGGATTACTATATACTAATTTTTTACCATTCGAAATTTGTTTAACATTAAACAAGCTCGGATGTTGACGATGTAACGTTTTTAAAAACATCCCACCATATTGATACTGATAACTACTCTTAGAACTACGGGCATTCGCTAAATAAAGGCGATTAGATAGTTTAGTCCCCTTGATCTTTTTACCGTTAATATCGACCCGCGTTGCAGAAACAACCTGCCTTCCAGGCAGATCATAAAGTTGGTTCGGCACAAAATCAGCAAGCGATTTAATCCCAACACTGTGGAATGCTTCAATCGTATTGGCTAGTTCACTTGCGGTTCCATACTTAGTGGGACTGCCAAATCCGAGGTCATAACGATCATTAAACGCATATCCATTCTGCACGGTCGCATCAACGAATGAGTTCCCCGTAACGGAGCGATATTGAGGAGGTAATTGCATATAAGTAATACCCCATTTTTTAAAATCATTCACTTTTTTAGGCAAGACCACGTTTTCATATTCACTCGTTTTAGTTGGAATTGGCTGAAAATTAGAGAACGCCTCAAAAATGACCTGTGAATCCAATGCATTATTAGATCGGAAGGTTTGCTTGCCACCATGATGTTTAGAACTAGCCTTAGTTCTAACGTCTTGATTATCCTTTGCCCCTACTGGCACCCATACGGATAGATAGCCAGATAACTGAGGATTACTGTACCCCTTAATCTGGTTATTATTCAAAATTAACTGGCCCTTAGCATTAGTTTTAACTGGATTAGCATCCGTTTTAGCATCCGCATCTGATAAATAAGCCTTAACCCCATCGATTGTTGGTGTGATTACCGACCGATAATATTGATTCTTGTGGGCAGCCCCCATATTAAGAACGATTTTATCCTGTGAAGATAACTTGAGTTGGGGTTGGTTACCAATCACAACTCCAATTCCAGAGGTTCTAGTTAACGAATTCCCCTTACTATTAATGCTATTAGCACCATCCCCAAACCGCACCGACGTCAACAAACCATTTTGCACTTTCATTTGTTGACCACCAGCAACGTATTTGACGCGTGCCTCAAGCATTGCCTCAATTGCATCATAATAAGGTGATTCTTCTGCCATGAACTGGCCATCATCCTTATACATATCGCCATAATAAATTCTCGGCACCGTATCCTTATTCGTTAACATAAATGCATAACTGGATGGGATATTATAATACGTATATTTTTTATTCGTTAACTGTTCATCAGCATCATAAACCTTTAGGGCCTTGCTCAAATCTTTCGGATCGACCTTTCCACCAACAAAATTATGATTGTACTTATCTTGAATAATTTGAAATAAAATTTCTTGAACTCCGCTATCATGAGCACGCATAAATGAATAATTAGGGATCGCTTGATTTTGTTTGGTATCGTTATCACGATTAGATACGATCGTATAGTCGTTTAGATGTTGCATATTCATTCGTTGCTTTACTGGTAACGCGAGTGAATTAATCATCGCAAAGTGTTGATCACCATCCATCGTTAGTTGATTATTGCCGTGATCTTCAACGTAGTTAGGATCTTTACCGGCCCAATCTTCTAGAATGGAAAGGTGATCAATGGCATTTTGGTCACTTTGGTTCACATGGTATTCCTGCTTAAAGTAATCTGACATAATATTTAATAGGTCCGCATCAACATTATCAACAGCATCAAAACGAATGCCATCAAAGTTAGCATTGGCATTATGCTGCGTGATGGAACCAAAATGAGTCAAGTAATAAACCCAGTTCAAATCCTCAGATTGAACAACCGGATTTGAGTTATCAACATCGTTAGCTAATAAGAATTCATTCCCATCTGATTCGCCATCATCATTATATTTATACTTACCAGTTTGCTGATTGGGATAACGATTAATAATGCGATACTTAGAGTTAGCATCGGGCGTGTCCTTATTATTACCGTAAAGTAACGCGCCTCCTTGAAAACCATCCTGTAGATTATAGCCCTCACTTTTAATATTCCATTGTGATTGCGAATTAATAAATTGAGTAATTAATTTTTTTAACCAACCGATGCGTCCAGTTGCGCTGATCTTTTTTTCAATATCAACTTGAACTGCACGGCTAGCGACCGCTAATTGGTGGTTTGATTCATCAGTCGTATGCCATGAAGGTGTAATCCCAAATCCACGGCCATTCATAAAGTTTAAATAATTAACTTTCGTGGATTTATCTGGCCACCAAGCCATCAACAACGGGCGCTTATCAAACGAAGTTGATTTAACCCAAGTTGTCCCCGCACGCAATATTTTCCTAGGTCGGTACCAAGAATCAGGCGTTAAAAATCCCTCTGCCGTATCAAAGAATGAAGCAGTGGAATGATTATAAGCCCGATTATTACTATTAATATCAGTTAATTTCACTGTACTTGCGATGGCTTTGGGTGCAAACTGAATCGCAAACCAAGTACCAGTAACTAAAAGCAGTGTAATTAACACTAAAAAAGTTCTTATGATTTTCTTAAACATTATTAATTTATCCTTATTTTCAATTGAATCTTAAACATTTATTAATAATATCTCAATATGTTAATACGTGCAAACTTTGCACAAAAAAAGCCGTCTATCACAAGCGAACTTGGATGACGACCCTTTAAATTAAATTATTTACTTTCAATTCCTAAATTAAATAACTTAGTGGTGTAGGTGTATGGCTGACTATAGCCAGGTAAGTTATTAACAGTAACTGTATAACTGTGATTTACTTTAATGGCATTGGCATCTGGAGTGAACCAAACGTTGCCGCCAAAGTAACCAGCAGTTCCAGAACCCGAATTGATCGAAGCTGCGTTTACATCTGAAACGTTTACATCAACATTACTGGTATTATCGTGAATGGTAACGCTTGGCGTTGCATTGAATGAACTAGAAGGAACTGAAATTGACCAAGGCGTGTTTTGTACTAATTCGAATGGGAATAATCCATTCCCTGGGAAGTTAACAGGGGTGTTGACTCCAGATACTTCGCCATCATTTGAATTATCAAAAACCTTATAATCATAATAATTTCCATTATTATCAGTTGAAACATAACCAATTCCAACACTACTAATATTGCCAATTAACCATTCACGATGCCCTGGTCCCAGTTGTGGAATTCCATTATTCCCATCATTTAAAAAACCAGAAACAATGTCATAAGGGGTGGGATTCGATGTCGGATAACTAAATTGAAATCCAATATTACTATTCATGGTTACGTCAGAAGCATGTTGCCAATCTTGTGAATTAACGAAACTAGGTTCGATGCTAGCGGGTAAGCCGTGTTGAATCGTCCCAATCGTATTGTTACTAACGTTCAGTGCCGCTAATCCTGCAGCACCGTATTGTGCATCTTGACTCCATGAACTATTTTCAGACAATGAAGATAATCCTAACATATTTCGGAAGAAGTTAATCCATTGAATACTGTTATCAATATAGCTTTGGTTTAATTTTCCAGTGCTAAATTGCCCATTAACATTTGGTTTCGCACTATAAACGTCGGCATCTGCGTTTCCGTTGCCGATCTGAGCTGCCTCACTCTTGTAAGTATTAATTTGATTAATTTCACTGCTCGTAAAGTATTTAGCTAATTCATTGGCACTAGCTGAATTGGCTGATTGCCCTGCATTGTTACTATTTGAACTAGATGTAGCACTAGATGATGAACTAGCTGATGAACTAGCTGATGAATTAGCTGACGTTGCTGAACTCGCACTTGAGCTTGATGCAGATGATGCGCTTGAAACATTGCTAGTAGCACTATTAGATGCTGAAGATGCTGTTGAACTAGCAGTTTTGGCACTGGTTGACGAATTAGAGGCAACGGAACTCGTAGTACCATTACTTTGGTTACTTGATGGAGTAACGGGATTAGTAGTTGGAAGTGAACCGTTATTATTGTTATTGTTGTTAGTCCCATTATTGTCACTACTTACTGCTGGGGTATTATTACTTAAGCTATTAACATTAGTAGTGGTTTGAGAATGGGCATTATGGTGCTTCTTGGCCTTCTTGACTTTAACCAGTTTTAGCTTGTTACTTAACACAACGCCCTTAAGTTTCTTATGCTTGATCAAACTATAAGTATGTTTTTTACCCTTTTGATCCTTAATCACATACTTTTGTTTCGTTTTAAAGGCAACGTTCTTATGTTTCCTAAGGTTACTTACTACCTTATTCAATTTATAGTTAGAATAAATAACCCCATTTTTTCCCTTTACAGTTTCTGCATGTGCTAATTTAATTTTTTTAACTAACTTAGCTGATTGGTTAGTCTTAGCAAAAGCACTAGCATTTGAGACCCCAAAAGTGCCGACTGCTACTACTGCTACTGCAATCAATTTATAAATATTCTTTTTCTTCATATGTAAGCTCCCTAATAAAAAATATTAAAATCATTATTTTAATTATAAAATAATTAAGTTTTTTTAGCAATTATCATGTTAAATCGTTGTGATATCAGCATTTTATGTATAAAAAAATAGCTACATTAGATCATTTTCTAATGTAGCTATTTATATTTAACCGTTTGATTTAATCCCTAAATCAAATAACTTGGTGGTGTAGGTATATGGTGAAGAATAACCAGGGAGATTGTTGACCGTAATCGTATAGCTGTGGTTAACCTTAATGTCATCACTATTTGGTTTGAACCATAAATTAGTACCAAAGAAGCCGAAACCATAGGATGTAGAACTTCCACCATCATAGGTATTTACAACGGTTCCATTCATATTAACACTAGTGACTGCAACGTCTTTATTACTGGTATTATCGTGAACTGTCACAGTTGGTACAGTAGGATTATTATTAAAATTAATTGGGAGTGAAATTGTCCAATCTGCATCCTTTATTAAATTAATTGGGAACAATCCACTTGCAGGAAAATTAACTGGAGTGGTAGTTTGATTACCTTTAAAGTTATTATTAGCGTCAAATATCTTATAGTCACTGTAATCCCCAGATTGTCCTACTCCAACTTTATCAATGTTACCAATTAGCCATTCTCGATGCCCAGGTCCATCTGATGGGTCATCATTATTGGCATCGGATAGGAAGTCATTAACTACAGAGTAAGGAATTGAACCAATTTTAGTTGCTCCATCAAAGTATGAACTATAATTAACGTTACTAGAGTAGGTTGCATCAGATGCTCTTTTGAAATCTTGATCACTAATAAATGAAGTTTTAAATTTATTATCGAAACCATGGGCTAGGAATGAACCGTAATTATTCGCAACGGCAATCATGTTTAATCCGGCAGCCCCATATTGAGCATCTGCACTCCATGAATCATCTTCATTTAAAGGTTTAACCCCCACCATGTTTCTAAAGAAGTTAATCCATTTAACGGTAGTATTAATGAACGTCGGGTTCAACTGACCAGGATTAAAAGTATTCTTAACTTGTGAAGGTTCAGTGTAAATATTTTCATCAGCACCACTATTATTAATATTAGCTGCTTCACTTTTATATGCATTGATTTGATTTATCTCGTCGCTGGTAAAGTAATCAGATAAATTAACTTGATTGTGCTTTTTATTATCATCTGATTTGCTATTATTACTATTTGAAGTCGGTGTTCTTTTTGCTTGAATCGACTTAATTGACTTACTTAAAACGACCCCCTTAATTTTATTACTCTTAATTAGGTTATATGTACTTCTCTTACCATTCTTATCTTTAATCACAAATTGACGATTAGTCTTAAAGGTAATGTTTTTATAATTTTTTAAGTTACCAATAACCTTATTAAGCTTATAGTTTGAATATATTTTACCACTAGTCCCTCGAACATTTTTTGAACTAGAGAATTCAGTATCACTTATGACTTTAGCTTGATGGATACTTTTAGCGGAAGCATTAATAATGAAAACATTAGTTAATCCCAATGATATTGCTAAAGCAATAGCTACTCTTTTGTAAATATATTTATTTAGCATATAATAACTCCTAAAATTTAAATTTTTAAATGTTAATTTAATTATAAATTAACGAAAAATCTTTAGCAATTATTAAATAATAAAAAAGCACCCCATAATCGCTAGATTTATTTAACAATTATCGGGTGCTTCAATTATCATTAATCAAACGGCCACCAAGCTACTCGCTTAGAAGTTGCAGGTTCATCCTTCATTTTGGCCACGTATATCGGGCCAACTTGTTCTCGCATTGAAATTGGAATCTGAGCTTTTGAAATCAAGCGAATGGACGAAACGTATGAACCCTTATGCTTCACAACTGCCCATCTTTGCTCTTTACCATACTCACCCGTATAAAATTTCAGCCAACTGCCAGCGCCAAATTGATCATCAGATACATACGCACTTACTTTTTTCATTGGTTCTGGACTCTTTAATGGCAGGGTTGCATAACCAACCTGAGTTTTTAAAAACGGGTTGACTGCATCGATATATTCATTTTGGGTCGCCCGACCATAACCTAAAATCCCTAGCCCCAGCAATAAAATACTAACAATTCCCAATCCGCTTGCTAAAATTAGCGTGTACCATTTATACTTTTGCTTTGATCTTACATCATTACTAATTTGATTAACCATCCGATTGTTTTCCCCCTTCAATAGCTCATCTAACGTCACGTTTAAAATTGCCCCTAGATTGACCAACGTATCCAAGTTCGGATAACTCAAATTATTTTCCCATCGTGATAAAGTCTGTCTCGTCACGTGGAGTTGATCGGCTAATTGTTGCTGAGTTAACCCAGCCGATTTGCGTTTGCTTTTTAATACCGTTGCAAATTCCAATTTAAGCACTCCTTTCCAAGATCACGATAGCAAATTAGCTTCTGAATGTAACGCAATTATCGTGTTACATCATTGATATAACAACATTTTATGTATAAAAAAAGGAAGTCAGTAGTGACTTCCTTTCGATGTTTAGTGTAATCTTACCAAACGAATAAACCAACAATTCCTGCTGACATTAGTGAAACTAAGATTCCGGATAGGAGCAAGTAAACAACGTTCTTACTGATTAAGTCGTTGTGTTCCTTATCAACGATCCCCTTAAATGCACCGATGATCATCCCAACAGTACTCAAGTTCGCAAATGAAGTAATGAATACAACCAATTGAGCTTGGTAGTGAGGTGGAAAGACGCTGTGGTTATTAATCGTCTTAGTAATTTGTTGCATAATTACGAATTCGTTCGTAACCAACTTCTTACCCATAAATTGAGCAAATTCAAAGGCATGGTGAACATCGAGCCCCATTAACCATGCAAATGGGAACATGATGATTCCTAAAACGTGTTCAAGTGAAAGCCATGGGTTAACGAAGCCTAATAGCTTATCGATCAATGCAGCTAAGGCAACGAATGCAATCACGTTAGCGGTAATGATTAAGATTAACTTCCCAGCGCCAAGAATGGAATCACCCAAGAATGAGAAGAATGGTTCGCGACCCTTTGCAGAATCACCATCAGCAGCTTCAGCGGTCGCATCTGCAACGTCTGAGCTGGAACCTAGTTTTGCAATTGTATCTTCTTCTGGTGTAACTTCGACTGGATTTAAAATACTAGTGATAATTACCGCATTCAAAATGTTCAATGGAACGGCAGTCAAAACAAATTGACCAGGTACTAATTGAACATATGCTCCCAAGATTGAAGCAGTAACACATGACATTGACATCATCGCAATCGTTAAATCACGATTAGCCTTCATTTGCTTCAACTGAATTTGAGAAACAGCTAAAGCTTCAGTGTTACCAAGGAACATCATTTCAACTGAGAAAAATGATTCGAATTTTGGTTGACCAGTAACGAATGAAAGCCCCCGGCCAATCCACTTGATCAAGAATGGTAGTACTCCGATATAGGTTAAAATATCGAAAACCGGAACGATCAAGAGGATTGGAAGTAATGCACTAGTGACAAAGTCAGGTGTCTTCAAAGCAAGCCAACTAGGTAACGCAAATCCAATCCCGGCATTAGCAACTTCAACTAAGCCACTAAAGCCATCAGCCGCAGCCTTAACGGCTTCACGACCCCACGTAAATTCAGTGAGCAGAAAAGCAATCACTAAATTGAGAATTAAAACAGTAATAACTGAACGCCAGTTAATGTTTTTACGGTTCTTAGAGAAAAGCACCGCAATCGCAAGGAATACAATGATTCCTAGGATGTTAATTAAGAGATACATTAAAACTGATCCTTTCTGTAAATAAATAAAGAACTAAATCTAAACAAGAAACAGAGCAACAAATCACCAATTTGTCACACATCACTCCTCTCAAATTAGCGGGTTACTTAGTTAGTTCATGTAATAAACTATGTTTAAATTTATCTTTACTCATGGAATCAGTAAAGTTTTCCATTATTGTTGTTGCCAAATCACCCAAAGTTCTTCTAATCCCTAAGGAATGCCCCTCGGTAAACTGCTTTGCGTATAAGATGATTGGTAAGTACTCCCTAGTGGTGGGGAGATCAATTGTAATATCCTTTGCAAAACTAGAAGTAATGACCAATAGGTCAGTATCTAACATTGTATCCATTAGCAATTGAATTTGTTTATCAATAATCATTAAGCGGCTGGCATAGTCCTTAGCATCACCACTTCGCGCTGAAATTGATAATTCTGGAACCTGATTATATATGATTCCCTCTTCGATCTTCTTTAAGTTATAAAGAACTTCCACAAATGAAATATCATCGCTAGCACATTGTACTTGTTTACAAACATCTTGATTTTCTAGATAGTTTACAAACCTTGAAATTAACACATTTGAGAATCCTTGGCGTGCTAAAGTATTAAAAATACTGACTACCCGCAGTGGTTCGGAATAATCAAACATTTCTCTCAACGTTGAGGAAGCATGACTAGCCTCCACAGCCGCATGCATCTTACCATAGAAGCCCTTGGGATGCTCAACCATTGGAACCGTCTGTAATTGATGATCCCATCTAATATTGCCAAATCCCAACGATTCAAGGGTTGGCAACTTTAAGGTATCTGTAAACTGTTCATCTAAGTGTCCAATGGTATCAGCACCAACTGAATCGTACCGATTGGCATCGCTTGCTTCACCCATCCCCAGTGAAGCCACATCAATGATGATAATTCGCCGAAAATTCATTTAAATAGCTCCTTAAACTTTAAGAATCTTTAAAATCTTTATAACGATTATAGCAGTGTATTAATTGTTAGTAAATAGAATTTAAGCGCCACCATCAAAAAAAGCACCAATCATCCAAATTATTTTGGAATAATCGATGCCATAATTAGTGCCGACCAAATGGCCTGCCCCTGCCAAGGAACTACATTATATCACTAAATTTAATGTCATTTTCGGATTCATAATATATAATAGAGACAATATTATCTCTAAGGGGGATTCATTTTGAAAATACTTGCACTTGGTGATTCCATCACCAATGGATACGATGGTGACCGCGATCTTACTTCCGGCACTTATCCGCAAGAACTCAGTAAATTATTAAATTGTGAAGTCGATAACTATGGTGTGAACAATGCGATGATCACCCGCCATCAATATGGTGATCTTACCCCACGGGTGTCCAGCGTTGACTTTACTAAATATGACCTGGTAATTATATTTTACGGTACTAATGACTATGCACACATGTCATCATCACTTGAGGAGATTGAAAACGAATTAGGTGCCGATGTTGAGGAAATCAAAAATAAAAATCCCCAAGCCAAATTACTTGGTATCGTGCCGATGAACCGCTGGGATTTCAATCAAAACGCTGATTCAATCGTTCGAGCTGGCGGTTATTCTTTTCACCAGCTACAAGACGGCATCGCTGCAACATACGTTAAGCATCAAGTTGCTTGTCTTGATTGGCGTAAAATCGCTCCTAACCTATTGACTGATGAAAACTACCAAGAACGCCTCCATGATTCTCATCTTCACCCTAACGCTAATACTTACGGTATCATGGCAGACTATATCGCTAAATTCATCACCAATAATCACCTGATTTAGGTAGGAGGATTTTCAAATATGATTTCATTTGCATACCGTGCATTTAGCGCCGTAGTCCAGGAAAAAAGCTTTTACAAAGCAGCCAAACTATTAGATGTTACCCCATCAGCAATTAGCCATGCGATCAATCAACTTGAAAAATTTCTTGGCTTTTCAGTGTTCATCAGAAACCGTTCTGGGGTTAAATTGACTGCTGATGGCAATGCTGTCATGCCGATTATTCAAGATATAATCAATACTCAACAACGCCTAGAGCAAGAAGCTGCTAACATCACTGGACTTAATGCTGGTTCCGTTAGATTAGGTGCCTTTAGTAGCGTTTGTATCAACTGGCTGCCCCAAATAATTAGTTCGTTTCGGGAACAATATCCAGACATCTTAATTACAGTTGATCAAGATGCCTACGATGAAATTGGCAATAATGCTAAATTAGGCACGATCGACATCGGTTTTACGTGCGACCCCATCATTGAAAAGTTAATTAAGGTCCCATTAGTTAAAGATCAAATTTACTGCATTACCCCCAGTGACTTTATTCCATTAAACGGGCAAAACATTACCAGCGAAGACGTTGAAAATCAAAGTTTTATTTTACAACGTAGTGACTACTATGGCGATACGAAAAAAGTATTAGATCGCTATCACGTTACCAATGCCGCCTTACAATTTAGTATTGATGATCAATCAATGCTGGCGATGGTCCGTAGCAAATTAGGAATGGGGATTTTACCTAAGCTAGCATTGACCAATATTCCAACTGGAGTCAAAGTATATCCATTTGACCAAAAATACTACCGAACCATTTACTTAGTTATCAATTCAGTTCAAATTAAAACTCCTGCAACTAGAAGAATGCTAGACCACATTAAGGATTTCATTAAACAAAATTATCCATCAGGAATTCTAGACTAAAAAAACTGCTCATGATGAGCAGTTTTTTTAGTTTGAATTTAATTATTCAGCACTTAAACTTTCAATTGGATCAAGCTTAGCAGCCCGTCCAGCAGGAAGGAGAGCAGCAAGTAAGTTAATAATCACTGCGACTACGATTCCAAAGATTGCGTTTCCAGGCGTAATTTGAATAATGGAGTAATGAATTGCACCACTAGCGGCGGAATTGATCCCCCATTCGATCAAGTAGGCTACGATGGTAGCTGAAATGGATGAGAATAAACCAAGGAGTAATGATTCGCTAAAGAATAATCCCCGAACGTTACCCTTAGTAACCCCGAGAGCACGGAGAATTCCGATTTCCTTCGTCCGTTCAGCAACACTAATGTATAGCACAACGATAATCATGATGGCAGAAACTAGTAGTGAGATTCCGGCAATTGCAGCCAATACGTTCACTGCTAAGCTAATGTATGTGTTCAACGTTGAAACGATTGAACCAGCACCAGTGATTTGGAAGTCCTTCTTACCATTAGCATCCTTTAGAGCCTTGATCTTATCTTGAGTTGGGTTAACTTCTGCTACCCCACCCTTGATATTAGCTGTAATGAAGTTGGTCTTAAGGGTTTGCTTATTATTCTTGTAAATATCCTTTAAAGTATCGTAACTTACGGCAATTACTGGTGAAGCACTATCAGAAATCCCGCTTACCGTTACCTTCTTGCTCATTTGAACTGGTTGACCATTCTTACCACTAGCAGCAAATGAAAGGGTAATTTCCTTGCCAACTAATGACTTGTAGTCACTCTTAATCTTTTGAGCGATACTCTTTGGTAGTAATACGGTATTGCTTGCAGTAGGTTTGCTACCATTCTTGATACTCTTATCGAGCATCGTCGAATTGTAAGTCTGAAGCACTTGACCTTGCGTCGTCTTACCATTGTAGCTCAATTGGGGACTAACGGCCATGGCACCCTTTTCAACCGACTTAACGTTCTTAACATCCTTAATCTTATCGATATCCTTATCGGTAACATTAGATTTTAGGATTGCAGATGCGTCAGTTCCACTGTCAGCCTTCCCCTTCGTTACTTGAACTGAGTTCGGGTTAATCTGATCGTAGATTTGGTGGTTAATATAACCTTTAATCCCGTTTCCAAGCCCCAGCATGAAAATCACACTGAAGATTCCGATCGCACCCCCGAAGATAATCAAGAGGTTTCGCTTTAGATTATATGACATTTGTTGGAAAGCCATCTTGAACGTATCGATCAAATGAAGTGGATGTAACTTCATCCCACTTGATGGTTCGGTCTTGTAAGCATCCCGTAACTTTTTATCACTATCGATTTGTCCACTGGCCATGTGAACCACACGGGTCCCGTAGGCAGCCACCTTATCGGAGTGGGTAACGGTCAACACTAATTTTCCTTCTGAAGCAATTTCATCCAACAACTTCAAAATTTCATCAGTATTTTGCGCATCCAAAGCCCCAGTTGGTTCATCGGCAATGATGATGTCTGGATCAGAAGCTAACGCCCGCGCAATTGCAACCCGTTGCTTTTGACCACCTGATAATTGGTTGGGGTGCTTATGAATGTGTTCACCCAAACCAACACGCTTTAATAGGTCTTCTGAACGCTTGTTTTGTTCAGAACGGGATAAATCACTCATTTCAAGAGCGACCCGCACGTTGTCTAAGATCGTCATGTGTCCGATCAAATTAAAGTTTTGGAAGATGAACCCAATTGTTTTCCGTCGGTATTCATCTAATTGTTTATCTGTATCGTGTTTGAGCGAATTACCATTTAGTAAAACGTCCCCCTGGTAGTTACTGTCTAACCCACCAATGATATTCATTAAAGTGGATTTCCCACCACCAGATTCACCAAGTAGTGAAACAAATTCACCATGGTTAAATTCTAGGCTAATCCCCTTCAGGACTTTGAATTCTTGCTTACCAAGGTAATAGGACTTTTGAATATCCTTTAATTCAAGTAAAGCCATCTGCGTTCTCCTCTCAAAATTGGATCTTTTTTAATGTGTTTGTTAACTTTGTTTCCAATAGTATATCAAAATATAACAATCGTTAAAAGTAATTTAACTCAAAAAAAGAATTAAAATTATCTAAAGACCTAAAATTAGAATTTATATTTGTAAAAATGTGCATATCAGTGTACGATATAAAAATCGTGAATTTTCACATTCGTTGTATTTTACAACCTTTAGAATTAAAATTAAATATAAATAGATAATTAATAAGGAGCGATTAACATGGAAATCAAGTGGCACTTAGAATCATTCGAACATTTAATGAACGATGAAATTTGGCAAATTTACGCACGTCGGGTTCAAGTATTTGTAGTTGAACAAAACCGTGCTTTTCAAGAAATTGATCAATTAGATAAACATGCCTTTCATCTCTGGGCAACTGATGAAAACGATAAAGTCGTTGCCTATGCAAGAATCTATCGTGAAGAAGACTACATTTCATTTGGTCGAGTCCTTACAACTCCAGATACCCGTGGGACTGGAATGGGCAAGGCCTTAATGGACCATGTCATGAAGGCCATCGCTGAAAACTATCCTGGCGAACCAGTTAAGATTCATGCCCAAGCAGATAAGGAACACTTCTACGAAAAATTCGGCTTTGTTGCCCATGGTGAGCAATATACTCACATCCATACTCCCCACATCTTCATGGTGAAGGAAAAATAATTAAACCCGAATGGTCAATCCGCCAATGGATTGGCCATTTTTAATTTGGCATTTTAATCGCTACTAATAATTACGTTAAAATAATCAACTATTGTTGATTAAGAAGAGTATAATTACTTTTAAATTAAAATACAAACGACATTTATTAAACAAAAGTTGATTAAAGTAGAGAAGGGGTTGATTGAATGGGGAAACAGGATTTAAGAATTAAAAAATCGAAGCATGCAATCAAAGCTGCTTTTTGGAATTTGATCATCCAAAAGGGGCTCAAAAATGTTACTACCAAGGAAATTATTAATGAAGCTGGCGTTAATCGCACTACTTTTTATAATCACTATGCCAATCAATCAGCATTATTATCTGAAATTGAAAATGATCTAATCGATCGAATTAACAAAGAAGCTAACCACTTTCCAATAGATGAAACTCTAAACAGTATCCCATGGCAGGCCTACCATAAAAAAATCATTAACGTAATTTATGAAAACGGTACCTACATCAAAACGTTGATCGATAATGATGAATCACAATTTTTACAAAAGGCCGTCCATCAAAATCGCATCTCATTAAAAGAAAATAACATTCTGGATAAAATTACCATCCCTGAGCGATACGTAGTCGAAGGATTATTTGGCCTAGCCACCACCATCATCTATGAATGGATTCGTTCTGGGTACAAAGAAACTCCTGATGAATTTTTCAAAATTTTTCAAAAAAATGATTCAACCAGTTCTAATTAGTAATAATATTTTAAGATAAATATTATTTATCGCAATAATGATCAACCCCTACAGTTAAAAACAGTCTAAAACAAAAAAATTCCGCAATTGCGGAATTTTTTTATTAATGCTATTTAATTGGGGTAGTTGTTTTAAGAATTTCTGGTTTCCAAAGCATTAATAGGTAACCATATCCTTGTGAATCAAAAGTTAAATCTTCAAATTCACGACCCGTATTAAAGGAAATGTAATTAACATCTGATGGTTGAACGGTCCCTGCACCTAATTTATCAGCTGGAACTGAAGTAATAATATCATCTGAAACAATGTATAAACGATTATTAACTGGGTTATATGAAAGTCCTTGGTTATGCGTCCCACCCCAATTGATCGTCTGTTGAACTGGAGCAAAGCTAACCTGACCAGTTGTTTCGTTTAATTGTCCCTTGAAAATTTGATACTTCTTACCAGACTTACGTCCAAAGTATGCGTTCCCATCGTTATCAAAAGTTAAAGTATGCAATGCATAATTTGAATTATTGTGTAGCATTTGGAAATTAAACTGTTTAATTGGTTGTAGGGTATTTGAATCCAATTCAGTAATTACGTTACTACCATTCATAGCTAGATCACCAGAGGTTTCATCTTGCGCCAAGTAAAGGTTCTTCGTAGCTGGATTGTAAGAAAGTGTCTGACCATGCCCGATATTAATTAAAGGACTAATTTGAGCAGCATGGGCAATTTCGGAATACTTAGCAAAATCAACTTGGTTTTGGGATAGTTGATCAATTGCCTTTTGAGCATCAACCACAGCTTGGTTGGCATCATCAACAGCTTGTTGATCTTGACTCACTAAGTCATTAGCATCCTTGACGTTTTGGGTATTAGTAATCCAATTCTTAGCAAAACCATTCTTAAATTGATCAATATATGAATTGTTAGTAGCTTTTTTATTTTTAATAGCAGTCTTTTGAGCAGTCAACTTAGCTAACTTTTTAGTAAGTGGAGCGAGCTTCTTTACATATTCATCCTTAGAAATCTTCTTAAGCTTAGTCTTGGTATCAGTACTACTAGAATCACTAGAACTAGTGCTACTATCACTAGCTACATTCGATGAATTACTACTATCAGCACTGCTATTGTCATCACTGGAACTAGCTGCACTGGATGCATTTGCTGCATTTGCTGCACTTGCTGCAGTATCATCTGCACTACTATCAGCAGTTAAATCACTATCATCAGCGGATGATGAGCTATTGGAATTAACATCCGTTTCTGTTTTTAAAGTAATCTTTTTAGGGGTTTTGCCCTTGTAAGCAGCCTTTAAATCGCTCATTGATTGTAGAACTTGTTGTTCCTTTGCAATCAACTTGTTTAACCGTTCATCATAAGCACTATTGGCAGTTTGTAAAGTCGTCACAAAATTATCCAAAGTCAATTTGACTGGCTTAGGAGTGCTTTTGTCGGTTTTCTTATCAATTTTATAAGCATTGTTTATTTGGGTTTGAATCTTTTTGATTTGCTTATTAGCTAATTTAGCATCATTATTAACTTGTTTTTGGTAATCATCAACTTCTTGTTGATCACTAGCCATTTGATCCTTAGCATTTTGCACCTGGTTTTGCGTACTCTTTAAGTTGCTATTAGCATCATCTAAGTAAGATTGATAGTTAGCATACAACGAAGAATGATTATTTCCCGACTTAGTATAAGGTGAAATGTACTTCAACGCCTTCCAAACTAAGTCAATTCCATTCCCGTTATCAGATAAAACCCCCATTTGCTTCAAATCATTAATATTATAACGAACAATGGCCCCCTGATTCGTACCAGTTCCCATTGATTCAACAACATAGATGTTATCGCCGACCTGAACTGAACTTTGGTAGTTACCATGTTCGGTATCCTTAACGTGAAAACCTTCTGGAAGGTAATAATAAGTATTAAAAGTGGTACTCCCATCTTGAGAAGTATAACTATCCGCTTTATTTTGAACATTCATATCCAACTTCGTATGAACATACTTAGCAGGCACAGTCACCTTAGGTGCGGTAGTCGCAACGTTTTGTATCGAGCTATCGCTATAACTAGCCATTGCATTGGAAGTATTCGTTTCTTGTTGAATATTAGTATTAGTATTAGGAACGCTATAAAATTGTTCAGCAGCAGATACCTTCGTATGTTGTTGTGAATAGCCAAACGCAAATATACCTAATGAAATTGCAGAGATTGCTCCTATTCTGACCCATTTATTCATTGTAAATAATTCTCCTATCCTATATGTAATCATTAATCTATATTTTACAACATCCTTTCATAAATATCCTATTTTCATTCTAAATGTTATAATATGGTAATAATTAGTAATGAAAGGAAACATTAATGAAAAACTATCAAAATACTAATGATCAGTTTCAAATTGGTCAACAATTTACTTTAAATACCAAACCGGAGTTTGACAGAATGGGTGTCAACGGTGAAGCTGTTGGTTACGTTGAACGGACATTAGTCTTTATCCAAGGAGCCCTACCTAAGGAACGGGTCACGATCGAAATTACCGATACCTACCACCACTATCTAAGAGCTAAGGTCGTAAACATTATTACCCCTAGTCCCTATCGAGTTACCCCACGCGATGATTACGCAGAATCAGTGGGTGGATTTGAACTAGAGGCAATGGCATACCCTGCCCAATTAAGATATAAAAAAGAAATCGTTAGACAATCACTTTATAAATACCAACCAATTGGGTTTGAAAGTTATAAAATTCACAACACCATGGGGATGAAAGATCCTTATGGTTATCGCAATAAGGCCCAATTTCAAATTCGCAAACGCGATGGTAAGGTCATTGCTGGATTATATAAAACGCGTAGTCACGACCTAGTCGATCTAAAAACGTGTTCAGTCCAATATCCAGTCACAATGAAAGTAATGCGAACAGTCGTCAACATGATCCAAGAACTCGAGATTCCAGTATACGATGAATCTAATCATTCTGGAATTATCAAAACCGTCGTTGTTCGTGCATCATTACACACTGATGACGTGCAGGTCGTTTTCATTACTAATACACAAAAATTTGTTAAACAGCATCGGATGTTAATGAAGATTGCCCTCCAGCTGCCAGAAGTAACCTCAGTTATGCAAAACGTAAACCCAGGCGATACTCCATTAGTATGGGGCGATGAAACGATCCTCCTTGCTGGCGATCCATTTATTGTCGAAAAGATTGGTGGATTAGAATTTGAATTATCAGCACGTGCTTTTTTACAGCTTAATCCGTTTATGACCCCCCAACTATATGAAGTAGCAATCAATGCGCTTGATTTAGACGGGAACGAACGATTAGTTGATGCCTATTCTGGAGTCGGGACAATTGGGTTGCCGCTTGCTAAGCACGTTAAGGAAGTGCGTGGAATGGATACGATTGCAGAAGCCATAGAAGATGCCAATCAAAATGCAGGTATTAATGGCATCAAAAACGCTCATTACTACGTTGGTAAGGCCGAAGATCTAATCCCTGAGTGGATCAATGATGGCTGGACACCAGATGCAATAATTGTTGATCCACCTAGAACTGGTTTAGCTGAACCATTATTAGATGCGATTTTGGATGTTGCTCCTCAAAAATTCGTCTATGTTTCTTGTAACCCTGCCACGATGGCCCGTGACCTAGTAGCATTAAGTCGTATCTACCGCGTTGATTTCATTCAACCAATCGATATGATGCCCCAAACCGCTCGCGTAGAAGCGGTCGTTAAATTTACCCGTAAGTAAACACTTTGTTTTAAAAAAGTGCTAATTAGTGTTACGCTATTTTATAAAATAAAAGGAAAGTAGGGATTTGCATTGCAGGATCCATTTGGAAATGGAATGATTCCGATTCCACCGAATTATGCAACTTTCAAAAATCCGCACACTGGTGAACTGAAGATTAGTAAAGTTGGATTTTCTTATACTTCATTAATTTTCGAATTTATTCCAGCCATTTTTAGGGGCGATTGGTACAATTTTTGTTGTATCGTTTTCATTAACGTCACGTTGGGAATGACTCTGGCACTCATAATTGGTAAACCCCTTGATTTTGCTTATCAATACACGGAAATTATTATGCACTTCATCTGGGGCTTTTTATATAATCGGATGTATTGTCGGCATCTATCAAATATTGGTTTTGTTCCAACCGATGAACGCTCTGCGGCATTATTATTTAAACACAAATATATTAAAACAAAATAAAAAGCTGACCATTGAATTGGCCAGCTTTTTATTTTAATTAACGCTTAATTTCTACTCGAATATCGACGCCTTCATTAGGATTCAATTGTTCATCATAAGTGAAATTAGCTTCTTGGAAATACTTCTTAATTTCTGAATTAATTTCTTCCAATGGACGTTTGTCATTATCTTGACGATGTAGAACTAGTGTATATTCCTTATTATCATCATCAGTATGTTCAAAATCATATAAAACGTCAACTGTATTTAAAATTTCTTGAATTAATTTCCGTTCTGAATTTTCCATAATCAATTCCCTCTCAACTAAATAGTATACAATTTTCATTTTATTCCGTTAGTATCAATTTATAAAGTAAAAAGCTCTCAATTAAATCAACGAACGATCCGTCTTGCTTATGAAACTACCCTTCCCATCAACAATTTGATAGTTACGATCAACGTATTTAATTAACCGTGCATCATGGGTGATCAATAGCACCGTTTTATGTTGCTCATGTGCAATTTGCTTAAAAATCGTCATGATTTGAACTGCCCTTTTTCCATCCAATGCGGCGGTTGGTTCGTCAGCTAAAATAATGTTAGGGTTGGGATACATTGCCCGTGCGATTGCGACTCGTTGTTTCTGACCGCCTGATAATTGATCTGGATATTGGTTCATTAAATCAGTAATTGATAAATCATCACAGAGCTGCTTGAATTCAGCTGAACCCATATTGCCGCTGGGTTTAACGCGATCAACTAGTTCAAATTGTTCACTTACGGTCAAGTATGGCACTAGATTATATGATTGAAGGATAAAACCGAGCTGCGCTAGTCTAAACTGGCCTTGTTGACGCTTATTCATCTTTCCATAATCATTTCCATCAATATCCAATTGACCACTAGTTGGCGATAAAATTCCACCAATGATTTTCAAAAAAGTACTCTTTCCAGATCCAGATGGTCCCGTAATCGATATCAATTCACCCGAATCAGCCGTAAAATTAATTCCTTGAAGCGCCTTGGTCGCACTTGAACCGTTCCCATAAATTTTTTCAATTTGATGCAGCTTAATTGTTTCCATATTCACTAACCTCCAATAACCGTTGCAGGATCAATCTTAGCAACCGTTCGCATTGGAATAATGGCTCCCAATGCAGTGATCACAATAATTGCGAATGCCACCAGTCCTAGCCACCCTAAATTAAATTGAATTGGGACGCTACTTGGAATTACTAACGCCGTTAAAAATGTCAATCCACCGCTAACTATAATTCCTGCAATTGCTAATATCAACGCTTGGCAAACAATGCTTTTTAATAGGTAAAAGTTGCTAATTCCTTGAACCTTCATCACTGCTAAAAATGGAATTTTCTGAATTGTTAAAACATACAAGAAGATTGCAATAATAAATAGGGTGATCACCAATAAGAAACCGATCATAAAGTTAAAAGTATTATTTTGAGCAGTATAACCCGGTAGCTTATTAATAAATTCACCAATCGAAAGCGTTTGGGTCCCACTGACCTTATCAATGTTAGCAGAGTGTTTCAAAACAATTGCACTCACCATTGCAGCGTTTTGGTTCCCAAATTTAGCTTCTTGAACAGCCTTAGTATTAGCATAAATAACTGGCGCAATGCTCAACTTAGCATTATTAGTCGTCCCCACAATTTGGTAACGTGTTGAACGATTAGCAATCTTGATCCACTCACCAATATGATAGCCATCGGTTTTAACCAAACTGTCATCAACTACAACTTCATGCTCATTTTTAAACTTTCTTCCTGCTTCGATTTTTAAATCCTTATAAATCGGTTGCCCAGAATTAATTCCGACGATTTGCGTATTTAACTTTTCACCATTGCCATTGCTAGTAACGTTTGCATTCAATTGAACGATGGCAGAGCTCCCAACAACATGGTCATATTTAGCAGCTTGCCCCTTCGTCAAATTGGATTGAGTCAAAGAACCATTTGCTTCATTATTTAATACAATTTGTTGAGCATCCCAAGAATCGATGGCCAACCGATTCGAAGATGATAATCCATTCGCTAACCCCGTCAGAACAAAAATTAAATATGCGATCAAGACTAATACTAACCCGATTAATCCATATCTAAATTTATATTTTTTAATTTCCCTTAATCCTAAAAACATACTAGTGCATCCCTTCTAATAATCCTTGGTTTATAATCATCAACATCGTCTTTAAATCAGCTAGTTCAACCTGTTCGTCAGCACCGATTAAAATCGAGCGAATTGCATTATGACTAGCAGCAGTCGCCGCTTTATAAACCACTGCGACCACATTTGCATCATCGATCAAATTACCGTTCACGATCATTACCAAACGATCCATGCTCATACTATGATAATCAAATGGTAGTGATTTTAAATTGTATTGATTATACGCAACGTGCATTCGATAAAAATCACGGTATCGAGATTGATTGATCTGTGCAATGAAATCAACAGTCGATTGATAAAAACTATCCAGAGTATTTTGATGCTCATTTTTAATCATCTTAAAAACATCAAAATGAACGGCATCTAATACCCTTCTTAAAACGTAATTGTAACTATCCGTAATATCATCAAAATACTTATAAAATGACCCCCGTGCAATATCACAATTCTTAATGATCCTTGCTACTTGGGCATCTAATAATTTATGTTCTGAAAATTCACTTAATAGTGCATTAAAAACTAATTCTTGTTTAGTTTCATTTAAATTCATAAATGTTTTCGTTGGCATGATTAATTCTCCTTAGTGACACGGTGTCATTTTTAGTGATTTTAATTCTATCATTGCTATGACACCGTGTCAATATATAAACATTTTTAATTCTCAAATGATATTAGTATCTTATTTGATTCATTTCTTTTAGAATGGAAGTAGAATATTTTTAGATAATTACGAAAGAGTGAATAATAATGACAGATAATGAAAGATTGTTGGATATCAAAAATGGTTATAATTTTCGCGATATTGGTGGTTATCCTACCAAGGATGGTCGAACTACTAAATGGCATAAAGTGATTCGATCTGGTAATTTAGCGGAGCTAGATCAAGCTGACCAAAACTATCTTCAAAAATATGGCATTACTAACGATATTGATTTGAGATCAAAGATGGAAAGAGACTCAGAACCAGATTTAGTCCCAGAGGGAGTTAAATATTCTAAAAACCCCATTTTTGAACAAAAAGAAAGACGAACTGCAGATGTAATGAAAGAGCTTTACTCTGAAGACCCTACGGTTGGTAAACTACACATGAAACATGTCTATGAAAACCTAATCGAAAGTCCAATTGCACGTAATTCTTACCGTAAGTTATTTCAAATTCTTTTAAAAGACTCAAATGGTGGATCGATAATTCACTGTTCACAAGGTAAAGATCGCACTGGAATGGGCATCGTAATGCTATTATTCGTGCTAGGCGTTGATGAAAAAGATATCAAGGAAAATTATTTAGAATCAGCTAAACAAATGGTTCCATACGTGCAAAAGAAGATCAAAGAGTATGAACGTTATGATATTAATAATATCTGTAAGGAAAACATAACTGCCCTTTACACGGTATCAATTGATTATTACAATGCTGCCATGGGTAAAATTAAGGAACTATATGGAAACATGGATAACTTTATCCACGAATACCTTGAATTGAGCGATGAAGATATCGCAACATTAAGGAATGAATACCTAACTAAATAAATCACTATTTATGGAGGGATAATGATGTCAAAGCATAGTAAATTACCATTCATTTTGGGAATTCCAATTGCTGCTGCAGCTGGGACTTTCGCATTGAGTGAATACTTTTTTAAAATTGGAATGGCACGGCGAACCAAAAAGCCACGCCCATCCAGAACACTATTGCCATATGCTAAAGAATATTACCGTTGCTTAAATTGGTATCGTAAAATTCCAAAACAAACTTGGTACAACTCAGATGCAGATACAAACGAAACCATGGTTGCGGATTTCATTCCTAATGAAACTCCCACTAAAAAAACGGTTATCATTGCCCACGGTTATAATGGGACTCGTGAGACCATGTCTGGATACGCCAAAATGTACTACGACATGGGCTTTAACGTATTGCTACCAGATGATCGCGGTCATGGTGAAAGTGCCGGTAAATACGTCAGCTTTGGTTGGTTAGATCAAAAGGACTACCTCGCTTGGATCGATAAGTTAATTAATCAAATTGGTGAAGATAGTAAAATCTTGTTGTTCGGAGTCAGTATGGGAGCTGGAATCGTTTCAATGCTGAGTGGTGCAGAGCTACCGCATCAAGTTGAGGCAATCATTGCCGATTGTGGATACTCAAGCGTTCGTGCGGAACTGAAGTACCTACTCAAATATAGATATAATCTTCCAGAATATCCTTTTGAGGCCCTTGTCAGTTCGATCAATAAACGCCGTTTGGGATACTATTTAAATGATGCTTCCACTACCAAACAATTGAAGAAAAATCACCTACCAATTTTAATTATTCATGGAAGCGAGGACACTTACGTTCCGACTTTTATGGCATATGAAAATTACAGCGCTTCTGATTCACCAAAACAACTATGGATTGTAAACGGTGCTAAGCATGCTGAAAGTTTTTGGAAAAAACCAGTTGAGTATCAAAAACGCGTTAGCGATTTTTTAAAAACCTATTTCAACTAAAAAAAATAACCATTCACAAATGTGAATGGTTATTTTTTTAATTGAACCGATATGCTTTAATATCTGCTTTATGTTGCGTAATAAATTGAAGTTGATTATCAGTTGAAAGCTTTAAAATGGTATAAATCTTACCTAATTCAGGAATTGAAACCTCAATCGAACTTTTATCAATGTAAAAAATAAACTTTCGTGCAGGATGGTCCAATAAATTAGATAAGTCGCTTGCCCCACTCAATTGGCTAAATGGTTGCGAAATCGTAACGTTATTCTGTTGATTATTTTTACCATTGGAAAAGACATTTACATTAGTCGTAGTATCACTTTGAATCATTGAAAAAACATTTTGTTGGACTGGCTTTTTAAATGTCACCACAATTTTGCTACTCGTATTAGTTCCAGTTAGCGTTAAACCCTTACTTTTTTTCTTATGGTAGAAAAGACTGTTATTAGGTTCAACTACCTTTTCATTTAATACCCCATTTTGCAAAGTTAAAATGCGAGGTAGGGTAAACGAACCAATATGATAATTATTGTTGGCTTTCATAAAGTTGTCATAACCACGGTTCCAGTTACCAATCCACCCAATCATAATGATTTGCTTTCCTTCTGAATCCATTGGTTCATAGTTGGCAGCATAATCATCCGAACCATTATCGATTCGCCGAACGGTTTTACTATCCGCAATAAATAAACCATCATCATTAATATGACCAACTTGGTAGTATAGTCCCTTACCATTATTGCCACCATCCCCACTAAATAGTAGGACTGATTTTTCTTGATGGGTAGCATAATCATAAACATTTCGAATTACGTTAGGACATTCTAACATGCTAGGGGCTGTATCATTCATTGCTGGATTAAATGACGCGCTATTACCAATATCCTTCCAAGTGTTCGCAGATCCATCTGGACTAGTAAAAGTCCGAATCTGATCGCCCCCACCGTTGGAATCACCCTGAGCAATATACATTACGATTTGATTTTTATTTGCATCCCATAGCACCTTCGGATCACGAAACGCACCGCCTTGACTAAACTGTGTCATTACAGGCGCATTTTGTGCTGGTTGAAAATTAACACCACCATCGACCGAGTATGCTTCGTAAACATTCTGGCGTCCCTGCGTAAAACCGGTGAAGAACGCCAACATTGCATTGGAAGGCAAATTTTTATTAACAATATGACCATTTTGATCATTCATCATTACGGAACCAGTCGCTACTGATTCCCATCCACCAGTATTCCGTGGAATTGCAATCCCACGATTAACAAACGACTTAAAATCTTTCGTTTGGACTAATGCCCATTCTGTATTACTATCAACGTTTTTTTGATCATTAGATAGATAGTAGATATTCCAAACATTTCCGACCTTTATAATTGATTGAATATCATTCATAAATCCGGTTGGAATGTTGTAATGATAACGTTGTGTAAAAGTATTTTTATTTAACAGGTTGTTCGATGCTGTTTCAATCGTGCTAACTGAATCTTGATTGACGTAATAAAGGTTATTATTATACATCGCAGGAACCTTATCTTTAACTAAATAATCAGCAGTTTGCACCTGCGTATTATCACTTACTAACGAATCAGTAACGTTATCATTAACTGGATTATTATAAAGCTTAGTATCAGAATCAATGTAAGAATCATTGAACTGCTTTTTCAAAACAACTCCATTAATAATGTTAGTGGCGGATTGAATAATTGAATTGGCAGCATTTTGACCTAATGGTACGGCATTCATTGGATCGGTCGCAATTGTATTATTGGCAGCGTTAGCAGAAACACTAAATTGACTTTGTTGCTTTTTATCAACTTGACCAACTATCTGAGAGCTAGCAAATGCAGCGCTATTGACTTGTGATTGGGCAAGTTGAACAGCACTCTGGCCAAAATTAAACGTGGGAATAATATCAGCAGCGGCAGGGCTAGTTAAGGTAGTATCTGTTTCAATGAACGAAAATAATGCGAATGTAGAAGCAGAAAAAATTAACCATTTTAAATTACTTTTAATCTTATATCGATATTTTAATTTCATTTTAATTCCCACCCTTACTGTTAATTACTTAGTGCTCTGTGAAAACGGACTCGTCATGTTAGTCGCCGTATTGGTCGTCGTCCCACTAGTACCCGTGGTATCGGCAAATGTACTTGCCGTAAGGGCCCCCTGTGGCAAGATCGAGTTTGCAACCACACTTGTGGTATCACCATTAATATTAATCATAAAACTAGGGGCAAATGTAGCATGACCCCCACGTAACTTTGCATCCCCCGCCTTAGTCATATAACTAGTTACGACCAAGTTATTGCTATCAGGGTTATTAATCACAAAGTAAGAGTAGGTAAACCTTCTATTATCAGGGTTTAATTCAGTTGATGAAAGAACCACTCCACTACCACCATTCAATGGCTTGTATGGACCTGTCAACTTATCAGCAACGAACCCTAGCATGAAGATTCCCTTTCTACTGATGGTCCCCTTCAATAGATGGGTCCCACGGGTATCGGTGAATAAATACCACTTACCATTCTTCTTAAATAAGTTTGGTCGTTCTGTTTCATCATCAACCCCGTTGAAAGTCACCAATGGCTTCATGACCTTCTTAACGGTGTAGTTATTGTTTAACTCAAGGATTCCCAACGCACCATTTGTATATTGATTTCTAAGGCCGTTCCAAGTATTGCGATTCTTAACCAACTTCTTTTGGACCTTTTTTTGATACTTCTTGCTGCCACCAATATTAGCATAATTATAGTTATTATTGTCACTATAAGCAGCTCCGCTGAACTTAGTCCCAGTATTCCCCTCAAAGACCAAGTATTTATGCCCGTTATCTTCAATGTAATGGGGATCACGAAGCGTAAAATCATCAGCGGTATATTGAAGGGCTTCTCCAACCGTTTGATCTGCATTTTGATAGTATTTACCATCACCGAAGAAAATCGTCTTATGATCAGTAGTTGCACTGTGATCAATACTCAATCCATTACCAGTAGCATCGATTTTTAGCTTAGCAGTTGCCAAAACTTGTTGGTTATGGCCATTTCCACCATGCTTTTTGGCACCAGAAAATGCAGTGTAGAATAACCGCACGTGGTTAGCATCTTGCAGAACGGAAGAACCAGACCATTCATCGGTTTGGAGTTTCAGATACTTGCTCTTTCCATCACTTCCATCTGTCCGAGAGGTAAATACTTTCCCGCCGTTGTACCATGATGAGATATCGCTGGTGTCAGTCCCGATCTTTTGATAGAACATGTAAATCGCAGCACCAAATTCAGCCCCGTTATCCTTATTAGTGGTAGGATCATCAGCCATCGCAAAGACCACGTGATAACCATTGTAATTTACTAAGTTACCCTTCCCATCTTGAAGTGGCCAACTATCCCAGACGTCCAATTGATCAGTTCGATCTTTATGGAGTCGATTCGTGATTCTCGCATTCGTTATATCAGAAATCGCAACGTTTTTGAAGCTAGGAACTTGATTCTTAGTTTCCTTAGCCGCAGCTGGAATTTTCTTCATATTATACCGAGTGTAGTGATTAGTTCCGTAGGTATCACTAAAGGTAATTGGTTTAGTAGTCAACTTGCTAGCATCAACATAAACTTTCTTGCCATCATAATTAGTAACGACCTTCCCAGAAGTGGCGTCAGTCTGTACTAACACATTATGATCCATAAGTTTACCAGCAGCCTTATCTGAGTCTGCACTCTTATAATATTGGGCTCCCTTTTGAGCGTACTTAAAACCAACCTTAGATAATTTAGTTCCTTGGATGTAACCGTGCTTCGTTCCATATGAATTTTTATAAGTTACTTTCATCCATTTAGAAAAGCCACGCCCCTTGCGCGTCACCTTAGAATTACGCCCTAAATATGACAAAGGAGTGCTGTTAGCATCAGCCTTAGTATATAAAATTGCAGAACTATTGACGTAATAAGTATTCGTAGAGTACTTTAATTCATGATAACCATAAAAACCACCAGCAACTAAGATTGCCACTAGTGCAACCGCGGCGCCACTAATCCAATATTTCCAATGGCCCCGACGGTCCTGTTGACTTCTTTTTTGCAACTTGTTCATCTCCGTTAATTAAACTTTTTAACTAACCTATATTAACATATAAAAAGTACTGCTTCCCAGTATATATCCAAAAGCTAATAATCTTAATAATTATGCACTAGTAGCTGCTCGTAACTGCTGATTTGATTAACCATTCACCATCTACTTGTTTAAATCGGATTCGCATTTGAAGACTGAAATCCCCCCGCATGCCATAAATTTTTGCACTAACCACGTTGCGACAAGTTAAAGTCCCCTGATCATCGATCCGCACGCTTTCTTCTTGATGGGAATAATAGGTCATTGAATGGTCTTCAATTGCTGCTATCCATTCCGGTTTCGTTTGTTTAATTCCGGTCATATGGGTCAATACAAAATCATCAGCTAAAATTTGCTTTAACAATAGGATGTTGCTAGTTACCATTGCTTGGTATAGTTCGCGGTACTTGGTAATAATGGCGGTGGTGATATCGTTCATAGTGATGCCTCCTTAAAAATATTAATTAGCTGAGAAATAACGTTTAACGCCCCTTTTCCATAAATAATATGAAAAATATAATAATATAATTGTAATTATAATCAACGGGGCAAATAGTGATGCTAAGTGAGCAAGCGTCATATTATTCTGATTTAAATAAATAATTCCGTTGGATAATGGTAATACTGGAATTAAGTTGGTTAAAATCATTCTGATGGGCTTGGGATAAATTGCTGCTGGTCGATTAGCAGCATCAATTAGATATTCTGGAACCCCGTTCAATGCGGTCATATTATCCTTCCAAAATGCAACTTCAACTACGATTTGGTTGATAGCAAAAACAAATAAAACACTAACTACGTAGAACAATAATATCAAAAGATAACTAGACTGGGGTTCAAACCTAATTAGTAGGTAAATCGTCAGGGGTAAATAAACCATTAAATTGATCAAACTGGGGAAATCTAGTTTCCTTAGGGTGTAATAAAAGTATGAATTCGTCGGGTAGAGCAACGGATAATCTAAATTGCCCTCAATAATATCTTCAGACAGCGATTCATGGGCGCCAATAAATAAAAATTGGTAAGTGTATGTAATCGCACTCAAGCTAATAATCAAAAGTTGATACTGAAGATAACTCAACCCGCCGATCGATTCAGTCAGTCCATAATAAATTTTGCCGGCTAACAACTCAATAATGGTAAACAAAAATCCGAATAACACAACTAGAACAGAGGTCGTTCGATAAACTATAAACTCCTTGAAGCTTTGTCGTGCTAATGAAAGGTAAAGCTTAACCGTCATAACCCCACCCCCTCAAACGTTGCGAGTCCGCTTTTAAACAGCCGCATGGAAAAGAATTTAAAGATGCCAAACCAAAATAGTGAAACAATGCCATATTCTATTAGCATTCCTACATTTGAATTTACCATGATCAACGCCTGAATATAGTCACTAGAAACTAACGCAATCGGGGAAAAACGAAAAAGCTGGTATAGGGTCTCTGGTAAAACCGTTAACGGAAAGAGTAGCCCGCCAAAAAACAAATAAAAAGCATTAATCATTGGTCGTAATGGCCACATTTGAATTACCCAAAATGACAGCGTCCCTACGATAAACATCATTTCATGCCAAAGCAGTAATGAGATGATTAGGTACCCAATTAGTAATCCGAACGTTAATAAGTTTAGTTCTGAAAAGATTAACATTATGAATAAAAAGGAACTAATGAAAATAACTTTGGAACCAACAAAGTCAGAAAGGCTTTCCAAATTAATGCTAATTGGCCTTAAAAGAAGGACGCTTAAGTTCCCAGATTTTACCTTAGCGGATAGTTTAAAAACTGGTTCAAAGGTAAAAATAAGTGATAGTATTCCCGTAAGGAGTAAGTATTTAAACATTTCTGATTTATTATAGCCGTTTATGGTCCCGTTACTTGTGCTATAAATGGCGTTCCACATAAAAAAAGATAGCGAAAGTTGAATAATCCTGGATAACAAAGAAATGATAAAGTTAGAACGATAAATGATTGAATTTAAGAAACTAGCCTTAGCACTAGTTAGATACTTCACTTTCACCACCCCTAAACATTTGATAAATTGAATCCTCTAGCGAAGGCTGTTTAATGTTAACGTTATCGATCTGATCCAGGTTAAGCGTAATGGAGCCCCCATTAGAATAGTTAGTTACAACATAATTACCATCAACATCGGTCTTAACTTGAGCATCTTCATAACTAGTAATTGGGTTGACACCCTTTGCCCTAACCACGATTTGTGGATCAATTTGTTTTTGGAGACTCTTCAAATTATCAATGGACCCGTTAAATTTAATCTGGCCATCCAATAAAACCATGATTCGATCTGTAATTGCTTTAATATCTTGCATTTGATGACTAATTATTAGCACCGTTGTACCATTAGATTCATTTAATTGGTTTATAAAGTCATAAAGTGCATACTGACTAACGATGTCCATTCCCAATGTCGGCTCATCCAATATTAAAATCTCTGGGCCGTGTAATAAAGAAGCAATTATCTCTAGCTTGGTTCGTTCACCTAAGGAAAGTTTTCTAACCGGTGTGGAGGCTACGCTTTGCAAATTAAACATCTTTAAGTATTGATTCAATCGCTGGTCGTATACATCATCAGCAATTTTATAAATCGATTTAATTACCCGAAATGTATCAAGCGCTGGCAAATTCCAATTTAATTGACCCTTTTGTCCCATCACGACCCCAATTTTTTGCAAAAAGGAATTATTATTAGTATCTGGAATGGTACCAGCCACCTTGATCATCCCATTTTGGGTTTGAATGATTCCAGTCATTAACTTAATTAGCGTTGATTTTCCCGCACCGTTCGGCCCCAATAAACCGACTTTTTCACCCTTTGCAATTTGAAATGAAATTCCCTTTAAAACTGATTTCAAAGTATACTTACGTGAAAAGAAGTCCCTTAGATTATTTTTTAGCCCCACCTTTTTATTAAAGATTTTATACTGGTAGCTAAGATCACTAATCTGTACATACGACATATCCGGCCCTCCCTTCTAATAATTAGCTTATAATATTATAACTTAATTTTAATTTTTTCAACACAAAAACGGCAAGCATAACCGAATATGCTTGCCGTTTTAAGTTAATCATGATTATTTTAATAAGCCCACGCGCTTAAGAACTTCATCTGCCCGGCGGATGTGGTAGTGGTAATCAAAAGCATCTTCAATATCTTCCTTTGAAAGGTGACTAGTGATTTCCTTGTTGTTTTCAACTAATTCCTTGAATGGTAAGCTTTCGTCCCATGACTTGGCAGTCAATGGTTGTACCAAGTCGTAGGCAGCTTCTCGTGCCATCCCACTATCGATCAACTTAAGCATTACCCGTTGGCTGTAAATCAAGCCGTGGGTAATTTGCATGTTAGCCTTCATCCGTTCTGGGAAGACGGTTAGGTCTCTCAAGATGCCAGTGAAACGGTGTAACATGTAATCCAATAGGATGGTGGTATCTGGCATGATGATTCGTTCAGCGGATGAATGGGAAATGTCCCGTTCGTGCCATAGTGGAACATCTTCGTAAGCAGTAACCATGTGGCCACGAACGACCCGTGCTAAACCACAGATGTTTTCTGAACCAACTGGGTTACGCTTATGTGGCATTGCGGAAGATCCCTTTTGCCCAGCATTGAAGTGTTCTTCAACTTCGTGGACTTCTGAACGTTGGAGCCCCCGAATTTCAGTCGCAAATTCTTCCAAACTAGTGGCGATCAAAGCGAGCGTGCCAACGTAATCAGCATGTAAGTCCCGAGGTAAGATTTGGCTCGAAATTTCTTGGGCGCGGATACCAAGCTTGTCACAAACGTATTCTTCCACAAATGGAGGAATGTTTGCAAAAGTTCCAACGGCACCAGAAATCTTACCAGCTTCAACTTCACGGGAAGTTTCTTCGAAACGCTTTTGGTTCCGCTTCATTTCTGAGTACCAACGCGCAATCTTAAGCCCAAAGGTGGTTGGTTCAGCTTGCACCCCATGGGTCCGCCCAATCATAACCGTGTCCTTGTACTTAACTGCTTGTTTAGCAATCACGTCAATTAATTCTTGAATATCTTTTCTTAAAATTTCGTTTGCTTGTTTGAAACGAAGTCCATATGAGGTATCAACAACGTCAGTACTGGTAACCCCAAAGTGAACCCACTTCTTTTCAGGTCCTAATGATTCTGATACATTTCTAGTAAATGCAACGACATCATGATGGGTCACGGCTTCAATTTCTGAAATCCGCTTTTCATCAAATTTGGCGTTCTTTCTAATCTTTTCTACATCTTCAGCAGGAATGTGGCCTAATTTTGACCAAGCTTCATCAATCGCAACTTCAACTTCTAACCAAGCTTTGAACTGGTTGTGCTTAGACCAGATTTGGCCCATTTCACTTCGTGTATATCGATCTATCATTAGTTTAATCACCTTTTATTTAAATTTCGATTTCCGCCATTATTATACCACATTAATCGCTAATTTTCGGAAAAAAGTGAATATTATTCTTGAAAATGTTTAATATTAAATTAAATCCGAACTTTATTTTTTAAAAAAGGGGCATTGTTCTTGATTTTTATTTTTTTAATGGTAAAATCTTATAGGTTGCTTAAATTTAATAGCAACCCAAAAAATTCTACGAGGTGTTTATATGTCATCAATTGTTATCGTTGGAAGCCAATGGGGAGACGAAGGAAAGGGAAAGATTACTGACTTTTTAAGTCAGCGCGCTGACATGATCGTTCGCTACTCCGGTGGTGACAATGCCGGTCACACTATCGTTATCGACGGGAAAGAACTCCACCTTTCCTTAATTCCTTCTGGAATCTTCTTCAATGATAAGTTGAGCGTAATTGGGAACGGGGTCGTTGTGAACCCGAAATCCTTGCTCAGCGAATTGAAATATCTTAATGATAATGGAATTGATACTGATAACCTTCGCATCTCCAGTAGAAGTCATGTAATTATGCCTTATCACATTTTATTCGACGGCTTGCAAGAAAAGCTCAAAGACGAAAAAATTGGCACTACTAATAAAGGAATCGGTCCGGCCTACATGGATAAGGTCGAACGAATCGGAATTAGAGTGGCGGACTTAATTGATAAGGATACTTTTGCTGAAAAATTACACCAAGCCCTCAAGATTAAAAACCAATTCTTGACCAAGTTATTCGACGAAGAACCATTGAAGTTCGATGATATCTTCGATGAATACTACGAATATGGTCAAAAAATTAAGAAATACGTTGTTGATACTTCATTATTAATCAACGATGCCTTAGACGCAGGCAAACACGTTTTATTCGAAGGTGCGCAAGGGGTAATGTTAGATGTCGATCATGGGACCTACCCATTTGTTACATCATCCAATCCAATTGCTGGTGGTGCTGCAGTCGGTGCTGGTGTGGGGCCTAGTCGGATCAACGAAGTCATCGGGGTTTGTAAAGCCTACACTTCCCGAGTTGGTGATGGTCCATTCCCAACCGAACTTCATGATGAAGTTGCCGATCGGATTCGTGAAATTGCTCATGAATACGGTGTCGTTACTAAACGGCCCCGTCGGATCGGTTGGTTAGACGCCGTTGTTTTACGTCATGCTAAACGGGTTTCTGGATTGACTTATCTTTCCTTGAACTGTTTAGACGTGCTTTCTGGTTTAAAGACCGTCAAAATTGCTACCAAGTACAAGGTTGACGGCGAAGTGATTGAAAACTACCCTGCTAATAATTCCGTTCTTGAACGCTGTGAACCAGTGTATGAAGAACTTCCCGGATGGGACGAAGACATCACCAAGTGTAAGACGGTCGATGAACTCCCAGTAAATGCTCAGAATTATTTAAAGCGGGTCAGTGAACTTGTCGGCATCAAACTTGATACTTTTGCCGTGGGTCCCGACCGTGATGCGACTAACATCATGATCAATGCATGGGATACTGCTGACAAGTAATCATTATTGTTGCAATTGTTTTTTAGAATTATGGAGGCGTTCAAATGAGAGTATTTGACTATGAAGACATCCAATTAATCCCTAGTAAATGTATTATTAAAAGTCGGCACGATGCCGATACGACCGTTAAATTCGGTCCTAAGACTTTTAAATTACCAGTCGTTCCTGCCAACATGCAAACTGTAATCAACGAAGAATTAGCAGAATGGTTAGCATCTAACGACTACTTCTACGTAATGCACAGATTCCAACCTGAAAAGCGGGCTCAATTCATCAAGGATATGCAAGCCAAGGGACTTTTCGCATCAATCAGTGTTGGAATTAAGGACAGCGAATACGACTTTATCGATGAATTAGTGAACGAAGGCCTAAAGCCTGAATACATCACCATCGACGTTGCGCATGGTCACTCTGATTATGTAATTAAGATGATCAAGTACATCAAGGAAAAGATTCCATCAACCTTCTTGATTGCCGGGAACTTAGGAACTCCCGATGCCGTTCGTGAAATCGAAAACGCCGGCGCTGACGCAACTAAGATCGGAATCGGACCTGGGAAAGCTTGTATCACTAAGCTAAAGACTGGTTTCGGAACTGGTGGTTGGCAATTATCCGCCCTCAAGTGGTGTTCCAAGGCCGCTAGAAAGCCAATCATTGCTGATGGTGGTTTAAGAACCAACGGTGACATTGCCAAGTCAATTCGCTTTGGTGCTACCATGACCATGATTGGTTCCCTCTTTGCGGGTCACGAACAATCACCTGGTAGTGTTATTACCATTGATGGTAAGCAATACAAGCAATACTGGGGTTCTGCTTCTGACACCCAAAAGGGTGAATACAAGAACGTTGAAGGCCGTCAAATGTTGATCCCTTACCGAGGCGACATTAAGGACACCCTTCGCGAAATGCAAGAAGATTTACAATCATCAATTTCATACGCTGGTGGCAAGGATATTTCTGCGATCAAGACTGTGAACTACGTGGTTTTAGACTCAGATGATTAAGATATGAAAAAGCTCACCAATGCCGAATGGCGTTGGTGAGCTTTTTTGTGGATAAAACGATAATTTATAATGTTTTAATATCGATGACAACGTCTGATAATTGAAAAACCAATGGATCATGGCTAGAGATAATCATTATATTATTCAAATCTCTAATTCGGTATAAAACATGTTCCAAATATCCCTTGAGTTATCAGTATCTAAGGCAGCTGTTGGTTCATCAATCAATAATACCTTTGGGTTTTTCATAATCATTCTAGCGATGGCAACCCTTTGCTGTTCACCACCGGATAATTCATATACTTTCCTTTAGCTATTGGAATTAAACCCAATGACAATAAAGAAGTGATTGGTTATGATATTGCTCCAACTGAATCAGCATTAATCTGGGATAATATGCTAAATTGATGAATAGTTTAAGGAATAATCAGCGCTTATTAACATGGCTTGAATTTCCACCTTCAATTAGAGCTAGTATTTACAGCACAAATCTAATCGAAAGCTTCAATAAGAAATTAAAACGCCATATTAAAAAGCGTGAGCAATTTCCAAATGAAGAATCCTTAGAAAGATCCTTAGTAATAGTAATCGTAGATTACAATGCCAAGTTTAGTTTAAGGATTCATAATGGATTTAGTTTGGTTCAAGATACACTGGAATCCATGTTTTAGAATTCGGGAAGGACATTTTCATTTACACAAGATATTTGACACTCTCAATACTATTTTTGAATATCTTTTTGAATAACTATAAAAATTAAAAACTCCTACACTATTTAGTATAAGAGCAACATATTTTACAAATTACTTTTAATGAATTTTTTCATAATTAATAATAATAATAGAGAAAATACAACTGTAATAATTCCAACAATTTTCCAAAGTTCCAAAGTGTTTATCTTAATCCATGCTGCAAACAGTCCAACTACAGAAAAAAGAGCAAACGTACTAGTAGTAAGAGCATGCATTGATGATACATCACCAACGTTATATGATCTATACATTAATTTTTCAAAAACATTTCCTGACATTCCCATAACAATCCCCGCTAATAATAATAATAATAACCGAATTATGTTAGGAATACTGAAAGATATTAAATAAATACAAAAGCCTGATAATAAGTAATCTAAGATAAAAAAACTAGATGCTTTAATTTTTATAAATGGTGCAAGGAAACCACCTATAAAGTCTCCTAATTTTTGAACTGATGTAACTATAGCAAATAAAGCTACGGGTGCTCCAACTTCTTTCATTGTTAATGGCATTAAATTCATTAATAAACCACTAAGTCCACCTAAAATTGCTTCAAATAAAATAATAATGAAAGCTGGCATTGTACTTATAAATTGGTGAATTTTTTTAATTATTTTGTTGAAGTATGAAAAATTTATTTTTTCATTACTATTTGATATAACATAATTTTCTTTGTGATTAATGCTTAAGTAGCATACAATTCCTAATGGAGCTGAAATAAAGCTAAATATCAACAAATTGAAGCTACCAATTTTTAATAAAGTTAACGAAGTAATTACACTTATAAGGACAGTTAACCCAGATCCTAAAAAATATTGTAAATCAACTGAATGCTCAATTTCATTTTCATCTTGATCAAATATCATAGGAATAAAACTAATTTCTATTGACGTGGAAACCGTTGTTGCAATGATAATGATAAAATAAAAAAATCCAATGAAATAAATATAGTAATGAAATAATAAAAACATTCCAGCGATTACAATGCTAACACTAGAAATAACTTGCAAAAAAATCAATTTAATTTTAATGTGTGTAAGGTTATCTAACATTGGTGCGCCAATTGCAATTAGAGATGGTGGTAATGCAGCAATAATACCAAATGATCCTAAAGTTATAGAATTAGCGTTATAGTTTTGTTCTAATAAATAAAACAAAACTATATTAAAAATGCTAAAGCTAGTTAATAAAAATGCTTGACCTAATAGTAATTTAAATAAGTTATTTCTTTGCTTTTTTTTAATGTTGCTTTTTTTTAATGTCATATTGGAGACCCCCAATCCATTTAAATTATCATTAATAATAAATGTATTTCAAATCAAAATAAAATATTTTTTTAATTTAATTTTAATTTTTAACGTTTTATTATCATAATAAATCAATTTTAAATAATCTTGTTTAAATAAAATCCATGTTATTAAAAAAAGAAATGTTTAATTAACCCCTAAGTTGAAGTGCCCTATAATTGTTAGACAAAATCTAACAATTATAGGGCACTTCAATGGCGTTAGTGAGCTTTTTTGGTTGGAATTATTTATTATTTCCTTCAAATCGAAATTTAGTAATGAATCCTAGTGATTGCCATAATGGTTTCTACAAGCAATAATAATAATTTCACGTTCTGTAACCGTGTAAATAATTCGATCTTGATTGTTAACGCGGCGGGACCAGTACCCAGTCATTTCACCATGAAGTGGTTCTGGCTTCTCAATCCCACCAAATGGAGTCCTGGCGATATTACTAATCAGTTTATTTAAACGTTTTAAATCGGGGTTACTATTTTTTGTATCCATAAATAATCTTCCCAACCACTATCTGTAAAACATTTAATCATCATCAGGTAAATCTCTCTTAATGAATTGGCCCTTCTCTATCTGTGACTTCCCCTTTTAAGCCACTTTAAATTAGCAGGATTCCCAAGAACGAATTGATTTTCTAACATGTTATTATATTCAGCTTCAGAAATTAATACAGAGTTTTTATTATCTTTACGTGTAATTGTGATTGGTTCAAAACTATCGGTTGCCTTATCCATATACATCTTTAATTGTTTCCTAAAGTTAGAATAGTTGTGGTTTCCATTACTAATCCCCCTATTCGTTTGCATTTTACCATATTTTGTACAAATAAAATTCAAAAATTACTAAATACCCAATTATAATATTCCAATCATCAATGAAAGCATAATAATAAAGTTAAGTTCAAGTTATTTCACTGTTAAAGCAATTTCAAAGAGTTAAATCATTAGCTAAGGATGATGATTTAATGCTAATATAGCCAGTCGTTGTTTGAAAAAGGCCCTTCAATGATGAATGTCATTGAAGGGTCTTTTTTGAATTAATATTTAATTGATTCGTTGAACATCATGATTTTCCACTTTATAAACAACATCACATAGATCATTAATATCCGATTGATTATGACTAGCAATTAAGATGGTTGCCCCCTGATTGTGAGCAAGATCTTTAATAATTGATTTAATCTTGAATACACTCTCGCTGTCCAGTGCGTTCATTGGTTCGTCTAAAATAATAACATGTGGATTTTCCATAATTGCTTGAGCAATGCCTAGTTTTTTCTTCATCCCCAGTGAATAAAATTTAGTTTTTTTATTTCGGCTATCCCATAGCCCCACTAATTTTAAAACTGCCTCAATTTCAGAATCGCCAATAACATTATTGATTGAAGCTAACATTTGTAAGTTATCATATCCAGACAACCGATCAATAAATCCAGGATCTTCAATCATTACACCCAGGGAATGAGGAAAAGAGTTATTATCTAATTTGATCCCATTAACAATGATTTCTCCCGACTGTGGGAATAACAATCCTGCAATTAGTTTAAAAAAGACGCTCTTGCCCACCCCATTGGGGCCAGTAATCCCCATAATTTCTCCCTGCTCAACAGATAAAGAAACCTGATTAAATATTAATTGATGCTTAAAGCTAAAGCTTAAATTATTAATTTCAATTCTTTTCATTTATTTTCCCCTAGCTAAACTGTTTGTGACGATATATTAATTTAAAAACATAAAAAACAATTCCGATTAAAATAACCCAATAAACTAGATCAACTATAAATTCCAAATAAAGAGATTGGCTCATTTGGAAATCAAGTGAATAAATCAACAAATGATTCCCTGGTGATACATTAATTAACCATTTGGGGAATCCAGGAATCGAAGTCATCTTCCCTTGTAACATAATAAAAAAAATAGTTATTAATGTGGGAATAACTCGATTTTTAAAAGTACTAACTAAAACCTGATTAATACTTCCCCAGAAAATTAGTGACATTAGTAATAAAATCATCGAAATAAAAATTTGAATCAATGGATTAACGGTGTAAGGTTCAATTCCATCAAACGATCTAGTAAATGATTTAATCATTTGATAATTCCAAGTAAGTTGGAAATTACCAATTAAGATCGAAATTATTAAAGTAACAATTAAAACACTAAACACAAAGAAGAATGCATTTAAAATCAATGTTTTTGCTTTTACATTAACAATCCGTTCCCTACTCCCAAGTCTGATTAAAATAAACCGATTTGAATCAAGGATTGATATTAAAAAATTATTTAAAACGATAAAGATAATTGGAATTATAAAAACACTAGTAAACTTTTGACTAAAAGAATAAAGTACCCAGTTCATTGCAAAAAAGTGATTATGATAACTCAAGTAGCCCAATAAATTAGCTATTATAAAAAGCGATAATACTATCAAGACAGTTAAGTATATAATTTTATGTTTTATAATATTATAGATGATTATGTTTTTTCTATTCATACAATATTTCCTTGAATTTAAAATACCCAACTAGTGTTTCAACAAGTAAGATTAATGCAAACGTAGAATAAATTGAAGCCGGTGTTGTTAAAGAGTTATCTGAATAATTAAAGAGATTTGTAAACCCTAACCAGTTTAAATTTATGATTCCAAAAAATGGTTCTGAGATTAAATAAATAACAAAGGTTATGATTGATGGAGCATAACTATTCTTCCAAAAAAGGGTCGTTACCAATCCCAAAATTGAAAAAACAAAGCTAAATACAAAACTGTTAAAAATGAATATAAGTGAGTATAAGACCTTATTATTAGGATATAATTCTTTGAAAGCACCCACAGTAAAATTATTCAAAATATGATCAGGAAGCGGACTATAAAATAAAGATACTAATAAAAAAAGCATTAAAATGATGCTTACCAATAATCCATTGATAATTCCAACTGATAATAGTTTGTAGATATAATACTTTTTAAAATTCATCCTGGTTAAAATAAATTGTAAAAAGCCATGATTCATATCTTCGTATAATGATAACGATGCAGGTAAAACAACAACGAAAATAATTGCAAAACTGGGGATTCCTACCCCAGTTACTCCATGGATAAATAATAGAACGTTGTTATTAGTAGTGTTAGAAGTTAATACGTTCAGAGCAATACTGGCAACTAAAATTAGTGCTGCAAATATTATATTAATAAAATTTGCTTTCTTGAAAGTTTCTAAAACAAAGTATTTCATTCTCCAGCTCCCTACTGTTGAGTGTATTTATTTTTGGCCCCTAGGCTTTTGAAGCTACTTTAAATAATTATAAATTACTAATCAGAACTATATCATATTTATTAAAAATAATACAAGAGTCTAATTATACCAAAAAAGCCCAAATCCACTTCGGATCGGGCTTTTTCAGATTTAAATTTAAAATCTATTTCAATAACTTTGCAATTCCTTCAGGTAGTGCTTCCAACTTACCATCTAAAACATCATTCAAGTCATTTGATGGTACGTCTAGTTCACCAGCCTTAATGAGGTCTTGAACCCCGATTACAAAGCCAGCAGTTTGTTCATCCAAACCGCTCTTCAGCAATTCTTGCTTGTAAACATCATCGGTCAATGGCACTGGTGAAATTTCTTGGCCAGTCCCATCGGTCAAGAAGTCAACTAATTGTGGGTATGAAATTGGCTTACCACCGAATTCATAAACCGCCTTTGGATCATCTAATGTTAATACCTTGGCAGCCCCAGCAGCGTAATTTTCTTCGCGGGTCCAACCAACCTTGCCGTCTTCAGCAGAATATGGGAAATTACCCGTTTTAAGGGCCATTTGGATGGTCCCTAAATCATTTTGTAGGTACCAGTTATTACGCAAGAAAGCATGCTTAATGCCCGATTCCTTGATCCATTGTTCAGTCTTCTTGTGGTCTGCAGCCAAAAATGATTCAGCATGGTCCGCATCTGGGAAACTAGTGTAGGCAATGAATTGAACCCCAGCTTGCTTAGCAGCGTTGACCACGTTATGATGTTGTTCGTCCCGAGGCATTCCAGGGCCTGGTTGGGAAGAAACGAATAGCAACTTGTCGATTCCCTTAAATGATTCATTCAATTGCTCTGGCTTAGTGTAATCGGCTGGCCGAATTTCGGTCCCCGCTGGAAAAATATCCTTAGCCTTATCAACGTTTCTGACCAACGCAACGATGTCTGATGCGTCAACTAATTCTGCTAATGATTTGAATGCGGCTTGGCCAAAATGACCAGTTGCTGCGGTAATTCCATATTTCATAGTTAGTGGCTCCTTATTAATATAATTGATGTCTTTATACTAACTTACTTTTTGTAAGCCTGCAAGCATTTTAGCCAAAAAAAAGCGTCGGATCAGATCCGACGCTCATAATGAATTTAAATTTTAGATTAGTCCTAAATCTTAGTACCAACCGTGGCTTTGCCAGAATGCCTTAGCAGCAGCCCATGAACCGTAACGAGAAGCTACGTATGAATCAGCAACCTTTTCTTGGTTAGCAGCTGAGTAGTCACCGTTAAGGTATGATGAAGATAATTGATACTTACCAACGTATTGACCGTTAGTAGCAGTGTATGAACCACCAGATTCACGGTTAGCGATCCATGCCTTAGCGGATGCATCGTCACTTGAAGTAGTGGTAGTAGCAGCAGTGTTGTTGCTAGTAGTAGCAGCTGCAGTATTAGCACTGTAGCTTGAACTAGTAGTAACAGTATTTGCTTGGGTGTTAGCGTAACTACTTTGAGTAGCACCACTAGTTTGTGGAGTAGTTGCACTTTGTGTTGCAGTAGCAGTTGTGTTTCCGTTATCTGGTAAGTTCAATCTTTGACCAACGTAAATGATTGAGTTGTCATTTAAATCGTTAGCTTGTTCTAGGGCTGTTAAGTCAACGTTATATTGACGAGCAATACCCCAAAGAGTATCTCCTGATTGAACAGTAACCTTAGTAGAAGCATCGGCATTAACAGCACCGACACCAGCGACAAATAATCCAGCAGCAACAGTAGTTGAAGCTAAAACCTTCTTTAAATTCTTATTCCGTAAGATAAAAATCTCTCCTTCTATATAAAACATAATCTGGATATCGTTTCCTTGATATCGTTTTCTGGATCGTTTACATGAAAACAGCTAATCTGATTTGATTAACTGTGAGTATTCTACCTACCAGGTGTTACACCAAAATATCGTGAATATTAAATAAACGGGGTGTTTTTGTAATATTGTAACAGTTTTGTAACAATTAGTTGTTTTTTCATTGTCATTGCTGACTATAAATCAGCCTAAAATATACATTTTATTTATGCATTTTTGCATATTTTGTAATATTTCTACTTTTTAAATTTATTAAAATCCTTATTTAATCAGTTTTTAATAAAAACACTTAATCAAAAACTGTATATTTTACGTAAATAGTATGTAAAATATCATTATCGAGAGAATGAAAAACGATAGCATGCTAAGTATTAACAACATGCTATCGCTCAAAAGGAATATTTAGTTAATAAATCATTTGAATTTATTTTTGAACGGGTTTTAAATGCTTGATTCCAATCCCAGTATAAGCTGAAATAATGGAAAAAACGGGTGATAATAAACTAACAAATACAAATGGTAGGTAGTGAATCGTAGGAACCCCTAATGCATTAGTAGCAAATGCTCCAGCGACCCCCCATGGAATTAAATAGTTAATAACCGTTCCCCCATCTTCAAGAGCCCGACTTAATGCCACTGGTGCTAAGTTATTTTCAGCAAACGTCTTTTTAAAAGCGTTCGCAGGTAAAATAATCGATAGGTATTGTTCACCAATAAAGATATTGACCCCGATACAAGTAGCGATCACAGTCGTGATTAAATTACCTTCTGTTTCAAGTTTGTCAGTTAATGGTTTGATTACGGCATCTACAATCCCAAGATGCATTAAAATCCCACCAAGGGCTAGGGCCACAAAAATCAATGACATTGTTCCCATCATTCCTGAAATGCCACCGCGGGTCAATAATACATCAACCTGTGGATTGCGTGTATGCGCAATGTAGCCGCTTTGAATTACGTTATTCAGTTTGACTAGGTTCAACCCAGGAGTTTGAACCATCCCAATAATAGAAGAAACAATAATGTTAATAAATAAAGTGGGGATGGTTGGAATCTTGGACCATGAACAAATAAAAAGCAGTAGGACCGGGATTGCTGCCCAAAATGAAATGGTAAAGTTTTGATGAAGTGTTAACACGGTATCTTGGATACGGCCCAAGTTAGCATCTCCATTTCCATGACTCATAAAAGCATAAATAAAGAATGCCACAATACTAGCTGGTAAGGTTGACCACATAATGTTTTTAATGTGGGTAATCAAGTCCGCATCAGAGACTGCGGCGGAAAGGTTATTCGTTGCAGATAGTGGTGACGATTTATCACCAAATACGGCACCAGAGAGGACCGCTCCAGCAACCATCGCTGGATTGATCCCCATCGTTAGGCCAATTCCCATGAACGCAATCCCTAAAGTAGAAATAATGGTAAATGCACTTCCAATGATCGAACCCACCAGTGCACACACCACGAATACTGATGGTAAGAACCACCGAATGCTAATTAATTTGAAACCAAAAACCATTAAACTTGGGATGATTCCAGTAGCAATCCAAACCCCAATCAATGAGCCAATTAATAGAAAGATAAATAATGGTACAATCCCATTTTTAATTCCAATCACGAAGCTTTCATGAATATCATCCCATGAAAAGCCTCGTAATTTAGCCCAAAAAATTAATAGCATAATCCCCATTAAAATCGGCACTTCAGGACTAATCTTTAATCCGATGATTCCGAAAGCCATAATTGATAATAGTACAAATAATACTAAGATGCCCTCTTTCAATCCAATGGTTGGTCGTTTCTTTTCCATAACAATAACAAATCCCTTCTATATTTAAACAAACAAAAAGTCCCAATTACAAATTAATGTAATTGGGACGACTTTTATACCGTGGTACCACCCGATTTAATAGCCACAACAAAGTAGCTATTCACTCATTAGATGGTAACGGATCTAATTCCGATTAATAACGACGCTTAATTCCGGTATTTCGAATTCATTATCCTGATCGGTTCGCAGCAACCACCGACTTCCTGACCCCCAGACAATGCTCTACTTAAATGGAATTTAAATTATTCTTAATTGATTTATTAAAAATATTAGCATTTCTTAATCTGGATGTCAATTTAATTTTTAGCTGATCTCTGCAATCTTTTTTTCAATGAATTTGGCTAACATGGGTTCAGGAAAAATACCAGAGACCTTTTCAACACCCTTACCATCCTTAAAGACAACTAGGGTCGGAATGCTAAAGACCTTATATTTTTCAGCGATATCTTGGTTATCATCGACGTTAAACTTGGCGAATTGAACGCGGTCACCATATTCGGCTGCTAAGTTTTTGATAATTCGATCCATGATCTTACAGGGCCCACACCATGGTGCCCAAAAATCAATGATCGTTAATGGTGCAGCGACGCCTTCTGAAAAATTATCACGGGTTAGTTTATTGATCATTATTAACAGGCCCCCGTTTCTTTCTAACAACATGAATAATCATCGTAATGATTACCGTTAATAATACAATTCCACTAAAAAGTAGTGGTGGAATTTCAATATCGATTGCAGGAATTGAAATAAATAGCTTAATTGCAATGATTCCAATCAAGACATAGGCCATTGACTTTAGTTCTGGAATCTTCTTCATTAATATCATAATTACTTCAGCTACCCCACGCATCGATAAGATTCCAATCATCCCACCAATCAATACAATCACTGGGTTCGGTGAAACTGCTAATGAAGCTAGTACTGAATCAACTGAAAAGACGATGTCCATCATTTCAATTTGAATTACTACCATCCAAAATAACTTTCGATGATTCTTTGGATCAGTCGAATGTGTCTTTTGCGTCCGTTGTTTCTTTTTGCCATGGCTTGAGAAATGTTTGTAAACCAGATAAACCAAGTACAAACTTCCAATTACCTTGATTTCCCAAAGATGAATCAAGAACGTTCCCAATCCAATCACTAAGAACCGAAAGATGTAAGAACCCCAAATTCCATAAAATAGTGACTCTTCTTGGAGTTTCTTAGTTGGTAACGACTGCGTCTGTGCAGCTAATACCACCGCATTATCAACAGATAATAAACACTCTATCAAAACCAACGAAAGTATAACGAGCCAATCGCTCCCCGATGTAATAACTGAAGTCCAGTTATGGGGGTCAAAGAATGGCCCATACATTTTAGACAATATATCCAGCATTGATCTTCCCTTCATTTTTAATTAATAACAAAATATACAAAATACTAAATAAATTATATTACAAGTAATCCCTAAATAGCTAGTCTAATAGTTTAATTATTATTCAAAGCTTGCAGATCATAACGACTCAAATCATATTGTTTAATGACACTAATTAACTTTTTAGCATACTGTGGATCAGTAGCATAAGTATTCTTTTGTAATAAATTAGCAGCCTTAACATAACTAGTAACGTTTTCTTCTTTTATGAAATGAGTCTTAATTGATTTATCATGATCCTTAATCGCAGCCTCTAAGGTTGGATATTTTCTAAATTGAGCAGCAACCGTAATTTTTTTACCATTCACGTACTCAGTCGTGTCATATGAAATCGATTGCCCATTGTATGTTCCCTTGATTCCAAATGGATTTTTAGCAACCTGGTACAGTTTGGAATTACCCCAGTCGGATTCCAAAATGGCCTGAGCAATTACAATACTAGGTAGCACATGAAAGTTATTTTGATAAACCTTTATTGCTGGTTCCGCAATTGTCTTTGCAAACGTTCTACGCTGCTTAATCTGTTGAATCTGCTCTGAGGTCAATACGTTGCTTGACTGTGATTGTAGTTGTTGTTTATTTTCTAACTTATTACTAATCTTTCTAACTGCAAATCCGAATACAAGGACAGCTAAAATTACGATAATGATCAAAATCGCAATCATCCCCCTGCCTCGCTTCTTACTATGCTTAGCATCACTGAGTTGACCCTTTTTTTGCTTTAACGGATTAGTTCTTGGTGTAAACTTTTTATCATTTCTATTATTCACTTATTTTCCCCTCTATCAATCGTGCTTTTAAACAGCAACCTTTATTATAGTAATAAATTAGCTAAACGGAAACAAAATTTTACTTTTTTTCAACTTTTTTATAAAAATCACACCAAAACCATACTTTGATAAACTATAATAATAGGTAATTATAAGATAAAGGAAAGATGATTTTGATAACAACCCAGATGGTCAATAATAAGTTCAACTGGATAAGAGTGGAAAATCCGGATGAAAAAGATCGTGCTAAGCTCCGTGATACCTATCAAATTAGACATGATATCTTAGATTATGCGATGGATATTCATGAGCGACCCCGTGTTGAGTTCGATGAGGAAAATAACTACCGTTTATTTATCTACGATTCGCCAATCCAACCTCGATTTAAGGGTGACATTAGCATTGAACCCGTTGGTTTATTAATTAGCGACCATATGTTGTTTACTTTCACCAGAAAAAGAACTGCGTACGTGGTCCCACTAATTACTTCAATTATTAATAACCCTAATATTAAGGATCCGAACTTCATTTTTGATCTTATTTTAGAAACCATGTTTCAAATTACGATTAAATTTTTTGATTATATTAATGCTGCCAATCGAGATCGTACTAACATTCAAACCCATTTAACGCACCAAGCTAATCGGGATTCAATCAATCAGTTGTTAGGACTGCAGACCAAAACGGTTTATTTTCTTACGGCGCTCACTTCAAATCAGGAAATGCTTTCAACGGTCCAAAGAACCCTAAAGGGTCAATTGACAGAATTTCAAAGTGATCGATTAGAAGATATTGTCATTGAAGCGAACCAGGGACTTTCAATGGCCCAGGTCTCAAGCAGTGTTACCCGTGAAGTTGCAGATGCATATTCTAACCTACTCGATAGTAACCTAAATGCTACGATGAAGTTCTTAACAATCTTTTCATTAATTTTATCGGTTCCCAATATCGTGTTTGCGTTTTATGGAATGAACGTTAAGCTTCCATTTGCAGAATCACCAATTGGGTGGATCATTTCAATTTTAATTTCCGTCATTATCTGTGTTCTCATTTGGATTATGTACCACAAACATTTTTCATAAAACAAAAAGGAGTCTTTTAAGTGCAATTACTAAAAAGAATTAATAAAAATTGGCTAATTGTAATTGTTTTGTGGCTAGTAGCTGTTTTTTTCGCCCTAGCTAAATTACCAAACGTTACAGATTTAATTACTAACTATGGTCAACCAAAATTTAACCAATCATCACGGGTTATGAAGGCTGAACGATTACAAAATTCATGGGGCCATGGATTAGCAAACTCAACAACCTTAGATGTTGTTTACAATAATCCTAACGGTAAGATCAATAGTAACCAACAGGATCGAATCGATACGGTCACTCACAAATTGCAAAATAATCGCAGCCTTGGCATTAAACAAATTAGCTCCATTAATAATAGTCCTAATGGTAAATTACAATTATTTTCTAACGATCAAACCACTCAGATCGTGAAGGTAACTGTTGATAAAGCTTATTTAACATCCAATGATTTGGTTAGTAAGTTACAAGAACAAATGAATGTTTCAGGATTAAATACATACGTTACTAATCCTGCCTTAATTGAAAATGCCAACGCTCAAAAATTAGCTAGTGCATCTAAAACATTCATGTTGATTGCGTTTGTAATTGCAATCGTATTAATGATGATTTTCTTCCGTTCAATCATCGCACCAGTCATTTCAGCAGTGACCCTGTTAATCACAGAGCTAACTGCACTTAGCTTGATTGGTAATTTAACCATTCATAAAAACTTCTTGTTTTCAGAATTAACCCCATTGCTAATTACTTTGATCACCATCATTTTAGGCAGTATTTTTAATTTTATGATCATTAAGGCAGTCAGTGAGGAAAACAGCAGCCATCGGGATTCATTCAACGCCACTTCAAGTGGATTGGGACGGGTCGCTCCTTCGATTATCACAGTAAGTTTAGTCTTAGCAATTGGGTTTGCTGGTCTTTACTTCGTTCCATTCTACCCATTAAAGGCTCTAGCATCCCTATCAATCGTATTCTTGATTCTACTGGTCGCTGTCTTTACGATCAACCCAATCTTCACTAGTTTGATGGGGCCTGAATTGATTTGGCCACGCCATAACCCAATCAATGTTGAAAATCACCGTTTCTGGCATCAATTAATGCGCCTATCGTTATGGCAACCATTCGTAGGAATCATTCTTGTTGCTTACATTGTAGGACCATTTGCATATTCTTATCGGAATAACGTTACCTATAGTGATTTAGATAATGCTAAAAGTAGTCAACAAGCTGCAGTCGGGGCACGCATCCTCCAAGCTCACTTTAGCCAAGGAAAGGCCACTCCGATCACTATCTATATCCATAATAATCAAGCGTTGAATCAACAGGATAATCTTGAAAAAATCGATTCACTAACGACTAAATTAAAGTCAGTTGATAACGTCAATGCTGTTTATTCCGTTACCCAACCTAGTGGGGTACCAATCAATAAATATTATGTACAAAGCCAACTCAATAGTATTACCAGAAAGATTGACCAAGCTCAGGTTAGCTTAAATCAAACCATCAAGCAGGCAAATGAGGGCCAAAAGGATATCGATCCGGATGGATTAACATCTGAAATTAGTACGGTTAGCCAATTAAAATCGGCTGCGAGTGAGTTAATTGCAGAAAACAGTCAGTTATCGAGTCAACTTTCGGGAACGGCATCGCGTTCCAGTATCGCTAATCGAAGAACTGCATCTCGCAACATCCGTGACTATCAAAATGAAGTTAATGATTTAAATAACACGATTTCAAGTGCCGCCTCAAGCTTGAGTTCCATTCAAGCAAAGGGCCAACAAATTGCTAACTCCACGGACAGTATTTCCACTAAGCTCAATCGATACGCATCCAAACTGCAAGAAGCTAAAGATATCTTTAACGAAATTAGTACTGCTACCAAGGCCGTTAACCAAAAGCTTGATTCAATTTATGATTATTTGGATGGACTGGCTAAGAGTAGTGTCGGGGCAGTCTATTACATTACCCCTAATCAACTAGCCGATACTGATTTCCAACAATCACTTTACAACTACAATAGTGCCAATAACAAGACCACTAAAATAACAGTGATTCTACAATCAGATCCGACTAACGCTAAGCAAACTGCTCAAACGATCGATAATATCCAAACGAATATCGATGTAATGTTACAAGGAACTCCGTTGCAAAACTCAGAAGTTGCAATTGCTGGACAACCAGCTCAACAAACCGAACTGAAATCAAACTTTGCAAAATACGGCATTATGAGTATCACTTTAATTACCCTCTTCGCATTAATTGTGTTATTCATCATTAGTCGTTCCATCTTACACCCGATTTATTGGGTAGGTGCATTTGCACTTAGTTTAATAACTGGTTTACAACTAACTAACCTAACGACTAGTTATGCAATGGGCATTGAGCGTACCAGTTGGGAAACCTTAATTATTAGTAGCACCATCTTAGGGACTGTGGCGCTATTAGAAATCGCATGGATTGCAATTCATTATCGCAATCGAGAATTGCCATTCTTCGAATCACTTGCCGATGTGATGGATGCATTAGGACAAATCATTCGCTACTTCGCTGGATTTACAATCTTAGTCGGACTAGCATTGATTAGCGTTGATATTCAAGCAATTAGGCAGGCTGGAATCTTCATCGTTTATGGAACGATTATTTTTAACATTATCTTCCCAATCCTAGCAATCGCATTAAGTAAGTTAGCTGAACAAATCCCCACTACCAAAAATAAAGACTAATTTAGAAACCAAAAGACCCCGTAGTAAATTACTACGGGGTCTTTTTATGTTAATCCTAATCCACCGGCACGACTTGATATACTGGATCGTTATTATCATCTAAATAGCCATAAAGATAGTTCTTTTTTTGTTTATCAAAATAGCCTAAATTAAGCATTGTATGTCCATCGATATTTTCAATCCCATGAACAGCTTGGTTTAAAAAGCGGTGTAATTTGCGCATTGTTTCTTGGCGCTGATCTGTCCGTTCTACAGCAGCCCTAAGGGTATATCCTTGATCTAAAAATTCCTTAATCAAACCAATCCTAAGGAGGTTTGGAAAATCGTATACCCGCGAGCTGCTTTCATCATGGCGATTTGATTGAATAAAACCCTTTTGATCCCAGTAACGTAATTGACGTGGCGACACATTACAAATCTTACTTACTTCACCAATTCGAAAAATTAATTTATGGATGTCAATGGGGCTAATAAACTTATGGTTGCAATTCATACGCATTATCTCCATTCGAATATATATAACAATACTTTATCATATTATGATGAAATTAAACTAGTATTTATGATAAACACAGTTAAATTACAGCCTTGTTATATGATTTAACTGACTTGCAAAGACCGTGTTATATTTCTGTAACATAAAATTGGTAATCTTATAACTGTTGATTTAAACATTATAAATAAATAAATAAATAATAAAACCAGAAATCGAAAGGAATTAACTTAGTCATGAATAATCATTTGAAAAAAGTCTTTGTAAGCATCGCAACCGCATTCACACTCTTTACTGCAGGTGCATCACTCACTTCAGTAAAACAAGCTCATGCAGCTACTGCTGATGATGCAAGCTCACTATTGAGTGAAGCAGATACTCACATGGGTGCTAGATACGTTTGGGGTGCTACTGGACCATCATCATTTGATTGTTCTGGCTTTACTAAGTACGTTTACAAAAAGGCATTGGGCATTAACTTACAAAGAACTGCCCAAGCTCAATATAACTCAAACAAAAAAGTATCAGTTGATAACCTTAAAAAAGGTGATTTAGTATTCTTTGGTTCAAGTGCTAGAAGTATCACTCACGTTGGTATGTATATCGGTAACGGTAAGATGATCGATGCACAAAATCGTGGTGTGATCAAGGAAAGCATTCACGCTTCATGGTGGAACCTTGTTGGTGCTAGCCGTGTTGGTGATTAATTATTAATTAATCAAAAAAGACGTAACGATTATAATCGTTACGTCTTTTTTTATGGTTTTAGATTGTAAGCTGTAATTTCAGCATCGTCATCACTAATTCTCAATTTAGTAATACTGCCGTTTGCAGGTCGTTCGGTCACATCGTATTTACCATGCCCGAAACGTTCTACAATGCTTAAAACGGTATTACCATGGCTTATCAAAAGAACGTTATCATCATTTTGCAACTGCGCATTGTTTTTAATTAGATCCAAGCCCTGATTCAATCGCTGCCAATATTCTTCGTTATTTTCAGCATCATGGAACGGATCTGCTTCTTTCAAATAATCCTTAGCTTGCCCAATTGATGAACTTTCCACAATGGATTTAAAAGTAGGCTTACCATGCGGAGCACCAGCTAGGTACCACGCTTGATTCATATCAGTGCCCTCAAAATAACCATAAAATTCTTCCCGAAAGAATGGCGAAACCGTCAACTTAGCATTAGATACCTGGTTGGCACGCAATATGATATCAGCCGTTTGTTGTGCTCTGGTAGTATCACTACAATAAGCAGCTTTAAAATTGACCTGCGATAGATTTTCAGCAGTTTTTTTGGCGCCATCGATTCCCTTTTGGGTCAATGGTGAATTACTCCATCCCTGTAATTTATTGTAAATATTATAATAAGTCTGTCCATGACGAACAATATATACATTAAAGGCCATTTTTTCATCTCCCCGTAATTATAATCTTAATTATAATTCACGAGCGAGTTTCTTTCGATAATATTGATTTGCAATTTTAGAGTATCTCAACTGGCGAAGGGTTCTATAAACAATGCATTTTAAGTCAAATTGTTTAATCTCGGAATAAGATAATAATTGCGCAAAGATTAACATTTCAGAACGTTTAATTACCTCAGGGCTATCAGTGAACTCGTTCAACGTATTTCGTAATTGATCTGGATGAAATTCAACTACAGCGCCATCGTTTTTGATAACCTTAAGCTTAGCATTTGTAATTGATTTAGCTAAATCCACAATAACCCTCCTTCATCTATTAACTCATTTCTATATATAGGACATTCTTCTATTATTATAACAATATATTGTGTTTTACGCACTGATTAGATTAATTTTTTTAATATTTCGTAATCAAATCATGCTATTTAACAGATATTTTGATAATATTAAATAAGTTATATGCAAAAAAGGAGACTTGATCTTGTCACTTCTTAAACAAACCATTAAAAAATTAAATACTAGAATGGGCTTATTTTGGCTACTGGTTATTTTATTTTGGATCAAAACAATCGTTGCATATTTTGTTGACTTCCAACTTGGAATTACAGGTGGCTTTGAAATGTTTATCGCTATCATTAACCCACTTGCTACTACCGTTTTAATATTTGGAATCGCGCTATATTTTAAACGATCACGGATTTTTTATCCATTATTATTTATTCTCGATATTTTAAATACGTTACTTCTGTACCTGAACGTAATTTATTTCCGTGAATTTACCGATTTTATGACCATTAATACGATCACTGGTTATTCAAAGGTTAATCAAGGGCTCAGTGGCAGCTCCCTTGCACTCACTAATTTCCATGATTTCATTTATTGGATCGATATCGTATTAGTATTATTACTACTAATTTTTAGGGTCATTAAAATTGATAACCGTCCACTACGACCCAAGGTTGGCTTTATGATGACTTCAATTGGTGTATTATTATTTGCTTTCAACCTTAGCCTTGGTGAAATGGATCGACCCCAATTGGTTACCAGAACCTTTGATCGGACCTACATTGTTAAATACTTAGGAATCGATGCATTTACCGGATATGATGCTGCTAAATCACAACATACCAAAGATTTAAGGGCAATGGCGACTAAGTCAGAATTAAAGACCGTATTAAACTTTACTCGTAAACACTACGCCCCAGCAAACCCTAAAATGAAGGGGATTGCAAAGGGCCGCAACGTAATCGTGATTCACTTAGAAAGTTTTCAACAATTTTTAATTGATAAAAAAATTAATGGTCAAGAAGTGACTCCATTTTTAAACAAGATCTATCACAGTAAATCAACCTATGCATTTGACAATTTCTTCCACCAAGTGGGTCAAGGAAAAACATCTGATGCTGAAAACATGCTAGAAACTAGTACCTATGGTCTCCCCCAAGGATCTTTATTTGCCCAAGTCGGCAGTGACAATACGTTCCAAGCTGCTCCTGCGATCCTAAAGCAAAATGGTAACTACACCAGTGCCGTTTTCCATGGTAACGTTGCTAGTTTCTGGAACCGTAATAATACCTACAAGAATATGGGGTATCAATATTTCTTTGACGCTAGTTACTATGATGTTTCAGGTGATAAATCAACCGGTTACGGACTAAAGGATAAATTATTGTTCAAAGACTCGGTCAAATATCTACAAAACCTACAAGAGCCATTCTATGTGAAGTATATTACAGTTACTAACCACTTCCCATTTACCTTGGATTCCGAAGATAATGACGATGATTTTAAAACTACCGATACGGGCGATACGATCGTTGATAACTACTTCAAGACCGCCCACTATCTAGATGAAGCCGTTAAGGAATTCTACGCCTACCTTAAAAAAGCGGGACTACTTAAGAATTCGGTCATCATGATTTATGGTGACCACTATGGAATTTCTGATTCTGAAAATGCAAATCTCGCTAAGGTGGTAAGTGATGATCCTGAAAAATGGAATGACTTCGATAATACCCAAATGCAGCGGGTCCCATTCATGTTGAACATCCCTGGAACTAAAAAGGGATTCATCAGCCACAAGTACGGTGGTGAAATTGACGTCTTACCGACCCTCCTTCACATTTTAGGTGTTAATTCTAAGCCATTCGTTCAATTTGGAACTGATTTATTCTCAAGTAAACATGATCAAGTCGTTGCATTTAGAAATCGTGATTGGGTCGATCCACAATACACTTCCATTAGTGGTACCATTTATGACAATAAAACAGGTGAACCAGCTAAGTTGAACAAAGCACAGATCAAAGCGGTACAAAAGATCAAGGATAAAGTTGGCCTTGAACTATCGCTTTCTGATACCCTAAACGAACAAAATCTATTAAGGTTCTATAAACCAAAGGGCTTTACTGCAGTTGATGCTAGTGATTATAACTATGCTAATGGACTCCAAAAAGCTGAAAAGATTGAAAAAGAACTGGGCAAAAAATCAACCAGCGTTCTTTCTAAACACGGTGGTAAATCAACTGTTGATTTATACAAGACCGATGCACCAGAAGTAAGCCATAAATCAACTGATTCTAACCGCCTAAAGGTTACCAACCCAGATGCAAATAAGTAGTATCCCGTTAATCATTAAGGAAGTGAATTATCATTACTAAAATCAAAAAGCAAAAGTGGCAATTATTTTATAATATTGCAATCGTCATTTTGGCCATTACTTCAATCGTGATGGTAATTTTAGATTATTCACGAATTATTTACTTGTACCGTGGCTGGATAATGGGGATTTATTATGGAATTTGGATTATCTTTATTCTCGATTACATTATTAACCTGGTTATTAGTCAAAATAAACAACGGTTTTTCATATCAACTTGTTTGGACCTAGTTTCACTCATCCCTGGCCACCCGATTTTCGTATTTTTTCGCATTTATCGGGTCATTAGAATCATTCGGGGGTACCATATTTTTTGGCACTTGGGTTGGGATGGTAAATTAACCAAAAAGATCCATCAATTTATATACGATACTGGTTTTATATATATCTTCTCAGTCAGTATCATTATCTTAATTATTGCGGCACTTATCTTCTCTCATTTTGAACATTATCCATTAAAAACCGCCATGTGGTGGGCGATCACAACTGCCACTACCGTTGGATATGGTGATATCGCTCCCCAAACTGCTGGCGGCAGAATTGACGCTGCCTTCTTAATGATTGGTGGAGTCGGCTTTATTGGTTTGTTAACCTCTTCTATCACCGATTTCTTCACTAAAAATAACGCTCAAAATGAAGGAACTTCAGATAAATTGGACCGCTTGATGAAACAAGTAGAGCTACTGAATAAAGAAGTCCGCTATATGCGTAAAGAACTGGACCAAAATCAAAAAAACGTTTCTCGGAATCAAAAGAAACCTAAGAAACGTAATCATCATTAACGTCTAATCGATGTGCTATGAATGGGTTCATGACGGTCAGGATATAGTGACTTTGCAATATGGTTAATCGCAAGTGGAACTTCACCAAACCCGGTCGCAATTAACGTATCCTTCCCCTCATAGGTTGCGCTATCACCGACGGCATAGATGCCATCAACGCTGGTCGCCATCTCTGTGTCCACATTGAACATGTGATGTGATTCATCTAAATCGATTGCCCAACCCTTAGTAACCTTATTACTAGAAATAAATCCATAATTCACTAAAATTTTATCCGCTAAAATGTCAATTGTTTCATCAGCTGTCCGCATTTTCTTGGCAGTTACTAACACTTGATCATCTTGAGCGGATATTTTTTTAATTAAATATGGGGTAATCAACTTAACTGAAGATGCATTTAGCGTCTCGACCATGTGTTCTAGGCCCCGAAAGTCGTTCCGTCTGTGAACTAAATAAACCTGTTTAGCAACGCCTTCAAGCAATAATGCATTATCAACAGCAGAATTCCCCCCACCTGCAACAATCACCGTCTTACCCTTAAAATCAGCTCGGTTTTGAATACTATAAATAATATTGCTTCCTTCAAAGCGATCAACATCGGCAACCGCTAACTTACGAGGTTCAAATGAGCCCCCACCCGTCGCAATTAGCACCGTCTTTGAATAACTAGTTGCACTCGTGGTTGTGATTTCAAATCCATCCGATTGCTTCTTTAAGTCCGTAACCGCCTGACCAGTTTTAACATCCACATCCATTGTTTCTAACTGCGCTTTGAGCCGTTCAACTAGTTGTTTACCAGTAACACCAGTAAAACCAGCAACATCTAAAATTGTCTTTTCCGGGTAAATTGCATTTAGCTGTCCACCCAGTTCTGGTAAGCTTTCAATTAATTGAACCCTTAAGTTTCTCAACCCCGCATAAAAACCGGCAAACATCCCGATTGGCCCACCGCCAATGATTGTAATATCGTAAAGATTATCTTGCATTTTATTATTACCACTTTTCTTTTAAAATGTTTTATAATATCATGTTAATATTATATTAACATAGGTCATAAACCTAAGATAAGTAAAGGAAGTTTATCATGCGTATTGGTAAAAAACACATTGGGATTGCAATTATCCTTTTTATTGAAGCAATTATTTTCTGTTTTACTATTAATTGGCAATTCCGTGGGAACGTTTTAAACGATGTTGCCGTTAATAAAAGTCGTACCGCGACGGTCTTCATTCCTGGTTTCGCTGGTAATGCAGTTTCTACTGACGACTTCATTCAACAATACAGTGAACACAACATTGCCAGTCGGACCCTTAAAATTAATATCTCTAAAGATGGTAAGGTTTCTACTGCCAAGCAATATAAAAAAGTGGAGGCGGATAACCCGCTAGTCCAATTAGTCTTTAAGGACAATACCCATCCGTACAAGGAAAGCAACCAAATGGTCAACGTGATGAAGTATCTAAAGAACAAGTACAATATCACCCACGTTAACCTAATCGGGCACTCATCCGGTGGAAGTATTGCTTATTACTACATGGTTAACCATCCCCACCTAAAGGACGTTCCAGTAGTTTCTAAGTTCGTATCGATTGCTAATGATTACCCAACTAACGATCCATATGCCAAGGGTGGCCCTAAGAACCTTCCTAAAAACTTGGAAGTCTTAAACATCGCTGGAGAAATTTGGAACTTAAAGAGTGATGCTGAAGAAGCAGTCGACATTGTGAAACCAATGGGTGATTTAGTTAAACCCCACGTTAAGTCATACCAATTCTGGCTTTACCGCAGTGATCCATTAAGTGCTGAACACTCAATGCTGCATGAAAACCCAGTGATCGATAAACACATTGCTGGATTCTTATTCGGATTCAAAAAATAATTTCAACCAAAAAAGATGCTAATCGTTAAATTTACGACTAGCATCTCTTTTTAATTACTATATTGATATGGTTTCGGCTTCCTGTAGCCAAATACAATGATCAAAAAGCTAAATAACGCCAAAAAGCTCATTGATATCACTGCCAATAATGATCCAAATATTTCACCAAGTTGATAAGCCCTCATTGAACTAGTGCGAATCAGTGAAAAAAGGCTTGGGTTTACAGCGATGCTTAACCCCAATTGGAAAATCAAGAACAAGCCCGCTGTAATCATCACTAATTGCTTATTACTAGCTAATGGATGAAAATCACTTTGGGTCACATTAAATACAATCACGTTAATCAGTAACAACAAAGTTACAAATGGCAATTGAATATGCCAATAATTAACGGAATTAAAATAAAACAAAAATAGTAGGCAAATATTTAACCCATAACTGATCTTACTTATAACGTTAGTCCTTTTCATCATATCACCCTGTTTTTGATAATTATTTACGATATCGCTACTTTTCCGTAATAGTGCGTTTAAGTCGATATCATAATCACTACTAATTTTTAGCAGCATTGGAATGTCAGGATATGAGCGTTGGTTTTCCCAACTCGAAATCGTTTTACGCGAAACATTGAGTTTTTGACCCAATTGTTCCTGCGTTAATGAATGCTGCTTTCTAAGTTGCTTAATATTTTCGCCAAACGGCATCATTACACCTCCCCTTTCGCTTGTTATAATTATTACTGCTTTTCTTCAGTTAGCCAAGCTAAGCTAGCGTTACATTAACGATTGCTAAGCTACTTAGCCCTATTAAATGACCGTTTCAAGCGTTGTCGAATGCGTTGCCCCTGCAGGGTACGAACCTCGCGCAAGCCAGCATCGATCAAAATGAAGATGACCAACCAGCCGATCACAATTAATACGATTTTTTGAACGTAGAATTCATCGACCCACCAAATGGGGATGTTCCAATCCCACATTGCATGTAAAAAGACCGCTAATAAATAAAAGCCAATGAAGTGCAGATTAGTAAATGCATCGTGGAAGGTAAATTGATGGTGCCGTTGTTTACCCAAAATGACGGCCGCGCCAATAATTGCTGCCCAAATGGTATGGGTGCCAATGGCCTGCCAACTGCGTAGAAAAATCGTTGCCAACCCAAATTCATTCGAATAACCAGCGGTTTCAAAAATCGCAAATCCCGCCCCAATCGCTGCACCAATCAAGATGCCATTCAAAATATAATTAAGTTTGAAGCGATTAATGAAGGTAATGATAATGATTGTTTTGGCAGTTTCTTCGATCAAGCCGACTAAAAATGCCGAGGCTAGTGACACCCCGTTCCCCGATGGAATCACGTCGTAAAACACCATCGTTAGGATCAAAGAGGCCACCCCACCGATTAGCAGGGTCGTATTAACCTGCATCAACGAAATGTTGCGGTAAACATTCATTTCATAAAACATGATCAACAAAGAAAACGGGACTACTAGTGATCCGACCACCATCATACCTGGGATTGCCTTGGTGCTGCCGAAAACGAGGTCTAAGATCACTAACAACAAGAAGCTAAAGCTCAAAAGCGCAAAAAAGCGTGAGAATAGCCAGGGTTTAACGGGCGCGGCTGATACCTTGACCAGTGATGGCGTCGTTAACTTGGTCCCAGCAATCAAGATACGGTCGGCTTCATCACGACTATGACGGTGAAACACCTGTTGGAACAATCGCAAGAGGTGAATTTCAACAAATTGGTTACTCCTGTGGGCCTCATCCTTAAGATCGTTTTTAATCCGTGAATAATTTCGTTGCACCCCCATCAGGGTCGTTGACATTATGATGCGCTGAAAATTAGAAATTAGTTTGCTTTTTACCACTTATTTACTACCTTCTTATTTTTTTGTTTGTGTTTAGGATGAATTTAAAGTATTATTACAGTTAATAGTTAATTTTTATGATCAAATCGATTGGGAGAATGATTTATGACAAATAAAAAAGTAATTTTAGATTTAGATACTGGTATTGACGATGCGATGGCCCTTGCTTATGCCGTTGCTGCTCCTGGATTAGACCTAATTGGGGTGGCTAGCTCATACGGAAATCTGGTCGTAGAGGGAGCCGCTGAAAATTCGTTGAAAATTTTAGAACTACTTGGCCATACTGACATTCCCGTGTTCGTTGGTGAAGCCCACCCCGTTAATTCCGATCACTTTGACCGCCTTCCAGTTAGCGCTCATATTCATGGTGAAAATGGAATCGGAGAAGTTGAATTGCCAACCCCAACCCGTAAACCAGAAAAGCAAAGCGCCGTGGACTTTATGATTGAATCAGCTCATAAATATGGCAAGGATTTAGTCATTGTCCCCACTGGGGCATTAACCAACGTTGCCAAAGCGATCGAAAAAGACCCTAGCATTGTCGATTTAATTGGCGATGTTACCCTAATGGGTGGGGCATTAACGGTCCAGGGAAACGTTTCGCCATTTGCTGAGGCGAACATCAACCAAGATGCAGAAGCAGCTAACACCGTTTTCACCAGCAAGCTACATGACACGATGGTCGGATTGGATGTCACCCTTCGGACACTGCTGACCAAAAAAGAAACTCAACAATGGCGTGATTTAGGTACCAATGCTGGTGCTAAGTTCGCTGATATTGTTGATTATTACATTGATATTTACGCTGAATTATACCCGCATTTAGATGGTTGTTCACTTCATGATCCACTTGCTGTCGGGGTAGCTGAAGACCCATCGTTCGTCCGCACCTTAGACATTGACATGATCGTGAATACCGATAAGGAAAAGTACGGCCGCACCATTGGCGACAACACTAGATTGGATGATCCCAATCCATCAGTCAGTGCTGCTATCGAAGTCGATGCAGACCGCTACCTAGAAACATTCATGAACTACTTAACAACCCTATTCAAGAATAACAAGTAATTAAAATACCGCTAGCAATAGCGGTATTTATTTATTAAAGACTTGGTTTAAGAATCTACCGACCCCATCATGATCATTATCAAATTCAGTGACTTGGTTCGCAATTTGCTTTATATTAGGCTGAGCGTTTTGCATTGCTACTCCGATGCCAGCGGCTAAAAGCATTTCTAAATCATTTTCAGCATCCCCGAAAGCCATCAGGTCTGCAAAGGTCCACCCAAAATGGTTAAGTAAAGCCTCTAGGCCAACGGCTTTATTTATGGACGGAGCTAAAAACTCTAAAATATTGGGTTGGGAACGGACGATATGATAATGCCCCTGATTATCAAAATTAGCGCGGGCCGCATCTAATACACTTGGATCATCAGACATAATCGCCTTACTATACTGTTGATCATCTGGTAACATTGCAAACGTTTGGGGGATGAATTTTACATCTGCATTCATGATCTTATAATATTGGGATGGTGCCAACTCGGTCAATTCATAAATGGAATCAAAATCTAAAATATTCAACGGTAAATGATTTTGTTTAACAAATTTATAGATGGGTTCAAAATCATCCTTCTGCATCCCTAATTTAAAAATCGGCTCCTTAGTCCGATTATTAATTACTAGTGAACCATTAAAAGTAATCGTATAGTCATCAGCTTGATTTAACCCCAATTGATCAAGATAACCCTTAATCACATTAATTGGTCGTCCTGTACAAACTACGATTTTCATTCCCGCTGCATGTAACCTATGTATCACCTGAGTGTTAAAGGGACTAATTGTTTTATCACTTGTTAACAAAGTTGCATCTAAATCCAGTGCAATCATTTTTATCATGTTTATTCTCTCCTATTACAAAAAAAGCATTAATTTCATCACAGAAATTAATGCTTGGTTTTTCAAATCACGAAACTAGGCACCCAATTGAGCTTCTAATTGACGCAATTCTGCTTCTCTAACCTTACGAGGTAGGAAACGACGAATTTCTTCTTCGTTATAGCCAACTTCTAGGCGTTTATCATCAAAGATGATTGGACGTCTAATTAAATCAGGATATTTCACAACCAATTTAATTAATTGTGAAACTGATAAGTCATCCAAGTTTAAGTTTAGCTTCTTAAAGATATTAGATCTAGTAGAAATAATATCTTCACTACCATTTTCAGTTAGACGAAGAATTTGCTTTACTTCATCAGCGTTCAATGGATTGGAATTGATATTACGTTCCTTAAAAGGAATATCGTGTTCCTTAAGCCAAGCGCGAGCTTTCCGACTTGATGCACTACTAGGTGCTACATAAAGATTTAACATGAACATCCACTCCTTTAAGTGTATTGGATATATCGACGGTTATAAGCGAAATATGTAAATCAATCACAAAATTCACTTATAACAATTTTATATTATCATAGTTCAATAGATAGTCAAGATAATCGACAGCTTAATTAATAAAACATTATAAATTGTTTTGCAACCAGATACTAAATAAATTTACATTAAAGTTAAATCCGATTATAATTTTAATTAACTAAATATTAATGTAATGGAGGTATATGTATGAAATTGACGATTCTATCAACTAGCGATACCCATGGCTTTATCGAACCTACTAATTATGTCAGTGCCCAAAACGATAAACCATTCGGGTTAGAAAGAGCTGCTTCATGCATTAGCAAATTACAAACGGAAAACGATCATACCATTACAATCGACAATGGTGATTACCTTGAAGGTTCCCCATTGGCTTACTACATTGCTAAGATCAAAAAACAAAATGGCCCAGATCAAATTGACCACGCCTTTAATATGATTGATTACGACTATGGGGTGTTAGGTAACCATGAATTTAATTATGGATTAAAGTATATGCAAACATCGATTCAAAACACTGATCGCAAAATACTATGCGCTAACATCGTTGACAGTGAAGGAAATCACATATTGGGCGACCCGTATTCGATCCAAAACATCGGGGGCGTCAATGTCGGAATCATTGGAATGACTACCCGTGGTGCAACCAAGTGGGAATCATCCGAAAATATAATTGGGCTCAAGTTTCTTTCTGTCGCAGAAACCGCCAAAAAATACGTGCCGATCGTCCGTCAAAAAGCTGATATTGTTATCATTGCTTATCATGGTGGATTTGAACGAAATAGTAAGGGCGTGGCGACCGAGCCACTAGAAGATTCAGAAAACGAAAGCTATGCGATGCTAAAGGACGTCCCTGGGATTGATGCATTAGTGACGGGCCATCAGCATCGAAAAATTGCTGAAAAATTATTTAACGTGCCGGTCACCCAGCCTGGGCATCGTGGTGAATTCGTTGGTAAAATCGAATTAGACATTCAAAAGGTCAATGATCGCTATCAAGTAATTAATAGCGATGCTCAACTAATTAAAACTGCCGACTATGAACCCGATGCTGAAATTAAGAACTACATTAAGCCGTTGAGTAACCGAGTGAACGACTGGTTAGATGAACCCCTTTCTAAAATTAATGGTTCGCTTTATTTCGATGATGCGTTCGATGCAAGGATTCATAAAACTAGTTTTATTGAATTTATTCAAAAGGTCCAGATGGAAACGATGGGGGTCGATATCTCAGCAACCGCACTATTCAATAACGAAGCCCATGGATTTGAAAACCCCATTACCATGCGTAATATTATGACTAACTATGTTTATCCAAATAAATTAGCCGTCTTAGAAATCAGCGGAGCGGACCTAAAAGCTGCCATGGAAATTAGTGCGAAGTATTTTGCCGTTAAAAACCATCAAATCGTAGTCAACGAGGCATTCGTTTATCCAAAGGCACGCCATTATAATTACGATATGTATGAGGGCGTCGACTACACGATTAAGGTCGGCAATCCCGTCGGTAATCGCATTATTAATTTAACTTACCATGGCCAACCGGTGCGCCCTGATCAAAAGTTAAAGATTGTATTGAATCAATACCGTGCTTCTGGTGGTGGTCACTTTCCAATGTATCAAAATGATAAGATCATTGCTAAGGATTCAGTAATGATGAGTCAACTAATTGCTAATTATCTTCGTAACCATCCCACCATTCAAGCCACTAATAATCATAACTTTAAAGTGATTGAGTAATTAAAAAGACATCATAATCAAAACTGATTATGATGTCTTTTTAATTAGAAGCATTTGCGTAACGTTTGCGTTTTGAACGGTTCGGAATATCACCAACGTATTGGACTACGTTTAGCTTCCGAATCGAAGTTACTTTAATTTTACCTGGGTAACTTAAGTCATTTTCAATTTTAGATTGAACTTTTCTAGTCATATTAGCCATATCAGAATCACTTAACTTCTTAGGATCAACGATAATTCTAATTTCTCGTCCAGCTTGAATAGCATAACTTTCTTTAACACCAGATTGCGTATTTGCAATTTTTTCAAGGTTCTTAAGCCTAGTAACATATTCTTCAACTGATTCACTTCGTGCCCCAGGACGAGCTCCTGAGATAGCATCAGCGGTTGAAATGATGGTTGCAATTAAACTAATTGGCTCAACATCACCATGGTGAGCAGCAATTGCGTTTACAATAATTGGATCCTCGTGATAGGTCTCAGCAAGTTTGACCCCTAATTCAACGTGGGTTCCCTCAACTTCATGGTCAATTGATTTTCCAATATCATGTAACATCCCAGCACGACGAGCTAACTGTGAATTCAACCCCAACTCACTAGCAATGACCCCCGCAATTTGGGCAACTTCAATTGAATGGTAAAGAACATTTTGGCCATAACTGGTCCGAAATTTCAATCGCCCAATAATCTTCATTAAATCAGGATTCATAGTCCCTAAATGCAGCGAAAGCACCACATCTTCACCAGTTTCACGTAGTTCATCATTTACATCATGAGTCGCGTTGCTAACCTGAGTTTCAATATTATTATTGTTAATTTGACGTGAAACGATCAGTGAATTCAGTGTCCGCCGAACTACCTCGCGTCGAATTGGATCATGGGTAACAATATGAAGCATCAAATAATCATCTGGATCAAACATTAGATGCGTCCCAGTCAATGATTCAATTAAACGAAGGTGTTGTTCATCATGACTTAACAGGCGATTTTTAATTTCTGCAGTTGGAACGTTAACACTTCGTTCAATGTGACTTCGTGGTACATCTTCAGGACCCCTTTGAATCGCCTCAATAATAATATTATCTGCTATTCGATTTGCGTAGGTTTCAGTGGATTCACGTAGGTATTTGACCTCAATATCACTTTCCCGTTTCAATTCATGAGCAGTGTTATCAAGAACGATTCGTTTAACGGTCTCATCATCAAGCTGACTGCTTTGATTTAAAATTAAGTGCCGCTTATTAACCAACTGATCAGCAGCAGCTTGGGTTTTTTTAACATTTTGCTTGCTTTGTGAGTTCAGCGTTTTCATCTCATTAAACCGTTTTTCATCATCATCAATCCGATTACTAAGCTGCTTCAGATATTCATCATGTTGCCGAATCCGAACTTCCCTAGTCTGATTATCAGCCCTTTGAGTGTTCAGGTCCTCTAAAATGGTCTGTTCATAATCAGCAGTTTGGGCTTGATTTTTCTTAATGATCCGTTGCTTTTTGTTTTCAATATGGGTTCGCTTCGCTTGTAAATAATCACTTGCCTGTTTTTTTGCTTCAGCTAACTTTTTGTCTGTTTGCTTATTACTGGCAATGATACCGCACATTCCCCCCACAACTAGCATTAATAATCCTACTAATGGGTACAACAAATATCCCCTCCCTTCTACTTTAAAATCCTATATAATATGATAACATATTTATTTTGTGATGGAATCCAATAATTGGTAAAGGACAGCCTTGTTTTGCGGCGCCACTTCAAAGCTACCAATTTGTTCAGGCGTTTGTTGAACTTGGTTGGGAGCGTCAGTATCGGCAATAAAATCATGGTCAAAATCAATTAATGAACTAACGCTATCTGGTTTCATTTCAAAATGGAACTGAAGCCCGATGATGTTATCTCCCAACATGAAACCTTGATTTTGATCGATTTGATTAGCAAATAATCTTTTGGCATCGGGAGGCAATGTAAATTGTTGGCCATGCCAATGCAAAACGGTCAACTCTTCTGGTAACTCCAGTGGGCTTTGGCTATCTGAATGAACGGGGAACCAACCAATTTCAGGTACGATCGTGTTATCAATCATCCCACCAAAAGCAAGCGCGATTTGTTGAGCTCCCAAACAAACCCCAAAGATCGGCTTATGGGCATCATGAGCACGATGAATTAAATCTCGTTCATCAGCAAGCCATGAATCACTATCTTCAGCACTGTTGCCACCACCCATAATGACTAGTAGATCAAATTGGTCGACCCGAAAACGATTCACAAGTGCTCCCATATCGGGGCGGATCGTAAACACATCGTAGTTATTGTCTTCGGCCCAATCCTGAATTAATCCAGGTCCTTCTACCTCATTATGTTGTAAAACTAACATTTTCATTTTAATAACCCTCTTTAAATTTAAGTTCATACATTATAATTATAACTAAAATTTGCTATTAGGTCGATTACTTGGCCCGTTCTAGTATTCAGAAATCACTTTTGGCTGTATAATACAGCTAAGGAGTGATCTTATGTTATCTATTTTCGGACAAAGACTACGGGCCTTAAGACGGGGACATAATTTGACCCAGAGCCAATTAGCCGCCGCTTTAAACAAACAGTTTGAGTCTAAGCCCCATCCCAATACGGAAGCACAATTGGGCAAATGGGAACTAGGCCTTCGTTCACCTTCGATTCCAGAACTAATCAAATTAGCGACCTTTTTTAACGTTAGCATTGATTTTTTAGTTGGAAGAAACGACGATAATATCAAAGATATCGCCCGTTCATTAATTAGTGCAGACGACTTACAATTCGATGAAAACCCACTTTCCAGAAACGATAAGCGCGAGATTTTTGAATTAATTCGTGCATACATGATTGGTCAACAAAATCATAACGATAAAAAGCAAGCTAATAACCACCAAGAAGAATTAAACCTTGACTTTGGTCCTGAAACAGAAGAATAAGGAGGGTTCACCCATTAACCGTAAAAAATTAATCAAAAAGCTGAAAAAAAACAACCAAGTTACCCATCGGCCTAGTTATATTGAACAATTAAAACAATATGCTGACCTATTCAGCGATTTTGGTGAAATTAAATTTTTAATCAATAATGTGTTAATTAGTGATCAGCTATTGAGCGCTGGCAATCTACCGCAGGATATGCCTAATTTATTACTGCCAGATAATATCCAAGATACCATTTTTCAAACCGTTAATAAACAATTTCCAGCCGACAGTGATGAGGGCGATCAATTATGGAATCAATATTCAGATGCGCTTCCTAAACTAGATAAACAATTACGTTCTTATCGTGATTACCTCGAAGAACAGTACGGGATGTGGGCTTATATTTCAGCTCCATTCACAAAGGCAATTTCTGAATACGTTGGCAATGAAACGGTGTTGGAAGTAATGGCTGGCAACGGTTATATTTCAAAGGGGCTCAGGAATAATAATACAAACGTAATTGCAACCGATAGTTTAGAATGGGTCAATGAGAACGAAACTGGTAAGCATCCAGTGACTAATGTCGAAAAACTAGATGCACTAACGGCTTTTCATAAGTATGAATCAACCGTTGATACCATTATCATGTGTTGGTCACCAGACGGGGTTCCAGTTGACTGGGAGCTGTTACAAGCAATTCGTAAAGCTGAACGTAAAATTAAGTTAATCGTAATTGGTGAAAAAAACGGTGCTACCAACTCAAAGCAATTCTGGCAAAATGCTGAATTTACTGATCAGAAGGCAGCCAAAGAACTTAATTTACACCACCAACCATTTGATTTGATTCATGATCAGTTATACATTGTAAAATAAAAGACCCTGTCTAAGACGGGGTCTTTTTAGTAAATTAATTTGTCTGTTCGGCATCTGTATCGATTGCCTCATCATTAGAATTAATTTTGTCAATTTGAAGTTGGGCCCATTGGGTCACCTTATTTAACATTTCAGATTGATCAGCGATAAATTCATTAGCAGAAGCTAGTTCATCAATTCTAAGCTTAGAGCGATTAACTTCTGGTGATTCAACAATCATGTAAACGTTAATGGGTTGCACCCCATCTCCTGACATGATCTTACTGATTGCTTTTACATAGTTGAAAGGCAAATTGATAATTCCCGTTTCCAACTTAAAAACAATATCAGAATCATCTACAATTAAACGTGCTTGAGCAATTTGATTGCTTTGAATTTGTTCAGTAATAAATTTAAGCATTGGTGCAAAAACAGAAGCTAAATCATTTTCCAATGCAGATTTTTTAATTGTAAAATTAGTAGCAGCAAATTGTTCATTAGTCACCTGATCGATAAATTTTTGAACATCCATTTCCATTTTTATTTTCACCGTTTCCTATTTATTTTTTCGTTTTAACCTAGCAGCAACTCGTTTTTGAGAATTTTTAAACACCATTTGAAACCACACAACACTAATCAAGATGCCTAAAATTCCAAACAAGAGGTTAATAATTCTAATCCAGATGTTAATAGAACCATCAGTAATTAAAGTAACCGATGTAATAAAACTAAGCGTGTAAAAAATCATTATTAATCCTAAAATATGATAAGCAAATTGAATTTTCAAGTAAGCTAGTCCAATTGGCAATAAGTATAACACACACGCAATCAGGACCGTTTTAATTAGTGCGTCTCCGCTAAGTAACGAAGACCCCACCCACATCACTACATTAATTAAAATATACACAAATAGTGAGCATATGGCTCCGATATTCAACTCTTTATTTTGCATTTTCCCCATCCATTCTGAATCATTATCTAGTATAACAATGCCACAATCCATTAACATAAACAACTATTATTACTAATTTTTATTAGTCGGGAGGACTTCGAATGAGTTGGCAATACCATTTAACCGCAAGGAGAACTTGCACAGTTCGTGAATTATTAAGTCAACAACTGTTAATTCCCAAACACCTTATTTTTAAACTAAGACGGGCCCAGCGGGTTTTGGTTAACGACCATTACCTGCCAATGAATTTTACAGTTGAAGATGGCGACCAAGTGGACTTAACCTTTGAGCCCACTGACTTTCAACCCGTTCAAATTCCGATTGCCGATTCATCGACCGGCGTAGAACCAATTTATGAAACCGACGATCTAATCGTTATCAACAAACAGCGTGGTGATAAAACGCATCCGAATCAACCTGGCGAAACAGGGGCCACCATTAATCATGTGGCAGCATACTTAGCTGATAAACAACAACGACCATATATCATTCACCGACTCGATCAACAAACATCTGGGGCAATCATCTTTGGTAAAAATCCGGTCGTTGTCCCAATTTTGACCCGTTTAATTAGTGAGAAACAAATCAAACGCACATACCTAGCTTGGGTTACAGGAACAATGAACACCATGGCTGGAACCATTGAAATGCCGATCGGATTGGATCCAAATGATCAAAGAAAGCGCATGGTCAACGGTCAAAACGCCGTTTCAGCTATCACCCACTATCAAGTAATTCAGCAGCGAGCGAACCAAACATTGCTGGAAGTCCGCCTAGCAACTGGCCGCACCCACCAAATTCGGGTCCATTTAGCAGCAATTGGACACCCATTGATTGGTGATCCATTATATAATCCCACAAGCAATGGCCCGCTTCAACTCCATTCATATCGGTTAGATTTAATTCAACCATTTGAAATGCAACATCATTTAATTGAAGCCCCGATACCAGATGATTTCATTATGTAAAAAAAGTTCCGAACCCATTCAGGTTCGGAACTTTTTTGCTTGTCAGCAATTAATGTTTAAGATTAATTACTTCTTTAAAGGCTTCCATTTCCAGTCGTTAACTTCTGGTAAATCAGTACCTTCATCACGGATGTAAGCATTGTGCTTAGCAACCATGTCTTCCATCCGACGAACGAATGATTGACCCTTAACGGCGTATTCTGGAACGTCGTTAACAACTTCCTTAGCAAGGTCGTAACGGTCAAGTTGGTTAAGAACACGCATGTCAAATGGAGTAGTAATATCACCATTTTCACGGTAACCGTGAACGTGAACGTTGTGGTTGTGACGATCGAAGAAGATACCCTTGATCATGTCTTCGAAGCCGTGGAATGCGAATACCACTGGCTTGTCAGTAGTGAACAATTGATCGAACTTAGCATCGCTCAAACCACGAGGGTCGTTTTCAGGAGTACGAAGTCTTAATAAATCAACAACGTTGATGAAACGAATCTTCATTTCTGGGAATTCATCGTTTAATAATGAAATTGCAGCTAAAGCTTCCCAAGTAGGTTCAGTACCAGCAGCAGCGATAACTACGTCAGGTTCTTCACCTTGGTCAGTAGATGCCCAGTCGATGTAACCTAAACCATCCTTAACAAGGTTGGTAGCTTCTTCGATTGAGAACCATTGTGGACGTGGGTGCTTTGAAGTAACGATTAAGTTAATCTTTTCGTAACTTCTGAATGCAACGTCACCAACAGCTAATAAAGTATTAGCATCGGCTGGCAAGTATTCACGAATGAATTCAGGCTTCTTTTCAGCCAAGTGAGTAAGCATACCTGGATCTTGGTGAGTGTAACCATTGTGATCTTGTTGGAATACAGTGGAAGTATCAACAAAGTTCAATGATGGGTAGTGCTTACGCCAAGTTTGTTCAGCAGCCTTACGTAACCACTTGAAGTGTTGAGTTAACATTGAGTCAACAACACGACCGAATGATTCGTAAGTAGCAAAGAATCCATGACGACCAGTTAGAACGTAACCTTCTAACCAACCTTCAGCTTGGTGTTCTGATAATTGTGAGTCAATTAATTGACCATGGTTAGCCATGTAAGCATCGTTTGGTTCTTCAATTTCTTCCATCCATTGACGGTTAGTGTTTTCAAACACACCGTAAAGACGGTTTGACATTGATTCATCAGGACCAAATGCACGGAAATTAGTTGGGTTAAGTTTAACAACTTCACCTAACCAGTTTGACCATACAACCATGTCTTGAGCAACTGGTTGACCGTGGCCTTCAGCGTTAACGTCAACGGCAAAGTCGCGGTAGTCAGGTAACTTCAATGGTTCTGGCTTGATCCCACCATTAGTGATAGGGTTCATAGCCATTCTTTGGTCACCCTTAGGTGCCATATCGATAACTTCTTGCTTGATAGTACCATCATCGTTTAAGAAGTCTTCTGGCTTGTATGACTTCAACCAGTCAACAAGCATGTCAGCATGTTCCATCTTTTCAGCAGAGATGTCAAGTGGAACTTGGTGAGCACGGAATGAGTTTTCGATTGGTTCGCCTTCAAGGTTCTTCTTTGGACCAGTCCAACCCTTAGGAGTACGAACAACGATAACTGGCCATACAGGTTCCTTAACGTGGTCAGGAGTTTCGTTTTCACGAGCATGCTTTTGGATTGCTTGGATGTCTTCAATAGCAGCATCCAATACCTTAGCCATCTTTTCGTGGTAAGCCATATGATCGTCGAAGTCAGTACCATTTTCAACAAAGGTAGCCTTCCAGCCAAGACCCTTGAAGTAATCAGAAATTTCTTCGTCAGTCATACGGTTTAATAAAGTAGGGTTTGAAATCTTGAACCCATTTAAGTTAATGATTGGTAAAACGGCACCATCAGTGATTGGGTTGATGAACTTGCTTGAGAACCAACCAGCAGCTAATGGACCAGTTTCGAATTCACCATCACCGATTTCAGTAGCAGCGATAACGTCTGGGTTATCAAGGATTGCACCAACACCGTGTGAAAGTGAGTAACCAAGTTCCCCACCTTCGTGGATTGAACCTGGAGTTTCAGGAGCAGCATGTGAAGCAACCCCACCTGGGAATGAGAATTGCTTGAACAATTTAGCCATACCCTTTTCATCTTGTGAGATGTTAGGGTAGATTTCTGAGTAACTACCATCAAGGTATGAGTTGGAAACCATAACTTGGCCACCATGACCTGAACCTTCGATGTAGAACATGTTAAGGTTGTACTTCTTAATTGCACGGTTTAAATGTGCGTAAATGAAAGTTTGGGAAGTAATAGTACCCCAATGTCCGATTGGTTTAACTTTAACATCATCAGAAGTCAAAGGCTTCTTTAATAATGGATTGGCACGCAAGTAAAGTTGACCTACTGATAAGTAGTTAGCAGCACGCCAGTACTTGTCAACTTCTTCCAAATATTCTTTGGAATCGAAATTTTCTGCCATTTAATAACACTCCTTTAGTAAATTAAATACATAGATTAACGTCAACATAAAATTAACCAAATACGATTAATTTTATTTACAATCACTATGATAATAGATTTAAATTAAAAGTCAACCTTTTTGCAAATTGATACGCACCAATTTGAAAGTCGACTTTTAATCATTACGTATATTATGAATGAAAACGGTTAAATAGTCCAATCTTTTATGATAATTATTAACCTTTTCTTAACTGATTTGAACAAACGTATTATACTTCAGATATTGATAGTGTAATCGCATATTAGAAAATTCAAACGGGGTTCCATCATCAAGGAAAAAAATCCCTTCCATAACTCCAACGGGTTCATTTGGCTTTAATCCCAATAGCTTTTGATCATCTTCAGTTGATGGCTCAGCCATAATTGACATAAACGACCTGGTCACAGTTTTACCGACCTCCGATTCCAAGTAGTTAAAAATCGATCCAGAGACAATCTGTTTTGTTAACTTCGGGGTAATACTAATCGGAATGTACCCCGTTTCGATCATAAACGGTTGGTTACCAAAAGAACGTAGGCGCTTAATTTCATAAACAAAATCATCTTCATCTAAAAATAAGTCTTGCTGTAAATCCTCACTAGCAGGCACCACCTTAAAATCCAGTAACTTGATCTGTGGGGATTCTCCCTGACTTTCCATACTATCTGTGATTCCAATATTAGAACCATCATAATGAAAAATTGTTTTTGCTTTCATAAAAAGGGGATTAACAAATGTTCCTGCGCCCCGCTTTTTGAAAATAATTCCCTGATCAGCCAGAAATGATAACGCACGTTTGATTGAGCTTCTACTAACTCCGTAAGATTCACTCAAAGAACGTTCATCTGGTAATCGATTGTTGGGAAATTCATTGCGGCTAATTCGCGTTTTTAAATCTTGCATCACTTTGTGATAAACTAAATCTGCCATTTCACTACTCCTCGAAAACGTCCAATTAATCATAATTGTATTCAGTATAACAGAATATTAAACGCTTTTTAAAAATGAAAATTCAATATGCTAGAATATATAAATAAAAAGGTGGTAATTAATGTGTCTAAAAAATCAAAATTAAAAAAAACGCTGGTTGAAAAAATTCTAGATAAGGCTAAGGTTAGCTATAAACAATTTGAATTTGCGACCCACATGCAAGGCGATGTTGCTCAACTTGACGTAAATCATGGTGATATTGATGAACATCGGGTTTACAAGACCCTTGTGTTGACTGGTAAGACGACCGGCCCTGTTGTCGGAGTCGTTCCGTTGGACAAGCATCTCAACGAAAAAGAACTCGCCCGTGTCTCTGGAAATAAAAAGGTCAACATGGTGCCATTAAAAGAACTTGAGAAAACCACTGGTTATGAACACGGTGCTAATACCCCAATCGGGATCTGGGAAAAATTCGAATACCCGATTTACATCGATCGTTCGGCGGAAAAACAGGGTAAAATCCTTGTTTCTTCAGGTAAAATTGGTAGATCTGTAGAATTAGATGCAGTGGATTTAAAAAATCTCGTTCATGCAGAATTTGCTGATATCGCAACGGAAAATTAACATGACAGATATTATTAAGTTATTAATTAGCACGAACGCAACTGTGATGGTAGAAATATTAATATTTCCGATCATCATTATTTGTGCATTAAGAAAAGTCAGTCATGGCTGCAAACAGCTAATTGCTAATCGCTATGGGGTGCGAGGACAAGTGCTTTTTGGTAGCTTAGGGATTTTTATCCACGAACTCAGTCACATGATAGTTGCAATTTTGTTTGGTCATAAAATCACAGGGGTTCGCTTAATCCACGTTCCCAGAGGAGCAGAAGATAATAAATTAGGATATGTCAACCACTCCTTCAACCCGAAAAGTGGTTACCAACGATTTGGTAACCTCATGATCGGCATTGCGCCCATTTTCGGCTGTACAGCAATCCTATTCATTGCAACTTGGTTATTAGAACCAGCGCTACTCAACAGCTTATCCACCCTGCCAAACTGGTCATTTCCAATCAGCATTCTTTCAATTTCATCTATCTGGAAGCTATTAGCTTTAATATTAGTTGCTAGTTCTATTGCAATTGGTGGATTCGACCTAAGTGCAGATGATTTAAGCAATATTAAATTTGGGTTATTCATCCTTTTGATCTTAATCATCGTGGTATCTAGTTTTGCCACCCTACTGGGCGTTGCCCCAATTTATCTAAATTGGATGCACACAACTAGCATGATTATCAACGGGGTCCTTTGCCTATCACTGATCGTTACGGTATTAAGCAACGGGTTGATTCGCCTTATTACGAACCATTAGTCCCCCCATTCGACCTTAAATTCAGTCAAAAATTCCTGCATTACTTTTTGACGAACTCGTGCCATTTCACGTGCTGTATCGGTATTTAAACTATTTTTGATATTCAATAGTTTTTCATAAAAATGATTTACGATCGTTGTAGGGTTCCGATATTCTTCAATCGTCATTTGAGAACGCGGTTTTAAGGATGGATCATACATCTTTTCACCCAAGTGACCCCCGTAGTAAAAGGCTCTAGCAATTCCGACCGCACCAATGGCATCCAATCGATCGGCATCTTGGACGATCTGCCCCTCAACGGTTAATTCATAATGATGTTCTAGGTTTTTACTAAATGACATGTGTTCAATGATATCTAAAATGGCATCAATTTTAGACCCAGAATAATGCCATTCTTGCAGCTTAGACTTAACGATCGCAATCTGTTTACCAGGATCATCAACTAGTTTATCGTCAATTAAATCATGCATATAAGCAGCTGTTAGGGCAACGAGCGCATCTGCACGTGATTCGTTCACCAAGATCGATTGAACGTTGTTCACTACCCGTTCAACGTGGTCAAAGCTATGGCCAGTCCGATCGTTTCGCATCTGATTTTTAACATATGGCGCAACTTGATTAAAAGCAGTTTCCATTGTTTATTCATTCCTTCTCAATAATAAATATCAATAGTTTATCATAGTTTATTTTCTAAATTATACCAATTAGAAATTAAAAGCAATCCAGTTGGCAATTTGCCGCAAAATGGATTGCTTTTTTAATTATCATGATTTAAATTCACCGTTCGATGCTAATTGGTCCTAAATTTATCAAAGAGCATCCCCAACTGTGTTCGAACCCATTGCATTAGTAAAATCAGTGGATAAGCACTCACAACGATAATCAAAGCAAATCCCCATAGTGGACTATTGAACACCGAAACTAGTGAGAAAAAGTTACCAACTACCATAAAAGTAAATAGGAAGATCAGACCAGTTGCAGCTGCCACCAGTGCCTTAAATTTATTAAGCGGTTGTGAGACCATCAGTAATGCGATCCAACAACAAACCCCAGTTGCTAATACACTTAGGGTTGAAGTTTGCGAATATGCCATCGGCCATTCTCGCGACGCAAATAAAATTGCTAACACGTAAAAGACAATGCTAATTGCCACTGGGCCTGCAATATCAATAATCTTCTTGGTAAATTGGTCGGTCACTCGTTGGTAATTAGGCTCCAACGCTAAGATGAACGAAGGTAACCCAATCATGAACGTAGAGATTGGGGTCAATTGAATCGGTAAGAATGGATAGTCATGAGTTGCAAAAATAAATAGCACCGTCAGAATCGTTGAATAAATCGTCTTGATCAAATAAAGCGAGGCCACACTTCCGATATTATTGATTACTCGACGGCCTTCTTTTAAGACATCGATCATTGAATCGAAATTCGAGTCGATTAAAACGAAGTTCGCAATACTCTTTGCGCTTTCACTTCCTGAAGCCATTACAATTCCACAGTCAGACTGTTTCAAGGCCGGCATGTCATTAACTCCATCTCCAGTCATGGCCACCGTATGCCCATCATTTTGATACCCCTTAATTAACTCGCGCTTTTGATTGGGCGTCACCCGTCCAAAAACGGTGTAAGTTTTAGTTAATTGTTGATAGTCAGGATCGGACCCCACCGTTGACATATCGATGTATTGATTGGCATTCTTAATTTTTACCCGTCTAGCAATGCTCGATACGGTAACGGGGTCATCACCAGAAATCACTTTAATATCAACATCTTGCGATGCAAAAAATTTTAATGTTCGTTCAGCATTTGGTCTGATCACATCTGATATCAAGATCAAGCCAATTATTAACGGATTAACGGGGCGTTCATCTGCAAAGCGATCAGCTTTAGCAATCGCTAGCACCCGATTTCCCTGGGCCGCATATTTTTTCACCAGCGCTGCTTGGTCATCGGATAGGTGATCCACCACAAATTGAGGTGCTCCAACCATAAAACTACCATTATTAAAAGATGCACCGCTCCACTTTCGAGCCGATGAGAACGGATGGACCTCAGTCGCCTGCCAACCAGGATTAGGCATCGCAGCTTTCAAGGCGGTCGCAGTTTCATTATCATCACCGATACTGTGGACAGCAGCACCAACCATTTCCTTTAAAGCGTTGGTTGAATAACCAGTAAACGGGACTAATTTTTCAAACGCTAATTGACCACTTGTGATGGTTCCAGTCTTATCGAGGCAAATCGTATCGACCCGTGCTAACGTTTCGATTACGGGGAGGTTACGAACCAATACCCGTTTGTGGGCTAATTTCATTGCAGAAACCGCAAGCGTCATTGATGATAACAAAACCAGTCCTTCCGGAATCATTCCAGTTGCGGCCGCCACCGTTCCTAAAATTGCGTTATTAACATCGCTGCCCCGTAAAATTTTGGAAGTAAAAAGGATAATCCCTAATGGGATGATGATAAACGTCAAGATCTTAATGATGCGATTAATCGCGTTCAACATCTTACCGTTAGAATCACCGTCATCTTTTGCTACCGCTGAAATTTGATTAACGAACGAAGCCTGCCCTACCTTAACAGCAACCATTTTAGCATTGCCACTAACGACCGAGCTGGCCGAGGTGATTTCATCCCCTGGTTGTTTGGAAATTGAATCCGACTCACCAGTAATCTGGGATTCATCAACCTCTAAAGCGCTAGTGGTGAGGACGATTCCATCAACTGGCACCTGACTACCACGCGTTAATTCGATCACATCCCCGACCACAATTTGATTCGGGTCAATCGTCACGGTTTGTCCGTCCCGAATCACCGTCGTTTTATCACGCGATAACAAAGTCATCTTATCAATTTGGCGTTTCGAACGAATTTCTTGAAACGAACCAATTACCGTATTAATAACTGCAACCACCAGGAATAATAAGTTTTTATAACTCCCTGTGTAAATAACAAAAGCTGCTAAAACAACATTAATTAAATTAAATAACGTAAATGTGTTAATTTTAATTATCTGCCAGACGCTCTTCGTTAACGTCTTGGGCGAATGATTAATTTCATCAGCTTCAACCTTAGCCTTGACTTGATCTGCGGTTAATCCGCGATCAAAATCGACTTGATGCCAATCGATAGCCATAGATGACCACCCTTCCTAATAATAGTTCTAATACCTATTGTATAATACTTTAGTGCAGAGGTGAAAATGTTTGCTATCATAAAACCATTCGTCTTATTATATTCTTATTAAATAAGAGGAGGCTTTTTTCTTCATGGATAATTCAATTATGGATACTTTTAAGTTACGTGATGGAAACGAAATTCCAATGGAGGGATTCGGAACATATAAAATCAACGAACAAGCTGAAATGGATGCCGCTATTAAAATGGCCTATGAAGTCGGTTATCGGCTTTTCGATACTGCTCAATTTTATGGCAATGAAGCCGTTTTAGGTCAGGCCATTAAAAACGTTGGTTTAAGTCGGAGTGACGTTTTTATTACGACTAAGATTCCAGAACCAAAGCAGGGGTATGATTCAACCCTTAAAGCCGTTGACGAATCACTACAAAGACTGCAAACTAACTACCTTGACTTAGTATTGATTCACTGGCCAATCCACTCTGAATTTTTCAATACCTGGCGGGCGTTAGAAGATGCTAAGGCCGCTGGTAAAATTAAATCAATTGGGGTTAGTAATTACCATCGTACCCATTTGGAATTCCTGAAGACGCAAGCCCGTGAAATGCCCGTGGTGAACCAAATCGAACTCCATCCCTACCTCAGCCAACCCACGATGGTTGATTTCAACCACCAAGCTGGGATTTTAACCCAAGCATGGAGTCCGCTTGGCCGTGGGGCAGTCTTAAACGACCCCGTCATTGCTAAGATTGGTGCAGCTCATGATAAGTCAGTTGCCCAGGTAATCTTAAGATGGCATCTCCAACGGGGGGTGGCGGTTATCCCAAAGTCCAACAAACCCGAACGAGTAAAACAAAATGCTGATGTTTATGATTTCACCCTTTCAGATACCGAAATGAAATTAATTAACGAATTAAATAAGAACCAAAGAACCGGTGACGATCCAGAATTAGTATATGAATTAGAACACCAATACCATTAAAAAAACAGCTTAGTTAGCAAATCATTGCTAATTAAGCTGTTTTTAAATTAGTGACCAGTAATTTGTTTTAACCACTTTTGGTGGGGTTTTAACATGCTAGGGCGTAGAATCGTAAAAGCAATTGAGGAAAAAATAGCCAGTATTAACAGGGATTGCAGTCCCGCTTGAATAAATGACTTCACTGCTTCTTCACTAATGCTACTTGTAACAAATGCAGAGTTAAAATCCCACAATCCATGGATCAGCATCGGCACCAGCAATGATTCCGAACGAATGTACATTGCACATAAAAAACATCCTATGCCAATTGCGAAAATAATTTGGACCAACGTTGTCGGGATACTTTGGTGTAAAAGATTAAAGCCATGAAGGCCGCCGAACATTAAGCTTGAAACAACGACTGCGATGTAAACAGATCGATTCGTCAAGTTTTTAAGCGTACCTAATACCTGTGGGAAGATAATCCCCCGAAAAAGTGTTTCTTCTAAAAGCCCTACGGAACCCACCAATATGGCTATCAACAAATCCACTAAGATTGAATGATGCACCTGATTACTGAGCACCTCTGAAAACAGGGCTAATAAAATCAACAAGACTATAAAAATAAATGGGACTTTAAAGTCAAACCGACTAAACTTAAATGATAATCTTTGTTTAATTACCCAATGGTTAAAAGCCAAAATGATAATAATCCAAAGCCATTCATGGGCTAAAAGCATCATGATGTTAAAAGTATTCAATTCATAGCCAAAACGAACTGGCAACACTAGGTCGAATAAATATGACGATATTGGTAACAAGGCAATTGAAATTACCAGTAAAAGCCAGGTGACTGATTTGGAACGCATTTAAGAATCACCACTCCTAAAATAAAATTGATAAATACAAGAATATGCTTATTTAAAATCGTTTGCAATCATCAAAAAAATCCAGTAACCAATTTAGTTACTGAATCATTTTAATTAATGAATATAAATTGTGATAAAGGTGACTAAACCAAAGATAACTCCTGGAATATTCGAAATAATCAATGGCCAATCACGATAAGTTTTAGCCCATCCATAGTATACCCATAGCGAAGCATTAATTGTCGCAATTGCGTATTGAATTGGTGAGCCGGGTTGCCCGTTTAAGTTCGCAATGATTTGTGGAAAGTAAAAGATGTACATAAGTGAACAGGTAACGATTGCTACCTTACTTAAGTTCTTTAACCGCCGCACTTTTTGTTCGGAAACCTGTTTGCGCTTATCTTTTGGGACGTAGTTGTCTACTTTCAAGTAATAAATCCTCCCTCCGAGAAACAATTTGAAATATCTACATATAGTAAGTATACCATAATTGTTTAGCGGTCTGAAATTACTTCTTATTCGGTATGAACAGAGTCATCTGCCATTTCGCCATGGTCAATGAGATCCATTCCCTTGGTTTCTTCTTCCTTGGTTGCTCTCATTGGAGTTACAAAACTAAGAAGTTTAGCAATTACATAAGCAGCAATCGCTACAAAAACAATCGTGAACAACGTTGCGCCGATTTGAACTAATACTTGGTGCGCACCACCACCGTAAAATAGTCCATTATCAGCAATCGATGGGTTCGCTAACTTAGATGCAAATAATCCAGTTGCGATACTGCCGACCATCCCACTAATTCCATGACAACCAAAAGCATCGAGGGTATCATCCAATTGAATCTTAGGTTTAACGTAGGTAATGAATGTAAAACTGGCAATCGTTGCGATAATTCCGATCCAAAATGCTCCAGCAACGGTTACGTACCCAGTAGCGGGGGTAATTCCAACTAATCCACAGAGCGTTCCTGTACATACCCCCATCAAACTAGCTTTTTTGTTTACCCATACATCTAATAAGAACCAAGTCATCATCGATGCTGCAGTCGCAACGGTCGTTGTCACTGCGGCTTGCATTGCAACATCATTCATTGCTAATGCTGAACCAGCATTGAATCCATACCAACCGATCCAAAGCAATGTTGTTCCAATTAGAACTAGTGGAACACTGTAAGCTTGGAATGGTTTGCCATAGTTAAGACGCTTACCAATTAGCTTGGCTAATACAAAGGCAGTCACCCCAGCATTAATATGAATAACCGTTCCACCAGCAAAGTCTAAAGTCCCCATCTTAGCTAAGAATCCAGTTGAACTCCAAACCATATGTACCATTGGGTAGTAAACTACGATTGACCAAAAGAAGATAAATAGTAAGATAAATTTCAACTTGGTTCTGCCAACGATCGCACCAATAAATAATCCAGGAGTGATAATCGCAAACATCATTTGGAATAACATGTAAACTCCCGTTGGAATTTTACTTGGCTGCAGAGAATTTAAATCAATCCCACTCAAGAAGAAATGCTTAAAATCACCAATAAAAGCCCCGTTACCAACAAATGAAAATCCATAACCAAAAATCACCCACATTAGAGCAATCATACCAGTCATGATGAAAACTAAGAACATAGTATTAACAACGTTCTTCTTGGAAACTAAGCCACCATAGAAGAAAGCTAACCCAGGGGTCATTAATAACACTAGTATTGCAGAAATCAAAACAAAGACTGTACTTCCTAAACTCATCACAATCCACATCCTTTTAACTTTATGTTAGATATTATAACACTGATTTTTTTATTTACCAGTCCTTTTTTAATCAAATGTTTAAAAACTAGCATTCAATGTTATTTCTTATGACATAAAAATAAGCAGCTAGCCAATAATGACTAACTGCTTATCTAGATTGAACCATTAATTATTTAATTTCAATATGCGTATTCTTTTTATTATTAGCACGCTTTGGTAACGTAATCTTCAAAATTCCACCATCATAACTCGCGGTAATCTTTTCGTCATCGATACCTGGTAGGTAGAAGGAACGCGCAACATTGCTAGAAGAACGTTCGCGCCGTAAGACGTTGCCATCCTTGTCATTATCTTCCTTCGTCAAATCGTGAACCGCACGAACACTGAGTGTGTCATCATTATAATCTAACTTAATGTCATTTTTCTTAAAACCTGGTAATTCTGAATCTACTTCATAGTTATCATCATTTTCAACGACATCAGTCTTCATTTGATTACCTGACACAGAAGATAAGAAACTCTTGCCAAAATTACCAAAGAAATCATCCATTGGATCAATTGCAGAATCAATACTTCTTAAATCATTTGTCATAATCATAAGACTCCCTTTGTCATTAAATTGTTTGTAACCTTGATTACATTATCTATGATAGTCGCTTTAACTCAGAATTCAAATATTTAGCACTCATTAATTGAGACTGCTAAAAAGCAGGCTGCAATATTTATTTTAATATCGCTAGTTTAGCTGTATAATTAACATATTATATAAATAAAATATATATTATAGATTCAGAAATGAGGGAACCTTATTGTCTAGTGGGATACAATTAGTAATTATTCTATTTACGTTTTTCTTTGCCGCATTTTCCGTTGCGAGTGAGTTTGCATTAGTGCAAACAAGACTTAGTTCATTGGAAGATGATAAAGCTAGTGGCAACGGTAATCAAAAAAAGTTGGATCGCCAAATTTACATGGTTACACATCTTAATGATTACCTATCAACCACTCAAGTGGGTGTTTCACTTGCTGGAATCATCTTAGGGTGGATTGGTGAACCATTTATTGATCACATGCTTTCTGATGTTTTAGATTTAGTTCACATCAGCGAAGCATCAGCAAAGGGAATCAGTGTTATTATCGGGGTCGGATTGCTAACTTACTTAGAAGTGGTCTTTACTGAAGTTGTACCAAAGAACTTGAGTACTGATAAACCACGGCAGATGCTAGATGTCGTATCCGGACCACTTCATTATCTGCACACCATGTTCTACCCATTTGTTTGGCTACTTAACATCTCTGCTGGTGCGGTAGTTAAAATGATGGGGATCAAGATGGCAGATGAAAACGATGATACTTATTCACAAAACGAAATTCTAATGTTATCCAGAAATGCCGTTCAATCTGGGGAACTAGAAAAGAATGACTACCTATATATGCGGCGGGCTTTTGATCTTAATGATAAGGTTGCTCGTGATATCATGGTCGACCGAACTCAATTAGTGGTGTTAGATATCACTGCAACGGTCAAGGAAGCATTGCGCCTGTACCTACAAATGAAATTCAGTCGAATTCCTGTGGTCGCTAATGGTGATAAGGATCGCATCTTAGGGTACGTTTATAATTACGATTTAGTTCGGCAATCCCGTGTTGATCCAAACATTGGAATTGATAAACTGCTTCGTGATATTACGACGACCTCTGAGAACACGCCGATCACAGAGGTTCTTCAACAAATGATCAAGAACCGCGCTCCAATCGTGGTTGTGGTGGATGAATACGGTGGGACTTCTGGAATTATTACCGATAAGGATATCTACGAAGAATTATTCGGAACTGTCCGTGATGAAATCGATCCAGCTACCAACGAATTTATTTTTAAGCAACCTAAGGGGACCTACCAAGTAAACGGTCGATTAACGACCTATGACTTTGAAAGATACTTTAATACTGATATTAAAGCTTTTGATCGGTCAGACATCGTTACAATTGCCGGGTTCATCATTGATAATTATGATGACCTTAAGGTTGGCAAAGTAATTAAAATCATGAACTTTGAATTTAAGATTTTGGATTATGAAAACTCATTCATTAACTGGTTCGAAGTTACGAACTTGAACGAAGCCAAACCTAAGATTCAAAAGTCGACTTTAGACCAAGTTAAAAAGCATGAATCTGAAGCAGCCGCTGCAAAAGCCAAAGCTGCAGATCAAAGTAACGCTAAATAAAATATCAAAAACGAGCGGTCAATCCCGTTCGTTTTTTTAATTTGATACAATATTAACAGTCAACAAAATTAAGTTAGGAACGTGATATTAGTGGAACCAATTCAAGCCCTCTTCATTTCAATTAGTGGTAATACCAGAAATTTCATGGAATCATTAACTGAATACGCAAGTACCCAACACGCCAACAATAAATCAATGCCATTATTTGAGGCACGAGAAATTAGTGATGCGAGTGATTTTGCAATTGAAGCAAAGCCTTATTTTGCATTCGTCCCCACATATTTGGATGGTGGCAACGGAATTGATAATGGCGTCAAGGAGCTAATGACTAACGTCCTCGGCGAATACATTGCATATGAAGATAATCGCACCCGTTGTCTAGGCGTCATCGGCAGTGGTAATAAAAACTTTAATGAACAATACTGCCTCACTGCCAAGCGTTACGCTCGTGACTTTGGCTTTCCATTTATTGATGATTATGAGCTACGGGGCACCAATGTCGATGTTAAAAGAGTGTATCAAACAATGGTAAATCGACTTAATGAGAGCAACTTTTAAATATCAATATTTTAAGTCAGCTAAAAAAGATTAGCCCAAATCGGGCTAATCTTTTTTATAATACTTATCCTTAATCGGCGTTCCATCAGAAATAATTGAAATCACTTGGTAGCCACGCTGTGCTTTTTGCATTACTGCGGTGGTTTTAAATACCTGCATATGAATCTGATCACCAATATCAAAATGATAGGTTAATTTATAAACAACTACGTATCGATTCCGTCCGATGCGTTTAAAACTACTTACGCTTGGCCGATATGTAGCCTTAAATTGACGTTGATAAAATGAATAAGCGAGTTGATAGATTGATTGATAGAAACGATTATCTTTGCCATCAACAAAGTAATGCCTTAATTTACCAGCATCAGAACCCTTGTTATTTAAGCGCCCTACCTTCGCATACATTGCAGCCAATGTGGTTTGTGCTTGTTGTGAGCCATCAGAACGCTTTTGCAAATGCTTTTTGAACAACATGATGGTACTATTATCATCCTTTTGGGTCACTTTAATTTGCTTTGTGGTCACACCCCGATTAGCGTAATGATACTTGGCGCTTATTTTGAGCGATGCACTCGTTAGGTGCTTTAAATGATAATTTCCATCGGCATCTGCATAGCTCATCACCTTCCCATTTAATAAGATCAAAGCATATGGCATCGTTTTAATTTTCACCGCATAGGTTTTTTGAGCGATCAATTCATTGTCAATCACCACTTGATATTTAGGAAAAATACCAAAATGAGTCCCCGTTTTCTGATATGTAAAAAAACCATCACTAGTATGGTTCCCCGAACCTAAATCACTTTTTAAATGTTCCACTAATTTGGGATTGGCTTTAAAATAGCCAGCGATCATTTTCGTATCATCATGGTGAGTGCGTTTAGAAACAAAATCATGATCAGGGACACCATTGGAAACGCTTGCTACCAATCGATTTAGAGTAACCGACTTAGAGTAGTAAAAATGACCATAACTATACCCACCAACCACGAAGATAATAATGGCAGCTGCAAACGCCCACCGTTTTTTATGCTTAAACGTTTTGAACGTTAGACGTACCCTTTTCGTATCTAAATGAGAGTGGTCTAAATGAGTTTTATTACTGTACTCTTGTAGCCGCGATGGCATTTGTGGAAAAGCGTATAAATCTTCAGGAGTCGGATTTTCCGCTTCTTCATCCTTACTAAAAAAGGCAGTTAAGTTAAATCCACAGTAATCACAGAATTGATTTTCAGCATCATTGGAATGTTGACAACGTGGACATTGAACTTGTTTTTCGGCTGCCATTTAATCACCTCCCCCCTAAAAAATGATAGATAATCTAATTATACTATATTTATTTTAATTTCTCATTTTGTTTTAGCATTCGATTGCGAATCAAGACCATTATGATTGCAAATATAATCAAACCAAATGAAAAGATAAATAGTGAATTATAATTTAAATATTCAACAAAGACGCCAGCATAAAGCGGACCGATTGCGCGCCCTAACGACATTGAAATACTAAAGAATGATTGGTAAAGCCCCTTTTGCGAGTCATTTGCTAACGTATCGATCCAAGCTGGTAAATCTGGAAAGCCAATCATTTCTCCAATCGTAAGGAATGCAATTGTAAATGCAAATGATAGGTAAGAACGATCAAATACCAAGAATAAAAAGGCTAATCCAAAAATAAAGATTCCAAATGAAATCTGTTTACTAATTTCAAATTTGCGTCCAATTTTGCTAACGATCGTTTGGCCGAATATGATCATTAACCCATTAATCGTCCAAATAGAACTATACTCCTCAAAAGACATCCCTAATTGCGTCATATGAATCGGCATGACACTGCCCCAAATCGCATAAATTAAGTAAATACTGAATATCAGAAAACAAATTGCCAACAGTAAATGCATCGTATTTGCCTTGGGGCCGTCAACGTTCTTTACCTGATGGTTATGGTCATATCCTGTAAAGTCAATGTTAAATAGCTTGATCGCCATTAGCAATAAGATCAAATAAAAACCAGCAGTCACCGTGAACACAGTTGTTACTCCATATTTCAACAGGTAGCCAACCATCGCAGTCCCTAGCACCACTCCAATATTCATCCCAATATAGAGAGTATTAAAAACGTACCTAGGACTTTTCGACTTAATCGTCGTGGCGTAAGAATTGATCAAGGTCAAGCTGCCCCCATCCCCCAGTCCATGGATGAGCAATAAAATTGCAAACATTGGCCAACCGTGAAAGAAGACCAACGTAACAATCGATGCTGTTGAAATAAAGATACTGATAAGGGCGGTTTTATAAGCCGACCAGTTATCGAATAAGAACCCACCAATATAATTTCCTAATATCATAAAGGCTGACATTAAAAATAAGATCAACCCGGATTCAGTTAAAGAGCGATGTAAGTAATCGTGCATATACATGGTTGTTAGCGGCCACAAACATGATGAACCTGCGTTTAACAGCGTTGAATAAATCAATACTGATTTCATTCCAACTTCTTTTGGCTTTCCCATTATCTCACCCCATTCCACGTTAAAACCCATTCTAACAAAAAACCACCCTCGCGTTTACTAGGGTGGCCAAAAAGATTAAAATTAATTATTTAATTTTAGTGAACGTATAAGTAGCAGCCGGTGCTGATCCAAACTTAACCTTAGCTAACTTATTATCACTGGTTACCAAGTAGAATTTATTCTTACTTACTAACCGAATGTACATTGTACTGGTCTTCTTAATGCCTTTACCACGATAAGTTAAGGTAATTACGTTCCCATTGACGTTTTTAACGTTAAAAACGGCGTTGTTAAGCAATTTACTATCATAGGTCTTGCTCTTGTATAGGGTTTGATTTAAACCAGTTTCATTATTAAATACCCAGAGTTGTGTGTATTTACCACTGGCACTGGACTTCCAACTGCCCATTAATTCATTGACCTTTGCTGTATTGACACTACTTGAAGAAGTTGAGCTACTAGTAGTCGAACTTGATGAACTAGTGGTTGAACTACTAGTATCCGTAGATCCATCCTTAACAGTTACGATTCGGTAAAAGTAGTTATATGCATTGGATGCCTGGGCATAAACGTAAAGTTTAGTATTAACTGCATACTTTTTAGGAAGTTTGATCGTGTAATTACCCTTACTATCAGAGGTAGTTGAGGCAACCTTTTTACTATTATTCAACTTAACATAAACATTGACGTTCTTAGTAGCAGTTCCTGAGATTTCATTATCTGAAGTAGTAACAGTTGGCACTGTAATTGAAGGTTCTTTAGTATTGACCTTAGCAGCGTTTGCGCCATTCCCAAATGCAAAGAAAGCTAGGAACAGTGCGCCAATTGCAAAAAATAATGGTTTTTTCATGATGGTTCTCCTTTTTGTCATTCGTGACTAGTATATACTTTTATTATATATTAATCATTTTAGAAATTAATAGCAATATAAAAATGGCAAAATCGTTCTTATATTATGTAAATTTAATTAATTTTACTTCCCCTTATTATTTAAGATAGCGTTTACATATTATTAGTGTAAACTCTTTCTTTGATTTTGCATGTGGTATATAATAAGCAACGTGTATTCTGTATGATAAATATTGAATTAATAATTTAAATCTAGGGAGTGTGACAGTATTGGCAACTGAACAAACTGCTTTGCTAACGCTTTTTGGTGCAACTGGTGACTTAGCTTCACGGAAGTTGTATCCTGCCCTTTTCAATTTATATAAAAAGGGAGAAATTAAGGAACATTTTGCATTAATCGGTACTGGTAGAAGAGAATGGGATGATGATAAGTTTCGTTCCGTTGTTTCTGATTCAGTTAAAGGCGCTGCTGAAAATGATCAACAAGTAAGTGACTTTGCTAGTCATTTTTATTACAAGGCACACGATGTTACTAATCCTGAACACTACAAGGTATTAAAGGGATTAGCAGATCAATTAGATGCTAAGTACGACTTAAAGGGTAATCGGATTTTCTACATCTCATTAGCCCCTCGTTTCTTTAGCTTAGTTGCTAACAACTTAAAACAACAAGATGTTTTCTCAGATAATGGTTTTAACCGCCTCATTATTGAAAAGCCATTCGGACACGACTTTGAATCTGCTCAAGAACTAAACGATTCATTGAGTTCCGCTTTTGATGAAGACCAAGTATTTAGAATTGACCATTACTTAGGGAAGGAAATGGTTCAAAACATCGCCGCCCTTCGTTTTGGTAACCCAATGATCGAATCAGTTTGGAACAACCAATTCATCGATAACGTCCAAGTGACCCTTGCTGAAAACATGGGGGTTGGTGAACGGGCTGGATACTACGATACTTCAGGAGCCCTTCGTGATATGGTGCAAAACCACATCATGCAAATCCTAAGCCTATTGGCAATGGACGAACCTAACAAGTACAAGGATACTGAAATCCGTGCTCAAAAGGTGAAGGCATTACAATCACTTCATATTTACGATGAAGAAGAAGTTGCTAAAAACTTTGTTCGTGGCCAATACGGTTCTAAGGGTGACCAAAAGGACTACCGTCATGAAGACAACGTTCCAGAAGACTCCAACACCGAAACATTCGTTGCTGGAAAGCTTGAATTCCAAAACAATCGTTGGGCTGGCGTACCATTCTACGTTCGGACTGGAAAGCTATTAGCTGATAAGTTCGCACGAATCGACGTTGTATTTAAGAAACCTGCATTGGATGACTTTGCACGCGCAAATGGCACTGATCCTCAATTGGTACCAAGTGTAATTACGATTAAGATCGAACCAGACTCTGGTTTTGAAATGCAATTAAACAAGAAGCACGTTGGCCAAGGTTACACGACCGACAGCTTCAAGTTCACTCATGATCTTACTGATGATGAAATGAAGGAAGTTCCACTTCCATACGAACGACTGATCAACGACGCAATGAAGGGTGACCACACTAACTTCGCTAGTTGGGCTGAAGTTGGTCAAGCTTGGAAGTTCGTTGATCAAATCGAAAAGCTTTGGAACAGCACTAAGGCTGATTTCCCTAACTACACACCAGGGACAATGGGCCCTAAGGCTGCTGAGGAATTACTCACCCGTTCCGGTCGGAATTGGGCATTCAGAGCTGAAGATTAATGATTTGAATAAGTTAATTCACTTTTAACGCTCTAAATGTTAAAATAGAGTTGTATTAAAACAAATAATCATATCAAAGTAAGCGTTTACGTTACTTGATGAATTCTTTTATAAAGGAAGGTTTATTTCAATGGCTGATCAAAAAGCAAATATTGGTGTTGTTGGGATGGCTGTTATGGGTAAAAACCTTGCCCTTAACATTGAAAGCCGCGGCTACACTGTAGGTATCTACAACCGTACTGGTGCAAAAACTGAAGAAGTTATGAAGGACCACAGTGACAAGAAGTTAGTTCCAAGTTACTCAGTGGAAGACTTCGTTAAGTCACTAGAAACTCCACGTCGGATTCTTATCATGGTTAAAGCTGGTAAGGCTACTGATGCTGTTATCGATGAATTATTACCACTTCTTGACAAGGGTGATGTTTTAATCGATGGTGGTAACACTAACTTCCACGACACTATGGCTCGTAACGCTCGTCTAGACAAATCTGGTATTAACTTTATCGGAATGGGTGTTTCAGGTGGTGAACTTGGTGCATTGCACGGTCCATCATTGATGCCTGGTGGTCAAAAGTCAGCTTATGACTTAGTTGCCCCAATCTTGGAAAAGATCTCTGCTAAGGCCGAAGATGGCAAGCCATGTGTTGCTTACATCGGACCTAACGGTGCAGGTCACTACGTAAAGATGGTTCATAACGGTATCGAATACGGTGATGAACAATTAATCGACGAAAGTTACGACATTTTACGTCGAGTTGCTGGAATCGATGTTGATGAACTTTCAAACATCTTCAAAGAATGGAACAAGGGTGAACTTAACAGTTACTTAATCGATATCACTGGTGATATCTTAAGCCGTAAGGATGACCTTGGTTCAGGTAAGCCAATCGTTGACTTAATCTTAGATGAAGGTGCTAACAAGGGTACTGGTAAGTGGAGTTCAGAAGATGCTTTAGCATTAGGTGTTCCTCAATCAGTTATCACTGAATCAGTTTACGCTCGTTTCATCTCAATGCTTAAGGATGAAAGAGTTGCTGCTTCTAAGGTTCTTCCAAAGCCAGGTCTTGAATTAGACTTTGACAAGAAGGAACTTGTTGAAAAGGTTCGTGAAGCACTTTACTTCGGTAAGGTTATGAGTTACGCACAAGGATTCGAACAATTACGTTTCGCTTCCGAAGAATACGACTGGGCCCTCAAGTTTGGTGAATTAGCTCAAATCTGGCGTGAAGGTTGTATCATTCGTGCACAATTCCTACAAAACATTACTGATGCCTTTGAAAAGGATCCTAAGTTAACTAACTTACTATTAGACCCTTACTTCACTGACATTGCTAAGAAGTACCAAGACTCAGCTCGTGAAGTTGTTGCACTTGCTACTAAGGCTGGTATTCCAGTACCTACCCTTTCAGCAGCTGTATCATACTACGACTCATACAGAACTGAAGTTCTTCCTGCTAACTTACTACAAGCTCAACGTGACTACTTCGGTGCTCACACTTACAAGCGTGTTGACCGTGAAGGTACTTTCCATTACCCATGGTACAAAGAACAATAAAATTAATTTATTAATTTTAAAAAAGATCTCATCTCTGATGGGATCTTTTTTTTATGCATTTATCTAAAGTATTTCTTAATTTATAAGCATTATAAATTAAATTTCAGCGCAAAGGGTGTAAAATACAGTTGAACCCAAATTGAAAGGATGATCAAAATGAGTGACAGACAATTATTTACTGATTATTTTTACAATAAGGAAGATTATGACACCCAAGATGGTGGCTACGTTCCTTTAGAAGAACCTAAAGTTCCTCAACAAAAATTGAAAATTCCTGAAGTATTAGCTCCTGACAAGGAAACTGATACTGATATGTACTACACCGTCGTTTCTCAAACTGGTGAAGTTCAATTATTACCAGGGGAAAAGACTAAGACGTGGGGTTACAATGCTCCCCTTCTTGGTAAAACAATTATTTTCAAACGTGGTAAGCATATCCATATTACATTGAAAAATGAATTACCAGAACTAACTACATACCATTGGCATGGTTCTGTAATTCCTGGGGTTGCTGACGGTGGTTGTCACACCCCCGTTTACCCTGGTGAAACCAAACAAATTGATTTTGATATCGATCAACCAGCTGCTACCCTTTGGATGCACGCCCATCCATGTCCATCCACTGCCGAACAAGTTTGGCACGGTTTAGCTACCGCTGTCGTGGTTAAGGATGAAGAAGAAGCTAAGCTCCCATTACCACGGAACTACGGTGTTGATGACATTCCTTTGATTTTACAAGACCGTCGTTTCCACGAAGATAACCAATGGGATTACCAAGCTGATTATGATCCAGATGGTGTTGCTGGACCAACCCCAATGATTAACGGAACCATCAATCCATACTTTGACGTTACTACCCAAAAGGTTCGTCTGCGGGTTCTTGATGGTGCTAACCGAAGAGAATGGAGACTCCACTTTAGTGATGATTTGAAATTCACCCAAATTGCAGGGGACGGTAGCTTGTTACCCCACCCCGTTGACTTTACGAAGGTTTTAATTGGTTGTGCTGAAAGAATGGAATTTGTTGTTGACTTTGGTCAATACAAGCCTGGTGATGAAGTCGCCCTATACTCTGATAACGTTCCAATCGTTCGTTTTAGAATCCACGAATTCGCCAAGGACGATACTGAAATTCCAGAAACACTGACCAGCACCCTTCCAGATCCAGAAGTAACCCCTGATGCACCAATTCGGAAGGTTGTAATGTCTGGAATGGACGAATCCGTTGCCCTTAATGGTAAGAAATTTGATATGAGTCGGATCGATACCAAGACCAAGTTGAACAACGTTGAATACTGGGATGTTACTAATTCTAATGATATGGAGGGTGGGATGCTTCACCCTTACCACATGCATGGATGTGTATTTAAAGTCGTTTCTCGTGATGGTAAAGCTCCTCATCCAAATGAACTTGGCCTTAAGGATACGATTGAAGTTAATCCTGGTGAAACTGTCCGTCTTAAAGTTTGGTTCCCATGTGTTGGAGTGTTTATGTACCATTGCCACATCATTGAACATGAAGATGGTGGGATGATGCTTCAATTTGAAGTTCCAGATCCAAAACATCCAGATGAATTACCACAACCATTAATGGATCACCATACATTAATGAGCGCCTTCGCAAAGGAACGGGGCGTTAAGATGGAAGATCTTCATTTAGGTGGAATGGAATCTTACCATAAAATGAACATGAAAATGTAAAAATTGTTTGACATTCCATTGAAAAAATATTATAGTAATAAAGATGGAAAAAAGAAAAGATTACTAAATCGGAGGTGGACAAAATGACAGAATTAACATTTGATCCTGGAGCGACGAGTGAGTCGATGATGGGAAAGTCGAAGTCATTTAATAAGTCGCCAAGGAGTTTTCATGGTAGATAATTAATGACAGCCGATTTTCCCGAAAAACATTAATTTAATTGTTTTAATCTAATCAATCTTTTTCATATTGAAAGAGTAATTATCCAGCAATCGATGGTTAAAATAATTACGAAGCGTGTCCTATAGGAAAATTAGTTGTTGTTGATTATCTCGGTGTCTTCAATTATTCTAAGGTATTGACGTACTTATAATTGAAAAGGTAATCACGTTGCTTATGATGCTCTACTAGATGGGGAACCATTTGGGGAGGTACTGAACAACAATTTTAATTTTAAACTAAATTTTAATTTTACATTTTATCTGATAAACTAAAAAAGCATTCAAACTTTTGTTTGAATGCTTTTTTAGTTCTTAATTTTTAACTGGTAAGTATTCTTGAACATACTTATCGGACTGTTCTGAATTGAATTCTCCTTCAGACTTTCCAATAATAACGGTAGCAAGTGAATTCCCAACCACATTAACTGCGGTCCGCCCCATATCAACAATTCGATCGATTCCAGCAATAAACGCAAGGCCAGTTACTGGAATCCCAACTGTAGAAACAGTTGCAAGCAACACCACAAATGATGCTCCAGGGACTCCTGCCATTCCCTTAGAAGTAATGACTAATACCAATAACACCATGATTTGTTGGCCAATTGATAAGTGAATATTATAGGCTTGGGCAAGAAAAATAACTGCTAATGATTGATAAATTGCGGATCCATCAAGGTTAAATGTATATCCAGTTGGAATTACAAATGAAACAATCGATTTATCAACCCCGAATTTCTGCATTTTATCAATTAACCTTGGTAATGTTGCTTCCGAACTAGCAGTTGAAAATGCTAATACAATCTCATCTTTAATTACAAATAAAAGGTTTTTAAGGCTAAATCCGAATAGCTTTGCAGCTAATCCCATAAATACTAAGATAAATACTAACATCGTCGCATAGGCTAAAAATACAAAGTAACTAAGTGGCGCTAATGCCCCTACCCCCATTTGTGCAAGGGTCGCACCAATCAGTGCACAGACCCCGATCGGTGCTAAACTCATCACCCAGTTAGTAACCTTAAACATTACTTCTGAAACAGCAGTTAGAAAATCAATAATGATCTTACCACGTTCACCAATTGCGGCAGTTCCTAGTCCAAAGAATACTGAGAAAACAATCACTGGCATCATATTGCCATCACTTAATGATTTAAAAATATTCGTTGGAATCAAGTTCATAATCGTTCCCCAACCGCCACTTTCCTTAGCAGCATTGGCAGTTGATACATACTTACTAATGTCCTCACCCTTTAAGGCATGAATATTAATAAAGTCACCTGGATGCGTAAAATTAGCAACTACTAACCCCAATGCAATTGCAATCGTGGTCATAACTTCAAAGTAGATGATGGTTTTTCCACCAATTCGCCCTAGCTTTTTAATATCACCAATACTGGCAATTCCAACAGTTAAACAAGAAAGAACGATCGGCAACACAATCATTTGAATCAGATTAATGAACATCGTTCCGATATTAGACATTGTAGTAATCGCCGTTTGATTCTGGTAAAAGACAATTCCTAATACAATCCCTAACACTAATCCAATCATGATTTGCCAACCAATCGTTAGCTTAAACCTCTTCATAAAAATCCTCTTCCCATATTAATATACTATATGTAAATTATTATCATTATAATTTGCATGACTTATTATATTTTATCATAAATAGGTGATATTTTTGTATATTTATTAAAACAAATAAAAAACATCCGTAAAATTAATTACGAATGTTTTTTGTTTGCGTGGCAACGTCCTATCCTTGCAGGGGGCGATCCCCCAACTACTTTTGGCGCTCAAAAGCTTAACTTCTGTGTTCGACATGGGAACAGGTGTATCCTTCTGGCCATCATCACCACACTATTTATCTGTGAGAACTTCGTTCTCTCAAAACTAGATAATATTTTATTCTTCCATGAGAACAACCTTACTTGGTTAAGTCCTCGACCAATTAGTACTGGTCCGCTCCATGCATCACTGCACTTCCACTTCCAGCCTATCTACCTGATCATCTTTCAGGGGTCTTACTTCCATAAAGGAATGGGAAATCTCATCTCGAGGTGGGTTTCACACTTAGATGCTTTCAGCGTTTATCTCATCCATACATAGCTACCCAGCGATGCGCCTGGCGGCACAACTGGTACACCAGCGGTATGTCCACTCCGGTCCTCTCGTACTAAGAGCAGCTCCTCTCAAATTTCCTACGCCCGCGACGGATAGGGACCGAACTGTCTCACGACGTTCTGAACCCAGCTCGCGTACCGCTTTAATGGGCGAACAGCCCAACCCTTGGGACCAACTACAGCCCCAGGATGCGATGAGCCGACATCGAGGTGCCAAACCTCCCCGTCGATGTGAACTCTTGGGGGAGATAAGCCTGTTATCCCCAGGGTAGCTTTTATCCGTTGAGCGATGGCCCTTCCATACGGTACCACCGGATCACTAAGCCCGACTTTCGTCCCTGCTCGACCTGTATGTCTCGCAGTCAAGCTCCCTTCTGCCTTTACACTCGTCGAATGATTTCCAACCATTCTGAGGGAACCTTTGGGCGCCTCCGTTACTGTTTAGGAGGCGACCGCCCCAGTCAAACTGCCAACCAGACACTGTCTCCCACCACGATCAGTGGTGCGGGTTAGAGTGTTCATACAGCGAGGGTAGTATCCCACCAATGCCTCCATCGAGACTAGCGTCCCGACTTCTATGGCTCCTACCTATCCTGTACAAGCTATACAAACACCCAATATCAAGTTACAGTAAAGCTCCATGGGGTCTTTCCGTCCTGTCGCGGGTAACCTGCTTCTTCACAGGTATCTCAATTTCACCGAGTCTCTCGTTGAGACAGTGCTCAGATCGTTACGCCTTTCGTGCGGGTCGGAACTTACCCGACAAGGAATTTCGCTACCTTAGGACCGTTATAGTTACGGCCGCCGTTTACTGGGGCTTCGTTTCTGGGCTTCGCCGAAGCTAACTCATCCACTTAACCTTCCAGCACCGGGCAGGCGTCAGCCCCTATACTTCATCTTACGATTTTGCAGAAACCTGTGTTTTTGATAAACAGTCGCCTGAGCTTTTTCACTGCGGCTGCACGTAGTGCAGCACCCCTTCTCCCGAAGTTACGGGGTCATTTTGCCGAGTTCCTTAACGAGAGTTCACTCGCTCACCTTAGGATTCTCTCCTCGACTACCTGTGTCGGTTTGCGGTACGGGTAGTTAACTACTAACTAGAAACTTTTCTCGGTAGTGTGACATCAACGACTTCCCTACTAAATTTCGGTCCTCATCACACCTTGTCAACACGGTATTAAGCATTTGACTCAACACCTGACTTAGTGCTTGAACATCCATATCCAACAGGATGCTACGTTTAGCCTCCTACGTCCTTCCATCGGTCAAACATAGTTAACTAGTACAGGAATCTCAACCTGTTATCCATCGCCTACGCCTCTCGGCCTCGGCTTAGGTCCCGACTAACCCTGGGAGGACGAGCCTTCCCCAGGAAACCTTAGTCATTCGGTGGATCAGATTCTCACTGATCTTTCGCTACTCATACCGGCATTCTCACTTCTAAGCGCTCCACCAGTCCTTACGGTCTGGCTTCATTGCCCTTAGAACGCTCTCCTATCACGCAACATAGTTGCGTCCACAATCTCGGTAATATGCTTAGCCCCGGTAAATTTTCGGCGCAGAATCACTCGACTAGTGAGCTATTACGCACTCTTTAAATGGTGGCTGCTTCTGAGCCAACATCCTAGTTGTCTATGCAACTCCACATCCTTTTCCACTCAGCATATATTTAGGGACCTTAATTGGTGGTCTGGGCTGTTCCCCTTTCGACGGTGGATCTTATCACTCATCGTCTGACTCCTGGATATAAATCAATGGCATTCGGAGTTTATCTGAATTTAGTAACCCAAGACGGGCCCCTCACCCAAACAGTGCTCTACCTCCATGATTCTCGACTCCAAGGCTAACCCTAAAGCTATTTCGGAGAGAACCAGCTATCTCCAAGTTCGTTTGGAATTTCACCGCTACCCACACCTCATCCCAGCACTTTTCAACGTACACGGGTTCGGCCCTCCGGTGTGTTTTACCACACTTTCAGCCTGGACATGGGTAGATCACCTGGTTTCGGGTCTATCACAACATACTATGGCGCCCTATTCAGACTCGCTTTCGCTACGGCTCCGACTTTTCATCTTAACCTTGCATGTTATCATAACTCGCCGGTTCATTCTGCAAGAGGCACGCTATCACCCATTAACGGGCTCTAACTGCTTGTAGGCACATGGTTTCAGGAACTATTTCACTCCCCTTCCGGGGTGCTTTTCACCTTTCCCTCACGGTACTGGTTCACTATCGGTCACTAGGGAGTATTTAGCCTTGGGAGATGGTCCTCCCGGATTCCGGCAATGTTTCACGTGTATTGCCGTACTCAGGATCCTGAACTGAGGGAATTAGATTTCGTCTACAGGGCTATCACCTTGTGTCGCAGAACTTCCCAGATCTTTCGACTATCTAATTCTTTGGTAACTCAAATGTTCAGTCCTACAACCCCATCGAGTAAACTCGATGGTTTGGGCTGTTCCCCGTTCGCTCGCCGCTACTGAGGGAATCGAATTTTCTTTCTCTTCCTGTGGGTACTTAGATGTTTCAGTTCCCCACGTCTGCCTTTCAATGAGTATGAATTCGTCATTGAATAATAAACGATTAAATTTATTGGGTTTCCCCATTCGGAAATCTCCGGATCAAAGCTTACGTACAGCTCCCCGAAGCATATCGGCGTTAGTCCCGTCCTTCATCGGCTCCTAGTACCAAGGCATCCACCATGCGCCCTTAATAACTTAACCTATTACCACGGAGTGGTATTTGGTTAATTGAGTAAATACGAATAAAACTAATTTAAAAAACTCAAAATAACGCGGTGTTCTCGGTTGAAATTGTATTTAATACAATTCAATAATTTGGAAAAATTAAAATATTATCTAGTTTTCAAAGAACCAAGTATTATGACACTTACGTGTCAATGGAGAATAGCGGGATCGAACCGCTGACCTCCTGCTTGCAAAGCAGGTGCTCTCCCAGCTGAGCTAATTCCCCATACCATTTAAATTAAATTAATCAACAAGTGATTAATAATGGGCCTAAATGGACTCGAACCATCGACCTCACGCTTATCAGGCGTGCGCTCTCACCAACTGAGCTATAGGCCCAAAGAAGCGTGGTTCCATAGTTTGAGAGTAGACCTCTCAAAACTAAACAAAACTATGACTGTGTAAGGTTCCGAATTATTCCTTAGAAAGGAGGTGATCCAGCCGCAGGTTCTCCTACGGCTACCTTGTTACGACTTCACCCTAATCATCAGTCCTACCTTAGGCGGCTAGCTCCTCAAAAGAGGTTACTGCACCGACTTTGGGTATTACTAACTCTCATGGTGTGACGGGCGGTGTGTACAAGACCCGGGAACGTATTCACCGTGGCATGCTGATCCACGATTACTAGTGATTCCAACTTCATGCAGGCGAGTTGCAGCCTGCAATCCGAACTGAGAACGGCTTTAAGAGATTAGCTTGACCTCGCGGTTTTGCGACTCGTTGTACCGTCCATTGTAGCACGTGTGTAGCCCAGGCCATAAGGGGCATGATGATTTGACGTCGTCCCCACCTTCCTCCGGTTTGTCACCGGCAGTCTCACTAGAGTGCCCAACTTAATGCTGGCAACTAATAATAGGGGTTGCGCTCGTTGCGGGACTTAACCCAACATCTCACGACACGAGCTGACGACAACCATGCACCACCTGTCATCCTGTCCCCGAAGGGAACGGCTAATCTCTTAGCTTTGCAGGAGATGTCAAGGCCTGGTAAGGTTCTTCGCGTAGCATCGAATTAAACCACATGCTCCACCACTTGTGCGGGTCCCCGTCAATTCCTTTGAGTTTCAACCTTGCGGTCGTACTCCCCAGGCGGAATGCTTAATGCGTTAGCTGCGGCACTAAAGGGCGGAAACCCTCTAACACCTAGCATTCATCGTTTACGGCATGGACTACCAGGGTATCTAATCCTGTTTGCTACCCATGCTTTCGAGCCTCAGCGTCAGTTACAGACCAGACAGCCGCCTTCGCCACTGGTGTTCTTCCATATATCTACGCATTTCACCGCTACACATGGAGTTCCACTGTCCTCTTCTGCACTCAAGTTTCTCAGTTTCCGATGCACTTCTCCGGTTAAGCCGAAGGCTTTCACATCAGACTTAAAAAACCGCCTGCGCTCGCTTTACGCCCAATAAATCCGGACAACGTTTGCCACCTACGTATTACCGCGGCTGCTGGCACGTAGTTAGCCGTGACTTTCTGGTTAAATACCGTCAAAGCTTGATCATTTCCTATCAAACTTGTTCTTCTTTAACAACAGAGTTTTACGAGCCGAAACCCTTCTTCACTCACGCGGCGTTGCTCCATCAGACTTGCGTCCATTGTGGAAGATTCCCTACTGCTGCCTCCCGTAGGAGTATGGGCCGTGTCTCAGTCCCATTGTGGCCGATTACCCTCTCAGGTCGGCTACGTATCATTGCCTTGGTAGGCCATTACCCCACCAACAAGCTAATACGCCGCAGGTCCATCCTAAAGTGATGCAAACGCATCTTTCAAACAAAAACCATGCGGTTTTTGTTGTTATGCGGTATTAGCACTTGTTTCCAAATGTTATCCCCCGCTTTAGGGCAAGTTACCTACGTGTTACTCACCAGTTCGCCACTCACTTCGATGTTAAGTCAAGTTAATGCAAGCATCAACTATCATTAACGGAAGTTCGTTCGACTTGCATGTATTAGGCACGCCGCCAACGTTCGTCCTGAGCCAGGATCAAACTCTCATCTTATGATGAAAAGCTTAACGTTAGCTCTTCTTAATATTTGTTACTTTAAAGCGAATTGACTTCGCATAAGTTTTTTTGTACTTCATTTAAAATGAAGTTCCTTACACATTTTTTGTCATAATTTTGTTCAGTTTTCAAAGATCTACTTTTGTGCGTCGCTCTTAACGACAACTATTTAATAATATCAAATTGCTAACTAGATGTCAACGATTTTTTAAAATTAAATTTTGAATTATCAATCGCAATCGCTTTAACGCGTTGCTCAAATGACAACGTTTTATATATTATCAATTATTCAAATATAAGTCAACATGTTTTCAAACTTTTTTTCAAATTTATTTTCAAACTGATAAATCAATACTCTATTAACTTTTTACAAACTTGTATTTTAATCCAATCGGCAGCTTAAAAAATAATGTATACTAAAAAATAATTATCACGATTGAAATTGAAGGAGAATTTAAATGGAAGAAGTTGTAATCGTTAGCGCAGTTAGAACCCCAATTGGTAAATTTGGCGGCAGCTTAAGTAAATTATCAGCCGTCGAGCTTGGAACCATCGTTACTAAGGAAGCAATTAAACGTGCGCACCTTAACAATCATCAAATTGATCAAGTCATCTTTGGAAACGTCCTTTCAGCAGGAGCGGGACAAAATATTGCCAGACAAATTCAAATAAACGCTGGGATTAGTGAAACTAAAACTGCATTCACCGTAAATCAAGTCTGCGGTTCCGGGCTTCGTGCAGTTAGATCGGGACAAGCAGCGATTGCAGTCGGTGATGCAGACATCGTCGTCGTTGGTGGAACAGAAAGCATGTCAAATGCACCATTCATAAACAAAGAAATGCGTTTCGGCCATAAACTTGGTGCAATTACAATGGAAGATACTATCCAAACAGACGCTTTATTAGATGCTTTTTCTGGTCAACCAATGGGTGCTACCGCAGAAAAGGTAGCTGAGCAATTCAACATCTCAAGACATCAGCAAGATGAATTTGCTTATCAATCATATCAAAAAGCAATCCTGGCACAAGATAATAAATACTTTAAAGACGAAATCGTTCCCATCAAATTAAAAAATGGCGTAATCATTAAAGATGATGAAAGCGTTCGCCGTGATACAACCATGGAAAAACTTGCTAAACTGAAACCAGTATTTAAAAAAGATGGTAGCGTCACTGCTGGGAACGCAGCCAGTCTAAACGACGGTGCTTCTGCACTCGTTTTGATGACTAAAAATAAGGCCGACCAATTAGGAATTAAGCCGCTCGCTACCATTAACGGCTACCAAGAAACTGGCATTGATCCATCCATAATGGGATACGCACCATATTATGCAATCAAACAATTGGTGGATGCTCAAGGAATTAACGTTAGTGACTTCGAGCAAGTCGAACTAAATGAAGCGTTTGCAGCTCAATCACTTGCAGTTATTAATGATCTAAACATTGATCGTAACCGTGTCAATGCAACGGGTGGTGCCATTGCCCTGGGCCATCCCCTTGGTGACTCCGGTTCTAGAATCATCGTTACATTAATCAACAACTTAAAACGTAATCATCAAAGTAGAGGTCTTGCAACCTTATGTATTGGTGGTGGAATGGGAATGGCAATGGATATTTCCATTTAGTCTATAATTAACCGTTAAATCTTTTTGATTTAACGGTTTTTGTTTAACTAGTTTCTGTTAAGAGTCATTACTGCATGGTAAAATTAAAGTAGTTGAGTGACTCAATTATATTTATCGAGGTGATTAAGTACATGCCAGTCAACACAAGTTTTTCAGCAATAATCGTAATGGGTGCTCAAAACATATATGTGCAAATTATTGATTTAAATAATTCCCAAATTGTGGAGAACACTCGTTATGATATCGACCTTGGAGAAGATGTTTTCTCCGAAAGAGTTGTTCATAGTAATACCGTAAACGAAATCGCAACTGCTTTAAAGGTAATTCGGAACCTACTTGATGAATATCAAGTTAAGTCCTATCAATTCTATGCGACCCATGCATTTCACGAAGCCAAAAATTCGGAATTCGTTAGGGAACAATTAGAAGAACGGAGTCATTTCGATATCCAATGGATTAGCCAAAGCCAAGAAGCACTTTATCGTAATCTGGCTACTAATACTTATCTAAAGGATTTTGACCAAATTACCCAGAAAAATACTCTTTTGATCGACATCAGTTCAGGAAGCGTGGAGCTGATCGCCTATAAACATGGTAAATTCACATCATCTAGGACCCTTAAACTAGGCCCACTTCGGGTTTATGAATCAACACGTGATATTAAGGAGTCTGCTCCCGACTACTTTGCAATCTTACGGGACTACATTGATAGTAGATTAATTGATTTTGTTAGATTCCTCCCTGATATCGAAAAAACTGAAAATGTTATTTTAATGGGTTCATCGATATCAATTTTAAAGCCACTAATTAGTGACCTGCATAAAACACTCAAAATCTCAATTAACGAATTTAATGTCCTTTATAATGAAATCAAGAAAAGCAACGACCAGATGCTGGTACAAAAATACGATGTAGATGAAAGCGACGTTCCGCAAATCTTGCCCATTATGACAATGTTGCACGAACTATTTAAAAACTTTAACACTAAGCATCTATGGGTATCTGATCTGAAATTCATCGATGGCTTATCTTATGATTTAATTTCTAAAATTAGTGGCAATAAGAAAAACGATGCGTTGAAAGATCAAATTTTAATTTCAGCTCACAATTTAGCTAAACAATATCGGGTCGAGGCGCGCCACCAAGAATTTGTTGAAAAATTTGTTATGAAACTCTTCGACGAACTCAAGTTTCTCCATGGTTTAACCGCTAGAGACCGCCTCTTATTAGAAATATCGGCCATTGTGGATGACGTTGGTTCTTTCATCAACAATCACAATCACTATGTTCATTCAGAATATATTATTCAAAACTCAGAAATCATTGGACTCTCGGAATCAGAACTCCGCATGGTTGCAGCAATTTCTAGATACCACAGCCATAAGGCAACCTCATCAGCTTTAAAGCATCTTGATAATCTAAATATTGACCGTCGAATGAGGATCATGAAAATGGCTGCCATTTTAAGAATTGCTGATGCATTAGATGCTAGTCGGAAACAAAAAATCAAGTCCATTGAAATTGGTACTGGCGATCCCACTCAAGTAATCATTACCGCAACTGCAGATCAAGAAATTGAATTAGAGAAGCTCAATTTTAACCGTAAGGGAGCATTCTTTGAATCCGTATTCGGTGTTAAACCTACATTGAAAGGAAGATTAAAAATATGAAGTTCGATAATCCAGAATACTTCAATAGCCGTGAACTAAGTTGGCTCGATTTTGACAGCCGCGTTTTAGATGAAGCCAATGATACTACTAACCCCCTCCTTGAAAGACTAAGATTCTTGGGAATTACCCAGAGTAATCTAGATGAATTTTTCAACATTCGGGTTGCATCCCTGCATAAACTCGTTTCAGTTGGCTACGAAAAACCAGATGCAGCTGGTCTTACCCCATTACAACAACTAAAGGGGGTTTCCAAAAAGGCCCATGCGTTAGTTGATAACCAATACAACATCTTATTTAAGGGCATCCTTCCTAAGATGGCGAAACGCAACATCCACCTGCTTAAAATGGATGAACTCAATAATCGCCAAAAGGATTTCTTGGATGACTACTTCCACCAAAAATTATATCCAGTTTTAACCCCCCTTGCAGTCGATGTTTCAAGACCATTCCCATTCATTGCCAATAATACGTTGAACATCGCATTGATCATTACCAAAAAGGGCCACAGCAAACAGGAATCATTTGCTACCGTTCAAGTTCCAGATGTTTTCTCACGGGTCATCAAATTACCAGATGCCGTAAACGACTTCGTACTCCTTGAAGAAGTTATTAAATACTACGCTGGGGAATTATTTGTTGGCTATACTGCACATGATTTAGCATGCTTTAGAGTTACTCGGGACATGGATATCGAAGCGGATGAAGATACATCTGACTTAATGCGTGAAATCAAGCATGAACTGCGTCAAAGAGAACGGGGGCAGGTAATGCGACTAGAGATTGAATCTAGTATGAGCAACCGCCTTCGCGATCGTTTGATCAATGAATACCACCTTGATTACGATGCAATTTACGTTGTCGATGGTCCAATTGACCTTACATTTGTCAGCAAGTTGATTAAACAAGTTACTTACCACCCGAACTTGCTCTTCCCTAAATTTACACCGTACTTTCCTGCTCCACTTAAGGATGAAACGATGTTTGAGGCAATTTCTAAAAGTGATGTCTTTGTCCACCATCCCTATGATTCCTTCCAACCAGTATTGAATTTCATTAACCAAGCAGCTAACGATCCAGATACTTTAGCAATTAAGATGACTCTCTATCGGGTTTCACCTAATTCACCAATTATCAAATCACTAAAGCGGGCTGCACAAAATGGTAAACAAGTTACCGCATTGGTGGAACTAAAGGCTCGATTTGATGAAGCTAACAACCTTCATTGGGCAGATGAACTAGAACGGGCTGGTTGTCACGTTATCTACGGACTAGTTGGTTTAAAGGTGCACAGTAAATTAACCTTGATCGTTAGAAAAGAAGAGGATGGAATCAAGCGTTACATGCACATGGGAACTGGTAATTACAATGATGTTACCGCTAAGCTATATACCGATATGGGAATCTTTACCGATAACCAGGAAATGGGAATTGATGCTACTAACATCTTTAACATGTTATCAGGATTTTCCGAACCCCCTTACTTCCATAAACTGACCATCTCCCCTAACGGAATCAGAAATTACCTAATGGAACGTATCGATGATGAAATTGAAAACGTGAAGGCTGGTAAGAAGGGATTCATTCAAATGAAGATGAATTCACTTTCTGATACAATTATCATTAAAAAGTTATATGAAGCCAGTGCTGCTGGAGTCAAAATTAACTTAATCGTTAGAGGAATCTGTAACTTACGGGTTGGAATCAAGGGAGTTAGTGATAATATCACCGTCCATTCACTAGTTGGCCAATTACTTGAACACAGCCGAATTTATTATTTCTACGCTGATGGTGAAGAAAAGGTATTCCTCTCTAGTGCCGATTTAATGAAGCGAAACCTCAGCCGAAGAGTGGAATTATTATTCCCAATTCTGCAGGATGATATCCGTGAACATATTATCAGAATTTATGATATCCTTTGGAATGACAACGTTAAAACGCGGGTGCTACAACCAGATGATACTTGGCCACATGCGAAAGCAGACGATCAAGAACCATTAAACGCACAGTCATTCTTAATCGAAAATCGTAAAAAGATTGCTGATTCATTGTTCGATCATGACTTTAAAAAACCTGCTAAACGGAAAAACACTAGATTCATGCCAATTCGTAACCATAATGGAAGGAAGCTTTAGTTAATGGAATATTTCGCAGTAATTGATTTAGGTTCAAACTCAGCTAGATTAGCCGTTACCAAGATTAAAGATGATGGCACATTTGAAAACGTCATTGAAAGAAAAGAAGCCGTTCGCCTTTCCGAGAACATGGGTGAAGAACGCACGTTAAAACAACCTGCAATTGATAGAACGATTACCGCTCTTAAGTCTTTCAAGGATTGTTTCAAAGACTTCCCTAATTTAAAGATTCGGGCCGTGGCCACTGCCGCTACTAGAATGGCAGCTAACCAGGCCGATTTTTTAAAGGAAGTTAAGGATAAAACTGGAATTACGTTAGAAGTCATCGCTGGAACAGAAGAGGCTTATTACGATTACCTTGGGGTCATCAATTCCTTACCCATCGTTAACGGCATCATTATGGATACCGGTGGCGCCAGTACCGAACTAATCCTGGTCCAAAATAAGCGAATCGTTAACCTGATCAGTTTACCAGTAGGTTCGGTCACCCTTTCTGAAGAAGATGTCAATCCAGATAAGGTCTCAGCTGCACAAATGTACCGCGTTTTTGACCAACTCAATGATATTTATAATGATATCTGGTGGCTTTACCGTGGCACTAACCTTCCAATCATTGGGCTCGGTGGTTCTAATCGGACCCTTGCTAAAATTAAGCGACGGAATGATCCTGATAGAAGACACTGGGATGACATCCACGGCTTCCACTTAAGTGCTAAGGAAGTAAAGGAAATTTTCTTAAAGCTAGTTGACTCGACCCTTGAAGAACGTAAGAACATCCCAGGGCTATCCAAGGAACGAGCTGACATTATTGTGGGTGGACTTGCTCCTGCAATGTCATTGATCTGGCGGCTCAATTCCGATCGGATGATTTTCTCTAAGCAGGGATTACGGTTCGGGGTTCTTTATGAACACATTGAAAAACTAAGAAACGTAGAAACCCAAGAATTTATGCAAATGCCAAAGGAGGATCAGGAAAACGATGATTAAATCAGACTTTGATGTTCAAATTAAGTTAATGATTATGTACATCATCGGAGTCATCGTCGTATTATCCTTACTGGCCTATCTCATTTACCGACGCAAAAAGCTATTTACGAAGTTCACCACTCCGCTAATGGTCGTAGAACTAGTTATGATTTATATATTAGTAACGGTCATTCGATTATCATAATCAAAAAGCAGGCCCGCGGGTCTGCTTTTTTAATTTATTTAATTACCACTTTGGTTCCCATTGGAACGTTTTGGTTAATCCACTTTGCATCTGGAATCGATAACCGAATGCAGCCGTGTGAATTAGCGGTTTTGCCTAATTCTTCAGCTTCAGACTTAATATATTGACCGTTTGCGTTCGTTGGAACGGTATGGAATAGATAAATCCCATGGTCCTTCCATGAAGTCCAATAACGCGCACCTTCTTTAGATTCCTGATTATAAAAGAAGTTCCCCCGCTCAGCTTGAATATAGTAGGTTCCGCGCGGCGTTGAATTATTGGCCCCCGTTGAAGCATTCATGGTATACAAGACTTTATTAGTAGCACTCATAATAAAGACCCGTTGTTGCTTAATCGACACTTTGATCCAATTGTGACGACTTAATTGCATGTTTGGATATGGTTTATTTTCGGATGGTTTGCGCCAATTAATCTTCGTTTGTTTAACCGTCGATTTAGCAGTACCTAATTTCTTTTGGTGATAGCTATAAGCACTGACCGAATTAGAACTAGCATGTTGATTGTTATTACTGCTACACCCACTTAGCATTAGGATCAATAGCAGCGGGAATAATAAAAATCGTTTTGGCATTTAAACACCTTCTTTTACCATTATTTTATAATTGATTCAATCAATAAATCAATAAGCACTTACTAATCATCATCATTGATTCGGACTAGCAGGTGCTTATTATTTAGGTTTATTTATTTTCAGAACCATTAATATTAATGTTATCCAACTTAGTGACATTAATATCTTCAACTTCTGTCCAATTTAAGTTCAAATGATTTCCTTCGTGGAAGAAGAATCCAGTCATGGTCTTATAGCCATCATTAATAAACAATTCAAATACCGTATTATCAAGGTATAGTGAACAATTTTCAACCTTATCATTGTTAAAGCGAATGCTTCTTGTTTCATCTTGACCATCGTTTTCAACATCCTTACGATGAAGGGTCAACTTCTGACATTCGTTATCGATATCAATTACCAAGTGTGTATTGCCAGCAGTAATTGCAACTTGGTTATCAGATTCTGGATTTACTTTGAAGTTGATCAAACTTTGCTTTCTAACTTCCATCCCATTAAACGTATCCTCGGAGCCCAATGCTAATGACTTCATTTCATGAACTGGTTTTTGAATCAAGTGACCATCTTTCACACTTAATTCACGAATCATGGATAAACCACCTTCCCAACCTTCGTCATCGGAAGGATAGGTAGTATCTGGGAGCCCTAGCCATCCACAGATCAAAGTCCGTCCATCGGGAGCATTAATCCCTTGGGCAGCATAAAAATCAAAACCATCATCTAATTGACGCATCTTAGATGGATTAATTAATTTCATCGTTTCCCAATTAATATCATCGGCAACAATATAAGCATTTGGATGAACATTATCGTACTTAAATGAGCTCTTATCAGCTCCCTGTGGACAAAAAGTCAGTACTGGATGCCCATCAACGAACAATAAGTTTGGACATTCTGCCATATAGCCCAAGTTATCGTTCCCAATATCTAGTTTGCTATAGAATTCCCAATCACGATCAACGTTAGCAGAACGATATACAACCACTTCTCCATTTTCATCAGTGGTTTGCGCACCGATAAATGCATAGTAATAATCATCATGCTTAATTACTTGTGGATCTCTGAAGTGTCCAGTGACACCCTTTGGTGGGTTGGCAATTAAGGGCTTTGCTAATTTTTCAATATTATTATCCTTGTCCATCCAAGCCCCATCTTGATATGGATGACGAACTTCATTCATCTTTTCCCAGACGTTTCCAGTGTACATTAAGAATAACTTGTCTCCGACTGGAATCGCAGAACCTGAATAACAACCATGCCGATCATACTTAGTATCAGGGACCATTGGTTTATCAGTGTTCTTCCAGTGTACTAAATCATCAGACACCATATGCGTCCAGCTCTTTAACCCATGAATTCCACCAAATGGAAACGCTTGAAAGAACATGTGCCATTGACCATTAAAGTATGAAAAACCGTTCGGATCATTTAATAATCCAGTTTCAGTTTGAATGTGATATCCTAAACGCCAATGTGACTTTGCGATTTGTGCCTTTAGCTCATCAATTCGTTCACTTGGCCAGTCTTTATACAAACGATTTAAGCGTTCTGTATTCCAATATTTTTTATCCATAATTTAAGCTCCTTTATCAAAAATAAATTTAATTATATTTTACCATAATTATGTTTTATACCTATACTGATAAATTGCATATGATATGATTATAATATAAAAAACATTGCGGGAGGGGTTCCAGTGCCAAATAACGAATTGTTAAAAATATTCTTAAATCATCAAAATAAATGGTTATCAGGAAATAGTCTAGCTGAGCAGTTAAACATTAGTAGAACGATGATTTGGAAGCACATCAATGCGCTAAGGGAAACTGGGTATCAAATTGAGCGTAAACATAATCTGGGGTATCGTTACATCGGCACTGATAAATTAAGTGCGACAGCAATTGAACATTTTTGTTTACAATCAGTCCAGGTCCACGCTTTTAATCAACTCCCCTCCACTAATAAATACGCAAAAGAACTAGTTAACCAAAACGTCATCGAACAGCCATTTGCAGTCATCGCTAATCAACAAACAGCTGGTTATGGTCGACGGGGACGGCAATTTTATTCACCAGCTAATTCAGGACTCTACCTGACAATTGCCGTTCCAGTTGGTCATGACTCAACAATCGATCCAGGATTATTAACTACTACGACCGCAGTGGCAATCGTAAAAGCATTAAAACAAAGTTATCCAGATGTTTCATTTCAACTCAAATGGATCAATGATATTTGGGTTAATAATCACAAGGTGGGCGGCATTATGACCGAATCAATTATGGATATTGAATTAATGCAGCCTTCGGTAATCATCGTTGGAATTGGGATCAACCTTGCGACTACTGATTTTCCCGCTGAAATCGGCCAACCAGTTGCATCGATTGGGACCCAATTAATCGATCGAAACAAAATCGCTGCTGACATCATTAATCAATTCCTAAAGAGCTATCCCACCTATCAAACGGGACAAGCAATGGCTGATTACCGTAAATTGTCGGTCGTCATTGGCAAGCAAGTCACCATTAGTACTAAAAAACAACCATTAGTTGGGATCGTTGATAATATCGCAGATAATGGGGCGTTAATTTTAAAAACCGCAGATGGTAAAAAACATCAAATCATGACCGGAGAAGTTACCAAGGTTAGAATTACGACTAACAAAGAAACCGATTCATAATGAATATGGTTTCTTTTTTTGTAAATTCATGTATAATAGTTAACCGTTAAATAAAAAAGGTTAACTATTATGGAGGAACCCATGAAAACTAGGGATTTATCACAGATTGCAATTATGATTGCTTTAATTATCGTTTTAGGAATGATTCCAGGAATCCCGATTGGCATCATCCCAGTTCCAATTGTTTTGCAAAATTTTGCGATCATCTTAGCTGGACTACTATTAGGCGGCCGCAATGGAACGATTGCAGTTGCTATCTTTATTTTATTAGCAGCACTGGGGCTGCCGATTCTATCTGGATTTAGAGGTGGGCTGCCAGTTGTGCTAGGCCCAACGGGGGGTTATATATTAGCATGGCTACTGACGCCTTGTTTAATATCACTGGGTATCAAGATAATTAGTAAATGGCAAAAAAAGCCGCTTAATTTTAGCGAACTATTATTAGTAACACTGTCAGTTAGTATTATATGCATCTACCTAATTGCGGTTAGTTGGCTCAGTATTCAATCTCACATTCCATTCATGGTTGCATTATCGGCGAACGCTCTGTTTGTTCCGGGGGATGTGATTAAAGCAGTGATTGCAGTGATCATTGCCATGCGCTTAAATCAATCACTTCACTTAAATAAACCATATTAAAAAAGCGACCATTTATGGTCGCTTTTTATGGCTAAAGTAAATTTAAAATTAAACCAATGTTGACAAACATCAAGGTAATTGCAAATGCATTAAATAATATACTCCGTTTTTCAATAAAGATTCGCACCACATCGGCATCTAAATCATCATCAGATTCAAAAGCATGAATATCAACTTGATGATGTTCACGATAAATTGCAATTAACGTTTTTGATAGTGTTCCAATAATTACAATTACAAATACCATTAAGGCCAAAAATTTAGTCAGTTTCGTAAATGGGACCACGGCCATGATCAATCCCGAACATAACAAACAGGCAATTTGGGCGATAAAGCTCCAAAGGCGATGCTTACCAATAAAATCAACTTTGTGAGCATTGAGACCAGTGGCTCGCATAAATTGCCAATACTTAATTCCCAATGCAGCTGAAACCAAAACCGCTACTACGGGACAAACGAACGTTAACGTTAATAAGATTAAATAAAATAACAAGTTATTCCTCCTAACTGATTTATGAATCGTGAATTGGAACTAATTGATTGATTGAGAGTAGATACAAGAATCTTTTTTCAACGGGGCGCCCTAAAATTTTAGATAATGCTAATCCATATAAATTAACCTGTCCGCGGTACTTATCAATGATTCGTTTCAACTGCGCATCCCGATTACGTTGCCCAACATAATCAGTCTTATAATCAAATAAAATTACCCCATCTTCAAGCACCAAATAACCATCAATAATTCCATGAATTAAAATCTTTTCATCAGCAGCAGGATTAAATCCATCGAAAATCTTATTTGCAGACATGATCAAAGAAAACGGCGCTTCCCTGTGTAGCTGATTGGGATGTTCTAGGATCAATTGCCCTAATTTACTATCAAAGAACTGCAAAATTGATTGCCGATTGATTTGGTCTGCAACCCGATCAGCAATTACTCGATCAACGACTAACCGTTTGATCAACTTATCTAGTGATTCCTTTGTTGGGGCCGCGTTCAGATCTATTTGCTGTAAGATCAAATGCGTTGCCGTCCCAATCTCAGTAGGCTTGGGTTTAGCAACAGTTTGTAAGAATTCTGGCTGGGCAAAGTTGCTGGCAACATAACGATTAGTTTGTTTATCAGCATCACTCAATCCTTCGAAATCCCCCATTTGAATTGCATCAGGATCATCAAAAACCTGCTTTATCTCTGAGACCGCCTGATAAGCGGTTGTAGTTGTTGCTGTGCGATTGGGGTATTGATAATTCATAATGGAACGGATTTGTGCAGCATTATCAACGTCCAGCCCATTAGCAACCTTTTGATTCATTTGTTCAATGAATTCATGACGATCATTTTCTAATTTAGCGGGGGCATTTTTATATAGATCAGATGGATGGACAAACTGAAGTGATAAATTAGTATCATCATCTTTCAACCCATCAAATGTATCACGATTATTAAATGCAACTTTTAAATGGGGGTGGCGCACAACAGCAGGCAAAATCCAATCTAAATAGGTTTTTGCACTGCTTCTCAGGGCTGGGCGCAATAGTAGTTGATCGCTTTGTGCCGCCTTATGCGACCACTCCGCTAAGATATCAGCATCCTTTTTTTTCGGCTTCAAAGCACCCACAATAAATAGCTGCTGTTCCGTTCTCGTCAATGCAACGTATAGTTTCCGCATCTCTTCATCCAACGTATCATTATCAATTTGGCTTTGTACCACTTGCCTTTGGAGGGTGGAAATTTTTTCACGATTGTCGGCATTAAAATAGGTAATCCCCAGCCCCAAATCATCATCCAATACATATTCACCCCTGGAGTCTTGCATATTGAACTGGTGATTAGCATCGATCAAAAATACGATTGGGTATTCCAGCCCCTTACTTCCGTGAATCGTCGTTACTTGAACCGTATTATCATCTGGATTGGCAGCGGGCTCAGCAAGGTCATTATTACCATCGCGCATCCGTTCAATAAAGCGCACGAATTGGAAGAGCCCCTTAAAACTACTATTCTCATATTGGGCTGCTCGATCGTAGAGGGCGTGAAGATTAGCTTGTCTTTGTTTTCCAGCTGGCATCCCACCAATATAATCTAAGAACCCCGTTTCTTCATAAATACTCCAGATCAATGGCACTAGTTCCTTTTGTTGAGCAATATTTCTGAATTTAACTAACTGTTCCAAGAAGCGATTGACCCGTTCAAATACCTGATCACCAAACTCGGTTGGCGATTGTTTATGATAATTCCGCACAAAACTAGTTACGGCATTATAATAGTCACCAGTTTTGGAGTTGATTCTTAGATACGCAAGCTGGTTTTCATTTAATCCTACGATTGGTGAGCGCAGGACTGCAACCAAGGGAATATCTTGATATGGATTATCAATGATCGTAAGCAACGACATCATGATTTGAATCTCTGTCGTTTTAAAATAACTCTGGGTGTTGTTGATTGTCACTGGAATATTGTGTTGGGCGAAAACATCTGAAACCACCAAATTATTCTTTTTTGTCGCAGAAATCAAGGCAACATCTGAGAACTTCATTGGGCGCGTTTTCTTTGCACTTCGATCATAGACTAATTGACCACTATTCTTAAGTTCAATGATTTTTTGGGCAACTAGTTCTACTTGCCCATGGATTCCATCTTCAATTTGAAACTGCTCGTTCAATGGTTCTGAGTCATTAGAACTAGGATCATCTTGATTGAGGTAGAGCAAAATCTCAACATTTGATTCTAAATCATCGGGATAGTAATCAGCTCCCGCAACTAAATTATTATCACCCTGGTATTCAATTTTACCGACTTCCCGACTCATAATTTGATTAAAAATTAAGTTCACAAAGTTATCCACATTTTTCATTGAACGGAAATTTTCCTTTAATAGGATGATCCGATCTGGATTGTCGTCCAATTGATAACGGTCCATCCGTTCCAAAAACATTTCAGGAGCAGCTAGTCGAAAGCGATAAATCGATTGCTTGACATCCCCCACCATAAACATATTTTGCGTGTTGCCAGATTGATCATGGGTAGCAATCGTAGTTAAGATCGCATCTTGGAGCCGATTATTATCTTGGTACTCATCGACCATAATTTCATGATATTGTTCTTGCAAAGTAGCACGTACGTTTTGTTTACCATTGGGATGATTAAAAATATCAAGAGCAGCATGTTCGATGTCAATAAATTCCATCAAATGACGTCCGTGCTTCAATTCTTGATAAGCATCACTAAAGCGCTTCACCACTTCCACTAATTTTTCAATTAACTGATTCGAAGCCTTCATCACCGCCAAATTGGTCTGCTCGTCGCTTGCAAAGTAACGATCCGCAACTTTTTTCAACTGATCTTTGGCGATGTTACGTAAATTCATCACCTGCTTATGGGCCTGCTTTTCTATTTCATTGGCCCCCCGAATCTGTGGAAATGTACCAAGCTTACTATTGAATTGAGCCCTTAATTGATTCCAAGATTCAGTATCTAAATCCGCCTTTAATTGTTCAATGTAGGCGACTTCACTTTCTTCAAAAGCAGCCTCTTTTGCTAGTTGTTGATCCTTCGCAAAATCAACCGCTGCTTGAAAATTAATTTGCACTTGATTCAACTGGTCCAATAAAGTTGGTTTCAAATCATTTTGGTAAAAGTCGCTTTCAGTAATCGTCCCGTCAACATGATAAAAATTAGGTAAATTAGTCAACCACTCACGCGGATCTCGATTAACATTCGCATATTCGTAAAGATTATAGACTAAGTTAGTCAGTCCATCGTCTGAACGGTCATTAGAAAAGTTTTCAGTCAACCGTGCAAAGCTGCCGTCCTTATCATTGGCATAATAGTCTTCACGGATATTATCCCAAACTAAGTCCCGTAACATTTCGGTTTCCGTTTGATCAATTAAAATTCGAAAGTCGGGATCTAGATCAATGATGTAGTAATAACTTTGGACGATCTTTTGACAAAATGAATCGAGCGTACTAATGTCTGCAACTGGTAGTTTGCGAACTTGAACATTAAGATGGTTTTTCAACTTTTGATCATCAGTACTGCGGATGGTTTCTTGAAGAGCAACTAAAATCCGATCCTTCATTTCCTTAGCAGCAGCACGGGTAAACGTAACGATCAGCATTTTATCAATCTCTTCATAATTAACTAACTTATTGATGACGCGATCAACTAGGACCCGCGTCTTCCCAGAACCAGCAGATGCAGAAACTAATACATTCCCCTCAAAGTCATCATAAACCGCTGTATGTTGGGACTTAGTGTATTCCATTTTCTCGTTCCTCCCTTAATTTCTTAATTACATCAGCCATACTTAATTCCTCAACATTACGATAGTTATTTTCAGTTAACAACGGGTCGAACTGCATGATCGACTTGAATGGTGAATACTGCAGTGCGGTCCCTTTTTTATCCTTAAACGGAGCTAAACTAACGTCACCACTAAGAATCCTAACCCCAGCATTTTCAATTAACCTTTCGGTATGTTGTAAAATCAAGTCTAAATCTTCAGCAGAAATAACATTATTGCCCTTTCTTAAACTACTATCCTTATTGATTCCAAACGGATAAATTAATGAGTTTCCGCCCCCTTTAATTTGACTATCAATTAAATGCAGGAGCTCATCATCATTGACTAAGAGGCCTTTATACTTCTGCTTTTTCATAATAGCAGTTTCAAAATTAGTCTTATTAATATCAGTTTGCGACAATTTAGGGTTAAACACGTGGAAGTATAGTGCACCTGCTAATTCAGCCTTTTGGTCATCAGTAAAGCGCGCCAAGTTCTTTTTAATCACATCCAAGTAGGTAAGCAACTGCATGGCGGTTCCATCATAAGCTTTCCCAATTTCAAAGTCCTTATCTCCAGACTTGTAATCAACGAGTTCCAAATAACGTTTGTCAGGAGCATCCATTGCATCGATTCGATCAATTCGGCCCCGCACACTCACCTTTTGACTTCCAAGAATCAAGATTCGCTTAGAAATATCGAACGTCAACGGGGCTAAATCATTCGCCGTGCCATCACGGCCAAACGTAATTTCGGTTTTTTGAGGTCGCATCGGCGTCCACTTACTTTGCCAGTGCATCGTCAATGCCATTCGTTCCACAGTCTTGATCAATTGTTGTTTTAAATACCCCATTCGATAGGAGCTTTGTAAAATGGCATATTGATAGTTATTGGGATCGTTCAGTATTTGATCAGCAATCTCATTAACGAATTGGTTTAAGTTCTGCTCATCAAGATCCTTAATATCAATATGCTCATCGCGGATGCGTTTCATCAGCAGATCTAATGAAGCGTGGTAAAATTCACCTGCACTGTTCGGCGTTAATTCAAATACCTCCCGTTCATGAAGCTTTAGCCCATATTTTAAGAAGTACTCATACGGATTAGCGTAGAATTTCTCTAATTGAGAGATTGAAGTTTCAATTTCATTGCCATACAGTCCAGTAATAATTTCATTGGTCAACTTAGTTGGGGTATTGTTGTAATCCAAGCCCCCTAATAGTTTTTCGGTCAATGCCTTAAAGGATTCGTTCTCGTTGATCAAGTCATGGTATACCAATAACCATTCCGATGACAGCGGGCGTTGATAATATTTGTGATCATAACTAGCCTGAACTAAATAACTTAATGTCGTCCGCATCGTCCCCACGTACGGCAATATTTCTGTGCTATTAGCAACTGGAGTGCCAGCATAACGGAATTCTTTAATTTCAAAATGCTTTTTAATCAGAGCAACATATGGTGAAATCTGGACCCCAGTTTCTTTATCGCTATCATTTGCTAAACAGTATGAAAAGATCAACCGTTCGCTCCCCGTCATGAACGCAAGGTAGTTCAAATAGGGATCGTTTGCCATCTGGTTTTCACTAGTATCACGAATATATTGATTACTCGAAAAGTATTTTGTTAAATCATCACGATCACTATCGTTAAATAAATTATCATTTGTAATCCGATCAGGCATCACATCGTCAGTTGAACCAACCATGAACACTACTTTATAGTCTGGCATTTGTACGATTCCACTTTCTGAAATCGTTACTTGGTCCAACGTGGACGGAATTTGTGAATAATTAGCCCCTTCGAACCCCGCCTTTAAGAGTGCCAAAAAGTCATGCAACTTGAATTCGTTGCGGTCCCCTAAAACGGTCACAAAATCATCCAATAAATCACAGAACGTCTGCCAAACTTGCTCTGGCTGGGCTGCCTGTGATAAATCGCCATCAGCAATCGAATCTGCTCGCCATTGTTGCATGCGCTCGACCACGCCTTGATCAACTAAAAATTGGTACAACACCTTAGCAGCGCTCTTAATATCCTTTGCTCGTTTGATCTTTTTAAAGAACGGGGGCAATGTCTGTTTTACATAGTTGCGAATTCGATTAATCTTTTTATCAATAAATTCATTAGGCCGTTGCTTCGTTTTAAAATCACTTTCGTTCAACCAAACGTAGTGCCAGTCGTCATCTTGCAGCCACCGAAAGCCCTCGTAACCATTCTTTAGAATAATATTTTCCGTAAGGGCCAGATCATCCCTAAAGGCCTGAATATTCATAAAGTGACCATCGGCTTCGCGTGGCACTAATAATTCTGTTTTTAAAAGGCGCATTATATCATCATAACGGTAATTTCGGTGCCCATCACCTGGATCCACACTAAAGAGCGCATCGATCAATTGGACTAATGGATGGTCGACCATTGATTTTTGCACATCGTTAAAATATGGAATTTGCTGCATGTTAAAAATGGGTTCAATGATATTTTGGTACTTGTCCAAATGCCTCGTTAAAACTAAAATATCGCGGTATAAGTATTTACCACTGGCCACTAATTGCCTAATTTTAATTGCGACTGCTGATAATTCTGAGTAAAAATTATCAGCTTTAACCACCTGAATATTGTCACTATGAATTGGATGATTTTTTTGATTATCATCTACGCCACCGGTTTGAATCCAATAATTGCTCAAATCAGATAACTCTTGATTAACACGCATTACATCTGCAGATTGATCCATCATGATTGGAATATTATTATCACGGGCAAATTGATATAAATGATGGTACAGCTTAGCTGGTTGAAGGAATAGGTCAGGTTCACTTGGAAGATTAATTGCAGGACGATCTAGATTTAAATCAATCACAACGTCAGCTGATTTTTTCATCATGATCGTCACTAGTTCACGTTCTTGGGCGGTGAGTTGGGAAAAACCGCTGATCAAAAAGTGCATATTTGATAAGTCATTACGCTCTAAAAACTCACATAGCAGCTTCAACGTATCATTTTGATGAATAAACTGACCAATGGTGGCCGACTCAAATGCTTTATAAATAATAACGAAATCATGTAGTTTATCCCGTAGGTTGGGATTCAATGATTCACGATTCGTATTATAAAGGTCTTCAAGATCATCAGCGCTTAATTGGCCAGCTTCCATTTCTGAAATCTGGCTTGCAATTTTATTAATGAATCCAGGTTGGCCACTTTCTCCTCTGAACACGGTTAACTCATCTTGATGATCATTGATGATTTGATAAATCAACATGTTAACGCCTGCAGCGCTTAATCTAGGAATCTGATAAGCTGACTCATGGCTTAAAAAATACCAAGCCAATCGGGTCAATGAAAAAATTTGAACGTTCGTTTGTGCGTATACATCATCTTGATTATGGTTAAGTCGTTTCAATGTCTTTACTTCTGATTCAAATTTAATATGGTTCGGAACCAAATAGAAGTACCTGTCATTAGGCTGACTTTGTAATTTTTGTAATAGCCAATCGGTTAATTTTGCAGCATGATCCATATCAGCAGTTCCCAGAATAAATTGCAGTGCCATTATCATTCTCCCCTTCAATTATGTAAAAAGTCATTGACGATTTGCCAATGACTAATTAGTTGCCAATTTATTTTCAGCAAGGACTTCATTAATACATTCATCCATTGTTTGAACCAGTTCTTCCATATTTTCAGCACCCTTCATGCTGGCAGAAGCGGCATCATGTTCAGCAACCGCCCAGCGAGCCAGTGCATCAGTGACAGGAACAAAGTCGCGAAGGATCCGCATTGGCGTTTCACTATTGCGTGCCTGTTTCATATTTTCGTATCCATTGCGGTCAATCACCAATCGAACATTTCCATTCAGCATTGGGTCAAAGGTTTCAAAAATAATAAAATGCGAAACTTGTTGTGCTCTCGATAATTGTTCTTTTACTTGATCTAGCTTTTCACGAGTTAAATCCATTATTTAAACACCTCTTTAGTATTTTGCACCAGTCCAATTGACTGATTAACATATTTATTGTCAATTGCTGCTGAAACAGCAATTTTTGCAACTGTTTCACGTGAAACAATCCCTGCTGGCATTGGCTGCCCTTCATTATAAATCTGTAACTCACCATCCGCTTGGTTAACTAACGTCACTGGCCTTAAAATGGTGTATGGAATTTCCTCCTCATCAACTATCTTGATTGCATATCGTTGTTGATTCAGATATTGCCTTACGTCGCTAACTTTCTCCGGATACTTCAAACTACCTTGCACTTCGTTATCAATCCCCGCAGTTGATAACATTACAAAATCATCAATTTGACTATTACTGGAACGAATTGCATCAAATAGACCTTCAAACGCAATATCCACATCTAGTGGGCCTAGGAACGAGATGATAATATCAACTTTTTCGATAAATGGTAAATAGATTTTTTCATAAGTCACATCCACTTTTTGATCATCTAATTCAATCACTTTCACATCATCAATGTGCTTTAATTCTTGAACTGCTAACTTGGCAATTGACCTTTGACTTCCTAATACCAAAACGGTCTTCAATTCAATTCCTCCTCATTAATTTCACTAGTTTAATTATACCTAATATGCTAACCAGATTTAAATAGCAAAATGTTTTTAAATTGCGTTAATTGGTATCATAATAATATTATTAGTATGAAATATTTTTTTAGGAGGAATTATTTATGAAGGAAAGAAATGTTCAAATTGGTAAATCAGGGGTTCTCAGCACGCCCCTTGGCCTGGGTACCAATGCTGTGGGCGGCAACAACTTATTCCCTAATTTAAACGATAATACTGGGATGGAAGTTGTCAAAACCGCACTTGATTCTGGAATTAAATTGTTAGACACTGCATTTGCATATGGAATGGGTCATTCTGAAGAATTGATCGGCAAAGTTATTAAGGACTATGACCGTGGCAGCTTTGCGATTGCTTCCAAGGGTGCTCAAGATGTGGTCGGTGGCAACGTTCAAGTAAATAACGATCCTAAATTTTTAAAACAAGCAGTTGAAGAAAGCTTAGAACGGCTTCATACCAATTACATTGATATTTTCTATATTCATTTTCCAGACGATCACACCCCTAAAAATGAAGCAGTCGCAGCATTAAATGAACTTAAAACTGAGGGTAAGATCAAAGCGATTGGTGTTTCTAATTTTTCAATGGATCAACTAAAAGAAGCTAATCAAGACGGCTTCGTTGATGTCGTTGAAGATAAATATAGTTTAGTAGAACGCGGGGCTGAATCAGAACTATTCCCATACCTAAAGAAAAATAACATTGCATTCGTTCCTTACTTTCCATTAGCTTCGGGACTGCTAACTGGTAAGTACGATAATGCGGCAGTTAATTTTGCGGAAGATGACATTCGGCACAATAATCCTAATTTTCAAGGAACTCGATTTGCTAAAATCATCGCAGCGGTTAATAAAATCAGACCATTATCTGAGCAACGTCAAAGTACGGTCGCACAAGTCGTTTTAGCTTGGTACATCAAAAATCCTAATATTTCAGTGGTGATTCCAGGTGCTAAGCAACCAGCACAAGTGGCTGCAAATGCTAAGGCCATGGAAATTCAACTCTCTGATGAAGAATACCAAGCAATTGACGATGCGTTTGCCGCATTTAAGTAATTTCCCCCTTTTAGGCCTTAAAAGATAGTTATTGTTCGTGAATTTGCGCAAAAGTTAACATTGTGTTAAGATGTAGTTTGTGATTTTATTGAAAACCGAATATTTAACAAGGAGTGGCCTCATAATGGGAGCTAAAATAGCTAACTTTTTTCACTTTGACGAATTAGGTACGAATTTCAAGACCGAAACGATTGCCGGTCTGACTACCTTCGTCTCAATGGTTTACATCTTATTCGTAAACCCAAACGTATTAAGTGCTTCAGGCATGGAAAAGGGGGCTGTCTTTACCGCAACCGCCCTTGCTACTGCCATTGGGTGTTTCTTGATGGGTCTAATCGCCAACTATCCAATTGCACTATCCACTAGTTTAGGGATGAACGCATTCTTTGCTTACTCTGTTTGTATCGGAATGAAGGTTCCTTGGCAAACAGCTTTAGCTGGGGTATTCCTAGCATCATTGATTTTCTTGATCTTAACCCTGTTTAAGATTCGTGAAATCATCATTGATGCGATCCCGAACGACCTGAAAAGCGCCATCAGTGGTGGGATCGGGTTATTCATTGCCTTTCTTGGTTTGAATCAAGGGGGTATCGTTACCGCCAGCAAGAGTACCCTGGTTGAACTAGGGTCCTTCCACGTTGGGAGTACTTGGTTGACCATCTTCGGATTGATCCTAACGCTGGTCTTGATGTCAGCAAGGATTCCTGCTTCCATCTTTATTGGAATGGTTGCTACGGCAGCCCTAGGGATGATCACTAAGTTGATTCCGCTTCCTGGTCAATGGGTATCTGCAGTGCCAAGCTTGAAACCAATTTTTCTACAATCGATCAAGCACATCACTGATATCAACACCGCCCAGTTATGGATCGTCGTATTAACCTTCTTATTGGTTAGTTTCTTCGATACTGCCGGGACGTTAGTTGGCCTCGCTGAACAAGCTGGCTTCATCAAGAATAACAAGATTCCGAGAATCGGGGGCGCATTGCTTGCTGATTCTACTGGAATGGTGGCTGGTTCATTACTCGGGACTTCCCCAGTGGGTGCGTTCGTTGAATCATCCGCCGGAATTGCCGTGGGTGGTCGATCAGGATTTACGGTAATCGTTACTGGGATCCTCTTCATCTTAGGAACGTTCTTCTCACCATTGTTGGGAGTGATTACTGATCAAGTTACCGCCCCAGCATTGATCATCATCGGGATTCTAATGGCCCGCTCACTTAAGAACGTCCATTGGGAACACTTTGAAATTGCTGCTCCAGCATTCTTGATTACATTGGGGATGCCGCTGACTTACAGTATTTCAGATGGAATCGCCCTTGGGTTCGTTATCTACCCAATCACCATGCTTGCTGCAAAGCGTGGCAAGGAAGTTAACCCAATCATGTACGGATTGGGAGTTGTCTTCCTAATCTTCTTCTGGGTCTTAAATGAATAGTTAATTTAAAAAACCACGAAACGGAAAATTTCCGCTTCGTGGTTTTTATTTTGCCCGCTTTAATACGTCATTCGCTACTCAACCACTAGCTTTAATACTATCAGTAACATCATTTTTTATACAAAAAGTTAAAATAAATCATTAATAAATTCTAAAGATGATTGTTAATCAATATCTATGTATGTATACTACTAAAATGTAATATTTATTAGGTTATCCTAAAAATATGATTATTAACATATAACTATGTTCATAATGTCTAATTACCCCCTGTAGCAAATACAAAGGAGTGTATTGAATGCTTAATGTTAGGAACCTGTCCGTTTCCTACGGCGAAACGCCGGTATTTTCGGACCTATCAATTCAAATTGATTCTGGTAAGATCACTGGAATCATCGGCCCCAATGGAGCCGGTAAATCAACGTTCATCAAGGCAGTCCTCGGCTTGATCAAATCCCAATCAGGAACCAGTGACTATGATGGCAAACCGATTAAGGCAATTCAAAAACAGATTGCCTACGTAGAACAACGGAAGGACATCGATTTGACCTTCCCGATCAGTGTGTTTGACGTCGTATTGACTGGTAGTTACGCCCAGCTCGGGTTGTTTAACATGCCTGGTAAAAAGCAAAAAGCAGCGGCAATGGATTCGTTACAACAGGTTAAAATGAACGAATTTGCCAACCGCCAAATCGGCAACCTCTCCGGTGGCCAGTTGCAACGGGTCTTCGTTGCCCGCGCCATTTTACAGAAAGCCGACATCGTGATCTTAGATGAACCGTTCGTTGGGATCGACCTGCAAAGTGAAAATGCCATTATGGAAATCCTAAAACAATGGCGCGACCAAGACAAAACGATACTGGTCGTACACCACGACTTGAACAAGGTCCATAACTACTTCGACGATTTGATCATTATGAACCACGGCATCGTTGCTAGCGGCCCTACTGAGCAGGTCTATACACCTGAAAACATCGGGAAGGCATTTAGTGCTGACCTTTCCGCCGTCTTATTCGACTCAAAGGAGGCCCAATCATGAAAATTGCAGCATTTATTGAAGCGCTTGGTAAGTATGACTTCTTACAAAGTGCCATGCTCACCGCCATTATGGTCGGGGTCATGTCCGGAATCATCGGTAGTTTCATCATCCTGCGTGGAATGTCATTGATGGGCGATGCGATTTCTCACTCCATCCTCCCAGGGGTTGCGGTCGCCTACATGTTAGGCATCAACCTATTAATCGGTGCATCGCTTTTCGGGGTGTTAGCCGCCCTCTTAATTGGTTTCGTCTCGACGCACAGTAAGATTAAAGTCGATACCTCGATTGGAGTCGTGTTCAGTTCGTTCTACGCCCTCGGATTCATCCTGATCTCGCTGACCGAAAGTTCGACCAACTTACACCACATCCTATTCGGGAACATCCTAGCGGTCAGCAATTCCGACATGGTAACGACTGCGATCGTATTGGGAATCGTGCTCCTCTTCGTTGTGATTGGCTACAAGGAACTCTTAATTACTTCGTTCGACGAAACGTTCGCTAAAACTTATGGCTTGAAGACGCAACTAATTCACTACGCCCTGATGTTGGTATTAACGTTAGTAACGGTGTCAGCTCTGCAAACCGTCGGAATCATCCTAGTCGTTGCAATGTTGATCACCCCTGCTGCGACCGCATTCTTCTGGACGAACCGCTTGTCCGTGATGCTAGTCTTCTCCGCAATCTTCGGGACAGTGGCTTCCATCGTGGGACTATACCTCAGCTACACGTTCAACTGGGCATCTGGTCCTGCCATCGTAATCGTGGCAGCAATCCTATTCTTAATTTCATTCGTCTGCTCACCTAAGCAAGGGTTCATCCGTTTAAAAAAATAACATCCAGAAAAGAGGAATTTAAATGAAGCGCATCTTAATCGCACTGGCATCCGTTATCGTCCTAGTTGGTGGAATCTTGTTATTCATCAACCAACGCAGTGCTAGCAAATCGGCAAACTCCACTAATGATAAAAAAGAACTCAGCGTCGTTACCACCAATTCGATTTTAGAAGACATGGTCAAAAACGTTGGGAAGGACCGCATTCACGTCTACAGCATGGTCAAACGTGGGACTGATCCGCATGAATATGAACCACGTCCAGAAGACATTGCAGAAACCACCAACGCTGACGTTGTTTTCTACAACGGCCTGAACTTAGAAACCGGTGGGAACGGTTGGTTCAAAAAGCTGGTCAAGACCGCCCATAAGCAGTTCGGCAAACAGGTCTTTGCAGCCAGTGAAGGCGTGACCCCACTGCATTTGACCACCAACAAGAACGAAGTCGACCCCCACGCTTGGTTGGACCTAGCTAATGGGATTCAATACGTCAAAACCATTACCAAGGTCTTAAAGGAAAAGGATCCGCAAAATGCAGATTACTTCCAGAAAAACGCCGATGCTTACATTGCTAAGCTATCCAAGTTGAACGAGGAAGCTAAGGCCAAGTTCTTAGACATCCCCGCAAAACAACGAGTCTTAGTTACTTCCGAAGGCGCATTCAAGTACTTCTCCAAGGCCTACCACGTTAAGCCAGTCTACATTTGGGAAATCAACACCGAATCCCAAGGGACCCCAGAACAAATGCGGCGCGTCCTAGCTGCCATCAGAAAGTACGATGTAAAACACCTCTTCGTTGAATCATCAGTTTCACCAAAATCAATGGACAAGGTCTCATCCGAAACGGGCATCAAGATCTATTCCAAGATTTTCACCGATTCACTTGCGAAGGAAGGCACCGATGGTGACACCTACTACTCCATGATGAAGTGGAACCTAGATCACATCCACGATGGATTAGCAAAATAAGCAATAACTAAAAATAGATTGGTCCTCAAAAATGAGTGCCAATCTATTTTTTCAGTTCCTATTTATGTAACGGCAGTTTCTTAAATAGTTTATCAACTTGATTTTTCTTACCCCTAACTCCAATGCCCACTAAATCAAGATCGTTTAAGTCATGACTAGCAATCTCAGCACGATTATCATCATCGTTGAAGGTATTAAAAAGCGGCTTGGTAAAAATAGAAATTGCAAAGTCCTTATCAACCGCTTTTTTAAGCAACTCGTTTAGTTGTTCTGCACTGGCCGAATGAATCATTATTGGTTGCTTAGACATTGGTAAGAATTGATAGCCATCCTTAGTAACATAGTTATCACCAACAATGTTATCAGAACTAGTAATTCCACTCATCAAAAAGGAATTTACATTTAATTCTTGCCAGGGTTCCAAATCATCCCTAAGCGCAATCTTGATCTTTGTATCAAATGCCATAATAACCACTCCTATGTTCCTATTTATAAATTAATGGTTTCTATCACCAAGATTATCATGCTATTATATATCAGTAAAATAGATATATTGAATGGTTTACTTCAATAAAATTGAAGGAATGTTAAAAATGGAAATTAAAAATTTATACACTATCAAAAAAATAATTGAGACTGGATCGTATAGTAAGGCTGCTGAAGAATTGAAGTATGCCCAATCCACCGTTACATTTCAGGTTCATCAAGTTGAACAGGAATTAGGGATTCACATTTTCGAAAAGATTGGTAAATCAATGCAACTCACTAGTGCCGGTAAACAATCGATTCCATTAATCGATGACGTTATTAATCGGTTTGAAAGATTAAAGAGCATTAACGAAGAAAGATTAAGCGGCACTTTAGCTATCGCCGTTCCTGAATCACTAGTAACTTATAAGTTACAACCAGTTTTAAAAGCGTTTAAACAACAAGCACCAAATGTTGAGTTATCAATTAAGGTCTTAAATTGTTATCGCATATTTGATGAGGTTATTAAGAACCAAGTCGACATTGGGATTGCATACCATGTCAAAAATAATGATCAGTTAGTAATCAAGCCACTAGCAGAATATGAATTAACTTTAGTCGGCTCTAAAGGCCTTAATTTAGAGGATCGCGATTTCATCACCCCTAATCAAAAGAAACCAATTTGTCACATCCAAAATGATCCAGATGCGTTGTATTTAAAATACTTTAATCAATACCTGGCAGCTCAAAATATTAATTTAATGCCCAGCCTTGATTTATGGAGTATTGAAGCAATTAAAAAAAGTGTCATCAGCAACATGGGCGTAGCATTCCTCCCTAAGTTTACTTTGCAACAAGAACTGGCTAGCGGTGATTTAATAGAATTAAATACTGAAATTCATGATTATCAGTTCCAAGCAGTCGTGCTTTATAATCAAAATAAGTGGATAAATCCGGCAATGAATTTATTTTTAGATTTATTGAATAAAGTTGGCATTAACTAAAAATAGATTGGTCCTCAAAAATGAGTGCCAATCTATTTTTTAATGTTTTAATTTAGCATCAATTTGCTTCAACACCGCTTGTAAATCAGCCGAATTATTCACAAAGTCGTACTTGTCACCATTAATTTTCAACTTGGGACTAATTTCGTAGTTCTCAAACCAATGTTGATAAGCCACCCGCAGTTCGCGATAGTAGTCCAACAGGTCATCAGACTGTTCAAAGTCTCGTCCCCGTTGACGAATCCGTTTCAACTGGGTCTCCAGACTGACTTCAATGTAGACCAACAGATCGGGCCGCTTCTTTTTGGCTGCGTATGGCAATTCTTCCATCATGTTGTCCAACAAGTCATGGTAAACAGCGGCTTCAGTGTCATTGATGTTGCCCAACTTGTGATTCAAGTCGGTGAACAACGCATCTTCGTAAATCGAACGGTCTAACACGTTATTATCATCTTGTTGCGCCTTTTTGATCATCTCAAAGCGTTTGTTCAAAAAATAAATTTGCAGCAAAAAGCCGTACTTTTGCTTATCCTGATAGAACAGTGGCAACACAGGATTGTCGCCAACTGGTTCATAAAACGCCTTGGTGTCCAGGTGTTTGGACAGCCGTTCGGTCAACGATGACTTGCCCGCACCGATAGTTCCTGCTAATACGATCATTGTCATAACCTACCCCTTTCAAATTAAGTGATTACTTAGTTGCTAAACGCTTGGCAAACCATGGACTCTTGGTAAATGCCAGAATATCATTACCAATGTAGAGCATGTAAGTTACAAATAGGACTGGCGAAGCACTCCCCTGCGCGGCAGTAATCCCCCACAGAATCACTGATAGCACCCCTTGTGCCAACCAGAAATAGTAGGTTTCGCGTTTCTTCAACGTGGTTAGAATCGCACCCATGATTCCAGTCGTTGCTGAAATCGAGTCGATCAATGGACGTGGACTATCAGTTAGGCTCGTTAACAGGGTATGCATAATCAACACCACCACGACAAAGCCAATTACGTATGGCAACCAGTTCTTGAAAGTCTGAGCAGTAGTTTCGCCCCGCAGACCAGAAATCTTGTTTTCAGCATCTTGATTCCAGCTCGGCATTAGCAGGACTGGCACATCTAACAATACGATGTAGCTGAGCTGCATCACAATTTCCATGTAGTTCTTGGCGCTAAACGCTACCGCAATTAGTAAGATCGCACTAATCAATCCTAACCAACCATTGATCGGTTTGGCGTTGTTAATCGCTAGCACGCAGGTTAACCCGAGTGCCCCAGCAATGAACGTTACGATACTAATCGTAGTGATGGGACTACTGAGCGTTAGTGCCAAGTTAAATCCCAATCCAAAGAATAGTAAAATGTATGATTGGACGTTCCAGCCCAATAATTGGCTCCATAGCCACTTAAAATAATTCATTCTAAAAGCCCCTAACACAATATATAGTATTTAAATAACTATCTATATCTATATATAGTTATTTTAATCAACTCGTTCTATTATACAGAATTTAAAATCGATTTCAATCTTAGGGATTGAACGATTAGATCGGGAACGGAGTATTTTTTTAAGCATGCTAATTTTAAAATAACCAGGATAAGAATTGTCATGCATATTAATATTGGAGGGAACAACATGAATTTTATCAAGGGAGTCGCCTTCTCTGGCTAATTTTAATGATGATTGCCTGCCTAATCATTTTTGTAATGCGGGGGTGTTTCGATTTGATCGTCAATCACACTTACGACATTCATTTTTATATTTCTGAAATGGGCAAATATGCAATTCAGGGATTAGTATCTGCCATTTTGATTCAAATCGGTGAAAGTATTATTGAAAGACACAAACGGAAACAAAAATAAGTGGTGAACTGCCCTTCCAATTTGAATCAATATTCATACGGAACTTTTTTAGCCGTTGGTGGTTTGTAATCTTTCAACATTGCTGATATAATGGCTTTTATAATCTCGCAGGAGGGATGCCCTATGGCTAAAAAAGACATTAATAGTAAAAAACCCCATACTGTTTATTTAAGCGATCTAATTTACCAAGAAATTAATGGCACTAACATAAATGGCATTAAAACATTCTCTGAAAAGGTAAATTACATTTTAAATAAATACACAAACCAAGATCAGAAAGTAGCAAACAATGATGATATCGAAGACCGTCATGACCAAAAAATAAGGTATATCGACCTTTTTGCTGGAATCGGTGGAATTAGATTAGGATTTAGTGAAAACGATAAACAAACTCAGTGTGTTTTTTCAAGCGAATGGGATAAATTTGCAGTGCAAACTTACGAGGCCAATTTTAAAGAAAAACCATTCGGTGATATTACTAAAATCAAAGCTGAGGATATCCCAAATTTTGATGTATTATTAGCCGGCTTTCCTTGTCAGCCATTCAGCAGTATCGGTAAAAGAGAAGGGTTTAAGCACAAAACGCAAGGCACATTATTTTTTGATGTCCTAAGAATTATTAAGCACCACAAACCCAAGGCATTTCTTTTAGAAAACGTTCCCGGCTTATTAACAATCCAAGAGGGGCAAGCGTTCGAGATAATTAGGCAATCATTAGTAGATAGTGGATATAAAGTCTACCACAAGGTCTTGCAAGCAACCGATTATGGATCTCCCCAATCCAGAAAAAGAGTAATAATTGTCGGTTTCAGAAAAGACATCGATAGCTCTAATTTTTACTTCCCAGATAGCAATGATCAAAACACTTACGTTGGGGAAATATTAGAAGATAACCCCACTGGATATTCAATCTCTAAAAATTTGCAAAAAAACTACTTATTCAAAAAGGATGACGGGCATCCATTTGTCGTAGATAAAAACACTAAAAAATACGCAAAAACTTTAAACGCTAGCTATCACAAAATACAACGATTAACGGGGACGTTTGTAAAGGGTGGTGAAACTGGAATAAGGTTACTTTCAGAACTAGAATGTAAGAGGTTACAAGGTTTTCCAGATAATTTCATAATTCCAGTTTCAAGAACCCAAATGTACAGACAAATGGGAAACAGTGTTTCAATCCCAATGATCAAAGCAGTTTCCAAAAACATAAAAGATGTTTTGCGAAACAAAAAAATAGACGTTAAGGGAAACCACGCTACTATCCAGTTAAATCTAATATAGAAAGCCATGATTAATAATGCCAAACTATAAAAAATTCAATATCGGAGAATGGTCTGAATCCTATGTTTTCCTTAGGTTGTTATCCTCAAACGGAACTTTAAACATAGCCGATAACAACTTAAATTCTATTCCTAATCAATTTTTCACAATCAAGGCAATTATTAAACCAGAAGTTATTTATGAAATAAACAGCCAAGATCCAGAAATTCACATTCAAGAAAAAGACAAGCCTTCATTTTCAGTTAACAAAAATCAGTTCTTATATTATTCGAATTTTTTATTAGACAAATTATTAAGCAAAAAGGGAAATTTCGAAGTTCCAGCCGTTGAAGATTTTCTTAAATCAGTAAAGCTAGATAGTTTAAAAGCAAAGAGCAAGTTAAAAAGTGATATCGATATTAAAATACACGATCCATTCACAAATACAGAACCAACAATCGGTTTTAGTATTAAATCTTATTTAGGTAGCCGCCCCACCCTTTTAAACGCCTCACAACAAACAATTATTAATTACAGGCCTTCTAAGGAGCTAACCAATAATTTAACCCCCACCGAATTGGACGCTCTCAACGCCAAGGGAACTATATTAGACAAAATAAATCGATTAAAAAGCAAAAATATCAATTTAACATTTAACAATCTAAACTCAAACACCTTTGAATTTAATTTAAAAATGATAGATACGGAAATGCCTAGCATTTTAGCTGATTTATTTTATTGTTCTTATTTTGTACGCGGCAAAAGGATCTCTAAGGTTGTAGATTATTATTGTGATAATTTTCATAAAAATCACGATTTAATAGAATACAAGGTTAAAGAACTTTTGATCAGCATTGCATTAGGAATGGTGCCCAATACCAAATGGGACGGTTTGGATCAAGCTAACGGCGGCTATATTGTTGTAAAACAAAATGGCGAAATCGTGGGTTACAACATATACGAAAGAAACAAGTTAAAGGGTTATCTCTACAATTCAACAAATTTCGACACCCCCTCTTTAAGTCGATATAACTGTGGAAACATTAACGAAAGAGGAGCAATGAGCTTAGGCTGTATGATTAGATTTTGGCAATAATAAAGAAACGACCCCGATCGGTTGAACAGAAAACGTTCAGCATATCGGGGTCTTTACTTTGTGGGAAAATAATACTTATTGATGTGGTCTAATCGATTTTTAAATCGCCATGCCAACAAATGCTGCTAAAATCCCTAACAACGTGGTTGAAATGAAATATAAGCTAGCCCATGTCGGACGCTTAATCTGAAGCCTTACCGTTTCATTCATAAACGTGGAAAACGTGGTATACCCACCTAAAATTCCACTGCCGATTAGATAAGCCATTGAGCTATCAACAAGTTGCCCAGCTAACAAACCCAGGAGAAACGATCCTGACACGTTGATTACCACGGTAGCGAGTGGAAATTCCTGCCACCCCATTTTGTTTCCAATCAATTCGATCATCGCATAACGAATCACCGCACCGAACGCAGCAGCAAGTCCGACAATTATAATTTTAGATAACATTATTTTGCACCTGCCTTTGCAATTAAGTAGTTCGCTAATTTAATTCCAACTAATGCGAATATATATCCAAAGACTAAACTAATTGAAAGATACCAAAAAGAATTAATTAGTGAAGTTTTGAACAGCTTTACAAAATCAACCGTAAACGTTGAAAAAGTGGTAAAACTACCAATAAAGCCAACGCTAATCCCACTAAGGAGTTCACTTGAGATTTTGAATAACAAGGGCAAAATGCTAACCAGAAAGGCTAGTAAGAAAGTCCCTAATAAATTAATTGCAATAATCATTGCAAAGTGATCGTTTCCAGATAAAAGCGTTAACCATTCGCGAAGTGCCCCGCCAAAGAAACCAAAAAAGATAATATAAATAACTTTCCGCAATTTAAATTGCCTCCTTATTATCCCCTTATCGTATCACAATTAAGATATCTTATACTTTAGTTAATAAATTCACAAAATATTTAAAAATTATATCAATTAATTTTTTATTCATGCAATCGGTTTAAATGTGAATAAATATATAAAAAGCCATAATTTGAGCTAAAAAGTTTGTGAAACTGTTAACTATCATTAGCATTAAATCAACATTTAACTTTGCTTACATCATGTTATAACAATGTGACTTTATTCATTTATAAATCCAATTATCTTTATATTTAGATAAAATGGCAGTTGATTATTTATCAATAATCATTAGTATTATAGGTGTAATCAATTGGTGCTAAACGCTAAATGTTTGGAAACAAATGGTTATTTCATATAAAATAGTTATTGAAGCTGGGTCATCCGATCTGGTTAAAAAATTTATATTATTTAAAGGGGATATTTACACATGAAAGCATTAGTATTAACTGGTACTAAACAAATGGAAATCCAAGATTTAGATACTCCAACTCCAAAGCCTGACGAAGTCTTAGTTAAGACTGCTTACGCTGGTATCTGTGGTACCGACGACGCACTTTACAATGGTCTTCCAGGTTCAGCAGACGCTGTTCCTCCAATCGTTTTAGGTCACGAAAACTCAGGTGTTGTTGAAGCTGTTGGTGCTAACGTTACCCAATTCAAGAAGGGTGATCGTGTTGCAGTTGACCCTAACATCTACTACCCTAAGGACAAGTACTTCCGTGTTGACCGTCCACAATTAGCTGAAGACCTTTCAGCTGTTGGTGTTACTCGTGATGGTGGTTTGGAAGAATACTTCACTGCTCCTGAATCAGTTGTATACCACGTTCCAGCTAACCTTTCATTAAAGGCTGCTTGTTCAACTGAACCAGTTTCATGTGGGGTTCACGGTATCCGTCGTCTTAGCTTACAACCACATTACAAGGCTCTTGTTATGGGTGATGGTTACATGGGTCTTCTATTCGTTGAATTATTAAAGGCATACGGTGTTCAACACGTTGACTTAACTGGTCGTCACGATGACAAGTTAGCCGAAGAACAAAAGCTTACTGGTGCTGATCACGTAATCAACACTGAATCTGGTGACATTAACGAAGAATACGACATCGTTATCGAAGCCGTTGGTCGTCCAGAAACTCAAGAAAAGGCAATCGAAGTTGCAGGTAAGGGTGGTCAAATCCTTATGTTTGGTGTTGGTCGTCCAGATCAAACATTCACTGTTAACACTTACGAAGTATTCCAAAAGGAATTAGACATCAAGGGTTCATTCATTAACCCATACTCATTCGATGACTCCCTTGCATTAATGGCAAGTGGTAAGATTGATGTTGAACCACTTATCAAGAACGTTCTTAAGCTTGACGAAGTTGTTGGTAAGCTTGATGGTTCTGACAAGCGTCCTGGTAAGTCAGTTGTTGAACTTGACGGAAGCTTGAAATAATTAATTTCTACGGAGGCAAATAAAATGGCTTTACAAGATTACTTTACTGGACTCCAACACGTTGGAATTCCTTCCAAAGATTTAGACAAGACAATTGCTTTTTACGAAAAGCTTGGCTTTGAACAAGCTGGATTATTCCACAATGGCGAAAACCGTTGTGCTTTCATGAAATACAACAACCTTACCATTGAAACTTGGGAAGGTGACCCCGTTACTATGAAGAACGGTGCCATCAACCACTTCTCAATGAACTGTACTGACGTTGACAAGGCTTTTGAAGCTGCTAAGGCTGAAGGCTTTGACATGGTCAACGATGAAATTCAATCCATCCCTTCATTCTGGGATCATGGTATTCGGTTCTTTAACATCTTAGGACCTAACCATGAAACAATTGAATTCTGTCAAATTCTTGACAAATAACAACTAAAAAAAGCGCTGGTGATTTTTCACCAGCGCTTTTTTTGTACATAATTACTTGATGCCCTGAACCGCATTATAGCCAAAGTATTTTTCAGCTAACTTGGTAAGGGTCCCATCCTTCTTCATTTCAGCAATTGCCTTGTTCAATTTAGCAATCTTACCAGTATTATTCTTAGCAAATGGTAGTGCTACGTTGACGGTTGCAGCACTTCCCTTTAGGATCTTCCATGAATAATGCTTTTGTTTGATGATCGCAGAGAGGTTGTTTCTAGTGTTAACCACCCCATCAACGTGTCCTGCCAATAGTGCTTCGTACGTTAAATCACGGGCATCAAACATCTTAAACTTGATCTTATTATTGTAGTTCTTTAGGTTTTGCGAGTTATTGGATGCTGAAGCTCCTGAAACGGTTTTACCTGATAATTGATCAATGTTGTTCAAACTTGATTTCTTATCAACGGCAACTGCAGTTTCTTCCTTGTTGTAAACATCAGTAAACTTGTACTTCTTGGCCCGTTCTGGAGTTACTGCGATATCATTGGCCACCGTGTCTAATTGACCATTATCCACTTGCCCTAAGAGCCCATCGAATTCCCCAGTCACCCATTTGACCTTGTAACCAGCTCTTTTAGCCGCATCATTTAAGACATCAACATCAAAACCAGTTAATTTGCCATTGGCCTTATAAGTATTGGGATAACTAGTTCCCGTTACCCCCGCTTTAATTACATTCTCACTATTTTTGGAACCGTTGCTAGTTTGGTTGAAATAAAAGAACCCTCCAGCAATTACTACTAATACAGCTACGATTACACTAATGATAATTCCACGATTTCCAGTTTTCTTCATATTAAGACAACTCCTCTACTTTTTTAAAATGCATTTCTTTCGTAAAATTCTTAATTCTGTCTGGACCATGTTCAGAAAATAATTCATCAGTTGATCCATGGTACTTAACTGCGCCATCTTCTAAAAAAACGGTACTGTCGCTAACCTCTCTGGCAAACTCAATTTCATGCGTCACGATCACCATTGTGATGGATTGTTGAGCGAGCTTGGAAATAATATTGAGTACTTCTTTGGACATTTCTGGATCGAGTGCGGAAGTAGGTTCATCAAAGAGGATGATCGATGGTTGCGAAGCGATGGCGCGGGCGATTGCGACCCGTTGTTGCTGACCACCTGATAAACTCACCGGATAGTTGTTAGCAACGTTGGCTAACCCCATCTCGGTCAATAACTGCTGGGCCTTAGTATGTGCAGCGTCCCATTTCAGTTTATTATTTAACAATTCTGGGGCCATTACGTTCTCTACCGCCGTCATGTTCCTAAATAAGTTAAAGCGTTGAAACACCATTGCTGATTGCAACCGATATTCATAAATTAATTTTTTCGTGGCTGTTTTAGGGGTCAGCTCCACATCATTCACCGTAATCGATCCACTAGCGAATGGTTGTAAGTAATTAAAAGTCCTCAGAAGCGTGGTTTTTCCTGCTCCACTGGGCCCAATGATTGCTGTGACCTTCCCCTTTTCAATCTGGAGGTTAATATCTTTTAAGATCGGCGTGCCGTTGATCACAACCGATAAGTCCTTCGTATTAATTGCATTCATAAGCTTAAATTCACCTCCACTGGATTAACTCTGGTATGGAATTGAAATGTGTTTTTCAATGATGTTCTGTAAAAATGTATAGATAATAATTAAAATCCAATATAAAATCCCAACCGCTAAGTATGTTTCAAAATACTTAAATGAAGCTCCAGCTAATAGCTTCCCTTCGGAAAACATTTCGGTAATCCCTAGCGAAAAGGCTAACGATGTTTCCTTTATCAAGCTGATAAAACTGTTCCCCGTTGATGGCAATGCGTTCACGAATGCCTGGGGAAAGACGACGTATCGAAACAACTTCGCAGGCTTGATGTTCAGCGTTTTTGCGGCTTCGATCTGGCCACGATCGACTGAATCGATTGCTGCCCGAAAGATTTCTGCCAGGTAGGCCGATTGCTTGAAGCCCAGCCCAATAATCACGGCAATGAATGCTGGCAACCCTCTAAAGAAGGGAAATATCTGCGGTAATCCATAGTAGATGATAAATAACTGTACTAAGCTAGGCATCCCCCGAAAAAATGAAATATAGACGTTCGCAACATAATTCAAAGGATGGTTTTTAGAATATTTCAATAACATGATCACTCCACCTAAGACCGTTGCTAAAATCATCGACAACAATGCGAGCAGCAATGTAATTGGAATAAACTCAATTAACGTTGGAAAAACTTCAATAAAATATTTAAAATCAAAATTCATCTTTCAACTCTCCTTTGTTCAGAGTAGCTAACCCCAAATTATTTAATTGGGCTGCTCTTTCAAGGATCGTCTGATCTAGGATCTTCACCATATAAACCGTTAAGTGATCAGCGTATTTACGTTGTGTAGCAATTGGTTCATAGCCAATCCCGTTATAAAAAGAAGCAAGCCATGGGTGTTCAACTGCCGTTCCTAATGTAACAGCGGGCGAATGCATCTGTAATTTAATCACGTGTTCTTCGACCCAATGAATGAGCTTTTTCGAATAACCCTGGTGTAAATAATCACCATTAGTGGCCACCCAGCCTAGATGGGGTACTAAATATGGGCTTTTATTCAATGACCATGGCAAGCGAACCGAAACCGTTGCAATAATCTTGTCATCATCAACCGTCACAAACGTTTTCATCGTCGCCATTTGCTCTTTCATTTCTGCCATTGTGATCGTTGCTGCTTTAAAATGAATCCCTAATTCTTGATCAGCTTGATATGCAGAATGCAGTAAATCATTCAGTTGTTCTAACTCTGTCGCTTTAATTTCCCGATTGATCGTTGTGATCACTCACACCCCCCTTAAAACGTGATTCAAGTCCTTGACGCTACCAGTTTTTAAAATCGTGAGTAGTTGTTGCACATCTAAATCGACCCCGTTATTAGCAATTGCGTTTTGTAATTTGGCTAAGATTTGAGCATTTGAAAGGCGATTTTTGGGAGACCCCTTAGGCGTATTAACCGCAATTCTTTTAACGGGCCCATTTTTTAAATGGACTTCCAATTCGATTGGTCGGTCATCAGAGGATTGAGCAACTAAGTCGTTTTGCCTTGCGAACAGGGATTTCGTTTCAGTTTTAAATAAGTTGGTTGACACCTGATCATCGAACAATTGATCATCAACATCACCATTTTTCAAAATTTGCCAAAAGATATATTCGATCGAAAACTTCCCCGCTTGGCCAGTATCGGGCGTGGTGTAACGCAACACCTTATCGCCACCCGCTACGAAATGAAAGATGACTTTTTGAATGTCAGCAAGCCGCGTCCCCTGTTGATAAAGCAACTTTGCAGCATCATAACCAGACATCGCTGCTGAACAGAATTGGTGGAGCTTGAACCAGATTCCAGGATCAATTATTTGCGGAGGGTTGAACCATTGAGCAGTAATGCGCTCGACATCGAGTGGTTGGTTTGCAACCACGATGTTCCAGCCGTTTTCATTGTTAAAAACATCCTGGTTCGTGGTTAAGCCACCATTTAAAAATAAAGCAGCTTGAACGGCATCACTGGCTGCTAACCCAGCATGTAGTGGTTTGGTATCACTCCCCGCTTCGATTCCTAGGCCTGCAGATTGGGTCGCCGCAAATGACAGTAAGCTCACGATCTCTGCCACTGATAATTTTTGCAACTTCGCAATCGCAACAACCGCCCCAAACACCCCGAGCGTTGCAGTCGTGTGGTAGCCCATTAACTTATAGGCTGGGTTTAATTGCGCGCCTAGTTGCGCGGCAAATTCGACCCCGACCACGGATGCGAATAAAAAATCATTCATGGTAACCGTTGCATCGTTCAAACTCAACAAAGCTGAAAAGATGACCACGCTGGAATGGCCCCTTAAATTTGATTGGACATCGTCAAAATCAAGATAATGGGCGGCAAAGCCGTTGAACAAGGCGGCCCGTTCAGGCGTTGTAGTTAGGGATTGACCAATTAGTTGTGCCTGCCCATCCTTCAACGCTAACCGTTTCGCAAACCGAGTCACCGTTGGTTGCTGACTGGCACTCACCAAGCAGCTAATGTAGTCGATCAAACACTCCCGAGCAATCGGCAGCGTCTGTAAATAATCCTCCTGGTGGGTATTAAAGATTAACTCTGCCAGCCGTTTCGTATTATTAGTTGCCAAATTTCTCAGCTCGATCATTTTCTTCTTCCCAAATACTATCATCGGGGCCGAGTGGAATAATTCTTGGTAGGTCACTTTGTGGAGTATGGTCAACTTCATAGAACCGTTTTCTCATTGAATCAAAGTCGGTATTGTTCCCGAATGCGGGGATCGAATAGAGATCCTTGGCATAGTTCCAGAGATTTGGATAATCAACTAGCCGCTTCTTGTTCACGTAGTATTTTTGGTAGAACACGAGGTCGAATCGGGATAGCGTTACGAACAGGTTAATATCCACTAGGGTCACCTTGTCGCCCAACAAGTAGCGTTGCTTGGATAAGCGGTCTTCTAACCAATCTAATCGATTGAAAATGCGGTCGTACCACTTCTTATAATCAGCTTGTGAGCGCCCGTGACCCGCTTCATTGACGGCGTAGTTCACGTCCATCAAAATAATATCGCTCAAATTATCAATATCCTCTTTTAAATCATCAGGATATAAATCAACGTCTTGATTAGTTTGGTAATCCTTCCAGGCATCGCTCAATTCCTTGATTAGATTGTTGTAGTCGTTATTAACGACCTTGCCCGTTTGAATATCAACAAGTGCTGGAACGGTATTGCGTTTTTGATAATCGGGGTCAGCTTTCTTGTATGCTTCGCCTAGTGAATGAATCTTAAGGACTGGATCTTGGTGATTCTCATCTAGATCAAAGAACCAATCTCCGACAACCCCGGCTGGTCTCAATGGATCAACAACGCCCTTTGAGATGACCTGGTCTAAGCCGAGATAATCAATGGCGATCGCAATCCGATTTGCCCATGGACAGTGGCGAGACCAGATTAATCGATAGCGCCCTGGTTCAACTGGTAGGGTCCCGTCTGTAAATTTATTTTGAAATGCTGGACCTTGATATGCCGCAAACTTAGCCCGTTCATTAAAGTTCGACTTATCACCTGCATTCGCATAGTCCTTTTGTTTTTCGTTGGCCCTCGGGTTAGCTACCTTCGACTTCGAAAAATCAATTGGACATGCTTGTAAATCTTGAGATACTTCAATTTTGGCTGCTTCTGCTTTTAGTTTGTTATCACTCATGTTTAAATCTCCAATCTATTGATTAATAAATTCATCCTGTAATCTAAGTGCGCCGTAGTAATACCATTCATAGGCCGTTTGAATCGCCTTGTCACTAATCACTAAGTCTGAATGGTGCCAGTCTGAATTCCCCTCACTGCCGATAAAGGCGAAAACACTCGGCACTTTGTCGGTATAATCAGAAAAATCTTCACCAGCATTTGATGGATCCCCTTCAACGAAATTAGCATGGCGCTTCGTTTCATCAATGATGACATCGGTCAGTTTCGGATCGTTCAAAACCACCTTGGGGCCGTTGATCCATTGAATATCAACAGCCAAGTTAAACGATGCTGCCTGACCATTTACGACTTGATAGAAACGTTGCTTCGCTAATTTTTGAGCATCTAAATTAAAATTACGATTAGTCCCCTCAAAGCTAGCTTGTTCTGGCAACACGTTCCAAGTATTACCAGCTGAGACGTGGGTAACTGATAAAACCGATGTATCTTTAGGATTTTCATTTCTGCTAACAATCGTCTGGAGGGCGGTAATCGTACTTGCTAAGCCAACGATTGGGTCATTTCCTAAGTGCGGCATCGCAGCGTGGGTTCCCTTCCCCTTGAAGGTCACTTTAAACTGATCAACGGCAGCCATTTGACCACCCTTTAAAATACTAACTTCACCAGCTTTTAAGTCGGGTTTGTTGTGAAAACCAATGATCGCTGAAAGCCCGTCAATCCCACCAGCATCAATCACCTGCTTTGCCCCTGTATGAATTTCTTCACTGGGTTGAAAGATCAACCTTAGTTTGACCTTTAAATCATTGCGGTGTTCTGCGAATAAATAAGCAGCCCCTAGTAAACCAGTCATGTGTAGGTCATGGCCACAGGCATGCATGACGCCTTGATTAGTAGAGGCAAATGATAATCCAGTTGTTTCTTGAATTGGTAGGGCATCAATATCAGCCCTAAGTCCAATGATAATTTTAGAATCACGTGGGCCGATTTCCGCAATCACCCCAGTATTTAAACCTTTTGGAGTAACAATCCGATAATCAAGTTGCTCTAAAATATTTTTAATATAATCAGTTGTTTTGAATTCATGATCAGATACCTCTGGATGCGCATGTAGGTAATGACGAATGTCAACTAATCGCTGATCTAAATCACTAGTAGAAATAAAACATCAACCTTCCTCCAAAAAATTTCAAAAAAAAGACCAATTAGACTGATAAATCGTCTAACTGGTCTTTTTTAAGATGGTGAATATTTTAAAGTTTCAATTCGGCCACAAAAAGAAGCGAATTTTCTTAAAATTAATTTCAACTAGCCCGTAAACTAATCAAAACCCCAGTTAGACTTAACTTATTGCATCTAACTGAGTTCACTAAAATAACTTCACTTAGATACAGACGACGCAACGCCTGTATCCAAGAATACAAACGTTGCTAAATCATGCAGCAAGCAAAGCAACAGCAACTAAATTCGAAGTGATTAGTTATTTTAGTCATAAGAAAATTCCTCTCTTTTATTTGATGAGTACATTTAAACACACATAATATAATCTTGTCAACATATATTTTTAATTTTTTCTAACCTGAATGCAATCAATTATTCATAACCATTGCTAAATCAACGTTAAAAATGATAAAAAAAATACATTTAGTTATTTAATCATAACTAAATGTATTGATGTTACTTAACTGCTTTAATAAAACTCTTATTCGATGTAAAGTGAGTTCCATCTAAGCCAATTGTAATTGTCTTAGTTCCCTGTTGCTTAAAGGAACTAACGTCTAGAATCGTACCGCTCTTAACGTGTTTTACACGGTGATTTGAGCTATTGTAGATATAAATTCCATTTTTAGCAATTACCTTAACTTTTTTAACCTTCTTCGAAGAGTAATAAACCTTACTATTAACTTTTGGTTTCATGACGTTAATCGTAACTTTCTTCTTGGTACTGATCGAATGTTTACTTACACTAGAACCATCGGTAGTTGTGTTATTACTGTATGAAGTGGTCCCAGAACTAGATTTAGAAGTTGAACTAGCACTTGAAGAAGCAACTGCAGAACTAACGGAAGAAGCTACAGATGAACCAGCAGAGTTAGCGGATGAAGCCGCACTACTGGTAACAGGTGCAGAGCTACTTGCTGTGGAAGTAGTTGCGCCACTACCAACCCAAAATGACATTGGCTTCCCACCATCTGGAATCACAGAGGCATCGACCTTTTGATTCAAAGCAGTACTATATTCACTATCAGTGAATTGCCATAATCCATAGGTATATGAAGGATCAGGTTCACCAGCTCCATAAGATGCTAACCATAAAGTATCATAGTCATTTTTAGAATTACCAATGGTATTACTCATAAAGTAAAGTCCACTGTATAAAACGATTGGTCTAGTCGTTAACGTCCGCATTTCTGCTGCCCAAGATGATGTCGCAGCATCCAGTGTGGCACTATTCATTCCGTTCGTTTGTTCCAAATCATTAACGTAGAATCGTGCATTCGGCACCCGATTATAAAGTGTCTGGGCCTCACCCTGTGCTTGAGCCACAGAATTATACAGGCTATAGCTATACACACCATATGGCACATCGTATTTATCTAACAATTTAAGGTTATTTTGATAAACGCGATCAGCATAATTACTGCCATATTGAACTCGAATAATCACAAAACTAGCTTCATTTTTTAACTTTTGAACTTGTGAATCGGTTAGCGCATTTTGCCATTCGGACAAATCATACGCTGGATTCATTTGAACAGAAGCGTGTGCTGTAAAGCTGGGTTTTCCTAATTTCGCAACGTTAACCAGCCCTAAGGTTACGATTCCAGTTGATAATACTAGTCCTGCTTTCGTTAGTACATGTCTTATCTTCTTCATATCTAGGATCCCTTTTTATTAATTATTTAGCGTCAATTGCCGATTGCATTGCTGTTTCTGGAGTACTTCCAGTCGCGGTGTGAACAGTCTTGCCTTCTTGCCATTTAACTGTTGTTTCATTAGAGTCAATATCCGCACTTACATGACCATAACCGCTTGGAATTGGTAATGTATGGCTTTGTAAGTAAGCCACCATCTGCTTAGCTGCAGGAGTAGCGGTATCGCTGGTGTTCACTTCAGTCCCACGTACTGTTAATGACCACCGTCCCATGTTAAAACTAACGAACACTTGTCCGGCACCAGCATCCTTAACACCAGTAATTCCACTGCCTAAATCAACAGTTGGTAATCCAGAAGTTGAGGCCTTTGATTGATAACCGACCTTGTTCTTAGCAGCCTCTTCGCTTGCGTAAGTCTTTGAAGAAACCTGGCTATCACTACCTGCATTTTCTGATGAACTGTTGCTCATGCTGTCACTTGTGCTTTCTGAGCTAGAAGAACTAGAGGATGCTTTTGATGAATTCTCTGCACTCTTCTTAACCACGTGTGTCTTGCTACTGCTATTTTTCATTGAAGCATTTTGATTATCACTATTCTTACTTCCACAGCCAGCTAATAGTAAACCTAGCATCGCTACTGGAATTAATTTTTGGTATGTTTTCATCTTTAAATGTTACCTCCTGAACGGTAAAAGAACTTTGTAATTAGTATACCAAATTGTGTTATAAAATAAACCTTAGTCACGATTTTTTAATTTATCGTAACCAATTGCAATTAGGTAAAAAGCGCTTTCTATCGCTGCTATAAAGAAACTGACTGGCCAATCTGTAATATAACTGAAATATAATCCAGCCCAGGTTCCAACCAATGAAAAGATAAAAGTTAGCAAAATCATTCCCCAAACATTATGCACAAAAAACTTTGCAGCGGATGCTGGAATCGTCAATAACGCAAAAATTAATAATGATCCAACGATTTGAGCAGTTACACTAACCGTTGAAGCTAATAGGATCAAAAAGATAATTGAAATCAGGGTGTCATACCCTGCATTAAAATGAGAACCCGTCCCATCAAAAGAATTGTATTTTAGTCTTCGATAGATTAGTAAAATCGCAATAATAATAATCATGCTTAAAATAATTAACGTTTTTAAATCATTAACCCCAATCCCAACGATGCTACCAAATAAGATATTCGTTGCATAACTAGATTGGGTATTGGCTAATGAAAGAAATAAAATCCCTAATCCAATGAATAATCCAGAAAACACACTGATTGAAGATTCACGTCGACTAACTCGATTACCGACAGTCCCAATCATTAAGGAACTTAAAATTGTGAAGATCAGCATTCCAATTACAGGTGAAGTACCCAGAAATAATCCAAATGCTGCTCCAGCAAATCCAATTTCTGACAAAGTATGGGTAAAAAAGGAAGTTTTTCTGGAGACAACAAAAACCCCCATGAACCCACATAAAATCGATATAAAGAAGCTAGCAATGAAGCCATACCTCATAAATGCGTAAGCTAACATTATGCTTGGCCCCCCTTTACTTCATGCATCACACCATGCTTATTTGCAATTTCTAAATTATAATCACCAAACCGTTTAATCAATTCAGGATCGTGGGTAATAAACATTACAGCAGCTCCAGTTCGTTTAATAATATCTACCACCACTTGAAGAAGATAGATTCTAGAATCCTTATCCAAACTAGCAGTAGTTTCGTCTAAAATTAATAGTTTTGGATTAGTAACTAACGCCTGTGCTAAATAGGCCCGTTGCTTCTGTCCACCCGAAGCCCGTCCCAAAGGTTCATTTTCAATTTCAGTTAGTTTAGTCATATCAAGCACTTTTTGAATTCGGCTTTTTTCTGATTTAGTCAACCATGGCAAAAAAGAATTTTGCAAGCTAAGGCTCACAAAATCCTTTATTTTAATCGGATAATCATCGTCAATGTTCCGAAATTGTGGAACATATTGGACTTGATCCGGCCGAACCAAAAAGTGAACCTGTTTTGTCTGATGCCGTTTACACTTTAATAATGCCTTTACCAAGGTTGTTTTCCCAACTCCATTTTCACCAGTCACGCAAGTAAGTGCGCCACCATAAATAGAAAATGAAAGGTCATTAATCAAAGTTTGGTCATCAACAGCAACATCAAGATGTTGAACAGTTAACACTTTTGATTTCAATACTATTTCTCCTTTTGAATTGCTAATAGATTCTTGTATTGAGAAGCCATCCAATCCTTGTAATCCATTCCATCAGGCATTGTTTCTGTAACCTTAAGAACGGGTACTTTGTATTGGTTAGCCATCTTAACGAGGTTTTGAACAACCTTGTCGCTGGCTTGGCTATTATCAACAAAGAATGCAATCTTCTTGGACTTGATATCATTTTGAATTTCCTTGATATCGGATGGTGATGGATCAGTCCCCTTTTCAACTGACTTAGCGTAGCCGTTATCAGCAACCTTGTAACCAATTTCTTGTAATGAGTAATCGAAAACTGGTTCACTAACCCCAACTAGCTTATTGTTAGCCTTATTAGCATTATCCTTAAGCTCATCAATCAACTTCATATTTGAGTCAAGTGACTTAATATACTTAGCAGCATTCTTCTTGAATTCATCCTTGTACTTAGGTTCTTTCTTACCGAATTCAGCTGCTAACTTATTAGCTAACGTAGGCATCGTCTTGCTGTTATACCAGATGTGTGGATTGTCACCAGTTTGTTTGCCCATCAAACTACCGACATTAACAGATGTTAAATCATCTGGTCCGTTGCTAGTTAACTTCTTCATCCATGAATCGTATCCCAATCCATTGTAAATAACGAAATCAGCTCCAGCAACTTGTTTTGCGGTCTGTGCAGTTGGTTGGAAATCATGTGGATCGATCGTTGATTTGGTGATGATCGACTTAACAGTCCCGTGGTTACCCAAAACAGCACGGGCAGCATCACCATAAAAATCAACGGAAGACACAACGTGAATTCCCTTACTACTTTCACTCTTAGAGCTACTACACCCTACTAAAACAAACACCATGCTTAGTACAACAACTAAGCCCATCAATGATCTCTTAACAAATTTAAACATTATAAAATGTTCACTCCTTCAATTTATACTGCCCCCAAAAGCAATAAAAATTGATTTAATATCGTATTTGCTAGATAATCTTAAATAAGGTTAAAATTATTCTATTTAACCAATCATTAACATTTTACTTGAAAATTACAAGGGTGGCAAAGATTATGAATAAAAAAATCCGTTCTTTCTTATCAGCTTCCCCAGGTGTTTGGATGATTCGATTAATTATTACTGCTTGTATTGTCGGAATCATCGTTATTGAAGCTGGAATTTACCTTGCACGTCCACTAGTTACCGCTCATTCAATCAACTTAAGATCGAACCCTAAGATATCATCTAAGTTAGTTAGTCGGATTGAGAATGGAACGCGCTTAAAAGTAATTAAAAAGAACGCAGAGACAGACTGGTGGTATGTAAAAGCTAATGGCCACACCGGTTGGGTTGCCTCGTGGTTGATCAATCAAACTAAATACAATGCTAAAACAGCAAATAAAATTGCTGAATCAACAATTGTGTTGGATCCAGGCCATGGTGGAGAGGATACTGGGACCCTATCACATTTTGGTAGTGGTGCTGATAATGAGGAAAAAACCTACACCTTACCACTTGCGCTTCGGGTTCGTGATTTACTCAAACCGACTTATGCACGGGTAATTATGAGTCGGACCACTGATAAAACAGTTGGTCTTCAAGAAAGGGCTGATTTATCTAATAATTCGAAAGCTAATTTATTCATGAGTTTTCACTATAATTCCTCCAACGTTGCTAATGACGCAACTGGCTTTCAAATTTTTAAATATCACAATAATGCCGATATTTTTGCCGAAATTTTAAATAATAATTTTTCAGGCCTACCATTGGTCAATCGTGGCATTGATTTTGGTAACTACCTCGTTCTCCGTAACAATAAGCAGCCCGCCGTACTGATTGAAATGGGCTTCATGGATAATTCAAAGGATCTCCAATACATTCGTAACGCAGATTATCGTAACACTGTAGCAAAAGACGTAGTAAAATCAATGAAACAATATTTGGATGCGGAGTGATTAATGATGATGAATCTATGTACTTTTAATTTAGATAATGCAGAAATTAAGTTAGCAATGCCAGAAATTCGATTTGCAAAACCACTCTATGCATTAATTGACCAAGATCGTGAATCACTTGCCCGATATTTACCATGGGCTGCTGAAATGGAGGGGCCTGATGATGAGGCTAACTTCTTAGAATTTGCACGGGAACAATTCGTTGATTCTAAATTATTCCTATTCGTAATTCTTTATAACGATCAACCTGTTGGCATGATTGATTTACATAACATTAATAATGATAATCATTCAGCTGAAGTTGGTTATTGGCTATCCAGTACTGTGCAGGGGCGTGGAATTATGACGAATGCATTAAAACAAATGATCATTAACGTCCAGCCAGAGTTACAGTTGCATAAAATCACCGTAATTGCCGATGTTGAAAATATCGCAAGTCGATCAATTCCCCAAAGATTAGGGTTTGTTCACGAAGCCGTCTTAAAAGATCATATTTTCTCAAATGGTCAATATCACGATGCCGATGCTTACATTCGATTGTTCAATAATTAAGAAAGATTGGAATTAATTTACTAATCACTTTAAAATAATATATAATTAGATTGTTAGTATTTTTTAAAATTTATTATTAAGGAAGGTTTTATATGCCAATTTTAATTGGAATTTTACCAGCACTTTTATGGGGGATTGGTCCGCTAATCGCCACCATCGCTGGAGGACGTCCAATTGACCAACTAATGGGGACCGTTTATGGTCAAGTAGCCGTTGGTTTAGTGCTTTATCTTATCTTTAGGCCAGAGTTAACGCTAAGTGGTTTCATTTGGTGTTTTGCTGGAGGAGCACTTTGGGCAATTGCACAATTAATGCAGTTCGCTGCATTTACAAAGATGAATGTCTCAACCGCAATGCCAATTTCAACTGGATTGCAATTAGTGGAAATTCCATTAATTGGGGTTATCGTCTGGGGTGAATGGGGTTCAGCAACTTCTAAAATGATTGGTTTTATCAGCATCTTAGTTCTAATCGTTGGAATCACATTAACCAGTATTCAAGATGGTAGTGTTGAAAGACCTAAAATGGATTACAAATCTGGGTTAACCCTCTTAATTGTTGGTTCATTAGGTTACACTGCATGTTCCGTGTTTCCACGGGTCCCAAATGCAGCCGGTTTATCTAGTTTATTCCCACAAACCCTTGGGATGTTCTTTGGTGCATTAGTACTTGGGTTGTTCATGCAAAGTAAGGATCATAAACCACTATTCTTTACTAAGCCGACATTAAAGAGTACTTCAATTGGGATTGCTGGTGGTTTCGGGGTGCTTGCATATTTAACTTCTTTAAAGCTAAATGGGGTTGCAACAGCCTTTCCACTAACCCAATTAAACGTTATCATTTCTACATTAGGTGGAATTGTTATTCTCCACGAACACAAAAATAAAAAGGAACTTACATTTACCATTATTGGATTAATTCTGGTAATCGGAAGTGCCTTCATGATTAGTCAACTAGATTAACGTAAATAAAAAATTGCGCTGCAATCGCAGCGCAATTTTTTTATTTAGTCATCGATTAACATTAGTTTTTCAATTTATTTGTAAACGACTTTAAATCTTTCAAACAGGCATGGCATTTGGGGATTAAAGCGCTGGCCAATTTTTGCATATTCACGTTTAAACAAATTCAAATGAGTCCTTTTCCAATGCCTTAAAGAACGATCACCATCTTGATGAGCATTTTCAGCTGACACTTGATCAAATGCTATTGTCTCAATTGATTCAGTTCGTGTAATACAAATCGGCGATTCAGATCCATCTAAAATGACATTGTAGTCCCCCACTTTGGGGACATCTTCGTTATTAGGAGCGTATAATCCAACTGCCGATGAAGTGGTAGTCTTTACCCCATTAGCGATTAACTTAGCTAGCTTGTCAGCCTGCCTTTTCCCATTTCCATCAGAATAAACATCAAAGTAATCCACGTTGGACAATGCAGTAGTATTTAGAAATTGTTCCCAGTATTGTTCAATCTTAGTAGTTATCATATTAATGCCCCCTCAATATTTTTAATCATTATAGGGCTAAAAAATGCCACCGGAAACCGATCCGATGGCATCTTTAATTGATGTTAATTGATTTAATCACTACTTAATTGCTTTAATGATTACTTAATAATGGCTTTTTGAAATATTTTAACTTGATTCCAATCAATACTATTTAACAAAATTACGGTACCAATCAAAAATCGCCCGTGCCTGTTGCTCTGGCAGGTAACGATAATCATTTGCTTCAGCTTTAAACCCGCGGCGAATATCAATTGATAGGTGGGCGCGTTTGGAACGTACCATCCAAATCGACTGACGGAGGTTGATGCTTTGAATTTGGTGCCAGTTGATTATCTGGGTCTCACGGGTTAATAAACTGGCAGTCTGAACCGCAATTTGGTCTGCACTAATCTGCGTTACGGCAGTCACCCGCCCCTTATAGATTCCATTTAAAATCGCCAGGACAACGATAATCACCGTGAGGACTACCATCCAGGTACTACCGAAATGGGTAAAAAAGGCAACCCCAGTTAACGAACCTAAAAAGACCAGGACCCAAAACACGCCGTTTCTAGCAAAGAGCCACTGACTATAGCGATCACCAGCCTTAAAATTAATTTGCCGATTGGGAATTAAGTCAATAAAATGATTCACGACTTGAAACGCCTGTTGATCCTTGACCACGGGCATTACGGTTACGACACTTTTTTCATCATCACGACCAGAGTTTGTGACCAAGTCCATTTGAACGGTCGTTAAGTGAAATAGTTGCCGAACTGCGTTTTGCTTAAAAATCACCGCTTGAATCTTATTGATCGGCAGATTAATCGTCTTACGTTGGAAAAAGCCCTTTTCAATCACCAGATGATCACCCTGCTTCGTTAAGGTGAACTTATAAAACTTGATGAATGTTTTGACTAACCCAACTAGCATCAACAGTAGCACCAAAAAGATGATTGACTCCACGATACGGTAAATGCTAGTCGCAAAGTTATTGTAAACATTGATTGCGCTTCCTACGTTCAAGTGTAATTCGTTCAAGATCGCCACAAGGGCAAAAATTTCACCGAAAAAGTGGATATCGGTCAGTCCAAACGTGAACATGTCTGTACCGTTAATGCGGTATTGATCTCCCGATTTAGCTTGAGTTGAATGTAATTCTTGTTCAGTGGTTTGCTCTTCTGGAACTTCACTGCCAGTTGCATTGCGATGATACTTTTCGATCAACGGTGCGATCGAAGTATTAACTGCGGGGAGCTTAACCTGACTCTTACGGTCGTCTGATCCAGCGGTGTTGACTACCACCTCTTCGACTCCGAACGGTCGCAAGAAGAACCACTGCCGATTTTGAATCGTTTGAATTCGATCATATGGAACGTGGCGTTGTTTCTTGAAAATAATTCCGTGACGAATAAATAGCTCGTTCGGCAAAATCGAGTAGCGAAAGGTAGCGTATTTAATAACGGCTAAAAGCGCTATTAAAACCAGAAAGATGGCTACGCTTAAAAATGGATTCCGATTCGCTAAGAAAAAAACGACCAGGGTAACCCACCCATTTTTAACCGCTTCACCGATAAACATTAATATCGCCAACGGATGCAAGTGTTTATTGTGCATTCTTGGCCTCCAATGCTAGTTGCATGACCCGATTCTTTAACTCTTCGGCATGCTGCTTGGTGAGGGCATCGATTGAATGGCTCGAACCCCCAGTATCAATGTCGATCTGGTATAACTTCTGGCTGATCAACAATGGTCCCTGATTCAAATCAACGTTTTGCACCCGCGCGATCGGAATTGCAATGTGGTGTCTAAAAAAGAAGCCCTTTTCGATCTCAACGTCGGTCTCGTTGACCCGAAAGTGATAGAAACGATAACGGTATGGAATCAACAATAATTGCGTGACAACGGACAGGATTCCTAGACCAATGATAATGAATGTCCCGAAATGCGGTAACCACGACCATATATTAATAATAAAGGCGTAAGCAACGCTGCCGAGCACCCAAAAACAGGCCTCGATCAAGGCGCTAAATAGCCATACTAACTTAACACGGTTGGGTAAACTTTGCATGGTTCGCTCCTTAAAAGTCTGCGTCAGCACTTCGATTAAAGTACTTTACATAGTAGTTATCATTTTGTAGGGTAATTTTTGTCACCGTCGTATTATCTGGTTCTTGAATCACCATTACGTCTGTCGGGTTGCCTAGTGCAGCTAAAACAGCGGCTTTGATCGTAAAGCCATGCGTTACTACAATGATTTTTTGGTCAACACCTTGCTTATTAACGTCAAGCATAAAGTCATCAACCCGTTGAATCACAGAATCAAAAGTTTCACCATCTGCTAACAATGAATATGATGGTAATACATCGTTTAAGACAGGATCGAACACTTCAGGATGGTCTCTTTGTAAGTCAGCATTCTTCTTACCATCCCACTTACCATATGAAATTTCTAGCACCCGTTTATCCAAAGTAATCGGGAGTTTCGCAGTCTGGTTCAAATAAGCAGCCGTATCTTGAGTCCGCTTCAAAGGACTAGCGATAATCCGATCCGCAAAGGAAATATCAAAGTTTTCGTATAAATTTTGGGCTTGTTGCTTACCCTTCTCAGAAAGATAGGTAATCGGGGTGTTAATACATCCCTGCTTTAAGCCCGCCGCATTAGCAGCGGTCTGGCCGTGGCGTACAAAATAAAAATCAGTCATGTTGGTCCCTCCAAGGTTAATTTTCTATAATTATCTCATATCTAATATCTCAAAACAAAAGCATTTTTAATTTTATATTGCATTTTAAAAAGAGGTGTGTTAAATTTAGGTTATAAAGAAGGGGAGGATTTCTAATGAACATTACTATTTATAATCTAAATAAATTTAATATCGTTAGCTCAAAAAGTTCCTCTCGGTCTACAGTGACATTTATGTAGGCCTATTTAAAATGACACTTTAGTCTGGTCTTGCATAGATGTCTTCTACATCACTGCGGGACCGGGAATTATACCCTTGAAGAAGCTCCCGCAGTGAAATTATTGCGGGGGCTTTTTGTTTCCACTTTTTTATAAAAAATCCACATAAGGGGTCTTAATTGATGACAGTTTATAATTTTTCAGCTGGTCCAGCGGTCTTACCAAAGCCAGTCATGGATCAAATTCAAAGGGAGCTCCCATCGCTCCAGGGTAGCGGAATGAGCATTTTAGAGATCTCACACCGTACCCAGCGTTTTCAAGATATTTTGGATAACACTAAGCAAGATTTGAAAGATCTGCTTCAAGTTCCTGATAATTATGAAGTCCTATTTTGTCAAGGTGGTGGAACTGGTCAATTTGCTGCCGTACCACTTAACCTAGCCAATCATCATCGTAAAATCGCATTGCTCGATAGTGGCCATTGGGCATCTGGAGCTGCTACCGAAGCTGCTGATTTAGGCTATACGGTGGATGTCGTTGGTAATACCAAGTCTGAAAAGTACCAATCACTACCATATCCAGATCGCGAACTATCATCTAGTGAATATGACTACCTATACACAACCCTCAATAACACGATTGAAGGTACTACTTATCACAATGCCATCCTGCCTGACCATAAGGACATCACCCTCGTAGGTGATATGTCATCCAACTTCATGGCAGAACGTTACAACGTAAGTGACTTTGGATTGATTTTTGCAGGAGCACAAAAGAACCTGGCACCCGCTGGGGTCACGATCGTCATCGTTAGAAAAGATTTAATCGACCCTGCAGAACACACGCCAAAGATTCTGAATTATGAACCATACGTTAAAAAAGATTCGATGTTCAACACGCCACCAGTATTTCCAATCTATGTCGCAGGGCTAGTTACACAGTGGCTTAAAAACCTCGGCGGCGTTGATGAAATGGAAAAGATCAACAAACAAAAGGCAGCCGTATTATACGACTATCTTGACGAATCCAAATTATTCAAGAACCATGTCAAACCATCACAACGGTCATTGACTAACATCACATTCTCGACTGGCAACGCAGATTTAGATGCTCAATTCGTTGACTTTGCGACCCAAAACGATCTTATGAGCGTTAAGGGCCACAGAAGCGTTGGCGGACTTAGAGCCAGTCTTTACAATGCCATGCCAATTGATGGTGCCAAAGCATTAGTTGATTGCCTACACAAATTTGAACAAACCCACTAGGAGGAATTTTAAAATGTACAACGTAAAAACTTATAACGCAATTTCACAAGCCGGAATCGACCACTTATCAGATCAATACCAAGTTAACCAAACTGATAATGCAGATGCATACTTAATTCGTTCTGTTGACCTACACGAAGCAGAATTTCCAGAAAAGTTAAAGGTGATTGCTCGGGCTGGTGCTGGTTTCAACAACATCCCATTGGACCGCGTTACCGAAGCCGGAATCGCAGCCTTTAACACCCCTGGTAGTAACGCCAATGCCGTCAAAGAATTAGTGATCGCCATGCTCGTAGCTTCCGCTCGTCACTTATTCTCAGTAACCAAGTACACTGCTGAACACATTGACATCGATATCTCACTGATGAAGAAGACCAATGACCGCTTCAAGGGAACTGAATTACTAGGCAAGAAATTAGCCGTTATTGGTTTGGGACACGTGGGTTCATTAGTTGCCAATGCTGCGCGCGACTTAGGGATGGAAGTAATTGGTTTTGACCCATTCCTTTCATCAGATGCCGCTTGGAACGTTTCGAACCAAATTGAACGTGCTAATTCAATGAAGGCAGCCATTAGCGACGCTGACTTTGTAACCGTCCACGTTCCAAAGACAGAAGACACGACTGGATTAATTGGTGCAGATGAAATTAAAGCCATGAAAGATGGCGTCCACCTATTGAACTACTCACGCCTAGGCATTGTTGATAACCAAGCCGTCGTAGATGCAATTAACGCTAAGCACGTGGCTTCATACATCACTGATTTTGGTCAAGACATTCTTCGCGATAACGACGATGTCGTTGTCACTCCCCATATTGGTGGATCAACTGAAGAAGCAGAAGCTAACGGCTCCGTTCGGGGTGCCAACATCATCATGACCTACCTCGAAACTGGAAACGTTAAGGGCGCATTAAACCTGCCCGACTTAAACGTTCCATTCAATACTCCTTACCGAATTACGTTAATTCACGAAAACATTCCAAACATGGTGGGACAAATCGCTACTAAGGTGGCTGATTACGACTTAAACATCGAAGGAATGAGTAACGCCGCTAAGGAACACACTGCCTATACTGTCATTGATTTAGATCAAGAACCAACCCAAGCAGTAATTGATAACCTATCCCAAATCAATGCCGTGATTAGAGTACGGGTCATTAAGAATCAAAAATAAGCCTTGATTAATAATTATATTCAAGGTAGAATACATGTAATTACAAAGCATTTTAAATTAGTCCTGTGAGGCTAGCAATTGACGGTGCATATTTCTATCCATTTCCGCTTAATCGGGAGTGCTTTAAAGCCGGCTAGTCTTACAGACTGGTCGGCTTTTTTATATAGAAAGGTGAAACTGATGAGACCAATTATTATTGCGCTGGATTTTAAAAACCAACAAATTTGTTTTGATTTTCTAAATCGGTTTACCCATCCTGAAGAACTATTTGTAAAGGTTGGGATGGAATTATTTTACTTTGCGGGACCTAGTATTATTACTAAATTACGTAAAATGGGCGTCAAAGTGTTTCTTGATTTAAAACTGTATGACATTCCCCACACCGTTGAAAAAGCGGCAGAACAAATTGGGCGCCTCGACGTTCAAATGACCACGATCCACGCTGCTGGTGGAGCTGAAATGATTCAAGCTGCCAAGCGCGGTTTAATCAACGGGAGTCAGACCATTAATGGCACCCCTGCAAAATTATTAGCGGTGACCCAATTAACATCCACTTCAGAAGCGCAAATGCAATCAGAACAATTAGTTGACGCTAGTCTCAAAGAATCAGTCACCCACTTAGCTAAGTTAGCCGCTACCAATGGAGCCGATGGAACCATCTCATCAGCACTAGAAACGCCACTAATTCATGATGCTGCTGGCAACGAATTTCTATGTATCAACCCAGGGATTCGGTTGAAAAATAATAGTACCGATGATCAAAAACGAATCACCACTCCCGCTCAAGCCCGTGAATTGGGTAGTAACGGAATCGTTGTGGGACGGGCAATTACCCAGGCGAAAGACCCACAAGCTGCATATCAAATTATTAAACAAGAATGGGAAGGATAATTAACATGGCACTTAAAATTGAAAAACAAATCGCATCAGGACTACTCAGAATCAACGCAGTCACTTTATCACCCAACAAGCCATTTACCTGGGCTAGTGGAATCAAATCGCCGATCTACACTGATAACCGACTCACGATTGGTTATCCTGATTTAAGAACCCAAATTGCCGATGGCCTGGCCAACATGATTAAGATTGCATATCCAGAAGCCAACGTAATCGGCGGGGTAGCAACTGCAGGGATTCCGCATGCCGCACTAGTTGCAGATCGACTAAACTTACCAATGGTCTACGTTCGTTCCAAGCCTAAGGACCACGGTCAAGGACGGCAAATCGAAGGCCATCTCCCAGCCGATGCAAAGGTCGTATTGATTGACGATTTAATCTCAACTGGTGGTAGTGTCTTAGATGCTGCTAAGGCGGTTGATAAAGAAGCTGATGCAAAAGTCATTGGGGTTGCTGCTATTTTTACCTATGAACTATCAGACAGCACTAAAAACTTTGCAGATGCCAAAATTCCATTGACCACCCTCACTAACTATTCTAGCTTAATTGAACAGGCTAAGGATGAATCATTGATTACTCCTGAAGATCATAAATCACTATTAAAGTGGCGCCAAGATCCATGGAGTTGGGGTAAATAAAAGTTAGGCATGTTTTAAGGAAAAGTGACGAATCGCTTGATTTTGTATCTTTTTTGTACTATTATTACAATAATGTACATTGTGAATATCCAATGTATTGAGCTAATTATTACTATCCTAAAAACTTTCTTTTGAAATCTATAAAAAGACCATACGGGGCTGTGTGGTCTTTTTATCTATTGACGGGGAGGAATTAATTACCATGAGTAAAGTATCAATGGAAAAAACAGAAGCTAAAAACAAGCAACAAGCCACTAATGCCAATTCTAGACATTGTGATTGTGCCACTCGCAAACAAGCCTAAACTAAAAGCCAGTTCGAACTTAAAATTCGAACTGGCTTTTTTATTTTAGTATGCGAATCAAAAAAATTAATATTTTTGATTTCGTGATAAAATTCGGCCATGGCGCATTTTATCGTTGATATGAATCTGCTAAATTGCCCCTTCTGGATCCATTTATGAAAGATAATAATAGACACACAAAATAGGTCGTGGTATATTATATCGTACACGATGTAATTAATTATTATCGTTATGAATTCTGTTTCAGAACATTATATTTTAAGAAAGAGGGAAAATCTTTATGTTTAAACACACTCGTAAATTGCAATACAACGCTAAGCCTGATCGTCCAGATCCATTAATGGCACGTCGTCTACAAGAAGCTCTTGGTGGCCAATGGGGTGAAACCACTGGGATGATGTCATATCTTTCCCAAGGTTGGGCATCAACTGGAGATGAAAAATATAAAGATTTACTTCTCGATACAGGGACAGAAGAAATCGGTCACGTTGAAATGATCTCCACAATGATTGGTTACCTTTTAGAAGGGGCCCCAACCACTGCGACTGAAGAAGCAATTAAGAAGGACCCATCCCTAGCTGCCGTTATTGGTGGCATGGATCCAGAACACGGTCTCGTTCACGGAATGACTGCTAGTCTTAACAACCCTAACGGTGCCGCTTGGAACGCCGGTTACGTTACTTCAAGTGGGAACCTCGTTGCCGACATGCGTTTCAACGTGGTTCGTGAATCAGAAGCCCGCCTTCAAGTTAGCCGACTTTACTACATGACTGAAGATGAAGGAGTTCGCGACATGCTTAAGTTCTTATTAGCTCGTGAAACTCAACACCAACTTCAATTCATGAAGGCTCAAGAAGAATTGGAAGAAAAATACGGTGTGATCGTCCCTGGTGACATGGGTGACATCGAACATTCAGAATTTGCCCACACCATCATGAACTTCTCTGATGGCGACGGTTCTCGGGCCTTTGAAGGACAAGTGGCTAAGGATGGTCACAAGTTCGAATTCCAAGAAAACCCTGAAGCAATGGGTGGCATTCCAAAAACTAAGCCTGCTGATCCACGCTTCAAGAACAACCAAGGTTAATTTAAATTGAATCACTTCACTTGCTTATGATGCATAAGTATCGTAAGTAAGCCTAATAATTAAAAAAACGGCGCTGAATTTACTTTCAGTGCCGTTTTTTTGCGTTAAAGTTATTTTTTTAATCCCCTTAGATAAATATCAACTGACACTAACGTCTTAACATTACATGATTAAATCATGACTTTGTTTATTATAAGATTGGTGCCAATAGTCTACTAAATTGCTGCTTAAACCGCAGCCACCTTGATTGTTGACTAAACATTTCCGATGTAATCAGCTTACTACTTGCCATATCTTGTTTATAAATATTAACTAGCTCTTCGCCGATTTTTTCATCGTACATAAACGCATTAATTTCGAAATTCAGCTTAAAGCTGCGGTAATCAAGATTGGCTGACCCGACTGAAGCGACCTTCCCATCAATTACCATTGTTTTAGAATGAATAAAGCCATTCTGGTAGAAATAGATTTTAATTCCATCATCAGCTAGTTGGCGAGCATAGTACTGCGTCGCCCGATAAACGAATGGGTGATCCGGCTTACATGGTACCATAATTCGAACATCGACCCCTGACATCGCAGCAATGCGGAGCGCATCAATCATGCTATCATCTGGAATCAAATATGGCGATTGAATCCAACAGGTCCGTTCCGCCATTTGAATCAACTTAATGTAGCCGACCTTGATTTGTTCCATATCAGAATCAGGCCCACTGGTCACGATTTGCATATCAGTACTTCCATCCACCTCAGTTACAGGGAAGTGTTCTGGACTGTCGTCATCCATTGGATGCTTATCGTCAGTGGCGTTCCAATCTAGGATGAACTGCGACTGCAACCCGAACACCCCGGCGCCAACCACGCGAATGTGGGTGTCACGCCAGTGGCCGAACTTTTTCTTGCGCCCCAGGTATTGATCACCAATGTTAAAACCACCGACATAGCCTACCTTGCCATCAATTACAACGATTTTGCGGTGATCCCTAAAATTAATCCGAAAATCAAAAATGGCTGAATGCGTATGTAAAAATGGTTCTGCAATTCCACCAGCTTCAGTAAGTGGTTTAAAGAACTTTGCATTGGTTCCCATCGATCCCCAACTATCATAAATCACCCGCACCGTGACCCCCTGCTTAGCCTTTTCAACTAACAAATCACGCATTTGAGTCCCAATCTGATCACTATAAAAAGTGTAAAATTCAATGTTAATGCTGTGCTTAGCAGCTTTAACCTCGGTCAACAACCGATTAAAAAGTTGATTGCCATCGGTAAATACGGTGACAGCATTTTTACGGGTTAGGAATGAATCGTCCATATTATCAAATAATCGAATCAGTCCCCGTGACTTATAAGCCACCCGATCAGCTGGAATCGACTGGACGTTTTTAAACATCCCTAATTGCTTATCCAAAATCTTGCGCATGTTGGCAACGTTTTGCGCTTGAAATCTAAATAACCGTTTCTTGGGGAGCTTCCGCCCCAAAAAAGCGTAGATAATAAAGCCCACCCCTGGTAAAAACGAGAGTACCAATAACCACGCCCAGGTGGCTGCAATATCACGTTTTTGTCTAAACACGGTCAACAACGCTAGTCCCGCATTAATCCAAATAATTACATCAATAATATTGGTTAGCATCTATATCACGAATCCCTCCTAATTTTAATATCTAGTATTTCTAATTATACGCTTTTGCTTTGAAAAGATAGGATTATTAATTTTACTGATCAACCAGCATTACTAATACACAATCGTGTATTGATTTATATCTTACACCATTCATTATCAAATGAAAAAAGCGCCCTCAAATTAGGACGCTCAGAAAATAATATTTAGTTCTTACATTTTAATAGCCTGATTGGTAATCAAATCCACTATATTTTTTTGGACCAATTTTCTTGGCGAGTGATTTGGTCTGGTAGTAATGCGCGATAACTGAAATCGTAGCTCCTTCAGCTTCGGTTAACACCCGATGACCCCCAATTGTTTTAACGCTATAAAAAGACCCGTCTCCAGCAGATTGTTGCCAACCACGGAAATTATACCAGGTATTGCCATTATACTTAAACACAGTTGCATATGACCAAGCACCCGTCTTAGAAACTTCCTTTTGAAGCTTTGCATTATAAGGATGGAATTTCGTTGCACTTGCATTTAGATGCAGTGTATATAACTTTTTCTTGCTGCCATCAAAGCCAATGTAAGTATACCAAGTCCCCTGAATACTCTTAGGAAAAGACTTTACATATGTAGGCTTACTTGCATTTGCCTTCGTTTCAAAATCACTAGCAACAAAGATCGAACCAGCTAGTGAAGTTAATAATAACATGCTTAGTAATGATTTCTTTCTAAGAACCATAAATATCATCTCCGTTGATAATCAATATGAAACAATTTAAATATATCAGAAATTAATTTTAAAAGCAAAAAAGCGATATTTTTAATATCGCTTTTTAAATTAAATAACTGAAGCTACTTTTTATCATTGGCATCCCAAATCTTCTTTAAACTCGCCATCCGACCGTATTGATCAGCTTGATCGATTGGTGTCACGATCAAGTTACTATCAGATTGAGCTAATCCAGCAAAGGCATTGATCGATTGATTTTCAAAGTATTTTTCATCAGCATTCGCTAATCCAGACTGAATCGTATCAATTCGATATTTTTCAGCATCAGCTTTAATTCGCGTTGCTTTGGCATTGGCGTTAGCAGTGGCAATTAGGGCTTCGTTTTGTGCCTTGGTCCGCAGTTGAATTGACTGGGCATCCCCTTCGGCCTTTGAAATTTCAGCCTTACGTTCCCGATCAGCGGTTAATTGCTTATCCATTGCTTCTTGAATCGCTGAAGATGGTGTCAATTCATCAATATTAATGCGGTCAACGTTGATTCCGTATGTATTAGTTAAATCACCGATGGCCTCAGCTAAATCCTGGTTAATTTTAGCAGTGGAGCCGAGCACTTCGTTCAAGTCCATTCGCCCCACGATATCACGTAAATGCCCCCGCACTAATTGGGACATTGATTCAACTGAATCCGTATTTTCATATTGGTATTTAGCTGAATCAGTAACGTGATAATTTAAAGTCACGCTAGCGGAAACTTCCGCATTATCCTTAGTGATAATCGAATACTTCTTCAATGAGATTGGGCGCATTGCAAGGCTAACGGTCCTAATCTTTTGTAAAAATGGAACGTAAACATTTAACCCTGATTGAACGGTTCGACTGTACTTCCCTAGGGTTTCAACTAACCCTTCGCAATTTTGTTTAACGATTTTTAATCCAAATGGCATCTTAAAGGCCTCCTTTTTTATTTTTGCCGAAGCAATAACACGTTTCCATTGGTCCCCACCACTTCATATTCTGCCGAAGCAGATGGTTGTGATTCATTCAGTAGGTCATAACGGTAGTAAATCCCCTGCATTAAAACCAGTCTGCTCTTTTTGCTAATTTGATCCCCACTCACGGTGCGGCCAACAAACTGGCGCTGCTCTAAGGTACCACTTTTAACGGTCGTTCTCAACACATTTTTAATATATTCATCGACCGTCCGATGTTCAACTTCAGCAGCGCGCTTAATTTGATCGGCTAATTGCGCATCCAAATTGATTGTAAACTTGATGTTTCACACCTCCCTAAATTGTTTCACGTGTAACATTATCACATTAATTGTTATTATTACAACCAAAATATAAATCGTGATATACTAAATTATAATTATTATAAGACTTGGAGGACTCATGGATGGCTACTAACTTACAATTACGCAGTATGTTAACTTTGGAATCACAACCAGGACCATTTATTTCAATTTTTGTCCCACTTGATAACGTTCGTGATCGTGACTTTGTTACCAATTTAGGTAATCGGGTGAAAAATTCCTTTGTTAATAAATATCCCGATAAAGATTGGTCTCCATATCAAGATAAATTCAATAAAATGCGGATTCCGAGAATGCTCGGCGCGAGAAATACCAAGGGGCTTGCGATTTATGTTGGTCCAACAATTTTAAAAGTATTTAAATTAAACCATGAAGTTAATGAATCGATCATTATGGATGATACCATGAAAATCATTGAACTAATCATGGATACCCAGTTCAAGCACATCCAAAGATCACATCACCTTTTTGATGCAGCAATCAAAAACATTAAAGTGCACTACCATGAAGCTAGTCAAATGGAACTAACCAGTGATAAATTAGACGACATTGTAAAGCTAGCACCAGCTGGACGAATCGATGCCCTAATTATTAATACTGCTGCTTCCCAAGAAGCTAAAAACCATATTTTAAATGACCTTGCCATTACCGTCATTGGATTTGGCGGAAACGTTTTCCTATTAAACAACAGTGAAATGCCTGAAAATAAGGGAGTTGCAGTGATCAAAAGGGGTTAAAAAAGACACTCATTGAGTGTCTTTTTTTATCTCACAAACGGATGGCCACCAGCAACGATAACCCCTAGTAAAATTACTACTATTAGAAGCGTCGCTAAAATTAAAACCATCCGTTTATTGAGTTGATTATGCTTTTGTTTTGCAAATGAAACCTCAATGACACCAATTAATCCAAACGCTGCAACTACTTTAGCCACGGCAAGAAATGGACTGCGCGCCCAGGCGTGCGGGAATAAAACTATTCCACTAACAATAAAAACTAAGTAACAAAACCGAACTATCATTACATAGAATTGGTTGCCACTACTAAGCGATAGGGCCATCACTGTAGAGATAATCATAATCAAAGCAAAAATGATGTGAAGCCATAATAGCATCCTAATTCCCCCAACTAGTCATCCCTTGTTTTTTTTCGCCTTTTTTCAGCCAATAACTTTTCGGCAGTTTTGGCATTAATTTTAACGGAACCATTAGCGTCCAACAGTGGAATCAAAGAACTACCATATCCACCATATTCAACGCCAGTTTCACGATCAACATATACTGAAACGCCAGTAAAAGATTCCTCTAATAATTTAAAGCGTTTTGCCATCTGTGTGTCGCCCCCAGTCTCTTTCCCATTTATTTTACCACAAAAAAACGTATGACTTGAATTACATCAGTCCTACGCTTTCGTTACAATTTAACTTAGGGAATCCCATGGAGCTAATTCGACTGGCGATTGGTTCAATAAATCGCGTTGGGCATCGGAAAGATACTTCTTATTGATCACTACTTCGTAAACAAATGCATCCATCCAGCTGTCATCCATAGTAAAGTAACCCTTATTGCCGTTCTTATCGCCCCAACTATTTTCTACTTTCCAACGGACGGGTTCATCATTAACTAAGTCAACTCCAGTTAACACCATTGCATGTGAAACTTCAGCTTGATGGTATTGAAAACGTTCGGCTTTACTCATCACCAGATCAATATTAAACAATTCAGCTCGATGATAAAGATTAGCATCTAAAATCCCCTCTTTGCGTTCCGATTGTTCAACAACGTCATTGCCAAACCAAACGGTCCCGCCATCCTTTAGTTGTTGAATGGCAGTTGCCTTCAAAACATTCATTGGTAGATTTAAAAATTGAATTTGTTTGCCACCGACAACGTTATTTTGACTAGGCAAACTATATAGTTGGTTGTACTCCTTATCAGGAGCATTAGAAAGTACCACATAATCATCCAGATCATCTGTAAAGTACTTATCAAAAAATTGCTTGGGAGTTAACCCTTGGTCTAAATGGTAGTTTTGTTTATCATCCCGATACTCAAAATCAAATTTTTCAGGTGGAACCCCGACTGAATACCCAACGATGCGGTAAACTTCACTCAACATTTTTTGCCGTGCTTGCGTTAGTTCTTCATCACTAACGCCGTCATTCACTAAATTCCGTAAACGCATTCCATCACGCCGTAATTTTAAGTTCAATAATGAATTAAGGTCGCGAGTATTTTTGGTAACGTTATTTTCTGGGAAAACGCTCGTGGGAACGACCCCATATTTTTGGACCAACGCAGCTGACATTGCCCATTGGCCACCATCATTACCAGGCCCCGCAAGATAAAATTGAACTGTTCGATCTGTAGTTGGTAAATTAGCCGTACTAATCATCCGATCATAAAAAATGTTCGCACGTTCAATTTTATCCCAGAAAAAGAGGTAGCTTTGCGATAGTTCAAAGTCCTTTACACCATACTTTTCAGCAAATTGATGCCGTAAGTTATTTGTAAGCGAAAATAACCAGCAACGCCCACTTTGCCGTTGATTAGTCACTCCACCGGTCTTAACTTCCACTGAAAAAACATGGTTAGTCCGAACGGCAGCTTTTGGATCCTTTGCAACGTTATTGACACCATTTTGTTGGATTGCACGAGCAATTACATCTGCTTGAGGTTGCTTAGCATAATCTTCTTCAAGTGCTGCAATGTCAGCATCAGTTAATTTATTATTATTTTCTGTCATTATCGTTCCTCCAATTTCATATTAATCCCATGCGTTCAATTCGATTGGGGTCTGTGTGAGCATTCTTTGCTGTTCATCAGTTAAATACTGCTTTTTAACAATCACTTCATAAACAAAGTCTTCCATCCAGTCATCAGCCATCGTGAAATAGCCCGATTCACCGACTTTGCTGCCCCAACTATTTTCTACTTGCCATTTAGTCGTCTTTCCATCAATAACGTCGACTCCGGTGAACGTCATTGCATGGGAAGCTTGCGCCTCAGAATATTCAAAACGTTGCTTCTTAGTCATGTCTAAATCAACATTAAATAACCGATCACGACGATATAGCTTACTATCCAGTAATCCTGGTTTAGTATCGGATTGAGCACCTACATCGTTACCGAACCAAACTGGTTCGCCATCCTTTAGCTGTTGTAACGCCATTCGTTTTAGATCCGCCATTGGTAAGTTCAAATAATGAATGTGTTGGCCCCCTACCACGTTATCCGATACTGATTGTTGGTATAGTTTGTTATAAGCACGATGGGGATAATTACATACGGAAATATATTGATTCAAATCAATTCCAAAATACTTATCATAAAATTGTTTGGGGGTAATATTTTTATCAATATGATAATTGTCCTTATCATCTCGGTATTCAAAATCAAACGTTTTTGGCGGTACGCCAATACTCATCGCAACAATGCGGTAAACTTCAGTTAACATTTGTTTTCTAAATTTACTGATTTCATCTGGGTTGGCACCATTGTTAATTAGTTCGCGAAGCTTCATTCCATCCCGTCGTAGTTTGAATGACAATAATCGGTCGAACTCAGCGGTATTGTTAGCAACTTGCGTTCTTGGAAATGCTGCGTCTGGCAATACCCCATACTTTTGGACAAGCGCAACGGCCATATCCCACTCACCACCGTCTTCATCTGGTGATGATAAGTACACTGATAATTCACGATCACTTGTATCCTTAGCAGCCGTTCTAATAATTTGATCATAGTATGCATTGGCCCGTTCGATTTTATCCCAAAAGAATAAGAAGTTAGATGATAGTTGAAATCCTTTTACATTATACTTTTTAATAAATTCATGCCGTAAAACATTCATTAATGCAAACATCCAACAAAAACCAGCTTGTTTTTGATCAGTGATTTGATCATTTTCACTTGCTTTTAAATCAATTGAGAATGTTGGATTTAACCGTACTTTTACTTGATTATCAATCGCAACCTTATTAATTCCATTTTCCTGGATTGCTCTCGAAATAACGTCTGCTTGTGGTTGCCGATTATATGCAGATTTAAAACGTTCTAAATCGGTGTTATTTAACTCATTTGCCATTCTCGATTCCCCCTACGCTAATAGTTTTAAAAATATTTGTAACTATACTATAATTTTCACCCAATTAAAGCAAATTAGTAGAATTAAAAAAGAGCCCCCTTAACAAGGAGCCCTCAATCAAGGCAATCAACTAAGCTTTTGATTTGGCAATATCATCATAAGTGCTTGTCATTTTTTCAATCACAGCAGTTAAATTAACATCATTTAAATCAACAGTGGTCGTTAAACAATGGTATGGACGATAATAATAAATTTTAAAATCACTACCATCGACCCGATGATTAGGTAACTTTTCAAAGTAGTTTTCTACAGTGGATAGTTCTGGATAATCCTTGATATCAAAAACACCCCAGTCTTCCAATTGAAGTGGAATCAATACCCGAACTTGATGGTCGTTATGAACTTGGAACTGGATTTCGCAATCTCCCTCATTAACAAGTCCCACCATTGCCCAGTAAGGTGTTTCTGGGATGATTTTTAAATCTGAAATGCTGTAGTTACTATTTGCTTTAACAGATTCAACAGCAGATTCAATTGTATCGATCATCTTCATTAAATCATATCCTTTCTCAATATTAATACAGGTTAAATTATACCATTATATTAGATAAACAATTACTATTATCTATTGGATTTAGCTGATTTTTAGCATTTTTTGAAACATATTTTTAAATATTATCTATATAAATAAAGATTATCAAAAAATTTTATAAAGGTGGCTATTTTCATGTATTATTTATTTAATAATTGTGATAACATATTAATTTGTGAATGATAGATACTTTTTGTTAGTGAAATTTTAGAACTTTTTCAGTAAAAAATATGTTTTTAAGTGAGAGGTATTAATATGTTTTTAGGAAGTAAAATTGCTCAACAACGTAAGGAAAAGAATATCACCCAAACTGATTTGGCAAGTGATATTTGTACTCAAAACACAATTAGTAAGATTGAAAAGCACAATGTGCCACCAACTACTAAGATTTTAATCAAGCTATGTCAAAGAATTGACCTCACATTAAACGATGTCTTTTCTGACTTTAGCCGTCCAGATAGTGACGTAGATGCACTTTTGAATAATGCTGAACATTCACTATATAACTACAATCATGAAAATGCAGATGAGATTGAAAGCAATATCGCTAAGCTAAAGAATTATCAAATCGAAGCTGAAGCACTGGTCCAATTTCAATTCATCAACGCATTCTTAAAATTTAGACAGGGACAATTCGAAGATGCTATCTTTGAATGTGATAAAGTTCTTGCAAGCACCCGTAGTGAAGATGCTAACGTTTACACAACCTTGGCTTACACAATTAAGGGTGATTCCTACAAAAAACTTGATAAGATCAGTAATGCTGAATACTACTTCAACATTGCGGATAAATTTATCAAGAGCTACAAGTCAGAAAAGGGCCTTGATTACAGTTCTATTCAGGTCATCTTTATTTGTAATCAATTAGCTCACTACTACATTTTAACTAATGAATTTAAAAAAACGATGCGGGTTGCAAAGACTGGAATTCAGTTAAATGATCAACTCCACACGACTTACTTTATGAATTCACTATTCAACACCGCTTTTGAAGCTGGTAAAGAACTTAATTTAGAACCCGCTTTGTTAAAGAATTATCAAAAATTCGCTAATTTATTTGAACAATACAACGGATTTGAAAGTATTAACGCATAATAAAAGGATCCTGATTATATTATGATTAACATTAAACAACACATTCGGATGTATGCTGAAACGGCAGTTCAAAATGGTGACTTAGCAACTACTGAAGATGTTCAATCTTTAGCCCAAGCTGATCACAAAACATGGAATGTTTCGGTCAAACATTTCCAAAACAATAATGGTGTTATCAACATTACACTAGCGCCTGTTTCAGAATCAAAAGATTATCAAGTATTGGATGGCAATAATAATATTATTTGGCAAGGTCAATTCACAGAAGCAAACTTTAACTCTATTATTCAAAATGTTCTAATGAAAATAAATATTATTTAGCTATTAAAAATAAAAAAGAAGTTCACACCATGATTGATGTGAACTTCTTTTTTATTCATATGCTAAAGAATTAATATTCTTTTGTTGTTGTTTATTAGTATTATTGCTGTTGAAAGGCCATGGCCATTCAAAGACGTGAACAACTCCCATGATCTTATCCTTTGGAACGAAGCCCCAGTAACGACTATCGTTAGAAACGCTTCGGTGATCACCTAATACAAAATATTCACCCTTGGGAACCGTAACGGCTTGTTTATTCTTCGGCCAATTAGCAGCTAATTTCTTAATGTCCCAATTTGTAATCTTATAAGTTGGCACCTGAGTCCCCGTGGTTTGTTCATAATTACTAATGAACGTTTGGGAGACCTTCTTATCATTAACGTAAATCGTCCCAGCCTTGAAAGCTACCTTGTCACCAGGAAGTCCGATAACCCGCTTCACATAATAATCGGGATTCCCAGATGCTTGGGGATCTTCTCCAGAAGCATTAAAAACAATCACACTTAGATGCTTAATTTTTGCTTGGCGGTAAACAACAATGGATTGATTGTTCTTAAGGTTCGGTTCCATCGAAGGACCGCTTACTCGCACCTTAGTAATTAAAAAGTTGTTTACTAATCCAAGGACTATCAATGTTACCACAATTGGTAAAATATAGTCCAAGATAAATTGAATCACTCTATTTTCTGATTTCACAATAACGTCTCCCGTTTCAATTTTGACAAATTTATTCATATTATAACATTTTATAGCAAATGTTTGCGATGTTGATATTTTCTTAAAAAAGTACCTGTGGATAAATTATCCACAGGTACTTTTAATTCTAATATCCCAACGAATTGATGTTATAACGTTGCTGACTATTTGTATTGTACTTATTGAACGGCCATGGCCAACCATAAACATGAACCACGCCCATAATCTTATCCTTTGGAACGAATCCCCAGTAACGACTATCATTAGAAACACTACGGTGGTCACCTAGTACAAAGTACTTACCCTTTGGCACGGTAACGGCACCTTGATCAACCTTCCAATACTTAGATAGGGTTTTTAAATCCCAATTTTTAAAGGTTGGAATCCCATCAGAAGTATTTTGGACTTGTGTCCCAGTAGTTGCTTCATACTTACTGATGAAAGTCTGTGGGACTTTTTTATCATTAACATAAACGGTTCCATCTTTAAAGGCGACTTTATCCCCAGGCAACCCAATAACCCGCTTAACATAATAATCAGCAGTCGGGGTTGCGCTAGGATCAACTCCACTAGCATCAAAAACAATCACGCTCTGATGCTTAATCGGTGCTAGCTTCCAGACGACCAATAATTCCTTATCGTTTAAGTTAGGCTGCATTGACGGCCCGCTGACCCGCATTTTATCAACAACAAAAACCCTTAATAAAACCACGAGCACAATTGCAAACACGACTGGAAAAACATAGTCACGAATCGCTTGGAATATTTTATTTTCTTTCAATTTGAAAAACTCCTAAATTTATGTAATTTATAACTAATATATACCTTTTTTAAAAATTAAATACTAATTTAATTAGTTTATAAGAAAAAATTAAAAAGCCATGTTGGCATTTTAATACCAACATGACTTCTTAAATAATGATTATTTAGTTTTGGCAATCCGTCCCTGTTGAATGTAAACACTTAAGATCGCGATATCAGAAGGATTAACTCCACTAATCCGTGATGCCTGTGCAATACTGTGTGGTTGGATCTTTTTGAGTTTTTGATGTGCTTCAGTTGCCAGACCGTCAATTGCGTCATAATCAATGTTTTCAGGAATCTTCTTTGCTTCCATCTTCTTTAATTTTTCAACGTTTTCTTCAGCCTTTTTAATGTAGCCAGCGTACTTAGTACGAATTTCAACTTGTTCGATCACCCGCCGACCAAGTGGCTTAGCTGGTTCTGGAATGAAACGCTTCAAGATGTTGTAGGTAACATATGGGCGCCGTAGAAATACTGAGGCCAAAACCCCATCTTGTAACGGTTTATCCCCGTGTTCTTGAATAAATTGGTTGACCTCATCGTTCGGCTTGATCCGAATGCTGTTCAGGCGTTCAATTTCACCCTCCACAGCTGCTTTCTTTGCTAAAAATGCTTGATACCGTTCTTCTGAAATAAGGCCTAATTCGTATCCCTTTTCAGTTAACCGCATGTCAGCATTATCATGCCGCAAAAGTAATCGATACTCAGCCCGACTAGTCAATAACCGATATGGTTCGTTGGTCCCCTTAGTTACCAGATCATCAACCATAACTCCAATATAGGCTTCGTTCCGTTTCAAAATCAATGGATCCTTACCTTGGGCGCGTAATGCAGCGTTAATTCCAGCGTACATCCCTTGTCCCGCTGCTTCTTCATAACCTGAAGTCCCGTTGGTTTGCCCCGCAGTATAAAGATTCTTTAATACCTTAGTTTCAAAGGTTGGTTTCAATTGGTATGGATCGACAACGTCATATTCAATCGCATAACCAGGCCGCATCAATTCAGCATTTTGCATTCCAGCAACTGAATGAATCATGTTTTGTTGAACTTCTTCTGGCATTGAAGTCGACATCCCATTCACGTAGTATTCTTGGGTTTCGCGTCCTTCTGGTTCCAAAAAGACCTGGTGGTGATCCTTATCAGCAAAGCGCACGACCTTATCTTCAATCGAAGGACAATAACGAGGTCCAATTCCTTCAACGGTTCCGTTAAACATTGGTGCCCGCCCTAAGTTTTCCCGAATGATTTCATGGGTCTTTTCATTGGTGTAGGTCAACCAACATGACAGTTGATTCTTAAGGTCAAGGTATTGACTATCTGGCGTTTCGTAACTGAAGTGGTTCACTTCTTCATCACCAGGTTGTTCAGTCGTTTGACTAAAGTCAATCGTATTCCCATCAACCCGTGGTGGAGTTCCAGTTTTGAACCGCTTTAATTTAAAGCCTAAATTCTCCAAATTCTTGGATAATTCTAGGGCTGGTTGGGTATTATTAGGCCCGGATGAGTATTGTAACTCACCGATAATAATGCGACCACGAGCAGCAGTTCCAGTACATAGAACCACCGTTTTAGCGTTATATTTAGCACCAGTGTTGGTAACGACACCCTTACAAACCCCATCTTCGGTAATCAATGAATCAACGATTCCCTGCCGTAACGTCAAGTTCGGTTGATTTTCAATCGTTTGCTTCATTGCGCGGTGGTAGGCATGCTTATCAGCTTGGGCCCGTAAGGCTCTCACTGCAGGGCCCTTACCCGTGTTTAGCATCCGCATTTGAATGTAGGTTTTATCAATGTTGCGACCCATTTCACCACCCAGGGCATCGACTTCACGCACCACGATTCCCTTGGCAGGCCCTCCAACAGAAGGATTACATGGCATAAATGCGACCATTTCTAAGTTGATCGTAAGTAATAATGTTTTGTTGCCCATTCTGGCCGCTGCTAATGCCGCTTCACAACCAGCATGTCCGGCCCCAACCACGATCACATCATAGTCTGGTCCTTGGTAAGTCTGCTTAACGTGACTTAAAATTTCACTCATAATTTCCTCCAAAAAGTTATCCACATGTTAATTACTTTTTATTTGCAATAAAGTTATCCACAGTTACTTTCCTAAACAGAATTGACTGAATAATTGATCAAGCAACTCGTCGTTATAGCTATCTCCTGTAATTTCACCCAGAAGCTCCCAACAACTAGTCATGTCAATTTGCACCAAATCAACAGGCATGTCGTTTGCAATTCCGTTAATAACATCATCCAAAGCAGCAGTCGCTTGGTTCAACAATCCAATGTGTCTTGCATTCGTTACCATTACGTTCGATTGTGAATTTTCAATTCCCTCTTCAAAGAAGAGTTTGGCAATGCGTTCCTCAAGTGACCGAAGTCCGTCAGCCTTCATGGCAGAAGTGGAGATGATGTTATCCTTACCAACTAGTTGTTCAACTTCAGCTAATTCAATCTGCGTTGGTAAATCGGTCTTATTTAAAATGACGATTCGTTTCACATCATTGGTCAAGGTTAACAATTCACGATCTTCGTTCGTTAGTGGTTCACTAGAATTGAGCACTAGGAGTACTAAATCAGCACTGTTGATTGATTTACGGGAACGTTCGACCCCGATTTTTTCCACTTGGTCATCAGTTTCCCGAATCCCAGCAGTATCGATCAATTTAAGTGGCACCCCACTAACATTGACGTATTCTTCCAATACATCCCGAGTCGTCCCAGGGACGTTGGTAACAATTGCTTTATCCTCATGCAATAAATGGTTGAGAATGCTAGATTTACCAACATTGGGCCTACCAACAATCGCAGTGGCTAACCCATCACGGAGCACCTTCCCCTGTTTGGCAGTCTTTAATAATTGCTGTAAGCTAGCCTTGACTTCATTGGCCTTACTTAACAATAACTTAGTCGTCATTGTTTCGGCCGCATCATATTCTGGATAATCGATATTGACTTCAACGTTGGCCAAAACATCTAAAATGTCCTGTCGTAAGTTCCGAATCAGGTGGGAGAGATTCCCGTCCAATTGATTTAATGCTGCTTTCATGGACTGATCAGTCTTGGCTTCGATCAAATCCATTACCGCTTCAGACTGTGATAAATCAATTCGCCCATTCAAAAATGCCCGCTCTGTAAATTCACCAGGATTCGCCATACGCGCCCCGTTGCTAAGCACAATTTGTAAGATGCGGTTCGTTGCAACAATTCCACCATGGCAGTTAATTTCAATCACGTCTTCTTTGGTGTAGGTGTTGGGAGCCCGCATTACTGAAACCATTACCTCATCGACGGTTTCGTTGCCGTTTGCTGGATCAACAATATGTCCATAATTAATAGTATGGCTAGCAACTTGGTTGAGGTCTTTTCCACGATAAATAGCAGTAATTACCTTCATTGCATCTTCACCACTAATCCGCACGATTGCAATCCCACCTTCACCAGGCGGAGTCGAAATTGCAGCAATGGTATCGAATTCAGTTGTCGTTAGTGCCATATGATGACTTCCTTTCTTTCATTTCAAATCAATTTAAAATACAAAAAAAGTGCCCACACCACGCCCTTAAACCGCGTGGATAAAGCACTTTCACTACTTCATCTAGCTATATTAATTTTTACACGACAAATAACATTTATATCATATATTGATATAAACGGTTTGTCAATTTGGTTGCTTATTTATTTTTTTACTTTGGGACCACTACTACTGCGCGATAGGGCTCTCTTCCAGCCGAGTAGGTACGAACGTATTGATGGTTCTCTAATGTTTTATGAATTTTCTTTCTTTCAAATGATGGCATCGGATCTAAGTAAACTGGTTTCCCCTCTGCTACAACGTCTCGAGCTGTCTTTTCTGCCAATTTTTCTAAAATATCTAAGCGCCGTTGACGATAATTAGCGGTATCTAATTCAACAACGACATGGTAAATTCCTAATCGATTTAAATAAATCTCAGCTAAAGTTTGAAGGGCGTTGATTGTTAAACCATGCTTACCAATCAATAATCCTTCTTCTTTTGTTTCAAAATCAATCTTAACCGTTTTACTATTTTTAAAAATTACTTTTGATGTTGCATGGATGCTTAATTGAATTACAATTGCATCCAAATATTGTTGAAGCTGATCAACTGCTTTTTTAATTTCATCTGAATTACTAGTTGGTTCATCATCCTCATTTTGAGAACGACTGAACTCAATGCTAGCTGACTTAGCAGCATTCGATGCCCTTGTATTAATTTCTTGGTCATCACTTGATGACTTTGGTGTTTCTTCTGCTGTTTTTTGAATTTCCGTTACTTCAACAATTGCATCGCGCTTGCCAAAGCCAAGAAATCCCTTCTTTTCAGTTTGAATTACTTTAATATTTGCTTGATTTTTTTCGATTGCTAGTTTGTTGAGTCCGTTTTGAATCGCTTCCTCAACATTCTTTCCGGTAAACGTGTTCATGAATGTGAATCCCCCAATAATTTTTGACTAACATTATAATGATAGCACAAGAACAACAAAAAAAGACACCAAAATAAGTAGATTTGGTGTCTTTTAATTAAGGTTTAAATTTATTTTCGACGGCTCTTCTTCGCCTTGCGAATTGCCTTAGCAACTTTACGTTCATGTTCCTTACGAACAAATTCCTTTTCTTCACGTTCCCGTTGAATTTTCCATGGGTTTTGAAGAACGAGAGTTTGGACAGCTTGGAACGCATTGGTAATCACCCAGTAAAGTGATAGTGCAGATGGAACGCTTAAAGCAGTAAAGAAGATAATCAATGGCATCCCAAACGTCATAATAGTTGTCATACTATTCTTTTCGGGTTGAGATTTCATTGCAAGCCATGAACTAACAAAAGTCAATAAAGCAGCCAAAATTGGTAGAACAAAGAATGGATCTTTATCACCAAGTTTTAGCCATAAAAATTGACCAGACTTCAAGATTTCAGTTCTTGAAATCGATTGGTAAAGTGCGTAAATAACCGGCAATTGGACAATTAATGGTAAACAGCCCGCAATTGGATTAACACCAGCTTCTGAATAAAGCTTTTGTTGTTCTTCACGCAACTTTTGCATTGTTTCAGTATCCTTTGAGGAATACTTCTTTTGCAATGCCTTTAACTGTGGTTGAATTTCTTGCGTTTTCTTCATGCTCCGAGTTTGGAAAATCATCAAAGGTAAAATGATGATTCGGATAATAATCGTAAATACGATAATCCCAATTCCATAACTGGAACCGAATAGCTTAGATAACCAAATGATAGCACGTGAGAAGTTTAAAACAATTCCCCCGTCCCAAAAACCAGTACTATGATTAGTAATTGGAGTCGTACTACATGCACTCAATAGGAAGACTAAACTAAAAACAGAAGCTAACGCTAAGTATCTCTTTAGTTTTTTATTCAATTTTTTGATCCTCACTATAATTAGGACTAAGTAAATTTGCTAATTTTAATACATGAATCAAATTATACTTGATGGCTTTCATCGATTGGCCTGACGCATGGGGACGAGCAATCACTAAAATATCAACATCACTGCGCAAAGCAGGTTTTAATTCTAAAAGTGATTGTCTGATCCGTCGCTTTACCCAGTTTCTATGAACTGCGTTTCCAATTTTTTTACCAACAGAAATCCCAACTCGAAAATGAGGTTGACTAGGTTTGTCCATTTGATAAATCACAAACATCCGATTAGCCACTGAGTTATGGTTTTCAAATACCGTCTGGAAGTCAGCTTCCTTTTTAACGCGATATGATTTTCGCATAATCCATCTCCAAGTAACGATTCAAAATATACATAATAATGAAAAAGACCACTGAATGGTGGTCAGTGATCTATACAGACAATGATTTTCTGCCTTTTCTACGACGACGTGCTAACACTTTGCGTCCGTCACTAGTTAACATGCGTTTACGGAAACCGTGTACGCGAGCACGATGACGTTTCTTTGGTTGGTAAGTTCTCTTCATTACTAACCCTCCTTAGACTTGTTCAATTTCTATTTAAGTTTACAATACAATTCCTAAATATAATAACACAACTCAAATTAATTTTAAATAGTTATTTTCCGAAACATTCATAATTTTTTATCAACAGGGTTGTGGATAAAAAATGTTACTCAACTTTTAAATCAAAAATATTTAATAAGTTATCCACATGTTATCCACATGTTATCCACATATCCACAGCCTGTGGATAAAGTTATCAACAGGTGTGGATAAGTTTTTATAAATGTTTATATATTAACATTACAAGCCCTTTTTTTATCCACAGCCCCTGTGGATAACCTGTTTTTTTACGATTATTTTATCTGTTATCCACAGCCTGTGGATAAAGTAATCCACAGGGTGTGAAACAAATTTATTTTCATTCACAGCCTGTGGAAAACTCATAATTTTAATGCTAAAATATTTTTTGTATTTTTAAGAAAGGAGGTAGGCATTTTGGATGCTAATTCTCTATGGGAAAAAATTAATGATCATCTCAAAAATGATTTTACCCCCGTCAGTTACCGAACTTGGTTTAAAGATGTAAAGCCAATTAAACTAGATCATAATCGATTAACACTTCAACTTCCTTCTGATTTACACATTGACTATTGGCAAAAAAACATTACCAGCAAGGTAATTGAATACTCCTTTCAAATCACTGGCAAGGATATTAATCCAATATTAGTTACTGAAAATCAAGTTGAAGATGAAAAACAAGAGCAAGCTGAAAGCAAACCGTTTCCACCTGAAGAAGAAAAAAATAATCAGTTAAATCCTGATTATACATTTGATAAATTTGTGGTGGGACGCCCAAACATGTTTGCCCAAGCTGCTGCCCTCTCCGTTGCAGAAGAACCAGTGACTATTTATAATCCCCTTCTTATCTATGGAGGTGTGGGATTAGGAAAGACCCACTTAATGCAAGCCATTGGTAATTTTATATTAGAACAAGATCCCACCAAAAACGTCGTATTTATTACTAGTGATAAGTTTACTAATGAATTTGTTAGCGCCGTTAAAAAGGATGCCCATGGTGGCAACGAAATGGAAAAGTTCAAAGAAAAATATCGAAATGTTGATACCCTACTAGTTGATGATATTCAATTCTTTTCTAGTAAGGATAAGACCCAAGAAGAATTCTTTCATACATTTAATGAGTTGCATAAGGATGGTAAAAAAATTGTCATGACTTCTGATCGATTACCTAACGAAATTGCAAAGCTGCAGGATCGACTAGTTTCTAGATTCAACTGGGGACTTGCGGTCAGTATTGACGAGCCTGACGTTGCGACCAGAACCAAGATACTACAAAGTAAGGCTAAATATGCCAATATTGAAATTACAGACGAAGCACTAGAATACCTCGCTGAAAGTATTAACTCTAACGTGCGGGAGCTAGAAAGTGCATTATCAAGAGTTAAGGCTTTTTCTGAGCTTAAGGGAAACCACGTTAAGATCAATACCAACTTAGTAAAGGAAGCGATGGGTGGAATTGATTTTTCAAGTCGAGTTGAAAAAAACGTTGATATTAATGACATCCTCCAAAAAGTCGCCTCCTATTATGACGTTTCTGTAGATGATATAAAGGGCAAGAAGCGTTATAAAGAAATTGTTGCCCCTAGACAGGTTGCAATGTATCTATCGCGGGAACTTACAAGAATTTCTTTACCTAAGATTGGCAAAGCTTTCGGTGGCAAGGATCATACTACCGTTATCCACGCTTATGAAAAAATAAAGAAGGCATTGGATAACAATGATCCTCAAATTAAAGATGAGGTCAATGATTTAAAAACTGAGCTACTTCGATAACCATTATCGGTATTAAAATGATCATTTGATGTTATAATTTCAACATGTGTTTTGGATGTTTTTATTTACTTATCCACAGGTTATCCACAGGAAGTAAGGACTTATCCACAGGTTATCCACAGGGTTAATCCCTTACGCACCATGCGATTAGCTTACATTTGGCTGACTTATCCACAGGACTTATCACCATCATTTATATAATAACTTATTACTACCACGCCAGGAGGAAATCATAAATGAAATTTTCAATTAAAAGATCTGCTTTCATCAAAAGTTTAACCACTGTATCTAGATCAATCTCTTCAAAGACTACGATTCCAATTTTAACTGGAATCAAAATCACTGCTGATAACGAAGGATTAATTCTTACCGGTAGCAATGCAGATATCTCGATTGAAACTCAAATTAAAAGTAATGACCCTAAAAACGAATTAGTCATTAGTGAAGAAGGCTCAGTAGTATTATCTGCTGGATTCTTTATTAGCATTGTTAAAAAACTACCAGAAGTAACAATGACCGTATCGGTAGGAACTGATTTACAAACAACCATTAAGTCTGGTCAATCAGAATTCACAATTAATGGATTAGATGCCAGCAATTACCCTCACCTACCAGAAATTGATACTGATGATTCCGTTACTTTTTCTGGGGATATCTTTAAAGAAATCATTAGTCAAACTGTAATTGCTGTATCTACCCAGGAAAGTCGCCCTATTTTAACTGGGGTTCATTTTGAATTACGTGATGGGAAATTATTAGCAGTCGCAACTGATAGTCATCGGCTCAGTCAACGTTCGATCGAATTTTCAGGTAGTGATCGTGAATATAGTTTCGTGATTCCAGGAAAGAGTCTGAACGAACTTTCCAAAATGATTGGTGATCATCAAGACCTTGAAATGAGAATTGCTGAAAACCAAGTCCTATTTATTTTTGATGATAACTACTTCTATTCAAGATTACTCGAGGGTAACTACCCCGATACTTCACGATTAATTCCTGAAGAATCAACGACTAAAATTCAATTAGCCGCCCCTGAATTATTAGCTTCAATTGAACGGGCTTCAGTCCTTTCACATGCTTCTCGAAACAACGTAGTTAAATTAACTATTATGCCAAGTGATGTTAAAATTAAAATTACTGGTGATTCTCCAGACGTTGGGACGGTTGAAGAAGAATTAGAACCTGACTCAGTGACTGGCGATGAATTGGAAATCTCATTCAATCCTGATTACGTTAAGGATGCTTTACATTCATTTGGGAAATCAATGATTGAAATTTCATTTTCTGCAGCATTACGGCCATTCACTTTAAAGCCAACTGAAGATGGCGATAGCTTTATTCAATTAATAACACCAGTACGGACGTTCTAGGGTCCGAATAAAAATTCTTTTGTGGGGTGGTTTAAATGTCAAAATTAGAATCAGTTCAAAAATGGACAGCTGAACAAGGAGCAGATGTTACCTACATCAGTAATCCAAAGACGATTGAATATTTAACTGGATTTTATAGTGATCCAGTTGAACGGGTTTTAGCTTTAGTGGTATTTGCAGATCAAGAACCATTTATATTTGCACCAGCACTAGAAGTGGAAGTTGTTAAGGGGACTGGTTTCAGCCATCCTGTTTATGGTTACTTAGACCATGAAAACCCATGGCAAATGATTGGCGACCAAATTAAAAAGCGGGTTGCAGACCCTAAACACATTGCATTGGACAAGGCCTACTTGCCAGTTGCTCGTGAAGAAGCTTTACAAAATGTGTTAACTAGTGCCGCTTTTGATATCGATGTGACTTCATTTATTGATCACATGCGCTTATTTAAAACTGCTGATGAAATTGCGAAACTAGATGCTGCTGGTCGCGAAGCTGATTTTGCATTTGAACAGGGATTTGCTGCGGTTAAGCCTGGCGTGACTGAAATGAGTATTGCTGCCAAATTGGAATACGAGTTGAAAATGCGTGGGGTTAGTAACATGAGTTTTGATACCTTAGTTCAAGCGGGTGCCCATGCAGCTAATCCACATGGTGATACCAGTGAAATTAAAGTTCAAAACAACCAGTTAGTATTATTTGACCTAGGAACGGTTCATTATGGTTATATTTCAGATGCATCTAGAACCGTTGCGGTTGGGAAACCAACTGATAAGGAATTAGATATCTATAAGGTTTGTTTAGAAGCCCAGTTAAAGGCAATGGATGCAGCTAAGCCAGGCATTACTGCAGAGCAACTAGATGCGGTGGCCAGAGATGTTATCAACAAGGCTGGTTACGGTGAATACTTTATCCACAGACTCGGTCATGGGATGGGGATGAGTGAACACGAATTTCCATCAATCATGGAAGGCAATAAGATGGAATTACAACCAGGAATGTGTTTCTCGATTGAACCTGGTATCTACATTCCAAATGTTGCTGGAGTCCGAATTGAAGATTGTGTTCACGTCACTGAAACTGGTGTTGAACCATTTACTCACACTTCAAAAGAACTAACTTATGTTAACAAATAAAAATTAACTTAAATTAAAGCGTGGAACTAATTATTTAGTTTCACGCTTTTTTTGCGTAATTTAAGCTAAAATTTACGATTTAAGGTGTTTTTTCTTTTATTAGACTAATTACATATAATCAACTTAAAATTGCTGTAAAGGCCTGATAATGTGATTACAGTGTACTTTTTGTTATTTTAAGGTTATAATAGAGGTTGTAAAAGAGGGGTGAAAATTTGAAGAAAACTGTTTTTATCTCTACTCCGTATATAACATTAGGACAAATGTTAAAGGAGGAGACAATTGTAGGATCTGGCGGTCAGGCAAAATGGTACCTTCGTGAAAATACAGTCTTATTGAACGATGAACCAGAAAATCGGCGTGGTAAGAAATTGTACGATGGTGACAATGTCTCGATTCCAGACGTTGGGATGTTTTTCATTCGAGCAAAGCAGGATGATTAATGAAAATTGCTAAATTAGAATTAAACCATTTTAGAAACTATGAGCATTTAGCGGTTGATTTCGATAGCGGAGTAAATGTCTTATTGGGTAATAATGCCCAGGGCAAAACGAATCTATTGGAATCAATTTATGTATTAGCACTGACTAAGAGTCATCGCACTAATAATAATCACGATTTAATTCAATGGAAAAACCAAAGTGCCCAGTTGAAAGCCTTAGTTAATAAGGAATCTGGTAAGTTAGACTTAGAATTAAATCTTAGTAAAGATGGGAAACTATCACGGGTTAATCATATTGAACAGCCTAAGCTATCATCTTACATTGGTAATTTGAACGTAGTTTTATTTGCCCCGGAGGACCTTTCAATCGTAAAGGGGTCCCCTCAGATTCGGAGACGTTTTATGGATATTGAGTTTAGTCAAATGAGTAATCAATACCTTTATAATAGTGTTCAGTATCAACGGGTTTTGCGTCAAAGAAACAAGTATCTTAAGTTATTGCAAATTAAAAGGGCTTCTGATTTATTGTATTTGGATGTTTTATCTGATCAACTAGCTGGTTATGGTGCAGAGATCATTTACCATCGGTTGATGCTACTAAAAAAATTGGAACAATGGTCGAGTCAAATTCATGCGACGATTTCACAAAACCAAGAGCACCTAAGTTTTAATTACGTTACGCGCTTAAGAAAAAAGCAGTTAGGTTCGGTTAAGGATATCTATAATGGGCTAATGCAAGCGTTTCAAGATGAACGGAATCGTGAAATTAAAATGGGCACATCCGTTTTAGGCCCCCATCGTGATGACTTAAAATTTCAAATTAACCGAAATGATGTTCAGACGTTTGGTTCGCAAGGTCAGCAACGAACAACAGCATTGTCTGTTAAGTTAGCTGAAATTGATCTAATGAAGTCAGAAACTGGTGAATATCCAATTTTATTATTAGATGATGTTTTATCAGAACTAGATGATGATCGACAAACCCATCTGTTAAGAGCAATTCAAGATAAGGTTCAAACGTTTTTGACAACGACGAGCTTAAGTGGAGTTGCTAAGGATTTGATTCATGATCCAAAAGTATTTCATGTTAACGATGGAAATTTAAATGTTGATTGATGATTTGTGATTAAAGGAGGAGTTAAAGGTGACTGACGAAGAAAAGCGACGTGAAAAAGAAGCTGAAAAGTATAATGCCAGCCAGATTCAAGTTTTAGAGGGCTTGGAAGCCGTTCGGAAGCGACCAGGGATGTATATCGGTTCCACTAGTGTTCAAGGCCTCCACCACTTGGTGTGGGAAATTGTTGATAACGGAATCGACGAAGCCCTCGCTGGATTTGCCGATACCATTCATGTGACGGTTGAAAAGGACAATAGTATTACCGTTACTGATAATGGACGTGGGGTGCCTGTTGACACCATGACTAAGACTGGGAAACCAGCTTTGGAAACGATTTTCACGATTCTGCATGCTGGTGGTAAGTTTGGCGGTGGCGGATATAAGGTTTCTGGTGGACTCCACGGGGTTGGGGCATCAGTAGTTAACGCCTTATCAACAGAATTAGACGTGACTGTCAAACGTGGTGGTAAAGTTTATTACATTGACTTCAAGCGCGGCCACGTTCAAGATCAAATGAAACAAATTGGGACCACGTCCGAAGAAGAACATGGGACCAAGGTACATTTTGTTCCAGATCCAGATATTTTCACCGAAACCACTACTTATGATATGGACACCTTGACGAATCGGGTCCGTGAACTGGCTTTCTTAAATAAGGGCCTTCGGATCACAATTCGGGATGAACGGCCTGAAAAACCAATTGAACATGATTTTCATTATGAAGGCGGTATTAAGCATTACGTTGAATACTTAGATGAAAATAAAGATACCCTATTTGAGACGCCGATTTATGTTGAAGGCAATGAAAACAATATTAACGTTGAAGTAGCCCTTCAATATACCGATGATTACCATAGTAACCTCCTAACCTTTACGAATAACATCCACACAATTGAAGGTGGAACCCACGAAGAAGGTTTCAAACGAGCCTTGACGCGTGTGATCAACGACTATGCTCGCAAGAACAACCTCTTGAAGGGTAAGGATGCTAAGTTGACTGGTTATGACGTTCGTGAAGGCTTAACTGCTGTTATTAGCATCAAGCATCCAGATCCACAATTTGAAGGTCAAACCAAGACCAAGTTGGGGAACTCCGATGCACGGGTTGCTACGGATCGAATTTTCAGTGAACATTTCAACCGTTTCCTATTGGAAAACCCGAGTGTTGCTAGAAAAATCGTTGAAAAGGGATCAATCGCATCCAAAGCACGGGTGGCAGCTAAGCGGGCGCGTGAAGTTACTCGGAAGAAGAGTGGCTTGGAAATCAGTAACCTGCCAGGAAAGTTAGCTAATAACACTAGTAATGACCCTAAGATTTCAGAATTATTCATTGTCGAAGGGGATTCTGCTGGTGGATCAGCAAAGCAGGGACGGTCTAGATTAACGCAAGCAATCCTGCCAATCCGTGGGAAAATTCTAAATGTCGAAAAGGCAAGCATGGATCGGATTTTAGCAAATGAAGAAATCCGTTCGTTGTTCACCGCCATGGGAACTGGTTTTGGTGATGATTTTGATATTTCTAAGGTTCACTATCATAAATTGATCATCATGACCGATGCCGATGTCGATGGTGCACATATCCAAACTTTATTATTGACGTTGATTTATAATTACATGCGCCCATTGTTAGATGCAGGGTATGTTTACATTGCGCAACCACCTTTGTATCGTTTAAGACAGGGAAAATTACAACGTTATCTTGATACTGATCAAGAGTTACACAAACTGTTAAGTGAACTACCAGGTTCACCAAAGCCACAAATTCAACGTTACAAGGGGCTTGGTGAAATGGACCCAGAACAACTTTGGGAAACAACTATGAATCCAGATAATCGGCACCTGCTGAGGGTCGATTCTGAAAACGCTGCTGGCGCTGCCCAGGTATTTGCAATGTTAATGGGGAACCAAGTTGAACCACGGCGTAAATTCATTGAAGAGAATGCTAAGTTTGTTGAAAACTTGGACGTTTAATTAATTGTTACACGTGTAACATCATGATTCATGAATTTAAATGTTTCACGTGTAACATCGATTAAAAATAGACCATGAATGGAGGCAAATAAAGTGGCCGACGAAGAGATTGTAAATCACCGCATCACAGATATTGATTTATCCAAAAAAATGAAAACATCATTCTTGGATTATGCAATGAGTGTTATCGTTGCCAGAGCGTTACCAGATGTTCGGGATGGACTGAAGCCCGTTCATCGTAGAATCCTTTACGATATGCATGAATTAGGGGTGACCCCCGATAAGCCGTACAAGAAATCAGCCAGAGTAGTTGGGGATGTGCTAGGAAAGTACCATCCTCATGGGGACTCAGCTGTTTATGGCTCCATGGTCCGAATGGCGCAAGACTTTAGTTATCGCTACATGCTAGTCGATGGTCATGGGAACTTTGGATCCGTCGATGGTGATGGCGCTGCCGCAATGCGTTACACCGAGGCACGGTTAAGTAAGATCGCGTTGGAAATGCTTCGTGATATTAATAAGGATACCGTTGATTTTCAGGATAATTATGATGGTACTGAAAAAGAACCGACCGTATTGCCATCTCGTTTTCCAAACCTATTGGTCAACGGGGCTTCTGGGATTGCCGTGGGGATGGCTACAAATATTCCCCCACATAATTTAAGTGAAGTAATCAGTGCTATTCATATTTTAATGGGCAACCCAGATGCAACGACGGCTGATTTAATGGAAGCATTACCTGGTCCTGACTTCCCAACTGGTGGGGTCGTAATGGGTAAATCTGGCATTCGAAAGGCATATGAATCTGGAAAAGGAACCATTGTACTGCGGGCTAAGGTTGATATTGAAGAGGTAAGAGGTCACCAACAAATCGTTGCAACCGAATTACCTTACATGGTCAACAAGGCCAAGTTGATTGAACGGATTGCCGATTTAGTTCGTGAAAAGCGAATCGAAGGGATCACAGACATTAAGGATGAATCCGACCGTGAAGGGTTGCGGGTCACGATTGATGTGAAACGTGATGCGAGTGCGGAAGTTGTTTTGAACAACCTCTACAAATTAACGCTGCTACAAACTTCATTTAGTTTCAATATGTTAGCAATTGTTCACGGCGCACCGAAAGTCTTAAGCCTAAAAGAAATCCTGCAAAACTACTTGGAACACCAAGTAGAAGTGATCAAACGGCGGACTGCCCATGATCTTAAACGGGCTGAAAATCGTGATCACATTCTTCAAGGGTTATTGATCGCGCTAGATCACATTGATGAAATCATTCGAATCATTCGTGAATCCAGAACGGGTGCGATTGCCAAAGCTCAATTGATTGATAACTACGATTTATCTGATAAGCAAGCTCAAGCAATCTTGGACATGCGATTAGTACGGTTAACTGGTCTTGAACGCGAAAAAGTTGAAGAAGAGCATCAAAAACTGTTAAAAGATATCGAAGAATTCAAGGCCATTTTAGCCAGCCGTGAAAAAGTGAATGAAATTATCTATAATGAATTATTGGAAATTCAAGATAAGTTCGGGGATGAACGGCGGACCAAGCTATTGGTTGGTGAAGTTCTAAGTATTGAAGATGAAGACTTAATTGCAGAAGAAGATGTGATGGTTACCTTGACCCACAACGGGTACGTCAAGCGCCTCCCAACTTCTGACTTTAAGACTCAAAATCGCGGTGGTCGTGGGATTCAAGGTATGGGTGTCCATAATGACGACTTCATTGAACACCTAGTTGCCACTTCTACTCACGATACGCTCCTATTCTTTACCAATGCAGGAAAGGTATATCGAATGAAGGGATATGAAATCCCTGAATATGGTCGGACTGCTAAGGGAATTCCAATTATCAACTTGCTAGGAATTAAACCTGAGGAAAAGATCGAAGCGGTAATTAATGTTTCTGCTAAAAATAAGGAGGAAGAAAAATTCCTATTCTTTACTACCTTATTAGGTCGTTCCAAACGAACATCAATTAATGAGTTCTTCAATATTCGGAGTAATGGACTTAAGGCAATTAGTCTAAAGGAAGATGACGAATTAATTCGAGTTTCCGTTGTAAATAAGGAAGATAATATTATTATTGGAACCCATCAAGGCTATGCAGCTAGTTTTAAAGCGGAAGATGTGCGCTCGATGGGAAGAACTGCGAGCGGGGTTCGTGGAATTAATCTTCATCCAGATGATTATGTAGTCGGTGCTGACGTGTTAGCTCCAAATAGTTTCGTCTTTGTTATCTCTGAAAAGGGATACGGGAAACGGACGCCAGCTAATGAATATGCGATTAAAGGACGTGGCGGAAAGGGAATCAAGACCGCTAAAATTAGTGCTAAAAATGGTCCTATTGCTGGATTAGCAACCGTTGACGGTGACGAAGACATCATGTTGATTACTGATAAGGGCGTTACGATTCGATTTGATGCGAATAACGTATCCGAAAGTAGTCGGGTTACCTTAGGAGTTCATTTAATTAGAATGGATGGCGAATCCAAGGTTGCTACAATGGCTAAGGTCGCTAAGGAAGACGATTCTGAAGATTCAAGTAACGAATCATAAAAAAATTTAAAATAAAATAACGGCTTTTTAGCCGTTATTTTATTTGTCTGCGTATTTTAACTATGTATCGAAAATACTCATCTCGTTATTAATTTTATTGATTATTTTTAGCAAGCATGCTATAATTTTTACTTGTGAATATTGGTGTTTTCCAATATTTTCCTTGCCCCTTAGAATTGGCTATGGGGCCTCAGACCACAAGGAGGTGTAACTCATGGAAGAAAAGAAATACGAAATTACTTACATCATTCGTCCTGATTTAGATGAACCAGCTAAGAAGGAATTAGTTGATCATTTTGACAAGATCTTGACTGATAATGGTGCTAAGATTATTGATTCAAAGGATTGGTCAAAGCGCCGTTTTGCTTACGAAATTGGTGGTTTCAATGAAGGTACTTACCACATTGTTAACTTAACTACTGATAAATACGAAGCATTACAAGAATTTGATCGTTTATCCAAGTATAGTGATGGTATCTTACGTCAAATGACTGTTTTAAGATAATTAAACTGATCATTGTAATAAAAGAGAGGAGTTTTTCAGCATGATTAATTCTGTTGCATTAACTGGACGTTTAACCCGAGATGTAGATCTTCGATACACACAATCAAAAAGAGCGGTTGCTCATTTTACATTAGCGGTAGATCGTAACTTCAAGAGTGCCAATGGTGATCGAGACACTGATTTTATTAGCTGTCAAGCTTGGGGGAAAACAGCTGAAACCCTTTCTCAGTACGTACACAAGGGAAGCTTAATTGGTGTAGAAGGTCGTATTCAGACTGGTAGCTATGAAAAACAAGGAACTCGCATTTATACTACTGATGTTGTTGTTGAAAACTTTTCATTTTTAGAATCACGTAATTCTGCTAACTCTAATCGGGGTGCAGCAAGCGTGAATAATTTTGGTAATGGTGGTTACAACAACGATAATGGTTCATCTTTTCAAAATGGAAATATGAATGGATTCGATAATCATGTTTCTGGGAATGGTAATTATAATAACCCCCAGCCTAATAATGGTTGGAACGGTGGGAATCAAAACCCATTTCCAAATAATATGAATGGTGGTAACCAAACTCCATTCTCAGATAATATGAATGGTGGTAACCAAAACCCATTTTCAGATAATATGAACGGTGGTAACCAAACTCCATTTACAGATAATATGAACGGTGGGAACCAAACTCCATTTACAGATAATATGAACGGTGGGAACCAAACTCCATTTACAGATAATATGAATGGTGGGAATCAAACCCCACATTCAGACAATGTGGATGGTGGACACCAAACTGAAAATTCAAATCCTAATGATTTGAATAATAATCAAAAACCTGATTCAGGTAAAGATGATTATAATGATCGAAACGACAATAAAGCTCCTTTTAAAGGGAAAGATGATAAGAATAATCGAAACTTAAAGCTTTCCGATGATAATTTACCATTCTAAATTAAACTTAAAATTAGAGTTGTTAAATAAAAATCAAATTATAAAGGAGTGAAAATAATGGCACAAAGAAGAGGCGGACGTCGTCGTCGTAAGGTCGATTATATTGCTGCTAATCATATCGATTACATCGATTACAAGGATGTAGCTTTATTAAATCGTTTTACATCAGAACGTGGTAAAATTTTACCTCGTCGAGTTACTGGTACCAGCGCTAAGAATCAACGTAAGTTGACTGCTGCTATCAAGCGTGCTCGGATCATGGGCTTAATGGCCTTTGTAAGCGAAGACTAATCAGATTAGTTAGAAGGGGAGTGGGATCAATTGGTCCTACTCCTTTTTTTACTATCAAAATCAGATTGTGATAAAATATAGTTATCTCAAAATATAAGAGGTATCATAATGAAGAAAAAAGATTCATTTAAAAACATACCACCCTTTCTTAAAAATAAAAATTTAAGATGGGTAACCTTGTTTACTTCCGTTTTATCGATTTTAGGAACGGTAATTGCATTTCTTTATAGTATCTACACTGGAATCGTCCTTTTGACATTTGTTTGCATTGGATTGGCGTATACTTTCAATTTATTGAATCATTTAAGCGCTAATCGTAATCAGTATATTTCGGATTTATCATATCGGATTCACCGTGGTGAAAGCGAAACAATGCTTGAAATGCCAATGGGTGTGATGATTCTAAGTGATGATCAAAAAATCGAATGGGTTAATCCGTACTTACAACCATACTTTGGTGATCAGGTTGTGCTTGGGAATACAGTAGTTGAAGTTGCACCAGGCTTAAATTCTTTAATTTCCAAATATTGGAATTCGAATGAAGCAAATGATGTTACTTGGAACCACCATCATTTTTCAATGTTAGTTCAAAAAGAATTTCATACCGTTTATTTAATGGATGTCACTAGTTATTACGATATTGAGGAACGTTATAATAATGAAAAGGTTTCAATTGGAGAAATCTTTTTAGATAACTATGATGAAATTACTCAGTCGATGACCGATCAAGAAATTTCTAATCTTTTGAATTATGTCACCAATGAGCTAACTGCTTGGGCTCGTGAGTTCGGGATGTATTTAAAACAAATTGATGATGATCATTTTATGATTATTGCATATGCTAGATCGCTAGCTGAAATCGAGGATGATAAGTTCAAGATTTTAGATAAAATTCGTGAAAGCACGTCTAAGCAAAATTTCCCATTAACACTGAGTGTCGGAATTGCTTATGGTGATGACAATTTAAATAGTCTGGCTGATCAAGCCCAAAGTGATTTAGACCTTGCGTTAGGACGTGGGGGTGACCAAGTGGTTGTTAAGGCTAAGGATAAAGAGGCCCGTTTCTATGGTGGAAAAACAAATCCAATGGAAAAACGGACTCGTGTTCGGGCACGGATGACTTCACAAGCCCTTCAAGAAATTATGAAGGAATCAGATCAAATCTTTGTTCAGGGTCACCAACGTCCAGATATGGATGCAATTGGAGCTTGTTTTGGAATCAGAAGAATTGCTAAGATGAATAATAAACAATGTTGGATCGTTATTGATCAATCACAATTGCATTCTGATGTAAAACGCTTAATTGCAACTAGTAAGGATTATCCAGAAATTTATGATTCGATTATTACTCCTGAAGAGGCTCTCCAAAAGGCAACTGATAATAGCTTATTGATTATGGTTGACCATTCAAAACCATCAATGAGTATTTCTCAGGATCTTTATAAACGTTTGGCTAGTCGGGTGGTAATTATTGATCATCACCGCCGTGGTGAGGAATTCCCTCCAAACCCAATTTTGGTTTATATTGAGCCTTATGCATCATCAACTTGTGAATTGATTACGGAAATGTTTGAATATCAATCACAAGATGCAGAACCAATTAATAAACTAGAAGCAACAGCCATGTTGACTGGAATCTTTATTGATACTAAGTCCTTCTCGATGCGAACTGGAACCAGAACGTTTGATGCAGCAAGTTATTTGCGGTCTGCTGGTGCTGATTCTGAGGAGATGCAACAGTTCATGGAAGAGAATGTGGATGATTATCTTGCTAGAAACCACCTCATTTCTTTGGTTAGATTTGTGGATAAAGATCGTCATATTGCAATGGTGATTGGTGAAGATGATAAGACCTATGATCCAGTTACGGCTGCTCAAGCCGCTGATTCAATCCTCTCCATGTCGGGAGTGGAAGCTTCGTTCGTTGCAACCCAACGTCCTGGTGGAGTGGTTGGAATTTCTGCTCGTAGTAATGGAGAAGTAAACGTTCAAATAATCATGGAACGGCTTGGTGGTGGAGGCCATTTATCAAGTGGAGCTACTCAAATCAGTGATAAGAAAGTATCTGAAGTTGAACCAATTTTAGTTGAAACGATTAAAGATGTTCTTTCAGACGAGACGGATTCGGATAGTAATGATAAAATAGATGAGTAAGATTTAAAGAGTCTGATTTATTTAATTAAATCAGTACAAAGGAGTGGATTCTAAATGAAAGTTATCTTCTTAGAAGATGTTCGCGGAAAAGGAAAACGCGGCGAAGTTAAGGATGTCCCACAAGGATACGCACAAAACTTTTTAATTAAGCATGGTAAGGCTAAGGCTGCTACTGGTTCAGCAATTGGTAAGCTTAAGGCTGAACAACGTGCTGAAGCTAAAAGTGAAGCCGAAGAACTTGCGAATGCCAAAGAATTAAAAACAACCTTGGAAAATGATAATACAGTTGTTGAACTAACTGCTAAGGCTGGTTCAGATGGACGTTTATTTGGCTCAATTCCAAGTAAACAAATTGCCCAAGCATTGGATAAACAATTTAATATCAAAATTGATAAGCGGAAAATTGAATTATCAAATCCAATTCGCTCACTCGGTTATACAAACGTACCCGTTAAATTACACCCAACTGTGACTGCTACAATTAGAGTTCATGTTGATGAAAAGTAATGATTTGAGCTATTAAAACAATACCAAGAAATACTGGGGCCAACACGCTCCAGTATTTTTGATTAAAAATAAAAAGAGGAAATCCAATGAGTAATGAAGTAATGAGTCAAATGCCACCGCAAAATATTGATGCAGAAAAAGCGGTATTAGGTGCAATTTTTCTGGATACTGAATCATTGCCGGATGCTATGGAACAACTGCAATCTGATGATTTTTACAAAAATGCTCATCGGATCATCTTCCAGGCAATGGAGGCATTAAGCGATCGTGATGATAAGATCGACTTTGTGACCGTAGTTGACTATTTAAAATCAAACCAAAAATTAGATGATGTTGGTGGCCCATCTTATTTAGCAGAACTATCCCAGTCTGTTCCGACCGCTTCTAATATTGCATACTATGCCAAAATTGTTCGCAATAAATCAATTGCTAGGAAGCTAATCGAAACGGCGACTAGTATTGCCACCGAAAGCTACAATAATAGCGATGATATTACCACCCTATTAGATGATGCTGAAACTAAGATTTTACAAATCTCCGAAAATCGTGGGCAATCAGGATTTAAACAAATTGATGATGTTTTAAAAAATACGCTTAGTGATATTAGTAAACTAGCTAAAAATAGTGACACTGTAACGGGAATTTCAACTGGTTTTCAAAAGTTAGATGAAATAACCACTGGGCTGCATGAGGGTGAATTAATTATTCTAGCAGCACGGCCGGCCGTCGGGAAGACTGCATTTGCTCTGAATGTAGCCCAAAACGTTGCTACTAAGTCAGATAAAACGGTTGCGATTTTTAGTTTAGAAATGGGCGCAGAGCAATTAGTGAATCGAATGATTTGTGCTGAAGGTAGTATCGATGCCAATCACTTACGAACTGGTAATTTAGATAACGATGAGTGGAATAACCTAATCGTAGCGATGGGGAGCTTGTCTAGAGCCAGTGTTTATATTGACGATACCCCAGGAATTAAAATGTCAGAAATTAGGGCTAAGAGTCGACGCTTAGCTAAGGAGAAGAATAACCTAGGCCTAATCGTGGTTGATTATCTTCAACTAATTGAAGGTGGCAATCGTGAAAATCGACAACAACAAGTTTCTGCAATTTCACGCCAAATGAAAAAATTAGCTAACGAGCTAAAAGTGCCCGTAATTGCGTTGTCACAACTCTCACGTGGGGTTGAACAGCGTCAGGATAAGCGGCCAGTTCTTTCCGATATTCGTGAATCAGGGTCGATTGAACAAGATGCAGATATCGTTGCCTTTCTCTATCGGGATGACTATTATGAACGTGAAGGAAATAATGATGATGATAATAGTGACCCTAAAGATGATAATGAAGATATTGGAGAAGTTGAAGTGATCATTGAAAAGAACCGTTCTGGAGCCCGAGGAACGATTAAGCTCTTATTTGTGAAATCACATAATAAGTTCTCATCTATTTCATACATGGATGATGGTCGTTAAATAAAGAAGTGTTCTTTTGAACACTTCTTTATTTTTTTACTTAATTATTTAAATAACCTTAAACGCTATATCTTATTTTTATAAATCACTGTTAAAATAAGGATAATAAAAAAGAATGGAGCATTAAGCAAATGCAAATTACATTTAGACCACCTAATATGGATGATTTAGACGAATTGTTACATGTGGAACAAAGTTGTTTTGAACCTGAAGAAAGAGCCAACAGAAAAGACTTCATTAACTTTATCAATTATCTTCCCCAAACAACTTTGATTGCTGAAATGGATGGTAAAGCTGTCGGAATGTTGATCGGTAGGACCACTAACGATAACTTATTGAACAATGATAGCTACACGAAGGACTTAACTCGAAAACCAAGCGATAAGTATCTGGGAATATTAGGACTTGCGGTTTCTCCTGATTACCAAGGATTGGGAATCGCAACCCAACTATTGGACCGAATTGCAGAACTGGCCAAAAAACAAGAACTATCAAGATTGATCCTTGATTGTCGTGAACGCTTAATCCCATTCTATGAAAAACATGGGTTTGAACTATTGGGACATTCAAATTCTAATTTTGGTGGAATTGAATGGTTCGGAATGCAAAAAAGTTTAAAATAATTTTTGATTTTCACAAAGTGGGGTTAACTGCTAGAACGGCAGTTAATCCCGCTTTTATGTTTACGCATACTATATATTGTGCTATCTATCATTCATAACACATACATATTGTGTTTGGTAGTCTTTTTCTTCTAATAATTATGTAATAGGATGGAAGTAATGATTAACAAGGAGTGATGGATTTTGCAACGAACGACGATAACGTTTCGTTCTAATATGGTTAGCAATCGGATGAAACAATTTCTAAAGGGATGTGGCCCAGGGATGATTGTAATGCTAGCTGATACGGATGCTGGTTGTTTAATAACCGCCGCTCAGTCGGGATCCAGATTTGGTTATTCAATGATTTTACCGCAATTATTGTTGATACCGATTTTATTTATGGCCCAAGAGATGACGGTTCGCTTAGGAATCATTACCAAAAAGGGACATGGTGAATTGATTCGTGAACACTTTGGGAGTAGTTGGGCAGTCCTTTCCGCAGCGACGTTATTGATTTCAGTTATTGGTGCGTTACTGACTGAAATGATTGGAATCGCTGGAGTTGGGGAACTATTTGGAATTTCCAAATGGGTGACAGTACCATTGGCAACCCTTTTACTAATTAGCATCGTATTCCGTAATTCCTACCATCGGGTTGAACGAATCGGGGTGGCGGTCGGTTTATTTGAACTACTGTTCATCATTGCATTATTTGTCGTTAAACCGAACGGGAATGACATTGTTAACGGCATGCGTTCCATGCCCATTCATGATTCATCATATTTATACTTATTCGCTGCCAACGTTGGAGCGGTCATCATGCCCTGGATGATTTTTTATCAACAGGGAGCGGTGATCGATAAGCAATTAACGCCAAAGATGATTCGTAGAGAACAATTAGACACTGGAATCGGAACGTTGATTACCCAGGGAATCATGATTGGTTTTGTAGTTTTATTTGCTGCGACTACGACTCAAAATGGTCAGCTACCATTAAATACGGTTGCGGACCTGGTTAATTCATTAGTGCCGTTTTTAGGTAGTGGGATGGCCAAAATAATTATTGGTGGCAGCCTGCTTGGCGGAGCTCTTGTTGCCGCAATCGTGGTCAGTTTGTCTGGAACTTGGGGGATTACAGAGGTTTTGCACATTCGCCATAGCGTCAATGACCGCTTTAATAAGCAAAGTTTCGGTTTCTACTTCATATTGATCTTGATTTACATTAGTGGTGCCGCAGTGGCCCTTCTCAATTCTCATACAGTTGAATTAGCGGTGCTAGTAGAGGTGATCAACGCCTTGATGTTACCAATCGTGCTGGGATTCTTGTTATTGCTAGAAGCGAAGGCACTTCCTAAAAAATACCGAATGAAGGGGCTTTATCGCTGGATTGTAATTAGCCTTAGTTTAGTTGTGATGGGATTTGGAATCTATATGGTCGGACCAACGCTCCAAATTTGGTAAAGTGCTACTATTCGGCGGTTCTTTAATGTAAAATGAATTGCAACGGTGGTGAAAACGATGGTATTTTTATTATTATTACTTTTATTGATATTTGGTGGAGTTTCATTATTTTTTAGTTGTTTAGGAACGATTTTAGCGATCGCGGTGATCATTGCACTGATCATAGTTGCATCATGGATAGTTCTATACGGTGTAATCGTGCTACTTGTATTTTACTTAATATACCGTTTTTGGAAATGGCTGTTAATTAAGCATCCCCGCTTAGTCCAACGCCTTAACCTAATTCGCTTTAATGAATGGCTCATTCGAGCTAATAATGGGAAAACAAAGCAAAATGTTTTAATTTTGTTAGTTGCGGTGTTAATCATAATTTGGCTAATTCGTAGGTGAAAATATTATCTGTCTGATATACAGATGTGCTATTATTGACCTATTAAGTATTTTTCATAACTAAGGAGTAATTCAATATGCTATGTATTATGAATTTTAAGACTTTAATGCCTGTTAGAGAACAACAAAAAATGATGGATGATGTTGAAAAACATTCTTTTAAGCCTGACTTAATCATTTCACCAGTGATGTTGCAACCTAATCATTTTAATCATTTCCAAGAAGCATCCCAAAACATTACAATTACCAAGCGGACTGTCGGTGAACCATCCGCTGATGAATTGCATTACCTTGGCATCAAGTATGCTTTTGTTGGACACTTGGAACGGCGGATTCAGTTACACGAAGGATACGACATTATTCACAACAAGCTGGAAAATGCCCTGCGTCATAAAATTGTTCCAATCATCTGTATGGGATCTCAAAACGATGAAGATGGAATTGAAGAAGAATTCAATAAAATTGTTGGGGACTTGGACTTAAGTAATCATGAAGTAATCATTTCATGGGAATCAATTAAGTCGACCTTGGAAGGCAAGCGGCTTTATACTGATGAGACTGCCGAACGGACCTTCAAAGAACTCAAAAAGATTCTCTCTAAGTATGACAATGTTAAGTATCGTTTAGTATTGGGTGGTCACGTTGAACCACGAGAAGCTAAATTAGCTAAGCAACTTGGGATTGACGGGGTCTTAATCGGTGATCGGTTCAAGACTTTTGAACAACTTGATACGATTTTAAAACCATTATCATAATAAAAAATGCACTTCATTTTGAAGTGCATTTTTATTAATCATTGAATAATGATGAATATTTGTAAATTGCGGCAATCATTCGCGTTTGGTCTTTAGAACCCTTTTTATCATTTAAGGTGGTAACGATCAACCGTTGACCGTTATTCTTACTCGTACTTACTAAACAGTAGCCAGCAAGTGGAGTATAACCCGTCTTGAGGCCATCGACCTTAAGGGCGGGATTGTAACTACTACCACCAGGAAGCAGTTCATTTTCATTTTTAAGCGTTTGACCATCTAAAGTAGCGTAACGATGATTAGCATCGTTGACGATTGATGGATATAACTTAAGTAGGTGTTGGGCAATGGTTGTTATTGCTCTTGCGCTGACTTTGTTATAATCAGAACGACTACCGTATTTGAATCCGTAACGGTAAAGGTCTGTGTTTTCCAATCCAGATGCTGAAACAAAATGGGCTTGGTTGGAAATTCCCCAAGCATCAGCTTGCTTATTCATCATTGCTATGAATTTATTATTTGATCCAGCAACGTATTGGCCCAAAGCAATCGCAGCGCTATTTGATGATGCGATCAAAGCGGCTTTATAAAGGCTACGAACGGTATAACGACTCCCTGTGTTCATCCTAAAATTACCTAGATCATAACTCTTGCTCATCTTACTAAGGCTACTGGAAATCGTTACTAAGTGTCCCCATTGATTTAATCTTTTGGCCTTTTGAATGGCGAGGTAGAGGGTCAATAACTTGGTGGTAGATGCAATTGCATATTTAGTACTACCATTTTTGGAATATACAAATTGACCGGTACTAGAATCCATTGCAGCGGCTGCCACCGCACTATTCTTAAGTTTGCTAAGTGCAGTTGCGGAAGTAATTAGTTCATCATCACCAGTGACTCCTGTTGAAGCATTGTAATCTGGTGTATAACTAGCATTTGTAACCGTAGTTGTAGCAACCGTTCCGAAAGTCACGGAGGTCACTAAAATAATTGAAAATCTTTTGATACTTGATTTGTGAAACATTCAATTCACCTCTAAAATTTATGTAATTATATTAATCATATTCCTAAATGAACATTTATTTATAAATGTTATCCTTTTGTAAATTAAAATTCACGATTATGAAATAATAATCGTGGATTTAAGGTTATTTAACTAGTTGATTTTTGACAATGTTTAAATTATAAAAATAAAGAGGAGCGATTTAATATGGCGATTCAACATAAGGAAACCATCCCCGACGACATCAAAGTCTACGGGGCTAAGGTCAATAACTTAAAAAACATTAACGTATCAATTCCTTTGAACGCATTCGTTGCGATCACGGGAGTTTCTGGTTCTGGCAAATCATCACTTGCGATGGGGACACTGTATGCCGAGGGGGCGCGGCGCTATTTAAATGCGCTTTCTACTTACACGCGGCGGCGAATTGGACAAGATGCTCATCCCAACGTTGATAAGATTGAGTACTTACCATCAGCGATTGCACTACGACAACGGCCAACGGTTCCTGGGAATCGCTCGACCGTCGGTACCATGTCTGAGGGGTTGAACGTTTTACGATTAATGTTCTCACGGCTGGGATCTTATACCTGTCCGAACGGTCACACGGTGCCACCAACGATTAAGGTGGCCCAGGCAATGGATGTTGAGGGTCATGAGATGGGCAAGATTCAGTGTCCAACCTGTGGGGTTAAATTCTCCGCCCCCAGTGCGGAATCATTTGCATTTAATGCCGAGGGGGCATGTAAGGAATGTCAAGGGACTGGTAAGGTGCGCCAAATCCTTAAATCATCGTTGATCGAGGATGAGAACGAAACGATTGAAGATGGTGCCGTTGCTTCTTGGCACTTACCAGGTCGAAACTTCATGCCAACCGTTGCTAGGGAGGTAGGGATTCGCATCGACGTTCCATTTAAGGACCTGACCGCACGCGAAAAGGACCTCGTGTTCAATGGACCTGGTAAGAAGTATCAAATCAGCATGCCATCTAAGACGGGACGGGTGTTCAACTTGAATGCGAAGTATGAAAATGCATTCGCAGCCGTTGAAGATAGTATGAAGACCACCAAGAATCCCCGTTCGATCAAGCGCTTGAATCGCTTTTATGCCTTCGATACCTGTCCGCGTTGTCACGGGCAGCGGTTTGATCCAGATGTTTTAACAACAAAGCTATTTGGTAAAGACATTGCAGAAGTCAGCGAGATGACGCTCCTCGACTTAGTCCCATTTTTAGCTGATTTAGATCATTCATTACCAAATGATATGCATGAACTGGCAACTAGTCTAATCAACGAATTTAAGGCGGCCATCAAACCGTTATATGACCTGGGATTAGACTACTTAACATTGGGGCGTGCTGGGAATACATTATCAACTGGTGAATTGCAGCGGATTCAATTGGGCCGAACGCTAAGGAGTCAAACGATCGGTGTTTTATACGTATTAGATGAACCCTCAGTGGGGCTACATGCCGCGAACGTTGCTGGCTTGATCGAAATTTTGCGACAATTAGTTAGCCAGGGGAATTCATTGGTCGTGGTGGACCATAATATTGATATCATTTCAGCAGCTGATTACATCATTGAAATTGGCCCGAAGGCAGGACGCCTGGGTGGCCAGGTAATTGATTATGGAACGCCTGATGAGGTTAAACAAAAACCCAATTCGATCATTGCACCTTTTTTAAAGGGCCAGGGAAAGATTATCGAACGTCCTCAAGCAGCTGCAAATCAAATTTTTCAAAATGGGCAACTTGAGCTCCACATCACAAAGCAGCATAACTTAAATGACGTTGGGATTAAGATTCCAAAAAATCGGCTGACCGTCTTTTCAGGATACTCTGGAGCAGGTAAGTCAACGCTAGTCATGGGCGGATTGGTCAAAGCCATGCAATGCCAAGCAGATGCGCAGCCACTGCCAAATTACATTGACCACTTCAACAGCAACGGCCTTAGTCGGGTGATTGAAATTAATTCGGTCCCCATTGGTAAAAACGTACGTTCCACGGTGGCAACGTATTGTGGAATTTGGGATCCAGTGCGCAAATTATTTGCCAATACCCCTTTGGCTAAAAAACACCACTGGAACGAAGGGCACTTCTCCTACAACGTTAAGGACGGGGCCTGCCCTAATTGTCAGGGGACGGGGACGATCTCACTAGATGTTCAATACCTTCCCGATATGACGATGACTTGTCCAGTTTGTCATGGGAAGCGTTATGCTCCTGATACCCTAGCTGTAAAGTGGCATCACTACAGCATTGCCGATATTTTGGCGTTGTCAGTTACCGATGCGTTGCAAGTCTTCAAGGATGAACCAAAGATCGCAGCCACCTTAAATGCACTTGCACAGATGGGGCTCGGTTACTTGATCCTGGGCGAAAGTACGCCCATCTTGTCCGGTGGTGAGGCGCAACGTTTGAAGCTGGTATCTCAAATGGGGCGCAAGCAAGATGATACCCTATTCGTATTTGATGAACCATCTGTCGGGTTGCATCCCAAGGACGTTGAGGTCTTGAACCAAGTTTTTCAACAGTTAATTGATAAGGGTGCGACAGTCGTTGTGATCGAACACGATTTGGACGTGATCATGAATGCCGATTACGTCATTGATCTGGGTCCTAAGGGTGGTAACCTAGGTGGTAAAGTGGTGGCTACTGGCACCCCAGTAGACATCGCTAAATCTAAGGAAAGCCAGACGGGCAAGTATTTAGCAAAGCGCATGCAACTGGACCGACTGTTGTAAACAATTGTGATTAAATTTAGGTGTATAATGATGATGCATCCTAAATTTACATAAGAGGGTAATCAAATGAAAAGATTATTTTTGCTTCTATTTGCGGCGGCTAGTCTTTCGATGGCTGGTGCTACATCAGTGAATGCTGCGTTGCTGAATGGCTATTGGCATAATAGTGATTTAAAGGTATTGGTAAGTGGTAAGCGGGCCAACGTTAATGGGCAGTACGTCAAAATTAAGCAAACTAGTGCTAATCATTGGCGGAGCGTTGCTAATAAATCTTCCCAACCATTTTCATTAGTAAAGAGCGGCAACAAGCTGACCTTTATTTCTGGGATGGATAAGGAAGTGCTTCATAAGTAAAAAAATGGTAACTGACTAAGGGTTAAAGTCGGTTACCATTTTTAATTTTCATAAAGTTGATGTCCAATAAATGCCAAATGAAAAGGCTACCCAAAATGAATTGAATAGCCTTACATCCCACTACACCCAACAGTTTATTTTATTTAAAAATCTTCTCTAGAATGTAAAAAAGCTATCACGATAGGCTTTATAACACCTTATCATAATAGCTACTTCTCATTTGATGGGCAGTCAGGGGATCGAACCCTGGACCCACGGATTAAGAGTCCGTTGCTCTGCCAGCTGAGCTAACTGCCCAAATGTTTCGGAAATCGATATCACTAAAATATCAACGATTTATATAATATCATTTGAGAAATAAAAAGGCAACCCTTTTTTTCAAAAAAGTTTAAAAAAGTTCTTTAATTGCATTTTAATACAATGAACAAAGGGTATGTCCGTGATATAATTTAATTTGAAGCTGATAATTTATTAGCTGTTCAAACCTAAAAGTAATCGAAAGTACCAAAAAAGAAAATATAACTAGAAATCGTTTTTTAAGAGGTAAATTAAATATGAAAAAAATTCTTGTAGTAGATGATGAAAAGCCAATTACTGATATTGAAAAATTCAATTTGGTAAAAGAGGGCTATGATGTTTCAGTCGCTTACGATGGAGAAGAAGCACTTGAAAAAGTCGATGAAGAAAATCCAGACTTGATTATTTTGGATTTAATGCTTCCCAAAATCGATGGACTAGAAGTTGCTCGTCAAGTACGGAAAAGTCATGATACGCCAATAATCATGGTGACAGCTAAGGATTCTGAGTTAGACAAGGTGTTAGGGCTGGAATTAGGGGCTGATGACTATGTTACCAAACCGTTCTCAAATCGAGAATTGGTAGCGCGGGTAAAGGCTAATTTACGTCGGCAAACCGCTAATGATAACTCTTCCGATGATGATAACCAAGATATTAAAATCGGTGATTTGGTAATTCATCCCCAAGCCTACTCAGTTACTAAACGGGGCGAAAGCATTGAATTAACGCACCGTGAGTTTGAATTATTACATTATTTAGCACAACACATTGGTCAAGTGATGACCCGTGAACATTTGTTACAAACGGTGTGGGGATATGACTACTTTGGTGATGTCCGCACCGTAGACGTTACCGTTCGACGGTTACGTGAAAAAATAGAAGATAATCCTAGTCATCCAGTATGGTTAGTGACCCGCCGTGGGGTTGGTTACTACCTTAGAAACTCAGAAAACGAGTAGGGGGACTAGCTTTTAAAGGGGTATTCCTGTTTTGAATAAGCGATTCAAGTTCTTTCAATCAATTGATTTTAAAATGGCATTAGTGTTCGTTTTAATGCTATTAGTAACTTTGGAAATTGTCGGTGGCGTTTTTGTTACCCAGTTGGAAAAGAAAAACGTACAAACATTTGAAAATCAGCTACAATTACCAACTTACGTTAATAACGCTCTAACCAACCAACTTTCCAAAACCAATACTAAAAAGGCTGACGCTTCGATTCGTTCTCTGCTTTCTGATATTGATAATAATAATGATAATCAAGTGCAGATCATCGATAGCAAGGGAATCATTCGGGGGACTAATCAAGCGAATAATCAAGCTATCGTTGGCCAAAAATCGGTTGATTCTGGCATTAAAGATGCCATTCATAATAATAAAACTGTGACGAGGACGATTCAGCCTGATGATAATAAGTACTTTATTAAGGTAACGCCTCTTTTACGGAGCCAAAATGGGGACGTTGTCGGTGCGATTTACATCAAAGCGAGTCTAAATCCAGTTTATACAACGATTAATAATATTACGATCATCTATTTAGCTGCTGCTGCAATTGCGGTGCTATTGGGCATTTTAATGTCGATTGTGATTTCACGTGCGATCACTCGTCCGATTGATGAAATGAAGAAGCAGACATTGCAAATTGCGCGAGGCGATTATTCTGGACAAGTGCAGGTCTATGGAAAAGATGAGTTAGGCCAATTAGCAATGGCGGTCAACAACCTTTCTGTGAAGGTTGAAGAATCACAAGAGACGACTGAATCTGAACGGCGGCGGCTGGATTCAGTTCTTTCTAATATGACCGATGGAGTGTTAGCTACTGATCGACGTGGAAATATTATTATTGTCAACTATGAAGCTGCAAAGTTCTTGGATTTAGCTGAAGAACACATCATTGGGCATTCAATCCTTGATATTTTAGGGATTCAAGATGATTACTCACTCCGTCAATTACTAGAACAACCAGAAGAGATTTCATTAGATTACACCCATGAGGGGCGTGATTTAATTTTGCATGCCCATTTTACATCGATCCAACGGGAGTCTGGTTTTATTAGTGGGTTAGTGTGTGTATTACGGGATGTTACTGAGCAACAAAAGATTGATAAAGATAGAAAACAATTTGTATCTAATGTTTCCCATGAATTAAGGACCCCGTTGACCAGTGTTCATTCGTATATTGAAGCTTTACAGGATGGGGCTTGGCAAGATAAGGAAATTGCCCCGAACTTCTTGAAGGTTGCTCAAGACGAAACTGATCGAATGATTCGGATGATCAACGATTTATTGACCCTTTCACGGATGGATTCCGGGACTCAAAAAATCAATAAAGAGATGATTAATTTAAATGAGTTGTTCAATTATATTTTAAATCAATTTGATATGATCATTAAGAACGGCAATAAAACCGAACAGGGAATTGACGTAAATAATAATTATAAAATCATTCGTAATTTTACTAAACAAACTCTGTGGGTTGAAATCGATGCCGATCGTTTTACCCAGGTGATTGATAATATTATGAACAATGCCATGAAATACTCACCAGATGGGGGACAAATCACCTGCTCACTGTATGAAACTCATAATCAAGTTATCTTGAGCATTTCCGATCAGGGACTAGGAATCCCGAAGAATGCAATTGACCATATTTTCGACCGATTTTATCGGGTTGATAAGGCGCGCTCCAGAGCCCAAGGTGGGACTGGATTAGGGCTTTCTATTTCGCGTGAGGTAATTGAAGCGCAAGGTGGTCATATTTGGGTTAAAAGTGAGGATGGCAAGGGTTCGACATTCTTTATTTCGCTCCCTTATGAACCAATGGAGGAGGATTTATGGGATGAGAATTAATCGCTTGGGAAAATATTTACTACCTTTTTTACTGACTGTGGCAGTGATCATTAGTATTATTTTATCTGGATCGCTTTGGTTGAATCCATCGCATTATAAAAATAATGCTTCTAGTAGTGCAGGTACGAATATTAAAAATCAACTAAATAACAAGCCATTGTACGATGTTTATGCACCGACCCAATTAATGCATATTGATGAAAATGGTAATCAGCATTTATTAGTTAATCAATCGATTAACTTAATTGGTGAAATTAGGGAGGACATCCATAATTTTAAGGATGTGAAAATTGAATCCACTACCTTTGGATCTAAGGAAGAATACCTTAGGTTGTTGAGACGTTCTGATTCATATATGCTCAATTATTCTAGCCAAGTTTCAATGCCAATCTTAAACGAATTTATGAATAAGAGTTTTGGTAAATTTCCTGACTATAAGGTGAATCGGGTGATTTTGCCATTGGATGATTCCAGACACATTTATTTATTAAATGATAATGGGTACAGGATTTATAAGATATCAATTAAAAAGCATAGCTTAAGTAGTTTGAATGACTTTTTGGATACTAAGATGAAACGAATTGATGTTTCAATGAAATTTTTCAATAACCAACCACTAATCTACTTTAAAAAAGATCAAGAAATGCCTCAGTATGCTTATTTAGTGAACGTTCAACAGCAAAATTACTATGTTACCAGATTGCTAGGCGAATCGCTGAACTTTAACGTTAAACATGAAAGTCATTCAACGGTTTATAATGACCAAGACTCCAAACAGATAACTTTTTATAGTAATAATGATGTTAAGTACGTTGATGAACGACCAAAGTCCATCCCAGATAGCCTGAATCAAATTTTGTATAATAATTATAATATGTTAATTAATTCTGGAATCTCACTGGATAATGTGAAGTACTTTGGTTATAACGATAAGAACCAAACCACGACTTATCGTGGCTATGTTGAAGGATTTCCAATTTTTAATAACATTAATTCTGGGTTCATTAGCATGCAGGTGGATAATAACTCCTCATTAAAATACCAATTCTCACTGGCTAGTTTACAAATTCCAGTCCCAAGTGGGGTGCCTGATGTAAAGCTACCAAGTACGGAGGATGTTTTGGAAACCCTTAAGAAATTAGGTTATAAGAGCAATAAGATCAATGGAATTGAGTTAGGGTATAGTTGGCATGGTAGCTCTAAAACGGATGTATTGGTTAACTTAATTCCAACTTGGTATGTTCGTTATGGTAATAATTGGATTAGTTACGATGATATTTTAGCTGGTAAATAATGGAGGATAGAAGATGAACTTTAAAAGAATTCAAATTATTTTTTTAATTACGTTTATAATTATCGACATCATGCTATTTTCCATTTTGAATCAGAATATAAATCCTCAAACGCAAACTGATGGTTCTGGGGATTCAAACATTATTAAAGAAATGCGAAATGATCAAATTACGTTAAAAACGCCAACTAAGACGAATGGTAACGGTTACTATATTTCCGGAACTCGTGATGACATAATTAGGCAATCTGTTGGTCAATTAGAAAATCAAACGACTAAATTTAGTAATCACACCTTGCAAAGTGAGTTTAAACGACCAATTGCAATGTATTCATCTCATCCTGAAGAAAAGTTGAACCAGTTGATCAAGAGTGATTCATTTGTCATTAATGGAAGTGATTATCAATATAATAGTCAACTATCCAGCAGTTCAACCATTGTTTACGTCCAAAAGTCATATGGTTCTCAATTATATTCAAATTATGGAGAGATTCGTTTTAACATTAGCAATAATGATGGTGATAAAAGATTGGTCAGTTATACTCAGACTTATTTGGATAACTTAGTAACGCTTCGTGAAAAATCACAGACAATTTCTGAAGAACAAGCATTAAGTGCGTTGTATCAATATAATGAAATTCCTAATAATTCACGAATTGAATGGACTAGCTTGTCATATACCCAATATATTGCCGTTAAACAAAACTATATTTTTATTCCAACATGGATTATTGCATATAAGACGGCTAACTCTGATGGGTTACAAATTAAGTGTATTAATGCGTTTAGTGGTTCGATCATCGATAATGATAGTCTCAAAAATCAACTGGCAAATATGTAAAAATAATTAGAAATGCGTGATTAAATAAATGAGTAATGATTCAAATATAATGCGGGTTAGCATTCTCTCAAGTGGGAGTTCAGGAAACGTTGCATATATCGAAACTAATGAGCACCAAATTTTATTGGATGCAGGATTGAGTGGTATCAAAATTAGTAATTTATTGAAAAAAATCGATCGTTCAATTAATGATATCGACATGCTTTTTGTTTCACATGAACATTCTGATCATGCGAAGGGGGTCGGGGTCCTAGCCAGACGTTGCCCGAAGCTGAAAGTTTTTGCTAACCAAGAGACTTGGGATGCCTTCCCAAATTCAATAGGTGTAATTGCAGAAAAACAACGGGTCGTTTTTCCAGTGGGCACGATTCAAGAATTCGATGATGTTAAAGTGCAAAGTTTTGGGGTTTCCCATGATGCAGCACTGGAACAATGTTATATGTTTCAAAGTGGGACTAAGAAATTTGTTCTAATTACTGATACTGGATATATTTCAGAAACGATTCAGAAATACATTAATGATTCGAGTGCATTCGCATTAGAATGTAATTACGATGTTGAGATGTTAATGAACGGATCTTATCCTTGGCCTTTGAAGCAACGGATTATAAATGATACTGGACATATGTCTAATGAAGATGAGGCTGTTGTTTTGGCGAACGTAATTGGCGATGATACCAAGGCGATTTTTATTACCCATCGAAGCCATCATAACAACACTAAACTAGTTGCTCATCAAACAGTCGCTGATATATTGACGGCCAAGGGGTTCGATGTTGAGAATGATTTTTCAATTTATGATACAGATGTATGTGAACCGACAAAATTAATTAATTTATAAAATGGTAAAAATAAGTTAAAACATTACCATTTCTAATTTAAAATTAGGTATGATATGTTAAAAGAAATAAGGGAGGAAGCGTTTTATTAACGCGCTGTCTATGAAATCAAAATCGCTACTTTTTAAGGTCGGATTGACTTCTCTTGTTACGGGGCTCCTTGGTGGAGGGATTGCATATGGTGGCATTTCCTATCTCCAAAACGATAATCCAATTACTGGAGAAGTAGCTGTTCCTAATGGATCCAATTCTGGCGGAACTGCTCAAAATAGTAATTTAAAAGTAAATGTTCAAACTCAGGCTGAATCGGTTTATAAAAACGTCAAAAATTCAGTTGTATCAGTTATTAATCTCCAAAAGGTTAGCTCATCTAGCGACTCCTTTGCATCATTATTCGGTAATTCTTCTAAGTCATCTGGTTCTACTTTGCAAACCACTAGTGAAGGTTCTGGGGTGATTTATAAAACGAGTGGTGATAGTGCTTATATTGTTACTAATAACCATGTGGTTGCTGGTTCTTCAGCTTTGCAGGTTATTTTGAGCAATGGGCAAAAAATGCAAGCTAAAATTGTGGGGAAGGATTCAGTTACTGACCTAGCAGTTATTAAAATTAGCTCTAGCAAGGTGACTCAAGTCGCTTCATTTGGTGATTCCGATAATATTAAGGTCGGTGAAACTGCGCTTGCAATTGGTTCTCCATTGGGAACGAATTACGCTTCATCTCTTACCCAAGGGATCGTTTCGGCTAAGAATCGTCAGGTGCCACTTACGACAGAAAGTGGGCAAGCCACCGGTAACTACGCTTCTGTAATTCAAACCGATGCCGCCATCAATCCTGGTAATTCAGGTGGCCCATTGATTAACCTAGCTGGCCAAGTGATTGGAATCAATTCGATGAAGTTATCCTCTGATACCTCTGGGACTAGTGTTGAAGGAATTGGATTTGCAATTCCAAGTAACGAAGTTATTAAGATCATTAACCAGTTGATCAAGAGTGGAAAGATCGTGCGTCCTGCACTGGGGATTGAATATGTTGACCTATCGAATGTTTCAAGTAGCGATCGAAAGTCCATCTTAAAACTTCCTGATGATGTTACTTCTGGAGCTGCAGTTATGACTGTTACTGCAAATTCACCAGCAGCTAATGCTGGATTGAAGAAGTACGATGTAATTACCGAATTGGGTGGCAAGAAGATTACTAATCAAGATCAAATTAGAAATATCCTTTACTCCTATAAATTAGGCGATACTGTTTCATTGACTTACTACCGTGATGGTGAAAAGAAAACTACTAATGTTAAACTAACTGAGGAATCTTCTCAATTAAAGGTTAATAATAGCAGCAGTAGTAGTAGTTCTCAAAAATAAAATGTTTCACGTGAAACATATAAATAAGCGGCTTTCCAATTAATTGGGAAGCCGCTTATTTTTTACCATTGTGGTTGATCTGAATTATCAGAGATTTTTTTGATGTATTGCTTATTTTGATTTGACCTAAAGGCCTTAACAATTTTTTTATAGACCTTTTTATTTCGATCATTTTTATTCACTACGATTACATTTACATCAGCATTATTTATTAGTCGCTGTGGTTCTAAATAAAGTGCCTGTTTAGTAGTTAAATGGTTTGCCATTGCAAAGTTATTATTTACGACCGCAATTGTAGAATCACTCATATCACGGACGGTTTGGGATGCATCAACTGTGAAAAATCTAAATTTATGCCGATTTTTGGTTACATCGCTAACTTGGGGTGTTGGATCGTGATTGAGCTTTAATACCCCTGCATCCTGTAATAGGCGCAGTGCACGTGCTTTATTAGCATCATCACTTGGCAATGCAATCGTATCTCCACGCTTAAGCTCCGATAATTTTTTGATGGAGCGCGAATAAATCCCCATTGGTGACGTATAAGTTTTACCAATTGCCGTTAAGTTAGCCTTATTTTCATGATTCCAATCCTTTAGGTAGGCATTAGTTTGAAAGGCATTGATATCAATCTCATTGTGGAACAAAGAGCCATTGGGTTGATCATACGAACTGAACTGGGTTAGGACTAGGTCGATGCCCTGCTTTTTGAGTTTATCAACTGTTGGTTGCCATATTTTAACGTCAGTATCAATAATGCCGATTTTTACTCGCGTTGCTTTTTTACCACAACCCGCAAGGCTAATTGTTAAAAATAGGATTGCAATAATTGCACTCAATCCCTTAATTGATTTGTTCAAGTTGAATTCCCCTCAATGCTCATATTATTATTAACCGTATTTTAACATAAATTAAGCCACTAATATTGACAAATATTTTATTCCTTGTATACTTAATGTAACGTTTTATAACATATGGTTAATTTAAGGAGATGCATTTTGATGCGGATTGAAAAAGATTGTGTTGGCGAAATGAAAGTTCCAGACGATGCTTTATATGGGATTCATGCTTTGCGGGCAGCTGGTAACTTCCCAATAACAAAGGAAAAGAACGACCCCTTGTTAATTCAAAGTTACATTGAAATTAAAAAAGCAGCGGCTCAAATCAATGCTAATGCAGAAACTCTAGATCGAAAAAAAGCAAGTGCAATTGTGGATGCATGTGATAAGTTATTACATGAAAAGGACTTTTCAGCTTTTATCGTTCCATCAATTCAAGGTGGGGCTGGGACTTCTACTAATATGAATACGAATGAAGTTGTTGCCAACGTCGCAATGAAATTGCATCCAGATGTTAAAATTCATCCTAATGATGACGTTAACCAAAGTCAATCAACTAATGATACCTACCCAACTGCTGGTAAAATGGCAATGCTAAAGCTACTGCCACCTTTACGTGCACAGGTAAAACGATTGGTTGATCAATTTAAAAATTTAAGCAATCGCTATAGTGAAACCATTAAAGTAGGGCGGACTCAGTTACAGGATGCTGTTCCCACTACATATGGAAAGAGTTTTAATGCTTATGCAACTCTGTTTACACGCGATCTAAAACGAATCAGTGCGGCAACAAATGAATTAAAGACCGTCAGCCTTGGCGGAACTGCAATCGGAACGGGGATTAATGCGACTGATTATTACCAGAAACATGTAGTAGAAGCTTTGAACGTTGTTTCAGGACTAGAATTAGCGACTGATGAAGATTTAATTGACGCAATTCAAAACAGCGACCATTTTGTTACGTTTTCTGGGGTGTTAAAGACATTGGCACTTGACCTTTCAAAGGTAAGTAACGATTTGAGATTGTTAGCAAGTGGTCCTAAGGCAGGATTGAACGAATTGGCCCTGCCTAAGCGCCAGGCGGGTTCATCTATTATGCCAGATAAAATTAACCCGGTAATTCCTGAAGTAGTTAATCAAGTGGCGTTTGAGGTCGCTGGTTTTGATACGACAGTTTCGATGGCTGCAGAGGCTGGTCAACTAGAATTGAATGCCTTTGAACCAATCATGTTTAAGAGCATTTTGACTGCTGAAGAGCATTTAACAGGGGCGATTAAAACTTTGGTAGATAACTGTTTGAATGATCTTAAAGTAAATGAAGAACAGTGTGCTGCTGATGTTGATAATTCCGCAGTTACTGCAACCGTTCTAAGTCCTAAGATTGGTTATGAAAAAACAACTCGCCTAATTAAAAAGGGCTTAGCAGAAAATCGATCCGTTAAAAATGTTGCGATCGAAGAGAAGTTATTACCAATTGATGAAATTGAACATCTTTTTTCACCAGCTGTACTAACGAATGAAGAAAAATAATTATGTGAGACCTTGATTGATGATCAAGGTCTTTTTTATTCTTAAATATTCATTTTGGGAAACAAGCTGAATTGATTGTGAAAAATAATTTTTAAAATGTTAAAATATTCTAGTGTTTATAAGGAAGTTAATTTAGCATTTTGTGAAATATCAAAATAAACAACGTGAAACAATTGCGCTTCACGTTGTTTTAATAGTAATTATTCATTATTAGACTGTTATTGGATTAATCACTTATCAAAAATCAATATATGGGTAAAAAAATTGTCCCAAACACAAAATACAGGGGTAGTTATCCACAAGTTATCCACAGGTTTATGAAAAACTGTGGATAACTAATAAGGAGATGTATAAAAATGAACATAAAACTGGTAGTGGTTGGCAAATTAAAGGAGAAGTATTTTAAAGCGGGGATCCAAGAATATGCTAAACGCCTCTCGCGATTCTGCAAATTTAAAATCGTAGAAGTCCCCGATGAGCAAGCTCCCGAGTCCCTAAGTCAAGCCCAAATGAATGATGTGATCGAAAAAGAGGGGGCCCGAATTTTAGCAAAAGTTAGTGATCGGGAGTATGTATATGCACTTGCTATTTTAGGGAAGGAACGCTCTTCCGAAGAATTTGCTAAGGAAATCGATCAACTGGCGACTTATGGTCATTCCGACATTACGTTCGTGATTGGTGGATCGCTAGGACTATCAGAAGCGGTATTAAAACGTGCCGATACCCAGATTTCATTCGGGCGGTTTACGCTTCCCCACCAATTGATGCGTTTAGTCTTAACTGAACAAATTTACCGTGCATTTATGATCAATGCTGGATCACCATATCATAAGTAGTCAAATTGGATTATAATTAACCCAATTAGATGATAAAGGAGCTGAATTTATGGCTAGAAAAATTGGAATTATTGGATTGGGACACGTTGGTTCAACGGTAGCCCATCAAATTATCGTTGCTGGATTAGTTGATGACTTAGTATTGATTGATCCAAACGAAGAAAAGTTACAAGCGGATAGTTTGGACTACTTACAAGCAATGCCAAATCTAGCAACCAAAACGAATATTATAACGAATGATTACGATGCGTTACAAGATGCAGATATTGTGATTTCAGCACTAGGTAACATTGGCATTGAAGAAGATGGCAATCGCTTTGGTGAAATGGTGTTCAATATCCAACAGGCTAAGCAGGTTAGTGCAAAGCTCAAGGCAATTAATTATCAAGGGGTTTTAATTGTCATTACCAATCCATGTGATGTGATTACCCAAGTTTATCAACAGTTTACTGGTTTTGATAAAAAGCGGGTGTTTGGGAGTGGAACGATGCTCGACTCAGCACGGATGAAGACGATTGTCGGCAAACAGTTTAACGTTGACCCCCGTTCAGTTAATGGCTTTAACTTGGGTGAACATGGTAATTCACAGTTTACAGCATGGTCAACAGTTTCAGTTCGTGGTCATTCTATGGCTGAGTTGAATCAAGATGGCCACTTGGATCTAGATGCATTATCACAACAATCAATTAGCGATGGTGATAAGGTCTTTTTCGGTAAAAAGTATACTAATTATGCCATTGCAGCAGCTGTTACTAGGTTAGCAACGATTGTGTTAAATGATGGGAAGACCGAAGTGGTGGTCTCCAATTACCGTCCTGATTTCAATAACTACATGTCATATCCAGTCATTGTTGGACGGCATGGAATCATTGAAGATGTGCCAATTAATTTAACTGATGACGAAAAAGAGAAGTTAGCTAAGTCCGCTCAATTTATTACCGATAATTTTAATCAATATAAGGATGAATAATAACAAAGCCACCAGGGGAAATCCCCATGGTGGCTATTTTAGTTTGATTTAATTGATTAATTTGCTGGTCAAAATGGTTTATTCGTTATGCCGCCAAAGCCAATACCCATAGATTGAGTTGATTAACTTCATAATTTGCAACGCTAGCATGGTTGTGGATGCTGGACTAAGCGCTTGAAACTGGTTGAACCAAATGACAAGACTAATAACGTTTAAAATGATCCAGGCAACCCACTGCGAGCTATATCCGTAGGTCATTAATATCTGGCCTACGATACCAAGCGGGAGTAAGGCGGCATCGAGGTAGATCTGTGTGCCGTTTAACGCCTTGCTGAAATGTAACACGACTAAGTAACTAATGATACATACAATTGTCCAACAAAGGCCCTGTAAGAGTGTCATCTTCCGAGCATTCAATTCGCGGTGGTCAGCTTGGCGATTGATTTCTGCATTCCAAACCGATAGGCCCACGAATTGCATGACCCAGTAAAATAACTGGGAAGCGATATCACCAATGAGGCGATTCTCGGCTGCGATAATTAACCACACACTGACGCTGATCAAGCCCCAAAAGTAGTTGGTAATTCGTCCTTGGTCAACCAAGATGAGGTTGAAGACGGTTGAAATCGTGGTAGCTAACCCAATCCAACCGAGCCAGGAAAAATCCTTAGCAAATATGAATACGATAATGTTTGTAATGGTCATTAACACCATTAAGATCATTGTAAATGGTTTTAATGAAATTAACTCATTTACGATTCGCTTCGGATTAAAAATAACTCTTAAATCATTAGGGATGCGGATTAGGCTGTTCCAAAATGATGTGATACTAATTGTTTTCATTTAAAAATCTCCTTGTTGTTTTTAGCCAGCCGTGTTCGGAAGCAACGCTGGTTGTGTAATTTAAAATTACAGCAAATTAATCATTTTTAATTATACATGATTATGGTAATAAAAAAAGTCGCTCAATGAGCGGCTTTTTTAAAACTAATCTACGTATGCATGGGCAAAATCCCAAATTGGACCGTTAGGGAAGTACTTAATCCCCTTGATATTGGACTTAATTACTTCAGGCATACTCTTTTGGTAAAGTGGAATTACCCCTTGATCTTTCATTAAGATCTTTTCAGCAGATACTAAATCATCCCACCGTTTTGCTGGATCATTGGCATCTTGATCCTTTGAACGTGCAACTAGTTCGTCGTATTGTTTGTTCGACCACTTAGAAGTGTTAATCGCGTTACCGGTCACCTTAGTTTGAAGTGGTGAAACGGGGTCTGTGATGGATGGGTTCCAACCAGAAACACTGATTTGGTAATCAGACTTAAGTGTCTTACCTGTAACTGTGGTGTGTGGTAATAATTCGTTCGTAACCTTTAAGCCAGGTAGTTTCTGGAATTGGCTTTGAACAAATTCATTTACCTGTTTACTTGAATCATCATCACTATTTAGGATTGATACATTAAGGCTCTTGATACCAACTTCGCTTAGGCCTTGCTTCCATAGTTGTTTAGCCTTTGTTAGGTTGTAGCTAGAAGAATCTGGGACGTAAGCGGCATCAGCGAAGTCCTGCCCATTTCTAGAGGCGAGCTTCTCCTGAACAAATCCTTTAGCAGCAAGCGATCCATCACCTAAGATATCATTTACTAATTGGTTTCGGTTGATCGAAAGTGAAAGGGCCCGTCTAATTTTCCAATTCTTGAATGCGGGAACTGTCGTTTGGTTAACAGAAAGGTAAACCATTGAAAGGGTGTTTCGGTTAACTAATTGCTTGCTATTTTTAAAGTTTTTAACTTGTTCTTTTCCAGAAAGTTGTAATTCATCCAATTTACCAGTTTGGTATTGGTTTAAACCAGTTTGTGGATCTTTAATAACGTGGTAGTTAATATTATTTAGCTTAGTGGCGCTAGCATTCCAGTAGTAAGGATTTTTCTTAAGCGACCATTTATCATTGCTACCAGTCCATTTGGTAACCGTGAATGGTCCATTGGAAACGATCTTTTGGCTGGTGGTTCCGTAACTGGATCCATATTGCTTAACCACGGCTTCGCTTTGGGCGTAGAAGATTGGCAGCGTAACTAACGTCTTGAAGTAAGTTTGTGGTTTTACCAAATTAAAGACGAGCTTGTATTTACCCTCTGCCTTAACCCCTAGGGTCGTTGGCTTTGCCTTGCCACTTTGAATTGCATCGTATCCAGTAATGTTACCAAGGTAATAGGCCATTTGAGAAGCGGTCTTAGGATTGGCACTTCTTTGGATCCCATATACGAAATCTTGGGCAGTCAACGGTTTACCATTACTCCATTTAGAGTGACGTAGGTTGAAAGTATATGTTTTACCATCCTTAGATACTGAATAACTTTTAGCGATTCCAGGCGAAACCTTATTTTCACCTGCAAGGACCAATAATCCCTGGTTACTATTATAAAGGGTCTGATCACTAATTTGATCAACGGCTTTGGATGGATCTAGAGTGGCAATTGATGCAGGACTCATCCATTCCAAAGTCTTCTTGGAACTAGCATTAGAATCTGAAGAATTCTTGGTGTTGCTACACCCAGCTAACACCAATACTGCTAGTGCAGCTGTTAATCCAAATTGACTTAATTTTTTAAAACGGGTTGCCATAAAACTTCACTCCAATATATATAAATTAATTTTAACAAACAAAAAAGCCCCGTTAGGTGTCGACTAGCGACATCTAACGAGGCTTTTCTAAATTTTTCATGCTATTAATTAAGTGTGTTCAATTAATCTACTTATCTAGCACAAAAAGATTCTAGAAACATTGCAATCGTCAATGTCGACTAAAATTGAACACATACAAAATTCAGTTTTTGGGTCTACAAATAACATAGCAATATTTCCTCCGTTCGTTTTAAATTAATATTAATATATCATTAAGAAAATATTAAAGCAAGTGTAAATTTTAATTAGATTAAATTTTTCCAACCTTCATGCATGATCGAAGGGAATAGTGGCGCCAGTTGTTCCCTTTGTTCACGGTTGAGCTTCAGTGCGATTGCTGGTAAAACTCCATTAATGAAATCTTCGGCCTCTTCACTTACTTCAGTAGCACCAACTAGATGGTCATCATGATCAAAAATTAATGCTTGATCAGCAATCTGATCTTGAGTAATTTGTCGGAACCATGCTCCCGTAACGTCGCTTTCAACTAATTTGTATTGTTCGGGATGGGCCTTTGCTTCCTTAACTGATACCCCAGCTTCAGCGATGCGAGGTGATGTAAATGTCACGGTCGGAACCACGTAGGGCTGCATGTCCTTGTCAGTATCGCCCATGATAAAGTGGGCGATGTAATTAGAATGATGAGTTGCGGTCGGGGTCAACTTAGGTTGGTCGGTATCAGCAACATCACCTGCGGCAAAGATATTCGCAATGTTGGTCTGCATCTTACCATTAACCTGAATCCCATGGTCACTATAATTAATTCCTAGTTCATCTAGTCCATAACCAGTAAGGTTGGGATTCCGTCCGGTAGCATCTAAAATCCAATCGGTAGCTAATTTTTGGCCATCTCGATATTCAACAACGAGTTGGTCATTCTCCTGAGTAATACCAGTTACGTTTGCGTTGGGGATGAATTTAACGCCACGCTTAGTGAGGTCATCGACTACCTTTTGAACGTATGGTTCATGAAATTTACGTAACGCGCGGTTACCGTGCATCATGATGGTGACTTCGCTACCGAATGCATTGGCAATCGTTGCAAATTCCATGCTGATGTAGCCAGAGCCGATGATCGTCATTCGTTTGGGGAGCGGTTCAAGGTCTAAGAAATCCTTACTATCATGAGTCAATTCAATTCCTGGTACGTTTAATTTATTTGGGTGCAGCCCAGTTGCAATTACGAATTGATCCGAAGTGAATTTGTGCCCATCAATGTCGACAGTATGGGAATCCAATAACTTAGCCCAGCCCCGAATGACATCGATGCCCGCATTGACGAATCGTTTTTCCATATTCTTATCTAGCGGTCTAATCACTTGATGCTTATGTGCCATGTTAGCATCCCAGCTCATTTTTAAATCGCCCCGTGCGATCTTAGCCAATCGTTCCTGGGTTCTAGCTAGTTCAACGGCACCATCTAAAACGACCTTAGCGTTACAAGCCCAGTTCGCACAGGTGCCACCGACGCGTTCAGCTTCGATTTTAGCAACTTTGTAGCCATTTCGAACTAGTAGTGACGCCCCGTCCGAAGCATGCCCTGCGCCAATGAACATTACATCGTAATCGTATTGTGGATTCTTCATGCTGCTTCCTCCTTAATATATCTACCTACAAAAAAGGAGCGTTATAATAGCGCTTCTTTTTGGTTATTCGCTGAATCATTTCAACTGAATAATATTGGGGGTTAATAAATATCAATTAACATCTTTCATGATATCACAAAATAGATTGTGTACAAGGTATTTGTTTGCTTTCGTCCCATTAACCTACGATACCATTCCACTAAACATTTAGATAATTAACTTTGCACACTTACTAGTCTTATAATAAAATTATATTAAGTTAAATTATATATGGGAGTGGTTGTTTATGGGTGATAAGCCAAGATTTGGCACTTATTCTGATAATGATGATGATCAAAATAAATCGCGATTACATAGAAAAGTTAATAATAGTTCTAGGCTTAACAATCGGAACAAAAATGGTCATATAGCAGTCCTTGAATGGATAATCAATGTTTTTAAAATGCAACCACTAAGCTTTTGGTTGGTTCAATATGGTTTCGGAATCATTGGTTTTATTATTTATGGCTGGTTTTTTATTAATTCAGGAATATATAATTTATTGAATTTGGTATTATATCCATTTACAGTTACGATTTTAAGAGAAATTGGCAGCAAAGTTGGTGATAGTAGCACTTTTAGCCAAATGTTTTTTGCATCATCGCTCTCGTTATCAGTTAATGGTCTGGGCTCCCGTGCCGTTATTATCTGGATTTTGATAAAACTATTTATCTTTATGTTGAGATATGCCTTTAGTTTTTTGACGGGGCTATTTGGATTAATTTATATCGTTGTGCAAGCAAGGAGATTTTATAAGTAATTGGGGGGAGTGATATTAATGAAACATGTAATTTTAGTGGGTGATGGTTTTGGGAAGTGCCATAACCTTAAGGATGCAATTAATCAAGCTAAAAGTGGTGACCGCATTATTTTAGATCCAGGTGAATACAAGATTGATAACTTGGAGATTCCGCATAAAGGTTATGTTGAACTTTGTGGTAATGGTAATTCTCCAGATGATGTTATTTTGCATACGCACTTGATTATCAATGGTGGTGGTACAGCAAAGCTGGAAAAAATAAGCTTAATTAACGAAGGCGCACAATATAATCTATGTAATATTAAAAATGATAGTAAGCTAATCGCAGATAATGTTGCCTTTGAAAGCAACGCTGATAGTAACTATCCGCTGCTTTGGCTTGAGAACAGCAGCTGCATTCTAACTTCCTGTAATGTAAAACATAAAAATAATGGTAATGGAATTTGTGCCATCAATGATAGTTATGCGTTAATCTCTAATTGTGATATTACTAAACCACACGTTGCTAGTTCTAAATTGGAAATACAATCTAGTAAAGTTCATGGAAGAATTAATGTTAAAGATAATGGATTATTAGAATCGGACCACTTGTATTTAGGCGACGGTCCTAAGGAAAGTGAAGGTTCTGAAAATAATGATATAATTTTAATCAAGAATCACTCAGTTGTTAATATTAAGACATTGGAGCTATTTGATGATTTTTCAGAAGGATTGATTTTTGACAGTGATTTAAATATTAATGTTACTAAGCCTGAGAATTCCTTTGGCACTATTAGTAATAATAACTGTAATGTTAATGTTCCAGGATCAATTAATTTAAAATTAAATCAACCGACCCCCCTAAATGATGAAAAAATTAATGTTCCTGAAGATAATCTAGACGAACTAGATGCCACTGATGAACCAGCAATTGATCAATTACATCAAATGATTGGATTGCCAAATCTGAAAAAGCAAGTTGATGCATTTATAAAAGTTACCAAGTTCAATCAAAAAAGAGCAGCTCAAGGGGCGAAAACGACTAATCAATCTTTACATTCAGTATTCCTTGGTAACCCTGGAACTGGTAAGACCACCGTTGCTAGGTTAGTAGCGAAGGTAATGTTTGAAGAGGGTGTATTGCCAAAAGCAAACTACGTTGAAGTAAGTCGTCAGGATTTAGTGGGCCAAACGGTAGGTTCAACTGCTCCTAAGACCCAAGCAGTATTAGAAAAAGCCAACGGGGGCGTATTATTTGTTGATGAAGCCTATACCCTTTTTAAAAGTGGGGGGAGTGATTTTGGGCAAGAAGCGGTTGATACGATCCTTAAGTACATGGAAGACCATCGTGATACGATTATGATTATTTTTGCCGGGTACATGAAAGAAATGAATGATTTCTTGAACATGAACCCTGGCTTATCTTCTCGGATACCAAATAAATTTTATTTTGATGATTATAAGCCAGATGAAATTGCCAAAATTGGAATCTTATATCTTCATGACAATGATTTTAATGTTGATGAAGAATACTATGCCAATGCAATTAAGGAAGCATTCAAATCTAATAATGATAATAGTAACGGAAGATGGGTTCGTAATTTTAATGAAAAATTGATTTCAACCTTTATTTCTAATCAAACCAATGATGAATCTGAAGATGTTCCGACAATTAAAAATTCCGATATTGATGAATTGACAGGTGGTAATAAACAACAGAAGGGGCAAGAAGTAGACGCCTTGTTGGATGAATTGAACTCAATGATCGGATTACAAAAGGTTAAGGATTTTGTGAACAATTTAGTCAATCAAGTTAAATTGGAGCAAAAACTAAAGGGTAAAATCCCCGAAGATAATGCTACTTATCACATGATTTTTTCTGGGGCACCTGGAACTGGAAAGACCACCGTTGCTAGAATAATTGCTAAGTTATTCTACAATTTAGGGATTTTACCTAAGGATACCGTGACCGAAGTATCACGTCCTGATTTGGTTGGAGGATATATTGGACAAACCGAGTTAAAGACTAAAAAGGTAATTAGAGATGCAATGGGTGGAGTTTTGTTCGTTGATGAAGCTTATCAATTAACGAATAGTGGTTACTCTAGTGACTACGGGAAGGAAGCCATAGAAACGTTTATTACTGAATTAGAAAATAATCGTGATAAATTCATTGCAATTTTTGCCGGCTATACTGACGATATGAACAAATTTCTCGATGCTAATGAGGGACTCCGTTCTAGAATTCCATTAACGTTGGAATTTGATGACTACACACCTGAAGAAGTGGCGCAGATCGTTAAAGCCATTATTGATAAAGACTGGCAAGTAAACGATAAATTATTAACATCGATCGTTGCTAATAGGTATGAACAGCTGCCCCAAAACGAACGTTCAAACGGTCGTTGGGCCCGTAACTTTGCGCAAAAATTGGTCAAAGAGCAAAAGGTTTGGTTGGGTGAGCACCTAGATGAAGTTGGGGATGACTATCTCCATATTCAAGATAGCCTGTTAATTGAAAGTATTAGGTGGTAATATTCATTGTCTCATGTTATATGGAAATAAATTGAAACTGATCTGGAGGGAATTATAATGAAAAAATGTCCTAGATGTGGCGATTTAGTAAGTGAAGATACGCGCTTTTGTCCCAATTGCGGTTATCAATTTAACGAATCAGCAACAAGCAGTGCGGAACATCATATTTATGATTCTGCTGAGCAAAATGATAACCTTGCCGAAGGGGCTAGAAACGTGAACGTTTCCAATGGCGAAGAACAAAAGCAACCAAAAAGCAAAGCGAATAAATTGGTGATTACATTAATCACAGTGATCGTCATCTTGGTCCTGATTGGAATTGGTGCTGCTTACATCTTCATATTTAGTCCAGGTAACAATAATTCAGCAACACAAAATAGTGCTAGTTCCAGTAGTTCATCTAGTAGCGCTTCTGCTAGCAGTAGTTCTTCAGTTAGTACCAGTTCTGCTGATAATAGCCAATCGAACAGTACCTCTAACGTTACGATCTCTGCTGATGATGCCAATGACGTTTTAGGGAACTTATTTAGTTCAGTTAGTGAAGATGTTTCTGACAGTGGGAATGCAAGTGATATTGCCGATAGCTTTGTTGATGGAACTGCCAATAGTAGCTACCAAGATATGAATAGTTGGGTCAAATTACAAAGTGGAAACTCTAACGTAGCCTCCGTTAATATTGAAGTGCAGAATTTAACTACTCGTGGCAACGTGGCAAGTTTCCAGGCTAAGTATGATTTTGAACAAACTGGTGGTCAGCCAGACCATATTCAAATCTATGATTTTACTGCCAAGATGATTGATAATGGTGGTGAATTAAAGATTCAAACCTTAGCGGGAGCCTCTAAACCAACATCCGATTATGATGAAAACAACTAATGAAAAAAGCTGCTTACGGTTAAATACCGATGCAGCTTTTTTATTTGTGGTAATTTTGAACGGATTTGGCATCTCATGTGATGAAGCATTTAACATCTTAAATTATAATCGTTATTTTTAAATAAAAATTTGATATAATTATAAGGATAGTGAAAAACAAGGAGATGTTTAATATCGAGGCTTCAATCGAACAATGTACCGTAAATGATGTTCGCCAACTACAATCAATTAGTCGCAATACCTTTGCTGACACTTTTGGCGCAGATAATACCCCGAAGGACATGGCTAGATATTTAGAAGCAGCATATAATATCGACAAGTTAACGAAAGAAATTCAAAATCCTGATTCATTCTTTTACTTTATTAGGGTGGATCAAGAAGTTGCCGGATACCTGAAATTAAATATGGGCCCTGCCCAAACCGAAGCAATGGGGCCTGATACCTTAGAAATCGAACGAATCTACGTTGAATCCGCATATAAGCACCAAGGACTGGGGAGTCAATTGTTTACTAAGGCGCTCTCGGAAGCAAAACAACACCATAAGACTGAAATTTGGTTGGGCGTTTGGGAACATAATGAAAATGCGAAGGGTTTTTATGCGCACAAGGGCTTTGTGCCATTTGGTGACCATGTCTTTATGGTCGGATCTGATAAGCAACGTGATATTTTAATGAAAAAGACACTTTAAACGAAGCCTTTTTATTTGCTCTATAGTTAACTATAAGGTTTATGATATTGATAAATATAAAGGAGGTTATTGAATATGACTTTAAAAGATAAGGTAATTGTAATCACGGGAGCTAGTTCTGGAATGGGTGCTGCAACGACCAAGTTAGCCGTTGATCAGGGAGCCAAGCTAGTAATTGGTGCACGAAACGCTGACAAGTTAAACGCTTTAAAGCAAAGTACTAGTCATCCAGAAAATGTGATTGCTAAGGTAACCGATGTTTATCAATTAGACCAAGTTGAGGCATTAGTCAAAACTGCTGTTGATGAATTTGGTAAATTAGATATTATTTACAACAATGCTGGGATTATGCCCCAAGATACAATTGCCGATAGTGACCCTAAGAGCTGGCAACAAATGGTTGATACCAATATCATTGGGGTCTTGAATGGAATCAAGGCCAGTCTTCCCCAAATGCATAAGCAGGGACATGGGTTAATTATGGCCACTGATTCAGTTGCTGGACATGTGTTATACCCAGGTTCTGCAACTTATAATGGGACTAAGTTCGCTGTTCGTGCAATTATGGAAGGCCTGCGCCAAGAAGAACATGGCAATGGTATCAAGACGGGGATCATCTCACCAGGGGCCGTGAACACGAATCTGTTCGATAGTGTGGGGAACGAAAAAATCGCAGCGAACTTAAGAAAAATGGTTGCGAATAAGAACATGGCATTAAGTCCTGAAGACGTTGCAAATGCAGCAATTTTCATGATGAGTCAACCAGACACGGTAGATGTTAATGAAATCCTTGTTAGACCAACTGGACAAAGCGTTTAATGCGAATCAATCAAGTTGCTAAGCAATTTAACGTGTCACCACAAACCCTTCGATATTGGGAACGCATCGGGTTATTAACCGATGTCAATAAGGATCGGAGTGGCTATCGTGATTATAATAAGGTTAACTTAGAACAATTAAATTTTGTAATTTGCATGCGTGGCACGGGGATGCCAATTGTAATGCTTCAAGAATATTTAAGGTTGTTTCAGCAGGGACAATCAACAATTGATGATCGAAAAGCCATTTTAACCGCACAATTGAAAAATATTGATCACCAGATGGTATCTTTGCGTAAGGCTAAGCAACTCCTAAAATATAAAATTGAACATTACGATGAACTATTTAAAAAATAAAAAGATAACGATTAATTTAATCGTTATCTTTTCTTATTTATAGGGTTCATTTCTTAAATAGTTGTAGTGGGTATGCTTGTTTAGCAAATCGTAAAATTGAATTCCACAGATTTCTTTGAACAGTAACTGGAAATTTTGATAGTACATTGGAATTTCACTGTCTAACCAAACGGTAAGGATATCAATAATGTTGCTAACAACCAATTTTAACTGATAATGATTAACGTTTGGCATTAGTGTTGTCACTAAATAAATTGCCCGTTCCCTAACGAATGATAGCCAAATTTCTTTCGCATCGCAGGTCTGGAGAATCTTTAAGCGATCACGTTCCTCATAAATAATTGGAATTACTATTTCCACAAAAATGTCTAAGAGATTGCGCGGGGTGATTTTCTGAATCCCCATTGAATTAATTTTATGATAGTAATTTTTAACAATAAGGTTTAAAAAATCTTTTTCAAACCTTTTGAGAATGTCAATTTTATTATTAAAATGTTTATAAAACGTACTTCGCGAAACATTAGCAGTATAAATAATTTCACTATCTGTAATTTCAGTCAATGACTTTTGATTGATTAAAATTAAGAAAGCATCAATGATTTTGCCCTCGTTACCTTGCATTTAAAAATTCAGCTCCTTCCACAATTCCATTAATTGAAGAGTTAATTAATTTATTTAACTTTAAATTGATCGTGTCATAATCTGAGGCGGATTTTTCTTGAATCCAGATTTCAATTGCAGAAGTGGTAAACATTGTAACCAGTTGCATAATTAAATTACTTACTTGGTGTTTGATCATGGTCGTAAGCAACGCGTCGTACAACTCCTTTTGTAGCGGATCCTTCCAGAGGTAATTTAATTTAGATCGATCGAGGTCATAAAGTAATTCCAGATTTTCATTGAAGACGGGTAATAAAATTTCAAGCAACAGTTTAGTATATTGATTAACATTCTCAATTTTATCAAAAACACTATCCTCAATTTTCTGGTTGATAGGGATGATCATTTTAGTTTCAATTGTTTTACTGATTGCATTGATTATATCTTCACGATAGGTAAAGTAATTATAGAAGGTTCTTTTTGAAATTTTAGCTTTTTTAATAATATCATCGTTGCTAATTTCAAAAATGGACTTTTCTTGAATTAAATCAAAAAAAGATTTGATAATTTTAGTTTTGGTTTCCAATTTAACAAACGCTCCCTAAATAATATTGTTAATATTATAATCTCAATTAGATAGTGGTCAACTAAAATTATAAAATAAAAAAATTACAAAAAAAAGAAGCGATTCAATTACTAACAACAAATTTAACATTTGACTGTGCTAGTGATTGAGCGCTTCTTTTTATTATACTTCCCAGCTGCCACCAAAAAGATATTCTTTTAAGTCCTCTGCAGATGGATTATCTTCAAACCCACGGAATGGCTTTAGTGCTTGGAGGGCACCATCTTGGTATTCACGGCCGAGCTTAACAGCATATTCAACTAATGAATTATCCTTGATCTTTTCTTGAAGTTGACCACTAGGGGTAAGGCGTGGATATTTAACCCGTAGTTCCATATCTTGAATAATTTCTTGATATTCAGGGCCAGCTTGAATTGAATTAACAAAAAATTTTAATTGCCGAATCAATGATGCAGCATGTAATTTATACGTACATTCATCTGGCTTTTCTAGTGCCACATTATCATTCATTTCATTAGCTCGGTCAAGCGTTTTAACAACTTCGCTCGGCTTTAGTGATGGACTCATGATAAAGTAAGTGGCCATTAATCTTAGGAATCGGATGGTACCCGTTCTGATACCGACTGAGCTACTTGGATCCAAATCTAACATTCTGAGTTCGATATATTGAATCCCAGACTTTTTCATCTTATCCAAATCATTATCACCACGGAGTCTTACGGGTCCTTGACCTTCTGCGGTGGTTAATAAAGTCTTATTTTTAACGGCTTCATTCATTGAATCAACATAGGTATCTAAGTTAGTGTAGTCAGCAAAGAACTTAGCCCCAAATCCGAAACTGGTGCTTTGCCGTAAACTACGGACGGGATGTTTAGGACGATTATCACTGTCAAAGTAGTTTTCTTCAGCGATTGGACTAGCACCGAATAGATATGTAATTAACCACCGATATCTAATGAATCCTTGCGCCATCGTCATGTACAAGTAGTTCTTAACTTCTTGTTCAGACTTAAACCGATTTGGAAAGTTCTTATAGATAATGCTAATAATGTGTGGACGAATACTTAAATTAATGTGGGTACCACAAGGAGCCCCTTCAGAAATACTGTGTTTTTTTAACCATGTTTCGAAGTATTTTTGTTTCTTAGGAGTGGTGTGGGCAATGAGGGTCTTATCCTTAACCTTAGGCATGATTGGTGGCATCGATAATGGCCATAAAATTTCACCAGGAGAAAGGGCAGTCCGTAATGAAGTATTGATCCCGTATAAGTAGTGAACCGCATCAATGGCGTTTTTAGCAGGAGGGGTAACGACCTCAGACATTGCCTCTAGAAAATCGTTAGTTATCCATGGGTTGGTGGTTTCATCACCAATGGTGTTTGGATATGGTTCTGTACTTAGGTGGCCAGTTTCATCGGCACGATCCATTTCAACTTCCAGACCCATTTTAAAGTCTGATGTTTTTGAAACGGCTTCGTTTTCAAATATAACTTGTCCAATTTTACTAAACATAATAATTCCTCCCTTGACTGACTATAGTTATGGATAATGATATTACTAAAATAATTATAAGTAAAATTAATTTTTATGATTGTTAGATTAAATTAAGTAATTTGATTAAAAGAACACTGATATATCAATTTTATTATGAACTATAATTTAATCATTAGTTTTTTTAATGTATCTTTACTGTAAATTAGATTGACTTATTAATGATTGGTAGATAGAATATTAGACATTATTAAGATAATAAAGATGTAAATTAATTATATGGATTCAGTTATTAGTTCTACTCAGCGAGCACTGTTGGATGGAAGGGTGTTAGAGCTAATGACTTAAAGATTGATTATTATTGTTTATTTTACGAGATGAACTGGTGGTGCCCATTATCGCACGACAGAATTTACTGTTTCTGTATGAGATGGCATCTGTGAAGATGACTTAAAATTGGGTGGTAACGCGTTCGAACGTCCCTTAGCTAAATGCTAAGGGGCGTTTTTGATTCGAAGGGAGTTTGGATAAATGAGTAAGATAGGATTTAAGAATGCAAACATTTTTGATGGGGTGAATAATAAGATTCAAAGGGCAGCTTGGATGGTCGTTGATGATCAAAGTGGGCGAATCGAACAAATTGGTTCGGGGACGATGCCAACGACTGATCAAGTAATTGATGTGGGCGCCAAGTACATAATGCCTGGAATGATCAATGCCCATACTCATATTACGGATGACCCATCAGAGAGTGACGGTGGGGTGAAAAACATTACTGAGACGATCGTTGATGCAATTCATTTCATGCATCAGTTTTTAAAGTCTGGTTGTACTTATATTCGGCAGTGCGGGAGTACTTATGGAGTCGATATTCAAATTAACGACTTAATTAAAAAGGGAAAAATCAAACACGTTCCCAATATGATGGCTTCTGGTCGAGCATTTACCATGACTGGTGGTCATGGTGATTATCCGCATGGTGGCTACATTGTTGACTCTGAAGATGAAATGCGCAAAAAGGTACGGGAAAATTTCAAATTAGGTGCTGACAGCATTAAAGTTATGGCTAGTGGTGGTGTAATGTCACCGTGGGATGCGATGGATGAAGCTCAATTGACCGTTGATGAAATTAAAGTGGCCGTTTATGAGGCTCATAACAAACATGCGATCATTGCTGCACATGCAGAAGGGACTTCATCGATTCAAAATGTAATTGATGCGGGTGTTGATTCGATTGAGCATGGCTTTTATGTAACTGAAAAGCAAGTTGAAGAAATCAAGCAACGAGGCATCTACATCGTCCCAACGATTACTGCCGCTTGGTCAGTGGTTACGTATGGTGCAGATGAATTACCGAAGTGGGAACATAAGAAGATGAATGATGCAATTGAAGATGTTTATTCTAATATTCGGATGGCATATGAACATGGTGCCAAGATTGCATTGGGAACTGATGCTGGGACGCCATATAATGATTTTACAATTACGACACCAAAGGAATTAGAGTTATTAGTTGAAAAGGAAGGCTTCACGAACTTTGATGCTTTGTATACTTCCTATCGTGCCGCTGAATTGATGAAAATCGATAAGGACTATGGCTCGATTGAAATCGGTAAGGTTGCTGATTTTCTAATTATTGATAACGATCCACTTACTGATATAAAGGCGGTTCAACAAGTTGATAAGGCCGTCTATAAAAATGGAATTAGGGAATTTTAGGGTTAAAAGCTTTTAAATTATAACTTTGCCAATGCAGAAAAAAGGCATCCATTTCTGGATGCCTTTTAATTTTGCAATGTGAATAATTTATTCGCTATATGAGTCTGATTCTGAATAATAAGCACGTTTGGCTAATGAAAGATTTCCAATAATCGATAACTTCCGATTCGAATTGGAAGGAGCGACGATGTAATCATCGATCGAACCAACGTCAACGTAGTTATTTAACACCTTAGCGAATTGTTTTTTGATTTTTTCGAGCTCAACTTCGTTAACGATGTCGCCGCCGATAATAATTTTTTGTGGACGGACCATTAACGTTGCTTGGACCGCCGATTGTGCAATGTAATAAGCACAAATATCCCAAATTGGGTTGAACATCGAAATTTCCCGATAACTTTTTCCAAAGCGGGCTTCAAATGCTGGCTCAGAGACTAAGCCCTCTAAGCAATCGCCCTGGTAGGGACATGTTCCTGGAAAGGTTTGATCATCTGGATGGCGTTCTGGATAAATATGGCCAATTTCAGGACTACCTTGATAGCCAATTAATTCGCCATCGTTCACGATTCCAGCACCAACCCCCTTACTAATGGTAATATATACTAGTGATAAGACGGGGTCGTTTTTTAAAATTGAAATAATGTATTCACCATAGGCAGTACTATTTACATCGGTGGTGAATGACATTGGTAACTTGAGATACTGTTTGAGGGTTCCTAATAGGTTCACATTGGACCAGTTCTTGCGCGATGAGTCCATAATGTAGCCATACTTGGAAGAATAATTTCTTAATTCGAGGGGGCCAAATGATGAAACCCCGATTGCTTTAATTTGATCGAAGCCCTGAAAATAGTTCACGACTTTTCTCAACGTCTCTTTGGGATCTAATAGTGGAAAATCAACTTTGTCTTTGATGTCGACATGTCCATCACCAACGGCACAGGTTACTTCATTATCGCGAAATTCAATACTGCCTAATAGCATGAGACGATTCCTCTTTTCACAGGTTAATTTAAAACATTTGATAGTTTAAAAATAGCACATTAAGAAAGCGCTTTCAATTATTTTGCCCTAAAAAAAGAAAAAATAAAAAAAGAAGGTGCTTTTTATTGAAAACGCTTTCAAGTAATGCTATCTTTTACTTGTAGAAAAGAAAAATTCTATTGATTGAAATAAAAATAAGTAAAATAATTTGAACCAATTAGAGGTGGTTACAATGTTATTTGGAAGTATTGAAGCCGGTGGAACTAAGTTCGTTTGTGCAGTCGGCAATGAAGATTTTGAAATTAAAGATAGCATCCATATTCCTACAACGACCCCATCAGAAACGATCGGTCAATGTGTTGAATATTTTAAAAAATTTCCAGAAATTAAGGCGATTGGGATTGCATCATTTGGCCCAATCGAAGTGCGGGTAGATAACCCAAAGTATGGCTATATTACTGATACGCCTAAAAAGCACTGGTCAAATACCAACTTTTTAGGAACCATGAAGAAGTACTTTGACGTCCCAATGTATTGGACGACTGATGTTAACGGTTCTGCATACGGTGAATACATCACCTCGATTAAAAATCATAATCCAGTGCATTCATTAGTTTACTACACCATTGGGACTGGAGTTGGGGCTGGGATTGTTAATAACGGTCACTTCTTAGGCTACATTGGGCACCCCGAAGCTGGGCACGTTAAAATGAAGCGTGCAGAAGGTGACAAGGACTTCAAGGGAATTTGTCCTTACCATGGTGATTGTTTGGAAGGGCTTGCCGCAGGGCCTACTTTCGAAGCACGGACTGGTAAGAAGGGCCAATTCGTACCATTGACTGATCCTGCCTGGGATTACGTTGCTTACTACGTTGCTCAAGCTGCAGTTCAAGCAACGCTGTTCATCCGTCCTGAACGCATCATCTTTGGTGGGGGAGTCGTAAGTGAAGAGTTCTTGGATATGGTACGGGTTCACTTCAAGAACATCTTTAACGACTATGTTGCCGTGGGTGACTTGAATGAATACATTCAAATGCCTAAGGTAGCCCACAATGGTTCGGCCACCGTTGGGAACTTTTCGTTAGCACTCAAGCAATACTACAAGGAAAATATCGTTAAAATTTAATATAATCTGTATGAGGTGATTGTAATGACAAATGTATCATTTGATGAATCAGCATTAACAAACTTTGTAGCACCAAACGAACTTAAAGAAATTAAGCCAATGTTAGACACTGCTCGTGATGAATTAGTCAACGGGACGGGAGTGGAAAGCCAAATGCGTGAATGGCTTACCCTTCCAAAGGACTATGATAAGGAAGAATTTGCGCGGATTCAAAAGGCTGCTAAACAAATTCAATCCGACTCAAAGGTCCTCGTCGTAATTGGAATTGGTGGTTCATACCTTGGTGCAAAGATGGCATTAGATTTCCTTCACGATAATTTCTATGAAGCAACTCCTGATGACCAACGTGAATTTCCACAAGTGATTTTTGCAGGGAACTCAATTAGTGGCTCATACGTTAACGACCTTGTGAAGTTGATCGGCGACCGTGATTTTTCAGTGAACGTCATTTCAAAGTCTGGGACCACCACTGAACCTGCAATCGCATTTCGGGTGTTTAGAAAGTTATTAGTTGAAAAGTATGGTGAAGCTGCTGCTAAGCAACGGATCTACGTTACCACTGATGCTAAGAACGGTGCGTTGAGACAAGAAGTTAAGGCCAACGGTTACGAATCATTCATTATTCCAGATGGAATTGGTGGTCGTTACTCAGTCCTTTGTCCAGTTGGTTTATTACCAATCGCAGCTTCTGGTGTGGATATTAAAGAATTAATGCAAGGGGCTGCTGATGCACAAGACTACTACAATGCTAAGCCACTTGCTGAAAACGGGGCACTCCAATACGCTGCATACCGTAACATTCTTTATCGGAAGGGTTACACTAACGAAATCTTGGAAAACTATGAACCAAACCTACGTTACCTTTCAGAATGGTGGAAGCAACTTGCTGGTGAAACAGAAGGAAAGGACAATAAGGGGATCTACCCAAGTTCTGCTAACTTCTCTACTGACCTGCATTCATTAGGTCAATACATTCAACAAGGGGTTAGAAACCTAATGGAAACCGTTGTGATGGTCGACCAACCAGCTTCTGACGTTGACGTGCCAAAGACTGGTGATAACGGTGATGGAATCGAATACCTTGAAGGAAGAACGATGAACTACGTTAACAAGAAGGCCTTTGAAAGTGTGATTCTAGCCCACACTAACGGTGGCGTACCTAACATGGTCGTATCCGTTAAGGACCAAAGTGCTTATAGCTTAGGTGAATTGATCTACTTCTTTGAATTCGCGATTGCTGTTTCAGCTTACTTGAACGGCATTAACCCATTCAATCAACCAGGAGTGGAAGACTACAAGCAAAACATGTTTGCATTGCTCGGCAAGCCTGGTTACGAAGATTTGAAGCACCAAATTGAAATTAATGCGGCTGCTAAGAACCAAAAGCAAGCCATTAATAGTCAAGAATCAAAAGACGCTGCTAAGTAGTGTGATTAGAATTAAAAAAGCCCAGCTAATGTTAGCTGGGCTTTTTGTATGCAATGGTAGTTGAACAGCGCTATAATATTAATAATTATTTTAAAGGGAGGGTTGGTCAATGCATTCAAATCTTTTGAAGTTATTGCTACTTGCTAAAAAAATGAAAATTATTGTGATTGTAATTGACCGCCTTCGAGCGGTGTTAAAACCGATTTCTGTTGAATTTGGAATCGAATAAGATAGAAAGAGGTTTTAACGATGAAATGGATTTGTAAACGTTTTGATGAATTAACGAACCACCAGATTTGGGAAATGTACCACATTCGTGCTGAAACGTTCTGTGTGGAACAAAACCGCACGACCGTTGATGCAGATGAACAAGACCTGACTGCCTATCACGTGATGGGATTTGATGATCAAGGCAAGTTGGTTGCGTATGCCCGCTTTTATGAAGTCGATGGTGTACTAGACTTTGGAAGGGTATTGACCGTGCCCAGCGTTCGTGGAACGGGAATGGGCAAGCAACTCATGGATTACTTGCTAACTCAAATTGAGCGGGTTTACCCTGGTCATCGTAAAATTGTGATTACCGCCCAGGCGGACAAACAGGGCTTCTATGAAAAATTTGGATTTAAGACCCAGGGGGATGTCTTTATTCATGCCCAGACCCCTCACATTACAATGGTTAAAGAAGCACGGGAGGAATAATGAATGGCTGATGTTTATATTCGGAAGGGCACACTAGCTGACTTGCCAGCAATTATGCAGGTCATTAATGATGCTAAGCAGTTATTAAAGGAAAGTGGGAGCACCCAGTGGCAAGCTGGCTATCCATACGAATCGACTTTACAAGCAGATATTGAAAATGGGATTAACTACGTCTTAATTGATGCTGGAGAGATTGCGGGAACGGCATCGTTACTATTTGATGTTGAACCCACTTACCATGATATTGACGGAGCTTGGCAAAAGCCGACCGATCGCTATTCAACGATTCATCGGATTGCAATTGCCAGTAATTTTCGTGGTCAGCACCTTAGTTCCTACTTTTTATCCAACTTAATTACGGTGACTGCCATTAATGGGATTCAAAATGTTCGTTTTGATACCCATCGACTGAATAAGGCAATGCAAGCTGCTGGAGAGCGTTTTGATTTTAAATACCGCGGGATTGTTGAAGTTAATAATACTGATGATCCAAAGCGCTTAGCTTACGAATTGAATCTATAAGATTTAATAATTGGTTGAACATAATTAATAAGAAAATCAAGATAACTTTATGATTCAATGTTTCACGTGTAACAATAAAATCTAGTTAATCAATCAAGTTGCTTTGCAATTCTATTACTTTCCGTGGCCAACCCCACGCATAACATGATCAGAATGTTCAACTGCTTCATTAATAATGTCAAAAATATGCGGATCATCAACTTTGTATTCTTTGGACTTGCCGACTTGCTTGACGCTGACCAGTTGGAAGTCACGCAAAATTTTTAATTGATGCGAAACGGCTGATTGCTCAAGTCCTAGGGCAACCACCAATTGGTTCACCGTTTTAGCCTCGTTATCTAATAGGTATAAGATTTTTAAACGGTTAACGTTACTAAGCATTTTAAAGATAGATTGAACTTCTAATAAATGTTGTTCGTCAATTTTAAATTTCGAGTTCAAATGAATCACCCCTCATATTAATAATATATTATCAAAAGTTGCAATTACAAAACAACTTCTTAAAGAATGTTAAAAGAAATTTACATTGCCTTAATTCCTTTCGTTTATGGCAAAAATATAGTATCATTATTGATATACCAGTATGTTAATACAGGACAATATTAATTCATGGTATATCTAAGGTCGATTCTCCATCAGGGAATTAGGCCTTTTTTCGTGCCTTCAAATATTCCAAACTATTTTCATCCTTGATCTAGCACACTGGATCTAACTTTGATAAAATTTATTTAGATAGAATGAATACAGTTGATCCAAAAAAATATATACATATGGGGTGTAAGAATGGATTTTAGAGAAAAGTTTAATCCAAGTGTGCAGAGTATTTCCGATGTTTTTAGTATGAATCGTTATCGGATTCCTAGTTATCAACGGGGTTATTCATGGGAAGATGACCAAGTTTTAGATCTGTGGGAAGATTTGATGGAAGTCGTAGATGGGGCTCGTGATTCTCACTTCTTTGGTCAGTTAGTAACTTTTGATACGGAAGATAGTCGTCAAGAGATTATAGATGGACAACAAAGAATCACTACCAGCCAATTATTACTTGCCGTGATCAGTAAGCATGCCAATCAAATTCAAAACGAATTATTTGATAATAATAATGATACAAATCGAAACTTGATTGGTTTAATTACTACCATTACATCAGCTTTGAATAATGCTTTAGATAGTGGGAACCGATTAACGATTAGTAAGTCTAGCGATGAAAGCGGCGTCCAGGATGCTTTCAATAATTTGTTGCGCAATGGACTTGTTATTAATAATCCTTCATCTAATAAGGCCATTAATAACATGAAGAATACCTATCAAAAATTTGATACTAAAATTAGTGGCGAATTGAAAAAGATGAACTTAATGGAGCAAGCTAAACGCTTGAGTGCCATTTATGATGCATTTTACAATCGCTTTTACGTTGTGAAGGTCCTAGCACCCAATAGACAGGATGCGTTTACGATTTTCCAAACTTTAAATAGTCGCGGAGCTGACTTAACTGCGTCTGATATTATCAAGAGTCACATTATTTCCCTAATGAGTGTTAATAATGGCGAACCCAACCAATCAAGTGGCTCTGAATCGGCAAGTTCCGAATGGAATATTGTTGATAGAACCCTGGGCAGTGATAGTAAAAAAATCAATAATTTTATTCGCTCCTATTGGGGAGCAAAGGTTGCCCATGTAACTGAAAATAAATTGTATCGGAAGGTCATTAAAGCAATAAACACGCAAGCGGATGCGCAAGAATTTCTAAAAGAAACCTCTGACTTAGTACATCTATACAAGTTGTTGAAGGACTATGGCAATCGGAAGGAATATAAAAATCCGCGAATTAATTACATCTTAAGTATTTTAAGTAAGGCTAATTTTACCCTTTACTATCCAATCATGCTCTCACTAGCACATAATAAATTTTCTGAAGATACGATCCTGAGGGTGCTATATAAGATAATTTCGATATTTGTAAGGTATCGTTTAATTTGCAACAAGACGACGAATTCATTGGAAAATGGCTTTTCAAATGTAGCAATTAAAATCTGGAACGGTGAGTTGAATAATTCGGATGCAATCGTAGCAGATTTGAATCGATATAACGTTAGCGACAATGAAGTTAATTCTTCATTTACTAACTGTCATAAGGAGGGTTCTTCAACTGGTCAAAAACGTTGGGTTTTAGATTATTTGTTGGCTAGTATTTATGAATTCACTTTTGAAGATGTTTTTAAATCAGACATTGAAATGTATGATACTGTTTTTGCCAAAAATGATTATGTTCCAATGCATATTAATGAAGAAATTGAACCTGAGGATCTGAGAAACTATCTGGGGAATTGGGTAATTATAGAAAATACGATTTATTCTAATCCATCTAAAAAATATAATATTCAAGAAACGGTGGCAATGCTTGAAAAATCTAGTTTGAAATCTAATAAAAGACTAGCTGATCAAATTAAGAACAATGATTACCAATGGAACTTATCAGATATTGAAAATATGCAAAAAGAATTAGGTAAAAATGTAACCAGTATCTGGTATTAAAGTGGGGAGATATTAAATGAGTAATTATGATTATAAAAACTTATCTTATTCTAAGGACTTAAGAGATATTCAAATTCCCAAGTTTCAACGTTCATTAGTTTGGAAAAAGCATCAAAAAATTGATTTATTGACTACTTTGCATCGTGATTTTCCATTCGGCTCTCTGCTTATTACCCCGATTCAGGGAAGTGATAAGAAGTATAATTTGCTCGATGGTCAACAACGCCTATCTACAATTAAGGATTATGATAATAATAAAATCAAGTATTGGAAGGAACTGGATAAGCAACATTATTTAGACTTATTTAATCGATTCAACCAAATTCTAAAGGAAACTGATGTTAAACCGCTTAAGCAAAAGGACTTTGACTCATTAATTGATAATGAATCAGAGGTTAGTCATTGGCGGAAAGACATGATTGAAAAGGTTAAACTAGAAGATAATGACGAAAAGCGGATTAAACTTTATGAGGCGTTCGATGAAACCATTTTGCCCTTTATTAATCTGGTAAGTAATGAAGTGAGGGACTATATTGACTTAGACCATTTAGATATTCCAGTCCTAGAATTTACTGGCGATGAGGTTGACCTACCAGAAGTATATGAGAATCTAAATAAGGGTGGGGTCCCATTAAACAAGTATGAAATATTGAGTGCTTCTTGGTTTGATGAAAAGATTGTTATTCCTAAAAATAGTTTACATGGAAATGAAATATTGAACTTAGTCAAAAATTACTATAATGAATTAATTCAAGATGGTACTTTTGCAATTTCTGATTTTTCGGAAGATGATATCACAAGGACTCGGGAGATAAACCTAGCTGAATTCGCCAAGGCGTTGGGGGCGTTGGTCGTAAACAACTTGCCAGCACTGATTAAATCCACTTCTTCGGTGATTGATGAAATTGGCTTTGGCTTAATGGGCATTATTACAAATGTTGATAATAAGCGGATCGCAATCATTCATAATAAAAAGGGCTTCATTCAAAAAAACATTAATCCCATTGTTGATAAAGCGTATGTATTTGCAAAGCGAATTAATGCGATGTTCGAGAGAATCCTAAATAAAAATATTTTTTACTCCGATGATGGGCATGCTAAAAAAGATGAGTATGCATATGGTTTATCATCAACATTTAAAGTTCTTTCCTATTTTGCTAGTATGTGGGATTTAGATGAAAGCGATGTTAAGAAAACGCTAGACAATATTCCGGCGTATTATGTATATGATAGTATTGCTAAGGTATGGAACGGGCATGGTGATACGCGGTTATTTGATTATTATAGTAGTAATATGCGTAGGAACTACCTTGAGCCGATTGATACCGAAACATTTCAGACTGCATTTAAAGCATGGATTATAGACAATCCCAATGTTCATGTTAAATTTAACGATGAAGTGAGAGCGCTAATTACGATTCACGCTAACTTAACGTACCTTAAATCTGGGGTGCCAACATCTGAAGACTACGAATTTGAGCACGTAATTCCAAGGGCACGGATTCTTAAATATGATGCAAAGCCAAATTTTACGCATATTGCTAGTTTAGGGAATGGGATGTTTTTACCCAAAAAATTAAATAATAAAAAAAGTTCTAATACGCTATATGAATATAATATTAAAAATCCAGACTTTGACTACAGTTCTTTAATTAAGGAATCTGATTACTTTTCAAAGAATCAATTTAATAAAATTTTTCTGGAACTTGAGAATAAACAGTTTAATCAAGTTAACGAATTAATTGACAAGCGTTCTGAAGAAATGGCGAAAAGCATTATTGAGGGATTGGATGCACGGAATAATGTATTTCATCGGACTGCTCCTAAACAGGATTCTAACAAGTTAAGCCGCTATTAGGATTGAAAAAATTTATAAGTGTAATTCCCGACATTTTGCCTGAACTCGTGTATAATAAAAAACAGTCGCGCTTCTAAGGATTTTGTGAAGGAGAATGATTATATATGGCAAACTTATCAGATTCCCAGATTTTACAGTCACTTTTGCATTTAAGCGATCAGCAGGTTGAAACTGCATTTAAGCATAATCCGAACCTGCTGCAGCTAATTGCCACAAAACATTTAGACCGTTCATATTTAAATGATGAACAGCTTGAACAGTGGAAACTGATCCGTCAGCTATATTACCGTTGTAATGACGAATCACTTAACTTTGGTCGAAAACTAATTGACATTGATGACTTCACTGATCGATTAAAGCAATATTATCACGGGAAACGTTATGAAGAAGCCATTGTATACGGCATTCAGGGTGATGGTAAATTAGTCGATTATGTATCCGTTGGAAACGGGAGAGGTGAAAAGGCGGTCATTAACGTCCAAGCAATTGTTGAATTTGCTGCTGAATCACGTTCTGATGCGATTATTTTTGTTCACAATCACCCATCACCAGTAGATAGCGCTGAGCCTTCTAAAGAGGATATTGAGACCATGAAACTTATAAAGCAACTCCTTGATATCTGTGGCGTTCCATTAATTGATAGTATTATCTTTTCTGGGAATGATAGCTACTCCTTTGCGCTTGAAACTGACCTTCTTGGTAAGAACTTTAAGGGACATTCAAGACATTCAAAGGGGGACGCCTAGTTTGCTCACGCACCTAAAAAATGTATTTGGCAGACCGGTTATTATCATCTATGCATTAATGGCTGGAATCATTCACTTTATTTTATTACAAATTCCGTTTAACTTCGGTGGCAAACTAATGCCTAGTAATATGATGTTGATGGTTAATATGATTTGCTTTCCATTCTGTTATATGGATCTTAAAGTAATCCCAAATTTAAAGCTTGAAGAAATGTGGCATGATTTCAGATTATGTTTGAAAGATCCCGATAAATATGGGACATTTTTTAAGTGGTACCTGATATGCATACTATCAATTCCAGTTTATCTGTGTTCATTCTTCTTAGGACCACTAGTAGTCATCCTAGAGATTATTAATTACTTAATTATACGTCGAGAATCTAATCAAGGTAAGTAAGGGAGCGGACTATATTGAGAAAAAATGACAATATCTATATTTTGGTTGTAACTGATGATGATGGATCAATTTCGATGCCAATGGAACTTACCGTTGGAGCTGATGGGGTTAACATCCCACCCTACGTTGTATCTGCATTTGCAGTTAAAGCTAAAGACGGCATAATTAGAATTCCATTGAGCGAAGTTGGTGAAATCAAGACTGCTGAATTGAACGAAGATGCTATGATTAAGCGCCGACTTGATGGATATCGGCCATTTTTTGCAAGTACATCCACTGAAGTTGCCCGCTTCTTTTTGAGTAAGGACAGATTAGATCACCGTAAGTTAAACTATTTGGTATACCTTGCCTTTGTTGAATATCTAATGGTCCATAATCACAGCAAGGACAATATTAAAAAACTTTTGTTCAGCCGCAGCATTTCAGTTGAAGGGTATGGCCCTAATTGCCTGCGTCAATTGTCTGTCTCCAAAGATATTCATGGAAATTATCGGCAGCTTGATCCAAATCATGCTGATGATGGGCTAGATAGCGACATCATTAACATATTGAATCGGGTTTGGCATCGGTATCAAAATGCCAGCGCCGATAAGTTGGAGAAGTTGATTGCGGGGACCTATGCAATGACATTTGCATGGTTTAGCCAGGGTGAATTAGATATTAATACCATGAATCCGAATGACATCTACCAATGTTATGAAGAAGATAAACGATAATTTACTGTTTGGCTATATCCATATATAATATAGATAAATGGGGGGAGATTTTTAATGCTATACGCAATTATAATTATTTTAGCAATTCTCTTCGGAATTTATATTTGGAGAGCTAGTAAGCATCAACAACGGCAAGCTGAAAAGGTTCAGCACCGAGTTGATGTGATTCAAGATAGTGATGACAATGACGTTCAGTTAAAGCACTTGAAGCAACTGCTTGATTCGGGTGCAATTGATCGTGAAGACTATCAACAATCAAAACAAAAAATCTTAAAAAATAAAATTTAATAATTAGAAGATCGGCTGATGAGTATTGCTCGTCAGTCGATTTTTATTTACGGATATAGTTGTAAAAAAATCATTTTGCAATTTAATACATTACTTTTACAATCTATTTACTTTAAATTTAAAATGGTTGGCTATAATGAAGACATCATAAACTTAGGAGTGAAAGAGAAAATGATAAAGCCATTCAAAAAATTTGTGTTTGTTTCTGCAACCTCGTTGACCTTATTCGCCAGTGTTACTCCCTCACTAATTAACGCCGTTACCACTACTGCTAATGCTAGTTCAATTAGCACCCTTAAAAAGCAAGCTGGAAAGCAAATTAAGCTTTCTGGAGCTGTTAACGTTCGTGATCTTGGTGGTTACACTAATAGTAAGGGTCAAACCATCAAGGCCAAGAAGTTGATTAGAAGTGCCCAATTGAACAACTTAACTAAGGGCGATATTAAGAAGTTAACAGATACATACCATGTTGGCGTCGATGTCGACTTTAGAACTCCCAAGGAAGTTGCTAAAGCCAAAGATCCTAAAATCAAGGGCGTTAAGTACGTTAAGGCCCCAGTAGTTTCCGACAAGGAAAACGAAGAAGACATCAAGGTTTATAATAAGGATGGGGAAAAGGGAATGATTCTCTACTACACCTACTTTATTAATAAAACTGGACGGACTGAATATCGAAAATTATTTGATGAATTATTAAGTGCTCCTGATAATAAAGCCGTTCTTTACCACTGTAGTTACGGAAAGGATCGGACTGGTTTCGCTACTGCATTAATTTTAACTGCATTAGGTTTTGATAAGAAGACCATCTACAAGGACTACCTTCTTTCCAACAAGTACCGTGCAGCTGCTACTAAGGCTGATTTAGCTGAAATGAAGAAGAACGGTTCATCCGCTAAGGATATTAAGAATGAATACTACAACGATATCGTTGAAAAGCCATATCTTGATAAGGCTTATTCACTTGCTGAAAAGAAATATGGTTCAATGATGGGCTACTTGAAGAAGGGGCTCGGTCTTACGAACGCTGATATTCAAAAGCTACAAAGCAAATATTTAACTAAGTAATTATTAACTAATCCATTTAAAAAAGCATTGCAGGATTTTATTCCTTGCAATGCTTTTTATTATCCAATTGCTTTTTTAATTTTCGCAACTGCATCTGCTAATGCAGCTTCGTCAATAATTAATGGTGGTAATAATCTTAACGTGTTGCCCCGTGCAGAGAGGGTTAATACTCCATCATCTTGGAGTTTCTTGATTACATCGCCGACCTTAACATCATCAGTCAAATGAATTCCGATCATTAAACCAGTGCCAGAAATACTTTTAACGTGGTCGAGTGGTTTGATTTCATTATTTAGCATTTCAGCTAATTTAGCACCCTTAGCTTGAACCGTTGCTAAAAAGTCTGGAGTTAGTTGGTCTAAAACAGCGTTGGCTGATGCCATAACGACCTTGTTACCACCAAATGTATTTCCGTGGTCACCAGGTTGAAAGGCCTTTGCAACGGATTCCTTAGCCAACATTGCACCAACGGGGAGCCCATTGGCAAGTCCCTTAGCAACCGTAATGATGTCTGGTTGTAAGTCGAATTGTTCGAATGCGAATTTGTATCCAGTCCGTCCCATCCCTGATTGCACTTCATCAATGATCAAGAGGGTGTTGGTTTCATGACACTTAGCTTGAACGGCTTGTAGCCATTTTTTATTACCAACGTTAACGCCACCTTCACCTTGAACGACTTCTAAGATGACTGCGGCAGTTTCTTCAGTAATCGCTGCTAATGAAGCATCGTCATTGTATTCTTCGAACTTAATGTCTGGAACCAATGCAGCGAAGCCATCCTTAATGTGAGGGTAGCCAGTCATGGAAAGTGATCCGTAGGTCCGACCATGGAATCCAAAGTTGAAGGCAACGATTTGGGATTTGCCAGTGGCTTTCCGTGCTAACTTCATTGCAGCTTCGTTGGCTTCGGTCCCAGAGTTACAGAAGAATGCTTGATAACCTTTTGGACAAAGCTTTTCAGCTACTTGTTCGGCCTTGCTATTGACATATAGATTAGAGATATGCCAAATGTGGTCAACTTGTTTTTTAACGGCATCCTTAACCTGTTGGTTACTGTAACCGAGGTTACAGACCCCGATTCCAGAAGTTAAATCAATGTATTCCTTGCCGTTTTGATCGATTAAATGGTAGTCATGACCATCAACTGGTTCGATCGGAAATTGTGCGTATGTGTTAATTAAACTTGTCATTAAATATTTCCTCCTAATTTACGATTGCGGTGCCGACTTTACTTAAGTCGTTCGTGATTGAGACGTGCTTGATGCCATTATCAACGGCCTTGAATGCAGCATTGACCTTTGGAATCATTCCGTTGACTAACTTTTGGCTTTCAACGAGTTTAACTGCGGTTTGGTGGTCGAGTTGACTTAACACCTCGTCATCTAGCATTACCCCAGGAACGTCAGTTAATAGGATCAATTGGTCGGCGTTGACCATGCTAGCAATTGCTTCGGCAGCCATGTCGGCGTTCACATTGAGCTTTTGGCCTTCCGGACCAATGGCGATGGATGAGCAAAGACCAACTGATTGGTATGTCATCACATCGATGTAGTTCGCCTTGACCTGATTGATTGCACCAACTTCACCATAGGTAGCCTTATCAATGTAGTCACCCAATAAAAATGGGTAGTTATCAGAATTCATCATGGTACTTTTAATGCCGTGGGCGCTAAACTGTTTGTGGAGTTCTGGTTGAATGATGCGGTTTAAAACGTTGCTCGTAATGTCCATCATCTGTTCATTAGTGACCCGAATCCCGTTGATTTTATGGGCTGGTTGACCGATGAATTTACCACATTCAGAAATGAGGTTACCCCCACCGTGAACGATTAAGACCTGTTCGCCTTGTTCTTGAAGGGTCTTAATTGAGTTGAAAAAGTCTGTGGTTAAGTTCTTAACCATGTTACCACCAATTTTAATTACGATCATAATCATTACTCCTCGTATGCTGCGTTGATTTCAACGTATTTATAAGTTAAATCACAGCCCCATGCAACGCCACTGTAATTACCAGCAGCTAGATCTACTGTGATGTTGATTTCATCATTTGCAAGTTGTTTTCTAAGTGCATCCATGTCGATATCTTGAAGTTGACTGTTCTTAACGACTTCAGTGCCTTCAATGCTAATTGCTAATTGGTCCAGGCTGATCTTAGCTTCGGTCTGGCCGAGGGCTTGAACAATTCTTCCCCAGTTAGCATCTTCACCGAAAATCATCGCCTTGATTAAGTTGGAGCCAACGATTGCTCTTGCAACGTGGTTGGCATCTAATTGACTAGCAGCATGGTTAACGTCTGCTTCGATTAGTTTGGATGATCCTTCACCGTCACGGGCAACTAACTTTGCGAGACCAGTGAGGACGTAGTTGAATGCGTTCACGAATTCATGGAATTCTGGATGGGTAGCATTGAGGGGGTGATTACCCGCTTCACCATTAGCAAGGGCGATTACCATGTCATTGGTGGACATACAACCGTCAACTGTAATTTGGTTGAATGAATTTACGATCTTAGCACTGAGGATCGATTGGAGGACTGATCCTTCAATGTTTGCATCGGTCGAAATAAAGCTAAGGGTGGTTCCCATGTTCGGATGGATCATCCCAGACCCCTTGGCAAACCCAGTGACGGTTACGGTTTGACCATCAATTTCAGTTTCGACACAAATCTTCTTGGAAGTGGTATCTGTGGTAATGATTGCTTCTGGAGCGTCCGTGCTATCAGAGAGGGTGAGATGATTTAAGCCATTTTCGATAACGTCCATTTGCAGTTGCTTGCCAATGATTCCAGTGGAGGCAATTCCGATTTCATCTGGTTTTACGTTGAGCTTATCTGCAACCCACTTGGCTTCGGTGTTCACGTTTTGAATTCCCTGTTCGCCAGTAAATGAGTTTGCGTTCCCACTGTTGACCACGACGGCCTTTAGCTGATGCTTAGCATTAATGTGTTGCTTAGTTACTTGAACGGGGGCTGCTTGAAATTGATTCTTGGTGTAGACCCCAGCTGCAGCACATGGTTGATCAGAAACGAGCCAACACATGTCTAATTTCTGATCAGCTTTAAAACCAGCGTGAACGGCACCAGATTGGAAGCCCTTAGGCCATTTAAATGCGATGATTTTCATATTGGATCCTCCTATGGTAATACTGGGGTTAATTTAAGCCCGTAGTCAGCGTCAAATGCAAAGAGTTGATTGAAGTTTTGGATGGCTTGGCCCGCAGCACCTTTGATCATGTTATCGATCACACTGTCGACCAATAGGTACTTAGTAACGGGGTTGTAACTAAGTCCGATGTGGCATTCATTGGTACCAACGACACTCTTAACGGTTGGTAATTCGGTTGTAGAAACCTTTACGAATGGATGATCTTTGTACAACTTAGCAAATTGTTCTTGAATCGTTTCTTCGCTTATTCCATCTTTAATCTTTACATAGATCGAACTCATAATCCCGCGGTTGAACGGTGCTAGGGTGGTCATGAATTGGATGTGGTCAATCTTTGGATTCCATTGCTTGAGCATTGCCATAATTTCTGGGATGTGCTTATGTTCATTTGGCTTGTAAATTTGCAGGTTATCATGGGCTTGTACGAAGTGGCTTGATTCAGTCAATTTCTTACCAGCTCCCGATAAGCCAGATTTTGCATCGATGACGATGTTATCAAGATCGGCGATATCCGCCTTGATCAGTGGAGCGAGCCCTAATAGCACTGAAGTAGCGTAACAACCTGGGTTAGCGACGTAATTCTTACCAGGGTTGTTAGTAATATCTGCGAGACCATAATAAGCGTTGTCTAATTCGGTTTGTGGAGCAGCTGGTTTTTGGTACCACTTTTCGTATTCCTTTGGATCCTTTAGCCGAAAGTCGCCTGATAGATCAATTACTGGAAAGTCGGCAGCAAAGAATGGTTCAGCTAGCTTAGAAGTAATGCCAGCTGGTGTTGCAAAGAAAACGGCATCGTTTTCAGTGATGATTTGCTTCGCATCATATGGTTTAACCGCTTTAGTGTAGTAAGCGTATTGTGGGGCTAGTGTTTTCAATGGAACGGATTCCTTAAGATCATGTTGATAAATATTGATTTTAATGATGCCGGGATGCTTTTGAAGGAGTCCGAACAATACCATTCCTGCATAACCTGTGATTCCAATAATTGCAACGTTCATTTTAAAACAACCTTTCGATTTCTAAATTTTGGGAATATACATATTACCGAGCGTAGCGGCGATGATGGCCTTGATTCCATGTTTTCTGTTTTCTGCTTCGTCGAATTGGCGAGCGTATTTACTGTTGAAGACTTCATCGGTAATTTCTAATTCACTGAGGTGGTATTTTTCGAAGACTTCTTGGCCCACTTCAGTATTTAAGTCGTGGAATGCTGGGAGACAGTGCATTACGATTAATTTTTCATTATATCCATATATGTTACCGGTCTTTTTGAGGGCACTCATGTTAACTTGGTATGGTTTTAACAGATTGATTCGTTCTTGCCAGTTATCTTCACCCATTGATACCCAAACGTCAGTAGTTACTACGTTGGCACCCTTTAAACCACTGTCAAGATCAGCAGTGATTTCAATCTTAGCACCACTTTCATCGGCATACTTCTGTGCGATTTTGATTACATCGTAGGCAGGGGTTAATTCTTTAGGGCTAACGATGGCAACGTCAATACCGACCATTGCACAACCAACGAGGAGGCTGTGGGCAACGTTGTTACGACCATCACCGAGGTAGGCGAGCTTCACACCCTTGAACGAACCGAAGTTTTCCTTGATCGTGATCAAATCAGGAATCGTTTGGGTAGGGTGCCATTCATCAGTTAGACCGTTCCAAACAGGAACGCCCGAATACTTAGCCAGTGTTTCAACGTCTGATTGCTTGTAACCACGGAATTCAATTCCGTCATACATACTACCCAATACCTTAGCAGTATCGGCAACTGATTCTTTGTGTGAAAGGTGGATATCATCCTTCCCCAAGAAAACGGGGTTAGCACCAAGCTCAAATGCAGCAGTGGTGAATGCAGATCTAGTTCGTGTTGAATTCTTTTCAAAGATGAGGGCGAGGTTCTTACCTTCAAGGTACTTAGTGTAGTTATTTTGCTTTGCTTCTGCTTTTAAGTGGAGCCCGAAGTCAACTAAGTAGTTCATTTCGCTTGGGGTAAGGTCAGTTTCAGCAAGAATGCTTCTGCCATGGAATTGATTTGAAAAGAAATTGAATTGATTTTGCATAATGATTCCTCCGTTAAATTTAATATACAAGCTATATGTATATAATGTGCTTATTTAGAATTTATATTCATTATATTATCACTAATCATAACATTATTCAACTTTTTTGTGTATTTTTATGCCGTTTTATTTTAATTAATTGTATATATATACTAATAATATTCATTTTAACGGCTAAAAAGCCTTTATTATGCATACATCTTTATTCATTCAAATCAATTGTGTTGATTTTTGAATGGGCGTAAGTTAGGTGATGAGGTGAATAATAATGAATATTTTAGTTGCAATTGCAAATGATAATTTTAAAATCGATCAAATTAAGCAGTTGTTTGATAAGGATCAAGCTTTTGCTAATGACCATCTTTACTATGATTTTGAAAACCCATCTGTTGATCTAGATCAAATTAACGTTATGATCGGCTATGGTCATGATGAATTGAATTACATGTTGGAAAGTGCCAACTCGCACTTAAAGTGGGTTCAAGCCCTTTCCGCCGGGGTTGATTACTACCCACTAAAGAAGATGCAGGCTAAGGGGGTGATTTTGACCACGGTCAATGGTATCCATGCTGAACCAATTGCCGAATCAGCAATTGGCATGATCTTAGGTCAATATCGCTTCCTATTAGAATCAGCTCGCAAGCAGGGATGGCTAAAGCCGACCCATAGTTTGAAGATGATTCATGGTAAGCATGCTGTCATCTTCGGCACGGGCCACATTGGACAACGGATTGCAGAATTACTGGATGCCTTTGGGGCGCAGGTGACGGGGGTGAACCACGATGGTCATTCCGTCGCTGGATTCGCCAACACCGTTAGTAATACTAACTTGCAAAATCCCTCCATTACCGCGGCTGACATCATTGTAAACGCGCTGCCACTAACCAGTGCAACTGAGGGAATATATAATGAAGCGTTTTTCAATTCTTTAACGAATCAACCGATCTTCATCACCATTGGACGCGGGCCTAGCACCAATACCGATGATTTATTGGCGGCGATCGATAATCGTCAATTAGGGGCGGCGGGACTAGATGTGACCGATCCAGAACCACTGCCTGCTGATCATCCGCTCTGGCAACGGGAGAATGTTTTGATCACTTCGCATATCTCAGGAATCCATGCTGAATATTTAGAAGAATCATTGCAGATTTTGAACCAAAACCTGGCGCAGTTTAAGCAGGATGGGACAGTGGCAGTTAATGAAGTAAATTATAATAAGGGGTATTAAAAACCATAAAAAATAAGCTCCATCAGGAATTTCCTGATGGAGCTTATTTTAATTTAGCGAATCGCTAATTATGATCGACTACTTAGTAGAAGCGCTGTTCAATTGAAGGTTACTCCAGAAGTAGTTGTTAGCAGGGGAAGTAGTGTAGTTCACAACCCGCTTGTTAACTGGTGACCATGAAAGTGAGAATGCGTTAGGAGCGTAAGCTGTTTGATCATTCATGAATTCTTGCCAATCCTTGAATTGTTTTACTCTGTAACTTTCGTTCCAAGCCTTGTCATTGTTCATGTTAGCCAAGAGTTGGTCGTTTTGCTTGTTTGCAAAGTGTCCCATGTTAAATGCTGCTGAGGTACCGAAGATTCCAGTAGGGGTTGGTTCACTATTAGTAGTGAAGGCACCGGTATAGAAATCAATCTTGTTTTGTTGTGGCTTTTGTAGGATTGCGTAGAAGCTGTTCATTTCCATTGGCTTACCACCAGCGAATTGAACGTTCAAGCCTAGCTTGTGCCATTGTTGCAATTCGTATTGTTGAATTGCAAGGGTAGTGCTAGTTCCTTGCATTGCACCGTAGTAGATCGTAAGTGGTTTCCCATTTGGTTGGGTTCTCCACTTGCCCTTCTTCTTGTAACCAGCTTCATCAAGGAGCTTTTCAGCCTTCTTGAAGTCGTATGGGAATCCGGCAGCTTTACTGTCGTAGTACTTCTTAAATGCTGGAGGAAGGAGCGTGTTAGCGTGCCAGCTAAGTCCGTAACCGAACTTTTTGTAAACTTGATCAAGGTTAAGTGAGTACATCAATGCTTGACGAAGGTTCTTGTTACCCATCTTAGCGTTCTTGTCGGTAACACTAACGCCTTCCTTGTTCGCATGACCAAGGACGAAACCGAAGTAACTAAATGAAAGGGCAGGGGAACCAACGGCAGTGTAATCACTCAACTTCTTGACTTGAGGATATTGACTACTTACACCACCAAATGCGAAGTCGTACTTCTTAGCCTTAAATGCAGCGGCGAAGTTACTTTGTGAAACAACTTGGATCGTGATGTTCTTGATCTTAGGAGTTGGGCCGAAGTAGTACTTGTTAGGAACCCAAGTAGTTGATTCACCTTGTACTTGTTTAGAAAGTTTGTAAGGACCAACGAAGATTGGGTTCTTCCGAACTTGAGCACTGGAAGCAAGCTTGTCAATTGGAACGTTCTTAAAGTATTCGTATGGTTCAGCAGCTTGCCACATCGTAGAATTACCTAAGTACTTCAACGAAGGTGGGAAACTATTGAACTTAATCTTAAGGACATTGCCGTTTTGGCCATCTGGGTATGTAAATCCGGAAATTGTCTTAGCCTTACCAGCGTGATATTCAGCTAACCCATCAATCTTGTTCATATCAGCTGAGTATTGTTGGGAAGTCGTCTTAGGGTTCGCAATGATTTCGTAGGCGTATTCAACGTCCTTTGCGGTAACCTTCATCCCGTTTGACCACTTAGCATCTTTACGAACGGTAACGGTCGCGGTCTTGGTAGCCTTATCAAGCTTCAAGTTAGCTAAACCACCATCAACAATCTTATAGTTCGCATCAACATTGAACAGTGCTTGTTGACCTGGTGAGTATACATCGCCATCTTCAGCATTAACTTGTAATGTAGGAGATGTAATTCCGGCGAATGGTGAATTATTAACTTCAGCAACTTTTAATGTGCTGTTGTTCCCACTAGTGGTTCCCTTTCCTGAGGTATTATAAGAAGTGGGTAAATCGGCATGCTTTGAGCTGCCGCTATTATTGCTGCTGTTTGAACACGCAGCTAACGTAAGTGCTGATAGCATCGCAATTCCTGCTGTCAGCCATTTTTTATGTTTAATCATAAACAATTCCTCCAATAGTGAAACGATATTTTTTTGAAACTAACTCATAAACAATGTTCACCACCTGTTATGTAAATCTATTAATTATTTTTTAATAAAAATATTATAGATAACATTCTAATCATTTTTTAATTAAAATTCAAGTGTTTTATTAAGATTATTTTTAATAAAGTTAAAAATAACTAAAAAATCGGGCGTTTGCCCGATTTTAGTGTGTTATAAAATTAAAAAAAGATTAGTTACCACGTCTTTGCATAACGCTAGTTGATCTTCTAACTGCTTGCCCGATGTAACTGATGGCAAGACACATGATCACCACTTCTGCAGCAGCTGGCAACCAGTTCCACCAGTATTGCGTAATGTTAGTAGGGTCACTGGCGTTTCCAATTAACGTCCCTAGTGAAGGAGTGTTCAATGGGAGCCCAAACCCAAGGTATGATAGTCCGGTTTCAACCCCGATATTTTCGGCGAAGGAAAGGGTCGTATCAACAATGATGAGTGATGAAATATTAGGCATAATTTCGCTAAAGATAATTTTTAGATTGCTAGCGCCAGAAGTTTTAGCCGCAAATACATAGTCGCGGTGCGCTTCTGAAGATGTTCTCGAACGAATTAGCCGAGACGTCCCCATCCAGTAGAAAATCGAAAGAATTAACGTCAACGTAATGGCATTGTAATGGGGAATGATGGTTACCAAAACAATGATGAACATTAGCATTGGAATGATCATCATAAAATCATAGAGTCTTTGCATTGCTAAATCGACAAACCCACCAAAGTAACCTGAAATCAGCCCGTAGGCAATCCCAAAGGTGGACGAAATAATGGTCAAACCAATTGCGATACCGATTGAATTTCTAGAACCAACGATCAGTTGCTTGGCGATCGAACGCCCAGAAGCATCTGCTCCTAACCAATATTCTGGAGTGAATGGTTTGCTGAAACTATCCATGATGTTAGTTTGCATCATGGCACTTTGGTTGATGAAAAACGATGCGATCACCGTAAATAAAATAAATGATACTAATGCAATAAGTGAAATTAAGGCGAGTTTGTCGGCCTTAAATTCGTTCCAAATCACCCTCAGTTGGGAGGGCGAGGCATTTTCCTCAGCTTCCTTAGTGAGGCGTGCTAAATCATCAGCACTTAAGTTGTTAATGTTTAAAGTTTTGTTCTTCATTTTTACCCCTCCTATTCAACTCGGATTCTTGGATCAACGACACTTAAGATGATGTCAGATAACAACGTCCCAAGGAGGTTCAAGAATCCATATAGTAGCACAAGAGCGGTAATAACAGTGTAATCACGATAGCTAATTGCATTTAGGAATAAGAGCCCCATTCCAGGGTATGAGAAGATTTGTTCCGTAAAGATGGAACCGCCTAATAGTCCTGTGATCGAATAACCCGCAAATGCGGTAATTGGCAACAGCGAATTTCTAAAGATATGGTGTTTGTAGATGTCCTTTACTGGCACCCCTTTAGAACGGGCCGTCTTAACGTAGTCGGAACGCTTAGCATCGATCACTTCAGAACGAAGGTATTGCACGATTCCAGTGGTCCCAAAGAATGCTCCTAAAAGGGCGGGCAAAATGATGTGCCCAATTCTGGAAAGTAAGGTACCACCAAGTCCGCTGGCGGTTGGGGAAACGGAGCCACTAGTTGGGAACCAGCCAAGTCCGTATCCAAAAATCCAAACTCCAAGCACCAAAATAACGAAGAATGGAACTGACATGGTTACGTATGAGTAGATTCGTACCAATGAATCTTGCCACTTACCTTCATGCTTCCCGGCATAAATCCCGAGTGGCAACCCAATTGCGTATGTAAGGACCATGGTAGCAAGTGCTAACCAAAGGGTGTTACCACCCCGTTGCGCAATCAATGTTGTAACTGGTTCTTGGTATTCATAACTCATCCCTAAGTTACCGTGGAATAAGTGAACTAACCAATTCCAGTATTGTTGATACCATGGATCATATAGTCCGTTGATCTTCATCAAGTGATGCATCTGAACGGCATTTAATTTAGGGTTAATGGCTCCTGTAAATGGATCACCAGGCATGGCCTTTGCTAATAGGAACACAAGGATGCTAAGGATAAATAGTTCTGGGATCATAATTAAGACCCGTCTTAAAATTGTTTTCCACATTAGTCTGCCACCTCCTGATCATTGGATTTTTTAAGTTCAGCAATGGCTGTTGCTGGTAATGCCACCCAGTGAGTAGGCGATAGTTGTTGAAGGGGCAAGGCCAATCCTTCGTCATCGTAGTACTGATCGCTTTCTTCACGGTATTTTTGTTCAATTGCAAGGCGGTGCTTGCGGTGGGCTTCGCGTTCATCGACGTTGGTACTTGGAATCGCAGCAAGAAGGCGCTTCGTGTAGATGTGTTGGGGGTGGTTGTAAATTTCATCACGGGTCCCAATTTCCACTAACCGCCCCCGATTCATGATCGCAATATTGGTACACATGTGCCGAATAACCCCTAGATCATGGGAAATGAATAGGTATGAAACGTTGAATTCCCGTTGAATTTTCTTCATGAAATTCAAGACCTGCGCCTGAACTGATAGATCCAAGGCAGAAACTGGTTCATCCGCCACGATCAACTTAGGGTTAGTGGCAACGGCCCGAGCGATATCAATTCGTTGTCGTTGTCCACCTGAGAATTGGTGGGGGTACTTATAAATTGATTCAGCACTGATCCCAACAATATCGAGGAGTTCGATCACCCGTAGTTTGATCTCTTCCTTATTTAGATCGGTAAAATTATGCAGTGGCTCAGCAATGATATCGTAAATCCGTTTTTCAGGATTCAAACTGGACATTGCATCTTGGAAAATCATTTGGACATCCTTATTATATTGCATTTTATTGCGGACGCTTTTTTTGGTAATATCTTGCCCGTCGTAAATGACTTCTCCAGATGTCGCTTGTTCCAGACCAACGATCGTTTTACCAGTTGTTGATTTTCCAGAACCGGATTCGCCAACGAGGCCAAACGTTTGGCCAGTTTCAATCTTAAAGCTGACCCCGTCAACGGCCTTGACGTTGTTTACGATACGGTTCCAAAAACCACCCCGCACTGGGTAGTACACTTTTAAGTCTTTAACTTCTACTAAACTCATACAGCACGGCCTCCTTTAGCTTCATCTGGGAACGCAAAGTTCTTATAGCAGATACATCTGACGAAGTGACCGGCCTCTACTTCATGCATCGTTGGGTGTTCTTCGTGTTGATCCGCTGGGACCCATGGAATCCGCGGCGCAAACTTATCACCAGTCTTAGGCATCTTCTTAAGTGATGGCACCATTCCGTTGATCACGTATAGTTCATCGTTTTCAGAATCTGCTTGCGGAATCGAGCGGATCAACGAACGGGTGTAGGGATGTTCGGGGTGCGTGAAAACCTGCTTAGTGCTCCCCAGTTCAACAATCTCACCAGCGTACATAACCGCCACTCTGTCTGCTGATTCAGCAACAACCCCTAAATCATGGGTGATCAAGATGATCCCGATGTGGTTTTCCTTTTGAATTTTACGAAGCAGGTCCAAAATTTGGGCTTGAATCGTAACGTCAAGGGCCGTCGTGGGTTCATCGGCAATGATCAAGTCGGGCTTACATGCGATCGCAATTGCAATCATCACCCGTTGTCGCATCCCGCCGGAAAGTTGATGGGGGAATTGATGCCCCACTAATTTTGGATCATGGATTCCAACTTGGTCGAGTAACTCGATCGCACGGTCGTAACGTTGCTTAGCGTTTAAATCGGTATGGTAAAAGAGGGTCTCACCAATTTGATCACTAATCCGTTTGAGCGGATTCAATGCTGACAATGGATCTTGGAAGATCATTCCAATCTTGCCACCCCGAATTCGATTGTACTGTGCTTCGTTTAATGAAAGTAAGTCTGTTTTACCTTCAAAAATAATTTTCCCCGAAGTTTTGGAATCATTGGGATTTTGTAATCCCATGATGGTCGTGGCAAGGGTACTCTTCCCACAACCAGATTCACCAACAAGTGCTAAAATTTCATCTCTGTTAACCGTAAGATTAATCCCTGAGATGGCGGGATAATACTTGCCATCGATTTTAAAGGACGTCCCAACATTTTGGATATCTAGAATTTGTTGATGAGCTTTACTTGCATCTGTCATTTTAAACCTCACCCTTCAATTGTTATTACCTTTAATGATTATTTCATTAATGCACTATATTCTAATGATAATTTAATCAAAAAGCAAGGATGATTTGAAAATGATAACAATCTTATATTAAATGATTATTTTTATCTAAATTGAATGATTAAAATTAAATTAGATTGGTCGATTTGAATCCAAACAGGAATATTTTGATGAGTAATTTAATCATAATTGGAGTTTAAATCCAATTTGAATTTAATTAATTGAAAATATTTTAAATCCCGTTAATAGTTTGTATATCAACGTTGAAAGGGGATTCTGGTTAACCTATTTGGGACTAAATTAAAAAAGAATTAGAAAAACTGTTGACATTCCCAACTAAACTTCGTAGAATGTAATCAATTAATTAAATCGAATTCAAATAAACAAGATGATCAGGAGAGTAACGATTAAAGATGGTTCAGAAAGTCTACGGTTGCTGTGAGTAGACCGATTCGATATTCGTGAAGATGGCCTGTAATTTGGCGGCGTTGATATTTAAACGTCGATGGGGTGGCAACCATTATTCACTGCACACGTTGTTAGACGTTAGTGAGGATATTTGTGTAAACAATTATCGAAATAGAATGGTACCGCGGAAATCCGCTTCTAGTATATACACTAGGAGCGGATTTTTTTTATTTGAATTATGAATCGAAGGGAAGTAACAATATGCCAAAATTTAACGGACAACCATTGCACTACGATATTGTCGGAAGTTTCTTAAGACCAAAAGAATTAAAGGATGCTAGAAAAGACTTTGAAAACCATGCTATTGACCATGATCAACTCACTAAGGTCGAAAACGAAGAAATCACCAAGTTAGTTGCCAAGGAAAAAGAAGTCGGCTTAAAGATCGTGACCGACGGAGAATTCCGCCGCAGCTACTGGCACTTGGATACCTTCTGGGGCTTTGATGGAATCAAGCATACCAAGCAAGAACACGGGTACATCTTCCATGATGTTGAAACCAGAAATGATTCGGCCCAAGTCGAAGGGAAGATTAAATTTAACCCGAACCATCCGGACCTAGTTGCTTACAAGTTCCTCTACAACTTGACGAAGGATGATGACTCGATCGTAGCGCGCCAAAGCATTCCTTCTCCAGCGCAACTATATGCAGAACTAGTGCGGGGCCCTGAAAATATCGCTGCCTTGGAAAAGTTCTATGGTAAGGATACCGATGCATTGGTTCATGATATTGGTCAAGCATACCATGATTTGATCATCGCCCTTTATGAAGTTGGTTGTCGTGATGTGAAGTTTGACGACTGTACTTGGGGGATGCTTGCTGACAAGGACTTCTGGAAGACGATGACCGATAACTATAACGACATCGAAGATTTACAGAAGCTCTACTTACGCTTTAACAACGAAGCACTCAAGGACTTGCCTGATGACTTGCGGGTCAGCACCCATGTTTGTCGCGGGAACTACGCTTCGACTTGGGCTGCGAGCGGCGGGTACCAACCAGTTGCCCACACGTTGTTTTCCGAAGAAAACGTTTCAGCCTACTACTTGGAATTTGACGACAGCCGTTCCGGTGATTTCACACCATTAAAGGAAGTTACCCCTGGCAAAGAAGTCGTGTTAGGGTTAGTGACTAGCAAGAAACCAGAATTAGAAGAACCAGCTAACTTGGTTAACCGGATTCATGAAGCAGCTCAATATGTCCCATTGGAAAACTTATCATTAAGTACCCAATGTGGTTTTGCTTCAACCGAAGAGGGAAACCATTTAACCGAAAAACAACAATGGAAGAAAATTAAATTAGTAATCGATACTGCGAATGAAGTTTGGCAAACGGTGCAAAACTAATTCGCATTCACTGAAGGGATGAGTAACTAATTGCCCCCGTCACAGAAAGCTGCGGTTGATGGAAAGCAGTACGGAGGGGTTAGTGAAAATGGTCCTGGATCAACAATCGTTAACGAGCGACTAAGCAAGTTAACGGCGCGTCGAACGCGTTACCAACGAAGAGATGGTGGTCGAACGGCCACTAAGTAGGGTGGTACCGCGTATGAATTACGCCCCTAGGTTCATTAAGTGTGAATCTGGGGGCGTTTTTTAATTGCTAGTAAACGAGGGTGATAAGAATGGCAACAGATGTAATTAATTTCAAAAAAGTTAATAAGTCTTTCGACACCGATGATGGTGTTAACCACGTATTGAAAGACATTGACCTCTCAATTCCGAAGGGCAAAATCTTCGGGGTGATTGGTTACAGTGGAGCTGGAAAGTCCACTTTGATCCGTTGTATCAACGGCTTAGAAAAACCAACCGATGGAACGGTAACGTTCAATGATCAAACGGTCAACGAACTAGACCACAAATCATTGTTGAACCTGCGCAGTAAGATCAGCATGATCTTCCAACAATTCAACTTGATGCCTGGTAGAACGATTGCTGAGAACATCGCATTACCGATCAAGTACCGCGGCTTCTCCAAAGAAGAAGTGGCCAGCAAAGTCCGTAAACTCTTGGACTTAGTCGGGTTACCAGATAAGTATTCCGCATATCCTTCTTCATTGTCAGGGGGACAAAAGCAACGAATCGCAATTGCGCGGGCGTTGATCAACGACCCAGAAGTATTGCTCTGTGATGAAGCAACGAGTGCTTTGGATCCTGAAACGACTGATTCGATCTTGGATTTATTAAAGCAGTTGAATCGCGACTACGGGATTACGATCATCATTGTGACCCATGAAATGCACGTGATCGAATCGATCTGTGATGACATTGCGGTGTTGGACAAGGGGAGCATCGTTGAACAAGGAAATGTTTACTCGGTTTTCTCTGATCCGAAGGAAGCGTTGACGAAGAAGTTCATCAACACCACTTCGAACCTGAAAATTTCACAAGAACTGGTCGACACGATCAACTTGAGACCTGGACAGAAATTGATCAGATTGAGTTATCGAGATGGTGAGACGGTTACCCCATTGATTTCCGATATTTCACGGAAATTCAATGTGAACGCAAATATCATCATTGGGGATATCAAATTGATTCAAAAGCAACTATTGGGTGGTTTGATTATCGTCTTAGATGGTAAGCAGGCGGATGTTGATTCTTCTGAACAATATTTACAACAACAAAAAGACGTTGAAGTGGAGGTGATTGATAATGCTAGATAAGTATTTTCCAAACGTTGGTGCGAACTGGCAAGCATTTACAGAATCAATCCTAGAAACGATTGAAATGGTGATCATCGCTGGTTTGATATCCTTCGTCGTGAGTTTAGTGTTAGGGATTATCTTAGTGGTTACCCAGTCTGATGGGATTGCACCCAATCGGGTCGTCTGGAACATTGTGGATAAGTTGATCAACCTCTTCCGATCGATTCCATTCATCATTTTGATCGTTGCGTTGATTCCACTTACGACCGCGATTTCTGGAACTGCGATTGGGGTACGAGGGACCATTTTCCCACTGGTAATTGGGATCACGCCCTTCTTTTCCAGACAGATTGAATCAGCATTGAACGATACCGATTCTGGTTTGGTCGAAACTGGTGAAGCAATCGGGTTGACCAATTTCCAAATCATTAAGTCGATCTACCTGCACGAAAGTATTTCGAGTTTAACCAGAATGACCACCACGACCATCGTGAGTCTGGTCGGGTTGACCGCCATTGTCGGAGTTGTTGGTGGTGGGGGCTTAGGAAACTTTGCCATCCAATATGGTTATCAACAAAACCAATTCGACGTAACTTTGGCATGTATCATCGTGTTATTGATTATCGTAACGATCGTCCAAATTTTAGGAACATTAATATCTGAAACATTAAAACATTAGGAGATGGCATAAATGAGTAAGAAGAAAAAATTACAATGGACATCCTTAGGGATTGTCGGAGTATTAGTCGTTATTTTAGGATTCGTGATTTTCTCAGGAAAGGGAAATTCCAATTCAACTAGTTCTAGTTCTGATGGTGGCAAGACCAAGGTCGTGAATGTCGGGGTTACTGGTTCGACCGATATTCCAATCTGGAAGGAAATCAACAAGGAATTGGCCAAGGAACATATTTACGCCAAGGTCAAGGTCTTTAGTGATGGGGATGCGTTGAACCAAGCAACTGCCAACGGGCAAATTGATATTAACTCATTCCAACACTATGCATTTCTAAAGCAAGAAGAACAACAAAAGCATTATAAGTTTGCTGTAATTGGACAAACATACATCCAACCATTGAACATCTACTCCAAGAAGATCAAGAGCGTTAAGGACCTCAAAGATGGCGATAAGATCGCAATTCCAAACAACCCAACCAACGCTGGACGGGCTTTGAAGGTGCTTGAAAAGGCCGGTTTGATCAAGACTAATCCTAAGAAGGGTTACTCCCCAACTTTGACTGACATCACTAGCAACCCTAAGCACCTTAACATTATTGAAGTTGACCCTGCTGCCATCTTGAAGTTATTACCAAACTTTGCAGCTGGAATTACGAATGCTAACTACGTTCAAGCTAACCACATGAATCCAGCTAAGGATTCCATTTTTCAAATCGCACCTGATATTAAAGATCCATACAACAAGCCTTGGATTAACATTTTGGTAACACGGGAATCAGAAAAGAACAACGCTACATTTAAGAAGGTGGTTAAAGCATACAATTCTAAGGCAGTTTATGATTTAATCAAGAAGGAATACCAAGGCGTTGATGTTCCAGCATTTAATTACTAATTCGATAAACTTAAATTTTAAAAACAGGAAGGTTGATTATTTATGGCTAAAGTAGAAAGTTTCACACTCGATCACACAAAGGTTCATGCTCCATACGTTCGTTTAATTACTGAAGAAAAGGGTGAACATGGCGACGTAATTTCAAATTACGACCTCCGCTTAGTTCAACCAAATGAAGAAGCAATCCCAACCGCTGGGTTGCACACCATCGAACACCTCTTGGCAGGCTTGCTTCGTGACCGCCTTACTGGCGTGATCGACTGTTCACCATTTGGTTGTCGGACTGGTTTTCATTTAATCACTTGGGGTTCACATTCAACTGAAGACGTTGCCAAGGCATTGAAGAGCTCCCTAGAAGAAATTGCTAACAACGTTGAATGGAAGGACGTTCAAGGAACAACTGCTGAAAGTTGTGGAAACTGGCGTGACCATTCACTCTTCTCCGCTAAGGCATGGGCTAATACGATCTTGGATCAAAAGATTAGCACCGACCCATACGTTCGGAAAACGATTTAATTAGGCTAATTTAACTGAGGAGGGATCGGCATGGCACTTTTTGACAACTACATCGTTCGCGCAATCTTACTGGTGGGTTTTTGGGTGGCATACCTGGCCCTCGTTAAGTTCGCGTTTCGCAAGAAACCATCGGATCAAAAATATAAGCATAAGTAAAAAAGATGAACTCGTCACGAGATGGCGGGTTCATCTTTTTTTGGTTTGAAAGCAGATTGATTGAAATTAATGAATTTGAACGCATATAATATGGGCATCAAATAAATTAAAGAGGGCGTTCAAATGAAAATTGGATTTATTGGGACCGGAGTGATGGGAACTGGAATGGTTCTTAACTTACTCAAGCATGATTATGACGTAACCGTTTATAATCGGACGAAAGCACATGCTGAAACCGTTATGAATGCAGGCGCTAAGTGGGCAGATACCCCCAAGGCATTAGCAGCTGAAGTCGACGTAGTGTTGACGATCGTTGGGTTCCCACAGGATGTTGAGGAAGTATACTATGGCGAAGACGGGTTATTTCAATCTGCCAAGGCGGGCCAAACGTTGATTGAAATGACCACCAGTAAGCCGAGTTTGGAAGTTAAAATTGCTCAAACTGCTGATTCCAAGGGAATTAAGACCCTGGATGCACCAGTTTCTGGTGGTGATGTTGGTGCTAAGAACGGGACGCTGACCATCATGGTGGGTGGCGAGCAGGCCGTCTTTGACGAAATGAAGCCAGTTCTAAGCGCAATGGGCAGCAACGTCAACTTATTCGGTGGCCACGGCAAGGGGCAACACACTAAGATGGCCAACCAAATCATGATTGCGGGGACCATGACCGGGCTTTCTGAAATGTTGGCCTACGGAAAGGCGGCTGGGTTGGACCTGACCGCGTTGGTCAAGACCGTTTCCCAAGGTAGTGGGGACAACTGGAGCCTGGATAACTACGGGCCACGGATTTTAGAAGGCGACTTCAAGCCTGGGTTTGCGGCGAAGCACTTCTTGAAGGACCTTCGGATTGCTCTGCAGGAATCCGAAAAGATGGATGTGCCACTTCCAGCAACTGAGCAGGCCAAGTCACTCTACGAAAAGATGGTCGATCAAATGAACCTGGGCAACGATGGAACCCAGGGGTTGGTGAAGTTGTATGAGAAGTAAGATGAATTAATAAAACGCAGAAGGATATAAATTGACTTTCTAATCAACGAAACTATATCATATAGAGAAATAAAGAGCCCTGATTGTAGTCAGGACTACTTAATTAGCAAGCTGCTTTAAAAGCAGTGGCTCAGTTAGATATTAAACAGCATTAGCCGCTCACATCACTTCGCCAAAAGCTTGGGGCGGCTTTTTTGTTACTTTCGATCGTTGAAATACACGAATATATTATTGTTTTGATTGTAACTTGCTAGTGATTGGTTTAATTAACGCTTACTAATTAATAGTGTAACTGTTAATTTTTATTAAATTAATTATCACCAAACATTTCATCATGAGTACCAATATTGATAGCAGTTACAATTAAATCACCATAGTTAATAGAATAAGTTACTATAATATCATTTAATGGATTTGATTTACCTCCCTTAGGAGTATCTCTAATGTGAAATTCTCTGTAATCGCTTAGTTGGTAAGATAACTGATGATCATTGAATTCCTTTGGCAAACTATTCATATCTAAAAGTACATCAATGGCCTCACGAACTTCGCTAACTATTGATCTATCAAGTTTAGCCAACTTTTTAAGGTTTCGGTTAAACTCGGGGCTAGGTCTAAATCTTAATTTTGCCATTAAAACTGATTCCAGTACTCATCATTAGATTTAACAATCGGATCAGGAGCAATGATTCCCTGGCGAATTAATTGGTCACGCGCAATGGCATGCATTTTTGTATCTGGTTCTGATTGAGCAAACTTTTCAAGCCAATTTAATTTTTCCTGACTTACCACTGCAATCGATTTATTATTACTTCTAGTTACATAAATAGTTTCATTTTCATTATTAATTTGATCTAAATATTTTTTTAGTTCATTTCTAAAGTTGCTTTGGGTAATAGCTAGCGTCATTTTACCAGTCCTCCTTGTGGATTGTTTATAGTAATTGTACGTTATTTAGTACATTGATTCAATTGATAGTTATTTTATTTGCTATTTAAAATCGAAACATTTAAATTGACTTTCTACTCAGCGAAGCTATATCATATAGATAAATAAAAGAGCCCTGAGTGCAATCAGGACTCCTTAATTAGCAAGCTGCTTTAAGAGCAGTGGCTCATTTTACAAACAACTATAACAATTAGTCGCCCGTATCACTTCGCCAAAAGCTTGGGGCGGCTTTTTTGTTACTTTCGATCGTTGAAATACACAAACATCGTAAATAATAACGATAGTTCTTGCATCAACAATGATAACGCTTGGTAATCGTTCATCGTAACTGACTCGTTGCCTTCCATTAGATTTATGATGCATAAGCATCACCTCCAATCAAAGTCCGAGCCACCGCCCTCAAAATTAAATGCTAATTGAAAATAATTATACCATATGTAAATATTGAGTTAGATCTAAACATTTAAGTTGACTTTCTACTCAGCGAAGCTATATCATATAGATAAATAAAGAGCCCTGATTGCAGTCAGTACTCCTTAATTAGCAAACTGCTTTAAGAGCAGTGGATCAGTTAGATATTAAATAGAATTAGTCGCCCGCTTCACTTCGTCAAAAGTCTGGGGCGTCTTTTTTGTTTCACCTAAAATTATACGATCTATATAAAAATACTTATCATCATTACACTACAAAGGAATGATTAATAATCAACTATTTTAAAAGCATTGCCATCATCATTTCATACCTCATCCTATTGGTTGGAGTGATTATGGTTAGCGTTGGCTGGTCACTATTTAAATTCCGCGCCCTTAGAAATAAGCCAGCCTGGGATGGATGGGGTGGCAAGGTACTGAAAGCTGGAATTTGGGTATTGATTCTCGGTTTGATATTAACTGGGGCATCGTTATATTTACTAGGCAATTAAAATTAAAAAGCGTCCACAAGTTTTTAAACATAACTTGTGGGCGCTTTTTGGATTCACTTAAAATTTAGATGATTACATAGATATTATTTAGCCGGGGAGGCTTAGACAATAATTTAAACGTTATTTTGCTTCCTTATGATTTCCTTTAATTCATTGATTTCATTACTCATTTTATCAAGTTTATCATTAATTTCTCCAATGGAAGCAAGTTGAACTTGATTAATCTTAAAGCTATTAGGAATTGAATTATTATTAAGTTGATCAATCTTAGCATGCAAAATTCTAAGTTCACTTTCAGATTTGAGATTAACATGATAGTCATTATCTGAAGATAGGTGATCGCGATGACCAGCTCGATTTTGACTCATCATGATAACTGGAGATTGAAGCGCCGCCAGACAACTTAGTGCTAAGTTTAAAAGGATGAACGGGTAGGGGTCGAATTTTGCGCCAAATAAATGAACCACGTTAATAAACATCCATGCTAACAGAACCAGTGTAAATACGATAATGAAGCTCCAACTACCACCAAACTTAGCAACCATATCAGCTACTTTTTCACCAAAGGTGGCATCTTGATTGAGTTGATTATTAATATTTTCAATTTTATAATCACTAGCATTTAATGATTCGGTTAACTTGCGGTTAATTTTATTATTCTTGGTCTCATTATTATCAATTAATTGATTGATCATTTGAATTTGGTAGTGCAGCGCATGGTGTTTACATATGAAATCATCTCCGCGTACTTTAGGATAATCTGCCCTAATGTGTCCTAGTACAGTTGATCCAACGTCCTTTATTAAATAACCATCCTTAATATTAAATTCTTTTCCATCCACTAAACATTTCTTTTTTTCCATAATAATTATCATCTTCTTTATAACAATTAATTAGATATAATTTTTAGGGTATAAAAGAAACATTATCACCAAAAATTAATGATAATACTTCTTTTTTACTAAATACTTGGTGCGTTATCTTCCTTATGCTTCAATAGACTTGAAAGGTAGATTAAACCTGCAGCCACGATTCCAATGATCAAAATTACCCATACGGCAGGGGCCATTGTTGCAGATCCACTTTGGTAGTAAAGGGAATTGTTGAACATTTGGAGACTGAAGCGCAGTGGTAACCAACTGTAGATGAAGGTTCTGTAGAATGAACCCAGCATTTCTGGAGCATAACTCATCATTGAAGTGGAGAAGATCCAAACCACAATTAGAATTGGCCAACCACCTAACCCGGTCCAGTCTAGAACTGTGGTTTGAATTAGGTAGAATACGAACATGTTGAAGAATAGCAATAGAATTGCCTGGCTAACATTCGGGAACGGAACGCCGTATGCGCTGAGCAAGAAGTAAATGGTAAATGATAGTACAACCGACATAATTGCACCAGATAACATTTGACTGTTAATTTCAGAAACTGAGAAGTGGCCATCTGGACTAGCCTTCTTGTGTTCACGCCATAATAGGATGGCTGGTAGCATTGAACCGAACCAAGCGAGCACTACGAGCAGCATTGGAGCAACACCATGGGCACTTTTACTTGGAATCTTATGAACAGTAGTCGTTTTGACGTTGATCGAGTTGTTGACGGCAGCCCATTGAGCGGCAGTTAATGAAACGTTCTGCTTGGCAAGTGCAGCTTGCTTTTGTTTGGTCACCCGTTGGTTCAATGCTTGTCCCATGTTTGTAAGGGCAGTGGTTAAAGTGTTAGCAGCAGTTGCGTTCATCCCTTGGTTAATGATGACGTTAATTTCAGCAGCTGCAGGCTTGTTACTTAATTCAGCAGTAGCAACTTTCAGTTGAGCTTGCATTTGTGCTGGGAGGGTCGTCTTTTGTTGAGCGGCGGTGAGTTTTTGACTGATGACCGTTGCCTTCAAGTAATTTTGTTGACTGGTTAAGTTATCATCAAAATGCTTCTTAATGACCACGGCCCCGTAGTACTTCTTATTCTTAAAGCCATCGGTTAACTCTGATTCATTTTTGACCTTGACCCACTTGATTGCAGCGGACTTTTTATCAAATTTTTTCTCCAACTGACTTTTAATTTTATTACTGGTCGTGCCGTTTGAACTATCTACCAATGCGACTGGAAGTTGTTTCATCTTCATGGTGGTATTGGTACCAACCTGTGCGACTGAGAATAGTCCAAGGACTACGATCATTAAAATGACGTATAGCCAGAATGCTTTACTCTTAATAACTTTGAACATATTAATGATCCCCTTTGAATTAATTTAAGATTCTATATACTATCTTAAATTATTCTAAAGGTGATTCAATCATCAATTTACGATAAATGTCTTATTTTAAAAACAAATTAAAAACGCCTTTGTTGGTCACAATGTTAATAAAGGATAAAATTTGTTCTTCACTATACTGGGGCTTACTTAACCAAAGTTTAATGATCCCAACTAATCCCGTAGCGTGATAGCTACAAATTAAATCAATTTCTGAATCAGAACGATTGGGATTGATTTCTCTTATGGAATTTTTAACCATATCAAATAGCTTATTTTCAAGACGGTCGTGAAAGCCGCTTTGTGATCTGGGGCTAATTAAAATGCTAAGGTTATGCTGATCATTTGCAAAAATATCGAAAATACCACGGATGTTATCTTCATCAAATAGTGAATGGGTGGCTTGAAAATGATCAATTATTCGATAACGTTGCTGTTCTAATTTTTCAATCATTTGATCTTCATAGGATTCAATTAACGCTTCCTTATCAACAAAGTAACGATAAAAGGTACTGCGGTTAACGTCGGCTTGTTCAACAATATCATTGACAGAAATTCGATTTAGCGGGCGCTTGGTCAGTAATTTTAAGGTTACATCAATTAGTTTAGTTCTAGTTTGGTTGGCCTTTTTTTCGTAAACTCCGATAGTGATCACATCCTTAAATTTAAATTATACACAAAAAGACCACCGCATTAAAAATGTGATGGTCTTTATCGATTTAACTATTTAACTTCTTCGCTAGTTTCTTGATCCCGTTGATCAGGAATTGCTGAATTAGCATGGGAGATACTGTAAGTGAAGTAAATGATTACCCCGATGATGAACCAAACGACGGAGTAAACCTTAGCTTCGTAATCAAGTCCTAAGAAGATGGCGAGTGAACCCAAGAAACCAAGGGCAGGGAAGATTGGGTAAAATGGTGCCTTGAATGGAGCAACTGGCAAGTCCTTACCTTCACGTCTTCTAAGTGGGTACATTGCAAGGGATACGAACATGAATGCAATCAAAGTACCAGTTGAAATCAATTCAGCCAAGAATGTGAATGGGAAAACCCCACCCATGACGATTCCAACGATTGTGATAACCCAAAGGGCAACGCTTGGCAAGTGGTTCTTGTTAAGCTTACCAGCAACCTTAGGAAGCATCTTGTCACGACCAAATGAGTAGATCAAACGTGAACCAGCCATCATCATGGCGATCAATGCAGTGAACATTCCAAGAACGGCAACTGCAGTAACAACTGAAGAAATGATTACGTGACCTTGTTGTCTCAATGCCCAACCAACTGGTTCAGCATTGTTAGCGTAGTTAGTGTATTTGAACATTCCAACCAATACTAATGAAACAAAGACGAAGAAAATCGTACCGATGATCAATGAACCAATGATACCACGAGGCATTGTCTTCTTAGGGTTCTTAGCTTCAGCAGAGTTAGAAGCAATTGAATCAAACCCAATGTAGGATAGGAAGATGGTTGAAGCACCAGCGTAGATTCCTTGCCAACCACCAAAGTCAGTTCCTGGCTTATGAGCAGGAATAAATGGAACGTAGTTTTGCGCCTTAATGGCAGTAGCACCAACCACAATAAACGTAACGATGGCAAGTAACTTAAGTACAACCAATAGGTTAGCAACCTTAGAACTCTTATCATCACCTAAGAATAGGATGAAAGAAACGATTGCAACGGTTAGGACGGCAATAATATCAACGACCCCACCGTTAGTTCCTAGTCCATATGCGAGGGAGTTAGGTAATTTCCAACCTAATGGTGAAATTAATCCCTTCACATTGGCGGAGAGCCCAGATGCCACGAAGGCAACGGCAATTAAGTATTCAGCTAGCAACGCCCAACCGACGATCCAGCCCCAGAACTTTCCAAACACCACGCTGACCCATGAATAAGCGGATCCGGCAAATGGTAATGATGACGCCATTTCAGCATAGTTTAGGGCAACTAAACCAGCAACGATGGCAGCAACTAAATATGAGAACACAACCGCTGGACCAGTATGTAGCGCAGCCACAATTCCTGGAAGCGTAAAGATTGAAGTGGAAAGGATGGTCCCAAGTCCTAATGCCAAGAAATCCTTAACGGTTAGCTTCTTTTCGAGGGCCTGATCCTTCTTTTGATAAAAGCGGAAGTCCACTTTTTCATTCATTTTTTTCCAAACAGACATACACAAAACTCCTTTTATTTTTACCAGCCAATGCCTTTCAAGGCCGCTGAATCTTTAATTATACCATTCTTTAAATCATTCATGGCATGTTTTATAATTTCTAATCCTTCGTATAGTTCTTCCTTAGTAATGACTAACGGAGGTTGGAACCTTAAAATATTACCGCGAACGGTAATCATTAACGCTCCTAGTTCAAAAATGCGATAAATTAACTTAGTTGCTGCTTTATCATCTGCCTTTCCAGTATTAGGGTCAACGATGTTAATTCCACCATTTAAACCGTATAATCGTACGTCCCCGATGAAATTGAATTGCTTTTTTAAGTCTTGGAAGTACTGTTCGGCATATTGACCGAGTTCATGACTTCTTTCAACGAGGTGCTCTTCTTCAATAACATCTAAAGTAGCAAGAGCTGCTGCTGCTGAAACCGGATTTCCAGCAGTCGTATAAACATTCCCAGGGGTTCCTAATGAATCCATAATTTCCTTCCGTCCCACTACGGCACTGAGTGGTAATCCCGAAGCAATTGACTTACCAACTGCAATTAGATCGGGATGGATATCTGGGAAGTGATCAATTGACCACATTTTACCAGTTCGTCCTAACCCTTGGTTAACTTCATCGATTGCTAATAAGATGCCATTTTCATGGGCGAACTCAGCTACCTGTCTCATGTATCTTTCTGGGACCTTAGCAAATCCACCATCACCTTGAATGGCTTCGATTTCAATTAACGCTGTTTCATCAGCGGGTAAGTAAGTGTCAAATGGTAATTTAAAGGCTTCGAACATTCGATCGATAAATTCGTCTTCAGTCTCACCTTCGTGTTTGTACCAAGGACTAGGGAAGGGGACCTTTACAACACCAGGTAACAATGGCCCGATTTTTCTAGTCATGTTTAAGCTCACGCCTGATGTTGTAATGGAACCATAAGTAGAACCGTGATAAGCACCGGTGAAGCTAACTATGTATTGACGTCCTGTATAGGCTCTCGCAAACTTAATGATTGCGTCGTTAGCATCTGAACCTGAATTTCCCCAGGTAACCTTAGCAGCCCCCTTGATCGGCGCAATTTCAGCTAATCTTTTTGCAAGCCTAGTTTCCGGTTCGGTCGCAAAGTAAGCGGGGGTATACTGAATTAGCTTAGCAGCTTGATCTTGAATGGCTTTTACAACTTTGGGATGGGAATGACCAGTATTAGTGGATGATGCGCTGGATAATAAATCAATGTATTTATTACCGTCAGCATCCGTTAAAATGGCTCCCTGACCAGATTTGATAACGATGTCAAAGTATTTAATTCTGGAAGCTTTTGCGTAATATTTACGCTCCTCTTTTGTTAAATGCTTATTTTCGTTTGCCATGTGAACAACTCCTTCATTAGTTTTATCAATTTAGATGTGATTAAAATTAAAATTGATAATTGATTCTAATTAGTTTTTAATTATATATGGATTTATTAAAATGTCAAATCGAGATTGAGTGATGGACCTTGATAACTTACTAAAATAAAAGGGCTGAAGCGCAATTGCTTGCGACTCAGCCCGTTTTTTATATTTAATCATATTTAATTGTAGTAATTACCAAATTCCATTGCCATATATAAATCATTAGTGCCAGCAGCATGATAAAAACTAATCCCGACTTGCTTATTATTTGAATCCATGTCATTGACGTAGTGACCATGTTCATTACCGTCACCATTTTCAGGCCCCTCAGCTTGGAAGGCAGTGATAATTTTATTGCTAACAGAAGCGGGGGTATCACCGCCAACGTAGAAGGACTTCCCTAGATTTTCAGCAAGGAAAGTAGAATGCTTATTAATATCAAGGCCTAGTTGTTGTGCATCATCATATGCAATTAGGTTGTTGTTCGCATCCCGATGATTGAAGTTAGATGCAATTTGTTGTGCCCGCATTTGAGCAATCTTAGTTAATTGGTCATTGATCGTTAGTGAAGCAATCCCTGAAGCATTTCTAATTGAGTTAAGTTGGTTAAGTGCTGATTGAGAAATTGCGGAAAGGGTATTAGGATCGTCCCAGTTAACGCCACTTTGATTCATTAAACTTAAAACGGTGCTACTTGGGTTATTGCTAGCGGCGTTACTGTAATCCATGTTAGGGATTGCAGTGGATGCATTCGGATCGGTATTGGTTGTCTGATTTGTATCCGTTGATGGATTGCTATTCGTGTTTTGAACCGCGGTAGATGTTTTTGTTGTATTAGTGCTTGGGTTTGTTTTTTTCTTAACGGTAGTTGTCTTAGTTGTGATCTTATTAAGAGTACTTAATTTGAACCAGCCGACTTTATTACCATTTTTAGTGAGGAGTGCGTATTTGACCCCATGAACCGAAGCAATCGATGCTGATGAAAATGACCCAGAGAGCTTGTAATTGCTTTTTCCCTTTACCTTTTTAGAAGTGGGTAAACTATTGTACATGGTTGTTTTTTTAACTTTTGATTGGTATGTAATCGTTTCTTTTGCTTGAGCACTTTCAGTTACTTTAAAGCTGGACAAAGTTACAAATGCTAAAATGCTGGTAATTAAAAATTTATGATTGCTCATACAAAGGACCCCTTAATTATGAAAGATTATATTGGATTAACAAACTTAGTATAACGTATTTTAAATCTAATTTCGAAATTTTTTATAACATAAAAAAAACGAAGCCATTTAATTGGCTTCGTTTTTATCGATATATCCAAACGTCCTTGTCAATATCTATCCTAACCCTTTTTTATTAAACATCAAGTAAAAGCAACTTATTTTTCGATATGCAGGGTCATTGCATTGATGGCAACGATCACCGTACTCATTGACATTAAAATTGCTCCAACCATTGGGCTTAGAATGATTCCAGCAAATGCTAAGATACCAGCGGCTAATGGGAGGGCGATAATGTTATATCCAGCTCCCCACCAGAGGTTTTGGACCATCTTATCTTCAGATGATCTAGCGAGTTTCAACAGGGCGATGACATCCTTTGGATCGCTATTAACTAAAACAACATCGGCTGAATCAATCGCAACGTCAGTCCCAGAACCGATCGCAACTCCTAAGTTAGCCTTAGCCAAACTGGGGGCATCGTTGACCCCATCACCAATGAACATGACGGCACCAGCTTGTTGATACTTGGTAACTAATTTTTGCTTGTCTTCTGGCTTCAAATTAGCTTCCACCTTAGTGATACCAAGCGTTTTGGCAACCTTATTCGCAGTTTGCGCATTATCACCAGTCAACATTACAGGTTGGATATTTTGGGAAATCAAGTACTTGACCATCTTATCTGAATCAGGCTTGATTTGATCACCTTCAGCAACTAGGGCAAGAGCTTTACCATTAGCAACTAAATAACTAACCGTATTCCCCTGTGAAGCAACTTGGTTGAATTGTTGTTCATCAAATTGAATCTTTTGTTCAGTGAGGTATTTACTAGAAACCACTTGGTAATCCTGGCCATTAATGGTTGCTGATAATCCAGCACCAGTAATTTGCTTAACGTTCTCGGCACTTTCTAGCTGCAACTTCCGTTCCTTAGCAGCTGCTAAGATCCCACTGGCTAACGGATGGCTAGAAGTTTGTTCGGCACTAGCAATCAACTTAAGGGCATCGTCATCTGAAAGTGAATCAGAAAGACTCTTTACCACGTTGACCTTGAATTGCCCCTGGGTTAGTGTCCCAGTCTTATCCATTAGTGCATATTTTAACTTCTTGGTTCCTTCCAATGCATCCCGATTTCTAATCAATAATCCATTGGTAGCCGCAAGGGCTGTCGTCCGTGAAACGACCAGTGGAATTGCCAGCCCCAATGCATGGGGGCATGCAATAATTAAAACGGTAACGGCAGTGGTAGTGGCAAATGAAACACCACTTACGAAGCTCCAAATCAGCCATGCAACAATGGCGATGGATAATGAAGCGTAAAAGAGGTAGCCAGACACCTTATCAGCAAGGTTTTGATTCTTCGACTTACTGTTTTGGGCGCTGGAAACTAAGTCCTTTACCTTGGAAAGGTATCCAGAATCACCAGTCCCTGTAACCTTGAATTGAATACTACCATCATCATTGGTAGAACCACCAATCACTTTATCATTGACATTCTTGTCAACACTTCTGGATTCACCAGTAACTAGCGATTCGTTGACCTTACCACTACCATCGATAATCACACCATCGGCTGGAATCTTTTCACCAGCTTTGACTAACACGATGTCGTTATTTTTTAAGTCATTTAATGAAATCGCCTTAAAGCTACCATCAGGTTGCTTCACACTGGCGGTGTTAGGCAATAAATTAGAAAGTTTATCAACGGCGGAGCCAGCATTCATGATCGTATTCATTTCGATCCAGTGCCCCAATAACATGATGACGATCAGGGTAGCTAATTCCCAAAAGAAATTGCTGACCATCGTGCCACTATTAGATAAATTATTGTGAATCACTGAATAAAGGCTGTAAACATACGCAACCGAAATCCCCATTGAAATTAATGACATCATGGCGGGTTGTTTCGATTCTAATTCACCCTTAGCACCACTAAAGAATGGCTTGCCACCATAGAAGAATAAGATGGTCCCTAAAATGGCAACGACCCAATCCGATCCCTTAAAGAAGAATTGGAAGGGCAGCTTCATGCCCATCATTGGTGACATGATCAAAATTGGAATCATTAAGACAAAGGAGACCCAGAACTTTTGTTTTAGATTTCCCATGTTCATCATGTGGCCACCATGCATCATCATCATTCCGCCACCGCTCATGTCCATGCCTTTCATATCATGGTGACCATGACCCATGTCCATGCCTTTCATATCATGATCACCATGATCCATGTTCATGCCCTTCATATCATGATCACCATGACCCATGTCCATGCCCTTCATATCATGATCACCATGACCCATGTCCATGCCTTTCATATCATGATCATCGTGATTCATTTTCATACCGTGGTGGTCTTGATCGTCATTACCGCTGTCTTCTGAATCCTTGTCATCATGGTGTTGATGGTCGTGGCTGCAGTGCTTATGACCATTTTCATCAACCGTACAGCAGCTATCATGCTTATCATCATGGTGCATCTTTTGCATATCCTTATCATTCATTTTCATACCATTCATCTTATCGTCTTTCATTCCATGTCATCTCCACATCTCATGTATTGATCATCTAAACAGTTACATTGAACCTTATCGGGAGCCGTTTTCTTCTTTTCGTTCAATTTATCGATTAACATTTGGATATCATCCTTGCTGATCGAAAAATTATCGATAATCGTCCCGACTTCTTTGCCCACTTTCATCTCACACATGTTATTGAATAAGTCGACTGAAACAGCATTCATGGCATCCTTTTCACTAATGTTTGGTGAGTAGATGTATCCACTGCCGTTCTTTTTAGTGTTCAGATAGTTTTTATTCTTGAGCCGAGTGATTAACGTTTTGGTAGTTGACGGCTTCCAGCGGTTCTGTTTTTCCATTTCATCAATGATGCTTCTGCTCGTACACTGCTTTAGCGTCCAAACGATTCGCATTACGCACCATTCAGAATTAGTAATACTAACTGTATCATTCACCATATCACTTCCTTTATCGAACTGCTCTACGGGTATAATATACCATTTCGGTTTACATGTGTAAACAAAAACGCTCAATCAGCAATTTGAATCAATTTATGATTAAATTGAATTAACGAAATTAATAATTACGCAGGAGGAATTTTAATGGCAAAGTTTATTTTTAACCCCAATCCGATCGCAGAACTTGCTAATGAGTACGATTTGATCGTGATTGGTTCTGGATCAACTGGGTTGGTCGCTGCATTACAAGCATATGAGTTGGGGTTACATCCAGTGATTTTAGAAAAGATGGGTCAACTCGGCGGGAATACCAATCGGGCATCATCAGGGATGAATGCTGCCGAAACTGAGGTGCAGTTAAATCATCACATCGTGGATAGTTTTGATGCTTTTTACAACGATACTTTTATTGGCGGGGACAAGCAGAACAACCAAGCGATGCTGCATTACTTTACAACGCACGCGGCATTGGCAATTGACTGGCTCGCCGACCATGGAATTAAATTGGATGATGTTACGATCACTGGCGGGATGAATACCAAGCGGACGCACCGTCCTAGCAGTATGGCTCCAATTGGTAATTTCTTAGTCACTTCGCTTTTAAAGTTGATTGAAAAAGCCCAAATTCCAGTTTTTAATCAAGTCACCGTTCAAAAATTGATTAAAGATGCTGATAAGGTGACTGGGGTGGTTGCAGAGCTAACCGATGGAGCTCAAAAGCAGATCAACGGAGATGCCGTGATTCTGGCAACGGGGGGCTTTGGCGCTAGCAAGTCCGTTATTGCAAAGTATCGGCCCGACCTCGTTCACTACCGCACCACGAATCAACCTGGGGCGACTGGCGATGGGCTCAAATTAGCAACCGATATCGGAGCGTCCCTTGTTGACATGGATAAAATTCAAGTCCATCCCACCGTTCAGCAGGATAACGACCATGCCTTTTTAATCGGTGAGGCGGTGCGCGGAGAGGGAGCAATTTTAGTTGATGCGAACGGGAAACGGTTCGTAAATGAGCTAGCGACCCGAAAGAAAGTTACCGCTGCGATCAATGGACTGGCGGATAAGAGTGTCTATCTAATTTTTGATCAGGGCGTTCGTGAACAGGTAAAGGCAATTGAATTTTACGACTCAATTGGGCTGGTGGAACATGGCCCTAGTTTAGCCGAACTAGCCTCAAATATCGGCGTTGCTCCAGAAACGCTGCAAGCAACCGTTGAACAATGGAACCAGGCGGTCGCAAATCATTCCGATGAATCATTCGGGAGAAAGACGGGAATGGAATGGCAATTGAGCCACGCCCCATTCTTTGCGATTCACGTTGCCCCAGCGGTTCACTACACGATGGGGGGATTAAAGGTCAATCAACTGACCCAGGTACTTAATCGCGAGGGACAGCCAATTGCAGGATTATTTGCTGGTGGCGAAGTAGCCGGTGGTTTACACGGCGATAACCGGATTGGTGGGAACTCGATTGCAGAAACCGTCATTTTTGGGCGTCAGGCGGGGCAACAGGCTTATCGATATCTGCAACATGATTAAACAAAAAACCATTTCCGAATTTCCGGAAATGGTTTTTAAATTAGTCTAAACCGTTTAAGTTATTAGTGTATTGACTGAGTCGTAAGACCGTCTTGGGATCGGTATGGTCAGCTGAGACCCCGTCCTTTCTGTCAAGTCCATCGATTTGTTTCATTTCATCATCGGAAAGGCTGAAATCAAAGATATCAACGTTTTCCTTGATTCTTTCTGGTTTGGCACTTTTGGCAATTGAAACGATGCCGCGTTGGAACAACCATCTGAGCATTACTTGACCCACGCCCTTACCGTGAGTTTCGGCAATTTGTGAAAGGGTCGGGTTAGTAAAGATATGGTCGTACCCCTGCGCAAATGGAGCCCAGGCTTCTGGTTGGATGCCATAACTCTTAAGGTAATCGACCGTGGCCTTTTCTTGGTTCCAAGGGTTGATTTCGATTTGGTTAATCGCTGGTTTAACCTTGTTGAATTGAGCTAGATCGGTAATTTGATAATCAGGGAAATTAGAAACCCCGATCGATTTGATCTTACCAGCAGTTTGCGCTTCTTCCATTGCCCGCCAGGAACCATAGTTATCACCATAAGGTTGGTGAATGAGGTAGAGATCGAGGTAGTCTAATTGTAATTTTTCAAGGGAACTATCAATCGCTTTCTTGGTCTTATCGTACCCGTTATCGCTGATCCAAACCTTGGAAGTAACGAACAACTGGTCACGTGGAATCCCATTTTGTTTGATTCCCTGGCCAACTAAAGCTTCATTAGTATATACCCGTGCAGTATCGATCAATCTGTAACCAGCACTAATTGCATCATCAACGATGTCAGCAGTGTTAGCGGGATCAGTTAATTTGTAAGTCCCAAAACCAACCGCTGGCATCTTGTTACCATCATTTAATTCAAAGAATTCCATTCTAAATTTCCTCCATTATTTATTCCCAGGAATCAGTATCGTCTGGGTTATTAAAATTTTGTTCATCAGAATCGTCAGGATCGTCGTCAACTGGATTGTCATAGTCATCGCGATCTTCGGCAGTATCTTCGCCAATGTCATCCGTGATGTCACGATCATCATCATCGGCAGTGTCAGTGTCAAAGTCATCGGTCGTATCATCGTCGTTATCGTCCCAATTGTCGTTGTTATCATCGGGAGCGTTATCATTAACAACGCGGTTTCCATCACCACTCAAATCTTCTAGTGGATCTGCGTCTTCATCACTGTAATTATCTTCATCAAAAATATCATTTAAATCATCGATGTTATCCACATCGTCATCATCATTTTTGTATGACATACTTATCACCTTACTATTTAAGATTTTGATTTTAGTTTAGCACAACCCCATTCAAGATTATATTAATATGAATTTGATTCTGGAATAATTAAATAAATTTCAGGTTAGCTTGACATTTTGTTAGGTTGCGGTATTATATAAGTAGAAACAAACGAATCGAGAATATCGGCTAAGAATGATAACAGGTAAACGGTGTTAAGTCACTATTACCTGTTATTTTTTTATCATAAGATGGGATGGTGACTTACTTGGAACAATGGCAAAAAGATTGGGCCTACAATAAATATTGGGTAATGGCGCATTCTCAACAGGCGTATAATCACATTCGCCAACTGGCTAAGAATAATGATTGGACGGCTGCCAAGCGCAGTGAATATCAACAGCTTCTTTTGGATTTAGAGCGTCTCCAGCCAACGAAGGCGACGCTTACGACTGCCTATCAGCATGTTTGGGGCTACTTTAAGAAGGTGGCGACTCCTGAAGAACGGAACCAATACGTTCAGTTGTTGGACCAATTAACCCCAGATGATGATCGATTGGGACCATTTTTAGTGACACTGACTGATAAATATCAAGTGGATTATCTGTTGGATTCCAGAATAATTCAAGAACTAAGGAGGGATACTTAGATGCGACTTTGGCACCAGAGTTTGATTACTAAATTGCCCCGCCAACAATTATTAGGGCAGCACCGTGAAGCGTGTGCACTACGCGGAAATGGATGGGGAAAGAAGCATGCGACCGTTGATTATGTATTTAACTATTCGCCGTATAAGCTATTTCAATTTCATGAATTGGTAATGGCTGAAATGCATCGGCGTGGTTACCACCCAGACGAACGGTGGGTAGATCCGAATTACCGTGGTAGTACCTGTGAGCCATATCATGACCTGCCACCAGTTGATCTAACAACGCCGATCTATCCCGAACACGATGCAGCGTACCTGGCAGAGTGTTTAGCCAATTTAAGAACGAAGGGGATTGAAATTGAATAGATAGGTTGTGTGCTAATTAATTGCTAAAAGTTCATTTCTATTTATAATATTAACAAGATAGTTATGAAAGGGGATTTTATGATGGATCAAGCAAGACAAACAGAGGTTTTAACGTCATTACGGAGAACCCGTTCTCACATTATCAACGCTTTGGATGGGACGAATGAAAAAAGTAATGTGATTAAAGATATTGACCGCTTCGTTAACTTTTTGAATACGACCCCACTAGATCAAATTACTGAAAAAGATGTTGATTATAATTACTCAATTATCAAGGCTGAAATCAACTGTTCACTAAACTGCTTTACCCATGCTTTGAACGCAATTAAATAGTTCTAAACAAAAATCCCATGCCTGAGATCAACAGCATGGGATTTCTTACTGCCCCGGTTGGACTCGAACCAACAACCTACGCATTAACAGTGCGGTATTCTACCATTGAACTACGGGGCAAGAAAGTGATATTTAATTACGCTCCCAAGGGGAGACAACTGCTCAAGTTGGACTCGAACCAACAACCTACGCATTAACAGTGCGGTATTCTACCATTGAACTATTGAGCAATGAAGTAATCTAATTATGCTCCCGAAGTGGGAAGCAACTGCCCCGGTTGGACTCGAACCAACAACCTACGCATTAACAGTGCGGTATTCTACCATTGAACTACGGGGCAAGAAAGTGCTATTTAATTATGCTCCCAAAGCGGGAGACAACTGCTCAAGTTGGACTCGAACCAACAACCTACGCATTAACAGTGCGGTATTCTACCATTGAACTATTGAGCAATGAAGTAATCTAATTATGCTCCCCAAAGTGGGAAGCAACTGCCCCGGTTGGACTCGAACCAACAACCTACGCATTAACAGTGCGGTATTCTACCATTGAACTACGGGGCAAGAAAGTAAGATTTAATTATGCTCCCAAAGCGGGAGACAACTGCTCAAGTTGGACTCGAACCAACAACCTACGCATTAACAGTGCGGTATTCTACCATTGAACTATTGAGCAATGAAGTGATCTAATTATGCTCCCAAAGTGGGAAGCAACTGCCCCGGTTGGACTCGAACCAACAACCTACGCATTAACAGTGCGGTATTCTACCATTGAACTACGGGGCAATAATAACTTGATTGAAATAAAAAGGACTCGCATCTTTTAAGTGAAATGCGGGTCCTTTTGGTATTACAGAATTTAAAAGGGTATCCACACTTCCGATTAAGTATGGATACAAGTTAGTTTTAGGCGGTTACCACGCTAAAGAAATACCCATACGAATTACAATTATTATTATTACTATTTCGATTATTATTATTGTAATTTGAATTGGTATTATTATTAAATGACTTATTTGCTACAATCATCTTTTTCGTTAGCATGGTTTCGCCTCCTTATATTTCGATTTAATTGATGTTTTTATAATAATATGATTAGAAAAGAATGTCAAGGTTTATTTTTATTTAAGTTATTTTTCATATATGAGAATTTAATGATAATTCATCTCAAACCGTGCCCTTAGTTAATGAGACGGTTTCAAAGCCGCTGTTACATTTAGATTACATTTTATGATTAATCTTTATAACGGAATATTTAATATTATATAATTATGATGTTGTTTTTTCGGAAAGTACGGGAGTGATCAAAAATCTTAAATTATAAAATAAAACGCGGCATCTATACGCTTTCAATTACAACTGCGACCTTTATTGGCGCATTGACAATTGGTAGTAGCCGTGTGTTAGCGGATACGAATGCTAGTGCTGCTAGTAATGCAGCTGTTACATCTACGCAAAGCAGTAATGCTAATGTTAATAGTAGTAGCGCAAGCTCAGCCGCTAGTGGGCAGAGTGAACCCGTTTCAAATAGTACAAATTCAACTAAATCCAATAGTAGTAATGCAAGTTCGGCTGATAATCGGCAACAAACTAGTGCTAGTTATGCAAAGTCATATAAGTTAAGTTCAGCTGCAAGTAAGGCCGTCAACAGTAGCACTTTGAAAGCTAATAATGTCAGTAAGTTAAGTGCAGACAAGCAATATGTTAAAGAACAAGGCAGCATGAGTGCAAAAATGAAAGTTACGAATGCAGATGCTAATGTTTATTCTGCGCCAGCTAAAACTAAAGATGCTGAAAAACTGGGGACTGCAAGTAGCTTAGGGTTAACTGATCAATGGTTGACCGTTAATTACCGTAAGTACACCAACAAAAAAGAAGGCTATTTCCGAGTAACTAAGGATGGCACTGATTATTATATTGATGGCAAAGACATGGAATTTGACCTTAGTGGGTTAGACAGTGGGAATGCTAAAATTGAAACTGCAATTAAAGCTGGTGAAGCATTGGTTGGCAAATCACCTTACTCATGGGGTGGAGGTAGAAATGCAGCCAGTATTGCTGGGCATCATTTTGATTGCTCCTCATTCATTAGATATATTTACGCTAAAGCAGGGGTCAACGTTGGTCCAGTAGCATCTACTACTACTTATACTTTAGCTAGGCAAGGACGTTCGGTAAACTACAATAGTATGAAACGTGGTGACATCTTCTTCTTTAACGATAAGAAGGAGGGGGCATTTTGTCACGTTGGAATTTATCTTGGTCGGGGGCTGTTCCTAAATGACTCCCCATCGACCGATACGCACGGGGTTGGCATCTCTAGCTTATCAGATCCACACTGGTCAAGAAGGGTCAATCACGTAGTTAGACGGATCGTTTAAATTGATTGAAAGCATTGCTATGATGGCAATGTTTTTTTATTTGTCAGGTTTTAAATTTTTGTATAATACCATAAATTATGAAACAATATTAAAGTAACGTAGCTACTACGTGTTAAATTAGGAGGATTTGAAATGAAAGATACCAAAACATTATTTCAACACGGAACATTAGCCCTTCTAGTTCCTGGTCTTTTTGATGGAACTATTAAAATGGACGAATTTATGAAACATGGTGATACTGGAATCGGAACGGGAGAGGGCCTTGATGGCGAATTGATCGTTGTCGATGGCACTCCTTACCAAATCGATGGGGCAGGTAATGTCAACAAGCTAGACAGCAGCTTTACACTGCCATTCGGGAACATGCACTTTGCTGATTACAAGCCTTTTAAGCAGTTTACTGATTTGGACTTTGCTAAGTTTCCAGAAGCAATCCTTAGTGCAGGGGGCTTGGAAAACAGCTTCTTTTCAATTCAGCTTCATGGCACTTTCAAGACCATGAAGACCCGTTCAATCTACAAGCAAGAAAAGCCATACCCAACCTTAGCTGAATGTGCTGGGAAGCAACACGTCTTTGATGGAGCCGATAAAACTGGGACCGTGGTTGCCTACTATTCTCCTCAATTGTTCAACGGGGTTGCCGTAGGGGGCTTTCATAGCCATTTCTTAGCTGACGACCTCTCACAAGGTGGACACATCCTTGATTTCACTGGCTTTAATGGTGCAGCTGAAATTCAAGTGTTTGAAAATCTAGACCAATCTCTACCAGTGAACAATGCCGAATTTAAGAATCATGATTTCTCAAAGGATGACATTGCTGGTGCGATCGAAGCGTCTGAATAAAAATATGTATAAAAAAAGAGGTGCTGATTTTAAATCAGAGCCTCTTTTAATTTTGCTTATTTGTAGTCGTAAACAATTTGACCGTTACTTACGCTTTGCTTAACCCATTTGTTTTGGTCAGAGATGAAAACGTAAATGTTAGTAGGAGTTTTATCTGAAGCATTCTTTACTACATACCATAAAGTACCATTCGATGCTTTGAATGTGCTAGATACCTTTGCATCTGATGAATCAGGAGCATACTTAGAAAGATAGTAAGTAGTTGATGAGCTTGAGCTTGAGCTATTGCTTGAAGATGTACTAGTATATGGGAAAACATTAATGTTAGTGAATTGGAGATCATTTGATTCAGGAACAGTTACCGTTTGACCACCCATTTGGAGTTGGTATAGAAGGGAACTTCCAGTATTAATAGCCTTAACTTGGTATTGATCACCAGGATTAATGGTAACACCATTAGCGGTGTATGCCTTGGAATTAAATGCTAGGTATGCATTACCATAGTCAGTTGCTTGGTAAAAGTCAGGAGTAACGGTTTGGTAATTACTACTTACTGTAACGACTTGTTTGTTGTTGGTGCTGTTAGTGTTATTTGATGAATTATTACTAGTGTTTTTACTACTATTGTTACTACTACTATTATTATTGGTAGTAGAACTAGTAGCTTGTTTAGTTACCTTCAACCAACTTGAGCTATTTGTTAGTTTAGAATCATTTATGATGTAGTAGGTAGGGACATTCTTTTTATCAACCTTAACAAACATCCAAACGTTATTACTTCTTATAATAAAGGATTTGTATCCCTTTTTGATTGTTTTAGTTTTTTTGGTCAAAACAACCCCTTGTGTTTTTTGGCCATTAACTTTTTGGGTAACAAGTTTACCAACGTATCCTTTGACATCCTTAGTTGTTTCAACATATCTAGCAGTTTTTGTCCAATATGATGAAGATGCCTTTGGAGTAGTTGTACTAGTCTTTTTACTAGTTTTCTTACTAGTAGTCTTGCTAGTCTTCTTACTATTTTTTTGGGTGCTAGCTGCATTTGCATTTACACCTGCTAATGCAGGAGTTATTCCCAATGTGACAGTAGCAGCTAATGCTACTAGTGCATTTTTGTAATTCATAAATTAATTCCTCCATTAATATTTAATTCTGGTTCATTTTAACATGGATATAGACATTCGTCTAAGGTTAGAACTATCCTTAAAGATTGTGTACAACATATTTGCAACTGAAATTTCAATAGTCTACAATGGTAAACGTAAATTAATTTAATAGCATGGGAGTTGATCTTAATGAACAGTAAAAAGATGGTTGTTGGAATCGCAGCTGTAGCATTATCAGCATTATTAGTTGTTCCAGCAGGGGCTAATGCAATGAGTGGTCATTCCAGTTCAAAGATGAGCAGTTCATCAATGAATATGAGCTCAATGAAGAGCAGCTCAAGTAGCATGAGCGGAATGGATATGAGCTCAATGACAATGAAAACGAATGGTGGCAAGGCTCCAAAGGGACTTAAAACCGCCAAAAATGCCAAGTACCCAAAGGGCACTAAGGTAAGGATTAAGGCTAGCCATATGCCTGGAATGAAGGGAGCCACTGCCACAGTTACGGGTGCATACAATACTGATCTTTATACCATTGACTTCACCCCTACGAACGGTGGATCTGAAGTTAAGAACCATCAGTACGTAGTTGATAAAGAAATTAAGACAGCTAAAAAGGGTCAACTAAAGGTTGGCACCAAAATTACCGTTGAAGCCGATCACATGAGTGGAATGAAGGGTGCCAAGGGTAAGATTGTTTCAATCAAGAAGGGCCCTGCCTACATGGTTGATTTCAAGGCGACGAATAGTAGTACCGTTTATAAGAACCACAAATGGCTTGCTCAATCTGATTTAACTAGTATTAAATAACATTATTAAAAATCATGGTCACTACATTTTAGTAGTGGCTTTTTTGGTGCAATGGAAAATAATTTGTTATCATAGAATAATAATAGTATAAATGAGAGTGATTAAAAATGATAAAAAAACTATATATGTATGGGCTAGATGATCCGTACTGGTTCTATACAGGAGTTATTTCTGCAATTGTATTATCGGCTTCTGATTTTAAGAAGTTATGGTGGCTAGTAATAATCTTTTTATTGATTTCGGGATTAGCGGTAATTAAAACATTTCGGAAGTTTCAAATCATTAACAGCCTTTTGACCGACCAAGAATTATTGTCAGTAAGGACGGGGCTTGATTTAAGTGTAGGGACTGGTTATTCAACAATTCGTTTAGCCAAGGCCGCTTTAAATGGTAAAATTACTGGGATCGAAGATGCCTATCAAGGCACTGCTAACCATGCGCGTGATAATGTTTATAAGCGTCGGGTTGGCGATCGGGTTAATGTTATGCGAGGAGACATTACCTCGCTACCATTTCCAGATGATAGCTTTGATGTGATTACTGGTAATTATAGTAAGCAAACCGAGCTTTATATTACTAACCATAAGCGTAGAATTGCGATTTGTAATGAAGTGGCGAGGTTGATCCAAAAGGATGGTAGTGGCAAGATTCTAATGGTGAACTCCAGACGGCAAATTCATAAGTTAGCGGTGGAATTCAGTAAAAAGCCAGGTTTTCAAGTTTACATTGCTGATCCAGAATTAAAATTTAAATTTGGGTATGCTGCTTTGAAAATTGAGGTCAAATAAAAAAGATGATTAACCTTGGGGGAGGAAAATCATCTTTTTTATTATAGATAGAACGAACATATGTTTGTCTTCGCTTATTATAATACTATTGATTACAAATTTAGTCAAACGTTTTTCGTTATCATTTTATGCTTTTGGTTCATAGAAGATTAGGATGGTCATTGCGTATGATAGGAATATCGCAAAACAGCCTAAGCCGATTAGATAGCCAATTTCAAATTCTTGTGTTTGGTTACCTAACGTAGATATCATCGTATTGTTCAATAAATTAATTGCAAAATTTAGGATACAAAGAATCGCCCAAGTGAATAAAAAGGTGCCAGACATTTTGTTACCAGTAATCGTAAGGTGTTGACGATGGATGATTCCAAACGTGGCAACGGTGAGGAATAATACGATTGAGATCAGTGGAAAATTCATTCCACCAACATGGAGAAATTCGAGATAACTAGGAACGATCCAAATGGCAATAAAATAATATAAAAAATGTAAAATCTTATTTTTGCGGTTGTTTTTAGCATGATACTGCTCGATATTTTTGTCGGGTTGAATAATAATTAAACACTCCTTAATATATTACAAAAAAGAATTATACAAGAAAAGTGCGACCATATCAATGCTTTATGAACATTTTACGAAACTAATGGCTCATTTTTTGAGCGCGTTGGAAAAAGTCTTTAAATAATTGGTTTTCTTCGGGCATGTGTTTCCAGATGTTTTCGGGATGCCATTGGACACATTGGACTGAAGCATCATCGTTCTCTAACCCTTCGATGACCCCATCAGGAGCGGTTGCTGTGATGTGAAGGTCAGGGGCGACTTGCTTAGCTGCTTGATGATGAAATGTGTTAACGAGGGGATGGGCGCCAATACTTTTGGCTAATTGACTGTTTTTATCAACGTTAATGTGATGGGTTGGCATGAAGCCGATTGATTTTTGGGTATGCTGAATTAATGGATGGTCAGTTGCTTGAAACTGGCTGTTTAGGTCTTGGTATAGGGTTCCACCAAGGGTAACGTTGACAATTTGTAGTCCCCGACAAATTGCTAAAATCGGTTTGCCCATTTCAATGGCGGATTTAACTAACTGCATTTCAAAATAATCACGGGGTAAATATGAAACCCCGCTATTGACGGCTGGTTCTTCATTATATAAGATCGGTGATACATCGGCGCCCCCGGTAAAGATAACGCCATCGACAGTTTCGAGTAATTCTGGCGCCATTTCTGGTTTAACGACTGGGAATACAACTGGCACGATGCCATTTTCGGTTAGGGCGTTGACCAAGGTCCGTTGAGCAATGTGGGACCTAGTCATTCTAAAATTCGGGGTAACATCCATATTGATGTCTGCAGTAATTCCAATTCTCATACTTAGCTTCCTTTCAATTACAAAAAATACTTAACAACTAATTATAAATCCGTCTTAATGAAAGTAAAGACAACTAGCGGTATTTTAGATTATAATAAGGTTGATATTTAAAATTTGGAGATTTGAATTAATGAAACGACAATACACAGGGCTGAACTGGCCAACTTTACTTGGGACGTTATTGGTGAGTTTCTTCCTAATGCTTTTTTTATCTACTTCTTCACCACTCTATGCCACGAACCCATCTCCAGACGCCAACATAATGATGACCGTTGGAAAGGGGTCCTTGCATGGTTTAATGCCATACCAAAATTTATTTGATAATCGGGGCCCGCTAATTTATCTGTTATATTCATTGAACGCATTAATTAGTTATCGTTCGTTTATTTTAATCTACGGACTAGAATCGCTTTTGCTGTGCCTTGATTTAGTTTTATCCTATTGCATCTTGAATCATTTCATGCGTCGCCGCTTAGCATATCCATTGAGTTTGTTTATAATCCCACTGATGTTCAATGAATATTTCTTCCAACATGGTGATACTCCAGAGAGCATTGTGATTCCATTTTTACTATTGATGATTTATCAGTTGCTCAAACATCAAGACCTAAAATTTACTAAGTCCACTTTGTTTATTCAGGGATGCTTTGTAGGGGTCGCATTTTGGATCAAGTACACCTTTTTATTTCCATGGTTTGGGATTGGATTGGTGCTAATGATTGCCTACCTATTGCAAAAACGATATCGAGATCTGTTGAAACTAATGGGATGGGGATTCCTGGGGTATGCAGTCGTTACGTTACCAATACTTATTTTGTATCAATTGCACGGTAGTTTACTTACGATGCTGAAGGTCTACTTTTGGTTCAACGTAAAATACTATCAACACAGTAATTTTGATCTAACCCAATTGATTAAATTACCGCAAACTGATGTGGTCGCCCGATGGGTCGAAATAATCGTATTGGCAACGATGCTAGCAATTTTAATTTTACCAAAGGTGAACTGGACGATTAAAAGTGCATTATTGACCAGTTTAGTTTTGGAAACATTATCGATTATTACCGTAAAGGTAACGGCCACTTATTATTACACTTTAATTTCTGTTTTTAGCATTTTGATTGTGGTGATTATCGGAAGTTTGTTGCAAAGGGGACTTCCTAAGATGGTAATTGAAAATCCATTTTTGATTTGCCTATTAGTGATACTTTCAGCGTGTGGTTTATTGGCTACCAACCATAATTATCGTTATTCAAAACTATATCCGCATAATGAAATTTATAGTGTTGATCATCAAGCAACGGTGCCATATCAGCAACGCTTCGCTAAGCTGATTAACCGTAGTAGTGACCGTTCATTGCTGGCGTATCGGACGATTGACGTGAGCTTATATACAACTTTGGGAACGCTTCCGCAGTCAAAGTACTTTGTGCAAAATAATTTGGACTATCCACCAATGAAACACTCACAGGGCCAACAGCTCCGTTCATTAAAAAATAAATTTGTGTTGACGATCTCATTACCGCCTGATCAACCTGGCAGCGCCACGAAACGCTCGTTAAAGAAATTATCCAATAAAACGTTGCGACGTCACTACCACCTAGTTGATACTGCGACGGTTTTAAAATATACGTCTTCTGTTCAACAATACGTTCTAAAGTACTACTTATACGAACGGAACAATTGATTTAAAGCCACTTCGAATGAAGCGGCTTTTTTTAGTCCTTTATCCTTGACTTAAAGTTAACTATAAGTGGTAAATTAAAACTAATCAATTGATTAAAGGAAGTTTTGCAATGCAAAGATATTCAATTGGCGAATTCGCTAACTTAGTTGGCCTGACTACCTATACACTGAGATATTACGAAAGAGAGCATTTGATCGTACCAGATCGCGATGAGCGTGACCGCCGCTACTATACTGAACAAGATGTTAAGTGGATCGGCTTTTTACTGCACCTCAAGGGGACTGGGATGTCGATGGAAGAAATCAAACGCTATGTCCAGTTACGGGCACAGGGGGATGGGACGATTTCGGAACGACGTAAACTATTGGCATCAGTCAAAGCCCGTAGTTTATCTCAAATCCGTGAGATGCAAGCCAATCTGGCCGTGTTATCGCATAAGATCGATTGGTATGATGGTAAGCTCAATCATACTGTCTCAGAGGATTTTGAACACTACTTACAACGATTTAATAATTAGGGAGATGTTGAATAATGGCAAAAAATGAAGATGTTAAACAAAACGGTGGCCTATTCGGTTTAGGGGCCAAAAATGATGCATACGCAAAATATTTTACGGGCCAAAGTTACTTAAATGGATTGGTGAGCCCCGAAAAAGAAGTTAATGTAGGCGTTGGAAATGTTACTTTTGAACCAGGTTGTCGGAATAACTGGCATATTCACCACGATGGCTACCAAATCTTGTTGGTCACAGGTGGCGAGGGCCTTTATCAAGAAGCTGGTAAGCCTGCACGACTACTTCATCCAGGCGACGTTGTTGTTACTCACGATGGTGTTAAGCACTGGCACGGCGCTACCCCAGATAGTTGGTTTGCCCACGTTGCGATCACCACTGGGACCCCAGAATGGCTCGAAGCCGTTTCAGACGAACAATTTGAAGCTGCATTTAAGCAGGGAAAGGAGAATGCGTAATGGCTAAACAAACTGCTGGACACGATAACTTAGGTGATTTTGCCCCTAAGTTCGCTGAATTGAACGATGATGTTTTATTTGGGGAAGTTTGGTCCAGAACGGATAAACTCTCCGCGCATGATCGGAGCATGATCACGATTTCCGCTTTGATTTCAGGTGGTAACTTCGCTCAGTTGAAGCCCCACATGACGATTGGTAAAAACAACGGCATTACCCAAGAGGAAATTTCTGAAATGATCACCCACCTCTCCTTTTACGTTGGTTGGCCTAAAGCATGGTCAGCATTCGGAATTGCAAAGGAAGTATACGGAGCTACCAAATAGCAACGAACGTTAAATGATATTAATTTAATGGTAGAATAAAAAATAAAAGCACGTTATCCGAAAAATCAGATGACGTGCTTTTATATTTAAAAATAGCTAGGGAACGAGTCGAACGTTCCTAAATTGCCGAAACTAGCTGCCGTAATCAAATAGTAATTGCTATGAAATAGGAGTCTAATTATAGGTGGGAGTTCACACCTAATAGCTAGGGAACGAGTCGAACGTTCCTGAATTTGCCGAAACTAGCTGCCATAATCAAATAGTAATTGCTATGAAATAGGAGTCTAATTATAGGTGGGAGTTCACACCTAATAGCTAGGGAACGAGTCGAACGCTCCTAAATTTGCCGAAACTAGCTGCCGTAACCAAATAATAAACTATGTCCAAAAGAAAGGAATCTGATCATAGGTGGGATGAACACACCTAATAGCTAGGAAGCGAGTCGAACGCTTCTGAATTTGCCGAAACTAGCTGCCGTAATCAAACAATAGACTATATCAAACTTGAAAGGAGTTGATGATAGGTGGGATGAACACACCTAATAGCTAGGAAGCGAGTCGAACGCTCCTAAGTTTACCGAAACTAGCTGCCGTAACCAAATAATAAACTATGTCCAAAAGAAAGGAATCTGATCATAGGTGGGATGAACACACCTAATAGCTAGGGAACGAGTCGAACGCTCCTAAATTTGCCGAAACTAGCTGCCGTAATCAAACAATAGACTATATCAAATTGGAAAGGAGTTGATGATAGGTGGGATGAACACACCTAATAGCTAGGGAACGAGTCGAACGCTCCTGGATTTGCCGAAACTAGCTGCCGTAACCAAATAATAAACTATGTCCAAAAGAAAGGAATCTGATCATAGGTGGGATGAACACACCTAATAGCTAGGAAGCGAGTCGAACGCTCCTGGATTTGCCGAAACTAGCTGCCGTAACCAAATAATAGACTATATCAAATTGGAAAGGAGTTGATGATAGGTGGGATGAACACACCTAATAGCTAGGGAACGAGTCGAACGCTCCTGGATTTGCCGAAACTAGCTGTTAATAACCTAGCCTTGAATTCTAGATTATTGTTGAACAAGTTGACTCAATGCATTAAATCGATTTACAAACTCTTTGTATGTGATTGCCTTAGGATAGCTATTAAACTTCATCTTAATGATTTCATCTTTATCAAAAAATGAGATTAATGATTTAATCTGACTGGTATAGTGGCGAACTGAAGAGTATCCTCTATATGAATTCAATAAATACTTATCTTTAATACAATAACCATCTCGACTAGAATTGATTTTAATATTAACTTCATTTGAATGGTCAATCTTAGTTTCAAATAACTCTAATAATCTTTTTTTATATCTATCCTTTAAAATATTAGTTGCTGAACCAGAATAATTACTAGTGCTGGGCAGAATGTTCATTTTAGTTAACAGTTGATGCCAAGCTGGACTGTTATCTGAATTAGGGGAACAGAGTAGCTTCTTATCTAGTTGATTATCATTTTTAATTTTTTCAACTGCATTTACAATAGTTTGTAGTTCATTAGGGTTAGATGTAATGTTAATATTATTCAATACTTCTTTAGTGTTCATTTATAAAACTTCCTTTCTATTAATAACTTTCATAACTTTCATAATTGGTTTTAGTGCGGCTGCCTTTCTAGCCGCACTTCAGTTAATTCAAAAAAGCAATGGTTCATAATTATTACCACTGCTTTCTAAAATATTTATGTTTCAATCCTTACAGATTTGATTTTAGACTGTGGGCGCACCTAACCCACAGTCCCATTTGAAGATTGATCTTTTTAATGGTGGCTAAGGGCTTGATTGAAATCAACTAACTCAAGTTTCCATGAATTAGCACTAGCTAACATTTTAACGATGCTTGCCCACTGTTTAGCGTTTTGAATACCATTGAAGTTATTCTTTAACCACTTGTTTAACCATGAATTTGTTGCATTATAGACAAACTTTGAATTAGTGGTTACGTATAAATTATTATTACTGAGATTAAAATCTTGCCTGGCTTTAATCAATGCATAATAAAGTGCATAAACCGCCATTTGATTTCGATTTGAGTTTCTAATCGGATGCTTACTACTTTGACGTAAGCGATTACTACCACTTGCTGTATCAAATTCAATTACATAGTCATAGGTAAAAGACTTTCCCTTTGGTTTATTTACTGTCTTGGAATTTGATCTAGTATATATTTTTATTTCTCCCATGTTATCACTCCTTTTGATTTATAAATTTTAACAGCTAGGGAACGAATCGAACGCTCCTAAATTCACCAGAACTAGTTACTCAATGCTATTCTTCTGAATAATGAAGAGTGTTATTCAACTTGTTGAGCCGATTTACGAATTCGCTATAAGTAATTGATTTTGGATATTTATCAAAACTATTATTTAAGATTTCATCTTTATCATAGAATACAATTTTATGATTAATGGCTTCAAAATGATTGTAAAGCGCTCGATAACCACGAAAAGCTTTATTAAATGCAGTATTCTTCATACAATACATTTGATCTTTTGGCATCCATTTAACATATACTCGATTCGGTGCAATCAATTTGGTCGAGAAAGTTTTGAGTAGCAGTGTTTCATATTGAAATTTTAAAACTCTTGTTGCTGATTGAGAATGATTGCTTGTGATTGCAAGAAGGTTCATTTTAATCATTAACCTTTTCCAATCCTTATTTTGATCAATATTATTTGAAAGCTGGAATTCCTTATTAGGACTTTCACTGTTTATTAAAATGATATTATCTAATAGGGATTTTATTTTGTTAAAGGCAATTGGGTCATTAGTACATTGAAGCTCGATTAAGAAATCTTCAGTTTTCATATTAGAAGCATCCTTTCTAAAATTGATATCAAAAAAAGCAGTTGCAAACACATTACAGCTACTTTTTAATAGTTACATATTAAATTTTTGTATTCATTATCCTTGATTGTGCATATTGATGAATAGCTATTGCGAATCCACTTGTACTTAAGTGGAATAAACATAAGATATTATTAGTAATAAACTTAAATATAAAACATATAACATTTATTACAAATATGGTCATAAGACTCCGCGTACTTAAGCGGAGTCCACTTATCAATTCAATATTATTTTTTTAAATAGTAAAACTTAATTATGTATAATATTTCTCCTATAATTTATAGTAAAAACGTCCTTACAAGCAGCCAGCCCCACCTGGTTTCTGCTCATCAGCCAACATAACTTTCGATTAACGATCATTATGGAACTACTTATTTTTACCCTCATAGCTCGTGATTTTTCAATCAATGGCATTGCCCTAACAGAGATTTTGTTTATTGTGCTGTATTTGTCGTTCGCATGTCCAGCACTTACGGAATGAAATTACTTTCACTCACGAAACATTTTATGGTTAGGCTGCTTTAACCTCTCACGCAGAAATCTACGGGTAGCTATATAGTGCCACCAAACCTAGTATTGTTTCAATTTTACACCTAAACAAATGTGCTTGTCAAACTAGCTGTTGATAAAAAAACCCGCCACGTTCATGGCGGGTTTTGATTATTTGAAAGGATCAACCTTGTAGGTAAATTCATCCTTAACTAATTTAAAAGTTCCTAAGAATTTCCATTGTTTAGTATTTTTCAACCAAATCTTTAAATGCTTGCCACTTTTAGTGACTTTCATCATATCTTTAGCATCTGATGTAGATTGAGTGTGAGTTGCTTTTAATTGGTAGGTGCTCTTACCTGTTTTCTTATAATATGGAACCCCTAAGATTGGGTAAGCAGAGTGCAGAGTTTTATAACCCTTTCCGTTATTTTTGAAAACGCTAGCATCAGAAGCCACAGTCCCATAGTTAAAGCTTATATTCGTACGATAATAAAGATTATTCTTTCCTTTAATCTTCTTATTGCTCAACCAAGTGTGCTTTTCATCATTAGTGATTGCACTAGGGACGCCCTTATGCCACGTACTAGCATTTGCAGATGTAAATGATGCTCCAGTTGTGAATAAAGCTATTCCTACGATTGATGCTGTTACTAGATTGTTTATTTTCATGTGGCTTCCTCCGATATTTTAATTAACTTTTACAATTAATAGTATATTACGATGTATAAAAATTTTAAAATAAAAAATAAGTACAATTTTTCCAGCTTTTCCTTGGTTCCAGTCTCATAGTCAACAATTGTATAACTACATATTCTATCCTTAATTCTCGTCTAAATGCACAACTGTTTGTCAAAAGATTTCTTAACAACATCTCTGATGTGATTTTAATGGATTGAAGTAGATTGATTAAAATTATTTTATAATATATTATCACAAATATTTATTTGAATTTTATAACATATTTAAGTTAGATGATATAATTAAAAATATAGCAGATGCTTTGAAACATTGATACATAAACGTTTATATAACTGCATAAACAAGGGAGATTTTTACAATGAAAATTAAAAACACACTTGTAAGCTTTATGACTGTTATGATTACCGTCTTGACCTTTAGTACTGTCGCGAAGACCGCCCATGCCGATAGCAATCCATTAGCAGGTGGAGATCCAAAAGTTATTAATACCATCTTAAATAACTTTAATGTCAATTTACCAAACCGTTATTTAATGTATGATCCTAATCCATACATGTCTAATGCAAATTATAAAAAGGGTACTAAAATAATTTATGGTCGATCAAACACCAGTTTACAATTCACTCAATTCCCTGAAAGTGAAACAGATACACAATACGGAACTCGTAACGTTGGTGGAATTGCAACTGGTAAAATTATTAAAAAGAAAATGAGCGACTGGGGAATTGTTTATTATCAAGTTAAATTCAATAACCCTAAAAAAACATATTGGGTTCTAGCAGCAGATTTACATTTACCAAAAAATCCTAATAAAAACAATACTACGATTACTGACGCTGATAATCAAAACGTCGGACTCAACTATGTTAATTACGTACGTGATCAACACGGACAAGCCCCATTAACTTGGAATGATCATCTTTATACCTTAGCACAAGAACGCAACCAAGAAAATATCCAAACTTTTAAAGATAATCGCAGTATTGATCATTTTAATTCTGATGGCAGTTGGAAAGTAGACAACTTAGTTCAACAACACGGATGGAATGATTATGTAGCAGGAGAAAACATTTCAGATGCTGTTTCCTCTGACACACCAAGAACAACAATAATTAATATGGTAAACGAATTCATGTATAACGATGCAGTCGGTGAAAATTGGGGGCATCGTTACAATATTCTAAGATCTGACGTTACTCAAATGGCTATGGCAACCACTTACAGTAACGGCGTGTACTTCCAAACCATGTTATTCAAATAGAATAAACAAGGAGATTTTTAAAATGAAAATTAAAAACACGCTTTTAAGCTTTTTGACGGTGATAATCACCGTCTTGACCTTTAGTACCGTAGCGACGAATGTCCATGCTGATAGCAATCCATTAGCAGGTGGCGATCCAAAAGTTATTAACACAATTTTAAATAACTTTAGTACCGATTTACCAAATCGTTATTTAATGTATGACCCTAATCCATATATGCCTAACGCTAACTATAAAAAAGGCACTAAAGTCATTTATAATCTTTCAACAACAAGTTTACAATTTACTCAATTACCAACAAATGAAACTGATACACAATATGGAACCCGTAAAATTAAAGATAATGCTAAAGGAACCGTAGTAAAAAAATACATGACAGATTGGGGTATTATGTATTACAAAGTTAAATTTAACAATCCTAGAAAAACTTATTGGGTTCTAGCCTCTGATTTAATGCTACAAAAAAATAATAATAAATATAATACAACAGTTACGGATGCCGATAACCAAAACGTAGGACTTAACTATGTCAATTACATTCGTTATCAACATGGACAATCAGCATTAACTTGGAATAACCATCTTTATACGTTAGCTCAAGAACGGAATCAAGAAAATATCCAAACATGGCAAAACAATAATGAAATGTCACACTTTAACGCTGATGGAAGCTGGAAAGTAGACACTTTAATTCAACAAAATGGATGGAATGATTATGTATTAGGTGAAAACATTGCAGCTACTACTTCATCTGATACACCCACCGATACTATGATCAATATGATCAACGAATTTACGTATAACGATGCCTTTGTTGAAAACTGGGGTCATCGTAACAATATTTTAAGAACAGACGCTACTCAAATGGCAATGGCCACAACTTACAGTCACGGCATGTATTACCAAACCATGTTATTTGAATAGCATCGAACTATAAAACAGTGACTCTTCACTGCTTTTTGTACATAAACGTTTATATAAATGTATAAACAAGGGAGATTTTTACCATGAAAATTAAAAATACACTTGTAAGCTTTATGACTGTTCTGATCACCGTCTTGACCTTTAACACCGTCGCGACGAACGTACATGCTGATAGCAATCCATTAGCAGGGGGCGATCCAAAAGTTATTAATACCATCTTAAATAACTTTAATGCCAATTTACCAAACCGTTATTTAATGTATGATCCTAATCCATATATGGCTAATGCCAATTATAAAAAGGGCACTAAAATCTTTTATAATCGTTCAGATACTAGTTTACAATTCAGCCAATTACCTACAAGTGAAATGGATACACAATATGGAACTCGTAAAATTGCGTCTAACACAAAAGGAACAATTATTAAAAAACAAATGAGTGATTGGGGTATTATGTATTACCAAGTTAAGTTCAATAACTCTAGAAAAAACTATTGGGTTTTGGCTGCCGATTTACACTTACAAAAAAATAAAAATAAAAATAATACCATTATCACTGATGCAGATAATCAAAATGTCGGACTTAACTATGTGAACTACATTCGTAATCAACACGGACAATCCACATTAACTTGGAATAATCATCTTTATGAATTAGCTAAAGAACGGAATCAAGAAAATATCCAAACTTGGGAAGAAACTGAAACTGCTTCACATTACAATGCTGATGGTAGCTGGAAGGTTGATAGCTTAATTCAAAAACATGGTTGGAACGATTATGTAATAGGCGAAAATATTTCTAACACAGCTTCATCTGATACACCCACCGATACTATGATCAACATGATAAACGAATTCACATACAACGATGCGTTTAGTGAAAACTGGGGACATCGTTACAATATTTTAAGATCTGACGTGACACAAATGGCTATGGCAACAACTTATAGTAATGGCTTATATTACCAAACCATGTTATTCGAATAGCATCGAACTATAAAACAGTGACTCTTCACTGCTTTTTGTACATAAACGTTTATATAAATGCATAAACAAGGGAGATTTTTACAATGAAAATTAAAAACACACTTTTAAGCTTTTTGACGGTGATGATCACCGTCTTGACCTTTAGTACCATCGTGACGAACGTACATGCTGATAGCAATCCATTAGCTGGTGGTGATCCAAAAGTTATCAACACGATTTTAAATAACTTTAATGTCAATTTACCAAATCGTTATTTAATGTATGACCCCAATCCATACATGAGTAACGCAAATTATAAAAAAGGAACTAAAGTAATTTATACTTGTGGAAATACAACTTTACAATTCACACAATTCCCAACAAATGAAACAGATACCCAATACGGAACTCGTGTCATTACAGAAATAGCAAATTGTACAATTATTAAAAAGAAATTAAGTAATTGGGGAATTGTATATTATCAAGTCAAATTTAATAATCATAAAAAAGCTTACTGGGTTCTAGCCGCTGATTTACACCTACAAAAGAACCCCAATAAAAAGAATACTAACGTTACTGACTCAGATAATCAAAACGTTGGACTAAACTATATTAATTACGTACGTGATCAACACGGACAAAACCCATTAACTTGGAATGATCATCTTTATACTTTAGCAAAAGAACGTAACCAAGAAAATATTAATACTTGGAAAACAAATGGAACTCAATCACATTATAATTCCGATGGTAGTTGGAAAGTAGACCAACTAATTCAACAACATGGATGGAATGATTACATTATCGGTGAAAATATCTCTAATACCTACTCTTCAGATACACCACGAACAACCATTGTTAATATGATTAATGAATTAACATACAATGACTCTGTTGAAGAAAATTGGGGTCACAGATATAATATTTTAAGAAGTGATGCCACTCAAATGGCAACAGCAACAACATATGCTAACGGAAAATATTTCCAAACAACATTATTCGAATAGAATAGCTAAGGAGATTTTTACAATGAAAATTAAAAACACACTTGTAAGCTTTATGACTGTTCTGATCACCGTCTTGACCTTTAACACCGTCGCTACTAACGTCCATGCTGATAGCAATCCATTAGCAGGTGGCGACCCCCGTGTCATCAACACGATTTTAAATAACTTTAATGTCAATTTACCAAATCGTTATTTAATGTATGACCCCAATCCATACATGGCTAACGCAAATTATAAAAAAGGAACTAAAGTAATTTATAATCTTTCTAATACCAGTTTGCAATTTACTCAATTACCAACAAATGAAACTGATACTCAATATGGAACAAGAAAAATTACAAATCAAACTAAAGGAACAGTAATTAAAAAATTCATGAGTAATTGGGGCATTATGTATTACCAAGTTAAATTCAATAATCCTAGAAAAAAATATTGGGTTTTAGCATCAGATTTAATGCTCCAAAAGAATCCTAATAAAAATAATACCACTATTACTGACGCTGATAATCAAAACGTCGGACTTAATTATGTAAATTATATTCGCAATCAACATGATCAAAAAACATTAACCTGGAATGATCACCTTTACATTTTAGCTCAAGAAAGAAATCAAGAAAATATTCAAAGTGTTAAAAAAACAAATAATATGAGCCATTTTAATAGTGATGGAACCTGGAAAGTAGATAATTTAGTTCAACAACACGGATGGAATGATTATGTAATGGGAGAAAATATTGCTGATAATGGATCAACTGATAATCCTAGAGATAGCATAATTAACATAATTAACGAATTCATGTATAACGATGCCGTTGGTGAAAACTGGGGACATCGTGAAAATATTTTAAGAAGTGACGCTACACAAATGGCCATAGCAACCACTTACCATGACGGTCTATATTACCAAACTATTTTATTCGAATAGAATCAATATTACAAATCTAAAAGCGAGTGATAATCATCACTCGCTTTTTTATACATTTAACCATTTTGCGTTTTTTGTTGCTGAATTAATATATCACAAACATCCTTATTAGTAATGACCTTATTATTATAATAGGCTAGAGAATGTCTAAATTTCCTTTGCTTCCGTTTTACCCCGTTAATTAGTGATTCTTTTGAATGTATTAAATACTCAAACTCTCCCGCCTCAAAAGCTTCGGTTTGTTTAGGAGATAAAAATTGGCGCACGATTGGGTCACCGTCCATTAAATAGTCGATTAATTGCGAACATAACTTAATTTCTTCGTCACTAGTAAGAATATTCTTTGCTTTAATAAAATCATACTCTCTACCATATTCGTCGGTAATTAAATTAGCGTTAAAAAAAAGATCTGGATTCTCATCACGAAACTTCTTCATGGTTTCCCATATTTCACGCTTACCCCTATTTGCTAAGGGGACATCAAAAAAGTCTGATTTATACATATTTATTTTGATTCTTTTAGCTTTGGGATATTGATTTAGTTCATCCATATTTACAATTAAGGGATAATTGCTATCTAGAAAATAACCCGGTAGAAAATATTCATCCATTAGGATATTGTTCCTAGATCCGCTTTTACCATTTTTGGTTGCATTATAAGGGGCAGCAACATGATAATCGCTTCTGTCATTGATTTTATATGATTGTAGAGAACTATAATTCATCGGGGCAACTTTAGCTTGGAAACTGATTGCATCACCCTCGTTGAGATTACCCAACTCTTGAATTGAACTACTGTATGGAACGCATCCAATTTGATTGAACAAAAACACTTGATTGTTTACTGTAATGTTTAAATCCTTTAAAAGGATTCGGGTGTTAATATAATGCTCATTTGAATCCTTTGGTGAACTTACAGGTAGATAAACTCCTGCATAAGTCCCACTAAATTGATACCTTTTATTTCCATCTAATTGTTCAACTTGCTCAGTAGTGATAACGTCCACATAAATCATCCCTTTAAAAGTATTCTAAATGTATTTTAACACCTTAGTTGCAAATTTTGATTTTATTTATCCTTATTTACCACTCGTTTGCTGATTTTAACCACTTGCCAATAATCAACGATTTTAGATTATTTTGTAGCTATAATGATAATAATCATAAATCGAAATGAGGGAATCGTAATGGCATTATTACAAGTAAATGGTTTAACCCAACAATATGGCAATAAAATAGCTGTTAACAATATTGATTTAAAAATTGAAGCTGGTCAATTGGTGGCATTCTTAGGGCCAAATGGGGCTGGTAAGTCAACGACGATTAATATGCTGACGGGTATCAAAAAGCCCAAGGCAGGTACGATTAGCTTAGATGGCTTAAAACCTAATCAACATGAATATCGTCATCAAATTGGTGTCGTGTTCCAAGACAGTGTTTTAGATCGCGACTTGACTGTGAAACAGAACTTAATGTGGCGGGCTGGGATGTATAAGCACATCGACTATGATTTTGTTGATCGCCTAATGAAGGCGTTCGATATTACTTCGATTGCCAAGCAAAAGTACGGGTCACTTTCTGGTGGGCAACGGCGGCGGGTCGATATCACACGGGCATTGTTACATAGACCACGCTTGTTGTTCTTAGATGAACCCTCAACGGGATTGGATATCCAGACGCGTAATAAAATTTGGGAAGTCTTAAACCAACTCAGAGCGCAATATCAGCTCACGATCATTTTGACGACCCACTACCTGGAAGAGGCTAACATCGCCGATTACGTTTACGTCATTGACCACGGTCAAATCATTGCGGATGATACCGTTGCTGATCTAAAGGCAAAGTACGCTAAGGACGTTTTGACGATTACGACTGATTCCGTTGACCAAGTGGTTGCACTAGTCAATCAGAATTGGCCAACGAAGGTCGATGGGCATCAGGTAAAAATAATGGTACCAAATGTCGATGCAACGATTCAATTCTTGAACACCGCGCGGCCTTTGATCAAAGAAATGGAACTCAAACGTGGCGATATGAACGACATCTTTGTCGCCCTAACTGGAAAGGAGATCAGATAATGATTAATTTGATTAAACGGAACTTAACGATCTATTTTGCCAACCGCAGCGTGGTTTTCTTCTCCATCTTTGCGGCATTGATTTCATTTGTTCTATACCTACTATTCTTAAAGAACGGGATGCAACAATCATGGCAGTCGGTTCCAGGAACCAGCAAGCTTTTGGATCCCTGGTTGATTGGGGGAACTTTATCGGTCACTGGATTGACTTCAATTGGGGCGGCCATTAGTCAAATGGTCAAGGACCGTGAAGATAATCATTTAAACGACCTTGAAATGACCGATCTATCAACTAACCAGATTCAAATGGGCTATTTGGTTGGGGCGGTCGTCATCGGGACCTTGAACCAAATCGTGGCCTTTTTGATCATGAGTATCTACTTCCAATTTGTCGATGGCATCAAGATTGCCTGGGACCAAAGTGCCGCCATCTTTTTGATTGCGTTGTTCAGTAGCTTTGTCTGGACGGCATTTAACCTATTGATCTACTCGTTTATTAATAAACAACAGATGGTCCCAACCGTATCTTCGATCATCGGAACCATTTCTGGTTTCATGGCAGGGGTGTACGTGCCAATCAGTACGATGCCTAGTATTGCACAAACGATTATGAAGTTTACCCCATCACCATACGTTTCAGCTGCATATCGGGATGTTTTAATGAAGGAACAACTACATGCTTCATTTAAGCATCTACCCGCATCCGTGCTTAAAAACTTCCGTCTTTCGATGGGCGTCGACTTAAAAATTAAGAGTACCCTACTAACATTTACAGATGTTCTGCTCGTTTTGGGTGGTTTCTTACTGCTATTTATTGTATCTTTATTAGTAGCAAACTATCTCAGAACGAAAGAAGTTGGGGTCCATGCAAGTTGATTTTCACCAAGATGATCAACTATCACCAGATGAAATCAAACTATTAGTTAGTGCCAAGCAGCTAACACCAAAAGTCGTGGAATTGATCAATCGATTGGCCGAAATACCAACCAATTCAGCTTCGGTCCTGCCGTTATCCATTGATGACCGAGTCGAAATGGTCAATTTAAATGATATTATTTCGATCGAAGTCTTCGGCAGTGACCTAACGATTGCAACTACGAACCATCAATATTCATTTCACGGCCAGTTGAAGAATATTTTAGCAAAGATTAATGACCAGCGGTTCATCCAGATTGCTAGGGGGACCGCAATTAATATTGACCATCTCAATTCATTGGAAGCCGGCTTTTCTGGTAATATGACGGCGTTTTTAGACCATGAAGTGAAGTTGAACGTTAGTCGAAAATACCTACCAGATTTGAAAGCGAGGTTGCGAATGTGAAAAAAATAGTGAAAGAGTGTGTTCGATTTGGGTTAATTGGAATGTGTATTGGCTCTTTCATTTTTATGTTAAGTGCCGCCGTTTATCGCCAATCGCTAATTACCCGCTCGGATATCCTTACCACCTTATTAATGAGCTTTTTGATCGGTGAGTTATCAATGATTTTTCGCTATAGCCACTTACCGTATCTAGCTAAATTAGTGATTCATTACCTCGGAACGAACGTTTTAGTGATCGTGACCGGAATTTATAATCACTGGATCGATAACTGGATTTCGTTTATTATTATGTTGGCAATCGTATATGTGATAATCGTAGTTGTTCAGTATAAAATCTATGCGCGCGATGCCAGTGATGTTAACCGTCTGATTCAAAAGCGGAAGCAAAACCAGCGTTAATCAATTTAATAAATATTTAGCAGTCACGCCATAATTGGGGTGACTGTTGTGTTATATTAGTAAATAATATAACACAAGGAGTTTAGTATGATTTTATTGTTATTGGTTATCATTGGATTTATTATTGGCGGATTTATCATCTCAATGGGGGGCGGTGGAGCTGCATTTTACCTGGGCGTGTTGACCGGTTTAATGCACATTTCACCAGCCAGTGCAACAGCAACGTCATTGTTCACGGCTTTACCGTCATTATGTATCGGTGCATACAGCCACTACCGAACCGGGAATATGAAGTTCAAATTTGGCAATCGCATGTTGATTACCGCTGTTCCGGCTACCGTGATTGGTAGTATTTTAGCGGGTTATTTATCTGAAACCGTTTATAAAGTTTTGTTGTTCCTCTTGTTCCTTTGCTTAGGTGCTCAGATTCTATGGCAATCTTTCCGACCTCGTTCAGCTGATCAACAAGCAATTGGGCCAGCATTAAGTCTAGGAAAAGCCCTCTTTTTTGGGGCCCTCAGTGGACTGATGGTAGGAATCGCCGGATTAAGTGGTGGTAGTCCGCTAGTAGCGGGGATGTTATTGATGGGCTTATCAATGCAGCAAGCAGCAGCCACCTCTTCATATGTATTGATCATTACGTCGATCGTGGGCATTGTAATGCACTCTACTGCTGGGCGGATCGCATGGTTGCCAGGTTCAGCATTAATGATTGGGGCAATTGCCGGAGCTGCACTAATGCCATTTGTTTTAAATCACTTCGATCCGCTTAAGGTCACCAAAACGCTGCGGCCGATTATGGGGATTGTTATGATTATTATGGCAATCACGACGATTATTTAAGGAGGAGTTTGAATTGCACAAAAAACTTAGCATCGGGGAATACGGCAATCGGATTTTGTTAATGATCATCATGGTACTATTGATTGAATTTATTCAAGTGCCGATTGCACTGGTTAATAGCTATCATCAACCAGTGGCACAGCTCTTATTGGTGGTTGGCTATTTCATTTTTTATGCGGTAATGATTGCAGTTGCTTGGCATTATTACAGAAAATACCATCCCGCACCCATTGGTAAAATGAATGGTAACGCATTTTGGACGGTGATTGCAGTATTTCTAATTGTGAGGGTATTTAGTGTCGCAATGGTTTTATTCTCGCAAAAGTTTTTCAATCAAGAACAATCCAGTAACCAAAATGCAATTAATAGTTTACTGTCTTCTAATAAAATTGTTCTGTACTCAATGTTATTAGGGATTATCGTCCTTTCGCCAGTACTTGAAGAACTAGTATTTCGGGGGATGCTTATTGATGGATTATTAAGTAATGTTTCTACGCTTTGGGCAATGGTGATCAGTGGGGCAGCATTTGCGACCGCCCATGCATTTAGTAATCCGTTTTTATTTATGGTTTACGCCTCAATGGGTGCTGGAATGGCGTTTATCTACCGTAAAACGGGGACGATTAAAGCGAATATTACATTCCACATGCTAAATAACCTTCTAGCATCAATTTCCTTCTTACCATTACTATTTAAATAAAGCAGGGGGTAGATTAGAATGAATCGGAAATTATACCGTTCAAACCAACGGATTTTGACAGGCGTGCTTGGTGGGATTGCCGAATACTTTGGTTGGGATGCAACATGGGTGCGGCTTTTATATGCGGCAATTACGATTTTTAGTGTTTTCTTTCCAGGCATCTTTTTTTACATTGTTGCGACATTGATAATCCCTGATCAGCCTAACCGTCGGAATATCGATGCTGATGAATATGATTCCAAAAATTAAATCTTTAAGACTAACTCTGGATGAAACATCCGGAGTTTTTTTGTTTATTAAATTTTTTTGTAACTTGAATGTAACAATATTGAAATCAGTCTGTATTAGTTTTGTTTTAATTTAGTATTATTTTTTTCCTATAATGACAATAGTTAAAGATTTATGAATAATAAACTAATCAAAATATCATTTATTTGGGGATGAAGATATTGAATTATAAAAAAATAATCAAATTGATTTTAGTACCATTGGCTTCAGTTACCATTTTTGCAGGTGCGACTACAGTACATCAACCAGCCGCTAATGCTGCTAGCAAGAAAGCGGTCAAAGTAGCATACAAAGTTGCTTTATCAAAGCTAGGTTCACCATACGTTTACGGTGCTGTTGGACCCACTTCATTTGATTGTTCAGGATTTACTCAATACATATATCAAAAAGCGAACGTTTCAATTGCTCGGACAGCTCAGGGACAATACAATACGACTAAGCCAGTATTAAGAAGTAACCTTAAGAAAGGTGACTTGGTATACTTCGGCGATGATTCAAGTTCAATTAGCCACGTTGGTTTCTATATCGGAAATGGGCAAATGATCGATGCCCAAAATAATGGGGTAATTACCGAAAGCATTGATGCTCCATGGTGGAGTATCGTTGGATATTCAAGACCTTAATTGATCAATAAATAAGGCGGAATCGTAAATAAACGGTTCCGCCTTTTTGAAACCAAAAAAATAAAGCCGCTGATTATTTTATAATCAACGGCTTTATTTTTATTTGATGTTTACAATTTCGATTAGGTTCTTGTTAGCAGAGAAGTAAGTCCCATTAGCAGTCTTAATTCTGTAAGTGTTACCAAACTTGACTGGGGTTCCCTTAACTGTATCACCCTTATGGAGTGTTACTGATGCCCGATTTGTTAATTTAACATCTGTATATTCATTTAAGTTATTACTCAAAACCTTAAATTCGGTTCCAGTGGAGATGTAATTACTTGATGAAATTTGGACAACGTGTGGATTCTGCACGGTCTTATTAACAGTTGTGCTTACCTTCGAAGCGGAATCAGATTGGCTAGCAGTAGCAGAGGTAGTGCTACCACCGATCCAAAATGAAAGTGGCTTTCCATTAGCAGGGATTTTACTTGCATCCACGCGCTTGCCTAATGCAGAACTATAATACTTATCGGTATATTGCCATAAGTCATACTTGTAACTAGTGGATGGCGCAACCGAAGTGTAACTTGCCAACCAAATGGCATCGTAAGCACTTTTAGCAGAGGTGAAGTTCCCCATGAATGATTGGTAACTGTAAAGCACGATTGGTCGATCAGTTAATTGACGAGCCCGATTTGCCCATGCGACCGTTGCACCATTCATCGTCCCAGATGTAACGTTATTTGATTCTGCATCATTAACGTAGAACAATGCTTTCGGTGCGGCTTTAATTAAGGTAGATGCTTCGTTAGCCGCTGAGTTAGCGTTCTTATAAAGGCTGTAACTGTAAACACCATATTTAACGCCATACTTAGAAAGTTTTTTAACGTTATTTTGGAACACACGATCACTATAACTAGAACCGTATTGCACCCGTAAGATTAAAAATTCAGTTTCTGATTTTAACCTCTTAGCTTGACTATCGCTTAGATTACCTTGCCACTCAGATAAATCGTAGATCGGTTTACTTGCAGCGCTAGCAGTAGCGCTGAATATCGGTGCAACAATGGCGAGCCCTAAAACTACGACCAAGCTGCAAAGCATTTTTAACTTTTTATTCATTATTTCTTTCACTCCATATTATTTTAATTACTATGGACTAGTTTAACATTAAAGAATGGATAAAAAGGCCTTGCAATCGTTTTAAAACCAGATTGTAACTTTATGGTAATAGTTTTATTTTGATTGAAAATTATTAAGAGAGGGGAATTAACCATTTTAACGGTTAATTCCCCTTTCTTAATCAATATATCGCCATAAAAATAAGATGGCAGTTACCAGTGCAGCCCAGCCAAAACATTTGATACGTTCCTTAGCATTGACCTTATTGGCACGGTGTTCCTGATTTTTACCTGTAAAATATTTCATGATAATAATTCGCTTTCTATCTTAATTTCGCTTAACGTTAGTCATGGCCTTAGCGTTGACCCATTGATTAAATTCCGTTTCTGTGACCTCACTTGCTAATGCAGCAGCCTTAAGCGTAGAACCATCTTTTTGCGCCTTTTGGGCAATTTTGGCACTGCGTTCATACCCAATGTGTGGACTAAGGGCAGTAACTAGCATTAGTGAATTATCGACAAGTTCAGTCATGCGAGATTGGTTGATCGATAATCCCTGGACCAAGTGTTCGTTAAATGAGTTGATGGCCTCAGTTAATAAATTACTACTATCTAAAAAGTCGTAAATGATAACGGGTTTATAAACGTTCATTTCGAAGTTTCCCTGACTATTTGCAATGTTAATGGTTGTATCATGGCCAATCACTTGAGCACTCACCATCGTTAATGCCTCGACTTGAGTTGGATTGACCTTTCCAGGCATAATCGATGAACCGGGTTCGTTGCTTGGGATGTTCAATTCGTTATAGCCTGCACGTGGCCCACTAGCTAGGAATCGAATATCGTTACCAATTTTAATCAAGTCGGTTGCAAGCGTTTTAAGGATTCCATGCACCATTGTAATCCCCGTGTGGTTAGCCAGCCCTTGAAATTTATTAGGGGCCACTATAAATTGAATTGCCGTTTGTTTGCTTAGTTGTTCTACCATTGCCTGATCGAAACCAGCGGGGGTGTTCAAACCGGTCCCAACTGCCGTAGCACCTATCGGTAGTTCTAATAGGGTATCGCGGTTGTCCCTAAGGTAGTCTAAATCATGTTGTAGTGCACTGACCCAACCGCTGATTTCTTGCCCAAAGGTGATCGGGGTCGCATCTTGTAGGTGGGTGCGGCCAATTTTAACCACTTCGGCAAACTCAGATTGTTTCTTTTGAAATGCATCGATTAAATCAGCGAGGGCGGGAATTAATTGATCAATGGATTGGGTTGCTGCCATCATCATTGCAGTTGGAAAAGTATCATTCGAACTTTGTGATCGGTTCACATCATCATTTGGATGAATGGCCGCAGTGCCTGCCTTTTGATTGGCAATGTGGGCAATCACTTCATTTACGTTCATGTTGGTTTGAGTCCCACTACCAGTTTGGAAGACCACGAGTGGGAATGCATCTTGATGCGGTTGACTTAGGATTTGATCAACCGTAGTACTAATTAAATCTTGCTTTTCTGCATCCAAGTTCCCAATTTGATGGTTGACGATTGCTGCAGCCTTTTTAATTTGCAGGAGGTTATCAATCACCTCGTCTGGCATCTTTTGGCCAATCTTAAAGTTATTATGACTGCGTTCGGTTTGGGGCCCCCAGAGGACATTTTTAGGGACCTTTACTTCACCAAGTGAATCTTTTTCAATTCGATATTCCAACTTAAACAACTCCTTAACTAATTTACTTCTAATTATAATTAGGGAATTAAAAACATGTCAAAGCTTAAGCAGATTTATAAAAATATTTAGATTGTTAATCGATTTTGCTTCAATCGTTAACTAATGTTAACTAAAAAATTAAAAAATTTAGACTTACCTAAAAAAGACTTTAAAAATTATTAAAATAGTGTACAATATTCATTGGTTAAGAAATTTTTATATATTTAGATTGTATCAATCAGAAAATGATACCTTACAGAAAGGTGGAGTTTCACGTGAGTGAAAAACACAGTATGATTCACTACGCTAACGGTCCTTCCTTGGAAGAAATTAACCATACCGTTACCGTACCTAGAGATTGGGGCTTTTGGAAGACCTTGTTTGCTTATTCAGGTCCTGGGGCATTAGTTGCCGTTGGATACATGGATCCAGGTAACTGGTCGACTTCAATCACTGGTGGACAAGATTTTGGGTACCTCTTGATGTCGATTATCTTAATCTCAAGTTTGATTGCGATGTTACTACAATACATGGCGGCTAAACTTGGGATTGTGACGCAGATGGATTTGGCGCAAGCCATTCGGACGCGGACTTCAAAGTCGCTTGGAATTGTTTTATGGATCATGACGGAATTTGCCATTATGGCAACCGATATCGCAGAAGTTATCGGGGGTGCGATTGCATTGAACCTGTTATTCCACATTCCACTTGTGGTTTCAGTGTTCATCACCGTATTCGATGTTTTACTACTGCTTTTACTTACCAAGATTGGGTTCAGAAAGATCGAAGCAATCGTTGTTTGTTTGATCATTGTGATTTTAGTAGTGTTCGCCTACCAAGTGGCATTATCAAATGCTGACTGGGGTGGCGTATTCAAGGGATTAATCCCAACTGCAGATACCCTTTCACAATCAAGAAAGGCTTCCGATGGATTAACTCCTTATGCTGGAGCATTAGGGATCATCGGGGCAACTGTTATGCCACATAACCTTTACTTACATTCAGCTATTTCACAAACTCGTGATTACGATCCAAAGGATAAGAAGGACGTTGCTAGAGCGATCAAGTTTACGACTTGGGATTCTAACATCCAATTAACCTTCGCATTCTTCGTTAACGCATTGCTATTGATCATGGGGGTTGCCGTATTTAAGACTGGTGCCGTTAAGGATTCATCATTCTTCGGATTGTTTGATGCCTTGAACAACACTTCAACTTTAAGTAACCCAGTTCTAATTAGCGTTGCTAAATCTGGTATTTTATCAACATTGTTTGCCGTTGCTTTATTAGCTTCTGGACAAAACTCCACGATTACTGGGACCTTAACTGGACAAGTAATCATGGAAGGATTCATTCACATGAAGATGCCACTATGGTTACGGCGTTTGGTTACTCGGATGCTTTCCGTTGTTCCCGTTTTAATCTGTGTATCGCTTACTAGTGGTGAATCAGAATTACAAGAACATACCGCATTGAATAACCTAATGGAAAACTCACAAATCTTCTTGGCATTGGCATTACCATTCTCAATGTTACCATTGATCTTAATGACTGATAACAAGAGTCAAATGGGTGAAGAATTTAAGAACACCCTCTGGGTTAAAATTTTAGGTTGGATTTCCGTCCTTGGTTTGATTTACTTGAACTTAAATGGACTTCCATCAGCAGTTGCTGGTTTCTTCAGTGATAACCCAACCGCAGCTCAAACTAGCATGGCAAATACGATTGCCTACATCTTAGATTTCCTTATCTTAGCATTATTAGTTTGGACGATGGTTGAATTCTACTTTGGTAACAAGCGGATCGAAGCTGAACGCCAGGCAGAACAATCACAATCACAATCAAAGGGTAACGCATAATCAACCAATTTTAAATAAGAGGTGTAAGTTATGGATCAATTTCAACGGATTTTAGTGGGAGTCGACGACTCCGACGACGCGATTTTAGCCTTTCGCTACGCAATCGAACGTGCTAAGGCTGATAATGCTCAATTAATCTTAGTTTCCGTTTTGGAAACCGAAGAAATTAACGTTTACGAAGCTTTATCTAGGGATTACGTACACGGTGAAAAGAAGGACTTGGAAGAACATATGCAAAAGTATGTTGAACAAGCCAAAAATGCTGGGGTCAAGGATGTTCAAGCAATCGTTGCCTCTGGTGATGCCGGAGAAACCATCGTTAAGGACGTGATTCCGCATGTTGAACCAGACTTATTAGTGATCGGATCACATTCCAAAAAGGGAATTGCGCGTCACTTTGGAAGCCAAGCTTCTTACATGGCTAAGTATTCACCAACTTCAGTAATGGTGATTAGATAGTTTAAATTAATATGAAGCCCCGTCATTCTATTATGGAATGGCGGGGCTTTTTGTTTATAATGTGGTAAAGGGATTTGATATGATGATTAAAACGAATACTTGGCAATATCGGGGAATACAAATACTGTGTGGTTGCTACTTATTGGTGGTAGCCTGGCTATGTTTTACCCCGCGGTTCCCCGTCAACGTGCAACTAGGTAGCTATCCAGAATTAGCGTCGTTCACTTATGGGCACGCCCAGGTTGTTTATATGCCATTTCAGGAGTTATTTACGGAGGGATTTTGGCTCAATGTAATCATGACCATTCCATTAGGTGGTTTTGTGTGGTTGCTAAACCCACGGCCAATGGGGATCAAGCAAGTGTGTGGACTGGGCATATTAACTGGATTGTTCATCGAATTTGGTCAGTTATTCTTAGATAACCTAGCTAATTTTCAACGCACCGTTGATATCAATGATGTGATTTCAAATTGGTTCGGGGTGGTAGCGGGGTACTATCTTTTACGATTTATAATGAGGAAGTGGATTCAATGGCGGAATTAATGCGAGTCTTAGAACGGCACCATAATTTGATTAAAGTGAAGTATCGCGGGGAGTTCGGCTACTTTTGGCCTTCGACGAATCTGACTGGTGATGCGCGTATTCAATCATTTGATGATGCTGATAACCATTTATTAACTAAATTAAAGTTAACTGCTGATGCCACCATCTTGGTCCCGCTTGCTTTTGATCCAGAACGGTTGATCTTTATCATCCAGGTTCTCGACAAGCAACTCATTCAAGCCGGTGGCGACGGGGAAGTCGGCACCTTCCAAGTGAGTGCAAATGGAGATGTAAATAAAAACGATGTTGATTAATTTCAACATCGTTTTTATTATGAATTGCTTAATTGGTGATAGTAATTCATCATTGTGATTTGGAAGTAGGGGTAAACGAAAATTCCTAAAATTGGAATCACCGTGTACGAAGTAGAAATGTTCAATAGGATCCACCAGCCAATGAAGCTTAACTGGAGCCATAGTAATTCAGCCTTGTGCCCAACCATCATCTGACGACTCTTGGTGATTGCTTGAAGTGGCGAGATTTTATTACCACTCACGTAGGCATCACGGTAAATATAGATTGCCTGTGAGTAGGAATAGGACTTAATAATTCCTGGAATGATAAGTAGGCAGGTCCAAAGGATGATAAAGATAAATTGAATCAAAATCGTAATGATTACACCAAATACCATTGGTGTGCTAAAGAGCTTGGTCGACTTATCTAGTGGATGCTCCCTAGTGGCATTATTTCTAATGATATCTAAAATTTGAAATGAGATCCCGACTAATACAATTGTGGTGATGATCGAAATCAGGTATAAAAAGTTAATTTGGACTCGAAATTGACTGTAGTATGATGCAACGGCACTACTACCAAGGTTAATGTTAGTTAAAATGTCCCTAGAAATCTGACTAGAAAGGATTCCACCAATTGATTCTAGAATCAAATACGGTAAAAATAAAATAAAGTAGAAACGAAAATGCTTTAGAAATTCTTGATTAGCATCTTGTTTCAACGTTGAGAAGTTCATTGCGGGCCTCCATAAATTTGATTTATTAGTATTTTAACACAAAAACGCCGGGAAGCGTTGAAGCCTCCTGGCGTTAGTTTGATTAGTCGATTTTAAAGCGTTTAGAAACCCACTTATCTAATTCTGAAAGCGTTAATACCACGATCCCAGCGGCAATTGAGATTAGCCAACCTGACAACGGAATTCCATCAGTCTTGAATAGTTCTTGCATGAATGGAACGTAGGTTAGGATAATTTGGAGGCCAATCATTGCGCCAATGATCCAGAAAGCAGCTGGATTACTGAACAGGGCCTTGGAGAAGAGTGGATCACTCGTTCTGATGTAGAACAGGTAGAAGATCTTCCCAAACACGATTACGTTGACGACGACGGTACTTGCGACCTCAATGCTCCAACCACTAGCGATTAGGGTATCGAAGACCACAATTCCACAGATTGCCATGATTGAAGAAATATAGGCCATTCGAATCATATCAGCCTTACTTAACAGCGAGCTATTGTTATCGCGCGGTTTCTTCAGCATGATGTTCTTTTCAGCTGGTTCGAAGATGAACACGAATTGAATCGTGATTGCAGACACCATGTTAATCCATAGTAACTGTGTAGCGTTCAACGGCATATCGTTCTTAGTCAAAATCGTAAATGCAATGATTAACCCTTCGGCAAACGAGGTCGGCAGTAAGAATCGGATACTCTTTTTGATGTTATCGTAGATTCTGCGTCCTTCCTTGATGGCGGTCGAAAGCGTCCCGAAGTTATCATCGGTCAAGACCATGTCAGCGGAATCCTTGGCAACGTCGGTTCCCTTGATTCCCATTGCCACCCCGATATCAGCCCGTTTTAAAGCGGGGGCGTCGTTGATCCCGTCCCCAGTCATTGCAGTCACCTTACCTGCAGCTTGGAGTGCTTTAATAATCTGCAGCTTGTTTTGTGGCGTAGTCCGAGCGAACACTTGGTTCTCTAAGACGGCCTTAGTGAATTCGGCATCATCTAGTTGATCCAATTCAGCACCTGTAATCGCGTGAATTTCAGGAGCCAATCCGAGCTTTTCACCAATTGCCTTAGCAGTTACGGGGTTATCACCAGTAATCATCTTCACTTCTACCCCAGCCGCGTTCATTTCCTTTAGTGCTTGCACCACTTCTTCGCGCGGTGGATCGATGATTCCAGCCAACCCGAGGAATTGAATTCCAGAGTTGATCAATTCATGGTTAATTTCATTTGTGTTCTTGTCAACTGGCTTGTAACCAACGGCAATCACCCGTTTTCCAGTCTTGGAAAGCGCATGGACCTTTGTTTCCCAACTTTCAACGTCAAAGTCTGGATCGGCCTTTTTAGCTAAGGCTAAAACCTTATCTGGTGATCCCTTTACGAAGAGTTGTTTATTTCCCTTTGGATCAACCACGACCTTCCCCATGTAACGGAAAGCAGAATCGAACGGCAGTAGGTCGACTTCTTGGTAGTTAGGAGCATCCATTGATTGCATCCCCTTGTGATAAAGGGTCAAGAAGGCTCCATCGGTGGGTTCACCATTAATCTCCCAAGCACCAGCTTCTTGATTTAAGGTCGTATCATTAGCCTCAAAACCAGCGGTCAGGAATAACGAAAGCGCCTTGCTATGCACTGGTTGATCGTTGGCATCTAAAATAAGGCCCTTGGGTTGATAACCAGTCCCAGTAACGTGGTAAGTCCCGCTCGGTAGTAACACGTCAGTGGCGGTCATTTCGTTTTGGGTTAACGTCCCCGTCTTATCGGTTGCAACGACATCGACAGAACCCAGCGTTTCAACGGCTGGTAAGCTTTTGACGATCGTGTGTTTATTTTTGGCCATGTCGCTAACCCCACGTGATAACACTACCGAAGTCGTAGCGGGTAATCCTTCAGGAATTGAACCCACGACCATGGCAACTACGGCTAGGGCTAATACCGAAACGGAGTAGGTCTCAAAGTATAGGCCGATTAGGAATAGCAGTACCGAAACGCCCATGATGACGTATGAGACCCACTTCCCGAGTTGATCTAATTCCTTCATCAACGGGGTCTTTCTTTCGGTCGCGTTATTTACTTCTTGTGAGATTTGACCAATTTCAGTCTCGTTCCCAGTGGCGATAACCACCCCAGTCCCACTTCCAGAAGTAACGGAAGTGTATGAAAAGGCGATATTAGCCTGTTCAGCAAGCGAAGGGTGGGCAGCAGTAATGACGGCTGCATCTTTTTCGATCGAATCGGATTCACCAGTCAAGGCCGATTCTTGAATCCTTAAGTTATCAGTATCAACTAGCCGTAAGTCAGCGGGAACACGGTCTCCGGCTTCAAGGAACACAACATCGCCGACCACAATGTCTTTGGTGGGGATGTCGATTCGCTTGCCGTCGCGATAAACCGTGGAATTCGTGGCTAGAATCGATCTGATTTTTTCTAATGCGTTGGAAGCGTTGGCTTCTTGATAATAACCAATAATTGCATTTGCTAACACCACCAATGCAATGATTAGTGAGTCTGAGTAGTGACGCATCAATAGGGTTATGACAGCAGAAATGATTAGTACATAGATAATGACTTCATTAAATTGGCGTAGGAATAGCTTTAGTTTGGAATCCTTCTTGAACTGGAGTTCATTCGGTCCATTTTGGGCTAATCGTTCACTTGCTTGTGAGCTTGTCAGTCCGCTTTCAAAATCTTTAATCTGATACTTATTCTGAATTTCCTGGTCAGTTAATTGATAATCCTTCATAATATAATCTCCTTTAAGTCTAAATCAAAACGTTAAAATCATGATTTAATTACTCAATTAGAAAATAATGAAGGGCAATGATGAACCTTGGTCTTAAAAGATCAGGGCCACTATCCATGTGCTACACCTCCTTGTATATTGATAATTATTTTACCAGAATCAATGAACTTTTTGTATATATTTTAAGTTTTTTTAATAAATTGATGGAAAGTCGCTATAAATACTGCTAAAATAAAGTTATTAAAAATATAGAGGAGCTTCGCATATGAAATCAAAAAAACTATTAATTGGATTATCCATCGCAACCGTTTTAGTTGCCGCACCCGTTGTTTCTGGTGTTGTTAATGTTAATGCTGCTACTAATGCGCCTGCTGGCCAATTTAGTAGAATGAGACGGAATAGTCGCCCTCAACGAATGAGCCACTTTAACATGTCAAAGAAATTAGCAGGCTTGAGTAAATTTAAGCATCTTAAATCAAACCATTCAGTTCCAACTCAAGGAACACCAAAACCAAACACTAAATAATTATTAATGTTAAAAAGCTAGCCAGGAAATTTCCTGACTAGCTTTTTGTTTTAAAACTATTTAGCTGATTGTGATAATTTAACGTAGTAGTTAGCATAGGTTAGCTTAGTGTATGGAGTCACGAAGAAAATCCCCGCGATTCCCGCAGTAATATAGCTTAATAGGTACCAAGGAATGAAGCTTAACACCAAGAGGAAGAACTCAAGTTTGTGGCCATTCATCAATTTGCGACTAATAGTAACCGCTTGGTTATAACCAACTGGGTTCTCAGCATCTAATGAATCCCGAAAGATATATTGGGCCTGAGAGTAGGCGATTCCCTTAGCTGTAACAAAGGCCGTACAAGCAATTGAAACGAGGGCCATGATAATTACGATGGTGATAAAGATAGTGCTGTTATTACCTCCAAATTTAACTGCAGCACTATATGTTATGATAGTAACTATCAACGAGAGGATTGTCCAAGCGAACATATAAGCATACTTAACGACCCCGACCACGAAGGCGCCAAAGAAATAATCCCCACGGGTAAAGATGTTAAGGGCCTTCTTAAAACCACCAGTAAATTCGGTTTCTTGGCCCCGCATGACTTTGATCATTACGAACATTGCACTGAGTAGTAGTGCATTGTTAATGTAGAAAGTAATGCTAGATAATTGATTACTGTTTTGTGTAATGTTACTAAAATTCCCAATGATCACATTATGAAAAGATGTATAAATATATACAAATAAAGCTCCAGAGCAGATTATGCCAAAAAGGTATGTTGGAACCAACAGCATTAATAAGAACCCATAGTGATGAACTAATTGTTGCTTCGCTTCAGATTTTAAATCAGAAAATTTCAAAAATACCACTCCTTATAATGATATTTTTATTATACATAATTACTGCTGTAGTTTAAAGCAATCTTAATATTTAAGGGTTCATGGTCGTTACTGCTGAATTAAATTTAGAATGTTTTTCTTTAATTCCATTAATTCGTGAAACGGATAGCTTTCGCGATTCAAAAAGAAGAATTGCCGTTCAAAGTTGCTGCTCAATGGCTCAAAGGGAATGCCAACTGGCAATACATCCCTAGAAATAATCGATTGCCCGATCCCTGCGGCCAACAAACGCACGATTAAATCGTTATTATCAATGAGGATGCGTTTGGTAGGGTTAACATTCCGTTGTTTAAAAAATTCTTCGGTATAGTGGTACACCCCAGAGCCATTTTCACGTTCCAACCAAGTATCGCTAGCGAAGTTTCCAGCATGAACTAATACGTCGGTATGAAAAGCCGTTCGTTCAATCGCGGGGGTAACGATCGCCTTTTCGATCAACCCGAACTCAAGTTGATGGTTCTCCATTTGCTCGGCAATCTTAGTTGAGTTAGTCACCGTTATCTTGAGACTGACCGATTGAGGCAGGGTGAGCTGCTTTAAAACGTTCGTAATCACTACATCGGCGGTGGTGTTGGAAATCCCCATGCGGCATTGGATCTTATGGGGATGGTGGTTGGTCAATTGACGTTGAAGGGCCTGTTCTTTTTCGAAGATTCTGACGCCGTCGTTATAAAGTTGATCAGCTAAGCCGGTCGGGGTGACCTGACTGCGTGAATTACGGGTGAACAACTTGGCGCCTAAGAGCTCCTCTAGTTTTTTGATCTGTTGGGAGACTGATGATTGAGATACGAAGATTTGTTTAGCTGCGAGTGAAAAGTTGCGATTTTCATACACGGCGCGAAAGGCTAAGAAATATTTGAAGATGGTTGATCATCCTTTCTATTCGATTTTATAACAGTAACTATTATAATTATTAACTTCTCTTATCAAAAGTCAATTGTTATAATTTAATTATTAATTACATAGGAGCTGATTTAAATGGTAAATACGCTGAAAGAACGGACGCCAGGTTTTGCGGTGGCCTTATTAGTCGCAATCGTGAGCCAACTGCTAACGCTGTTCATTCCAGATGTGGGAGCGGCCACAATTTCAATTATCCTAGGGATTATCCTGGGCAATACCTTTGTGAAGCAAAAGGTGTTAGGCGCTGGAACTAAATTTGCTGAGAAACGATTGCTGGAATATTCAGTAATGCTATTAGGACTGACGATTACGTTCCAAACGATTATTCAACTGCATTGGACGGGCTTATTATTCGTGGTCTTGCAAATGAGCATTACGATTACCGCGGCAATCATGATCGGTAAGTGGCTGCAATTCGACGATGGGATCTACCTTTCAATGGCTGGGGGGAATGCAGTTTGTGGGTCTTCTGCAATCGCTTCGATTAAGCCGGTCATCAACGCAAGTGACGAAGATGCTGGAATGGCGATCACGTTGGTCAACCTCATGGGGACCGTCTTGATGATCTTACTGCCAATCCTAGGGACGGTAGTGTTTGGCAACGTTGATCTGACCCGCGGGGCGTTGATTGGGGGGACCGTTCAATCGGTCGGGCAAGTAATCGCGAGTGCAACGATGGTCAATCAACCCACGGTCGAATTTGCGACGCTGTTCAAGATCATGCGGATCATCATGTTGGTAGTGATTGTAGTGGTCTTTGCCAGAATTCACAAGCACAACGTCAGTGAAAAACAAACGATGGAAGCAGTGGAGCAAGATGTCAAGAAGCATAAGATTGATTTTCTCCCTTGGTACGTACTCTGGTTCTTGATTTTCTGTATTGCCAATAGTTTGATCCATTTGCCTAATTTTGTGGGGGCGTTTGCTCACTTCCTCAGTAGCTGGTGTGAGATCATTGCCTTAGCCGCAATTGGACTACGGTTGAACTTGCAAGCCTTTTTGAAGGCCGGCAAGCGGTTTGCGATTTATAGTCTCGGGGTCGGGGCGGTGCAAGTCGTGGCTGCGTTACTCCTAATTAAATTGTTAATTCATGGTTAATATACTTTTATTATAAAAAAAAGCAACTTTTTTGTTAAAAAGGGTTGCTTTTTGATTTTAGATTGTGTATTCTTATATCAACAAATAAAGATATCATTATATGAAAATATGGAGGAAGTTATTATGGAACATAAAATCGCAGAACAAAATGGAACCCACGTTCACTCAATGAAGTGTGGACACACGAAGTTATTACACAACGGCCACGTTGATTTTGTAGAAGCTAACGGTCACTTACACCACGCTGATGGCGATCACTTTGACGAATGTGAAATTGCGGTTGATAGCGTGCACCCAGATCAAGAAGTCCACGTTGTCGATGCTGAATTACACGATGATAACTGTGGCCACCAAAAGGTTGACCATGGCGACCACGTTGACTACCTAGTTAACGGCCGTCTTCAACACGTTCACGGCGATCATGTTGATGATCACGGTGCCGTTGATCCAGTTAAATAATTTTAAAATCTAAATTAAAAACCAGTTTAGTTAGGGGGTATCCTAACTAAGCTGGTTTTTTGTTGTGAATTTAAATTAGAAGAGGTAAACCTTACTTTCAAATGGTCTGAGTTCAGTTCCTTGATCATCTGCGTAGTTCCCAATCAATAATTGGGCCCCTTGTGGGACTTGATAATCACGGGAAACATCTTCAGCCGTAAAGTTATTGATCGAAATTAACGTTAAATCATTGTAGTGGCGCTTGTAGGCAAAGACTGCATCGTCTGTTGGGTCTAATTTTTCAAATCGACCGTAGCGAATGATGTCGTTGTCCTTACGGAGTTGAATTAATTTTTGGTAATAGTAGAAAACGGAATCCTGATCGACTAATTCATCCGCTGCGTTGATTTCAGGGTAGTTAGCGTTGAGGCGGTACCAAGGTTTAGCAGCGGTGGTAAAGCCAGCGTACTTACTATTATCCCATTGCATTGGGGTTCTGGCGTTGTCACGAGAACGGGAGGCCAAGAAGCTAAGCATCTTATCCGAGCTGATCAAGTGTTCTTGGTCAACGAGTTGTTTGTAGGCGTTGATCGATTCAATATCTTCGTATTGATCGATGCTAGTGAAATGGCCGTTAGTCATCCCTAGTTCTTCACCTTCATAGACGTATGGGGTTCCTTGCAACATGTGTAGCGTCGTGCCAAGCATTTTCGCAGCCCGCACTCTGAATTCTGGTTCGTCGTTGGCAAATCTAGAAACCGCCCGTGGTTGATCATGGTTGTTCCAGTAAAGACTGTTCCAACTTTTACCGTCGAGGCCTTCTTGCCATCTGGACAGCGAGTGCTTTAATTCGGTCAATTTAACAGGCGCATCGTTCCATTTTCCGAGGGCTTTGGTCGTCCCAAATGATAAGCTGACGTGTTCGAATTGGAAGATCATGTTCAAGCCACTGCCGTCCAAGTTCGCATATCTAACGGCATCTTCGGGGTTCGTAGAAGGCATTTCGCCGACCGTCATGACGTCGTATTTAGATAATACCTTATCGTTCATTTCATTCAGGTATTCCAATAGATGGGGACCGTTAGTCGTCATTGGTTCACATGGCGCAAATTCTGACCCCTTTGGTACGGGACCGTTAGGCAGACCCTCAGGTTTTGAGATGTAGTTGATAACGTCCATTCGAAAACCGTCAACGCCCTTGTCGAGCCAAAAACGCATCAGACTGTAAACCGCTTCGCGCACTTCAGGATTTTCCCAGTTTAAATCGGGTTGACCTTCCGCAAAACAGTGGAGGTAGTATTGGCCCCGTTCTGGAACGAACGTCCATACGGAACCAGAGAAATTGGATCCCCAGTTATTTGGTTCGTGGCCGTCAACGGGGTCACGCCAAATGTAGAAATCAGCGTACTTATTATCACGGGACTTCTTACTTTCTTGGAACCATTCATGTTGATCAGAAGTATGGTTGACCACGAGATCCATTAATAACTTAATGCCCTTTTCATGCATCGCACTTAGCAGCGAGTCGAAGTCAGCCATTGATCCATAAGCTGGTTGGATTGCTTGGTAGTCTGCAATGTCGTAACCATTGTCCTTGTTAGGTGATTTATAAATGGGGTTTAACCAAATCGTGTTGGCCCCTAATTTTTTAATGTAATCAAGGCGGTTTTCGATTCCCTTCAAGTCACCGATTCCATCGCCGTTACTATCTTGAAAACTCATTGGGTAAATTTGATAAACAACTGAATCCTTGAACCAATCGTTTTTTGACATATTCCAAACTCCTCCTTGGTAATTAAGTATTGACTATATTTTAGCATAGTTCAAAAGAACGCCTTAACTAAATGAATTGGCTTAAAGTAAAAATAATGAACAGCTGCTATAGCTTTTTCCAGACTTCATGGGTGATGGATGGGAATAGCGGGATGATCGATTGAATCTGCTTTGGATTCATCTTGAGTGCAATCGCTGGCAAGAGCGAATTGATGGCGTTATCTGCTTGTTCACTCATTTCAGTGACCCCGACTAAGTGTTTGGCTTTATCGAATACCAATGCTTGTTTAGCAAGGTGTTGATGGTCAACTTGACGGAACCAGTCCTTCGTTAAATCGGCATGAATGACCTGATATTGATCACTAGCCTCTGCTTGTGCAATTGACACGCCTGCTTCCGCAATTCGTGGCGATGTAAAAGTGACCGATGGAATGACGGGGTCTTCGATTGGTTGATTGGTTTCACCACTAATGAAGCGAGCGATGTATTTAGATTGAAAGGTTGCCGATGGAGTGAGGTTAGGGTACTTGGTATCCGTAATGTCACCAGCGGCGAAGATATTTGCTATGTTGGTCTGTAGGTGTTCATTGACCTTAATACCATGTTGATCATATTCGATCCCCAATTCGTCCAGTCCGTATCCAGCAACGTTTGGGACCCGTCCCGTTGCATCTAAGATCCAATCGGTAGTTTGAATCTGATGCTCTCCATATTCAACGGAGAAACGGTCGCCATCCTTAGTAAAGCCGCTGACGTTAGCGTTTGGGATAAATTGCACCCCCCGTTTACTCAAATCAGCTACCACTGCTTGAGCATAGGGTTGGTAGAACTTGCGCAACGCCTTGTCACCGTGCATCATCACGGTCACGTGGGCACCGAACTGGTTAGCAATCGTCGCGAATTCCATGGCGATGTAGCCGCTGCCGATAATCACAATGTCTTTGGGAAGTTCATCCAGTGCTAGGAAATCCTTGCTATTATGTGCTAACTCGGTGCCTGGGACTGCAAGTTGATGCGGGTGTAATCCCGTTGCAATCACGATTTTATCAGCAGTCTTGATTTTTCCATCGATATCAACGGTGTGTGGATCGCGCAGTGTCGCCCAGCCATGGAGCATGTCGATGCCCAAGTTGGTAAACTTATTTTCCAATCCATCAGCGAGTGGATCGATGACCGCATGCTTATAGCGCATGTTAGCAGCCCAATCCAATGTTAATTTTCCGTTCACGACGGCTTGCATCCGTTCTTGCTGGCGGGTTAGTTCGACTGGTCCATCTAATACGAGTTTGGCATTACAACCCCAGTTAGTGCAGGTGCCGCCGACTCTTTGCGCTTCGACCTTTGCAACGCGGTAGCCAGCTTTAGCTAGTTGCGGGGCCCCATCGGAACCATGGCCAGCACCAATGAATAGGACGTCATAATCATACTTTGTCATTCGCAATTCCTCCTTAATGTAACAAAAAAGCGAAGCACTAATTGTACTTCGTTTTTTCGTTAGTTATTGATTAGTTAATTTTAAATTAGATGGTTGCCCATACATCACTAGCAACTGATGGGAAGATTTGGATAATCCGCCCGATTTGTTCCTTCGTTAACTTAAATTCAATTGCTGGCAACAAGGTATTGATTGATTCAACAGCATGGGAACTAACTTCAGAAGCACCAACTAAGTGGCCTTCCTTATCGAATACCAATGCCCGTTCTGCAACGGTGTCGTTATCAACTTGGTAGTACCAGTCATCCTTTAAGTCAGTCTTAACAACCTTGTAGTTATCATCCTTTTCGGCTTCAGCAACTGAAACTCCAGCTTCTGAGATCCGTGGGGAAGTAAAGGCGTTAGTACCAACGGCAGGGAAGTCGATTGGAGCATCGCTTTGTCCTGATAGTAATCCAGTGAGGTAAGTGGATTCGAAAATAGCAGTAGGGGTCAACTTAGGTTGCTTGCTGTTAATCACGTCTCCTGAAGCGTAGATGTTTTCAACGCTAGTTTGGAGATGGTCATTAACATCGATTCCGTGACGTTCGTCAAACTTAACGCCAACTTCTTCAAGGCCAAAGCCATGAACGTTAGGAACCCGACCAGTAGCATCTAAGATCCAGTCAGTAGCTAAGGTGTCGTTTTCACCGTATTCAACGGCAAATGCGTCGCCATCCTTCTTGAATCCACGAACGTTACTGTTCTTGACGAAGTGCACACCACGTCTTTGTAAGTCAACTAAGACCTTCTTAACGAATGGTTGGTAGAATGGACGTAATGCTACGTCGCTGTGGAGCATAACGGTAACGTCAGCACCAGCGGCATTAGCAATGGTAGCAAATTCCATGGCAATGTAACCACCACCGACAATCGTAATCCGCTTTGGAAGGTGAGTTAATGCAAGGAAGTCCTTACTATTATGGGTTAATTCAGTTCCAGGAAGATTTAGCTTGTGGGGAGTGAGTCCAGTAGCAATTACGATCTTATCAGCAGTCTTCTTTTCGCCGTCAACTTCAACAGTGTGAGGATCTGTTAATTTACCGTAACCCTTGATAACATCGATGCTAGCACTAGTCATCAAACCTTCGATGGCACCAGGTAAAACATCAATAATGGAATGCTTGCGTGACATATTAGCAGTCCAGTTAATGGTTAATTGTTCACCATTCAATTGATCTTTAATTCTTTCTTGTTCACGAGTTAAAGCAACGGGTGCATCCAAAGCGATCTTAGCGTTACATCCCCAGTTAGGGCAAGTCCCACCAATTGCTTCAGCTTCAACAACAGCAACCTTTTTACCAGTGCCTGCTAAAGGAATCGCACCATCAAAAGTACCATGACCGGCACCTAAATAAAGAACATCATAATCGTAATTTGTAGCCATAAAAAATGCCTCCAATTAAGTTATTTTTTATCCATTTTTATTCTACATTTTTACTACATTGTTATTCTAGCATTTACTTTGTTTGTGTACAAAGCATTTGCTCATTGAAAATCAAAAGGCGCCAAGTGTTGATACACCAGCGCCTAATTGGCAATTAATATTTAGGTTCCCATTTTGTATCTTGAATGGCTTGGTCAACGTCTTGAATCTTTTCACGGGTCAATCCTTGTTGCACAGCACTATTGGCAACGGCCTTAGCAACCGTTTCCGAGAATGCATAGAGCTTAGAAACAGGTGGTAAAACAGCAGCACCAGGTTTTTTAGGATCGACGATGCCGCTTAATGAATGGGCGGCTGCAGAAATCATTTCATCGTTTAATACGCTTGCGGTCGAAGCAATTGCCCCGAGCCCTAATCCAGGATAAACCAATGCGTTGTTAGCTTGGCCAATTTGGTAGGTAACCCCGTTATATTCAATATCATCAACTGGGATACCAGTACCGATCAATGCCTTACCGTCGGTCCACTTCAAGAGGTCTTCAGCCTTTGCTTCCGCTAACTTAGTTGGGTTGGAGATTGGGAAGATGATTGGCCGATCAGCATGGGCGGCCATTTCCTTGATGATGTCTTCGGTGAATGAACCCGGTTGAGTCGAAGTTCCGACCATGATGGTAGGGTGGACAGCTTTGACAACTGCGGATAGGTCGGTGAGTGCATCTGGATTATCAAATTCAGACCGTGAGCGGGCGAATGGTCTTTGTTCTGGAGTGAGTGAATCATCATCATCGAACAAAAGCCCCTGTTTATCAACGAGGTAGAAGTGTTTTTTAGCTTCTGCTTCACTCAACCCCTGTTGAACGAATTCTGCACATACCCGTGAAACGATTCCAGCCCCAGCAGTTCCAGCTCCGAAGCAGAGGTATTTTTGGTCTGTGAGCTTTTCACCCGAGATGTTAAGAGCACCTAGGATTCCTGCCAATACGATGATCCCAGTTCCTTGGATATCATCATTAAAGACGGTGTATTGTTCCTTATATTTGTTTAAGATGTTAGCAGCATTGGAACGCCCGAAGTCTTCGAAGTGTAGGTACATGTCAGGAAATAGCTTTTCGGCAGTTTCTACGAATTGGTCAACGAATGCGTAGTATTTTTCACCGTAAACTCTTTTTTGGTGGTTCCCAAGGTATAACGGGTCGTTCAACAACGCTTCATTATTAGTGCCAGCATCTAAGATGACGGGAAGGACTTGCGATGGATCAATCCCAGCAGCGGCAGTATAAACCATCAGTTTTCCAACGGCGATATCGACACCGTTCGTGCCCCAATCACCAATCCCTAAGATTCCTTCGGCATCGGAAACTACGATCAGGCGAATGTCACGCCCGTCAGCAGCGTTTCTTAGTGATTGTTCGATCGAATCTTGATCATTAATCGATAGGAAGGTAGCGTTTTGTGGTTGAACGAATAATTCGCTGTAGTTTTCAATTGATTCGGCAATCGTTGGATCGTAGACGATCGGCATGAATTCAACGACGTGTTGACTAAATAACTTGTAGAATAGCACCCGATTTTCGTTGAAGAGCGTCATTAAGAAAACGCGCTTTTCAATCGCTGATGGCTTGGACTGAAATTGTCCATATGCTTGGGTAGCTTGATCATCTAGTGATTGAACGAATGGTGGCAGCAATCCTTGTAAGCCAAGGGCCTTTCTTTCCGCCATCGTGAAAGCAGTGCCCTTATTTTTGAATGGATCATTTAAAATGTTATATCCCATTGCAAGTCCTCCTAGTAAAGATGCTAAAGTATTTATAATAAATTAATATTAATCCTTACATTATTTAATAGTCAAAGATTAGATTTGTGATAAAATATTTTTATAAGGAGTCGTTGAACACTGGTGAAAGGGGTATTGAATGAATACACGCGATTTAGAATATTTTATTGCCTTGACAGAAATTAAAAATTTTTCTAAAGTAGCTCATGAATTTAAGGTTAGTCAACCGACGATTACATTTGCCTTGCAACGACTCGAACGTGAGATGGATAGTAAATTAATTATTAGATACCGCAGTCAAGAGCTGACGATCACTGATAGCGGAAACCAATTATTGCTCCATGCTAAATCGATCATTAAGAACGTTCAGTTAGCTAAGGCTGAAATTGCCAATTTTAAGCGTGCAAAGTTAATATTGGGGCTTCCACCGACAATCGAAAACCATTACTTTGCTAAGGTCGCAGCGCGCTTGAAGCAGCATCACTTATTAGATAAAATTGAGACCGTTGAATTGGGTTCTGCTGCTACTTTGAATGCGCTTAAAAGCGGTCAGATTGATTTAGCATTGCTGGGCTCGGTTAATCCGTTGGAAGAAGCGACGATTATTTCAGAGGAATTTGATCGGCGTCCGTTCGCAATTTATGTCTCGAAAGACAATCCTTTGGCACAACAGCAGGGGGTGTTCTTTCAGGATTTAAAACGCGAGGCCTTTATTCTTTTTAAAAGCGGTTTTATTCATAATAATGTTATTAACGCGATGGCAAAACGCAACCACTTTCGGCCACAAATTATTTTTCGTTCCAGTGGGATTCATAGTATCTTGAACATGATTCGGGAAAACGTCGGAATTGGGTGTTTCACCACCCTTGTTTCTGATCGGAATCCAGATGTGGTCAAGGTCGACCTATTGGATCAAGATGTGCCTAGTTTCGTTACCAGCATTGTCTATCGACGTTCCCATCTTTTTAATCAGCTGCAATCTGAAATTTTAAATCAGATTAGGGCTGCTTTGATTAATAAATAGGAGGTGAAAAAATGAAGGGAGTAGTATCTACTAAATCAGGGCGTTTAGCAGACCTAAAAATTGAATCGGTACATCGCCCCGAACCAGCTCCTGATCAGGTGTTGGTCAGGGTAAAAAATTCATCCATTAACTACCTAGATTATTTTCGTTACGCTAAGCCTGAACGAGCTAGTCGAAAGGCACTTAATTTTAGAATGTTCGACCGCTTCGTGAACCCCGCGATCAATAAGATCATGGGTTGCGATTTTGCTGGCATCGTTGAGGGAGTCGGCACCGACGTTCGTGATATCCAAGTTGGTGATAAGGTGTTCGGAATCACCGATGACTTTCAATACGGAGCGTGGGCTGATTATGTTTGTGCGAACGAAAATAACGTTGCTTTTACGCCCTCAAATTTAAACTTTAGGGATTGTGCAGCCTTACCAATGGCTGCTGGGACTGCTGTTACCGCTGTGAACGGGGCCAAAATTGATTTTAATAAACGGGTCTTGATTATTGGAATCAGTGGTGGGGTTGGACAATTCGCACTGCAATACGCCAGCTCACTGGGTGGCGAGGTCACTGGAGTTTGTGCCACCGAAAATTTAAACGTGGCTGCCAATTTTTATTTAGCAGATTTGATCGAGGCGAAACCGAACTGGCAAAAGCAATTGAAGGGTAAATTTGATAGCATCATTGTGGTCAATGGGCATCGTTCGCCTAGCTACATTCGGCGCTTCTTAAATCCGAATGGGTACTACGTTGAAATCCATCAAGGAAAGCGCGGGATTGAAACGAATCCGTTTGGCGACATGATGGAAGTCGGCTTTAGATGGTATCAAGGGCATTTTGAACACCTCTTTGTTAGACCCGATTGGCTTTGGAAAGTAGCCAATCTCGCTCAACGGGGCGTTTTGCATCCAGAAATCGATGCTACTTTTTCAGTGCGCTACATTAAAGATGCAATTAAGTATGCGATTAAAAATCCGATTGACGGTAAGATTTCGATCACAATGGATTTTGATGATCAAAAATATAATGAAGAACGCTAGCATCACTGGTTATCCAGTGGTGTTTTTGTTTGCCCTGCATCGAGTGTTGACAAAGAAATTTCGATGATTGATAATTGAAATAATTTTACATAATTTGATTGAAATGGGGAATCTAAATGCAAGTTGATTTACTAGTCAAGGGAAACAATGTTTTAAATGTTTACGCACGCCGATTTGAGGCGAATCAACTTTGGATCGATGGGGGCAAGATCATTGCGACTGGAGACCAGCCATTCACTGCCGAACAAACCTACGATGCTCATGATCAATACATTGTTCCAGGTTTTATTGATAGTCATGTTCACGTTGAAAGTTCTTTATTAGTCCCTTCCGAACTAGCGAAGGTCATTTTGCCACTTGGGACGACGACTATTTTTACCGATCCACACGAAATTGCAAACGTTGCTGGTGTGCCAGGGGTTCAATATATGATTGATGATGCGCGACAAACCCCTTTGGATGTCGATGTAATGTTACCATCATCAGTTCCTGCGACGCCCTTTGAAAATAACGGAGCAACCTTGAGCGCTGATGACTTACGTCCGTTTTATCGTGAACCAGAGGTCAAGGGACTAGCCGAGGTGATGGATTATCCAGCCGTTTTAAAGCGCAGTCCTGGTATTATGGCTAAAATTAATGATGCTTTGAGCCTAGGCTACCAAGTTGATGGGCACGGGGCTGGTTTTAACCGTCAAATGTTAGATACATACCGTCAGGTCGGAATCAATACTGATCATGAAAGCGTGAACCAATCACAAATTGCAGCGCGTCTGGCGGAGGGCTTTAATATTTTCTTGCGTGAAGGGACCGTCGAACGTGATTTACAAAATACGATCCAAGTCGTTAATGAAGGCAATGCCCAACAATTTTCGTTTTGTACCGATGATAAGTTCGTCAACACCATCTTAGCTGAGGGGGGCATCAATTACTGCGTCCGCCTTGCGATTGAGTTTGGTATTCGGCCCGAAACTGCTTATACGATGGCTAGTTATAACGCGGCGTTAGCGCATCGGGTGCAGAATTTAGGGATGTTAGCCCCGAATGCCGCTGCTGATTTATTAATCGTTTCTGATCCGTATCAAGTTGATGTTCAACGGGTAATGAAGGCGGGACATTGGATTGAAGCACAAGATTTAGATACTAAACCACTTGCCTTTGCGGCAGATTCGGTTCATCACCACGTTACGAAAGCAGATCTGAAATTACCGTTAGTTGGTGAGCATCCAGAATGTAATGTGATTGGGATTCAAAATAATCACATTGAAACTGATCACCTAGTTTTACCCGTTCCAGTTCATGATGGGCAATTTAGTGCGGATCTAAAAAATGATATTTTGAAAATGGTCGTGGTGGAACGCCACCATGACTTAGGAACGGTAGGGGTTGGATTAGTTCACGGCTTTAACCTTAAATCGGGTGCGGTGGCGACTACGATTGCCCATGATTCACATAATTTAGTCGTTGTCGGAACGAATGATGATGCAATTTTTAGAGCACTGCAGGCTGTCACCAAAGTGGGTGGCGGCATTAGCGTGGTCGACGATGAAAAAGAATTGGCAACAATGCCACTGGCAGTCGGAGGGTTAATGTCTAACAAAGATTGGCAATCAGCCAGTGAGGATTTGACCAAGATTACCAATGCCTACCAGCAAATTAGTGGTGCAATCGACTTTAATCCATTCATTACCCTCTCGTTTTTGACACTGACCGTCATCCCTACGATCAAGCTCACTGATCAAGGGCTCTATGACTTTGAAAAACAATCGTTTATTAATGTACAAAATAAATCAAAGCGCATAAAATAATTACTAAGGATTAGACTATCTACGATTAGTTTAATCTTTTTTATTTTCATTTATTAATTTGTAAATGCAAAAATAAATCAATAATCGTTAGACTGATATTTTGTACAAGACTAATCCTTTATTATTTCTTTAATATCAGCCTTTGATGGACTTTTTGTATAGTAAACTCCACGATAAAATGATAATATAATTACATAAACAAATGTCAATTATAGTTCGAATCGATCTAGTTAATCGGAAAAGAAAGAAAGGGGCCTAATAATTTTGCTCTATAACAAATTTAAAATTAATAAAGTAAATGATAAAAAAGTACTTCGGAAGGTTAAAAAACAATGGGTAGTGGTCTCACTATCAATGTTTACAGTATTAGGTGCGGGCGTGTTGTCTGGACAATCCGTTTTAGCGCATGCGAATACAAGTTCTTCTAATTATTCTTCATCTAATGATGATAGCGATAGTAATAACACTAGTAGTGTCGCCAGTGATAGTAGCCAGCCAACGGTTGCCTCTTCCCAACAAAGCGGTGCCGCTAGCGTTACAAGTTCTGAAAATAATTCCAGTGAAAGCACGGTCAGCGCATCTTCAGATGCAACGATCATGAATTATAGTATCAGCAGTAACAGTTCAAGCACGGATACTAGTTCAGCCGATCAATCAAGTGGTAGTAGTAATTCTGCCAGCGTGATTAGCAGTGTTGCATCAGTTTCATTAGAGAGCAGTAGCAGTTCTTCAACGACTTCAAAGAGCTCTAATGCATCTTCATCAGCATCGAAAAGCAGTCAATCATCCAGTAACGTCAGCTCAAGCAGCGCAGAAGATGCTAATAGCAGTGCATCTTCTGCCAGCGTGAACCAACTCTCCGCCGTTACCGTCAGCGCTGATTCATTATCTGGGATCAACGAAAGCGACTTGTTAGCTAGAGCGGCCGTTGAGACGACTTCTGATGTTGATGTAACGACCAATAGTTTGACCGATCGAGCAGCCAGCACTTCTGATAGTGCCGACTACAGTAGCCTACCTGCCGAATCCGGCAGTGTTGCCTATGTTGGAACTTGGGCTGCGTTTGATGCTGCCATGAGAAACGCCAGTGTTGCGGTGATTAAGGTCACCGATGATTTTGGGAATAAGGGGGCTGGTGGAACCAATATTAACCTTAGTAGTAAATCATCGATCACCATTGATGGGCAGGGGCACTCAATTGACTTTGGGGCCGCTGGTTATGGATTTAACGGTGGGGCTGCCAATGCCGTAGTAACAGTGAAGAACCTTACCATGTACGGGACCAACTACTATGGCCCGGTTAAGATTGGGACCGCAGGGACCAATAAAGCCGGAACGATCAACTACTCTAATATTACCTATACTGGATCACAATTGGTGAACGCCACCAACGCTAACGTGCAGATTTTTGGAACCGTAAACGTTAATTCGGTCGGGAAATACACCAGTGTGATCAATGGAAATGACTTCCAGACGGTTAATACGCAGGGAAACAGAAATGACGGTTCTGTCAACCAACAAAATCTCCAAATTTCACAAATGTCCTTAATGAAGGGCAGTACCTACAATGGGTATGACTTCGGGGGGAACGTAATCGACCTTTCCGGTGGGTTAACGTTAAATGAAGGCTCAACCATGAACCTGGTGCCTAAAAATGGTAGTGGAACGCCTGAAGATAACGTTGATGGAGCCAACTCCGTCGGATTAATCGTTCGGAAGGGTGCCAACGTGACAATCAATAACGCCACGTTAAAGGTCGCTCCGCAAGCGAACGCTTCTGGAATCAACGTTAGCGGAGACATTACGGTTACCAATAACGGGGTCTTAGACATTGAACACGTTGATAACCCTAAGTCTGCCAACCCAAACGTAATTGCCGGGACGGTGCTCGTGAATAACGGGGGGACCTTCATCGCCCACGGGAGTTCTGCCGTTAATTCTAACTCTGGGTCATTAATTAGTATCTCCGGGAACTTGAACGTCTTGAACGATGGGAATGCCGAAATTTCGACCGATGGAGCGACTGGGTCTAAATTTACATTACTAAGTAATCAAGGAAACATTTTGATCAATAACCCCGGGAAAAGGGTGATCTTCAGTCTGAACGGGGTCAATAACCAATACACGACCGGTGCCGGGACCTTATTTGCTAAAATTCCGTTAACCGCTTATTCAGTTGTGACTCAAGTTGACAAGGCCATTGATAGTAACGCCCAATTTTACGTTAACGTGAACAACAATAGCGTTAAGGTCCTAGATGCCTCCGGTAAGGAAGTCACTAACAGTGTGTTAAGTCAGTTTAACAATGGGACCACGACCTACCTGAAATTCTCAGCCGTACCAAGTGTATTCTTTAACGGGAATTCGAACCTAAGGACCACCGTTAACAACGCCGCTTCTGGATATGATGTGGTTACTAAGTTAATTTTGGCTAATATTCCTGCTAATATAAGCGACTTGCCTGAGTCTTCAAAGGAAGTTTACGTTCGGGTCACCACGAACGGGAAGAACGAAGTCAGAAGTACGGGGGTGGTGACCAACCCATACCAACCAGCCACTAGTACCGTTCCTAACAATGCTAATTACTCCAATCAATATACAATTAAGTTGCCACTTTCCGCCTTTACTAAACAAGCGGATGGCCGCTACACCTACACGTTAGTTGAGCCATTGAACGCTGTTGGTGCTACTACACCGACTACGGTCACGGTGACAGCGCAATTTGGGGTGTCAAACCAAAGTAATACGATCAAGAATTCTGGGAACAATACCACGACAGAAACGACGATTAATAACCCTGGTAAAACGCCTGACGTTGCTGATACTGGTACTCAAACTGGAACGATCACTAATAATGCGCAAAAGGATACCTCCTCTTCGAATGCGAGTTCAGCAGCGACCTTAGCTAATACCGCTAGTAGCTATGCTGCCGAAGCTAGCAAGGCGGCCCACGGGTTCTCTTCAGCTTACAGTGGGGCCAACCAATTTAACGAACAAACAATTGCCGACTCGAATGCAATCAATGAAGTGACCGATTCATTGAACGCAATGCTGGGGACTTTAGATCAAAATAGTAATGCGGTTAATCGTGATGACTACCTTTCTGCTTCTGCAGCGTTAAGTAGTGCCCAAAGTGCATTGAATAGCTACAAGAGCAACGCAAGTGCATACGCTGCTTCAGCATCCGCAGCTAATTCCGTTGCCAATCAACTTGCCGTAGATGCAAGTAGTCAAGCTAACGTTGCCAGTTCTGCGGCCTCAGTGGCACAAAGTCTGGCCAGTGCAATTGCTTCGGTTCGAGACGATAGTCAATACGCAAGCCTATCTAGTGCAGCAATTTCCGCGGCCTCTGCAGCCAGCGCTGCTAATTCGGCGGCCTCAACTGCTGCCGCTTCCGCAAGTACGCAACGTTCAATTGCCTCTGATGCAGCTTCTAATGCTAGTAAAGCGGCTAGTTCAGCAGCTTCCCTTTACAGTAATGCCAATAGTTTATTTAATTCGATCACCGCGGAAGACTACAATATTGCGGCGAGTGAAGCAGTTAATAATGCTTCGCTAGCTGCTTCTAATGCTTCCAATGCGCAAAGCCAAGTTAATTCAATTGAAAACAGCGTTGGAACCGATTCAAGTGCAATTGCATCGGCTTCTTTAGGTGTGTCGAATGCCAATAGTGAAGCTAGTTCGGCTGCTAGTGTGACTGCTAGCTTGGCTTCACTACATCCGCACGATGTGACGATCAGTAGTGCTAACAGCGTGGCTAGTCAAGCTGCGATAGATGCTAAAAGTGCTTCTGAACAGGCAACTGCGCTTAGTTCTGCTGCTACTTCAATTGCTAATTCTGCCGCCTCAATTAGCCAGGCAGCTTCCAATGCACTGTCGAGTGCGGCAGCTGCTAAGCAAAGTGCGATTGATGCTGCGAGCGTAGTTGCAAGCTATTCTGCTGCTGGTAATTCAGCTCAAGCGTCGACAGCGCTTCAATCCGCACAAAATGCTGCGAGTGCAGCTAGCACGGCTGCTTCGGTTGCATCACAAGCCATTTCAAGTGCTTATGCGGCCTCTCAAGCTGCTAATGATGCGTCAAATAGTGCGGTTCAACAAAGTAGTGCCGCCGCCTCCGCCAGCCAAGTTGCATCGAACGCAGCTGCTGATGCGTTATCACAAGCAACAACGTTAATTAGTAGTAGTAATGCGATTGCTAGTTCAATGGCATCAGCTGCTTCTTCAACCGCTAGTTACGCTGCCGTTGGTCAGTCGAATGCTGATGGGGCCAGTCAACATGCTAATTCTGCCGTTGACTACGCCAATAGTGCGTCAGCTGAAAATAGTCAAACCACTTCATACCAAAATCAAGTTAGCGCTGACAGTAGTCAAGTCTCATCGATGGTTAGTGCTTACCCTAGTGATGCGGTCATTAGTAGTGCTGCATCGGTTGTTAACAGTGCCCAATCATTGGCAAGTAGTGCTCAATCAGTTGCTTCTGCAGCTGCTAGCGTTGCCCAAAGTGCTGAAAACGATGCTAATAGTCAGGCTGCGATTGCTGCTAGCCAAGCTGTTGTTGCTTCTAATGAAGATGCAGCAACTAAGTCGGCAATTTCAGCTGCTAGTCAAGCCGTACAAAATGGTGATTATTCACTAGCTAGTTCTTACGCTGCAGTCGCTAGTCAAGCCGCTTCACGCGCTAGTGATGCTGCAGATGTCGCAAATCAAGCTAACGATAATGCTAATGCTGCTGCTAATGCCGCCCAAACTGCACAAGCCAATGCTTCCAATGCGCAACAAGCTGCGTCCCAAGCAGCGCTTGATGCTAGTAATGCGACTAGCCAGGCTGTAGAACGAATCAATGAGATCAACACGGGAGCGCTAGACTCTGCCAGTTCCCAAGCATCATCTGCTGCTCAAGCAGCTAGTTATGCAGCTTATGGAAGTAGTGCCGCTAATGGTGCAAGCCAGGAAGCTAGCTTAGCCCAAAGTGACGCTGCAAGTACCGCTGATGCGCAAAACAAGACCAGTTCATTTGCTAGCGACACCAGTAGTGCCGCTAATGGCGCCCAATCGGTCGCTAGTCAATACCCAAGTGATGCAGTCATCAATAACGCTTACCAACAAGCAAGTAGCGCTTCTGCTAAGGCCTCCGCTGCCAGCACGGCTGCTAGCGATGCCTTAAGTGCTGCTCAAAGTGCCCGTGATGAAGCGACTAACCAATCATCGCTTGCTGCTTCTTATGCTTCTTATGCTGCTGCTCAAGAGAGTGCAACTAAGGCGGCATCTGATGCTGCACACGAAGCACTCAGCAATGGGAATCATTCCTTGGCTAGTTCTTATGCTTCCGTTGCCAGCACTGCTGCCGATAAGGCTAGTGCCGCTGCTTCAGGTGCTAAAACGGCCCAAGATGCAGCTAAGACTGCCGCTCAAACTGCAGATCAACAAAATTCTACTGCTCAACAGGCTGCTAGGGATGCTGAAGATGCTGCCAATGCAGCCAATGATGCATTGAACCAGATCGGTGAGCGGGTCAAAGAGCTGAACAACCAAGCTAGTGATATCGATACAGCATTATCGAATTACACCAGTCAAGCTGGTTCAGCTGTTAACCTAGCAAGTAGCGCTGCCACAGGTGTGAATACTAATACTAGTGCGACCCAATCAGCCCTGACAGTGGTTTCTGATTTTTCGAATGCAGCTAGTTCTTACGCTGCTCAAACTAATGATAAGAATACGCAAGCTCAATCCATCGCCTCTGTTTACCCAACTGACGATGTGATTCAAAGTGCCGCTAAGGTCAACGTTGAGGCCCTAAGTAGCGCCAATGATGCTGCTAAGAGTGCGGCTAGTGCAATTACAATTGCTAAATCTGCAGCTGACGAAGCGATTGCTCAATCTTCCGCTGCAGCCGAATACACTTCCAGTGCCAACGCTGCCGCTAGTGACGTTCAAAGTGCTGTCAATGCAGCTTCTTCAGCATTGAGTGCTAACGACACCGTAGCTGCTCAATCATACGCCTCACTTGCTAGTGCGGCCGTGAGCCAAGCCAGCATCGCAGCCACAAGTGCGCAAAGTGCCAGTGCAATTGCTGCAGCCGCCAGCGATACTGCTAAGCAACAATCACTCGCGGCCTCACAAGCGCAAACAGATGCCGCAAATGCCTTTAATACCGCTAGTTCTGCGCTTGATGTAATTAATTCACGGGCCAATAGTTCTGCAAATAGTAAGGCCAGCTCGGCTAATTCAGCTGCAAGTGTTGAAAATAGTGCTGCGAGTCATGCAGCTTTCGGTTCATCCAATGCTTCTGGGGCGAGCCAATTTTCTGATGCAATTAATTCATACGCTAGTCAAGTCAATCAAGATAACGTTGCAACCAATAGCAACGCCGTGGTTGCCAATGAAGCCAATCAACTAACTAGTAGCTTAGCGAACAATCATTCTGATAATGCCGATGTTGTTTCAGCGAATAGCAAGGCTAGTTCAGCTAATTCCGTTGCTAACTCTGCCGCTAGCGTTGCTTCGAATGCAACCCAGCAAGTTGAAACTGCTAAGAGTAACGCTGCGACTGCCTATTCCAATGCTTCGATCGCTGCTAGTCAAGCCAGTGAAGCTGCGCAACAAGCTTCACTAGCATCGTCGCAAACATCCAGTGCTGCCTTAGCTGGTGATCATTCTGCTGCAGACAGCTATGCGAACCAGGCTAGCGCTGCAGAAGTTGCGGCCAGCAATGCTGCTAATTCAGCTAACGCTGCTTATAGTGCCGCTGAAGCTGCTGATCAACAAGCAAGTACGGCCTTTAGTACGGCAGCTTCTGCTAGTTCGACTGCCGCCCAAGCTGCTAAGGATGCTAATGATGCCGCTAGTTCAGCTGTGACTGCTGCCAATAATAGTGCTAACACAGTCGCTAGTAAGGCTAGCAGTGTGGCTTCCGTTGCCAATAGCGTTGCCAGTCTAGCTGCCTCTGGATCATCCGATGCTTCTGGAGCAAGCCAACATGCTGATTCAGCTTCTGATTTAGCTACTAACACCAGCAGTGTCTATCCAGATGTGTTTAGCGCTCATAGCTCCACTGCTAGTTTTGCAGCCGATGTTAGTTCAATGGCAGCTAATAATCCAAATAACGAAGTGATCAAGAGTGCTTCTGGCACCATCAGTTTTGCCAATAGCTTTGCTGCACAAGCTGATTCTGACGCTTCCCAAGCGGTGCAAGATGCTAATAGTGCTAAACAAGCTGCTGATGGCTACTCACAGGTGGCCTCTGTTGCTGCTTCCGTTGCTGCTAGTGCCGCTAGCTACACTGCTAGTGCCTCATCAGCAGTTGCCAGTGCTGTTTCTAATGGCAATATTGACCTAGCTTCTTCAATTGCGAATGCCTCATCGTTGGTAGCAAGTAGTGCCAGTTCTGCAGCCATTAAGGCTAGCGAAGCTAATTCGAATGCGGCCGCTCAAGAGTCGCTTGCTAGCGCTGCTTTAAGTAAAGCCAATAGTGCAAGTAACATCGCTAGTGAGGCGCGTGATGCTGCTCAGAGTGCTTTTGATGTCGCTCGCAACAACGCAGGGAGTGGAGCTAGTTACGCCAGTTCCGCAGCTGGTGCTAATTCACAAGCCACCCAAAATAGTCAAAATGCAACGACTGCGATTAGTAATGCCCAAAATGATTTAACACAAATTACAGATGCTTCATCACAAGCAAGCGCTGCTTCCACCGCCTCCATACCAAATGGTAGTGCTGTTAACAGTGCAACCAGCGTGGTGAACAGCTTAAACAGCCTGAATAGCAATAACGCATCAGTTGCGAGTGCTTCTGCAGCCATTAGTAATGCCGCAATTGACACTGCAAGTGCCTCTGCCAAGGCGTTAGAAGCATCCAGTGCTGCTAACCAAGCTAGCCAAGACGCCATTGCTGCAAGTCAAGCTGCTGATGAAGCGAATGCTGCCCTTAGCCAAGCCACCAGCAACGCTGCATCTTATGCTGCTGCTGCTTCACAAGCTGCTGATCGAGGCGATCAATCTGGCGCATCGATTGCCGCATCGAATGCTGAAGCTGCTTCCAATGCTGCCAGTTCAGCAGCGGGCCAAGTCCAATCCGCCGTTGATAAGATCAATTCTGCTGCCCAAACTGCCACTAGTGCAGCGCAAGAGGCCCAGAATCAAAACGTGATTATGAGCTCTGCTGCGCAAGCTGCATCGAATGCTGCCAGTGCGGCATCACAAGCAATTTCAGATGGCTTGAACAGTGATAGTAATAAGGCTTCCTCCGCTACCGATGCAGCCTCGAACGCTGCCAGTGCCGCTAGTCAGGCAACTAACGGTTCTGGATCAATCCCAGGTGCGAGTCAAAATGCTAGCTCTGCTAACCAATTGAACAGTCAAGCTAGTGCTGCCAACAGTGCAACCAGCGCCTTTGCATCCGAAGCCTCCACCGCAGCTGAAAATGCGGGGAACTTTGCTTCTAATAATCCTGGCAATTCAGAGATTGCCTCTGCCGCTAGCGTTGCTAGTTCGGCGAACCAAGATGCCCAGGCGGCTTCAACGGCTGCCAGTCAGGCTTCTGGGAATGCTTCAAATGCTTACTCGACTGCCAGTTCTGCCGCTGATGTTGCTAAATCAGCAGATGCAATCGCTAGTTCCGCTGCTTCCGTTGCGGCTAGTGAACACGCTGCAACGTCTCAAGCAGTTGCTAATGGCGATAGTAATGCTGCTTCCGCCCATGCTGCCGCTGCTGAATCCGCTGCGAATGTTGCTAGTTCTGCCGTCCAAGCAGCAATCGATGCTAGCAATACCGCTAGTTCTGCATCTCAAGTAGCATCTAGTGCTACCAGTCAAGCTAGCTCAGCTCAAGTAGTTGCTTCAAACGCCATTTCAGCGGCTCATTCCGCTGAACAAACCGCCAGTGAATTGAATAGCTTTGTTTCCAGTGCTAACAATGATGTTCAATCTGGAAATAGTGCCGCTAGCGTTGCATCAAGTGCGGCTTCATCCAATGCAGCGCAAACGAATCCAATTGCTAACTCATTGATTAGCAGTGCCGTTGATTCCGCAAACCAATATTCACAAACCGCTAGTGCTGCTAATTCAACAGCCACCGGATCGACAAGCGTTGCATCCAGTGCTAATAGTGACGTTCAATCACACTTTAGCAGCTACTCCAATAACCCAGCATTAAGCAACGCTGCCCAAACTGCCAGCGAGGCTTATTCAACTGCAAGCAGCGCCAGTGTGATCGCTCAATCAGCTAGTCAACAGGCTTCAATCGCCAAATCGATCGTTGATTCAGCCACGAATGCCGCTAGCTACCAAAATTCGATCGCAAATTCTGCCAATAGTGCTGCTGCTGCCGCAAGTCAAGCAGCTTCGCAAGCATACGCTAATTCGCAATTTGCTGATGGAAATAGTTATGCCCAAGCTGCGGCGAATGCAGCGAAGGATGCTGATAGCGCTAATTCGAAGGTATCAGAAGCTAAAAATAATGCAGATGAAGCCCTAGCGAATGGCAGTAATGCTGCCTCAGTAGCGAGTGGGGCTGCTGCAACGATCAGTGCGGCTACCGATGCGGCGCTTAGTGCCAGCTCAGTTGCCCAATCGATTGCAAACGCGCTTGCCGATGGCGCAAGCAACGTCACCAGCGATGCGAACCGCGCCTCGAGTGCTGCCGCATCCGCGAAGGTCGATGCTAACAACGCTAATAGTGATAGCACCTCCGCTTCCTCCGCAAATAACACCGCCAGTGTTGCCGCTAGCAATGCTGACGAAGCTGCTCAACAAGCGCGGGAGGCATCGAGTGCCGCTAGTGAAGCCAACTCAATTGCCAGCGCGGCTGCATCCAAGTACTCAGATGCTTCTGGGATGAGCTCCGCCTCTGCGAAGGCTTCCAGTGCATCCGAACAGGCTTCAATCGCTGCTTCAATTGCTAATTCAGCTAATCAAGAGACCCAAAAGGCATCCACGCTTGCAAGTAGTGCTGCCCAAGCTGCCCAGAACTTTAGCACCGATGCAACTAGCTATGCTAACGATGCATCTAGTGCCGCTGCTGCAGCAATCAGTGCCGCTAACAATGGTGACAGTGCGGCTGCGAGTGCTTATAGTAATGCTGCTAAGGCGGCTGCTGATTCTGCAGAAGTTGCTTCAAATGGGGCTTCCAGTGCCTACCAAGCAGCTTCTCAAGCCACCCAGAGTGCCTTTGATGCTGAATCAGCTGCTAACTCTGCATATCAAACGGCAGTTGATAACGCCACGATTGCGAGTGCGGCTGCCGATGATGCTCAATCAATCGCAGCATTTGCAGACGCCTCACTTAGTGCTAAGCGGGCAAGTAACGCTGTCAACTCAGTTGATAAGGCCAGTTCAGCAATCAACGTTAATGTTAACGATGCTGCTAACAATTCCACTAACGCTAGTTCAGCTAGTTCTGCTACCGATTCAATTAACACGGCCGTTAGTTCAAATGCGACGGCTGCTAACACTCAGGCAGGTCAATATTCCAATAACCCAATTATCAATTCTGCCGCCACGGTAATCAGTAATGCCGTTGCTCAAACTAGTTGGGCGAATAATGATGCTAGCATCGCTAGCTCTGCTGCCGCGGCCGCTAAGTCAACTGTTGATTCCGCCGCTAGCGTTGCGAGTCAGGCATTGATCGATGCACAAAGTTACTACGCTGCTGCTAGTGCTGCCGCTTCGAACAGTGATCCGGACGCCGCCGCAACGGCTGCAAACTACGCTGCTGCCGCTGAAAAGCTAGCTAGCCAAGCTGCAATCGATGCAAGTAACGCTGATGTTGTAGCGTCGAGTGCTGCTACGCGAGCCAACAGTGACCTTGCCGTTGCTCAATCGGCTGCTGAATTGATCAATGCGGCTAGTTCTGCAATCAACTCCGCTGCGATTGCTGCTGATGGATTGGTAAATGGTGTTAATAGTGATGCTGATCGGGCCAGTTCCGCTGCGAACGCCGCTTCAGATAATAATGCTGCGGTGCAAACGGCATCTAATACCGCCCAAAGTTCAGCCGACCAAGTAGCTGCTAACAGCCAAGCGGCCTCGAGTGCCGTTACCAACATCGATAGTGCTGCTAGTGCAATTCAAGCTGCTTCATCAATGGCTGCTAACGCTGGTTCCAGCGATCATGCTGGAATCTCCAGTGCTGCTTCCGCAATTACGAGTGCTCAAAGTGCCGCTAGTTCGGCCTCTGCCGCCATCGCTAGTGCCAATAGTGGGGTTGAATCCGCCACTGCGCAAATGAGTACCGCTAATGCTAACGCTAGCCAAGCACAATCAGCAGCCGCTGAATACGCTTCATTGGCTTCGAGTGCCGCTTCTGCAGCGCTTTCCGCTAACGCCAGTGGGGATCTTTCTGCTGCTCAAACCGCTAGTTCAGTTGCCAAGCAAAATGCTGATAGCGCCGCCAGTGCCCTTAATTTAGCCTCCGCTGCGCAAAGCCTAGCTAGCAGCGCGAGTGCGGTGATCAACGATTTAACGCAAAGTGCCAATGCCCAATCTGCAGTTGCTGATGCTGCCAGTGCCGCTGCGAACAAAGCAATCAACGATGCTAACTCGATTGCCGCCTCTGCTGATGCTGAAGCAAGTGTCAAACGGGCTTCAGATGCTGTTTCACAAGCATTCGATCAGTTCATCCAAGCCAGCAACGATGTCGATGCTGCGACGATTGCATCCCAGAAGGCCAGTGCTGCTTATGATAGTGCTACTTCTGACAATGCCGTTGCATCTAATGCTGCTAATCAAGCCACAAGCATTGCTAGTCAATATCCAAACCACAGTGCGATTAGTAGTAATGCTTCTATTGCTGACTCCGCTGCTAGTGTAGCAAGTAGTGCCCAACAAAGTGCCGCTGCCGCTAGTTCAGCTGCATCTGTTGCTAAGGATAGTGCATCGTATCAAGCATCGATTGCGGCTTCGAATGCTTCACAAGCCAATGGATACCTTAGTCAAGCCAGTGAAGCTGCCAGCAAGGGGGATCTTTCTGGTGCTGCTAGTGCTGCCAATCAGGCTTCTGCTGCCCAAGTGAGCGCAGAACAAGCTGCGAACCTGGCAAGTGAAGCCACTAATGCTGCTAATAATGCTGCCGAACAGGCGAGCTCGGCTTCGACGGTTGCCAGTCAAGCTGCTGAGCAAGCTCAAAATGCCAATCAAGCAATCAACTCGGCAGTAGATGTAATCAACAATCTAAATAACAGTGCGAATGCCGATGCACAACGGGCATCAGTTGCTGCTGATGGGGCAACCGATACCGCTAATAATGCGGCAAATAACAATCTATCAACCGCAAGCGATAGCGACAAGGCGAGTCAAGCCGTCATTGCCGCTAGCAACGGGTCCTTAATTGCCAGCCAAGCCGTCTCAAATATGCAAAGCGTGGTAAGCGATGCAGCTAAATATGACATCCCAGCGATGAGCTCATATGTATCGGTCGTAAATAGTAATGCTGAAGTGGCTAGTCAAGCTAACAGTACGGTTTCAGCTGCCAACAGTAATGCGACCTCAGCATTGAACGTAGCCGAATCCGCTACCGATGCGGCAGAATTTGCCCAAGACGACGCTAATTCGTACGCGGCGGTGGCTTCATCGAATGCGGATGCCGCGACTTCAGCTGCATTAGCTGGTGATAACTCCAATGCCACTGCATTTAGTATTGCTGCAAGTCAAGCTGCCGATTCCGCCGCTAGTGCTTCGAACGCTGTGCAAACGGCATCGAGTGTAGCAGCGAATGCGAGCCAAGCTGCATCTAGTTATGCGGCCCAAGCAGCTTCTGCAGCGGATCAATTGAGCCAGGCTGCTCAAGCGATGAGTAACGCTACTCAATCCGCTCAATCAGCAGCCGGGTCCGCCAATGCTAACGAAAGCAAGGATCGGGCAAGTAACGCTGCCAATGCCGCTCACAGCAACGCTACCGTGACTGATAGCTACCGTAGCCAAGCCGATAGTTCGACTTCACTGACCAACGATACGGCTAGTGATATGCAACCAGTGATTGATAGTGTGGGCCAGACCAATGGCTCAGTGGCCGACCTACTTTCTAATTACCCAAGCAATGCAACGATTTCCAGTGCTGCCCAGGCTGCTAGTGAGGCTACTGCCCAGGCGAGCGCAGCAAAGGATGATAAAAACGCAGCGACGATTGCGGCAAGTAACGCCAATAGTAAGGCTGCTGAAGCGACTTCATTGGCGGTTTCAAATGCTGAAATTGCCGATTCACTAGCGCAACAAGCTAGCTCTGCCGCCGTGAACAACGATCCTAGTGCCGCCGCTAGTTTTGCCGATCAAGCCAGCCAATACGCTAACGAAGCAAACCGTTCGATCGCAGCCGCTAGCCAAGCCGCAAGTGATGCTGATGCCGCCGCAAGTAAGGCGATCGCAGCTTCGAATGCTGCCGATGCAGCGTCCGCATTGGCGCAAAGTGCCTATAACACCGCCAGTGCTGCCGCTGATTCCGCTAACCAGACGTCTGATGGGGTCAATAACGATGTCAATACTGCATCGACGGCCAATTCACAAGCTTCCGCCCAAGCTGATCAAGCGGGACAATCATTTACCGCAACCAGCAACGCTGTTAGTTCAGCCGCCTTGAATGCCAGTGATGCTGCTACTTCTGCTGAAGCAGCCTCCCAAGCTGCTGAAGTGGCGAGTGCAGTTGCCAACAGTTACAGCGATGCTGGCATTAGCAATGCTAATTCAACTGCTGCCAGTGCCGCGAGTGCTGCTTCCGAGGCCGCAAGTCAGGCTGATGCTGCTGCGAGCCTCGCTAATAGTGCCAACCAGGTTGCCAGCGCTGCTAATAACACCGCTAGCACCGCGGCTCAAGATGCAGCGAAATACTACAATGATGCATCTAGTGCTGCTAGTCAGGCCATTAGCGCCGCTCAAGCAGGTGATCAATCGACTGCTGATCAATTCAGCAATACCGCTAAGCAAAATACCGAAGCTGCCAATTCAGCTGCGAGTGCCGCTAGCACCGCGTTGAGCACGGTCAACTCTGCGAGCGTCGTTGCTAGTCAACAGTCTGATCAAGTCATTCAAGCTAGTACCGCTGCCAGTCAGGCCAATTCAACCGCTCAATCTGCCGCCCAAGCTGCACAATCATTAGCTGGTTCGATCGATGCCAGTCAAAATGGTGATCGGGCTTCTTCAGCTGCGAGTCAAGCGAATGCGACCGTAGTCGACGCTGATTGGTATGCATCCGCGGCCCAAAATGATTCGAAGGCCACTGATGAAACGAATGCGAAGACGAGTGGCTTTTCACAAGCCGCTTCAACTGCTGCTGCCGAAGCCGCCGCTCAAGCTGCCAGTCACTCGCAAAATACGGTCATTAGTTCCGCTGCTTCAGTTGCTAATTCGGCGAGTCAAGCCATTGATCAATTGATCAGTAGTGCTAATGCTCAATCCGCAATTGCCAACTCAGCGAGTGCATCGGCATCTAATGCTGCTCAACAGGCTAGTTCCGCTGCTTCAGTTGCAAATGATTTTGCAGCACAGGCCAGTTCTGCTGCTAAGCAAGCCGACAAATCCGCTGCGGCATCATTAGCCGATCAAGCAAGTAGCGCCAACCAAGTCGCCAGCCAACAAGCTAACCAGGCCAAATCTGCTGCTGATAGTGCCGCAAACGCTTCCAATGCTGCGGTCGAATTAGCCAACCAGGCCAGTCAACAGGCTACAATCGCCAGTGCCGCTAATTCAACTGCTGTAAGTGCTGCCGAATCAGCCAGTGCCACGATCGATCAAGCCAACGCCAATAACGAATTGGCTGCCAGTGCTGCGAGTCAAGCCAGCGCTGCTAATAACGGGGCCAACTCAGCTGCGAATGCGACGAGTGCGGCTTCATTAAGTGCGAGCCAAGCCGACTCTGCTGCATCCCAAAGTGCCAGTGTTGCTCATGATGCCTACAACCAAGCTGTTGCTGCGTCCGAAGCGGTCGCTAAACATGGTGAGGTTTTTGGAATGAGTGCGGCCCTTCAAGCTGCTAGTGCCGCTGACCAAGCCGCAGCGAGTGCCGCCAATTCTGCTAACGCTGCCCACCAAGCTGCTGAATCCGAAGCGAACCTTGCAGCGAGTGCGAACGCTACGGCCAGTGCTGCCAACAGCAATGCTAGTTCCTACGCCGTTGCTGCTTCCGAAGCGGCTGCTGCTGCCGTTGATGCTGCTAATCAAGGGGATAGTGAAAATGCGAACCTGTACAGCTTAGCCGCCAGCGCAGCTGCTAACAGTGCCGTTGAAGCGGCCCAAGCAGCTAGTCAAGCGAGTCAAGATGCTGTGAACCACAGTAATGCTGCTAACGACCATGCTAGTGCGGCCAGTGGGTTCAACAGTGCCGCCAGTGTTGCCAAAAGTAATGCGTTAAGTGCGGCTGAACAGGCTCAAGACCTGGCTGCCTCTGCCGATGCTGATCAAAGTGCCAAACGAGCATCGAATGCCGCCCAGGAAGCTAGTCAAGCTAGCCAAGCGGTTGCCGATAACAGTGGGGCGGTGGCTGCCGATGGTCAAGCAGTTTCCAATAATGCGCAAACCACTTCGTTGAACAGCAACAGTACCTCACTTATCGCTAGTCAAGCCGATACGCTTCGTTCTAACAATCCAAATAATAGTTCCGTAGTCAGTGCCGCCAGTGCTGCCGATTCAGCTAGTGCATTGACTAGTTCTGCTGCACAGACGATCAGTTCTGCTAACGATCGGATCAGTTCAGCCAACGATACCGTGAACCAACAATCCAGTATCGCTAATTCTGCATTCAGTGCTGCGAACTCGTTGGCTAGTCAAGCTCAATCAGCAGCGAATAATCACGATTCAGCCACCGCCGCTGAATTGGCCAGTGCTGCCGTTGCCCAAGCCAACCTAGCGAACCAAGCATCCAGCGCTGCCAGTGCTGCTCTTGAGACTGCTGATCAAGCTGCAAAGGACGCCAGTGCTGCTAATTCCGCTGCCCAATCTGCCGCTAGTGAAGCAACTAACCAGCTCAATGCTGCCACAAGTGCTGCTAATACTGCTGGTGATACGAATAAAAACGTGGCTAATGATGTTGCAAGAGCTTCGAATGCCGTCGTTGATGCGAGCGCCGCTGCTTCTGGTGCCAACCGCGATTACAGCGGAACGGTCACCGAAAGTGCGCATGCTAGTTCATCGGCTTCATTAGCAAGTAGTGCTTCTGTAGCGGTTAGTTCTGCCAACCAAATTGCCAGTCAAGCAGTCTATGCGGTAAGTAGCATTGCTGCACAAAACTCAAGCGTTCCATCAATGAACTCGGCCATCAGTGCTGCCAGCGAAGCATATGCTAAGACCAGTGCTGCTAATTCCGCTGTGAGTGAAGCAAATGCTAGCGCCCAAGCTGAATTAGCCAAGGCCAAGCAAGCCGCCAGCGATGCCGATGCTGCACGTGATAGCGCAATTGCTGCCGCTGCTGCTAATGCATCGAACGCTTCATTGGCGAATAGTTATGCGGCGCTTGGGGATGTTGAAAATGCTGCTAAGTATAGCCAGGCTGCCAATGCTTTCGCTAGTGCTGCTGAAACCCAAGCTTCGATTGCTAAGGACCACAGTGAAGCTGCCGCTAATGCTAGCTCAGCTGCTGCTAGTTATGCCATAACTGCTAAAGATGCCTCCATTGCCGCTGCTGATGCTGCTAACGATGCATCGAATGCGGTCAAGGCTGCTCAATCACTAGTTGATGACTTTAACGCTGGTTCCAGTGCGCAACGGGCATCCGAAGCCGCTGAAAATGCTAAGCAGGCTGCTAGTTCAGCTGCGACTGATAGTCAAGCAATCACCACGGCAAATGATAATGCGAGTGTTGCATCTAGTGCTGCTAATAGTACTGCCATGGATGCTCTAATGGCTTCTAGCAAGGCGTTCGACCTGGTGGTTGCCAACCCGCAAAACCAATCTGTCGCAGTCGCTTCGAGTGCTGCTTCCGTTGCTGCTAGTCAGGCCGTTGCCGCTAGTTCTGCTGCTAATTCTGCATATTCATTGGCTCAATCAGCAAGTACTACCGCTGATCAACAAATCTCAATCGCCAACCAAGCTAGTTCCGCTGCTAAGAGCTTTGCTGACTTGGCTCAATCGGCTGCTAATAACCACGATCCAAAGACGGCTGCAGAAATGACCAGTTCAGCAATTGCTCAAGAACAAGTGGCTTCGACTGCTTCTGATGCGGTTAAGGCTGCATTGTCAGATGCGCAAAAGGCTGCCCAATCCGCTGCTGATGCATCGAATGCCGCCAGTGTTGCTACTGATGCCGCCAATAAGGCCGCAACCGATGCCATTAATGCTGCTCAACAGGCGAGTGCTACTAATTCTGGTGTTGCAAGTGATATTGAAAAAGCAACCAATGCCGCTGAAGATGCTGAAGCTGATGCCGCTGGTGCCAACCGTGATTACAGTGGGACTAGCAGCGAAAGTAGTCACGCTAGTTCATCCGCATCACTTGCAAATAGTGTGGCAAATGATGCTGCAAGTGCAAACCAAGCTGCCAGTGCTGCTGCAAATGGTGCAGAGCAATTAATGAGTAGCGCTTCCGACGTTTCAGGAGTAAGCAGTGCCGTTAGCACTGCCGTTCAGGCTGCCAACGATGCTAGTGTTGCTAGTTCGACTGCTAGTGTTGCAAACGCTAGTGCTCAAGCTGAATTGGCGAAGGCGAGTGTTGCTGCTTCTGCCGCCAATGTTGCTCGTGATGGTGCATTGAGTGCCGCTGCTGTTAACTCAAGTAACGCTTCATTAGCCAATAGTTATGCTGCACTTGGGGATGTGGAAAACGCGACGAAGTACAGCCAGGCTGCTAGTCAAGCTGCCGTTGACGTTGCTAACTTTGCATCCGCTGCCAAAGAAAATAGTATATCGGCATCATCTGCCAGTGAAGCTGCTTCAAGTTATGCACGAGATGCTCTGAGTGCATCAATCAGTGCCGCTAGCGCTGCTCAATATGCTGCCAGTGCATCTAGTGCGGCTCAATCGCTGGTAAATGACTTTAATGCTGGATCAAGTGCGCAACGGGCGAACGAAGCAGCTCAGAATGCATCGATCGCTGCTAGTGGTGCCAACGCCGATAACCAAGCGGTGGTAAGTACAGCTAGTGGGGTCGATACTGCATCCAGTGCGGCTTCAGTTAACGCGATCCAAGCTGCCAGTGTTGCCGATGAGGCCAACCAATTATTTGCTGCACATTCGCAGAACAGTTCGCTTGCCAGTGCTGCTTCGGCTGCTAATTCAGCTGCTAGTCAAGCAGTAGCTGCCAGTCAAGCTGCCACCGACGCACAAAGCACGTTCCAAAGCGCTAGTTCCGTTGCTGATCAACAGAATCAAACGGCCCAAGCTGCTAAGGAACAGGCAAGTAGCTATGCTTCATTGGCTCAATCCGCGGCCTTAGATCATGATCCTGCGACTGCTGATTACTTGAATAGCCTTGCAATTACCCAAGAACAGGCTGCCCAATCAGCTTCTGCTGCTGTCCAATCTGCGCGTGCAGCTGCTGAAGCGGCCGCACAAAACATCAGCCAAGCTGTCCAAGCTGCCAGTGCTGCAAATAGTGCGACTGCTCAGGCGACTCAAGCAGCCCAATCGGCTGTCGACCAGGTTAATGCTACGAGTGCGGGAGTTGCTAACGATATTGCACGGATAAGCAATGCTGCTATTGATGCCAGCTCTGCTGCTGCTGGTGCCAACCGTAATTACAATGGTGCCGAAATTCAAAGCCAAAATGCTAGTTCATCGGCCTTGATTGCAAGTAGTGCGGCTTCATTCACTGCCAGTGTTGCTGAAACCACTAGTTCTGCCGTTAGTGCAATCAACTCGATTGCCGCTCAACATGCGGGGCTTTCTGGAATGAACTCTGCAATCATGAATGCTGGTTCTGCTGATGCCACTGCGAGTGCTGCAAACCAGACCGCCAGTGTTGCCAACTCTGCTGCCCAAGCTGAATTAGCCAAAGCGAGTCAAGCTGCCAGTGCTGCTAACGTGGCGCGCGATGCCGTGGCCAGCTATGCACAAGTTAACGCTGCCAATGCATTCTTAGCCAATAGCTTTGCGAATGAGGGGAACGTTGATAGTGCTAACTTCTACAGTCAAGCCGCCAGCGTTGCTGCTGATTCAGCTGCCGCTCAGGCTACTAGTGCGAACGACCAAAGTGCGATTGCTTTCTCCGCTAGCATGGCTGCTGAAAGTTATGCTAATCAAGCCACATCTGCTGTAAATCAAGCAAATATCGCCTTTTCGATGGCTAGTTCTGCAGTTGACGATGCCAACCTATTAGCAAATGGCTTTAACGCCAGTGCTAGTGCGCAACGGGCTTCCGAAGCCGCTGAAAATGCTAAGCAAGCTGCTGCATCAGCTGCGACCGATAGTCAAGCGATTACTAATGTCTCATCAGCTGTCGATATGGCTTATACTGCTGCTGATATTGCTAAGCAAAGCGCCAGTGCTGCTGCTGCATCAGCTGCCAATATGCAAGCTAATAATCCAGAGAACAAAAATATCATTAGTGCTGCCTCCGCAGCGCACCAAGCTGCCAGTCAAGCTAGCGCTGCCACCCAAGCCGCTAGCATTGCTGCTGCTAACGCGAGTGCCGCCAGTCAAGTTGCTGATCAACAAACGCAGGTTGCTAACGACGCACGCGATGCCGCTAGTTCATATGCCGCCGTTGCCGCATCCGCTGCTAAGAACTTCGATCCAGAAACGGCCAGCGTAGCCACTAGCAACGCCATTGTCCAAGAAACGGCTGCATCATCTGCTTCCGATGCGGTTAAATCTGCACGGGCAAATGCTGAACAAGCACTGCAAAGCGCGAATGTTGCTAATTCTGCTGCAAATGATGCGAAAACCGCTGCAAATAACGCATTGCAGGCTGCCCAAGATGCCGCCGCTGATGCTTTCAATAACAACGCAACGATTGACAAGAACGTTGCCAGAGCCAGTGCGGCTGTAGATGATGCCGCTAGCGCTGCTTCTGGTGCTAATCGCGATTACAGTGGGACTGCGACCGAAAGTAATTACGCTAGCTCATCTGCTGAATTAGCAAGTAGTGCTGTCAGTGTTACGAACAGCGCTGCTGCTACCACTAGTTCTGCGCTTAGTGCAGTTAACTCGCTGGCCACTGCGCACCCATCCGTTTCAGGAATGAGTAGTGCGGTCAGCGCGGCCACTGCTGCTAACAGCGTCGCTAGTTCCGCCAATGACGTAGCGACTGGTGCTAACTCCGCTGTTCAATCCGCCCTAGCCGCTGCCAGTCAAGCCGCTAGTGCTGCAAATGTGGCGCGGGATGCAGCAAGTAGCTTTGCACAGGTCAATGCTGATAACGCTGCGCTTGCCAAAAGCTATGCTGCGGTTGGTAATATTGATAAAGTGAGTGCCTATAGCTTAGCTGCGAGTCAGGCCGCTGATTCTGCTGCTGCTCAAGCAACGATTGCTAAGCAACAAAGCACGAATGCTTCATCCGCTAGTGTTGCTGCTGAAAGTTATGCTAAGATTGCCACCGATGCTGCTTCTGTAGCTAGTGCTGCGGTTGTTCAGGCGACCTCCGCAGCTGGTGATGCCCAACTATTAGCGGATGGCTTTAACGCTAGCACCAGTGCACAACGGGCAAGCGAAGCTGCTGAAAATGCTAAGCAGGCCGCTAGCTCTGCTGCAACTGACAGTCAAGCAATTACCGATGCATCTTCTGCAGTGAATACGGCTTCCAATGCTGTTGATGCTGCTAAGCAAAGTGCGATTGCCACTGCCTCATCAGTAGCGCAAATCCTAGCTGATAATCAACAAAACCAAAACGTGGTTAGCGCTGCTGCTGAAGCTAACCAAGCGGTCAGTCAAGCTACGGCCGCAAGCGAAGCTGCTCACCAAGCCGCTGCAACTGCTAGTGCAGCCAGCCAGGTTGCCGATCAACAAACTAAGGCGGCTAACGATGCGCGCGATGCTGCTAGTTCATATGCAGCCATTGCTTCATCAGCTGCTAATAACAACGATCCAGAAACGGCATCTGCAATGACCAGTCTTGCGGTTGAACAAGAAACAGCCGCTAGTTCTGCTTCCGATGCAGTGAAGGCTGCGCGGGCGAATGCGGAACAGGCTTTACAAAGCGCCAATGATGCTGCTAATAATGCTGCTGCCGCCAATTCCGCCGCTAACAATGCATTACAAGCCGCCAGTGAAGCTGTTGCAGCCGCTGGTGACACTAGTGCTGCCATTGCTAAGGATGTGGCAAAAGCCAGTGCTGCTCAAAACGACGCTGCGATTGCTGCATCAGGTGCTAACCGTGATTACAGTGGGACTGCGACCGAAAGTAACCATGTCAGTTCGTCGGTCTCATTAGCAACCAGCGCTGCTTTAATAACTGATAGTGCAGCGACGATCACCAGTGCCGTTAACAGTGCGGTGAGCTCAATTGCGAGTGCTAACCCTGGAATTTCAGGAATGGCTACGGCCTTAAGTAACGCCAGCGTTGCAAATTCCGTTGCCCAATCCGCGAATAGCACTGCTAAATCTGCCACTGCTGCTGCTCAGAATGAATTAGATAATGCTAGTCAAGCTGCTAGTGCAGCCAATGTTGCTCGTGACTTGGCAAGCAGCTTTGCAAAGGTCAATGCTGACAACGCCGAACTTGCTAATAGTTATGCAACGCAGGGCAACACCAGCAGTGCAGCTGCTTACAGTCAAGCTGCTAGTCAAGCTGCTGATTCAGCTGCGGCCCAAGCAACCATCGCTAATTCCAACAGTCAGTTAGCATCATCTGCAAGTGTTGCTGCTGAAGGGTATGCGAACCTTGCCAGTGCGGCTGCAATTGCTGCTTCAGATGCAATTGGTAGCGCTAACGCAGCTCGTAGCGATGCACAATTACTTGCTGACGGCTTCAATGCTGGTTCCAGTGCCCAACGTGCTGCCACAGCCGCTGAAAATGCTGCAAAGGCTGCTAGTGCGGCACAAGATGACCAACAGGCCATTAATAGTGATTCCGTTGCGATCGACACAGCATCGAACGTTGCTTTGGATAATGCACAAAGCGTTGCCGCTGCCTCAGATGCGGTTGATAAGGTCCTTTCTGCTAATCCAACGAACCAAGCGGTAATTAGTGCCGCTAGTGCTGCTAGTTCAGCAACTGTTCAGGCGAATGCTGCAACGCAATCAGCTAGTGCTGCTACCGTGATCGCTTCATCTGCTAACGTGGTTGCTGATCAACAAACCAAGGTGGCGAACGATGCACGTGATGCTGCTAGTTCATATGCAGCATTAGCATCATCGGCCGCTAAGCACTTCGATCCAGAAACCGCTAGCGTTGCTACCAGTAACGCGGTGGCAATGGAATCCGCTGCTAATTCAGCCGCCGCTGCTGCCAGTGCTGCTCGAGTTGATGTAGAACGAGCACTGCAAAGTGCAGCTGCCGCTTCACTTGCTGCCATCAGTGCATCCGAAGCTGCTAATACGGCGCTAGATGCTGCCAACTCTGCCGCCGGACATGCTGGGACGCTTACCAGCAGTGTGGCTAGTGATACTGCACGGGCAAGCACCGCCGTTGCAGATGCCAGTTCTGCTGCTTCTGCTGCCAACCGCGACTACAGTGGGACGGCAACCGAACCTAATAATGCAAGTTCATCAGTTTCATTATCAACGAGTGCTGCGAACACGGCTGCGAGTGCAAATACCATTGCGAACTCAGCTAATGATGCTGTGAACTCAATTGCTGCTAAGCATCCTGGGATTGACGGAATGGATCAGGCAATTCAAAACGTTGCAAACGCATTATCAGTCGCAAGCTCCGCAAATGCGACAGCTAATGCTGCCCAATCAACTGCCCAATCTGAATTAGCCAATGCGAGCCAAGCTGCGAGTGCTGCTGATTCAGCTCGCGATGCGGCAAGTAGTTTTGCACAGGTGAATGCTGAGAATGCATCCCTTGCAATCAGCTACGCTGCTACTGGGAACTCTGATAGTGCAACTGTTCACAGTCAAGCCGCTAGTTTAGCTGCTAACAGTGCTGCCGAACAGGCTGCAATTGCTAAGGCGAACAGTCAAGCTGCATCTATTGCTAGTTCGGCTGCTGAAAGTGCCGCCCAAGCTGCAGTGATAGCTGCTTCAAATGCCAGTGCTGCAGCTAATAGCGCTAATTCAGCGGTTAGTGATGCAAAGCTTCTCGCAGATGGCTTCAATGCTAATACTAGTGCACAACGGGCTTCTCAAGCAGCTACCAATGCTGAACAGGCTGCGAGTGCTGCTGGCAATGATAGTCAAGCTATCACGACTGCATCATCAGCGGTTAGCAATGCTGCGAATGCTGTTAATGCTGATAAACAAAGTGCGATTACCGCTGCTTCCTCAGCTGCCGCATTGCTTGTTGAGAACTCAACCAATCAACAAGTCGTTAGTGCCGTTAGTGCTGCCAACCAAGCGGTTGCAAGTGCGAGTGTCGCTACGCAGAATGCTAGTGCTGCGGTCGTCGTCGCTACATCCGCCAGTGTCGTTGCCGATCAGGAAACTAAGGCCGCTAACGATGCACGGGATGCCGCTAGTTCATATGCAGCAATTGCACAATCAGCTGCTAAGAACTTCGATCCAGAAACGGCAAGCGCCGCAACTAGTAACGCAGTATTAATGGAATCTGCTGCTAGCTCGGCTTCAGAAGCTGTCAAGTCAGCCCGCGCTGATGTTGAACAGGCATTGCAAAATGCGAATGCTGCGGCTAGTGCTGCTAAGGCGGCCAATGAAGCTGCCAATGCCGCATTACAAAGTGCGAATACGGCTGCTACCAATGCTGGTAACGGCAGTGCTGCGATTGCTAAGGACGTTTTAAGAGCTAGTGAAGCTGCCAATGCCGCTTCCTCAGCTGCATCCGCTGCGAACCGTGATTACAGCGGGACTGCTAGCCAAAGCAATCACGCTAGTTCATCGGCTTCATTAGCTGCGAGTGCGGTTGTTGTTATCACTAGTGCATCTGCAACCGTTAGTGTAACCAATGCAGCGGTGAACTCGATTGCAAATAACCATCCAGGCGTTTCTGGAATGGATCAAGCAATCAGTGCCGCAAGCGTTGCCAATGCAGCTGTTCAATCAGCCAATGCTGCTGTAAGTGTTGCTAATTATGGTGCACAAGCTGAATTAGATCATGCTAGTCAGGCTGCTAGTGCTGCCAATGCTGCACGGGATGCGGCTAGCAGCTTTGCAAAGGTCAATGCCGATAATGCTTCGTTAGCCAATAGTTACAATGCATTAGGTGAGACCGCAAGCGCTAGTTCGTATAGTACTGCTGCGCGTCAAGCAGCAGATGCTACGGAATCACAAGCCACCATTGCTGAGCACAATCGGCAGTTAGCATCTTCCGCAAGTGTTGCTGCTGAACAATTTGCAAGTACCGCGCGCGCAGCTGCAACGATCGCTGCGAGTGCAGTGGCCAGTGCTAATTCTGCATTGGGTGATGCCCAACTATTAGCTGATGGCTTCAATGCTAGTGCTAGTGCACAAAAGGCTGCGGATGCCTTTGAAAGAGCAAAGAGTGCTGCTATCTCTGCTGGTAACGACAGTAACGCCATTACTGATGCTTCAGTAGCGATTGCGACAGCCTCGAACGCTGCTGTAGCCAATACGCAAAGCGTTGCAATTGCTGCTAGTTCAGTCGATCAAGTTCTTAGTGCTAATCCAGCCAACAAGAGTGTTGCCAGTGCTGCTAGCGTTGCTAAATCAGCATTGAGTCAAGCAACTGGAGCGAACCAAGCGGCTAGTGCTGCTGCTTCATTAGCTGCATCGGCAAGTGAGGTGGCTGATCAACAAACCAAGGTCACCAATGATGCACGGGATGCCGCTAGTTCATATGCAGCCGTAGCATCAGATGCTGCTAAACGCTTTGATCCTGAAGCAGCCAGCGTTGCTACTAGCCTTGCCATTGATAAGGCCAATGCTGCTTCGACTGCCTCCTTAGCGGTCAGTTCCGCTCGTAGCGCTGTCGAACAGGCATTAAGCACCGCTGCTAGTGCCTCGACAACTGCTAGCTCAGCTTCTGAAGCTGCCAACGCAGCCTTAGATGATGCCAATGCTGCTGCTGGGCATGCTGGGACGTTGAACAGTAGCGTGGCTAGTGATACTGCACGTGCAAGCACCGCCGTTGCTGACGCTAGTGCCGCAGCATCGGGTGCTAACCGTGATTATAGTGGCACTGCGACTGAACCGAATGCCGCCAATTCATCGGCTTCTTTAGCAAGTAGTGCAGCTACGACTACTGAACATGCATCCTCAGCTGCTAATTCATTTAATAACGTCGTCCACTCGATTGCTGCTGCTTACTCGGCAGCACCTGGCATGGATCAGGTGCTAGCAAGTGCTGATTCTGCATTAGCAATCGCTAGTGCTGCTAATTCAATCGCAAGCGCTGCAAATGCTACCGCCCAGGGTGAATTAACAAACGCTAGTTCAGCTGCGAGTGCTGCTAACTCCGCTCGTGATGCCGCAAGCAGTTTTGCTAAGGTAAATGCTGATAATGCTTCACTAGCAATTAGCTACGCTGCACAAGGTGACATGCAAAGTGCTGCTGAATACAGCCTTGCTGCTAGTCAAGCTGCCAATGCGGTTGCTGATCAAAATGCGGCTGCTAGGGCAAATAGTCAAGCAGCCTCGCTTGCTAGTTCTGCGGCTGCCAGTGCTGCTCAAGTCGCTAAGAACGCAGCTATCGATGCCAGCGCGGCCGTTGTTAAGGCCTCCGCTGCGGTCGATAGTGCTAATGTGATCGCCGATGGATTTAAAGCGAGCGTTAGTGCGCAACGGGCAAGCGAAGCCGCTGTAAATGCTGCGCGCTCAGCTAATTCAGCTGGTGTCGATAGCCAAGCGATCACAACGGCATCATCTGCGATCACCGTTGCCGCAAGCACTGCTGATGCTGCTGTACAAAGTATCTCAGCAATTGCCAGTTCTGCTGGACAAATCCTTTCTGCTAATCCAGCCAATCTTCAAGTTGCTAGTGCAGTTAGTGCAGTCAATGCAGCCGTTAGTCAAGCGGCTACTGCTAGCCAAGTTGCTAGTGCTGCTGTTCAAAGCGCATCAGCAGCTAGTTCAATTGCTGATCAACAAACGCAGGTCGCAAGTAGTGCACGGGATGCTGCTAGTTCATATGCAGCAAAGGCCCAATCCGCTGCTGATCACCTTGATCCACAGACTGCTTCTACAATGACGAGTTTGGCAGTCAGTGCTGAAACAGCGGCCTCCTCAGCATCTGCTGCTGTGCAGTCCGCACTTGCTGATGTTCAACAAGCATCGCAAAGTGCCAGTCGTGCTGCGGATGATGCTAAGGCTGCTAATGCAACCGCTCAATCTGCATTGCAAAGTGCAGTTAGTGCCGCTAGCGTTGCCAGTGGGACTCAGCAAAGCATTACTAGTGACGTTGCATTAGCCAGTTCTGCAGCTTCCGTTGCTAGTGTAGCTGCATCTGGAGCGAACCAAGATTATAGTGGGACTGCCAATGTAAGCAACCACGCTAGTTCGTCTGCTTCCCTTGCCAATAGTGCAATGAGTGCTGCTCAAAGTGGTGCGCAAAAAGCTGCCAGTGTTGCTGCATCAGCCAGTGCCGTTGCTAGTGGGAACTCTTCAGTGCCTGGCATTAGCGCCGTCAGTTCAGCGCTCAGTTCTGCAGCAGCAATTGCTTCGACTGCCGCTGTGAATGCCGCTTCCGCTAATTCAGCCGCCCAAGCTGAAACGATGAAGGCTAGTCAAGCTGCTAGTGCTGCGAACGTGGCTAAGGCTGCTGCAAGTAGCTATGCACAGGTGAATGCGAATAACGCATCGCTTGCCAACAGCTATGCTGCTCAAGGCGACACGGTGAATGCTGCGAATGCTAGTCAGGCTGCTCATCAGGCAATGGTGAGTGCTGAAAGTCAAGCTGCGATCGCACTGCAAAACAGCCAGGCTGCAGCGAATGCCAGCCAAGCTGCTGCTAGCTATGCATTAACTGCAGTTTCGGCCACTAACCTAGTTGCTTCAGCAAGTGCCCAGGTGAACCAATCAGCTACTGCGATTGCTACGATGGTAAGTGCCAATGGTGGATTACAATCATTAGCGGTTACGAGTGCTGCAATTAGCTCATCCGTGAGCCAGGCAAGTGCTTATAACGCCACCGTAGTTCAATCCACGGCAAGCGTTTATAATTACGCCTCCGTTGCCAGTGTTGCTGCATCACAAGCCAATAGTTATCAAGTTTATGCCATCACGGCGGTTGGTAGCATTAGCTCATATGCAGCTGCTAATCCTGCCAACTCCCAACTAAGTAGTTTGAATAGTCAAGCTAGTGGGTTGAACCTGACGATTAATTCTGCAAGCATCGTTGCTAGTCGGAATGCGAGTCAGGCCAGCGTCTACACTAGTCAAGCTGCTAGTGCTGCGACTGCATTATCCAACGCTAACATGGTAGTAACGACCGCGCGTTCAAATGCTAACAGTGCATACTTGGCTGCTTCTAGTGCTTATGCTGCTGGTAGTTATTCATTAGGTGATAGTTTAGCTGCTACGTTCAAGGGATATGCTGCGGTTGCTAATTCCGCAGGGGCCGATGCAGCTAGTGCGTACAGTGCATTCAATGCTGCTAGTTATTCAGCAAGTAGTGCCGCTAGTGTTGCAGTGAGTGCTGCTGTAGTTGCTAAGTCGGCTGCTGAGATGCTTAGTGGATTCGTTGCTCAAGCAGCTGGATTGATCTCCAGTAGTCAAAGTTCAGCTGTTCAATCATCAGCGAGTTCGACTGCTGCGTCCAGTTCCGCTTCGGCAACGTCATCGGCAGCTTCATCAGCAACGTCAACTACTTCCTCAGCCACCAGCAGTGCCTCTGCTAATTACGATAATTTCTTGAAGGGTATCAGTGATGCTAAAAAGAAAATTAATAATGGCGATCTAGCAACCGATAGTGCTTATGTTGCTGGTCGGACTGGCTATTTAGCCGGGAGCAAGGCTGGTTATAATGGTAAGCAACCGACTGCACTTGCTAGTGATGCTTCGCAATACGAAAGGGCGTATGCACTAGGAGCTAGTGCTGGATATGTTAAGTATCAAAGCCAAGCAGCCGTTGGGAAACAAAGGGCCAATAGTAGTTATCTAGCGCTAAGCTCGCTAAAGAACCGCTCGAAGGGTTATCGGGATGGTTACCTTAAGGCTTACAACGCTAAGTTAGCCAAGCATCCTAAGTATATCTACGCAACTGATTCGATTTACTCCTATAAGGGAGCAACTTTCAACACTCATTTACGGAAGGTATTACACCCTAAACGTTCACGGACGAATGCAATTCAATATCGGATCAAAAAGATCGTAATGACCAAATCTGGATTAATTCGTTACTATGTCAAAGCACTGATCAGTGGACGTCAAGCTGCTAAATACAGCGGCTACATTACTGCTAATCGGAAGTATATTGTTAACACTTATTACCAAAGCACTCCTGCTACCAAGCAAGTTCGAGTAATTAACAATAAGGGGATCAGAATTCATTCCGCAACTAAGTTCGATCGGAATAATTCCACCTATGTTAAGAAATCAACTAAGCTAAATGTGCAGCGAATTGTTAAGTATAAGGGTATTACCCGCTTCTATATCGGGAATGGACAGTATATTACAAGTAACAAAAAGTTCGTTAAGTTTATTTAACCCGTTTAAAAAAGAAATTAAATTGATAAAAAATATCAATTTAATTTCTTTTTTTTTGAACCTAAATCAATGATTATATTTCTAATAAGTGGTACACTTAACAGCATAAGATACTGTCCACAAATGGATAGATTGTTTTTATACTAATAGATTTAAAGACGCAAAAGGGGATGTCCTCATGCTTTATAATAAATTTCAATTTAATAAAGTTAATGATAAAAAAGTCCTTCGGAAAGTAAAGAAGCACTGGGTAGTAGTTTCACTATCCATGCTTTCATTACTAGGAGGAGCAGCGGCAGTGAGTCATGGAACTGTCACTGTTAAGGCCGATGCTAATACTAGCTCTACATACGGTTCTGGATCAGCTAATGAAGATGAACAAAGCACTTCTGATGCTGGATCTAAGACTAGCGCTTCTGATAGTACGACTAGTTCTGCTAGTGCTTCAAGCAATAGCTCAACCACTTCAAGTAGTAGTGCCAGCTCAACGACTTCTAGTTCAGCTAGCAGCGATACTACTAGTTCGGATAGTAAATCAACTACTTCGTCAAGTGATAATACGAAGAGTTCATCAGCTGATGATAGCTCTGCAAGTTCTGCAAGCGCTTCTGCTAAATCAGAAGAAAGCGCTGGTTTTGCTGCGGCTTCATTAGCCGAAAAGAACGGTACTTCAGTACCAGCTAGTTCAGATGATAATTACAATAAAGGGGTCTTAGAGTATGATGCTTCAGCGGCTTCAGCTGCTACAGCATCATCTTCTAACTCTACTACCACTAGTTCAGCTGACTCCAATAGCTCAACGACTAATTCAGGTTCGTCATCAGCTTCAACGACTAGTGATGTTACCAGTGATGTAATTAGTTTCCGTGATGGTGAGGGTTCAACAACTCCATCATCGACCTCAGCTCAAATCAGTGCTGCCATCAGTGCTGGTTTCTCAGCTGCTGCATCTGCAGCTTCAGCTGGTAAGACGCTTGCTAGTAGCTCAGATCCTAACTATAATAGCGGAATTGCAAGCTACACGAATTCAGTAGCTTACAGTTCGGCTTATTCTGCTGCATACACCGCATCTTCAAATGGATCGACGTACTCATATAGTGGAAGTAATTCCAGCCTCGCTAGTGCGGTCGCTTCTGCTACTAGTGACTATAGTGCGTATAGTTCAGCATTCGCTAGTGGACTTTCAGCTGCTTCTTCAGCTGCATTTTCTGGAACTAGCGTTAGTGCTCAAAGCGCAAGCGGATTTTCTGATGGGGTTCAAGCTTACTACGCCGCTAATGCTGGGGCCGTGGCTGCTTGGAACTCCTTGCATCCAGATGATACTAAGTCTGCCGATTCAGCAGGCTCATTTAACGCTAGCAATGCGTTCTACGTGCAAGGTTACAATGCCACAATCAATGCATTCAATACTTACAATAGCTTAAATGCTAGTGCTGGGACTCAATCAGGTTCTGCGATCTATGGTTCTGGTGGTCTTGGCCAACAAACTAGCTACACCAGTGGTTCCGTCAACCGGGGTAACTCCGCCCAAGTTGTGAACTCACCTAGTGATAGTGCTGAAGCAACTTCTGGGAATAACGTTACCAGTGGCACCGCAGGTGTTTTGACTGGGACTGGAATTAACACCGCAGCCCCAACTCAATCGCTAGCTTATAACTACGCCATTGACTACTTCCTGGGTCGCCAGGGGGCTTATGATGCCGAAACCGGTCGTTGGAATGGGGCCGATGGTAAGGGTAGTTACACGGTCTTAAATACCAGTACGAATACCAATAACCCTTACATCCAGGCCTACAATGGGGCGCAAGCTGCAATTAACAACGAACAAACTGGGAGCATTCAATCGGTTACTAACTTAACTACGGCCCAAAAGAATAGCACCACTAATAACTACCAGTATGGTTATAATGATGTTGCCAATAAGGTTAATACCCAGAATAACTACTTCCTTACTTACAACACTCCTAATTCAACCTTAGATACCCTTCTTGGTCTCTCCAATAGCGGAACGAATACAATTAGATTTACTAGTGATTATAACTATACTTCGGCGGGTTCTTCCGCTCCTTCTAATTCAAACCTTAACATTGTTGTTAATGGTCAAAATCACGTTGTTGATTTTGGGCAAATGCATCAAAACCCATATAACATCGGTAGCTTAACCATTGAAAACTTTGCTAAGATGTATGGGACGAATGAATATGGTGCAATTAACCTTTATAACTCAACTTCAGGAAGTTTAACCTATAGAAACCTTAACTTTGAAGGATCTCAACTGTTCTATGGGCCTACTTTGCCTAACCTATATCTTGATGGTGGGGTTAGCGTTATTAGTGAGGGTCAATACACCAGTCCATTTAGGTCTAATCAAGTAACTGATGCACCAACTCAACAAAACTTTCAAGTTACTAATATGGAAGTATTACCAAATGCATATTACTATGGTCAGACTCAAAATGGTAATAATGTTGAATTAGGTGGAAACCTTAAGTTAGATCAAGGTGCTACCATGAATTTAGTTCCTTATACCGATCTTTCCAAGGGGAACCCTGAAAACTACTACACTGGTAATGGTGCAAGAGGATCTAGAGGTATATTGTTAACCGGTAGTAGCTCTAACCTATCTATTGGTAAGGGTGCTACTTTAAATATTACTCCTGGAAATGGAGCCGCATCTGCTCTTTATGTTGCTAGTGGTGGAAGTGTGAATATTGATGGTGGTTCACTAAACGTTACTTATAATAATAACCCTGTCGACACCAATCCTACTTTTATTGCTGGGAATGTTAACGTTCAAGATGGTGGAACTTTCAATGTTCACGCTACTAATAACGCTACTAATATCGGTGGGGACTTAGTTACTCTTTCTGGGAGCCTAAACGTTCAAAACCGTGGGAACTTGTTAATTTACGATCAAGGTGCAAATACTAACCCTGCAATGACCTTACTTAATAATACAGGGTCTGTTACCATTAATAACCCTGGTAGCAACGTGATCTTTAGTAAGACTGGTTTAACCTATGATTCCTCACAACCAGGTGCCGGGAAATTCTTCGTTACTACTCCAATTAATGCCTATTCCGTTTTTGGTCAAATTGATGGTACTACTGACCAGACCCCACAATACTTGATTAGTATTAATACCACATCTAGCAATAACGGAAGTGTAATCCAAGTTCTGAACCAATATGGTCAACAAGTTGCTGACAATTCGTTAACTTCATTTGATAACGTTAATAATAAATATCTATCATTCCATGCCGTTCCAACCGTTTACATCAGTGGGCAGCCATATTTAGTTACGAATAGTAGTGCACTAAGTGGCTTCTCATTAGCAACTAAGTTGGAGCTTGCTAACGTTAAAACCACTGATGGGTATGTTTACGTTCGGGTTAATACTAATGGAAATGATGAAAAACCAGGGACAAATGATAACCCAGCGAGTGCTGCAGTTGATAGTAATGGAATGATTATTGATTCTGCGCAAGCTTCGTTAGCATCAGGGGTTAGTGAATCTGATTATCGGAATGCCTACACGATTGCTATTCCAGTCTCAAACTTCACATCTAATTCTGATGGGACTTACACTTACACTTACACCCGTCCATTGAATGCCGTTAGTTTGCCAACTTCAGTTACCGACGTTAAAGTTGATGCTCAATATGGGGTTACTAATAACCAGACTGAAATTAAGACTAGTGGTAATAGCACTGTTGCTAGCAACAGTACCCTTAACCCTGCTACTTCAGCCATTGTAAATAATAGTAGTACCACTAGCGGGACCATCGCTGGGAATGCTCAGGCCCCAGATAACACCGGTTCATACACTAGTGCTGCGCAATCTGCATCCGTTAGTGCCGGTTCATACGCTGCTGCTGCTCAATCAGTAGCTAGTGGGATGACTTCATACTCTAGCGTTGCTTCTAGCGCTTCTAGTGTTGTTTCCAGCTTTAACAGCTCTGCGCAATCATTAGCTAGTGACAGTAGTGCGCTTTCAAGCAACTCTAGTTATTCAGCAACGGTTAGTTCTGCTGTAGCTGCAATTAGTGCTGCTAACAAGGATGCAAGCTCGCAATCATCATTAGCTAGCTCCGCTAGTGTAGCGGCAAGCAACGCAATTTCGTCTGCCTTTGCAGCTTCAACGGCTGCTAGCACATATGCTATTCAGGCCTCTTCAGCAGCTAAAAGTTTTGCCGCTGTTTCAGGAGCGAGCGCCCAACTTTCAGTTAACAGCTTGGTTTCCGGCTACGCTTCCCAAGCCGCTTCAGCAGCTGCGCTTGCATACAACCAATCCTCAGCCGTTACTTCAATCAATGCCAATGGATCATTGGCTGCTTCTCAGGCCGTTTCTGATGAAATGAGTGCTGCAATTGCTGCCTTTGCGCTCAGCTCTGCTTACACCAGTGTTCAAGCTTCTAGCGCTGATTCATTAGCTAGTCAAGCTAACTCCGAAGATGGCACGATCAATAACAACAAGTCCGCTGTGGATTCAGACTTCACCAGTGTTAACAGCATTGCTAGTCTTTACCCATCCAATGCGGATATCAAGAATGACCAATCAGTAGCATCTTCAGCTTCTGCTACTTTGTCAGCCGCTTATTCTGCTGGTTCATCTGCTAATTCAGATGCCCAAGTGGCTAAGGCTTCAGCTGATGCTGCTGAAAGTAATGCATCATCAGTAGCCGCTGCAGCTTCTGCTGCCGTATCGACTGTTGCTGCTCAATTATCAGCGGCCCAAAGCTTTGCTTCTGCTGGTAATAGTGCGTCTGCACAAAATGCATTAATTGCCGCTGGTTCTGCAAGCACCAATGCATCAACTGCTGATAGCAATTTGAACATTTACACTTCCGCCGCTTCTGCTGCCAACGTGAAGGCATCTTCCGCTGAATCAGTGGTGGCTGCTAACTTGAAGTCTGCGAGTGCCGCTGCTACTGCAGCTAATTCCGCTGCTGCTAATGCTAGTTCAGTTGCAAGTAGTATTGCTGCAAGTACTGGTAATAGTGCTAGTTCCATTGCATCTAGTGCTTCAAATGCTGCTTCCGCTGCCGCTAATGGTGGATCATCAAATGCATCCAATGCGGCTTCACGGGCTAATACCACTAGTGTTGACGCATCTAGTGCCGCAATTAATAATTCATCTGCTAACTCAGCATCTGCAGCTGCATCTTCTGCCAACAGCAATGCCCAATCCGTTGCCTCTGCTAACTCAGGTAATTCAGCAGTTTCTAGCGCCGCTGTCGTGGCATCTTCCGCCACTTCAATCGTTAGTTCTGCTGCTAGTGTTGCTTCTGCTGCTAATGGCTCTGCTCAAGCTGCTAAGGCTCAGGCGGATAGTGACAATGCGAAGGCATCCAGTGCCAACGCTGCTGCTAGTGTTGCCAATGCTGCCGCAGACTCCGCATCCGCAGCTGCTGCTTCTGCTACTGCTAAGGGTGATCATTCAACTGCTAGTGCTGAAGCAAGTACTGCTGCTAGTCAAGCTGCCATTGCTTCGAATGCTGCAACTGACGCATCAAATGCTAATAACGATGCTAGTACTCAGGCTTCGATCGCATCGAGTGCTTCTGTTGTTACATCGAGTGCCAACGCTGTTGCTTCATCCGCAAATAATACGGTTCAATCCGCAAATAATACGATTAACTCAATTGCTGGTTCTGCAACTACTGATGCTCAATCCGCTGCAGCCGCTGCATCAAAGGCTGCTGCTGATGCATCTAATGCTGCAACACCATCATCCAGTGCTAATAGTGCTAACGATGCTGCCAAGAGTGCATCATCTGTTGCTAGTGCTGATTCCGCAGCCGCTGGTTCCTCAATTGCATCCTCAATTGCTCCAGCCCAAAGTGCTGCAAACAGCATGAACAGTGCTTACCCAAGTAACGCTGCCGTAAGCAGTGCTTCTGCTGTCATCTCAAGTGCCGCATCGACTGCTAGTTCCGCTGCCAATGACGCAACTTCAGCATCCAATGATGCCAACTCCGCCAGCGCTGCTGCTAGTTCACACGCTGCCGCCCAAAGTGCCGCTGCTAGTGATGCGAGTGCCCAAGCTGCTACTGCTAAATCCGCTGCTGCTGCTGCTAGTTCCGCTGCCAATGCTGGGAACGCTAATGCTGCTAGTTCTGCTAACGCCACTGCGCAAAGTGCTGCTGCGCAAGCATCTGCCGATAGTAGTAACGCAACTTCTGAAGCTAACGCTGCAGCCAGTGAAGCTGACAAGGCCAAGAGTGCTGCTTCTCGAGCATCTAGTGATTCTGCAGCCATTAGTAGTGCTGCCCAATCCGCAAGCTCTGCTGCATCTGCTGCATCTGCAAACGTAAATGGTGGATCAACTGCTAATAGTAACGCCAGTGATGCCGTTAAGAGTGCCGACAGTGCTTCGATTGCTGCATCCAGTGCCGCAACTGGTTCTGCTAACGGTGCTTCTGATGCCTCCAATGCATCATCACACGCTAACTCCGTTGCTTCTACCGTTGCCAGTGTTACTGATTCCAGCAATGCTACTAGTCTAGCTACTTCATCCGCTAATTCATATGCTAATGATGCTAAGTCAATTGCTAGTGCTAACTCCGGTAATCAAGCTATTTCCAGTGCCGCTTCAGTTGCTAGTTCTGCTGCTTCCGTCGCTGCATCCGCATCTAGTGATGCCGATAATGCTAGTTCTACTGCCGCTGCTGCTAAGTCACAAGCTGACTCTGACAATGCCAAGGCAGCTAGTGCTAACACGACGGCTAGTTCTGCTGCGTCCGTTGCGCGTGCTCAATCAACCGCTGCCAGTGAAGCCGCTGCGAATGGTGATTCAGCTGGTGCATCCAGTGCTGCTTCTGCTGCCAATTCCGCAGCCGTTGTAGCATCCAATGCTGCCACTGACGCATCGAATGCCAATGCCGACGCTTCTTCAGCTGCAGATAGCGCCAATGCTGCTTCTGCGAAGGCATCAACTGCTTCATCAGTTGCATCCAGTGCCAACGCTGCTGCTCAAGCTGCTGATGCTAATGCTTCTTCAATTGCTAAAAATGGTGATTCTGCTGCGAACGCTGCTGATTCCGCTGCGAAGGCTGCCAGTGAAGCGGCATCCGTTGCCAATCAGGCTGCATCCAACGCTACCAGTGGGGCTTCCAGTGCTAATACGGCTGCAAATAGCTACTCAGCTGAAACTAGTTCCGCTTCCAGCACTGCTGCTCAATCAGCAACCTCAGTTGCTTCAGCGCAAAACTCAATCAGCTCAATGACGAGTCAATACCCAAGCAACGCAACCGTAAGCAGTGCTGCTGCTACGATTTCTAGTGCTGCTGGGGTAGTTAGTTCTGCTACTAAGGACGCCACTGATGCCTCTAGTGATGCTAACTCCGCCAGTGCTGCTGCTAGTTCATATGCTGCTGCTGCTTCTACAGCTGCGAGTGATGCTAATGCCCAAAGTACGGCTGCTAGTTCAGCTGCAGTAATTGCACACTCCGCTGCCTCCGCTGGGAATACTTCATTGGCTAGTTCAGCTGCCGCAACTGCTAAAGCTGCTCAAACCGCTGCTGAAACCGATAGTAGTGCTGCCGAAGCTGCAAGTACTGCTGCTGATTCCCAAGTTGCTTCTGGAAAGGCTGCCTCTGAAAAGGCATCTAATGCTTCTTCCGCAATTGCTAGTGCTGCTCAAGCTGCTAGTGCCGCTGCCAGTGCCGCTGCTGCGAATACTAATGCTGGTTCAGGCGCTAATGCCGAAGCTTCAACTGCAGTTGATAATGCCGACAAGGCTTCCAGTGAAGCATCCAGTGCCGCCACTGGTTCCGCAAATGGATCCGCTGACGCCTCGAATGCTGCATCCCACGCTAACTCAGTTGCTTCAGACGTTGCCAATGTTTCTAACTCCAGCAACGCCACTAGTTTAGCTAATTCATCTGCCCAATCTTACGCTGGGACAGCTTCTGCGATTGCATCTGCAAATCCAAATAATACGGTGGTATCCAGTGCGAACTCAGTTGCCCAATCTGCTGCTGCTGTCGCTTCATCCGCATCTAACGATGCAAACAGTGCTAGTTCCACTGCCGCTGCTGCTAAGTCACAAGCAGACTCTGACAACGCCAAGGCATCCAGTGCTAACATCGTTGCAAGTACTGCTGCATCTGCAGCCCGTTCTGCATCCAGTGCCGCTAGCGAAGCCGCTGCTAATGGTAATTCATCTGCTGCCCAAAGTGCTGCCGATGTTGCCAGTCAACAAGCATCCAGTGCGCAAAGTGCTGCTACTGACGCTTCAAATGCGAATGCCGATGCTTCTTCAGCTGCATCGAACGCTAGTGCTGCTTCAGCTAAGGCATCGACTGCATCATCCGTTGCTGCTAGTGCTAATGCCGCTGCTCAAAAGGCCGCTCAAGACGCTGCCAACGCTGCTAACGGAGATAAGGCCACGACTGCTGCCGATAGTGCTGCTTCAGCTGCTAAGAGTGACGCTTCTGCCGCTGCTAATGATGCTTCCAACGCCTCAAGTGGGGCTACCAGTGCATCATCTGCAGCTGATGACTACTCTAAGGCTGCCAGCTCTGCATCTAGCACCGCTGCCCAATCACTTAGTTCGATTACTGATGCATCCAGTTCTGCAAACAGCTTGAAGAGTGCTTACCCAAGCAACTCAGCTGTTTCGAATGCGGTTGCTTCAATTACGAGTGCATCATCCACTGCTGCATCCGCTTCTAAGGACGCTACCGACGCATCCAGTGCTGCTAACTCAGCTAGTTCTGCTGCTAGTTCATACGCATCTGCTGCAAATTCAGCTGCTAATGATGCCAGCACCCAAGCTTCAATTGCTAGTTCCGCTGCATCCGTTGCGCACTCTAAGGCTTCTGCCGGTGATGCTTCTGGTGCGAGTGAAGCTGCTACTTCCGCTGAAAATGCACAAAAGGCTGCTGATACTGATAATGCCAATGCTTCTTCTGCATCTGCTTCCGCTGCCAGTGAAGCTGCTGCTGGTTCAAGCGCTGCATCCAAGGCCGAAAGTGCATCCAGTGTCATCTCAGATGCTGCTAAGGCCGCTAGTGAAGCCGCTTCCTCCGCTGCTGCGAATGCTAACGCTGGATCAGGTGCTAACACCGATGCATCCAACGCCGTAAACAGAGCTAACCAAGCCTCCGTTGACGCATCCAGTGCCGCAACTGGTTCTGCCAGTGGTTCAGCTGATGCTTCTAATACCGCATCACACGCTAACTCAGTTAACTCTGATGTTGCTAGTGTTACTGCTTCTAGTTCTGCTACTAAGTCAGACGCCGCAGCTGCTTCGACAGCTGCCGATAACGCTAAGTCAATTGCTTCGGCTAACCCAAGCAACACAGCGGTTTCCAGTGACGCTGCCACTGCTTCCACAGCTGCTGCAACTGCTGCATCTGCATCTAGTGATGCTGATAATGCTAGCACCGCCGCTTCCGCTGCTAAGTCGCAAGCTGACTCTGACAACGCTAAGGCATCGAATGCTAACAGTGTTGCAAGTACCGCTGCTTCTGCAGCTCGTTCTGCATCCACTGCCGCTAGTGAAGCTGCCGCCAAGGGTGATTCATCTGCTGCCCAAAGTGCAGCCACCGTTGCTAGTCAACAGGCTGACAGTGCCCAAAGTGCCGCTTCCGACGCATCGAATGCTAATGCTGATGCTTCTTCAGCTGCCGCTAACGCCAGTGCTGCATCTGCTAAGGCATCCATTGCTTCATCTGTTGCCGCTAGTGCCAACGCTGCTGCCCAAAAGGCCGCTCAAGACGCTTCTGCGAATGCTAACGCTGGCGCAGGTGCAAACTCTGAAGCTGCTAACGCTGTTGATAGAGCTAACCAAGCATCCATTGCTGCATCGAGTGCCGCAACTGGTTCTGCCAGTGGTTCTTCTGATGCTTCAAATGCTGCATCACACGCTAACTCAGTTGCTTCAGACGCTGACAGTGTTGCTAATTCTAATACAGCTACAATCAGTGATGCTTCCAGTGCAATTTCATATGCAAGTACGACCGCTTCCATTGCATCTGCTAACCCAGATAACACGGTCGTATCCAGTGCTAACTCGGTAGCTAGTGCTGCATCTGCTGCTGCAAGTTCAGCTAGCACTGATGCCTCCAATGCGAATGCATCTGCTAGTTCTGCTAACACTCGGGCTAGTTCCGACAACTCTAAGGCATCCAGTGCCAACACCGTTGCAAGTAGTGCCGCTTCAGCTGCTCGTTCCGCATCCGCTGCCGCTAGTTCCGCTGCTGCTAAGGGTGATTCAGCCACTGCCCAAAGCGAAGCTACCATTGCCAGTCAACAGGCTGACAGTGCCCAAAGTGCCGCTACCGACGCATCGAGCGCTAACGCCGATGCATCCAGTGCCGCTTCCGATGCTAGTGCTGCTTCTGCGAAGGCATCCACTGCTTCATCCACTGCCGCTAGTGCTAACGCCGCTGCTAAGTCAGCAGAAGAAGCTGCAACCGCTAACGTTAACAGTGGAAACGCTGCTAACAATTCCGCCGCTGCTGCTTCTACTGCTGCATCGTCCACTGCAAACGATGTGCCATCAGTTGCCAGCTCCGCAACTGATAGTGCCAAAAGTGCTTCAGCAGTTGCTAGCGTAGTAAGTTCCGTAAACAGTGCGATCTCACAAGCTACGACTAGCGCATCTGACGCTAAGGATTCCGTTTCTTCAATGGCATCTAACAACCCTGGCAACAGTGCCGTTAACAGTGCTACTTCCGTTGTAAGTAGTGCTTACTCCGCTGCTAGTTCTGCTAGTGCCGACGCATCTCACCAAAACTCAATTGCTCAATCAGCAAGCACGACCGCATCTGTAGCTAGTTCAGCTGCTAGTTCAGCTAACTCCGCTGCTGCTGATGCTGCCAGTCAAGCTGCTGCTCAATCAACTGCTGCCAGCAATGCTGCTAAGTCAGGGGACACCAGTGCTGCTTCAACCGCTGCAAGTAACGCTGCTTCATACGCAAGCAAAGCTTCTGATGAAAGCAACGCTGCGAAATCCGCAAGTGCTTCTGCTGAAGCCGCAAGTAAGGCTGCCGATGCTGCTAAGTCAGCAATCGATAGTGATAGTGCAACTGCTTCGAGTGCTGCCTCTGACGCTACTTCCGCTGCTGCCGCTGCATCAAACGCATTGGACAGTGGCAACCAATCTGCTGCCGCATCTGCTGCTGCTAAGGCTGGTCAAGACAGTACCGCTGCTGGAAGTGCATTCAGTTCTGCCCAATTGAACTCCAATGCTGCTTCCAAGGCATCTGCTGATGCTAGTTCTGCAAATTCACTTACTAGCAGTGATGCTGGTGTCGTTAGTTCTGCATCTGCTACAGTTAACAGCTTGAACAGTAACAACAGTGATAACCCAGTTGTATCCAGCGCATCATCTGCAATTGCATCCGCATCCGCTGTTGCTTCATCAGCATCATCTGACGCTGTGATCGCTAATAGCGCTGCGAGTGCTGCTAAGGCATCTGCTGACTCTGCCGTTGATAGTGCTAAAGCTGCTTCAACCGCTGCTTCAAATGCTGCATCCACTGCTAGTTCATACGCTAGTCAAGCTGCCTCTGCTAAGGGGAACGATGCTTCCTCATTAGCCAGCCAAGCAGAATCTGCTGCTGCTAATGCTGACACTGCTTTGAGCAGTGCTAACAGTGCATCTAACGCTGCGAACTCCGCTGCCCAAAACGCTACTAGTGCTGCTCAACGGGCTGCTTCTGATCAATCAGTTGCATCCAGTGCTGCTCAAGTTGCATCCAATGCTGCTACGAACGCATCTAACGCCGTTTCTGCTGGAATCTCCAGTGCCAACAGTGTGGTTAGTTCAGCTAACTCCGTAGTGCCATCTGCATCAACTGCTACTTCTAACGCAGCTAGTGATACTAGTGATGCTAGTTCAGCTACTAACAAGGACTCATCAACCGCAAGTTCAGCTAACTCAGCTGCTAAGTCAGCTGCTGATAGCGCTGCCGTTGATTCTGCTGATGCTGCTTCGATTGCATCCGCAAATCCATCTGATGCTTCACTTGCTTCAGATGCTAGCACCGCATCCAGTGCCGCTAGTGCTGCTAAGTCCAACGCTAGTGACGCTAGCTCAGCTTCCCAAGATGCATCTTCTGCATCATCCACTGCATCCAGTGCCAACTCAGTTGCATCCAGTGCCAATGCCGATGCTAGTTCAGCTAATACTGACTTCTCATCCGCATCTGCTGCTGAATCATCTGCTGCTAAGGCTAATAACAGTTCAGCTGCCGCTAGTGCTGCCAGTGCTGCAGCATCAGCTGCTGCTAAGATTCAATCCGCTGCTTCGGTTGCTAGTGCTGCATCTAATGCTGCTGCTAGTGCTAAGGCTGCTGGTGATAAGGCTGCCAGCGTTGCATCTTCTGCTGCTAGTGCCGCTGTATCTAATGCTGCCGTTGCCAGTTCTGCTGATAGTGATGCCAATGCTAAGAGTAGCGCAACTTCATCCGCTAACTCCGCTGATTCACAAGCAGGGAACAGCATTGCTAGTTCAGCTGTTTCTGCTGCTACTTCTGCTTCCAGCACCGTTGCACCAATTGCTAGTGCTACTAATACTAATGCATCTAATGCTGATAGCTATGCTAAGGTTGCTAGTGATGCCAATAGTGGTGTCGGCGTTTCATCAAGCGTCGCATCCGGTGACTCTAGTGCCGTAAATAGCCTTGCTTCTCAATATCCACAAAACAAGATCGTTTCAAGTGCTGCTGTTGTTGTTAGTTCCGCAACCAGTGTGGTTAACTCAGCCAACACTGTTGCATCTAGCGCAAACTCAGTTGCTTCTAACGCTAAATCTGCTGCTGATGCTGCTTCAAACGATGCTGTTCAACAAAACTCAGTTGCTAGTTCTGCTGTTGACGCCGCTAAGAGTGCCAGTTCCGCTGCTGCTTCTGCTTACTCAGCAGGTAGCTACGCTGCCGGTGACAAGTACGCGCGGGTAGCTTCCCAAGCTGCTGCTGATGCTAGCTCCGCCGTTACTAAGGCCCAAGGCGACTCATCCACTGCTAGCCAAGCCGTTGTTGACGCATCTAATGCTGCATCAACTGCTACTTCCGCATCGATCGTGGCATCCAGTGCTGCTTCTGATGCTAATACCGCATTGGACTCCGCTAATAGCGCTGCCAATGCTGCTAATGCATATGCTTCCGGTGCTGCTAAGAATGCAAGCATCGCATCATCTGCTGCTAGTGCTGCTGCTAAGAACAGTAATGGAACCAGTGATGCCAACTCAGTTGCTTCTAACGACGCATCCAACGCTTCCATCTCATCCAGTGTGGCATCGAGTGCCAACTCGATCGCTTCAGATGCTAACAGTAATGCATCGAGTGCTAACTCAATTGCTATTTCTGCACTATCTGGTCACTCTAGTGATGCTTCCATTGCATCTGATGCCTCAGTTGCTAGCTCTGCTGATAACGTTGCATCCAGTGCTAACAACCAAGCATCTAGTGCTACTGCTAGTGCTAGTGCCGCTAGTGTTGCCGTTGCATCTGCTTCTGCAAATGCCAATGCTGCTACTTCAACTGCTAACGCTGCTAAGTCTGCAGCTTCAACTGCTGCTAGCGAAGCTGCGAGTGCTGCTGCTACTGGTGATAACTCTACTGCAGAATCAGCCAGTGTCGTTGCTTCACAACAAGCAAGCATTGCATCAGCTGCTGCTGACTCTGCCAACACTGCTCGTTCAACAGCTGATAGTGAATCAGCCGTTGCATCCAGTGCTGCTTCCGTAGCTAGTTCTGCTGCTTCAGTTGCCAGTTCTGCTGGTGCCGTAGCTAGTCAAGCTGCTGCTGATGCCCAAAGTCGGGCTGCTAAGTTGGATTCATCCAATGCAGCATTAAACTCCAACCGGGCTTCCAATGCTGCGAGTGCTGCTTCTGCTCACGCATCCAATGCTGACAGTTACTATAAGGCTGCTTCAATTGCCAATGACAGTGCCCAAAGTGCAAGTGCCGTAACTAGTTCATCAGCTAGTGCTACTAGCACTGCCACTACAGCTGTTAACTCAATTGCTAGTCAATACCCAAGCAACTCGGTTATTAATCATGCCAGTGCCGTAGCTAGCCAAGCTAGTTCTGCTGCTGCATCTGCTAATGCTGATGCTTCCGTTGCCGGGAACCAAGCTAGTGCCGCTGAGTCTTCTGCATACGCTGCTAAGAGTACCGCTGACGCTGCCGCTTCTGCTGCAAGTTCAGCCAACGCTGCTGCTAAGTCTGCTGCAAGCACTAGCAACCCATACGATTCAAGCGCTGCCGAATCTGCTGCCAGTGCTGCTGAATCTGCTAATAGCGTTGCATCCACTGCTGAAAACAATGCATCCGATGCCGCTTCTGCTGCTAAGTCTGCATCTGATCGGGCCAACACTGACTCATCAATTGCTAGTTCAGCTGCTCAAGCTGCTTCTGCTGCTCAAAGTACTGCTGAAGCTGCCAGTGCTGCTATTAATACTGCTAACAGCATTGCTAGTGATTCAGCCAAGGCATCGAGTGCTTCATCTGCAATCTCAAGTGATTCTGCTAACACCGCAAAGGCTGCTTCTGAAGCCGACACTTCTGCTAACAGCGTTGCAAGTAGCAATGCCGATGCAAGTAACAGTGCCGCTGCTGCTGGTTCAGCTGCCTCTACTGCTGCTTCAATGGCCAGTGCTCACTCTGACAACTCAGCAATGAGTAAGGCTGCTTCTGAAGCTAACGCTGCTGCATCTAGTGCTGCTGCTGCCTCCACTGCCGCATCGAGTGCTAATTCTGCTGCACAATCTGCACAAAGTCGGGCTAACAGTGATAGTGCGAAGGTATCCAGTGCCAACTCAGTTGCATCAAGTGCATCGAGTGCCATTGCTTCCGCATCTGCTGCGGCCCAAAACGCTGCTTCCAATGGGGATCCTTCAACTGCCGCTGCTCAATCCAAGGTTGCTAGTGAAGCCGCTGCCTCAGCTGCTCAAGCTGCTGCTGATGCCAGTGCTGCTAACAATGATGCTTCAAGTGCTGCAAGTGATATGAGTTCCGCTAGTGCTGCTGCTCAATCTGCAAGTACGAACGCATCCACTGCTAATTCCGCAGCCCAATCCGCAAATAACTACATCCACACCATCAATGGAAGTGGATATGATGACGTTACCTCAGCCGAAAGTGCTGCTCGGGCTGCCTCCATTGCTGCAAGTTCAGCAGGGGACACCGCCGGAAGTTCTTCCAATGGTGCTGATAGCTTCGCAGCCGATGCTTCTAAGGCATCCGCTGCTGCGAGCGCATCATCTAAGACTGCTGACGATTCAATGGGCTCAGTTAACTCAGCTAATTCTGAAATTACTTCCCTTCACAGCAATAACCCAAGCAATGTTATTGTTAACAGTGCATCCAGCGTAATCAGTGCTGCTTCTAAGGCTGCTAACGATGCTTCAGATGCTGCAACTTCTGCATCATCATCTGCTAATAGTGCTTCCGTTGCTGCTAGTTCATTTGCATCTGCAGCTAATACTGCAGCTCAATCCGCAAGTGTTCAATCATCAGTTGCTGCATCTGCCGCATCTGCTGCTAGATCTGATGCCAATGCTGGTAATGTTTCAGCTGCTTCTGCTGACGCTGCCAATGCCATTGCTGCTAAGAATTCCGCTGACGCATTGAACAGTGCTGCCAGTGCTGCTCGTGATTCCGCATCCAGTGCCCAATCCGTTGCTAGTGATCAAGCAACCAGTGCAGCTAGTGCCCAAGTTGTTGTATCTAGTGCTGCCGAAGCTGCTTCTAAGGCTGCTTCTGAAGCTGCTGCTAACGTTGCTCAAGTATCTGGTGATAGTTCCGTGGCCAGTTCTGCTGATTCAGTTGCATCTAGTGCCGTTGCACCAGTTCCATCTGAAACTGCTAATACTGACTCCAACGCTGCTGCTGTTTCATCCGAAGCCGATAGCGTAAAGTCATCATCTGCAGCTGTTGAATCTGCATCTGTTGCTACTAGCTCTGCTGCTGCCGTGGTTAACTCAATGATTTCAGCTAATCCATCAAACAGCTCACTTGCTTCTGCATCATCTGCAATTGCTAGTGCCACTGCTGCTGCCACTGCTGCATCTAAGGATGCTAATGCTCAAAACTCAGCTGCTCAATCTGCATCTACTGCCGCTTCAATCGCAAGTAGCAATGCCAATGCTGCATCCACAGCTGCATCCACAGCATCCGCTGGGGCTGCCAAGGAATCCGCTGCTGCTAGTTCCGCTTCCGTAGCTGGTGATTCCAGTGCTGCTGATAGCGCTGCATCTGCTGCGAAGTCATATGCATCTGATGCTGTGACTGCCGCTTCCTCCGCTGCTGCTGCTAATAAGGCTGCCAGTGATGCTAGATCCGCTGCTGACTCCGCATCTGCTGCTGCTGATAACGACTCAAAGGCCGCTTCAGAAGCTGCATCCGCTGCTGCTAGTGCCCAAAGTTCAGCTGGTAGCACCATTGATAGTGGTGAAGCTTCTAACGCTGGAAGTGATGCTAAGCATGCCGACGATGATAACAGCGCTGCTAGTTCAATCTCGGCTGCTGTATCCAATGCCGCTAATGATGCTTCATTGAAGTCCAGCCAAGCTAGCGTTTCATCCAGTGAAGCTAGCGAATCAACCAGTGGGGTTAACTCCGCTGCTTCCGTTGTTAACAGTATCTTCAGTAATAACAGTGGTAATTCTGTAATTGCTAGTGCTTCATCCGTAGTTAGTTCCGCAAGTTCAGCTGCTAACTCCGCATCTGCTGATGCAACCAGTGCCTCTGCCGATGCTTCTAAGGCTAAGTCAGATGCTGACGTTGCTTCTGATAATGCTAACAAGGCCTCAACTGCTGCATCTACCGCTGTATCCGAAGCTAATTCATATGCTTCCGCTGCATCTGCTGCTCACGGTTCTGATGCTAAGTCACTTGCTGACAAGGCCGCATCCGCTGCTGCCGATGCTGATACCGCATTATCAAGTGCCACTGCAGCATCTACTGCTGCTTCTGATGCTGATAGTCGGGCTTCTAGTGCTTCTGCACGGGCTGCTGCCGATTCCAAGACTGCTGCTGATGCTAGTTCCGCTGCATCTGCTGCCACTGCTAGTGCCACTGCTGCTAGTCAAGCTATTTCCAACGCCGGAAGCGCTCAAACAATTACTGCTGGTGCTGGCAAGTTCGTTAGTGCTGCATCAGTTGCATCTAACGATGGTAATAGTGCTGCTGCTTCAGCCGTATCTAACGCATCCAATGCTGCAACTAGTTCCGCTGCAACCAGTGGTGACGTTACTAACTTGAGTTCTAACGGTGACGTAGTTAACAGCATTGCATCTGCAAACCCAACGAACTCTTCAGTTGCTTCTGATGCTAGCCTTGTTGCTTCATATTCAGCTGATGCTTCTAAGGCATCTGCTGCTGGATCAACTGCTGCATCGAATGCTGTCATTGATAGTTCTAATGCTAATTCATTTGCTCAATTAGCATCTAGTCAATACGCTGCTGCTGTTGCTGCATCCAGTGCTGCACAAAGTTATGCTAACGCTGCTACTAGTTACGCTGCCAGCGGTGATAGTGCTAATGCATCCACTGCTGCTAGCCAAGCTGTTTCAGCAGTTTCCGCTGCTAGTCAAGCTGCTTCGAACGGTTCATCATACACTAACCAAGCCGTTAGTGCTGCTCAAAAGGCAACTGCTGAATCACAAAATGCAGCTTCAGCTAAGGCCGCTACTAATAGTGATGCTAACAATGTTTCAACCATTAAGATCAGCCTTGCTGCTTCAGTTACTTCAGTTAACAACGCTGCATCTAGTGAAGCCGCTTCTGCTCAACCAGTTGCATCCAGTGCTTCATCCGATGCCAGTGCTGCTGCTTCTGGAACTGTAGTTAACAGTAATTCTGCTGATTCTAGTTCATCACTTGCTAGTTCCGCTAACGATGCTGCAAGTACTGCTGCTGCTAACGCCAGTGATGCTGCTTCAGCTGCCGTTAACGCCGCATCTAACAACCCAACTGACTCATCAATTGCTAGTGATGCTGTCGTTGCTGCTTCAGCTGCTAAGGTTGCATCCAGTGCTGCTGGAACTGCCCTTAGTGCATCTAGCAACGCACGGGTAGCTTCATCTACTGCAAATAGTGCTAACTCAGTTGCTTCATCAGCTAACACCACTGCTGGTAATGATTCATCTGCTGCATTGAGTTATGCTATCCAAGCTGATTCAGCATCTAGTGCTGGTAACATGTCAAATGCTAAGAGCTACGCTGACTTAGCATCTAGTGCCGCCGCTGCCGCTGCTGCTCAAGCTGTAATTGCTAACAATGCTTCTGCTGCTGCCGCTCAAGCTGCTAAGGATGCATCTAACGCTGCTTCTCAAGCAATTGCTGCCAATACTGTTGCACAATCAGCTAACGCCGTTGCTTCTGCTGCTGGTAGTGATGCTACCAAGGGAAGTACTGCTAACTCATCTGCTGCAACTGCTGATACCAGCGCTGCATCTAGTGCCAACTCAGTTGCACCAGGATTTGCAAGTGGGGCATCTGTAAGTGCTAGTCAAGCTAGTTCTGATGATCAAGATGCTGCTAAGTACTCTAGTGAAGCATCTGCTGCTAATAGTGGTGCCGATGTATCATCATCCGCAGTTAGTGCTGATAGTCAATACGCAAGCAATGCGGTTTCTGCTAACCCAAGCAACACCGTTGTTAGCTCCGCTGCTTCCGTAATTAACTCTGCCAACACTGTTACTTCAAGTGCTTCAGCTGATGCTAGTTCTGCCAATGCACAAGCTTCAACTGCTAAGTCAAATGCCGATGCTGCTGCTAATACCGCAAGTTACCAAAACTCACTTGCTCAAAAGGCCGCAACCGATGCATCAGCTGCTAATTCAAACGCCTCATCAGCATACGCTGCTAAGGATTACTCCGCTGGAAACAGTTATGCCAACGCTGCAGTCCAAGCTGCATCCAATGCATCAACTGCCAGTTCCAATGCCGCATCTGCCGCCGCCGCTGTTAAGAGTGCTACTGATTCAGCATCTGCTGCTAATGCTAAGGCACAAGCCGACTCAGTTGCTGCATCTAATGCTGCATCTGCTGCTTCTGCCGCTAGTGCTGCCATCAGTAATGCTGTTCAAACTCAAAATTCACAAACCAGCGTTGCTTCATCCATTTCAAGTTCAGCTTCTGCTGCTGAAAGTGAAGCCGCTGATGCTAATACCAATACTGGTAAGAACAATGCTGCTACTTCATCTAACGCAAGTGCAACTGATTCAGTTGCAAATCAAGTTAGCTCCGCTGCTAGCCTAGCTAGTTCACAAGCTGATGCTGCTAATAGTGCTTCAAGCGTAGCTTCATCAGTAATGAGCGATGAAAATTCAGCTGATCCTGCTACTACTTCAGCTCTTTCAAGTGATGCTTCAACCGCTGCATCTGCTGCATCTGCTGCAAATGATGCTAAGACTTCTGCTGCATCTGCTAAAACCGCTGCAGATTCTGCTTCTGCTAGTGCTAATGCTGCTTCAACTGCTGCATCTAACGCTAGAAGTAATGCAACCTCAGCTAAGAGCGCTGCTACTAGCCTTGCTAGTTTAGCTTCATCTGCTGCCGTTGCTGGTAACAGTTCCGCTGCTGATAGTTACAATAGTCAAGCTAAGTCCGCTGCTGATGCTGCCAGTTCACAAAACGCAAGTGCTCAAAATGCAGATTCAGCTGCTGCTAGTGCAAGTACGGTTGCTTCAACTGCTGCATCTAATGCTTCAGCAGCTTCAACTGCTGCAAGTCAAGCTTCCTCAACTGCATCTAGTGCTGCATCTGATGCTCAATCCAGAGCTGCTAAATACGACGCTAACCAAAGTAAGAAGCGGGCATCCAATGCTGATTCTGCCACTGATAGCGATGCTGCCGCTGTTTCTGGTAACAGTTCCGCTGTTAATAGTGATTCAGCCGTAACCAGTGCTGCTGTTTCTAACACTACGGACGCTTCAAACAGTGCTAATTCTGCTGCTAGCGCCACTGCATCACAAGCCTTAGCTCATCCTAAGAACTCCGTCATTGCTAGTGCTAACTCAACTGCTAACTCAGCTTCAGCAGTTGCTAGTCAAGCTGCTAACGATGCTAGTGCTGCTAACGCCATCGTAAGCAGTGCTTCAGGAGTTGTAAATTCTGCTTCTGCCGCAGTTAGTGGTGCGCAAAGTGCTGCTTCCGATGCTTACTCATCAGCAGCTAGCTACGCTTCTGCAGCTAGTGATCCAAACGCTACTCCAGCCCAACGGTCAACTGCTAGAAGTGCCGCTGCAAGTGCTGCTGATAGTGCTGCTTCACAAGAACAAATTGCATCTAAGGCTGCTGCTGCAGCAAGCAACGCAACTAACGATGCTGCAAATGCTACGAGTCGGGCTAGTCGGGATCAATCAATTGCTTCAACTGCTGCTTCTCAAGCTGCTGATGCCAATTCTGCTGCTAGTGCCGCTGCCGCTGCTGGAACCCAAGGGGATGCCAGTGCCAATGCTTCTTCATCCGAAGCTGCTAGTGCAAACACTGCTGCATCCAACGCTGCCAGTGGTGCTAACAATGATGCTGTCTTAGCATCTAGTTACGCAAGCAACGCAAATTCATCAACTAGCCAAGCTTCTGCTTCTGACAGTCTTGCATCTAGCGTTGCCACTTCTGCAAACAGTTACGCTTCTGCACATCCTGGCAACAAGGTGGTTAGCTCCGCTGCTTCAGTTGTTAACTCCGCTGCTTCAGTTGCCAGCTCCGCTCATGCAGACGCCAACTCTGCTAACTCCGATGCCCAATCAGCTAAGAGTACCGCCAGTACTGCTGCTCAATCAGCAAGCAGTGCCAACGTAGTTGCTAGTTCTGCTGCTACACTTGCATCTAGTTATGCTAGTGCTGCTAAGAGTTACGCTAGCGATGGTGATCAATCAGCTGCTGATAACGCCAATGCATCAGCTGCCGCTCAAGCCGCAACTGCATCAACTGCTGCATCAAACGCTGTTGTTGCTAGTCAAACTGCATCAACTGCTGTTAAATCAGCATCCAGTGCTGCTGATAGAGCTGCTAGCGACGCTAAGACTGCTGCAGATGCTGCATCGACCGCTAGTTCAGCAACTAACGATGCCAATAACGCCGCTAACGCCGGTGATCAAGGTTCCGCTAGTGCCAGCGCTGCTAACTCGGTTGCATCCAATGCTAACACCGCCGCATCTAACGCTGCCAGTGGTGCTAACAACGATGCTGCCTTAGCATCTAGCTACGCTTCCGATGCTAGTGCTTCAACTGACACTGCATCTAAGGCTGACACGAATGCTGCTTCCGATGCTGCCAGCGCCACTGCCTTCTCATCTGCACATCCAAATGATAAGGTAGTTAGCTCCGCCGCTTCAGTTGCGAACTCCGCTGCTGCGGTAGTAAGTTCAGCACATGCAGATGCCAACTCAGCCAACTCTGATGCTCAATCAGCTAAGTCGGCTGCATCTAACGCCGCTGCTTCTGCAAACACTGCTAGTGTCAACGCAAGTCAAGCTGCCAGTGCTGCTGAATCTGCCGCTAGTGTTGCTAACAGTTACGCCAGTGCAGGGGATGCCGACTCCGCATCCAGTGCTAACGTAGTAGCTTCTAACCAAGCTGCTGCTGCTAGCCAAGCTGCTAGTCAAGCCATCGTTGCTAGTCAAACTGCATCCACTGCCGTTGTTTCCGCATCGAGCGCTTCTGTTCGGGCCGCTTCTGACGCCAAGGTTGCTACCGACGCTGCCGCATTAGCAAGCTCCGCTAACACGGATGCTTCTAACGCTGCCGCAACTGGTAACCAAGGATCAGCTAGTGCAAGTACTGCTAACTCCAGTGCTGCCAGTGCTAATACCGCTGCATCTAACGCTGCTAGTGGTGCTAACGACGATGCTTCTAATGCTGCTAAGTACGCAAGTGAAGCTAGTGCTTCAACTAGTGATGCAGCTAATTCTGATAGTTCTGCTGCTGATGACGCTACTTCCGCTAATAGCTACGCTTCCGCACATCCTGGCAACAAGGTGGTTAGCTCCGCTGCTTCAGTTGTTAACTCAGCTGCTGCGGTTGCCAGCTCCGCTCATGCTGATGCAAACTCAGCCAACTCTGATGCACAATCAGCTAAGTCGGCTGCATCCAACGCTGCTGCTTCCGCTAACTCGGCTAGCGTTACCGCCAGTCAAGCTGCAGGTTCTGCTGAATCAGCTGCCAACGCCGCTAAGGTATTTGCTTCTAATGGTGAAGCTGAATCTGCTGCCAGTGCCAATGCGGTTGCTTCACAACAAGCTGCCGCTGCGAGCCAAGCTGCTAGCGAAGCCGTTGTTCAAAGTCAAACTGCATCCACTGCCGTTGTCTCCGCATCGAGTGCTTCTGTGAGAGCCGCTAATGATGCCAAGGCTGCTGCCGATGCTGCTAGCTTAGCTAGTTCCGCTAATAACGATGCTAAGAACGCCGCTAACGCTGGTGATCAAGGTTCCGCTAGTGCCGATGCTGCTTCCAACAAGGCTGCTAACGCTAACACCGCTGCATCAAATGCTGCTAGTGGTGCTAACAACGATGCTGCCTTAGCATCCAGTTACGCTGCCGATGCCAGTGCTTCAACGAACACTGCATCGACTGCCGACACCACCGCTGCTAGTGCTGCTGCATCTGCGACTGCCTTCTCATCAGCACATCCTAACAACTCTGTAGTTAGTTCCGCTGCTTCAGTTGCAAACTCCGCTGCTGCGGTTGTAAGTTCTGCTCATACCGATGCAAACTCCGCTAACGCTGATGCACAATCAGCTAAGTCGGCTGCATCAAGTGCCGCTGCTTCTGCTAACGCTGCCAGCGTTACTGCTAGTCAAACTGCCAGTGCTGCTGAATCTGCCGCTAGTGTTGCTAAGAGTTACGCAAACGAAGGAAATGCCGACTCTGCATCCAGTGCTAACGTAGTGGCTTCTACCCAAGCTGATGCTGCTAGCCAAGCTGCTAGTCAAGCTGTTGTTGCTAGTCAAACTGCTTCAACTGCCGTTGTATCTGCATCCAGCGCTTCCGTCAGAGCCGCTAGTGACGCTAAGGTTGCTACCGATGCTGCCAGCGTGGCAAGCTCCGCTAATGCCATTGCTTCCAACGCTGCTAACGCCGACAACCAAGGATCAGCAAGTGCAAGTACTGCTAACTCAGTTGCTGCTAGTGCTAACACGGCTGCTTCCAATGCTGCCAGTGGTGCTAACAACGATGCTTCCTTAGCAGCTAGCTACGCTTCCGATGCCAGTGCTTCAACTAACACAGCATCAACTGCTGATACCAATGCTGCTAGTGCTGCTGCGACTGCGACTGCCTTCTCATCAGCTCATCCTGCTAACAAGGTAGTTAGTTCAGCTGCTTCAGTTGCTAACTCCGCTGCATCAGTTGCAAGCTCAGCTCATGCCGATGCAAACTCCGCTAATGCTGATGCTCAATCCGCTAAGTCTGCTGCATCGAGTGCCGCTGCTTCTGCTAACGCTGCTAGTGTTAACGCAAGCACCGCTGCTCAATCCGCTGAATCAGCTGCTAATGCTGCTAGCGTCTTCGCAGATAATGGGGACACCGTTTCCGCTGCGAGCGCCAACGCGGTTGCTTCACAACAAGCTGCCAATGCCAGTGTAGCTGCCAGTCAAGCCGTTGCCCAAAGTCTAGTTGCTTCGACCGCTGTTCAATCAGCATCGAGTGCTTCTGTACGGGCTGCTAATGATGCTAAGGTTGCTACCGATGCTGCCAACATCGCAAGCTCAGCTAACACTGCTGCTTCGAATGCTGCCGCAACTGGTAACCAAGGATCAGCCAGTGCAAGTACTGCCAACTCAGTTGCTGCTGGTGCTAACACAGCTGCTTCCAATGCTGCCAGTGGTGCCAACAACGATGCTAGCCTAGCATCCAGTTACGCTGCCGATGCCAGTGCTTCAACTAACACTGCATCGACTGCCGATACGACTGCTGCAAGTGCTGCTGCAAGTGCAACTGCCTTCTCATCAGCAAACCCAGCTAACAAGGTAATCAGCTCTGCTGCTTCCGTTGCTAACTCGGCTTCTGCTGTGGCTAGTTCCGCCCATGCCGATGCTAACTCTGCTAATGCTGATGCTCAATCAGCTAAGTCAGCTGCATCAAGTGCTGCTGCTTCTGCTAACGCTGCTAGTGTTAACGCTAGTCAAGCTGCCAGTGCCGCTGAATCCGCCGCTAGTGTTGCTAACAGCTACGCTAGTGCAGGTGATGCTGAATCTGCATCCAGCGCCAATGTTGTAGCTTCTAACCAAGCTGCTGCTGCTAGTCAAGCTGCTAGTCAAGCCATCGTTGCTAGTCAAACAGCTTCAACCGCTGTTCAATCAGCATCGAGTGCTTCTGCTAGAGCCGCTAGCGATGCAACGGTTGCTACCAATGCTGCTAACACGGCTGCTGCTGCCAACAGCGCTGCTTCATCCGCCGCTGCTGCTGGTACTCAAGGATCAGCTAGCGCAACTGCTACTTCCAGTGAAGCTGCTAGTGCAAACACGGCTGCTTCGAATGCTGCTAATGGTGCCAATCAAGATGCCAGTGCCGCTGCTAGTTATGCAAGCAATGCTAGTTCATCAACTAGTGCTGCTACCTCTGCAGACGGTCAAGTGAACTCCGTTGTATCTGCTACGAACAGCATTGCTTCGGCTCACCCTGACAACGTGGTAATCAAGTCTGCTAACTCAGTTGCTAATTCAGCTGCTTCAGTTGCTAACTCTGCAACTTCAGACGCTGTAATTGCTAACTCCGCTGCTCAATCAGCTAAGAGTGCTGCAAGCTCCGCTGCAGATTCTGCTAACCTTGCTAGTTCGGTTGCAAGTTCTACCGCAACGCTCGCATCTAGCTATGCTAGTGCTGCTAAGAGTTACGCTAGTGCTGGTGATGAATCTGATGCTGCGATTGCTAATGCATCCGCTGCTGCTCAAGCTAACCTAGCTAGTTCGGCTGCCGTTCAAGCTGTCAATGCTTCCGTTGTTGCTTCTAATGCTGCTCAATCAGCATCTAGTGCTGCAGTGGTAGCCTCAAATGACAATTCAGCTGTAGCAAATGCGCTTGCAATTGCATCCCTTGCTAACTCAGTTGCTAAATCAGCATCCGTAAGACAAAGTGCTGCTATTCAATCAGCATCACAAGCTTCAAGTAGTGCGGCTGCTGAAAGTAACGCGACTGCTTCTCAAGCATCTAGCGCTACCCAAGCTAACTCAGCAACTTCAATCTACGCTGGATCAGCAAGCGCAAATGCTTCTCAAGCTCAATCTGGAGCTTCAGCTGCTAGTTCTGCAGCCCAAGTTACTTCACTCATTGCTTCTGGAGCAACTCAAAACAGCAGTGCTCAATCATATGCAAGTGAAGCTTCTGCAGCAACTGTCATTGCTTCATCCGCTGCTTCTCAAGTAGCGAGTGCAAATGCAATTGTTCAATCTAACAGTAGTATTGCTAGTTCTGCTAATTCGGCTGCTGCATCTGCCAATGTTCAAGCAAGTGCTCAAGCCAGTGCGGCTGTATCATTTGCTAGTCAAGTGGCTAGCGCCGCCAGTGCAGGTAACTTCTCTGCTGTTACTTCATTGAACTCACAAATGAACGCTGCTAATAGTGCTGCTGCTTCATACTACAGCTACGCTACTTCCATAAACTCAGTTGCAACTTCCGCTGCCAGTGCTGCTGCAATTGCTCAATCAGTTGCTAGTTCCGCTAATGTAACGGTTCAAAATGCTAACTCAGTTGCGCAAAGCGATGCTGCCGCTGCTTACGCTGTTACGCACTTGTCTAACAATGCTAGTCAATACGCTTCAGCTGCTAACGCTTCAACTAGTGCAGCTGCTCAAACGTTCAGTCAAGTTAGCGGTAATGCTAACTTAGCAAATAGTTACTCAGTTGTTGCTTACACCAACACTTCAGAAACTGCAACGCCTGCTAGTTCCGCTGTTCAAATTGCTAGTCAAGCACTTAGTCTTGCTGCTCAATCAGCTGGTAACCAAGCATTGATCAGTTATGCTGCTCAAGCTAGTTCTGCTGCCGCTGTTATTACTTCCGCATCTGCTGATGCTGTAATTGCTAACAGCCAAGCTAGTTCCGCTACGGTAGTTGCTAACTCTGCTGCTTCTGCTGCTAATTCAGCTGCTTCGATTGTTAACAGTGCTCAAACCGCTGCTAACAATGCGAATACGAATGCTTCACTCGCTTACTCACGTGGTGATGCTGCACTTGGAGACAGTTACGCATCAGTTGCTTCCGCAGCTGCTGCATCTGCTGCCTCAGCAACAACGCAATTGAGTTCTGCTAACTCAGTGCTTGCTTCTGCTACGGTATTGGCAAGTTCAGCTGCTAGTCGTGCTGCTAGTGATTATCAAACAATCATCCTAGCTGCTAAGGTCATCTTCTCAGGTGAATCTAACCTAAGCTCAACTGCTGACTACTACAAAGAAGGGGTTTCTGACGCTAAGGACGATTCTGGTAAGTCTTCTGAATACGCAAGTCAACCTACTTACCTTGGTGCTTATGATGGTTACAAGGCAGGATACAAGGGTAAGACTGCTAAGTCAGACTTTACTGGTGAAGCTAGTGGTTATGAAACTAATTACGACAAGGCTTATGCTGCTGGACGCGCAGCTTACTTGAAGCAAGTTGCCGCTGGTAAAGCTGCAGCCAAGGCTGATACTAAGTATGCGAAGGAATCATTAGCTGGTAAGTCTGCTGGTTACAAGTATGGATACGTTAAGGAATTCAATGGTAAGTTGAAGAAGCACCCACTTTACATCTACAACACCAAGGGCGTTTACGTTCACAGTAAGGCTACCTTTGGTAATGGTGTAAAGGTTGCTGGATACGCCAAGAAGGCTCGTAACAAGATCAGTGAATTTAAGGTTTCTAAGATTGCCCTTTCTAAGAGTGGCTTGGTACGTTACTACGTTAAGAGTCATTTGAGTGCTAACTCGACTAAGGGTTACCTTACTGCTAACCGCAAGTACATTGTCAACGCTTACTACAGTAAGAGTGAAATGGCTAATGCAGGTAGCAAGACCGTTAAGGTAATCAACAATAAGGGAATTCGGACTCATAGTTCAAAGACCTTTAATTCAGAAAGTGGTAAGTACTACAAGCGTGGCAAAGAACTTCATGTTAATCGGGTTGTAAACTACAGAGGTTTGACTCGTTTCTACATCGGTCACGGTAAGTACATTACTAGTAACAAGAAATTTGTTAAGTTCGTTTAATACAAATTTTTAAGTAATTGAAAATAGGTTTCCAAAATCGTTTTAACCGATTTTGGGAACCTATTTTTTTTTGAATAAATTTAACGAAACTAAATAGAATTAAATGAATTATTTGTCTATTAGTGATAGAATGACTGTATGTAGTTGTGTACTAAATTATTCTTTCTAACGTTCGTAATCTTTAAGCAAATGAGGGGGATACTTTATGCTTTATAATAAGTTCAAATTCAATAAAGTGAATGATAAAAAAGTTCTCCGTAAAGTAAAAAAGCAGTGGGTAGTTGTTTCATTATCCATGCTTGCTTTACTTGGTGGAGGATCAGTATTTGAACATTCCGTGTCTGCTCATGCAGATACAACCAGCGCTAACGCTAATGTCAGTGCGACTACTAGTGGTACATATGGTAGTGATGATAGTTCAAACGTAGCCACGTCTAGTGCTACAAATTCTTCTGCAGATAATAGTTCTACTGCTAGCCAAACTAGTGCAAGTAGTACAGCTGATAGCACTAGTGCTAGTTCAGATGCTAAATCGACGACTAGTTCCAGTGCGGATGCTAGTCAGACAAGTAGCTCTAGCAGTACTAATTCAAGTTCATCTTCAAACAGTGAAGATGCTAGCTCAGCAGTTAGTGCTGGTTTTTCTGCTGCATCTTCAGCTGCAAAAGCTCATACTTCAGTGCCAAGTAGCGCTGATTCTAATTTTAACAAGGGTGTTTCTGAATACAATTCTTCAGTAGCTGCTGCATCATCATCATCTGATGCCAAGAGCAGTGCTGCTAAGTCTGGTAGTTCTGCTAATCAATCCAGTAGCGATGACGGTTTAAGTGATCGGAATGGAACTGATGGCGATAGTAATGGCGATTCTGATGATTCTAGCGCAGCTAGCTCAGCATTTAGTGCTGGCTTTTCAGCTGCATCTGTAGCTGCGAAGGAAGGCAAGAGTGCTTCTGATACTTCAGACGCTAATTACAATAGCGGAATTGCTAGCTTTGCATCTTCAGCTTCTAGTGCCTTTAGTGCTGGGGTTGCCGCTGCCGAATCAGCTGCAAAGGCTGGGAAAACGGTTTCCAGTTCTGACGATACTTACTTTAATAGTGGGGTTGCTAGCTACGCCTCATCTGCATCCGCAGCTAGTTCATCCGCATTTAGTGCTGGGTACTCAGCTGCTGCTTCCGCAGCTGCTAATGGTAGTACCGCTGATAGCAGTTCAGACGATGCATACAATAGTGGAATTGCTAGTTACCAATCCTCCGCATTTAGCGCTGGATTTGCTGCTGGTTCATCCGCCCAAGCTGCTGGAACGTACGTTTCCAACAGTAGCGACCCTTACTTTGAAAGTGGGGTTGATAGCTTTAATAACTCCTATTCATCTTCAGCATCCAGTGCATTTAGTGCTGGGGTCTCTGCAGCTGCTTCAGCACAATCCGCTGGGACGTCTGTTGCTAGCTCTAGTGATTCCTACTTTGAAAGTGGGGTTCAAAGCTATACGGCCTCTGCATCCAGCGCATTTAGTGCTGGGGTCTCCGCAGCCGCATCAGCACAATCCGCTGGGACTTCCGTTGCCAGCAGCTCTGATGCTAACTTCAATAGTGGGGTTACCAGTTACGTTAATTCATATAATTCAGTTGCTTACAGTATTGGTTACTCCGATGCTTATTCAGCAGCTTCTAATGGATCATCGTTTGCCACTTCTAACACGAACTCCAACTACAAGAGTGGGGTTAGTTCCGCCCAAAGCGCATACTCTGCTTATAGCTCTGCCTTTACCAGTGGACTATCAGCAGCATCTTCCGCTGCGTTCGCTGGGACCAGTGTCAGCGCCCAAAGCGTCAGTGGCTTCTCAGATGGGGTCCAAGCTTATTACGCCGCTAATGCTGGGGCAGTAGCCGCTTGGAACTCATTGCATCCAGATGATCTGAAGTCCGCTGATTCAGCTGGCACGTTCAATTCAAGCAATGCATTCTACGTCCAAGGTTACAATGCGACCATCGATGCTTACAATACTTATAGTAGCTTAAACTCCGGTGTCGGGACCCAGTCTGGCTCCGCAATTTATGGTTCTGGTGGAGTTGGTCAACAAACCAGCGTTACTAGTGGATCTGTAAACAAGTCCAAGGCTGCCCAAGTGGTTAATTCACCTAGTGATAGTGCTGAAGCTACTTCTGGTAACAACGTAACTTCCGGAACTGCTGGTAATATTGTGGGAACCGGAATTAATACCGCAGCTCCTACCCAAGCATTAGCCTACAACTATGCGATCGACTACTTCTTAAGTCGGCAGGGGACTTATGATGCCGCTAATGGTCGTTGGAACGGAGCAACTGCAAGTACCGGGGCCTACACGGTCTTGGATACGACTAAGAACACTAATAATCCATATATCCAAGCCTACAACGGGGCTCAAGCTGCCATTAACAACGAACAAACTGGTAGTTTTACTGCGGTTACTAATTTAACGACCGCCCAAAAGCAATCCCTAAGTCAAAATTACCAATACGGTTACAACTACGTCGCTAACTTGGTAAATAGCCAAAGCGTCTTCTTTGTCACCTATAACACGTCTAACGCAAACATCACTAACTTCTTCTCTGGGACCTTTGGTTCTGGGACCCATGAACTGCGGTTTACGTCAGACTATAATGCTAATTCTGCTGATACCACTGCTACGCTAAATGGGACCAGTGCCGATGTTATCGTTAATGGTGCTAACCATACCGTTGATATGCAAAAGTGGCACTACAATCCATATAACTTGAAGAGTTTGACGATTGAAAACATGTACAAGATGTACGGTTATAACATTTATGGGCCAATTAACCTATGGAACTCAACTTCTGGTAGTTTGACCTACCGTAACGTTAACTACGAAGGATCACAATTATTCTACGGGACTAGCTTACCAAACCTCTATATTGATGGTGGTGTTAGTGCAATTAGTGAAGGTAGTTATACTAGTGCCTTTAACGTTGGCTTTGCCACTCAAAACAATAATCAACAAAACATTCAAGTTACCAACATGGAATTACTCCCTAATTCCTATTACTATGGTCAAACTGAAAAGGGGAACAACATTGAATTAGGTGGAAACCTGGTCTTAGACCAAGGTTCTAACATGTACCTGGTTCCTCGTGGTTCTGGTGGTGAAAATGCCGGATCCGGTGGGGACCGTGGATTGGTCGTTAATGGTAACGTTACCATTAACCAAAACGCTAATTTAACTTCCGTTCCTGGCGATAACCAAGCTGACGCCCTAGTTGTTAACCGTGGTGGGACTGTTAACATCAATGGTGGGTCCATGAACTCCATTTATAACTACAACCCAACCGATTCGAACCCAACCTGGATTCAAGGTAGTGTGAACGTGCAAAATGGTGGTCAAATCACTGCCCACGCTACTAATGGGATGACTAACTTCGGTGGGGACCTCTTTACCATTTCCAATGGTGGTACCTTAACCGTTCAAAACCGTGGGAGTTTCCAAATTTATTCTGACGGTACCAACACTAACGGTAACCTAACTTTACTTAACAACTCCGGGACCGTTACCATCAATAACCCTGGTAAAGATACGATCTTAAGTAAGCGGGGGTTAAATAACGATACCTCATCTACCAGTGCCGGGAAGTTCTTTAACACCGCCCCAATCAATGCTTATTCCGTCTTGGGTCAAGTTGATAGCCAAAAGGATTCCACTCCTCAATACCTGGTTCAAATTAACGGGAATAGTGGGAACGTTATTAAGGTCTACAACCAAAATGGGCAAACTGTTCAAGATCCAACCATTAGTAGCTTTGATAACAACAATTCCGGCTTCTTGGCCTTTAGAGCCATCCCAACCGTTTACATCAACGGGAACGCCGCTCTATCACAGAACTCAAGTGCAACCTCTAAGTACAACATTAATGCGAACCTTCAATTGACGAACATTAACAGTACCGATGGGTATGTTTACGTGCGGGTTCAAACCAACGGGACCGATGAAAAGCCAGCAACTGGTGATAATGCATCTAACGCCACGACCAATAGTAGTGGGATGCTGACTGATCCTGACCAAGCCGTTGGGAACGGGCAAGATTCCGACTATCGGAACGCCTACACCACCGCCATCCCAGTAACTGCATTCACTAAGACCGGTGATGGGACTTACACTTACAATTATGCCCACCCAATCAACGCAGTTTCCGCTGCGCCAACCGACGTGATCGTAACTGCGCAATACCAAGTTACTAACAATAGTGTTGAAATTAAGAATAATGGTAGCAATACCGTTATTACCAACGTTACGCATAACCCGGCTGCTGCGCCAGTCCAAAATAATTCTAATACCGTCAGTGGGAAGATTACCGATAACGTGATCGTTCCTGATAGTACCGGAACTTACAATAGCTCTGCGCAATCAGCTAATTCGTCCGCCGCTTCATACGCAAGTAACGCTGCGAACGTTTCTAACGTGGCCACTTCTTACTCAAGTGTGGCTTCATCCGCTTCGTCTGTAGTGAATGATTACAATAGTTCAGCCCGTTCATTAGCAAACGACAGAAATACCATGAGCCGTGACAATAGCTACGCCTCTGCCGTTATTTCCGCATCGAGTGCCATTAGTTCATACAGTGCTGACGCTAAGAGTCAATCATCAATTGCTAGTTCCGCTAGTTCCGCAGTTAGCGTTGCGATTTCGAACGCCCTTGCTCAATCCAAGGCCGCTTCTTCCTACGCTGCTGCTGCATCGAATGCCATTACGCAATTTAGTAGTGCCGCTAGCCTAACGCCACAATCATCAGTAGCCAGTGCACAAACTTCGATCAACAACGCTGCCTCGACTGCCGCATCGAATGCGCAATCTGCTGCTTCCGCTGCGTTATCATACTCAGCTGCAGTAACTTCGATCAATGCTGATGGGGTGAAGGCCGCTTCCCAAGCGGTTGCCGATGAACAATCCGCTGCCATCCAAGGCTTCGTATTGAACTCATTCTCCGCTAGTTTAGCAGCTTCTAACACCGGTTCGATCGCAAAAAATGCTGATTCATTAGCTGCCAAGGCTAGTTCAGAAAATGATCAAATCACTACTAACAGTAAACAAACTGCTTCCGATGTTTCTAGCGTAAACAGTATTGCTAGCGTTTACCCATCCAATGCTGATATTCAAAGCGCCCAATCAGCCGCTAGTTCTGCAGCTTCACTAATGAGCTCCGCTTCTTCAGTTGGTTCATCAGCAAACAGTGTTGCTCAATTCGCTAAGAGTACAGTAGATAATGCGATTACGAGTGCTAAGAACGCATTTACTAATGCTAGTTCGTATGCTTCAGATGCCCAAAGCTACGCTACTTTAGCCCAAAGCTACGCTAGTTCTGGCGACTTAACTGACGCCCAAACTGCATTGTCTAATGCTGTTATCGCAAGTTCTAATGCCACAACTGCTCGGGCTAGTTTACAATCATATAATTCAGTTGCTTCTGGAGCCGCTAATACCGTTTCATCAGCCGAATCGGTTGTTTATGCTAACTTGAAGTCCGCTAGTGTTTACGCAAGTAGTGCTGCTGACGCCGCATCGAGTGCTAATTCGATTGCCACTAGCATTGCTAACAGTACTGGAAACAGTGCTTCTTCCAACGCTGCCAATGCATCGAAGGCCGCTTCGACTGCTGCGAGCGGGGCTTCTAACGGCTCTTCTGACGCATCGAACGCTGCTTCGCGTGCTAACTCAACTAGTGCTGATGCATCGGGTGCTGCAACTAACAACCAAGCTGCTAATAGTGCTGCCCAAGCCGCTAATGGCGCTAATAGCCAAGCCCAATCCATGGCTGCTAAGAATTCTGGCAATAGTTCCGTGACCAGCGCCGCTGCAGTGGTGAGCTCTGCTGCCAAAGTGGCTAGTGATGCCGCTAGTGATGCTAACAGTGCCAATACCTCTGCCCAAGCTGCTAAGAGTAGCGCTGACGCTGCATCCACAGCTGCATCTACTGCTAATTCTATCGCTAGTTCTGCTAACCAGGCGGCCTCTTCCGCTTCTGCTGCCGCTAGTTCTGCTGCTGCAAAGGGTGATCAAGCTGGTGCGGCCAGTGCTGCTGCCTCCGCTGCCTCCGCTGCCCAAGTGGCTAGTGATGCGGCAAATAGTGCTAATAATGCCAACTCATCAGCCGAAGCTGCATCGACCGCTGCTTCCAATGCTAGTTCAGCCGCAGCCAGTGCTAACAGTGCTGCCCAATCTGCCAACAACGCTGCCCAATCTGCCAACAGCATTATTAACAGCATTGCCGGTGGGGCCCAAAGTGCTGCCAACCAAGCTGCTAGTTATGCTAGTCAGGCCTCTAACGATGCTAGTGCAGCTGGTCAATCTGCTACTAACAGTAATAATGGTGCCGATAGTGCTTCATCTGTTGCTTCTAAGGCTTCTTCTGAAGCCAGTGCCACTTCAAGTGCTGCTAAGGATTCAATGGGTTCAGTTACTTCTGCCCAAAATGCAATCAATAGCTTAAATAGTGATGCCTCTGGCAACCCAACCGTAAATAGTGCTGCCGGTACGATCTCCAGTGCTGCTTCGACTGCTAACTCTGCATCTGGTGATGCCACTGACGCATCGAGTGCTGCTAACTCAGCAAGTGCTGCTGCTAGTTCACACGCATCTGACGCTAATTCGTTCGCGAGTGCCGCAAGTGCTCAAGCATCAGCTGCTTCAGCCGCTGCATCCGCAGCCGCTAGTGCTGCTAGTGCTGGGAACACTGATGCTGCTAAGTCGGCCGACTCAGATGCTGCTTCAGCCGCAGCCGAAGCCGCTACCCTTAATTCTTCCGCTGAATCTGCTCGTTCTGCTGCTGAAAATGAAGCTTCACAAGCCGTTTCGGCTAATTCTAAGGCCTCAAGTGCCTCTGCAGTAATTGAAAGTGCTGCTAAAGATGCCGCTAGCGCTGCTTCCGCTGCTAGTGCTGCGGTCGTTACCTCTAACGATAATAGCGCTGCTAATAGTGCTGCTAAGGCTGCTTCAATTGCTGCATCAAAGGCAGACGATGCTGCATCAAATGCCTCCAGTGGTGCCGATAGCGTTGCCTCTGCAACCAGCAAGTACTCTAGTGAAGCCAGTGCAGCATCGAGTGCTGCTAAGGACTCTATGGGTTCAGTTACTTCTGCCCAAAGTGCAATCAACAGCTTGAACAGTAGTTACTCCAGTAACCCAACCGTAAGTAGTGCTGCTGGGACCATTTCCAGTGCTGCATCCACTGCTGCCCAAGCATCCAGTGATGCCACTGATGCTTCCAGTGCCGCTAATTCAGCTAGTTCTGCCGCTAGTTCGTACGCATCCACTGCCAATTCCGCTGCCAGTGCTGCTAACCAGGAATCTTCAATTGCCTCCTCAGCTTCGGTAGCTGCTAGTTCCGCTGCCGCTAATGGTGACACCAGTGCTGCTAGTTCTGCTGCCTCTGTAGCTAAGGATGCACAATCCAGTGCTGAGTCTTACCAAAGCGCTGCTGAAGATGCAAGTAAGGCTGCTGATGCTCAAGCCACCGCCGGTTCAAATGCCGCATCTAAGGCTGCTAGTGCATCTAGTGCTATTTCAAATGCCGCCGATGCCGCATCTAAGGCTGCCGCTAGTGCTGAATCCGCTGCCAGTGCTGCTGATGCTAACAGTAAGACCAACGGTGATGCTAGCACGGCTGCTGCTAATGCAGATAAGGCCGCAAGTATTGCTTCGAGTGCCGCTAGTGGTTCGGCTGAGGGATCTTCCGATGCCTCCAACGCCGCTTCACACGCTAACTCAGTGAGCGTCGTGGCATCTAGTGCTGCCAACAACAATTCACAAACCGCTCAAAGTGCTACATCCGCAAATTCATATTCAAGTGCTGTTAAGTCATTAGCATCTAATGATCCAAGTAATGCGGTAATTTCCAGTGCTAACAGCGTGGTTAGTTCTGCTGCATCCACGGCAAATTCAGCATCGAACGATGCATGGAATGCTAACTCTGCTGCTCAATCAGCCAAGAGTCGGGCGGATAAGGATAGCTCCGCCGCTTCGGTCGCTAATTCAGTTGCAAGTTCTGCCGCATCCGTTGCGCGTTCAGCATCGACCGCTGCTAGTGAAGCCGCTAACTCCGGAGACTCATCAGCTGCTTCTGCCGCCGTTAAATCTGCTCAAGATGCCGCTTCCACGGCCTCATCTGCTGCTTCAGATGCATCAAACGCCAACGCTGATGCCTCATCTGCTGCCTCAGACGCTAATTCCGCTTCCGCTAAGGCTGCAACCGCTTCTTCAGTGGCATCGAGTGCTAACGATGCTGCTGCTGCCGCTGCTAGTGATGCATTCTCAGCTGCCAATGCCGGTTATGCTTCCGCAGCCCAAAGTGCTGCTGACAAGGCTAAGGCCGATAGTTCTGCTGCCGATGGTGCCAACGGTTCCGCTGCTAATAATGGGACTGATGCTTCACTCAAGTCCAGCCAAGCTAGCGTTTCGTCTAACCAAGCCAGTGATGCTGCGCAAACTGCTAGTTCAGCTACCAGCTTCGTTAACAGCTTGAACAGTAATAACAGTGCCAACCCAGTTGTTTCTAGCGCTTCCGTAGTCGTATCCAGTGCGAACTCCGTTGCGCAATCTGCATCTGTTGACGCCACAAGTGCATCTAGTGATGCTTCCAGTGCTAAGTCCGCAGCTGATAGTGCCACTGCTTCGGCTGCTAAGGCTTCGACCGCTGCTTCCAACGCTGCTTCGGCTGCCCAATCGTACGCTAATGCTGCTAAGAGTGCCGATCCAGCTTCCGCATCCAGCATTGCTAGCCAGGCTGCTTCCGCTGCTTCTGATGCTGATTCAGCATTATCCAGTGCCAATGCCGCTTCTAACGCTGCCAACTCCGCTGCTCAAAAAGCCACCAGTGCCGCTCAACGGGCTGCTTCTGATCAAGCCGTAGCCTCCAGTGCTGCCCAAGTTGCTTCTAACGCTGCTGCCCAAGCATCCAGTGCGATTGCATCCGGAATTTCCAGTGCCAACAGCACCGTTAGTTCCGCCGGTTCGGTAGTCCCATCTGCATCCAGCACCGCTGCGAGTGCCGCTAAGGACGCTAACGACGATAGTTCTGCAACTAATGCAGACTCATCACAAGCCAGTGCCCTGAGCTCCGCTACTAGCTCTGCCGCTAATAGTGCTGACATCGATGGTCAAGATGCTGCTTCAATCGCATCTGCCAACCCAAGCAACGCTTCGATTGCATCCGCTGCGAGCCAAGCCCAAAGTGCTGCTAGCGTTGCCAAGTCTGCTGCCAGTGACGCGAACTCAGCTTCACAGGACGCATCAAGTGCATCCGTGACCGCATCGAGTGCTAACTCCGTGGCATCCAGTGCTAACGCTGACGTTAGTTCCGCTAACAACGACTACTCATCAGCCTCCGCCGCTGAATCATCAGCTGCTAAGGCTAACGATAGTTCCGCTGCTTCCAGTGCCGCCAGTGCTGCTTCATCCGCCGCTGCGCGGGCTAAGTCCGGTGCCGACACCGCCAGTTCAGCTGCTTCCCAAGCCGACGCTGCTAAGTCAGCAGGGGATTCCGCCGTTGCCAAGGCTTCCAGTGCCAACAGCGTTGCTAATTCAGCTGCTGGGGTTGCTAGTTCTGCAGATAACACTGCTAACTCCCTCAACAGTTCCAACTCCGCTGACGCATCTAGCGCCGCCAGTGCCGGAAACAGCACTGCCGCTAGTGCCGTTAGCTTCACCAGCTCAGCATCCAGCACCACTGCGCCATTAGCTAGTTCCGCTAGTGTCAATGCCGCTAGTGTTGATAGCTATGCTAAGGTGGCCAGTGACGCTAATAGTGGGGCCGCAAGTTCCACCAGCCTCGCTAATAGTGGCACTGCTCAAATTAATAGTTATGCTTCTCAATACCCAGCCAACTCTGCGATCTCCAGTGACGCAAGTGTAGCTAGCTCCGCTAACTCAGTTGCTAACTCGGCCAACAGTGTGGCTTCCAGTGCCAACAGCGTTGCTCAAGCCGCTAAGTCTGCTGCTGACAATGCATCCAGTGATGCTAGTCAACAGAACTCAGTTGCTAAGTCCGCTGCTTCAACTGCTCTTTCTGCATCCAGTGCTGCTTCCTCAGCTTACGCTGCCGGCAACACTAAGGACGGGGACAAGTACGCTCGGCAAGCTAGCCAAGCTGCTACTGACGCTAGTTCCGCTACCGTCCAAGCATTATCAAACGCTTCCGTAGCTAGCTCCGCCGTTGCGACTGCTTCTGATGCTGCTTCAACCGCTACTTCCGCATCTAGCGTTGCCTCCAGTGCTGCTGGTGACGTTGCCAAGGCATTATCAAATGCCAATAGCGTTGCCGGGGGTGCCAACAGCGCCGCTAACGGGGCTGCCAGTGATGCCGCTAAGGCTTCCAGTGCTGCTTCCGTAGCTAGTTCCCAATCAGCCGTTACTAGTGGTCAAGCTAGTGCAACTAGTAGTGACTCCGTTGTTACCAGCTCTGCTGCAAGCGTGGCTTCGAACGCCAAGGCTGGTGTCGACAGTGCTTCGGCTGCTGTTTCACAAGCTAGTTCCATCGCTTCACAAGCTGGTCAACCAGACTCATCGATTGCTTCCGATGCAGCCGTAGTTAGTTCCGCATCTGACGTTGCTTCCAGTGCCAACTCAGTGGCTAGTTCCGAAAACGATGTGGCTTCATCCGCTAAGGCTTCTGCTGACGATGACAACAGTAAGGCCAATGCTGCCGACTCCGTAGCATCCGCTGCTAAGGATGCCGCTTCATCCGCTGCCTCCGTTGCATCCGACGCTGCTGCCAAGGGTGATCCATCGACCGCTGCTTCAGCTAGTGCGGTTGCTTCACAACAAGCCAGCACCGCTGTTTCAGCTGCTAGCGATGCTAGTTCCGCACGCTCCAACGCTGATAGTGCATCGAGTGCTGCATCCAGTGCCGCTAGTGCTGCTAAGTCCGCCGCTTCGGTTGCTCAATCAGCCAGCCAGGCTGCTAGTCAAGCTGCTTCCGATGCTCAATCCAGAGCTGCGAACGTGGACTCCGCTAACACTTCGTTGAACCCAGACCGGGCTTCCAACGCCGCTGCTAACGCCGCCGTTCACTCCAACAATGCCGGTAGTTACGCATCCGTTGCATCATCCGCTAACAATGGAGCCCAAACACAAAGCAGTCAGGCCAGCGATTCCACTAGTCAAACTAGTTCCGCTGCCTCCGCTGTTGCATCAATTGCGAGTGCTCATTCTGACAATTCAGCGCTTTCCAACGTGAACACCGCTGCGACCCAGGCGAGCCAAGCTGCATCATCTGCTAACAACGATGCTTCAGTTGCTGCTAACCAAGCCAGTGCTGCTAAGGATTCTGCTCTTGCTGCATCGACTGCTGCAAGCAAGGCCGTAGATTCCGCTAACGCTGCTAACTCTGCTGCTCAATCAGCTAAGAGTGCGCAACCTTACGACTCCAGTGCTGCTAGTTCGGCTGCCGATGCTGCTGCATCCGCTAACGCCGTGGCTTCCAGTGCCGAAGCTAATGCATCACAAGCTGCTGATTCAGCAACTTCTGCTTCCAACCGGGCTGCTACCGATTCATCGATTGCTAGTTCCGCTGCCATCGCTGCTAAGTCAGCACAAGACGCAGCGACTGCCATCAGTGATGCGATCGTAAACGCAAACTCAGTTGCTAGTTCTGCTAGTGTCGCTGCTTCTAGCGCCGCTTCAGACGTTAAACCACTTCCTAGCACCGCTTCGTCACGGGCAACTTCAATTAGTGCTTTGGCATCCAGTGTTTCCAGTGCCTACACTTCCGCTAGTGCAACCGCTAGCGCTGCTGCTTCCAATGCTGCAAATGCCCAATCATTAGCGAGTGCAAACCCAGCTAACTCAGGCATCAACTCTGCGGCTTCGATTGCCAACAGTGAAGCTGCCAACGCTTCTGCTGCCAGTGCTGCTGCCTCCGTGGCTAACGCTACGATTCAATCAGCTAAGAGCACCGCTGCTTCAGCATCATCAACGATTTCGAGTGCCAACTCTGCTGCTGATTCGGCTGCTTCTGCCGCTTCACTAGCTAGTGTGGCTGCTTCATCCGCTGCTGCTGGTGGTGATCCATCCGCTGCCTTTAGCCAAGCTAGCGTGGCTAGTTCTGAAGCCGAAGTGGCTAAGAAGGCTGATGCTGCTGCTAAGGCTGCTGACTCTGATGGTTCAGCCGCAGAATCTGCTGCTACTTCCGCTTCTGCAGCCTTTAACTCTGCTTCTTCAGCATTAGATTCGGCAGCAACTAAGATTTCAAGTGCTAATAGTGATGCCAACTCAATTGCTGGGAACCAATACGCATCTGCTGCACAAAGCGCTGCTGATAAGGCCAAGGCTGATAGTGTGGCTGCCGATGGTGCCAACGCCTCCGCTGCAAACAACGGGACCGATGCTTCATTGAAGTCCAGTCAAGCTAGCGTTTCATCCAGTCAAGCCAGTGACTCGACTTCCTTAGTTAACTCAGCTGCTTCCGCTGTTAACAGCTTGAATAGCTTGAACAGCAACAACCCAGTTGTCGCTTCCGCTAGTTCAGTTGTCGCTTCCGCAAGCTCAGTTGCTAACTCCGCATCCTCCGATGCGACCCAGGCTTCTTCTGATGCTAATAGTGCTAAGGCCGCTGCCGATAGTGCGACCGCCAGTGCTTCGCAAGCATCTACCGCCGCATCTGAAGCTGCTTCGAAGGCGACTTCATATGCTTCAGCTGCGAAAAGTGCTACTGGCCCATCCGCTTCCGCTCTGGCCAGTCAAGCTGCCAGCGCTGCCTCCGATGCTGACACTGCATTATCCAGTGCCAACGTTGCTTCTAACGCTGCCAACTCCGCTGCCCAAAAGGCTACCAGTGCCGCATTGCGGGCTGCCAGTGATGCTGCCTTAGCATCCAACGCTGCCAACGATGCTACTAACGCCGCCAACCAAGCCTCCAGTGCGATTGCTTCCGGAATTTCCAGTGCTAACAGTGTGGTTAGTTCCGCTGGATCGACCGTTTCATCCGCTGTTGCTACTGGTTCCAGTGCCGCTAGCGTTGCTAACTCCGCAAGTAATGCCACTAACCAAGATTCAGCCACCGCTAACTCGGCTAACTCACTTGCTAGTTCGGCTGCTAACAATGCCAACTTGGACGCCCAAGATGCTGCTTCAATCGCTTCAGCCAACCCAGGCAATTCATCAATCGCTTCGGCTGCTAGCCAAGCCGCTTCTGCTGCCAAGGTCGCTAGTTCTGCTGCCAACACCACCAGTGCTGCTTCCCAAGTTGCATCCAGCGCATCCAGTGTTGCCAGCTCCGCTGCTAACCTGGTATCCAGTGCTAACAACGACATCAGTTCTGCTAACAGTGACTACGCTTCCGCATCCGCCGTTGAAGCTTCCGCTGCCAAGGACAGTAACAGCGCCTTAGCATCCAGTGCTGCCAGTGCTGCTGCTTCCGCCGCTGCTCGGGCTAAGGCTGGTGCTGATACCGCTAGTTCTGCTGCTGCCGTTGCTTCCTCCGCTGCCGTTGATGGAAGTAGTGCTGCTGATAAGGCATCCAGTGCCGCTGCCGTAGCTAGTGCTGCTAACTCGACTGCCAACGCCGCCGACAGTGCTGCCAACTCAATGAACAGTGCTGCCCCAACTGATAATTCAGATGCTGCTAACTCCGGAAACAGCATCGCATCATCTGCTGCCTCCGCTGCTAGTTCGAACGCCAGTGCTATCTCACCATTTACGAGTCAAACCAGTGCTGATGCATCCAACGCTGATAGCTATGCTAAGGTCGCAAGTGATGCTAATACCGGGGCCGGTAGTTCAACCAGCATTGCCAATAGTGCCGCCAGTGCCGTTAGCAGCTATGCTTCACAATTCCCAAGTAACGCCGTGATCAGTAGTGCTAACAGCGTGGCTAGTTCCGCTAACTCAGTTGTGAACTCCGCTGACTCTGATGCTTCCAGTGCCAACAGCGTGGCTGCCAATGCGAAGTCGGTTGCCGATGCTGCATCTAATGATGCCAGCCTCCAAAACTCCGTTGCTTCATCCGCTGCCGCTGCTGCTAGCCTCGCCAAGAGCCAAGCTTCATCCGCTTACGCTGCCGGAAGTACCACCGCTGGTGATCGTTACGCACGGCAAGCTAGCCAAGCCGCAACCGACGCTAGTTCGGCTGCTGCCAAGGCCCAATCCGATGCTGCTAACGCTAACTCAGCCGTTTCGAACGCATCGAACGCTGCAAACACCGCATCTTCTGCTTCCGTGGTTGCATCCAACGCTGCTAAGCAAGTAACCAGCGCTTACAGTGATGCTTCCAACGCTGCTGGTTCTGCCGCTGGCTTCGTCAACGGGGCCGACAGTGATGCTAAGAAGGCATCCAGTGCCGCATCCGTTGCTAGTTCGAACGCTTCGGCTGCCAACGTTGCGCCTGGCGTTTCCAGCGCTTCTTCAGTAATCAACTCAGCATCCAGTGCCGCTGGTTCATTCAGCGCTGCTACTAGTGCCAACCAGGCTGCCATCTCCGCAGCTAGTTCCGCTGCTGCTGCTGTCGGTCAACCAAGCAACGCCCAAATCGCGAGCGATGCTGCCGTTGTTTCATCTGCTGCCGTGGTTGCTAGTTCCGCTAGTGGGACTGTTTCAAGTGCTAGTTCAGCATTCAAATCCGCTAGTGACGACGCTAGTTCCGCAATGAGTGCTGCTCAAGCCGCAACCAACGCCGGAAGTGCTGCTGCATCCGCTGCACGTTCAGCTGCTAACGATGCATCCAGTGCTGCTGCCAAGGGTGACAACTCCGCTGCTGCTTCTGCAAGCGTGGTTGCTTCTCAACAAGCTTCCTCCGCTGTGGACGCATCCAACGCCGCTGTTGATGCTCGTTCCAAGGCCGCTAGTGCTTCTGCAGTTGCTTCCAAGGCCGCTGCTGATGCTGCATCCGCTGCCGCTGATGGGGCTTCCGCTACCGCGAAGGGGAGTGCTGCCGCTGCCGATGCTCAATCACAAGCTGCGAACTTGAACCCATCTGATCCAACACCAAATGCAAACCGAGCTTCCGCCGCTGCTAGTGCTGCCGTTTCAAATGCGGCTGTCGTTTCCAGCTACGCTCCAATCGCATCTGCTGCTGACGATGGCGTTAAGACGACGCAACCACAAGCCAGTGTTTCTGGGAGTGTTGCTAGTTCCGCAACTGGGGTTGTGAACTCAATTGCTTCACAATACCCAACCAATCCAACGATTTCGGCTGCATCAGTGACTGCAAGCAACGCAAACGCTGCTGCTAGTTCCGCTGCTAACGATGCCGTGATTGCTTCTCAACAAGCCAGCGACGCAAATAGCCAAGCTGCTTCTGCCGATGTCGTTGCCAAGGGGCAAGCTTCTACTGCCAGCGCCTTGAGTGCTCAAGCGAAATCACTTGCTAGTGCGCAACCATTTGATTCATCCGCATCCAGCGCCTTAGCTAGCGTTGCCAGTGCCGCTGAATCAGCTAACTCAGCTGCCAGTGCTGCACAAAGCAATGCTTCGGTTGCCGCTAGTTCCGCTCAATCAGCATCCGAACGGGCTGCCATTGATTCATCATTGGCTAGTTCCGCTGCTCAAGTTGCACAAAACGCCGAAAGTGCTGCTAACAGTGCCAGTGCTGCATTATCCAGTGCTAGCGCCACCGCTAGTTCCGCTGCACCGGCTGCTTCATCCGCTGCTTCCGAAGCAACTAGTTATGCTAGTGGCGAACCAAACGGTCCAAGCGACGCTAATAACGCCGCTTCTCACGCCACTTCTGTGAGCGTCATCGCTTCTAGCGTGGCCAGTGCTTACAGTAACGCTAGTTCGGTTGCTACTTCCGCTAGTGAGGCTGCATCTAGTGCCCAAGCGGTTGCCAGTGACAATCCAAATGATTCTGAATTACAATCAGCCGTTTCAATTGCCAACCAATACGCATCGAACGCCTCCGCTGCTAGCTCTGCTGCTTCGCTCGCCAACTCCGCTGTTCAATCAGCTAAGAGTCGTGCCGACGTAGCATCCAGCACCGCATCCAGTGCCAACGCTGCTGCTAACTCCGCTGCCTCTGCCGCTAAGTTAGCCAGTGAAGCTACTTCTAACGCCGTTGCTAATGGTGATCAATCGACCGCCACTAGCCAAGCCGTCGTTGCTAGTCAACAGGCTTCGATCGCCGCTAGTGAAGCTGCCGTTGCTAAGTCAGCAAATGATGATGGTTCGGTTGCTGCCGGCCAAGCTTCAACTGCTGCTTCTAACTACGACTCAGCTAGTGCTGCATTGAGTTCCGCTGCAACCTCATTGTCCAGTGCAATGAACAGCGTTGCTTCACTCGCCAACAACGGGTACGCATCCGCTGCTTCTGATGCCGCTGCTCGTGCTAAGGCTGATAGTGTAGCTGCCGAAGGGGCCAACGCATCCGCTGCTAACAACGGGACCGACGCTTCATTGAAGTCTAGCCAAGCTAGCGTTTCATCCAGTCAAGCCAGTGATGAAACCAGCGCCGTTAATTCCGCTGCTTCATATGTAAACAGTTTGAACAGTCTTAATAGTAATGACCCAGTTGTTACTTCTGCTAGTTCTGTGGTTGCATCCGCAAGCTCCGTTGCTAACTCAGCATCCGCTGATGCAACGATTGCTTCCTCAGCTGCCAACAGTGCCAAGGCCGCTGCCGATGCTGCGACCGCCAGTGCGACCCAAGCATCATCTGCCGCATCTGTTGCAGCTTCCAAGGCCACTTCATATGCCTCAGCTGCCCAAAGTGCGACTGGCCCAGCTGCTTCAACGCTTGCTAGTCAAGCTAAGTCAGCTGCTTCCGATGCCGATGCCGCATTGACCAGTGCCAACGTGGCTTCCGATGCTGCTAACTCGGCTGCGCAAAACGCAACCAGTGCCGCATTGCGGGCTGCTTCTGATCAATCATTAGCATCTAATGCTGCGCGGGATGCCACTAACGCCGCTAACCAAGCTTCAAGTGCAATCTCCGCTGGAATCTCCAGTGCCGATAGTGTGGTTAGCTCCGCTGGTTCAACTGTTTCATCAGCCGTTGCCACTGGTTCCAGTGCTGCTGGAGTTACGAACTCCGCCAGTGCTGCCACTAGTCAAGACTCAGTTCAAACTAGTTCTGCTAGCTCAACCGCTAGTTCCGCAGCTAACAATGCTGCCTTAGATGCTCAAGATGCCGCTGCAATTGCGTCTGCTAACCCAACCAATTCATCGATCGCATCTGCTGCTACTCAGGCATCATCAGCTGCTAGCGTTGCTAACTCCGCATCCAGCGTAGCTAGTTCCGCTTCTCAAACCGCATCTAGTGCATCGAGTGTTGCCAGCTCTGCTGCCACCGTTGTATCTAGTGCTAATAACGATATTAGTTCCGCTAATAGTGACTACAACTCCGCATCAGTTGTTGAAGCATCCGCTGCAAAGGCAAGCAATAGTGCATTAGCATCTAGTGCTGCCAGCGCCGCTGCTTCCGCTGCTGCTAGAGCTAAGTCAGGTGCAGCCCTTGCTAGTCAAGCCGCTGCTGCCGCTTCATCCGCTGCTGTTGATGGTTCCAACGCCGTCGTTGCTGGTAACAGTGCTGCTATTGCTGCGCAATCCGCTGCCGTAGTTGCATCCAACGCCGATAGCGCTGCCAATGCCATGAACAGTGCTAAGCCATCAGATACTTCATCGGCCGCTAGTGCTGGTAACAGTATCGCATCCAGTGCCGCTAGTGCTGCTAATTCTGCAACTAGTGTGACTGACCCAACCGTCAGTGCCACGAGTGCAGACGCATCCAATGCTGATAGTTACGCTAAGGTTGCTAGTGATGCTAACACAGGGGCAGGAAGTTCCACGAGCTTCGCTAACAGTGCTACTAGTGCCGTTAACAGTCTCGCTTCCCAATACCCAACCAACACCGTGATCAGCAGTGCCAACAGTGTTGCTAACTCTGCAAATTCCGTTGTAAACTCCGCTGATTCCGATGCCGCTAGTGCCAACAGTTCTGCTGCCAACGCTAAGTCGGTTGCTGATTCTGCTGCCAACGACGCAAGCAAGCAAAACTCAATTGCTAACTCGGCTGCTTCGACTGCTAACGCTGCCAAGAGTGCTGCTTCCTCCGCATATGCTGCTGGAAGTACCACTGCTGGTGACCGTTACGCACGGCAAGCAAGTCAAGCTGCAACTGACGCTAGTTCCGCTGCGACCCAGGCTCAATCAGATGTTACCAACGCTAGTTCCGCCGTGGTTGCCGCATCCAATGCCGCATCCGTTGCTGCTTCTGCTTCGGTAGTTGCATCTAGTGCTGCTAAACAAGTTGCCAGTGCTTACGATGATGCTTCCAACGCTGCTCAATCAGCAGGGGGCTTCATCAACGGTGCTGATAGTGATGCTAAGAAGGCTTCGAGTGCCGCTTCAGTTGCTAGTTCCAATGCTTCTGCTGCTAACGTTACACCTGGCATCTCTAGTGCTTCATCAGTCGTAAGTTCAGCATCCAGTGCTGCTAACTCGTTCAGTGCTGCTACCGATGCGAACTCGGCTGCCATTTCATTGGCTAGTTCCGCTGCTTCTGCTGCGGGTCAACCAAATGATCCTAAGATCTCAAGTGCTGCCAGCGTTGCTTCATCCGCTGCCGTAGTTGCTAGTTCCGCTAGTGCTACTGTTTCCAGTGCTAACTCAACGTTTAACTCTGCTAGTTCAGATGCAAGCGCTGCAATGAGTGCTGCTAACACCGCTAGTGATGCTGCCAACGCCGCTGCTTCGGCTGCTCGTTCCGCTGCCAACGCCGCATCGAGTGCTGCTGCCACTGGAAATAACTCCGCTGCCGAATCTGCCAGCGTGGTTGCTTCACAACAAGCATCCAGTGCCGTTGACGCATCCAACGCTGCCGTTTCTGCTCGTTCGAAGGCAACTAGTGCTTCGGTCGTTGCTTCTCAAGCCGCTGCTGATGCTGCTTCTGCTGCATCAGCTGGAACTTCAGCTACTGCTGCTGGTAGTTCCGCTGCTAACGATGCCCAATCCGAAGCTGCGAACTTGAACCCAGCTGACCCAACACCAAACTCCAACCGTGCTAAATCAGCTGCAAGCAATGCTGCATCGAATGCTGCCGCAACTAGCGACTACGCATCGATCGCATCATCAGCACAAAGTGGGGCGGTTCCAACCACTTCACAAGCTAGCGTCTCTGGAAGCGTAGCTAGTTCTGCTACTAGCGTCGTTAACTCGATCGCTTCGAAGTACCCAAGCAATGCTGCCATCTCAGCTGCTTCTAACGCTGCTAGCGTTGCCAACAACGCCGCTAGTTCAGCTGCTAAGGATGCTTCAATCGCATCTGATCAAGCCGATGCTGCTAAGGCATCTGCTGAATCAGCATCAAGCGTTGCTGCTTCCGCTGCTGCTAAGGCTACCGAAGCTTCTAAGGCCGCTGCGAGTGCTGCTAGTGCTAACCCATTTGATTCTTCCGCTTCTTCAGCATTATCCAGTGCTGCTGATGCTGCTCAATCAGCTAATTCGGTTGCATCTGCTGCCCAAAGCAACGCTTCAGTTGCTGCCAGTTCAGCTCAATCAGCATCGACTCGGGCTGCTATCGATTCATCATTAGCTAGTTCCGCTGCTGCTGCTGCCAAGGCTGCTCAAGACAATGCCGTTGCTGCTAGTCAAGCCCTAGATGTAGCTTCTAGTGCTGCTTTGATCGCACCAGACGCTGGCAAGTACGTAAGTGCCGCCAGTGTTGCCAATAGTGATGCCGCTCCAGCTGCTACTTCTGCTAGTGACAATGCATCAAATGCCGTTGCTAGTGCATCTGCAACTGCTCCTGACACCGCTGCATTGAGTTCTATGAACTCAACTGTTTCTAGCATCGCTTCTGTCAACCCAACTGATTCTGGGGTTGCCAGTGCTGCGAGCGTGGTTGCTTCTTATGCTAATGATGGTTCCGCTGCTTCTGCTGCTGGTTCCCAAGCCGCATCTAATGCAATCGTAGCTAACTCAAATGCGAGTGTTAATGCTAGCTCTGCTGCTGCTCAATACTCCGCAGCCGTTGTTGCGTCTGCTGCTGCTAAGTCCTACGCTGCTGCTGCAAATAGCTTCGCCCAAAGTGGTGATAGTTCCAATGCAGCCCTTAATTCGAGCTTAGCTAGTTCCGCTGTTAACGCCGCTTCTCAAGCTGCCGTTGACGGATCATCATATGCCAACGCTGCCGTTAGTTATGCTCAACAAGCAACGACACAATCACAAAGTGCTGCTAGTGCTAAGACAGCAACCCAATCAGCTGCCAATGCTGCTAATAAGGTTCAAGTGAGCCTAGTTGATTCAATTGCTGCTGCTAATAGTGCTGCTTCTAGTGAGGCCAGTTCAGCTCAACCAGTTGCAGCTAGTGCTTCCGTTGTTGCTAGTCAAGCCGCTTCAGGTGCAAATGTAAGTAGCAAGAATGCCGATGGTAGTTCATCCGTTGCTAGTTCTGCTAACGATGCCGCTTCAACTGCTGCATCGAATGCTTCAGATGCTAACAGTCGGGCTGCCAGTGCTGCATCTGCTAACCCTAAGGATTCATCAATTGCTAGCGATGCTGCAAAGGCTTCTGCTGCAAACTCCGTTGCCCAAAGTGCTGCCTCTGCTGCTACTCAAGCATCTAGTGATGCATGGGCTGCATCAAGCGCTGCTTCTAGTGCCAACGATACTGCTTCATCAGCAAACTCTGCTACTGATAGCTTCTCAGCCGTAGCTTCTAATGAAGCAAGCGCTGCTTACCAAGCATCTTCTGCTGGTAACGTTTCGGCTGCTAAGTCACATGCTGACGCCGCATCTAAGGCTGCTGCTGATGCTGCTGCTCAAGCTGCAATTGCAAGTGCTGCTTCCGATGCTGCATCTAAGGCCGCTGCTGATGGATCTGCTGCTGCCAGTCGAGCTACTAGTGCTCAATCGGCTGCTGAAAGTGCTGCTAAGGATGCTTCTGATGCAGGTAGTTTTGCCTCATCAGCAGTTTCATCCAATGCCACTGATTCATCCAACGGTAACAGCGTTGCTTCAAGTGCTAATAGCATCGCTCCAACATTTGCTAGTGGTGCTTCTGCAAGTGCTTCGAATGCCAATGCTGATGCTCAACAAGCATCTAAGTACGCTAGTGAAGCTAGTTCTGCAACCAGTGGGGTTAATAACACTTCCGCTGCTGTAAGTAACCTAGCATCATCTGCTAGCTCAGTTGCTGCCGCTAACCCAAGTAACACGGCAATTGCTTCTGCTGCTGCGAAGGTTAGTTCCGCAAACGTAGTGGTATCAAGCGCTGCATCCGATGCCGCTATCGCTAATTCACAAGCTCAATCAGCAAAGGCTGCTGCTAACGATGCTAACAACACCGCTAGTGTGCAAAATTCATTAGCTCAAAAGGCTGCTGCTCAAGCTAATGCTGCTAGTTCTGCTGCTTCATCTGCTTACGCTGCTAATGATTACGCTGCTGGAAACTCATTGGCAAGTACCGCTGTTCAAGCTGCTTCCAACGCTGCTACGGCCAGTGTTAACGCTTCATCTGCTGCTGATGCTGTGAAGTCTGCTACCGATCTTGCTTCTAGTGCTGATTCACGGGCATTGTCCGATTCAGCCGTTGCTTCAAAGGCTGCTGACGATGCTAACAGTGCTGCTAGTGATTTGAACAGTGCCGTTGACAAGCAAAGTGCACAAACTAGTGAAGCTTCATCAATTGCTAGTTCAGCTACTAACGCTAACAGTGCTGCTTCAGATGCAAATGCCAACGCCAGCGATCACAGTGCTGCTACTTCTAGTGTCAATAGTGCTACTACTTCAGTTGCTAATAAGGCATCTAATGCTGCTTCAGAAGCTAGTTCTTATGCTAATGATGCCAGTGCTGCATCCAGCATTGCATCCTCAGTAGCTGCTGCCGAAAACGATACTGATCCAGCTACGAGCTCTGCGTTGACTAGCGATTCATCGATCGCTTCATCAGCTGCGAGTGTAGCCAGCTCTGCTAACAACGCCGCTAGTGCTGCTAAGGATTCAGCTGCTAAGGCAAATGAAATTGCTAGTGCTGCTGCTAACACCGCATCTGCTGCTCGGTCAAACGCTGATTCAGCTGCTAGTGTTGCCGTTAGCTACGCAAGTCAAGCTTCATCTGCTGCTGTGCATGGTGATAGCTCCGCTGCCGATAGTTACAATAGTCAAGCTAAGGCTGCTGCTGATAGTGCTAGTGCCCAAAACTCAAGTGCGCAAGCTGCTGATAGTACTGCTGCTAGTGCAAACTCAGCTGTTTCCAATGCAGCTCAAAGTGCTGATGCTGCCTCATCTGCTGCTAGCGTAGCTAATTCGACTGCATCATCTGCTGCATCTGATGCAGAATCAAGAGCTGCTAGTTATGATGCTAACCAAAGTAAGAAGCGGGCTTCCAATGCTGACTCTACTACCGATAGTTACGCCGGTACGATTGCTAGTGATGGTTCAGTAGTATCAAGTGCATCATCTGTTACGAGCCAAGCTTCAGTTGCTACCAGCCAAGCTTCCTCAAATGCTAGTGATGCTGCTAGTGCAACGAGTTCATATGCTAGTGCAAACCCTAACAACTCATTGATCGTGAGTGCTAACTCCACTGCCCAATCCGCTTCTGCTGTTGCTTCCGCAGCTTCTTCAGATGCTTCCGTTGCAAACAGCATTGCGGTAAGTGCTTCTGGAACCGTTAGTTCTGCTTCTTCAGTTACTGCAGCTGCTCAAACAGCCGCTTCTGCTGCTTACGATAAGGCTTCATCCGCAGCTTCCGTTGCTGCCGATTCAAACGTAAGTCCTGAATCACGTGCGGCTGCTCGTTCAACAGCAGCTGATGCCGCTAACAGTGCTGCTGCCCAAGCTAAGATTGCATCTAGTGCTGCTGCTGACGCTGATAACGCTGCCAATGCAGCTGCGAATGCTGCTAGTCGGGCTAGTCGTGATCAATCGATTGCCAACACTGCTGCTAGTCAAGCTGCTGATGCTAAGAATGCTGCCGCTAGTGCAGTTGCTGCTGGTACTCAGAACAAGACCAATGCTGACTCAGCTGCCAATGCCGCTTCTACAGCCAGCGAGACCGCCAGTTCCGCAGCTAGTGGGGCAACTGCTGATGCAACGTTAGCTTCTAAGTATGCTAGTCAAGCTAGTGACTCAACTAGCGAAGCTACTAAGGATAACGCTACGATTTCTGATGCTGCTGCTGAGGCAAACAGTTATGCTGTTACCCACCCATCAAATGCGATCGTTTCATCCGCAGCTTCCGTTGCTACTTCGGCTTCAGTCGTTGCTAGTTCCGCTACTTCTGATGCTGTAGTTGCTAATTCACAAGCTCAATCAGCTAAGAGTGCTGCTAGCGCTGCTGCTTCCTCTGCTAACTCAGTTGCATTTGTTGCAAGCAATGCTAATACTGCTGCTCAATCTGCTGCTGTTGCTGCTAAGAGTTATGCTAACGATGGTAATAATTCCGCTGCTGCTAGTGCCAATATCATTGCTTCGATGCAAGCTTCAATTGCAACTTCTGCCGCATCTGCTGCTGTTGTTGCTAGTCAAACCGCATCGACAGCTGTTCAATCAGCTGCTAGTGCATCCGTAAGAGCATCCAACGATGCTGCTGCTGTTAAGGCTGCTCAAGTCACTGTTGATGCTGCCAAGGCTGCTGCTAAGTCAGCTGCCGATGCAGGTGATCAAGGTTCAACGAGCGCTAATGCTTCATCATCAGCTGCTTCAAACGCTAATTCGGCTGCTGCTAAAGCAACCAGTGGTGCCAATAATGATGCTGCTTTGGCTTCTAAGTATGCAAGTCAAGCTAGTGATTCCAACAGTGAAGCTGCTAGTGCTAACTCTGTCGTTTCAAATGCTGCTGCTGATGCTACTAGTTATGCTTCGACCCACCCATCAAATGCGGTTGTTTCATCAGCTGCTTCAGTCGTTGTTTCTGCTTCGGTAGTTGTTAGTTCAGCTGCATCTGATGCTGCGATTGCAAATGATCAAGCTCAATCGGCTAAATCAGCTGCTTCAACTGCAGCCTCAGTTGCAAACGATGCTAGTTCAGTTGCTAGTGAAGCTAACACCGCAGCTTCTACTGCAGCTTCAACTGCCAAGAGCTATGCTGATGCTGGAAATGCTGAATCAGCTGCGAGTGCCAATGTAGTTGCATCTAATGCTGCTGCTAAGGCATCTACTGCTGCATCAAATGCCGTAGTTGCTAGTCAAACTGCATCCACTGCTGTTCAATCAGCTGAAAGTGCCTCAGTAAGAGCAGCTTCCGATGCTGCCGTTGCCAAGGCTGCTGAAACTGTAGCTAAGTCTGCTAGTGAAGTTGCTAAGTCAGCTGCTGATGCTGGTGATCAAGGTTCAACGAGTGCTAACACAGCTTCTAACGCTGCTGCTAATGACAGTTCGACTGCATCAAGCGCTGCTAGCGGTGCTAATAATGATGCTGCTTTAGCTTCTAAGTACGCTAGTCAAGCTAGTGATTCTACCAGTCAAGCTGCTTCAAACAATGCCGTCGTTTCGTCAACGGCTACTAACATCAGTAGTCTTGCTTCTACGCACCCAACGAACCCATTGATCAGCTCTGCTGCAGTTGCTGTTAAATCAGCTGCCGTAGTTGCTAGCTCAGCTGCCTCCGATGCCGTAATTGCTAACTCAGATGCTCAATCTGCTAAGTCAGTTGCATCTGCTGCTGCAGAAGCTGCTAACAATGCTAGTTCAAACGCTAGCGTAGCATCATTTGCTGCTTCGACTGCTGCTGCAATTGCTAGAAGTTACGCAAATACTGGTAACCCTGTCTCCGCTGCTAGTGCTAACGTAGTTGCTTCAGAAGCTGCTGCTAAGGCATCTGTAGCTGCTTCAAATGCTGTCGTTGCTAGTCAAACTGCATCCACTGCTGTTCAATCAGCTGCTAGTGCATCTGTAAGAGCAGCTTCCGATGCTGCTGCTGTTCAATCAGCTGCTACGATTGCAAATGCTGCTAGCGCAGCTGCTGCATCAGCTGCTGCTGCCCAAAGTGCTGCTGTTCAAGCTGCATCAGCTGCAATCAACAGTGCCTCTGCGCAAAGTGCTGCTGCCTCTGCACAAGCTAATAGTGCAAACAGTGCCAATGCGTTTGTTAGTGCGAATGCAAACTCAGTGAATGCTACGACTTCACTAGTTCAATCAGCAAGCAGTGTTGCTCAATCAGCTGCCCAAGCTTCAACGAGCATGGCTGCCTTAGCACCACAAAACAACAGCGCTCAAACGTATGCAAGCATTGCGGTTTCCGCTAATACGGTTGCTGCATCTGCTGCTGTAGTTGCTAATAACGCAAGCGTTGCTGTACAAAGTGCTAATAGTATTGCTGCTTCAGCTAATGCACAAGCTTCTGCTGCCAACGTTAATGCTATCTCTGCTGCTGCAACGGCTGCCTCATATGCAGTTGCTGCTGCTAGTGCAGCTGCTATTGGTGATAACAGTGCAGTTAGCTCACTTAACACATTAGTTAACTCCGCTAATGCTGCGGCTGTTAGTTATAACAACCAGGCATCTGCTGCCAATGCTAGTGCCCAAGCTGCTGCTTCTGTCGTGGCTAGTGCCCAAATCGTGAATGCATCTGCTGCTTCCGTTGTATACTCTGCTGCATCTGCTGCACAAGCTGCTGAATCAGTTGTTTACGCTGTAACGCATCTATCTAATAATGCGAGTCAATATGCATCCAATGCATCCTTCGCCGTTAATAGTGTTGCGCAAAACTACGGTTACGTTAGTGCCGCCGTTAACTTAGCAAATAGCTACTCAGTGGCTGCTAGTTCAAGTACGTCAATGACATCACTACCAACTAGCTCTGCTCAACAAGCCGCAAACGAAGCCCTCAGCTTAGCTTCTCAATACTCTGGGAATGTCAGCGTGGCTAGTTACGCTGCCGTTGCAAGTTCAGCTGCGACGACGATCACCTCAGCATCAGCCGATGCCGTGATTGCTAATAGTCAGGCTAGTTCCGCTACGGTAGTTGCTAATTCCGCTGCTTCAGTTGCTGCATCTGCTGCTAACGCTGCTAATGCTGCTGCTGCAACTGCTAACTCAGCAAACGCTGCTGCATCATTAGCATATGCTCGTGGTGATGCTGCTGCTGGTAGCAGTTACGCTGCTGTTGCATCTGCTGCTGCTGATAGTGCTAACAATGCCGTTGCACAAGTTGCTACTGCGAACTCCTTGGTTGCTTCCGCTACTTCTGCTGCTAGTTCTGCTGCATCCCGTGCTGCAAGTGATTATCAAACCATCATTCTTGCTGCTAAGGTCATCTTTGGTGCTCATGACTCTGCTGTTTCTGCAGCTGCAGTTGACTACTACGATGAAGGAATTACCGATGCGAAGAGCGAATACAAGAAGGATCCAGAGTATGCAAGTCAACCAACTTATCAAGGTGCTTATGACGGTTACCGTGATGGTTACAATAATAAGACTGCCAAGTCAGACTTCACGGGTATGGATGCCGCATACCAAGCTGATTATGCTAAGGCATATCAAGAAGGGCATGATGCATACCTTAAGGAAGTTGCTGCTGGTAAGGCTGCTGCTAAGAAGGCATCGTTCTACGCTGAAGAATCCTTAGCTGGTGAATCTACTGGATACAAGTATGGATACGTTCAAGCATTCAATGCGAAGTTGAAGAAGCATCCACTATATATTTACAACAGTAAGGGGCTTTACGTTCACACTAAGGCAACCTTTGGTGAGGGTGAAAACGTCAAGGGTTACTCTAAGAAGCCACAAAACAAGATCAGTGAATTCAAGATTACTAGAATTGCACTTTCTAAGAGTGGTCTCGTTCGTTACTATGTAAAGAGTCACCTAACTAATACCGGCGTTAAGGGTTACTTGACTGCTAACCGCAACTTCATTGTCAACGCTTACTACCGTAAGGGTGAAATGACTGCTGCTGGTTCTAAGACGGTTAAGGTAATCAATAGCAAGGGTATCCGTGTTCACAGTAACAAGACCTTTAGCTCTAATAGTGGTAAGTATTACAAGCAAGGTAAGAAATTGCATGTTGACCGGGTCGTTAAATACAAGGGCTTGACTCGTTTCTACATTGGAAACGGCAAGTACATCACAAGTAATAAGAAATTTGTGAAATTTGTTTAATCCTGCGTCATAATTAAAAACTCCATGAATTCAGATTTAATTCTGAGTTCATGGAGTTTTTTTGTTTACAGTTAATTAAAAAGTGAGAAAATAGATTAGATAAATGCTAAAATGTTTTAAAGGTACATATTAAAATGATTATTTTTAGATGGTGGGGATCAGGATGCTTTATAATAAATTCAAATTCAATAAGGTTAATGATAAAAAGGTGCTCCGCAAGGTAAATAAGCAGTGGATCGTGGTATCGATTTCAATGTTCGTGTTGCTGGGTGGGAACGCGATGCTTAGTCATGCGCAAACTGCGTATGCTGATAGTAATAATAGTAGCAGTGAGGATCGTTCTACTGCAACTAGTGTTGTTACGAGCAGCGCCAATGTCAATCAATCAATAAGCGTTAGTGGGACCTTTGCAACGAGCAGTGCAGCCAGCGCCGCTAATTCTTCTTCAACTAGCGCTGCTTCCAGTAGTGCATCATCTAAAAAGAGTGCGGATAGTTCTGCCAGCAGTGATGTTACCCCCAGAACATCAACTGCGCTTAGTGCTTCTTCATCCACTAGTGCCACTAGTGAAGCAACCTCATCTTCTACGACAACTAGCCAGTCCTCAGCAGCTTCAACCAGTGCTAGCCAATCAGCTAGTAGTTCTGTAAGTAGTACCAGTAATAGCGATAGTGATCAAGTGAGCGTCCGCATTGAATTAGCAGACACCGATAGCTCACTTACCGCTAGTCAAGCCTACAGTAGTGGGTATGCAGCGGCTTCACTTGCGGCCCAGAATAAGACCAGCGTTACAAGTGGCGATGCTAATTTTAACAGTGGGGTGCAGGCCTTTCAGTCTTCCCAAACCGACTTTAAGAGTGGGTTTGTCGCAGCTTCTTTAGCCACGCAAAGCAGCCAATCAGCTAGCTTTGGAACTAGTGCGTTCAACAATGGGGTGCAAGCCTACTATGCTACGAACGCTGGGGCGGTAAATGCCTGGAACTCGATTCATCCTGACGATCCGAAAAGCGCTGATTCCGCTGGCACCTTTAACTCGAGTAATGCTTATTATGTCGACGGTTATAACGCCTTGATCGATGCTTATACCACCTATTCCTCGTTAAATTCATCTGCGGGGACTCAATCTGGAAGTCCGATTTATGGTTCTGGTGGGCTGGGCCAACAAACCAGCGTTACGAGTGGTTCCGTTAACCGCAGTAATTCTGCAGTCGTGTTAAATTCACCTAGTGATAGCGCTGAAGCGAATTCGAGCAATAACGTTCAACCGGCCAGCAGTGGGGAGGTCAGTGCCACTACTTACGTTCCTAGTGCGGCTGATCAACTAGTGGCATATAATTACGCCGTTGATTACTTTTTATCACGCCAGGGAGCTTATGATGCTGAAACGGGGCGCTGGAACGGCGCGGATGGCAATGGTGCTTATAGCGTCTTGAACACCACTACCAACGTAAATAATCCATACATCCAAGCTTACAAGGGTGCGAACGATGCAATTAATAATGAACAATCGGGAAATTATTTTGCGGTTAGCAGCGTTCCCAGTGGCCAAACAACGACCTATAATTACGGCTGGAATGACGTTGCCAATAAGGTGAACAACCAAAACATTGCCTTTGTGACCTATAATACGTCCACTTCTAATATTGATAGCTATTTTGCCCGTAGCTACATTAACGGCAATAGTGAGTTACGCTTTACCAATGATTATAACTACACTTCTTCTGGGAGTAACACCGCCTATGGTAGCAACATGAACATGATCGTCAATGGGCAAAATCATATCGTGGATTGGCAGCAAATGCACCATAATCCCTATAACGTTGGCAGTTTAACGATTGAAAACTTTGCTAAAATGTATGGCTACAACGTTTACGGGCCGATCAACCTCTGGAACTCAACGTCCGGGAGTTTGACGTACCGCAATATTAATTATGAGGGCTCGCAGTTATTCTTTGGTAATAAGCTACCGAACCTCTACATCGACGGTGGAGTCAGTGTCATCAGTGAGGGGAGTTACACCAGTCCGTTCAATAAGAACTTTACGACCCAAAATAATAACCAACAAAACCTCCAGGTTACCAATATGGAACTGTTGCCGAATTCATACTACTATGGTGTGACCCAAATGGGGAACAACATCGAATTAGGTGGCAACCTAGTGATGGACCAGGGTTCTAATATGTATCTAGTGCCCCATGGCCGTGGTGGTGAAGATGCAGGTAATGGTGGGGACCGTGGTTTGCTCGTAAACGGAAATTTGACGATCAACAAAGACGCCAACTTAACGGTCGTGCCTGGTGATAGCGGTGCCGATTCGATCGCCGTTAATCAAGGGGGCAGCCTCGTGATCGACGGGGGCAGTTTTAACTCGATCTATAATTACAATCCGGTTGATAATAATCCAACTTGGATTCAAGGAAACGTCAGCATCCAAAACGGGGGGACTTTGACTGCCCATGCGACCAATAGTGCCAACAGCTTTAACGCCGATTTGGTCACGATTGCCAACGGGGGTTTATTAAACGTGCAAAACCGTGGGAATTTAATCATCTACGCCGATGGGGCCAATACCAATTCGGGATTGACGTTGCTGAATAACTCAGGGACCGTGTTGATCAATAACCCAGGGCAAAACGTGATCTTAAGTAAGGTCGGGCTAAATAACGACCAAAGTGCGATTGGCGCTGGGCGTTTCTTTAATACGACGCCGATCAACGCCTATTCCGTAATCGGCCAGGTCGATAACCAACGGGATGCCAATGCCCAATACCTGGTTGCGATTGGTTATCCAGGGACTGGAACGAATACGATCAGTATTTGGGATCAATCCGGGAAGGCGATTTATGATCCGAACATTTCTGATTTTAATAACTATACTTCCAAGTATCTAGCGTTTAACGCCGTGCCCACCGTTTTCTTGAACAGTACTCCAGCGTTGTACCAAGATGCGACCGCTAAGACCAAGTACGGGGTCACCGCAAATTTAATTTTGAACAACGTTAGTGATTCCGATATTAAGAATAACTACGTCTACGTGCGGGTCAGCACGAACGGCATCGATGAAAAACCAACGAATTCGGCTGGCTTTATTACCGATGCGAACGGGATGATCGAATCGAACCAAGCAGTCGGGAACGGCCAGGATACTGACTACCGCAATGCCTACACCGTTGCCATTCCCGCTGGGGCCTTCACTAAGGTCGGCGATGGTTCGTATACCTACCAATTCTATACTTCATTGAACGCCACGACTGCGATTCCCACTGACGTAATCGTTACGGCACAGTTTGAAGTGACTAATAACAGTATCGAAATTAAAAACAGTGGTAATTCAATGATCACGCAAAACGTGACGCATAATCCTGCCACTGCAGCGGTCGTGAATGGGAATTCCACCAACAGTGGGACGATCACTGATAACATCGTGGTTCCGAACAATACCGCTATTCCAGCTAGTGATGCTGCGGTCTTCAGTAATGCGGCCTCTTTAGCCGCTAGTTCCGTTGCTTTAACAACTGGTTCTGGTCAGGATTATTCTGCCATGGCATCTTCTGCCTCAGTGGTAGTCGCTAATAATTCAGCCGCAGTGCAGAGCCTTGCCGCTGATAGTAGTGCCATTTTGAACCCTAGTTATTCTGCAGCGGTATCATCAACGGCATCCGCCATCAATACTTACAGTCTCGATGCTAAAAATCAATCATCGATCGCTAGTTCGGCGTCTAGTGCCGTGCAGGCCTTATTAGCATCTGCGAACGTGCAGGCTGCCAATGCTAGTTATTACGCGGTGATCGCTGCGAATGCTTCGCTTGCGTTCGGTAGTGCTTCGACCAAAAGTGATCAATCAGCAATTAATGCGACCGCGTCCGTAGCCGCCCAAAATGCTTCGATGGCGGCTTCTTTAGCAACTCAATATTCAACTAGTGTCAATCAAATCAATTCAGATGGAATGCTAGCCGCTCAACGGGCAATCGTTGACGAAAGTGCCGCTTCAATTGCGGCTTCGACGTTGAATAATTCTTATAATTACATAATTATTTCAAGCGTTTCATCAATGGCTAATGGCACTGATGCCAACGCGTCAACGGCGAATAATGAAAATAACGGAATTATTGCTGCAAATAACAGTAATAATTCATTTTCGGCTACGGTTACCAGCATTGCCAATCTCTATCCAGCTAATTCTGCCATTCAAAGTGAACGGTCGAAGGCCGAGGCTGCCGCTGTTTTAGTCTCGTCCGCCGTTGCTGCTGGTTCTAGTGCTAATTCAATGGCCCAGGTTGCCAAATCAACTGCGGATGCCCAGATCAGTAGTGCCAGGGCGGTTTCGCAGGTCGCTGATTCAGCAGCATCGCAAGCAAGCGTTCAAGCCAGTCTCGCCCAAAGCTATGCCCAAGCTGGCGACTCAGCGAATGCGGCTGCAGCGATTGCTTCCGTTGCGACTGAGAATGCAATCGTTAAGTCAGCCACTAGTCAGATTCAGCAGTTTAACTCTGCTGCCGTTATTGCTTATCAATCTGCTAGTGCTGCAGAGTCAGTGGTTGCCGCTAATAGTAATGCTGCTAGCAATGCTGCTAATGCGACAGCTAGTGCTGCTGTGGTTGTTAATTCGATTGCCAGTAGTTTAGCTAGCAGTACTGCAGCGATCGCTAGTGATACGATGGCATCGGCCTCCAGTGCTGCCACGAATGCTGCCAGCACAGCTAATGATCGGTTGAGTTCTGCCAACGCTGCTGTTGATGGGACAGCCAATGCTAGTGCAGCTGCTTCTCAGGTTGCAAATAGTGCAAGTCAAAATGATAGTATGGTTCAATCGATCGCCGCCCTAAATAGTGGCAACTCCTCAATCGCTAGTGCTGCCCAAGCTGCTAGTTCTGAGGCGGCAGTGGCTAGTACGGCGGCCCAAAGTGCTTCCGTTGCCAATAGTACAGCCCAATCGGCACGCGTGGATCTATCATCGGCTAATTCGACCGCTTCGCTTGCTAACTCAATCGCTAGTTCAGCAATGCTGATTGTTACATCTGCGTCAGCTGCTGCCAAGAGTGCCGCTGATCAAGGAAATCAAAGTCTGGCATCTAGTGCCGCTAGTTTAGCGAGTGCTACTGCCGACATCGCCAGTAGTGCTGCTCAGGATGCGATTAGCGCTAATTCTGCAGCTGACTCTGCTGCCAGTGCAGAAAGTGCCGCTCTTTCTAATGCAACGAGTGCACAAGCCGCTGCTGATTCCGCCAGTGCAGCGATTGTAATTTCTAGCGGATCCGTGGTTAAAATCGTCAACGGGGGGAGTAGCGCAGCTGATGATGCTGGTCAAATCGCCAGTCAGGCCGCTCGTGATGCTTCTGCTGCCATGAATGCGGTATCAAATGCTAATAGCGGTGCGGATCAAGCTTCAACCAATGCGGGGGGCTTTTCTAAGGCCGCTAGCTTAGCCTCGAGTCAAGCAAGCGATTCATTGCCAATCATTAACACCGCTAGTGCCGTTGTTAACGATTTAAGATCCAGTAATTCAAGTAATAGTATTGTTGCATCAGCATTAGGAGTCATTAATTCCGCATCCGTGGTTGCTGCTCAAGCCAGTGCCGATGCGACTGCGGCATCAACGACCGCTAGTACTGCCAGTGTCGCTGCGGGCTCGTATGCACAAGCTGCAGCGGTTTATGCTAATGCTGCTAGTAGTCAAGCCGCAATCGCCAGTAGTGCTGCACAGGTAGCTGGAAGTGCTGCAGCGGCTGGGATGGTCGATGTAGCTAAGAGTGCCGATGCAATCGCCAAAGCTGCTGGGAGTCAAGCCGCCATTGATAATCAAAATGCGCAAACTAACAGTCAATCCGCAGATGACGCAGTAGCTAAAGCTTCAAGCGCTGCAGTTCAAGCGCAAAGTGCGTCAAATGCAATTTCCGCTGCTGCGGTGAATGCTAGTAATGCTGCTAAGGTTGCTACTACGAACGTCCAGATCGGTAGTAATGCCAATTCGACTGCTAGCTCGGCCGTAATTGCCACCAATAGTGATGCCAGTGTTGCTTCAAGCGCTGCGTCTGGGCAGTCCAACGGGGCTTCCGATGCTGCTAACACCGCATCACGTGCTAATTCGATTAGTGCGATCGCTTCTTCGGTTGCGTCCAACACCACCACGACCATTAGTGATGCGAACACTGCTTCAACATATGCTAACGATACATCTAATTACGTTAGCGCCAATCCAAGTAATGCGGCTGTGATTTCCGCTAATCAAGTCGCTCAAAGTGCGGCTACTTCTGCTGCATCCGCTGCTAGCGCTGCCGTTGTTGCTAATAGCGTTGCTCAATCGGCTAAGAACCAGGCTGATAGTGCCAGGGTCATTGCTAGTAGCGCAGCCGTCGTTGCAAGTACTGCGGCAAGCATTGCCAGTTCGGCCTCCGTGGTTGCAGCTAGTGATGCAGCGTTAGGGGATTCGAATGCGGCGAGTGAAGAAGCCGTTGTTGCCAGTCAACAGGTCGTTATTGCCAGTGCCGCTGCCGATAGCGCAACCAGTGCCAATACAATCGCCAGTCAAGCAGCAATAGCAGCGAATAGTGCGGCAGCTGCACAACAAACGGCCTCGTTGATTGCGCAGAATGCCGCTGTGATCGCCTCTTCTGCCGCTGCGGTTGCTTCTGCGAACTTGAACGCTGGTTCTGGCTTTAACAGTGCTGCTAGTACAGCGACTTCAATTGCGAACAATGCCTCTGCACAAGCTTCGATTGCATACACGGGGTCAGTGAATGGTGATTCGAACGCTATTAACACATCTTCCTATGCCAACGATGTCGATTCGATTGCCGCTAGCGTTTCAGCCAGCCAAGTTGCTGTCCAGAATGGTTCGCAGTTTGCCTCTAACGTTAACAGTTTGACCCAGTCGATTGCCAAAAACAACCTTAATTTATCGGTCCTTGCTAGTTATGCATCGACCGCCAGTGCTGCGAATGCTGCGGCCAGCGTTGCCAATTCGTTAGTCTCAGTTGCTAACAGTGCTGCGCAATCGGCTAAGGTGCGCGCGGCTACTGATAATGCGACGGCTGCTAGTGCTGATCACACTGCGAGCGTGGCTGCCCAATCCGCTCGTGATGCTTCTGTGGCCGCTAGTCAAGCCGTTGCAATCGGGGATCGAAATGCCGCTAGCATTGCTGCTGCTTCTGCCAGTCAACAGGCGGTGATCGCTAGTCAAGCCGCAATCGTGGCTGCCCAGGTGAATGGGGATGCGAATTTAGCTTATCAAGCCGCACAACAGGCGTCTACGCAAGCTCAAACCGCCTCTGATAGTGTCGCTAGTGCAAATGCAACCGTTGGCGCTGCGTTTGCAACGGTCAACTCGATCGTTGCTAATCAAGCCGCCAGTTCAGCTGCTAATAACGCCAGTGATGCATCGTTGAAGGCCAGTCAGGCGACACTTTCATCGCTGCAAGCAGGCAGCGCTAGCGCTCAGGTCAGTTCCGCAATGAATCAAGTCAACTCGCTGGCTACCAATAACCCTAGCGATTCATCCGTTGCGAGCGCAGGTTTCGTTGTGTCATCAGCTAATTCGGCCGCAATTTCGCTATCGGCTGATGCTACCAACGCTAGTTCTGCTGCGGTCGTTGCACAAAATGCGGCTGCTCAAGCTGCTAAGGGGGCGCTGAATGCAGCTAGCATCGCAGCCAGCGCCGTGGCACAAGCTAACTCAGCAGCTAGTTTAGCGGCTGGTGCTAGTGGGACCGATGCCATTCAATTATTATCATCAGCTAATGTAGCGGCGGCTGCTGCTGCCGATGCAGTCAATAACGCCGTGGCTGCTTCTAACGCTGCGAACAATGCGGCGCAACAGGCTACGAGTGCAGCACTACAAGCAGCCTCTGATCAAGCAATTGCTTCTAACGCTGCTGTAGAAGCAATCGCTGCGGCCAATCAAGCCCTAGCTGCCGTTGCCAATACCATTGCAAGTGCGAATGCGACCACCGCTTCTGCTGGGAACGTAATTGCTGGTGGATCCAGTGTCGCCACTAGTGCCCAATCACAGGTGAATGGCGATTTGCAAACGGCGAGTGCTGCCACTAACGCTGCTAGTGCGACCAATTCGCTTGCGAGTTCTGCAGCTAACAATGCCTATCTGGCAGCCCAAGATGCAGCTAGTCTTGCGGTTTTAAATTCCAATGATTCTGCCATTAGTTCTGCTGCCAGTCGGGCTAACTCGGCTGCAATGATTGCGAGTTCTGCGGCCGTTGTAGCGACCGCCACGTTTGCGGTTGCAGCGAGTGCCACGTTTACGACTAATTCTGCTGTGAATGCTGTAAATAGCATTACTGCTGATATGTCGAACGCCCAATCCGATTATGCATCTGCTAAACAGGTGGAAAGTGGTGCTGCCAGCATTGATAATGGCGCACTGGCTACCAGTGCCGCGAGTGTTGCCGCTAGCATTGCTGCACGGGTCGCTTCATTTGGGGTTGCGTTAGTGAGCGTTGCGAGTGTTGCTGACAGCGCCAATGCCGTTGCCAATTCTGCCAATCAGATCGCCACTAGTGCGAACCAAGTGGCTGCCGATTACAATTCGATTGCGGTGGCTGCTGATCAGTTAGCCAACCGTTTGAACCAGATCAACATCGGAAATGCCGCTACCGCTAGTGCTGGGAATAGTCAGGCAACTAGTGCCGCTGCTCAAGCACATCAAGATGCAGCCTCGATTGAAACGATTAATCAACAGGGCCGCATTAGCGATAACACTGCTGATCGGGATGCTCAAATTGCTAATTCTGCAAGCGGTGGGGCTGACGGGAGTGCATCACTAGCGAACAGTGCCAATAACCAATTAGCACAGCTGGCTAGTCAATACCCAGTTAATCCGCTGGTCTCATCCGCTGTTAACGTTGCCACATCAGCAACTGCGGTCGCCACTTCTGCTTCGGTTGTTGCTAATGCCGCTAATCAAGCCGCGGTTAGTGCTGCTTCCATGGCTGACGCTGCTATGACCAATGCTAATCAACAAAGCTCAGTCGCCGCTTCGGCCGTTGCTGCTGCGGAAACCGCAAAGCAGTTAGCTTCGTCTGCATATGCCAACAGTCAATACGGGGCTGGTGATCAAGCGGTTCGACAAGCAGTTAAGGCCGCTCAAGATGCTGATGCAGCCGTTATGAATGCCCAGTCAGCTGCGGTGAGTGCTGCGGCTGCAGTATCGAGTGCGTCCAGCGCCGCTTCCGTTGCTGAATCCGCCTCAGTTGTTGCTTCGACCGCTGCTTTGAACGCCACCACGGCACTTAGTAGCGCTAGTACGGCGGTTAGCATTGCCAATCACTATGCGGATCAAGCTGATCTGGATGCTAAGCGGGCTTCGGTAGCTAGTTCGATTACGGATTCCAACGCCAGCCAAACGGCCGTTGAACAATCGACTGCCATTAGTGCAGCGCCGACAATGGCTAGTGCGATTGCATCAATTGCGGTGGTGAACAGTGCTAATGATTCCGCGATTGCTGCCATTTCGATTGCAGCTTCATTAGCAGCCTTAGATAACCATGGTAATGATTCTGAAATTAATAGTGATGCCCAAGTGGCAGCATCTGCACGCGCTGCAGCTAATAGTGCGAATGCCGTAGTGAGCGCTGCGAATTCGACATTTAACGCTGCTAGTGTGGTTGCAGCTAGCGCCACTAGTGTAGCAAAACAGGCGCATGCGACAGCTAGTACTGCTGATTCACTGGCGGGGGATGCTGCTTCAGTGGCTAGGAATGCCGCCAACGATGGTGATACGCAGGCTGCTGCTTCCGCTGAAGTAGTGGCTGCTAGTCAAGCCGCCGTTGCCAATAGTGCTGCTAATGTTGCTGCCGACGCACTTAGTCAGGCTGATCAAGCTAGTGTTACCATGAGTCAAGCGGTCGTTTCTGCCACCAGTGCAAGCGTTAATGCTTCGAATGCGGTTATCATTAGCAGTTCGGCTGCCAACGATGCTCAATCTAGAGCGGCCACGTTCAATGGCTTATTGAACTCGATTCGGGCCAGCAACGCTGCTGTTGCGACTTCAAATACGGCTGATGGTGTCGCTGCGATTGTAAAGGCGATTTCTCAAGCGGCTGCTAACGCTGATCAAATCAATCAAAATACGCAAACCACTAACCAACAAGCAATTAGTGCCACTAATGTTATCAATTCGTTCGCTAATAAGAATGCTACTAATTCAGCACTTGCGTTTATTAGCGGCATTGCGAGTCAGGCCGCATTTGCTGCTCAATCAGCGACGACCGATGCTTCGATAGCCACCTTGCAGGCCAATGCTGAACTAGATGCAGCCCAAAGCGCCAACGTTAGTGCTCAAGCGGCCCTCAGTGCGGCTGATTCAGCGAATGCAGTTGCTAGAAGTGCCTCCAGTGTAGTGCCATTCGATGCAACAGCCTCACAGGCGACTTCTGCTGCAGCTGCGAATGCGATTGCTGCTGATCAGGCGGCTTCTGTGGCCCAGTCAAATGCGGTCGTTGCTAATAGCCTCGCTAATTCAGCTGTTCAACGGGCGCAGGTGGATTCATCGCTTGCGATTTCAGCTGCCGCTGCTGTTGCTGTCGCCCAATCGAATGCGTTGATCGCAAGTCAGGCAATTGCAATCGCTGATAGCGCCCAGGTGAATGCTGATAATGCTAGTCAATACGTGCAAATGACCAGCGCGGCAGTTGAGAGTGTTGGACCAATTCGCACTTCCGCTGCTGTTAACGCCGCTAGTGCCGCTGCTAGTTCTGCGGCAATTGTTAATCCCCTTGCTAGTTTGATCAGTAACTCTGCCGTGATCGATAGTATTTTTAACAATAATCGGACGGACGAAAGCGCAGTGGCCGTTGTGAATAGTGCGAACTCAGCTGCAAGCGTGGCTGCTCAGGCCTCAGCAGCTGGTTCGACTGCCGCCCAAGCTGCCAGTGCTGCTAGCGTTAGAGCCAGCGTTATTGCTAGTCAAGTGGCGAGCCAATTACAAGCTGCCAGTCTAGCTTCTGTTGCCGCGCAAAGTTATGCCGCTACCGCCAGCAGTTATGCTCAACAGGGAGATAAATCAAATGCATTGATCAGTGCCAGCCTCGCTAGTTCTGCGGTCAACGATGCTTCTAACGCCGCAGCATCTGGGTCATCTGATGTCTTTGCTGCGGTCAGTGCTGCTCAACAAGCAACGATTGCGGCCCAAACGGCGTTAACAGCGAAGACGACCGTTGAAAATGCTAATTCACTAGTGGCAACGTTGATGATTAGCCTGGCAAACTCAGTTGCACAGGCCGATTCACGGGCGGTGAGTTCCGCTGCTGCTGCTCAACCAATAGCTGCCAGTGCGGTTAGTGCGATTAACGCCGCTAGTGGTGCGATTGCCAGTGGGAGTGCTGAAATTAGTGCTCAATCCGATAGTGCTAGTGTTGCAAATGATGCGGGGAGTAGCTTTGCCAATACCGCTGCACTGGACGCCAGCCTAGTTGCTAGCATTGCGACTAGCCAGCCCAATGATTCAGCAGTGGCTGCTGCTGAACGGCAGGTGAATTCCGCTGCCCAACAGGCTGCCAGTGCCGCTAGTGATGCGTTGGTTGCTTCCCAGGCTGCTTATAGTGCTGCTAGTATCGCTACCGTTGCTAAATCCGCTGCCGATTCCGCTAGTCAAGCTGCCAATAGTTATTCCGCACTAGCGATTTCTGCTTCTGATCAAGCGACGATTGCTAGTCAGACCGGCAACGTTTCAGAGGCAACTTCATTTGCAGTTTTAGCATCATTGAATGCTTCTAAAGCTGCTGCTCAAGTAATCGTGGCTTCCCAGGCAGCCAGTGCTGTTTCTGAGGCCCAAACCCGCGCTGTATCCGCTACCGTTCGGGCGGTTAGCAACGAAGCGGTGGCCAGTCAGGCCGTTGCCGATGCTACATCCGCAATGCAGGTAGTCACTAAGGTGGCTGCATCGAATGCGACTGCGGTTGCGAACGGGAATGCAGCGGCAAGCAGTGCCAATCAAGTGGCTCCAAGTATCGCTGCTGCTACCGATACGATTGTTCGTTCGATTAACGCTGACGTGGCGCAAGTCAGCCGTGCTGCAAGTGAGACGAATGCTGCTACTAGCGTTGCCAGTGATTCTAATACGGCCATTAATGAAATGGTCAGCGCTGCAGGCAAGGTAGTGGATGCTAACTCCAGCAATGCCGTTATTCAGTCGGCTGCAGCACAGCTCGATTCAGCTAGTCAAACGGCTAGCAGCGCAGCTTTTGATGCCTTAGTTGCTAATCAACAGGCCCAAGCGGCCAAGCAGGTTGCTAACGATGGCAGTAATGCCGCTAGTTATCAAAATTCTCTGGCTCATCAAGCAGCATCGAATGCACACTTCAATAGTTCGGCGGCTGCGGCTGCGTACTTAGCAAATGATTATCCAGACGGGAATCGTTATGCTAGTGCTGCTGTGCAGGATGCTGTGAATGCCAGTTCCGCCATGCAAGCTGCCATCTCTGTTGCAGCGGTGGTATCGACTGCGACGGTTGCTGCTAATTCTGCTGATCAACGGGCGCAAATTGCAGCTTCGATTGCAGCGCAGGCCTTTAACACCGCTAGTGATGCTGCTAACGCCCTAAGTCAGGCTTACAATCTACAAACGATTCAAACTAGTGAAGCCAGTTCGATCGCCAGCTCCGCAGCTGCGACCGATAGCGATGCCAATGCCGCACATTCATCAGCGGGCAATAACACTGATACTACTTCTAATGATGCTGCGTTTGCGGGTTCGCTCGCTGAAGTTATCATTTCAAAAGCCTCACTAGTTGATTCACAGGCTGCTGATACGGTCTTAGCATCTAGTGTTGCCGCTAGTATCACTGCCTCTGAGGGGATTAACGATCCAGCCACCGCTGCAAATCTAAAAAGCAACGTTGCGATTGCTGCGCAAGCGACCAGTGTTGCTCAAAAGGCGCGCAGTAATGCAATTGCGGCGAAAACGAATGCCTTGGCTGCACTATCTAATGCGACGGCTGCGTCTGCTAATGCGACGGCTGCACGTTCAGCAACCGCAAGCGCCGTGGCGGTGGCTAGCAGTTATGCTAGTCAGGCTTCGTCTGCAGCTGTTTTGGGGGCCAGCGCAATGGCCGATCACTACATTAATCTGGCCCGTTCCGCAGCGTTGGCAGCAGCCGACTTTGATATGCAAACGCAATCTGCTGATTCACTAACGGCGAGTGCGATGGCGGCTGCAATGGCGGCAGCTAATCAAGTGAACGACAACCAGTTGATCGTTAGCAACGCGGCCTCCGTGGCGTACTCAAATGCGCAAAACGCCCAGTCACAAGCTGCTAAGTATGACGCAGATCAAAGTCGCAAGCGTGCATCAGCTGCTTCATCGGCAGTCGTCGATCATTTTGCTAGCGTTAGTGCTGATTCAAATCAGGTCACTAGCGATGCCAATGCAGTTAGCCAAGCGCAAGCCACCGTTAACGATGGTCTATCGCAAGTAAGCGGGGCGGTAATCTCAATCCAATCGCTCGTTAGTGCCCATCCTAAAAACTCAATTATTAGCAACGCCAACTCAATTGCCCAGACTGCATTCCAGACCGCTTCAGCGGCACGTTCTGATGTTGCCGTTGCTAGTGGAGTCGTATCTAGTGCGACCCAAGTGGTGAACGCTGCCGCTACGGTAATTACGAGTGCTAATGCTGCTGCATCTTCAGCCTATCTTGCTGCTTCTAGTGCAGCGTTTGCTGCCGCCGATTCCCAACTGACGGTTTCACAACGTTCGGCTGCTAAGGATGCCGCTGCTAGTTTCGCTGATGGTGCAACGAGTGCAGAATCATTTGCTGCCAGTGCATCCGTGGTTGCCAGCATTGCGACTAGTGATGCGAACGAAGCTTTCAGTCGAGCCCAATCGGATACTACGATTGCCAATACGGCTGCTAGTCAGGCCCTAAGTGCTAACGCTGCGGCCCAAGCTGCAGCCCAGAACAATGATCAGCAAAATAGTGCCGCAATTGCAACGATGAGTGCTGCTGTTAGCAGTGCCGCAATTGCGTTGCAACCAAATAGCAGTGTTAATGCCAATGCTAGCCTAGTTGATGCTTACGCAAGTCAGACCAGTGTTTCCGATCAGACTGCAGGTGTGCTTAACAACGCTGTCATCAGTGCGGCCAACACGACGAGTGCAATTGCCCAAAGTGCGGCTAATAACCGCTTGCTGAACCAAGAGTTGCACAGTGCAAATTCGATTGCCGCAGCTGCTAGTTATGCAAGTGCTGATGCTGACCTAGCGAACGCCCAGGCGCAAGCTTTAAAACAGTCTGCTGATGCGGCAGTAATTGCTGCTAGTGTTGCTGGACAGGGGGCTCAGAGCCTTGCGAGCCTAGCGAATAGTTATGCAATGGCGGCGCAACAATTTGCGAACGCTGGGGATGAATCAGCGGCATTCAATGCCAACGCCCAGGCTGCAGACCAGGTCGCAAACATTGCAACGATGATTGCATCTGCGAACGCTGCTTCACAAACTGCTGCTGGGTTGATCAGTGCGGCTGCGAGTGCTTCGGTGCGGGCGGCAAATGATGTCCTTGCTACGCAATCATTAGTAACGGCTGCTAATTCAGTCGTTGCAGCTGCCCAATCGATTGCCGCTGTTCAGGCTGCAATCAATAGCGTTGCTAACTCGAATGCAGCGCTTGCTAATCAGCAACTCAGCCTGGCTGCTCAATACGCCAGCAGCGCTGCTTCATTCAGTCTAACTGCTGATTCGGACGTAAATGTCACGAGCGGTCAAATTAGTGAAGCGCAGGCCAACAATACGATCGCATCGAGTGCGACCGTGTTAACTAGTAGTGTCGCTGCTGCCCATCGCTTGAATAGCAATGCCCAACTGTACGCTAGCATTGCTGCCTCGGCTGCTAAGGATGCAATCGAGCCGACCTCTGAAATCGTTAGCGCCAATAGTACTGCTGTGCAGGCGAGTGCGGCCGCGCTTGCTGCGAACTCCTTGGCTGATTCTAACTACAGCGTTGCAAGTAACTACGTGCAATCGGCACTGAGCTATGCAACACTGGCCTTCCAAGCTGCGAATGCTGGGCAATACGACCAGGCGAATGCTTATAACAGTAGTGCAGCTGCGATCAGTCGGCTGACGCAAAGTTACGTTGACAATGGGAATCAGGCCCAATTATCGGCTAGTTCAGCCACCAGCGTTGCTAATTCTGCATCGGCGGCTGCGGCAGCTGCTTCTTACACCGTCAGTTTAGATGCCAGTGTTGCAAAAAGTGCGGCTTCCATGGCGATCTGGGTAACGACGCTTTCGAACGAGGCGCAACCATATGCAAATAGAGCAACTGATGATCGTTATGATGCTACCAATGGGATTACAACTGCGAGTGCCAACTTTAACTTGGCCAGCAGTTATGCACTCGCCACTAGTTCCAGCACCGCTTTAACTTATCTGCCCGCTAGTTCTGCTCAACAATTGGTTGGCCAAGTCTTGAGCATTGCCAGTCAGTACAATAACGTTCCAGCGTTTAGTAGTTACGCAACGGCAGCCAGCTCAGCAGCTGCGATGATTGCCAGTGCTTATTCCGATGCGGGGCTGGCTAATCAAATCGCCAGTTCTGCTGCGGTGGCGGCTAGCAACGCAGTGTTAGTGGCCAACGGGGCTTACGTTACCGTCACGGATGCTAATTCGACTGCGAATAGTGCTAACTTAGCGGCATCAGTTGCGTTTGCCAGTGGTGACTATGTGAACGGACGGATGTATACCTCGGTTGCTAGTAGTGCGGCTGCTAAGGCGGCGTCTGCTAACAACAGGTTAGAGCATGCGAACCAGACCATCTATGATCAAAATCAGATTGCCGCTTCTGCAGCTGCACGGGCGGCTAGTGATTATCAAACGATCGTTTTAGCTGCCAAGATCGTGTTCGACCAGACGAATGCTGCTAAGGCGGCGGCTGCAAAAGATTATTACTTTGAAGGCTTGGCAGATGCCCAGGCCAAACTCAAGATCGATACTGATTATTTACAACAACCTACCTACATGGGTGGTTATCAGGGATATCAAGATGCCTTTAATGGTAAGACTGCCAGAACTGACTTTACTGGGCTTTCGATGGTTTACCAATCTGATTATCAAAGATCATACCAGGTTGGAAAACAAGCCTATGAGCAAGCGGTTAAATCAGGCAAACGGGCTGCCGTTAAGCGGGGGCCGATTGCAAAGAAGACTCTGCAGAAACAATCCGCGGGGTATATTTACGGTTACTTACTGGCGTTTAACGCTAATTTGAAAAAGCATCCGCTTTATATCTATAATCGTAAAATGGTTTACGTTCATAGTTCGGCCAACTTTGCAAAGGCTAATCGGGTAAAGCGATACGCTAAGCATCCCCAAAACCAAGTGCATGAATTCAAGGTCGTTCGGATCGCAATGTCTAAGAGCGGCTTGATTCGCTACTTTGTCAAAACCCACCTTGGCGGGACTTTAACGTTCGGCTATTTGACGACTGATCAACGCTACGTTGTAAATTCATATTACACCAGCGCTGAAATGGCAAAGGCGCATAGTAAGACCGTTCAAGTGATTGCTAAAACGGGGGCGCGGCTACATCGGACCCCTGGTTTTAAGAACGATCAACAACGCTACTACCATTCGGGTGCTAAGGTCCATGTGCAACGGGTGGTTAAATACAAGGGCATGACGCGGCTATACGTCGGTCATGGCCAATATCTAACCAGTAACAAGAAATTTGTGAAATTTATTTAATCCATATTAAAAAGCGGGGTTGTTTGAAAACAACGCCGCTTTTTAACTGATTCAGAATTTGAATATGCTATAATAAAAATTATGATAATTAATAAATAATTTAGAAAAGAGTTGTTATTATTCAGATGTCTCAGTCTGAGTCTTGGAAAAAGAATTTGTGGGTACTGTGGTTCGGTACCTTCATTGATGGGATGGGATTTAGTGAGGTCATTCCATTTCTGTCGTTGTACGTTAGTGACCTTGGCAACTATTCAAAGGGGCAGCTATCTTTACTAAGTGGACTCGTGTATGCGGCCTCCTTTGTGGTGGTCATGATCACCGCACCGATCTGGGGCCGCTTTGCTGATCGCCACGGCCGCAAGCACATGGTGTTACAGACTGCCTTGGGATCGGCGGTGACGCTCGGGTTAATGGGGCTAGTCACCAGCGTTTGGCAATTAGTCTTACTGCGTGTCTTACAGGGGTTCTTTGCAGGGGTGATTCCGAATTCGACCGCACTAGTTGCGACCGAAACGCCCAAGGAACACGCTGGCTATGCGATGGGAATCATCACGACGGGTTATGTCGGTGGTAATCTGATCGGTCCGATCTTAGGTGGAATCTTGGCCCGTATTTTTAACATTCGGATTACCTTCTTTATTACGGCGGGATTGCTATTGATTTCGTTTTTTATTACCTGGTTCATGGTCAAGGAAACTTTCAAACCCGATCCAGAAAGAGCTAAAACCGCGTTGTTCGATATTCACCTATTGAAGGGCTTTCCTAAACCCCGTTTTGTGATTTGGATGTTATTAGCAACGGTAATTATTCAAGCGGGACTGTTTTCGATTTATCCGATCATTAGTTTATTGGTCAAACAATTGATGCATAATCAAGGCCCAGTAACAATCGTGGCTGGATTGATTGCCTCTCTACCCGGAATTTCGATGTTCATGACTTCCTCAATCTGGGGCCGCTTGGGTGATAACCACGGCACGCACCGCGTCTTGATACTGGGAATCGTATTCTCTGGTCTGTTATATTTCCCCCAGGCGTTCACGACGAGCGTGGTCATTTTAGGAATCTTACGGTTCTTAGTGGGGGCTGCCAATGCCGCTGTTTACCCAACGATCCAAACGATGTTAGCCAAGGAAACGCCTAGTTCCTTGACGGGAATGGTCTTTAGTTTGAATCAAGCGGCCCAAGCGCTCGGTGCCGTTATTGGTTCAATGATTGGTGGGATTATCTCAAACGTCTTTGACTATGGTGGCGTGTTCATTTTTAACGCTGCGATGTTATTAACCGTGTTAGTATTAATTATGTGGCGGGTGCCAGAATTGCGTTGGAACTCCACGAATCCGCACCCCAGGGAGGAAAAATAATGGCGAAGAACTTAAGAATCGTAGAAGTAGCTGATAGTGGGATTGCTGAAAATGTTTTGGCCCAACGTGCGATCGACGTTTCGCAAAAGCAACTCCGTGACTTACTCTATCAAAGTCAATATAAATCCGAAAATCAGGGGATTTACGTTGCTAAGTATCGTTCCTATCATCCAGATTCGGATACTTACGATGCGGAAGAACCTTATGATCAATATTTGGAACACTTGATCGATGATTACCTGGCTGATTTTGCAACCGAACGGGCTGCTGCTAAGGATCATTTTCATCAGGAAATGTCAGTCGGGTATTACATCGAACTCTTTGTTGCCAAGCTTCACCGTAAGTTTGAAAACCACCAGGATCAAGATTCATTAGTGATGGTCGATGGTTACGAAAAGGAACTCAAAGAATTAAAATAACTAAAAAAGCTGATGCTACTCAAATGAGTAACATCAGCTTTTTATTTAGTATAGATCATCACTGCTCTTTTTGGCTTTTTCAATATCACTTTGGTTGTATTTCGCAAAGTAGATAATCGTCATGATGGCTAAGAATATGATCCCGATGATCAATGGGACCCGCGTTGCATCGTTAAAGAACATGAAAATCAGTGTTAAGACCAAGAAGAAAATCGTGATGTAATTCGTATATGGAGAAAGGGGCATCTTAAATGGATGGCCCTTCATTTCTTCGGGGTGCAACCTTCTGAACCGAATTTGGCTGATCAAGATGACGAACCAAGGCACCATTCCAGGGAGCACACTCGAACTATAGACCATTACGAAGATTTCACCAGCACTCTTGAAGAAAATTGGGAGGATGAAGTTTAAGATGACCCCAACAAAGATTCCTAGCGAAATCGCACCGACCGCATAGAATGGCACTCCATGGCGGTTAATCTTCAAGAAGCGCTTTGGCAACTTGTGGTCTTCGGCGAGTAGCAATGTCATCCGACTAGCACTGTAGATTCCAGAATTAGAACCAGAAAGCGCAGCGGTCAAGACCACAAAGTTAATGATTCCAGCCGCAGCCGTGATTCCGAGCTTAGCGAAGGTTTCCACGAATGGTGAACCAATTTCACCGATCTTATCCCAAGGGTAGATACTAAGGATCACAAAAATGGCTCCGATGTAGAAGATCAAGATCCGACCGATCGTGGATTGAATCGCTTCGATCAATGATTTCTTAGGGTTGGCGGCTTCCCCAGCAGTGACCCCGATCAACTCAATTCCTTGATACGAACCCAATACAATCGCGAGGGCAAAGAAGAAGCCCTTGATGCCACCGGTAAAGAAACCGTACTTCCAAATGTTACTGATGCCGACTGGATGACCACCGTGGCCGAACCCGAAGATGATGACCCCCAGTCCAGCAATGATCATTAAGACGATCGTAACGACCTTGATCATGGCGAACCAGTATTCGAGTTCCCCAAAGGCCTTAACGGAAATTAGGTTCGCAACCGCTAGTGAAATAATGGCGATCAATCCTGGAATCCAACCAGGTAATCCTGGCCACCAGAATTTACAATATGTCCCAATTGCAATCACTTCACTCATTCCAACGACAATGTATTGGAAAATATTGCTCCAAGCGGTTAGGTATCCGAAAACGGGGTGCATGTACTGGTTCGCAAATTGGGCGAATGATCCAGTTACGGGGTGAACATAGAGCATTTCACCGAGCGAACGCATGATTAAGTATAGAAAAATCCCTGCAATCGCGTAGTCGATCAATACGGATGGTCCTGTCCAACCAATCGTAGATGATGAACCCATGAACAGGCCGACCCCGATCGTTCCTCCTAACGCAATCATTTGCATATGGCGGGGTGCGAGGCCCCGCTTTAAATTTGAATCTTTTTCTGACACAACTAAACACTTCCTCAAATAAAGTCAACAGTACAATATTAATGAACAACTGTTCATTTGTCAAGGATAAATAAAAAAACGCCCCTGGCTAAGCAGGGACGCTGTTTGAATTATTTATTTATCAAAAATTTCTTTTCCTTGATTCTTACGCCGTTGTTCTAAATCGCTTTGGTTGTACTTAGCAAAGTAGATGATTGTCATTACGGCTAAGAAGATCGCACCGATAATTACTGGTACTCGCGTATCGCTGTTGATCACCATGAAGATCAAAGTGACGAACAACACGAAGAGGGTGATGTAATTAGTGTATGGAGACCAAGGCATCTGGAATGGATGGCCTTCTAGTTCTTCTGGATGCAACTTTCTGAACCGCATTTCACTCACTAGGATCACGAACCATGGGACCATCCCAGGAAGGATACTAGAACTGTATACCAACACGAAAATGTCTGATGCGTTCTTAACGAATAGTGGTAAGACGACGTTCAAGATGACCCCAACGAAGATTCCGGCTGAAACGGCCAAGACGGTGTACAATGGCACCCCGCTCTTAGTGAGTTCCAAGAACTTCTTAGGTAACTTGCCTTCCTTTGAAAGCAGGTAGGTCATCCGACTGGAACTGTAGATCGCGGAGTTAGAACCAGAAAGCGCAGCGGTCAAGACCACGAAGTTAATGATTCCAGCAGCAGCGGTGATTCCAAGCTTGGAGAAGGTCAACACGAATGGTGAACCTAACGTCCCGATCTTGTCCCATGGGTAGATGGAAACGATCACGAAGATTGCTCCGATATAGAAGATCAAGATCCGACCGATTGTGGATTGAATCGCTTCAACGATTGACTTCTTAGGGTTGTCGGCTTCACCAGCTGTGACCCCGATCAATTCGACCCCTTGATAAGAACCTAATACGATGGCGAGGGCGAACAAGAAGCCCTTGATTCCACCAGCAAAGAAACCGTTCTTCCAAAGGTTGCTAATTCCAACGGGATGGCCGTTGTGGCCGAACCCGAAGATGATGACCCCTAGTCCAGCTACGATCATTAAGACGATCGTAACGACCTTGATCAATGCGAACCAGTATTCAAGTTCTCCAAATGACTTCACGGAGAAGAGGTTCGCTAAACATAAACTGACGATGGCGATCACTCCAGGGACCCACCCAGGGAGGTTTGGCCACCAGAAGTGACAATAGGTACCAATCGCGATCACTTCACTCATTCCGACTAATACCCACTGGAAGATATTACTCCAAGCGGTTAAGTATCCGAATACGGGATGCATATAGAGGGTCGCGAATTGAGAAAATGCCCCAGTAACTGGGTGCACATAAAGCATTTCACCCAGTGCACGCATGATGAGGTATAAGAAGACCCCCGCCAATGCGTAATCTAACAATACTGAAGGACCGGTCCAATTGATGGTGGAGGAAGCCCCCATAAATAGTCCGACCCCGATCGTTCCACCAAGGGCAATCATTTGCATATGACGAGGAGCTAACTTACGTTCTAGTTCTTCGTTCTTTTCTGACACATTTACACCTTCTTTAAAGATTTTTAAAAATTGTAATAGTATCTTACAAGAAGACCCATTATTTAGTCAAGTCGATAAAAACTAAAAAATAAAACTTAACACTTTCTATTCTACCCTAAAAACGAATGAATTTGTATTAAATTCTGAAATAGTACGGAAAAAGGTTAAAAAGGGGACAAAAAAAGCTCCCTCAGTGGGGAACTTTTTTATTTATTCTTGATTATCAATTGCGGTTTGTAGGCGGTTTTGAATGTCTTGGACGTTCTTGAGCGCTTTTTTGAATTCTTCGTTAGTGTAGCCCATCTCATTTAGGCACATTTCTGTACAATTGGTAATTTTACCCTGTAGCTCTTGGCCGTGTGGAGTAAGCGATACGATCAGACGTCTTTCATCTTGTCGATCGCGTTTTCTAGTGATCCAACCTGCTTTTTCTAAGCGTTTTAACAGTGGGGTTAAAGTCCCGTTAGTTAAATCAAGCTCCTTGCTTAACGTATTAACGGTTACGCCATCTTTTTTCCAAAGGGTCAATAAAGTAATGTATTGAACGTAAGTTAAATTAAATTGCTTTAATGGTTTTTGGTATAACTTATTATATAACTGGTGGGTTCTAGATACTTGGAAACAGAGTTGTTTATCTAAATCGATACTAAAGTCCACAATATCTCCTCCTGGCTTAATTAAAAATTTTGAACGTACTATTAATTATACCAGAAAAATAGTGAATTTTAACGCTTTATCGGCTTCATATATAAAAAGAGACATAAAGCTAAAAGTGTAAATATAATCCCATAGATAAGGCTTCCTGAGATTGCTTCTGGACGGTATAGCTTAGTCAAAGTATGGTTAATTGGTTTGATCAACTGGTTTTCAACCATTAAGAAGTTGAAGGGTTCCCATTTTAATAGGCGGTAGCGGTAAACGAATAAAAATCCGATCCAAGCGACCCCTAGACCACCATAGTTAATCCCGATTCCAGTCGCAACGGCCCCTAGTTGACTCTTGATGCCTCTAAACAACACCATAAAGAAGATGATCATCGCACTCATGATAAACATGTGAATCGCATTCCCGTAGATAACGGTATTGAACTGGGCGAATGATTGCATCCCTTGCCCCTTAAATAGCGATACTTGAAGTCCGATCACTAGGGCAATGCTGATTAGCAAGAAGAAGCCATATGATACGGCCAAGAAAATAATTTGTGCTAAAAACACGATTGCTTTGTGATGGCCTTCGTCAATTAACTTAGCGAGAAATTCACGGGTATGTGAACTTCCGAACGAGAGGCTAGCAAGAATCATCATTAACATCCCAATAACCACGTTAGCGGTCCCGAGTGATTGAAAGAAGTTATCGGCGTTGATTAAATCACCGAACGCTCCCCAAAAAGCGACGATGATAATGTACAGTGCTAAAATCGCACCAAAGATAAGCGTGAGCTTGCCCCGCTTGGCAAACGTTTCTTTAATAGCAGTAAACAAAACGCGGACCTCCTGATCCTAGTAAAATCTAATATTAATATAATATTTAGAGTTTATCACTTTTTGATATCCAGTCAATAGAGATTAGATTGCAAACAAAAAGCTTAAATCATTATTATGAAATGATTTAAGCTCGGGTGGATTAGATATTGCGTTTGTTAAAGATCAGGTAGCCCAGGCCGATGAAGATAATTCCATAAACGAATGCGCCTGCTGTGATCATGTTCAAGGATAGGTGGGTTAATTCTTTGAATGCACTTGTATCGTATTGGTTCTCGACCATGAAGAAGTTAAACGGATTATATTTGACCCATTCATACTTGTTGATCAAGATTGCGAGGAGCTGACTGATGATCTGGGTGGCGAAAATGGATGCGACCCCAGCTCCGATCGAAGCCCCAGAGCTTTTGGCAATGTTGCTGATCAACAATACGAAGCTAGCGATTAAGAATACATAGATCGCTTGACCAACTCCTGCGTTGACCATTTCTTTAATCATGTGGTCGCTAACTGACGTATTGTTAAAGAAGATCAATTTCAAAACGAACGTGAAGCAATTGTTAACGATGACAATGATCGCATAGATCCAAACGAGGGTGATGATCTTGCTTAAGTACACCTGGAGTCTAGAGTATTGTCTAGCCAATAGGTTTTTGATGGTTTTATTAACGAATTCATTGGTAATGATCGTACTAGCGATCACGACCATGATGATTTCAACGATCGATCTCGATTGCCCATTGGTGGTTAAAAATTCAGTGGGGCTAATGATCTTGAACTGTTTGATCGCGATTGTAATCAATAATTGATAGGCCAACAATAAGATCAGTGAAATCCAGATCGATTTACCCTTGATGGCCTTGTAGCCTTCCTGTCTTAGTAGCGTGAACATTATTTTACCTCCTTTTGATTATCAGCCGTTAATAATTTGAGTAGTGATTCTTCCAAGTCAGCGCTAGCCATTTGGACATTCGTAATTTTAATTTGCGCGTTCACCAAGACGACTAGGACATCATTCAACGTGTCTTGCTTAGCGGGCACTTCAACTTTTTTATCGTTAATGCGGGCATCGAAGCCAGCGCTTTTCAATACGTTAGCTGCTGCATTAACATCGGTGGTTTCAATCTTAACTAACTGATTGTCACTTGAAAGGAAATCAGCAGCACTGGCTTGTTTAACCACGCGACCGTGATTGATGACAACGTATGAATCAGCGATCCGAGCGAGTTCATCTAAGAGGTGACTGGAAATCAAAATGCTGATTCCACGGCTCGCAAGCCGTAACAAGAGGTCACGGAGGTCATGGGTCGATTGCGGATCCAAACCATTCATCGGTTCATCTAAAATCAGCAATTTAGGATGGTTCAATAACGTAATTGCGATCCCTAATCTTTGGCGCATCCCTAGTGAGTACTTCTTTGCCTTTTGATTGGCGAACCGTTCGATTTGGGTTTCCTTCATGATTTGATGGATCTCTTTCTTCGTGGTCTTGCCCTCATTATAGAGGTGTAAATGTTCGACCCCGGTTAAATTATCATAAAGGGCGGGGGTTTCGATCATCGTCCCAACGCTTGCTAGTGCCTTGCGATTATGCTTAGTCAGGGTTTGATCATCAATTGTAATCTTGCCTAGGCTATAGCTCGTCAATCCCACGATCGTTTTCATAATCGTCGATTTACCAGCCCCGTTCGGTCCGATCAAACCAAGAATCTGCCCGGCTGGAATCTCAAAGCTAACGTTATGGAGCACTTGCTTGCGGCCATATTTTTTATTCAAGTTAATTACTTCTAAAATTGCCATTTCACTTCTCCTTTAGTTAATTACTTATGTAACTAACTATATCATATTAGTTTTAAATAGCAACCTTTTTATTTCATAATCGTAATAACATGTAATTAACCTGTAATATTTTGATAACGATTGCGTAAGATTTTTACTGTAAAGTATAAAACATTGAAACGAACGAATAAAATCATGGATACGAATCTCAAGGAGGAAAATCTTTCTTATATGTTAATCAAAAAAATTGTTTTTACTATTCTAGCTACCGCCTCAATGTTTGGCTCATTTATCGCTACTTCACACGAAACTGAAACCACTGCCAGTGCAGATGCTACGACGACTTTATCAAAGAGTGACGCAGCTGCTAAGAAATGGATCGCATGGCATGAATCAAAGAACTCATACACCGCCAGAAATGGTAAGTACTATGGTAAATACCAATTGGGAATTGGTTTATTACATGGTAACTACTCAGCTGCAAACCAAGAAAAGGCTGCTGATAAATACGTTTTAAGTCGTTATGGCAGTTGGTCAAACGCTAAAAAGCACTGGTTATCACATAACTGGTATTAAAATTTAAATAAACCTTTAAAGGACCATGTTTATTAATAAAACATGGTCTTTTTTTTGATTTATTGAGTATAATATAACTAATAATTATTAGAGAGGATTTTTTGTCATGGATAAGATGCCTGCTTTTTTAAACAACAAAAAATACCTACTGATCAATGAAATTTTGAGTGCGATTACCCATGGTATCGGGGTCGGATTAAGCATTGCAGCTGCGATCGTCTTGATCGTTCACGGCGTCCATGAGGGTGGGGCGATGCGGATTACGACCTTTTCGATCTATGGGGCGTTGTTGATCATTTTTTATTTAGCATCAACGCTCTTCCATAGCCTATACTTCACTAAGGCTGAACACGTTTTTCAAATTTTTGACCATTCGGCAATTTACCTGTTGATCGCTGGGACCTACTTACCATATTCGTTGGTAACGATTGGTGGGAAGCTAGGCTGGGTGATCTTCGGGGTGATTTGGTTCATGGCGATCTCAGGAATCATCTATAAGTCGATCTGGATGGGCAGGTTCAAAGTGGCTTCGACCGTAATCTATGTGGTCATGGGATGGTTTTGTGTGCTAGGCATCCATCGTTTGCTTCAGGGATTGGGTTGGCATGGGTTTATCCTATTGCTGCTCGGCGGAATCGCATTTACGGTCGGCTCCGTCATCTATAGCTTTCGGGCCATTCCGTTTGGTCATGTCATCTGGCATATTTTTGTAATGATAGGCACGATTTTAATGTATTTTTCAATTTATTTTTATGTATAAATATAAAAAGAACTTTGATCACTTAACTGAAGTAATCAAAGCTCTTTTTATTTTGGTTCGAAGACGTTTAAGATAACCACGCCCGCGATAATCAATGTGAGTCCTAGCACCGTGATGATTGTAATTTGATCCTTCCAGATCAGAACGGATACGACGGTCGCTAAAATCAGACCAACACCGCTCCAAGTGGCATATGCAATGTTCAATGGGATCTTAATCATTGCGATTGAAAGGAAATAGAAGCATAATGTAAATGAAAAGATTGAACCTAATGCGGGCAACCAGTGGGTGAACCCCATTGAGGCCTTCAATAGGTTGGTCCCGATCATTTCACCAATTATTGCTAAAAACAAGAACAGGTAGTAATACATTTGCATGGCTCCTTAATTAGCATTACAAGTTCATTATAGTACAGAATATGGGGCTTGGGCATCTTTTTTGCTTTTTTAACGCTTTTAACTTACAAAAAGTAAGTTGTTGTGTTATGATAGTAACATCAAATCAAATTAGTAATATTCAGGGAGGAATTTACCATGAAAAAAGAATTTTTAGACTTAGAAAAGAAGCGTCGCACGATTTACGCATTAGGTAAAAACGTTAGCCAATCACCAGAAGAATTAGTACCATTCTTAGAATCAGTAATTAAGGAAACTCCTTCAGCTTTCAATAGCCAATCCACTCGGGTCGTATTTGCATTTGGCAAGTACCAAGACAAGGTTTGGGATATCGTTGCTGATAACTTGAAGAAGGCCATGGGAAGCGACGAAGCATTCGAAAAGAACTCCAAGGCTAAGATTGATGGCTTTAAGAATGCTTTTGGAACGATTCTTTGGTTCACTGACACTGACGTTGTGCACGGCTTAGAAGAACAATTCCCAGCTTACAAGGATAACTTCTACGACTGGTCCGAACAAGCTCAAGGAAACGCTCAATACGCAGTTTGGACTGCTCTTGCTGAAAACGGAATCGGTGCTAACCTTCAACACTACAACCCACTAATCGATGCTGATATCGCTAAGGAATTCGATATTCCTAAGAGTTGGAGACTTCGTGGTGAAATGGACTTTGGTTCAATCGAAGCCCCAGCTGGTGACAAGGAATTCATGGAAGACAGCGAACGTTTCCGCGTCTTTAAGTAATCGCCTCAATAAATCATTAGTGATCCTATAAATAATGCTTAAAAACCAAAACTAAAATAGTTTTGGTTTTTTTGTGGAAAAAATTGACATTAGATGAAATTATGTAATATAATTCTATTTAACATGAAATTGATTCAATTTAGGGGGATTAAATATGACAAAGTATAACTTTTCAAGCAGAGTGCCGTTGACCAACGATAACCCATTTGGTGAAGTATTGACCGTTGCTAGTAAGCCTAGCATTGTTTCATTTGCAGGTGGACTACCTGCACCAGAACTATTTCCAGTAAAAGAGATCAAGGATGCCGCGGATTACGTACTCGACGAATACGGGCAAACCGTTCTTCAATACAGCGTTGCGCAAGGAAACTTACACCTTCGTCAATTGATCGCTAAGTATATGCGGACGCGTGGCTTAGACGAAGATCCTGCTAATATGTTGATCACGACCGGTTCTCAACAAGGATTGGACGTCATTGCTGAAATGATGATCAATCCAGGCGACGTAGTCATTAGCGAACGGCCGACTTATTTAAGCGCACTAGATGTTTTTAAGACCTATGGTGCTGAAACGGTCGGCGTTGACGTTGATGAAGATGGGATGAAGATGGATGAATTAGAAGCCACTTTAAAGCAACACCCCACTACTAAGATCATCTACGTGGTCCCTAATTTCCAAAATCCGACTGGTAATTCAATGTCGCTAGCTAGAAGACAACGCTTAGTCGAACTAGCTGACCAATATGATGTCATTGTAGTTGAAGATGATCCATACGGTGCGATTAGATACGCAGGGAAGCAAATTGCACCGATTCGCTCCCTTGATAAGAACGGGCGGGTCATTTACACCGGCACGTTCTCTAAGATCTTAGCACCAGGTTTGCGTATGGGGTGGGCTAGTGCTGCTCCTGAATTGATTGCCAAGATGACGCTTTTGAAGCAATTTGAAGATGTGCACACCGATAACTTTACCCAATACGTGATCGCCCGCTACATGGAACACAATGATATGCAGGCCCATATCGATCAAATTACCGAAGCATACCATGCACGCGGTGAAGCAATGTATGCAGCAATTCAAGAACACTTCCCAGCAGGGACTGAATTGACCCATCCAGAAGGGGGCATGTTCCTCTGGGTGAAATTACCAGGCAATCCAGATATCGACAGTTTGTTCGATGAATGTATTAAAAACAACGTTGCCTTTGTACCAGGCGCACCATTCTTCCCTGATAATCCAGAAACGAATACGATGCGGATGAACTTTTCGAACCGCTCGGTTGACGAAATCAAAGCTGGAATCAAGGTGATGGGTGCGGTCATCAATAAAATGCTAGTTAAATAATCGAATTTTTAAACGACGGTTCTAATGGGCCGTCGTTTTTACGTTCTTTACACCGATAATTTACAAGTCCTTTACCTTCGGCTGATACAATTAATCCGAAACGGAAAGGGATGGAATTATGAAAATAGATCGAAGTCGGGTAAAAATTTTGGCAATCGTCATCACGATGGTAGCGGCGATTACGTTCGTTAACTACCAAGCATTGGCTAAGGTGACTAAGAGCGCCCAAAGTAAGGAACAAGAATGGACTGCGCGCGTCGATAAGTTCGCTAAGCAACGGGCTAGTCATCACTATGAAACGATTAGCTGGAACACTCGTGATCTGGGTGGTTATGTAGGAGCGAATGGCAAACACATTAAGGACGACGCGATTTTTAGAAGTAACGCCTTGAATGACATCAATCAAGCGGGATCGGACATGGTGGCGAAGTTCAACATCAATAAGATCATCGATCTACGTTCATTGACAGAAAAGGATGGGGTCAAAGCCCTCCCTGATCCAAATGAGGATGGCAATCAATCATCATTGTTGGCCAATGTGCAATACTTTGATTATCCAACCAATACGGCGGCGGAAAAGCAAAGCTATAAGGCAGAAAAGAAAAAAGAGGGACAAATCTATACCTACGGCAAACCGTTCACCACGTATCGCTCGGCACGGACTTCTTATCGGGAAATCATCGAGTTATTGTTGAACAATCAAAACGGCGCGGTAATGTATCACTGCTTGAACGGCCATGACCGAACTGGATTAGTGACGGTCGTATTACTATCAGCGCTCGGCGTTGATAAGGATACGATTTACAACGACTATCTATTGACTAATTACTACCACCATAAGAATACGTACGTCGAACAAGTTGGCCAATTGGACCGCTTCTACGCAACGGTCGCTAAGTACTATGGCAACATGCAAAATTATATTCATAAGGGAATCGGCATTTCAGCCGCCCAGGAAAAACAACTTCAGGCTAAGTATTTAACGAAATAATAAAAAAGCACTTCATCAGGTTTACTGATGAAGTGCTTTTTTATTAATGAGCCTTCTTATTTAAATTGAATAATCTATCACCAAAACGGTGGCTGTGTTGTGGATATGGGACCAAGACCAACTTGCTGTTGATCAACTGGCCGAGATACACTTGTTCGATCGTCAGGTTTTGTTTATTGACCTGATCTTCGACCCACTTTTCATCCCGATTAATTCGTTCGAGTACGGATTCGTCGACCTTACCATCAGTAATCAATGGGTAGCGAATCGATTCGTCGCCGTAACTAGTGATCGTCATCTGGCCGTTTTGTTCGAGCACGGCGCTTTTAACGTCTTGGAAGCTTCCGATGTTTTCTAACCGCAGCTTAAACGCTAAGTCCGAACCAGACATCCCGTTCTTCAAGGCATTATCAACGATGATATTACCATTGGCAATGATCTTTTGGGGATTCCCAGTCAACATTCGCTTGAAGAAGTCCGACTGCCGAACGAGCAGTTTACTACCAAAGATGATCAATGACCAGATCAATAAGACGATGAAGAACTGCAAGATCGTAATCGCATCATTATAGATCATCCCACCGATAATCCCACCAAGAACATAGTTTTGTAATTGGTCGATGGCATTGGACGGCATCAAGTTCCCCTTCCCGGAGAGGTTGATTTGAATTACTAACATAATGAACCCGATCAATAGTTTCAACGCCAGTTCAACGTAGACGTTGTTCAAGAAATTAAAGCTAAAGTGATTGGCAGTTATGTAATTAGGCTTGTTATAGACCAGATTAGTGGGCGTCAAGCTATAACCGCTTTGGTCGTTGTTAAAAGTCACTTGGTAATATTGCTTACCGGCTTTGATCGTCATCCCATTTTGCAACGTCGTCGAATTGGCGTACATTTCGGAAACGGGGACGTGCTTTTGGGCACTGATGTTTTTCAACACGGTCGCCGTTTGGCCAGATTGGCTAGAACTCGACTGCATGCTCACGAAATTGCTGACCTGCAGACTGGCGAATAAAATAGCTGAAAAACTCAAGACAACGAAGAAGTCACGATACTTCAGGTTAGTCCGGTTCCGTAAGTATAAAATACCTAAAATGATGAACGCGATCACAAACGCTGCTGCGACGATTGATAGCCAAAACCCTAAATTGCTGAAGTTTTGGGTTAAATAATGGTACGAGTATAAATTCATTAAAATTCACTTCTTACCTAAAGATTTGATTTACATATTTATTATAATCGAAACGAGACGATTTTTCTATCAAAGTCGAATAATCATTATTACAAAAATGGACGCATTTTGTAATTTTTCTTAATCAAATTGCAACTTAGTTGAATTCTTCCCGTAGTATTGATTCTTTATAATGAACTTATTCAATTAAAGCAAAAATAAAAAAACGAAAATGGAAAGGGAATTATTCAACTATGATTAACGCTTTAACTAAACGCCTCTTGGTAATTTTAACCGTTGCAACATTGACCATCGTTGCCGCTACTTTTGCAGGGAGCAAAGCAGTCCATGCTGATTCAGCTGGCCAAAGCCAAAACTTTGACCAGATGTATCGTTTGGCTAAATCAAAGCTAGGGACTCCTTATTCTTACGGTTCAACGGGGCCTAGTCGCTTCGATTGTTCAGGATTCACCCAATACGTTTATAAGGCTGGTCACAAGAGCCTAGCTAGAACTGCCCAAGCTCAATACAACACGACGAAAAAGATTGCGGCAGCAAATCGGCAAAAGGGTGATTTAGTATACTTTGGTTATAGCAAGCATAGTATTTCCCACGTTGGTATCTACATCGGTAATGGTAAGATGATCAACGCCCAAAACCGCGGGGTCGTCATCGAAAACGTTTCCTCACCATGGTGGCACTCAGTGGGCTACTCACGTCCATAATAAAATTCAAATCCAAAACGTCAATGGAGCTATCCATTGGCGTTTTTATTTTTAACAAATTAAGGGTGGAATGGATTGTTTTTATTTTCTGAACGAGGTTTGCTATAATTCATTTAAAGAGATGGGGTAACTACTGAAATGGAAAAATTATATTGGGATATAATTAAGTTTAACGACAAAAAATTATATTTTACCGTAAATAACAATGGGCTGAATTTTATTTCAGACTCAGATCAACACATATCGCAAATCTATGACTTCTATCCAAATGGCCAGTTCGAATTTCGCAATCAACGGGATGTGACGACTGGATATGTAGAACGCTTTGAAGACTACATCCTAGGTGAAGAAAAGCAGCTGGACATACCCATCGACATTAGCGGGGCGGGCGATCCTGCCTTACAAAAGATTTGGCAGCTGATTCGAACGATTCCGTATGGTTCGTTCATGACTGCTGAGGACGTTGCTGAAAAGGCGGGCGTCTCTGAAACAGTCGTGATGCAAGCGGTTACTGACTCGCCGTTAACGATGGTCATCCCAGTCCACCGGGTCATCTGCCCGAATAACATGGACAACAGTATCCGTGGGGGTTCAGCAATGCGTTCGCAATTATTAGAGATGGAAGCAATGAATGGATTAGACGATCTGGAATAGGGGTTTCATTATAATGAAAAAATTAGTAGCATTATTATCAACGGCGCTCGTTGCAGTCACACTAGTCGGGTGTGGCACTAATCACTCGCAAAGCACGGGGACTAACGCCACTAGCGAAACTAAGATTACCGCCAGTCAATTACCGAATTTAGATTATTCATCTGGCAAGCAGGCCGTCGTCGAGGTCAACGGGGGTAAGAGTACCTTAGATCCGACGATCTGGCGGACCAATAAGATCGAATATGCAAATTTAGATTCGCATAATCGGACCTCAGCCGCGAATACTGCATACTTAGAAAAGCGTAACGTCGCTGATGGGGCGTTGCGGACACGGCAGACGGTATATCCGACGGGCTGGCACCAAAAATTCGTCAACAAAGATGCGATCATTAACCGTGGGCACTTGATCGCCTATAGCCTATCAAAGGGAATCGATACCGATGGGAATTACCAGGCGAGCCTGCAGTCTGGTGATCAAAATAATTTGAAGAACCTCTTTACCCAATCGGCATTCAGCAATCAAAAACTACAGACGATCTATGAGACCCTGGTCAGAAACGCACTGAAGGATAACCAAAAGGTCGTCTATCAAGTCCAACCGATCTTTAGGGGCAGCGAATTAATGGCCCGCGGGGTTCATTTGCAGGCCATCTCGACGAATCGGAAGCTCGATTTTAACGTTTACTTGTTCAACGTCCAACCAGGGATTAAATTCGATTACGCCACGGGCCGTTCGCAAATCGATAATACGATGAACGTTCCCGCACCAGATAAGGTCGGCTACTATCAAAATGGCCAACGCCATTATTCGACCGTTAGCAAGCTCTTGGCTGGCTATGCGGCCTACAAGACTTATCAACACTACCAAAAACGCAGGACGGAACGTCAATATCAAACCCATTATAGTGATAACCGCAGCACCTATAAGTCCCATCGGATCTTTAAACACCGTTAGCAGCTTTGCGTGTATCAAATGATTGACATATTTTCAATAATCGTTAAGATAGTAATTGTAGTTTAAATGAAGGGGGATTACTTGAATGAAAATTGTAATTACTGATGAAGCAAAGGCCAAGATTACAAAAGTTGCTGATCAAAATTCCAAGCTCCTGTTGAGCTTAGATGATGGGGTCGGACCATTCTCAGATGTTGGTTCCTGCGCCGTTGACACCTCTTTTGATTTGGTGGTCGTGGATGCTGATTTCGCTACCCCAGACTTTGATAAGGCACTCGACAGTGACTTGGGTCCCATTTACTACAAGGGCTATTCAGGACAATATATCGATGCTCCGGGTCTAACGTTGACGGTTCAATACAACCAGTTAGCGTTGAAAAACGACAGTGGATTAATCGATTCCGCCATTGCAATTCTCGATAAAAAAAGTGTTAAATAACATGCCTTAAAAACTGATTTCGTTTGAGATCAGTTTTTTTGTTGCCCTGAGTCGCATTAGTATAATTAATCGCTGATACTTGATACAATATGCTTACTAATTAATAATAAGGAGGCTGTTTAAATGGCAAATATTCTTGTGATCGGTGCCCATGGACACGTAGGTAAACTGGTGGTTTCGAAGCTATCGCGAGCTGGTGATCACGTGTTCGCAGGCTTTCGTGATGAAAGTCAATTCACGACCGTTGCTAACCTAGCGCACGTAACGCCAGTAAAGTTCGACTTGCTGGGCGGCCCTGAGGAAATGGCCAAAATCATGACGGCCCATTCGATCGATACGCTCGTCTTTAGTGCGGGCTCTGGTGGCAACACCGGTGATGATATGACGCTTTTGATCGATCTAGACGGGGCGGTCAAGACGATGGATGCCGCTAAGCTCGCGGGGATCAAGCGCTACGTGATGGTCAGTGCCGTTGCCGCCGATGACCGTAGCTATTGGGCTAAGACGGGGGCTTTACAACCATACTACGTGGCTAAGCACTACGCCGATCGCTTCTTAAAGGCAAGTGGGCTCGACTACACGATCTTACGGCCAACGATGCTCACTAATGATGCGGGGACTGGCAAGATTGCGGTCGATGGGGATCGCATCGGTGGATCGATTCCACGCGATGACGTGGCCTCAGCAATAGTCGCAATCTTGGCGAACCCGAATACGAAGCAGCACATTTACGAAATTACGAGTGGGGATGCGCCAGTCAACTCGGTTTTTCAAGTTGAGTAGTCTCCTTAGTTATGGTAAAGTAATAACAAATAGCTAGTTACAACGAAAAAACGTCCTAGTCCAGCGATGGTGACCAGGGCGCTTTGTTATGTAAACACCATTGTATGGAGGGAAAAATATGATTACAGTTAGCGACATGGGACTTCAGTTTTCTGGTAAGAAGCTTTACGAAAATGTTAATTTAAAATTCACGCCCGGTAATTGTTACGGGGTGATTGGTGCCAACGGTGCTGGTAAATCAACATTTTTAAAGTTGCTTGAAGGCAAGATTGAACCCACTAGTGGTAATATCTCGATTGGCGAACACGAACGGATGTCTAGTTTGAACCAAGATCACTACGCATTCGAAGAGTTCACCGTCTTGGATACGGTGATTCAAGGTTACAAAAAGCTCTACGAGATTATGAAGGAAAAAGACGCCCTCTACGCTAAGCCCGATTTCTCCGATGAAGACGGGGTCCGCGCTGCCGAACTCGAGAGCGAATTTGCCGAAATGGACGGCTGGAATGCCGAATCAGAGGCTTCCCAACTCCTGCAAAGCATGGGGATCCCAGAATCGATGCACGACTTAAAGATGAGTGAATTGACCGAGGGGGAAAAGGTGAAGGTCTTACTCGCCCAAGCCCTCTTTGGTAAGCCCGACATCTTATTATTAGATGAACCGACCAACGGGTTGGACAACCACACCGTTGAATGGTTGCAAAACTTCCTGGCTGATTATCCCAACATCGTGATCGTCGTCTCCCATGACCGTTACTTCTTGAATCAGGTATGTACGATGATGTGTGATGTTGATTTCCAAAAGATCCAAATGTACGTTGGGAACTACGACTTCTGGTTGAAATCCAGCGAGCTCGCCAACAAGATGCGTGCTGATTCCAACGCCAAAAAAGAAGATCAAATCAAGGAACTAAAGGAATTTATCGCCCGCTTTAGTGCCAATGCTTCCAAGTCCAAGCAGGCGACTTCACGGAAGAAACAGCTTGATAAGATCACCCTGGACGATATCAAGCCTTCTTCACGGAAGTATCCATTCATTAATTTTGAAAAGGAACGCGACCTGGGTAACGACCTGTTGCGCGTGGACAAGGTTTCCAAGACGATCGATGGGGTCAAGATCTTAGATAACGTGACCTTTACGCTGCGGCCAGGTGAAAAGACCGCCATTATCAGTCGCAATGACTTGGCGACCACGACGTTAATGCAGATCATCGCAGGTGAGATGCAACCAGACACGGGCTCCGTTACCTGGGGGCAAACGACGAAACGGTCATATCTACCTAAGAACTTCAACGCTGAATTCGACGGCAGCGACCTTTCGATCATGGACTGGTTGCGCCAATACGCCCAAAAGGATGAAAGCGACAATACCTTTATCCGTGGCTTCTTAGGACGGATGCTCTTTTCTGGTGAAGCCGTTGATAAGAAGGTCAACGTCTTATCCGGGGGTGAAAAGGTGCGTTGTATGCTCTCCAAGATGATGTTGCAAAAGGCCAACGTCCTCTTGTTCGATGATCCGACTAACCATTTGGACATGGAATCGATCACCGCATTGAACGACAGCTTGATCTCATACCCAAGCTCGATCATCTTTACTTCCCATGACCACCAATTCATCCAAACGATTGCTGATCACATCATCGAAGTTTCTGATAAGGGGATCGTGGAACGGGCTGAGACCAAATACGACGATTTCTTGGACAACGCAGATATTCAAAAACAAGTTGCAAAACTTTACTAATCAATCGGGAGTTGGCATTTGGTGTCTACTCCCTTTTGTTTTATAATGATTTCAATGGAGTTGATGAATAATGAAGCAAAAGTGGCAACTATGGGCCGCGATCCTCTTGTTGGTCGCGGGGCTTGCAATGTTAAGCATTGAACCCATCAAGACCGCATTGGTCGCTGGGTATCGGCCGACGATCGATCGCAAAGAGGTCCAAGCTAATCAACAACGGACTCAGCAGGCCAACTATAATATGAATCAAGTCAAGGCGGTCACGATGAATCAAGTCATCAACGCCCGCTTGCATGCTAAAAACGTTAAACTCGTTGGGCAAATCATCGCGCCTTCGATCAATTTGCACTTACCGATCGGCCTCGGGGTCGATAATGAAACGCTGATGCTCGCTGCGGGAACGATGCGAGCGGACCAAAAGATGGGTGAGGGTAATTATGCGCTAGCTGGTCACCATATGATCAACAAGCAGGCGTTGTTCTCGCCATTTTACAATCAGGGCAAAGTGGGGATGAAGGTCTACTTAACTGATATGCATAAGGTCTATGAATACCAGATCACTCAGCGTAAGATCATCAGTCCCTACGCAGTCAGCGTGGTCGATAACACCAAGCAAAAGCTGCTCACGTTGATCACTTGTAACGATAGCGGAAGCAAGCGGCTATTGCTGCGCGGGCGGTTACTACAAACGATGAGTCTGAAAAGGGCACCCGCATCCGTTGTCAAGATGATGCATCAAAAGACTAATAACTATAACGTTTTAGCTGGATATTAATTAGTATCAAAAACATTTTGAATTCTCCTTAAGAAAATGCTATATTAATTATGATAATTCTTAAGGAGATGTACATATATGAAAATGAAAAAGACGCTTTTAATGACCGCCTTATCACTAATGCTAGTGGCACCGACCGTTTTAGAAGCCTTCAATACTGAGGCCCAAGTAACTGTTAATGCTGCTAAGAAGCATAAGGCTAAGAAACATACCAAGGTCAAGCACCATAAGAAGGTTAAGAAGACCAAGAAGGCTAAAAAGGCTAAAAAGAACAATTCAACAACGCCTGTAAACACCACCCCTTCTAGCACCCAGAACCAAAATACGACTCCATCAACGACGACGACTGCGAATAACAATACCCAACCAGCAACGACGCCCGTTAATAATGACCAAACCGCATTCAATAATGCCGTTAGCTCACTAGGAATTTACGCTAACCCAGGTGCGCAGAATAGTTACACTGTCGGGGCAGGGACACGCTTTAACAACGGTAACTACACTGACTACCGTGACTCATTGAATGCGATCACTTCTGACATGGGTTCGACCGATGCTTACGATAATACTAACTTCGGGAATAAGGCCGTAATGGTTTTCCAACAACAAGCTTCAGAATTAGCCCAAGCATTCAAGGGCCGCTTCTCCACTTATGATAACCAAGTCATTTCAGACGCTGCTTCAAAGGTTCAACAAAACTGGGCGAACGGTAGCACGACTGCTAGCGCACGGGACCAACAATGGAATAACATTGTGAACCTATTGAACGGCTTAAGTGGTGGTTTTAGTAAATTAAGTTAATTCAATTACGCAAAAAGCTCGATTACTTTCGGAATCGAGCTTTTTTACGTTCAATTTGCTATAATGGGGGCAATAAGGAATTTAGGTGAGATGAATGAAAAATATTGGAAAAAATAAGTTGCTAATCGCGCTGTTAGCGTCAACGGGCTTGGCATTCGGACTGATTAATGGTAATCACGGTCCGATCGCCCATGCCAAAACGGAAACCGTTGCGCAAGCCAAGGCTAACCTTAACCAAGCCACTGCGACCTTAAAAGCTGATTCAAAGCATCAGGGGTTATCGGCGACTTATCAATCAAGCAGAAATCAGGCGGCATCAAAGAAGCGCCATGATCTGAACAAGTATTATTCTGCCGAAAAGACCTACTTAAAGCTGGCCAAGTTATACAATGCGCGTTACTACTATGATTTTGACCGCGTTGGTGACTACGTAAAAGTGGCGCAAACGGTCAACGTTTATAACAACAAACGCTTTACTAGTCAGCACTACATCGGGCAACTAAAGCGTGGGACCAAGGTGAAAGTGAATCGGATTATTCACTACGGTAAGACGACACGGATCGAGTTTGCTAACCACCACTTTATTACTGGCCTCAAAACATCAATTAATAAGATTCGATAATAAAAACGCCTCTAAATTGAAAAAATTTAGGGGCGCTTTCATTTCTGTGGTATAATTTAACAATTGTCAAAAACGGCTTTGCAAAAATAAGTGATTTACGGTTATTTAATAAAACTCTTTTTACCAGTAATGTATTGGTTACCAGTAACTTCGAAGACGGATGAATTATCAGAGGTAATGATCTTTTTAACCGTAATGGTCGTGCCTTTTTTAATTTTCTTGAGCCGATACTTCTTAACGAGGTGTTGGTTACTGTAAGTGTAAAGATTCTTTTTGGTGGTAATCGTCTTGAAGGTCCCATCAAATGAGTAGTAGTAATCTTCATTATAGTTATTTTCAGCGATGAGCACGCCTCGTTCAGCAGAGCTCAAACGTTTGTTAGCACTACTGATGGCCTTTTTGGTCTTAGCCTTCTTGAGGGCCTTCTTAGCACTTTTGACCCGACTCTTTGCTCTGGCAACTTCGGCCGATTGGGTATCGTCAGCATCGCTGCTGGTACTATTCGCACTGCTGCTTTGGCTAGTGGTAGTCGATGCACTGCTGGAAGCTGAGCTGGCACTTGATTGAACGCTAGTAGCGCTACTACTAGTGGCACTGCTGCTTTGGGCCGAACTCGTACTTGCTGAACTAGCAGATGAAGAGCTAGCTGATGATGCACTGGAAGTCGTCGAGCTAGCGACTGAACTCGTCGCACTACTGCTTGCTTCTGAGATCGACTTGTTAGCAAGTCCTAACACCAAATTAGTGGCACTGCTCATGCTTGGGACTAAGCCGTACGCACTGTTTAGGTACGCCATTACTTGGGTGAAGGCAGATGATGCAAGGCTAGCGGATCTAGATCCATCAGCAATGTTACCACCCGTGGTCGTAGCAGTACTAGCGATCGTAACGGCAACGCTAATCTGGGCGTTCAATGCTTGTCCAGCAGATGCTAAATTATTGGCAGTGGTATTGATGAGTGCTGCCGTGGAGTAGGCGCTCGCAGCGTTAGAAGCATCATAACTAGCACTGATATTAGTGTTAGCGCCGCGTTGGGCTTGGCTAACGGCAGTCGAAGCAGCACTCGCAAGGCTATTTACGATCGATACTTGGTCAGCTAGGCTATTGTTAGCACCAGAAACGGTATTACTGAACACCGTTGTGTTGGCTAAATAACCAGCTGCGGTATTATCGCTGGCAGTTGATTGGGTCGTGGCGGCCGAACTGGTCGTGCTATCAGCATTGGCGTTGACGCTAACGCCAGCTGCCATTCCTAATAGTACGACGGATGATAACACGAGCCATTGTTTTTTAACTTTGTGGAGAACTTTACGTTCCTGTGGGTTTGATTTTTGATTATTCATAATTAAGGACTCCTTATTATAATTAATACTTAAATCATTTATAACACAATCATTATTTAAATACTATCAATATTTCTTTACAAAACGGTTTTTTAAAAGTAAAAATTCCGTAATAATCATTAATTTTTACAAGATATGTTGTTATAATAAGTCGTAAGTATTTTTTGCATAATTGTAATAAATATGCAGGGATTCCTAAAAAAAGCGGGGTGAGTTGATGCTCAAAACTAAACATATGATTGCAGATGCATATTTAAAATTGGTGCGCGATAATTCGTTATTGAACGTTAATAACGATGACATCATTAATACATCTGGCATTTCACGAGGCACATATTATAACAATTTTGAAAGCCAACAGGATATATTAGATTATATTCAAGTGCAGATTGAACATGAGTTAGTGGCACCGATTCGGGATGGACTCGCTGAATTAAATGCTGCTAATTTGAACATGGAACAGGCGATCTCAGACATTGCCAAGGTGAGCGTTCCGTTCTTATATGCCCATTCAGACCGAATTATGGTTCTGAGTGAATGTACTTTAAATCACATTTGGGAAAATCCATTGATTGAAGTCTTTAAATCCTTTGTTGCTGCTAAAGCCAAGCACAATGGCATATCGACTAAGAATGTGAATATTATTTTGAACTACATTGTGATCATTATTGAATCCTGGATTACAGAACCCAATCCTGAGGATCCAGAGAAGTTCATTGCGGATTTTGATCAACTGTATAAACAAACAATTACGGGTTTAATTTAAGGAAAAGGATTGATTACATGGCAAATTCAAAACAAAAAATTGTTAATGCATTCTTATCCTTGATTAATCAAAAATCAATTTTGAATATTACTAATATTGATATTATTAATGAAGCCGATGTGGCCAAGGGGACTTTTTACCATCATTTTCATAGTAAGGATGACATTATTAAATATTCCGAATGTCAAATCGATCGTGAATTAATTCATGGTTTCGTGGACAAATATCGGCATGAGAAGAATAAGGAACTGACACCAGAGCTATTCGTGGAAATCTTTAGCAAGACTGCGATTCCGATCATCTATAAGAACCGTGATCAGATTCGGGTCCTCAATGGTACTGATGTAAACGAAATTTGGCAGCATTACCTAGAAATTCATTACCTGCGCATTATGAAAAAGCTATTCCCAGAGGATGATCTTTTTCACGTGCGACTATTCATTAAATATGTTAATTTAATTATTTCACTATGGATTTCTAGCTTAATTCCAATGGATGAGAAAGAATTCCAAAAACGCTTCAAAGAGTTACTAGAATCAAAGTTACTGGATGCTAAAAAATAAGATTGCTACATATTATGTAGCAATCTTATTTTTGTCATCGCTTATTTCTTAGCACCTTTACATAGGCATAAATCAAGATGATTTCGACGGCTGAAAGAATGATTTCTAAGATCGTATTGAAGCTGTCAGAAAAATAATGCGTCAAGAAGACGTAGTGGATTAACAAGATCACGGCCACCACGACCAACGCGATTCGTAAAAAGTTGAGCTTACCCAATGCATTCACCTGCCTAGTTAATATCTTGTCTTTATTATACATGATTAATCAACTTGGTGGGCGTGCCAAATCTGTGCTAAGCGCTGCCTTAATTGCTGGTCATGGGCGAAGACATACAGCCCCTTGACCCCGCGTTTCATCAATACGTTCACCGAATTGAGCACTAACGTCTGCTTGACCTTAGCAAATACCTTCGGATCGGTGATGTCACTACGCTTCTTCAGTGATTCGACGTCAGTAAACTTACTGAGGTCAACATAGAGGTGGTCTTTTTCATCGATCTTGATCGGCGGCCCCAGGATAACGCCCACGTAGTTAAGGTCAAATCCCTGACAAGTAAACATCGAACCGACTTCATTAATGGTCGCGGGAATTTCTGCCCACGGGGTCTGGGTATAATTATATTGGTCCCAGGGCATTTTAAAATTGCCCTCAACGACGTAGTGTTTACCACCGTCAAGCGTCGATGGATAACCAGACGTCGAAACGATCCGCGATAGGCCGACGCGCTCGTTTTGTTTGACCACGAGTTTGCGCATTGCTTCGGCATCGTCAAAGATCCGAAAGTCATAGTCAGCACCTAAGTCGCGTGGCAACTCGGTCAAAGTCCCATCAGTGAACGTATTGATCCATTTTACCAACCCATCGCTAGCGTTCATTCTAAACTGGTGGGTCAGGTGGTATTCGCCCACGGTGTAGGGAGCAATCAGCTTCTTCAACCGCGCATCGGTCCAAAAACTCTTGGTCCGCAATACCTGGCGGTGGTCAAAGACTAAGATCGTAACCTGAGAACGCTTGATAATTTCGCTTAACTGGTTATCTTGGTAGAAGTTATTGTATGCGTCGCGCCTGGAAAGCAGTAGGTGCGCCTCATCAATGATCGTGATGTCAGCATGCCCATCTCGCTTAGCCATCTGGTTAATAAACGATGTCGGGCGATTGAAGTGCTTTTTTAAAACGTGGGCTTCCTTGCCAGCGATTTGTTTGTAGACCTTTAGGATCTCGGGATGGTTCACCAAAAAGTAATTGTGGGTATTGGCGAGCGGCCCCTGTTTAGCAGCTGATAATTGTTGAAAATCATAGAATAATTGACTTAAGATGACGCTTTTGCCGGTCCCAGCATCGCCATAAATGACGTAAACAGCGTGGTTTTGATCATTGATGTGGTCGATTGTAAATTGCTTGATGCCATTGATCATTGCCTGCTGTTCGGCAGTGAGGTGATGGTGATCAGCAAGGAGCTTATCAACGGTTGAATTAGTCATAAATAATCCCTCCTGTATAAAAGATTTGGCTACAATATATTTAAAATTATACTAAATATGTCATATAATAGTATAAGATATTAAGGAGGTCCTTATCTATGAAAAAGAATTCAAATAAGGAACATTACAAATTATACAAATCCGGGAAAAAATGGATTGCAGCGATGATTATGACGACTGCCGTTGTGTCTGTCGACTATGTCGCAGGACACGATCACGTTTCAGATACTTTTGGAACGACAGTTGCCAGGGCTGATTCGACTCAAAGCCAAAGCAGTGCTGACGATCAATCCGCAAGTAGTGCTGCCACCACTAGCCAATCAACGAATGCTAGTCAGTCTACTGGCAGCGATGCCGTTACTACGCAAAGCAGTAGTTCCGATACGACGGCCAACGTAGCCGCTGATAATGATTTATTATCATATCGGATCGCGGAAGTTTCTGACACCCCAGCCACTGATTCCGCCAATAGTGTCGCTAGCTACGCTTCTTCGGCTAGCGCTACGGTTTCTGCTAACGCAAAGGTTGCCAGCAGTGCCAGTTCATACGTTGCTAGTGTTAGAGCAGCAACTTCCGTAGAGGGGAAAGCATATGAAAACGACAACGTTAACAGTGCGTTTGCCCTGCTAGCGAGCGTTGATAGCGTCAATAACGAATCCAATTCACTAGTCTCAAACATTTATAATTCATATTCAGCGGCATTCTCATACGCTAGTGCGAATGCATCGGGTGCCGATCAATCTACGGCCGAAAGCATTTTAGGGTCGCTCTTCAGTAATCAATATTCCCCAGCTGCTTCTGCTCGCGATAGCGCGATTGGCGATCGGAATGGTTTCAACAATAGCCTGGGCGCATTTAATACGGCCCCAGCATATCCTGCCACGAGCTCTGCCAATAGTGCATCCGCATTGGCCAGCAATGCAGTCGTGAACGCCCCTAGCAATGCACTAAGCAGTGTCAGCAGCGCTGCCAGCCTGGTCGATAGCGTCGCTACCCTTGTGAACAACAGTGGGAAGCGTTCGAACAGTGCAGCAGTCGATGCGGCCGCTAGTGCTGCTAGTTCAGCGAACAGCGTTACGAGTGCCTACCAATCAGCAGTTAGTTCATTAGCTTCAGCCGAGAGTGCATATTCTGCAGCCAGTGCATTTGCTGCTTCACAAACGGCTGGCAACCCCGACAAGAGTTCCGCTGAGGGAATCCTAGCATCAGCATCATCGGCAGTGGCATCCGCTTCCAGTACGGCCGCTCAACTATCGAGTGTGAATGATTCACTGCAATCGACTTGGAATTCGATTCAAAATACTGAAGACACGTCATCGGCAACTAGTTCTGCCACGAGTGCTTCTAACGTGGTGAGTTCAGCGAGTGCAGCCGTTCCAGGCTCATCTTCAGCAGTAAGCAGTGCCAGTTCAGTGATCGCTAGTGTCGGTTCATTGGTTGATAAGAACGGCAAGAGTGCGGAAAGCTCTAACGTTGCGGTCGCCGTAGCTGCCGGCAGCGATGCTGCTAATGCCGCTGCTTCTGCTAGTGCTGCCTTCAGTGCTGCCAATAGTGCATATTCCGCTGCCAGTGATTTTGCTGCTAAGACTAGCGCAAAGTCAGATCAAGCCAGCGCTAAATCGATCCTCGCATCGGCTGCGACTGCATTATCTTCAGCAGCTAGCGTTGCTTCATCACTATCGACTGCCAACAGTGCGGCCCAAAGCGAATTAAGCTCGATCCTAGCTCATTCTGATGCAGTGGCTTCTTCATCAACGACCTCAACGGCTTCTTCATCCGCTGATAGTGGCTATGTCAATTACGTTCACTCTAATGGTTACCAATTGTCAGGTGGGTTAAGCGTTGCCTCATCAACTGGGAATGACTCGGCTAGCTCAGCAACGCAATCATCCACGAGCGCATCTTCATCAGCTGCTAGCGTTGTCCCATCAACAACGTTCCCACAATATGAAGAAACGGTTAAGCCTGATAAAGTTTCAGATTCGCCAGTCTTTAAAAAGTCCAATAAGCATGCCAAGGTGACTAAAACAGCGGTTAAGAAGGCCAAGGATGCTGTTACAAAGGCTAAGCAAAAGTTAGCTAAGGCTAAAACCACTAAGGCTAAAAAGACGGCTGAGCAAAGAGTGAAGATCGCAGAAAAGAAATATAAAGCCCTTAACAAGGCATATAAGGATCAATAATCGATCCATTTAAAAACCAGTCTTTTAGAGACTGGTTTTTTTATTATCTAAATTACATATTTTTTACAAAATAATGATATGAATTAATTTTGTTTTAATAATACTAGTGATATTATTAAATTATAAAATGTTAAGGAGGGTGTTAATATGAATCAAAATTCCAATAAAGAACACTATCGTTTATATAAGGCTGGTAAGAAATGGGTTGCCGCAATGATCATGACTGCTGCGGTCGTGTCCGTCGGCTATGTAGCTAACGATAATACCTCAGCTAAGCCATTTGCTACTGCGGTTGCTAAAGCAGCCTCTGTAACTGTAACAGTTTCAGACGTTACATCCACTGCTGACAAAGCTTCCGGTGCCGCTTCCGATGCTGCTGGTTTAAGCAGTGCCGCTTCCGATGCGGTAAGTTCATTTAGTAGCTATGTTGCAAATGCCTCGACTGCTGTTAATAACAGTGGTCGCTACTCTGCCAGTGCTCAATTGTCTGATGCCGAAAGTTATCAACCGAGTGCTCAATCAGTAGTATCTAACTATTACAGTGCAGCTAACTCAGCAAAGTATTCATACAATAGCGCTTCCAGTGTCGAAGGTACATATGCTTCATCAGCTACTTCTGATGAAAAGGGTGCTTCAAGTTACACCAGTGCTTCAAGTACAAATGTTAATACTGCCAGTGCGGTTGCTACTTTAACAAGTGATGCAAGTGCTAAATCAGATGAATTTGCTTCTTTGGAAGCGGTGTTAGCAAGTCTCCAAAGCCTGCCATATTCAGCAACTAGTACTGCCAATAGTGCTGCCTCAGTAGTTGACTCTGCTAGTAGCACCATTAGTAGCGCTGCCACAGCGGTCAGCACTGCCCAGTCCGTTGTGACGAGTGCCAAGAATTCATTGGACGATCTTTCTAGTGGTGACGTTTCAAATGCATATAGTTTAACTAGCACGGCAGCTAGTGCAGCCAATGCAGCTAGTGCAGCGTTAAGTTCCGCTGCTCAGGCTGAAAGCGATGCCAGTGTAGCAGTTTCCAATGCCGATTCAAGTGAAAAGTCTTCTGCGCAAGCAACCTTTAATACACTATCAAGTGTATTTAATACTTTAAGTAAACCTGTGCAATCCGTTGTTAGTTCAAACAGTGCCGTTCAAAGCGAATTTACATCGTTATTCTCAGCCACCGCACAGGCTTCCTCAGTAGCTAACTTGATCAATTCAGTCGAAAAAGATCAAATATCAACATTCAGTGTTATTAGTAGTGCCAATTCAGTTGTGGCAAGTGCCACTAAACTAGGTAACAATGCGACCGCAACGGATAAATCGACAGCTTCTGCAGCGAAGTCACAAGCGACTAGTGTGTATAACTCGTTAAAAGCAGAAGAGAGTATTGCTACTAGTACGATTGCAAGTGCAAGTGCTGCTGCTTCTGCCGCCATTGCAAATGCGCCTTCAGGGGCCGATAAAGCAAATGCAAGTTCTTTATTATCATCGTTATCATCAAATGATATTAGTAGCAATGATAGCAGTTTATCGATGCTATATAATGTAATGGTTTCTAGCTATAATTCAGCATTTCCAGCACCGACGGCTAGTCCAGCGACTACCACCACTACGACCACTGATAATAACTCATCAGGTTACGTAGAATATGTCAAATCAACTGGGTACTTGCTATCGGGTGCTGCGACACCTAGTTCAGCATCAGCAACGCCTTCATCAACTAGTGCATCTCCATCATCGACGCCTGCTTCATCTGCAACTAGTTACGTGCCATCGACTGATTTTCCAGATTCGGAAGCACCGCTCAAACCCGATTCACTTTCAGAAAAGCCAGTTATCAGTGATACTTCCACCCAGAAGCCTCATGATGATCAAAAGCAAACTCAAACGACTACTGATACTGATAAAACCAAACCTAAGTCAGTTAAAACAACAAAGGGGACCAACGGGAATGTAAAGCACCTGCGGAATGTTAAAACAACGAGTGTTGCTAATCACCAACAGGTTAATCGGACGCAGTCAAATGCTAAGCAATTACCACAAACTGGTGAAAGCAATGTTGCTAAACGAACCGCATTGATTGGTTTATCAATGCTCGTGGTTTCAGCGGCCTTGTTTGGATTATACAAGCGGCAAAAATAGTTCGATCAGATACATTATTTTCGTACAGAAAATCCGTTTCCAATTTTATTTTTGGGAACGGATTTTTTATTGGATAATGTGCTACACAGCGGTTTTTTAACAATAATTTTACAAATACAATTATATACATTTTTTTCAGATAGTGATATCATATAGACATGATATAGTTTGGTTACATAAACCTAGATTATATAATTCTATATAGAAATTTTAGGAGGTTTTTTCTTATGAAAAACACTAACAAAGAACACTACCGTCTTTACAAGTCCGGTAAAAAGTGGGTTGCAGCAATGGTCACTACTGCAGCTTTAGTATCATTCGGTTACGTGGCAACTAATGCTAACGTTAACGCACCATTTGCGGTGACTGCACATGCGGCAGATACTCCAGATTCTGCTGTAGCTTCTGCAAATTCAGCAGCTTCAAGTGCAGCTGTAGTAGCTTCAAGTGCATCTGCATTTGCTTCATCTGTTGCTTCTAACAGCAGTGCAACAAGTGCTGATGTATCATCTGCAGCATCATCTGTAGCAGCAGCATCAGCAGCTGTATCAACTGCATCATCATTTGTATCATCAGCAGCATCAGTATCTGGAGTAACTTCATCATCTTTGACAGCAGCAACATCATCTTTGACAGCAGCAACATCATCTTTATCAGCAGCAACATCAGCTTATCAAACAGCATCATCAGCATCATATGCTAAATCATCAGCATTAAGTGCTGCACCAGTTGATGCAGCATCTGCTTCAACAGCTGTTACTTCTGCATCATCTGCAGTAGTTGCTGCTAGTTCCGTTGTTTCATCATTCGCAAGTGTGGAAAGCTATGCTACTCCTTCAGATTATGCATCAGCATCATCAGCTGTTTCTTCTGCATCAGCAGCTGTTTCTGTTGCTGCATCATTAGTTGCAGTTGCAAATTCAGCTTATAATTTAGCTTCTTCATATTCAGCTAGTGATAATGGCGTTGTTAGTGCAAAAACAACTTTATCCACAGCAACAACTAGTTTAGCATCTGCTACTTCTGCTGCAAGTTCAGCAAGTTCAGCATTTAGCTCAGCTGCATCTGTTTACGCTAAGACTGCTGGATACGTTAACCAAGCTAACTCAAACAACAACAAGTTATCTGGTGAAACTTCTTCAGCAAGTTCTGCAACTAGCAGTGCTGCATCAAGTGCTACTTCATCATCAGCTACTTCATTTGTGCCATCAACTGATTTCCCACAATATGAAGCACCAATCAAGCCAGACAAGGTTTCAGACAAGCCAGTATTCAAGGCTGAATCTGAAAAGAAGGCTACTAAGGCTGAAGTAAACAAGGCTAAGAAGGCTGTTAACGCTGCCAAGAAGGCTGTTAAGGCTGCTAAGACTTCAAAGGCTAAGAAGACTGCAGAAAAGAAGTTAGCTTCTGCTGAAAAGGCTTACAACAAGGCTTACAAGTCATACAAGGGTTAATCTTTTATTTAATCTAAGTAAATTAAAATAATCTAATTTTTGATTGAGCTGATCATGTTTTCATGATTAGCTCTTTTTTTTATCCTGATTATCAATATATTTGTAAACTTTAAACTATACATTGTAAATTCTTAGTGTTAGTATATAGGTACAAAATATAGTTTAGTTACATAATTTAGATGCGTAAATATCGAGGAGGTAATTCTATGAAGAATACTAACAAAGAACATTATCGTCTTTATAAATCTGGTAAAAAGTGGGTTGCTGCATTGGTAATGACTGCTGCATTCGCTACTGCATTTGTGGCAACTCCATTTACTGCATCGGCTAATAATAGTACTAATCCTAATGCTACTCAAACTGCTAATAGTGATAATGGGGGTTCAAATTCTGGTGGAGCAGATTCAACTACATCATCCAGTACTTCACCTGCATCATCAGGGACTTCCAATCCATCATCTAGCACTTCCAATCCATCATCAGCTACTAGTAATCCTTCAAGTGCAGCAAATGGTAGTTCTGCTAGTTCATCTGAAACAGGATCAACCCCTACTTCTGGTAACACTGTAGTATCAACATCATCCGCTTCTACTAGTGGTTACGTAAGTTATGCTGATAGTGTTAGCAAGCTATCTGGTGATGGTTCAACCGCTTCTTCTGCAAGTTCAACTACAGCATCTAGTGCATCATCAACCGCCACAAGCTCATCAGCTACTACTAGCCACAAGGCCAAGAAAGCTAAAAAGGCTAAGACGACCACAGACACTACTGAAAAGAAGACCAAAAAGACTACTAAGGCAGAAGTCGATGCAGCTAAGAAAGCTGTAGATAAGGCTAAGAAGGAAGTCGCTAAGGCTAAGACTAAGAAGGCTAAGGCTGCTGCTGAAAAGAAATTCAAGGCTGCCGAAAAGAAGTACAACAAGGTCGAAAAGGTTTACGCTAAGGATCACAAAAAGACCACTAAGAAAGCTAAGAAGACTAATAAAAAGGCTAAGAAAACTTCTACAAAAAAAGCTAAATAATTCCTACTAAACTATATTTTGTTTCTAGAAGCGACTGGGTTGCCAGCCGCTTCTTTTTTGTCCAATTTGCCAAGCTATTGTAAAATAAACTTAAATCATAAATTAAGGATGCTATTCATGAAAAAATTTACTTCAATGCTGCTATCAATCGTCATTATTACTTCATTATTTGAGATTGCAAGCTACCAAAATACTGCACAGGCTAAAACGACCACTGTTTTTTATCCCTCAATGGCTAGTCAGTATCTACCGAACCTAAGAAACGGGAAAATCTATCAATACAATAGTGATAATAATCGCTACGTCCTAACTAATTTCCCCCAAAACGAAACCGATACCACGAATGCACTTGATAACAATGTGATTGCGAACTTATCGGATTTCAAGGTTAAATTACTGCGCCAAAAATTAGCGTCGTGGGGGGTGAAGTACTACTACGTTCAATTTGCTAATCGCGAGCGGGGCTGGGTCCAAAATCAAGATTTACACCCAGTCGGTTTTTTAAAGCATCTTGTGAATAGGAAACCACAATCATACTCTCAAGTCGCTAAGGCAGCGTTTAACTACATTAACTACGTCCGCTTAAGTCATGGGATTAGTAAATTGAAGTGGGATTACGCCTTGAATCGAATCGCTAACGTGCGTGCAAATCAGTTATTTACGACCGCTAATCATAATAATGAGCAGGGGTATCCGTACCGTTATCAAGTGGCCAGTCAACTGGGTTATCCGAACTTAGTGAATCACCTCGGCGAGAACGTGGCCAAAACGCCAGATTACGTCGGTAGATCCGTTCAACAGGGGGTAATCCAAAACCTGAATGCAATGCTGTATGAAGATAGTGGGCCATCACAGTGGGGCCATCGGAATAATATTTTAACTTCGCACTACACTAAGATTGGGGTTGGAATTGATTCTAGCAGGGGGATGCTATTAATCGCATATGTTTTTGAATAAAAAAAGCTGGCGGCTGCCAGCTTTTTGTGTTCATGATTCAATTAATTTTGCAGGGTACCAATTGCATTAGCCATTTCAGAGAAGAAGACCTTTAAGTTATCCCATTGGGCGGTGCTTTGTGAATCGCTGCTGCCTACGTCGATCGCACTATTCGTTAATGCATCACGCATGTTCGATAACTTGGTGTTTTCATCAGCTGAAAAGCGATTTCTAAAGGCAACGTATAATGATTGGGCTGCCATTTGCGCGTTAACGGTATCAAGGGTTGAATATTGATTATTATTATTCATATCACTAACAATGTCATTGAGTGAAGCCGAAATATCACTGTATTTGTCATGATTATAATTAGGGTTATCAGTCGTTTCCGTAGCGTATGGGTCAGGGTTACTAGTTCTATAGTTACCAAAGGCCTCTGGATGGTCTTCAGTAATCTCATTGTAATTATTGTAATCATTAGCAAACTGATCTGCTGAATTAGTAGTATTCGAATTATTACTACTGGTGTTATTAGCAGTATTCGAATTATCATTGTTGGTGTCATTTGAGTTAGTGTTAACAGCAGGGGTAGCCTTATGCTTCTTCTTATTGACCTTCTTTTTATTGACCTTCTTTGCTTTCTTATGGTGCTTTTTAACTACCTTTTTATGCTTCTTAGCAGCATTGACAGTGGTAGTGGGTTCGATTGCACTTAATACGGTGGGAGCGATTAAACTAACTGACAAGATCCCCGCTAATAACATTTTTTTAATTTTCATATATGTACATCTCCTAATTTTTATTCATTAATTAATATATCATTCATAATTGTGATTGACAAATTAAAAGGCCACCCGTGTCGCTGCACTGGTGGCCTGAAAATGATTATTTAGTTAACTGGGCGATTAATTCATGGATCGCTTTGACGTACTTATCGAGCCGCGCCATTGCTTGGTCCTTTGATTCATCTTCGACTCCTACGTAGAACTTCACCTTTGGTTCGGTCCCAGAAGGGCGAATCGTGATCCAAGAACCATCAGCAAGCCAGTATTTTAAAACATTTGAGGAAGGCATGTCGATTTCTTCTTGCTTGCCATTATCAAAGGTTCTCGTGGCGGTCGCAAAGTCTTCGATCGCAGCCACATGTTCACCAGCAAATGCAGTCATTGGGTCATCACGGAGTTGCTCCATGATCGCAGCCATCTGCTTTTGCCCGTCCAGGCCTTCGAATAATTTAGAAATCGTTTTTTCTTCGAAGTAACCATATTTTTGATACATTTCTTGGAGCCCATCGTATAGCGTCATGTCACGGTCCTTGTAGTAGGCGGCGACTTCGGCGAGCATCATCGTGGATTGAATCGCATCCTTATCACGAACGAATGGGCGGATGAGGTAGCCGTAGCTTTCTTCGAACCCAAACAAGAAGCTGTGTTGTTGGTTTTCCTCGAACAACTTGATCTGTTCTGCGATGTACTTGAAGCCGGTCAACACGTTTTTAGTATCAACATTGTAATGTTCAGCAATCTTAGTTGCTAGTTCAGTCGAAACAATCGACTTCACGATGATCCCGTTCTCAGGCAGCGTGCCAAGCTGTTGCTTAGCTTGCAAGATGTAGTTCAACATCACACTCGCGATTTGGTTTCCGGTCATTAACTTGTATTCGCCATCTGGTTGACGGACCGCTGCGCCTAATCGATCGGCATCGGGGTCGGTTTCGATCAAAATGTCAGCGCCGACTTGCTTCCCCTGCTTGATGGCAAGGTCGAATGCTTCGCGGTATTCTGGATTGGGGTGGGGAGTCGTTGGAAATTCAGGATCGGCAATCGTTTGTTCGGTCACCATTTCGAAGTTCTTGAACCCAGCAGTCGAAAGCGCCCGCCGTCCGATGTTCTTGCCCGCGCCGTGCAGTGGCGAGTATACGAACTTCAAATCTTTGCCGACGTTTTGAATTAATTCTTCATTAATATTAACCTTTTTGGCTTCATTTAAATATGCTAAGTCGATATCTTCCCCAACGACGCTTAGGAGGTCTCGTTCACGCAGGTCATGAATGTCAGCAGTTTGAATTGCGAAGAGGTCGCTAGCCTTGTGGGCGGATTCAGTAATGATGGCCGATTCCTTGGGTGGCATCTGGCCGCCGTCTTCACCATAGATCTTAAAGCCGTTGTATTGCTTAGGGTTGTGCGAAGCGGTGATCATGATTCCAGCGTAGGTGTGTAAGTGGCGAACCGCAAATGATAGTTCGGGGACGGGGCGGATATCGTCAACGATAAATGACTTGATGCCGTGTGCTCCTAATACTTGGGCCGAAGTGTACGCAAAGTCGCGCGACCCATAACGGGGGTCAAAACTAATTGCGACCCCGCGCGCCTTGTCAGCAGGATCTAATTGATCCATCAGCATTGCCAATCCTTCGGCTGCTTGGCGGACGGTATAGATGTTCATTCGGTTCAACCCGGCCCCGATGATTCCACGCATTCCGGCGGTCCCGAATGATAGGGTCGCACCGAACGCATCTTCAATTTTTGCTTCGTCATTTTGCATTGCATCTAATTCACGTTTTAAATTCACCGGCATGTCTGCTTCAGCGTGCCATTGATCGTAAATTGATTTAATCTTCTCATCCATGTGTTTGATTCCTCTCTTTAGTAGGCTTTAGCGGTATGTAACTGTTTGCTGATTTAACACTTAAAATTATAATTCAAATCCAGAATTTAAGTCAATTCTAGCGGTGGCGAATTAAGAAAATATACGGGAACTTAAGTGATTTATAATCTAGATGTTACATAATTTATTATGTATCACATTATTAAGATTAATGGATTCATCGGAAAGATTGTATAAAATAGGTATTTTCATGTTATAATGTATCGTTGTCAATTAAATTAGCAAATTTTAGTTGGCTCAATTTTTCTGATTGAGATATCATAGATATTGAAACATCAGACATCCATGGTGACGATTGGGTCACTATGACAAATGGATATTAAGGAGATATTATGAGTACTTTTTCAATTATGGCTACCGCTAAGGCTGTTCCAGATAAAGTGGTAACTAATGATGATCTGGCTCAAATAATGGATACTTCCGATGAATGGATCAGTCGACGGACTGGCATCAAAAGACGCCATGTGGTGACAGATGAGACCAACACCTCGCTTGCGACAAACGTAGCTAAGCAATTATTAGCGAAGACCCACGTTAGCCCAGAGGACGTTGACTTTATCGTGGTCGCCACCATGTCTGGTGATCGATTAATGCCATCGACTGCAGCAGCCGTGCAGGGCCAAATTCAGGCTAACAATGCCTTAGCCTTTGACATTAGCGCTGCTTGTTCTGGTTTCTCATACGGGTTAGATGTGATGAATGCGCTGCTTGCGACCCATCCTGATTCCACTGGGATCTTGATTGGGAGTGAAGCATTAAGCAAGCTCATCGACTGGCACGACCGCACGACCGCCGTATTGTTCGGTGATGGAGCGGGTGGCTTGTTAGTTACTAACCGTGCGACCGAGACGCCTGGCCAATTCCTCAGCAGTCAGCTCAATACCTATGGCGCTGATGGGGATGCCTTGACAATGGGGCAGATTGCGAACCATTCGCCATTTGCGAGTGGAGCCGTTCAATCTGACCTGCCATTGCGCATGGATGGCCATCGCGTATTTGACTTCGCGATTCGGCGGGTCCCAGAATCCATTCGTGAGGCGGTAGCTAAGGCACACCTTAAGTTATCCGATGTGGACTTTTTTATTTTACACCAAGCGAACCAACGCATTGTTAAAAGCGTTGCCCGTAAGCTGAAATTACCATTTAACGACCGCTTCCCGATCAATATCGATGAATACGGAAATACTTCCGCTGCCAGCGAGGCAATTTTACTCGCTGAATTGGTGGAAGATGGTAAAATTAACCGTGGGGACATCCTAGTGATGACCGGCTTTGGTGGCGGTTTAACGACCGGAACTGTTGTAATTAAATATTAGAATTTAAATTTTATGGAGAGTGAATTAAAAATGGCAGACAAGAACGCAATTTTCGACAAGATCAAATCAATCGTAGAAGACCAAACTGATGATGTAAAGGCTGATGACATCAAGTTAGACACTAACTTCAAGGAAGACCTTGACTTAGATAGTTTAGATATTTTTGAAATCATCGACGAATTAGAAGATGAATACGATATCGAAATCGATAGTGACAACGACATGTCAACTGTTCAACAATTAGTTGATTACGTTGCTAGCCAAGTTGACGCTAACTAATTAGTTTTCTTCAATTAGGAGGGTTTGATTTTGAATCTCTGTTATTTATTTAGTGGCCAGGGAAGTCAGTTTGCAAACATGGGTCAAGACTTGTACCAGGCCGAACCGTTATATAAACAAACGGTGGATGAAGCATCAGATGTATTGAATTTAGACCTAGCCGATCCTAAAAATTTTGATGATCCAGCAAATGTTCAAATCGCATTGTTGACAATGAGTACTGGGATTGCTCGTATTTTAGACACCCAGTTACCAATGCCAAAGGCAATGTTTGGACTCAGTCTGGGAGAGTATAGTGCTTTGGTATCTGCTAAAGCACTTTCTTTTCAATCTGGACTAAAATTAGTTCGCGATCGGGCTAGATACATGGATGAAGCTGGCCAAGCAAACCCCGGAGCAATGGCTGCGGTCCTTAATTTGGATCCGCAGGTCGTTACAGAAGTCTGTGACGGCATCGACGGGGTCTATCCAGCAAACTTCAATACTGTGAAGCAAACCGTTATCGGCGGGACGGCCGATGCGGTCGCAAAGGCAAGTGTAATTATGAAGGAAAAGGGTGCCAAGCGTGTCGTTCCGATCAAGGTCGCAGTCGCCTCGCACACCCCATTAATGCAACCAGCTAGTGAACAATTAGCCGTTCGCCTTGAATCGGTTGACTTTGCCGAACCTGCCACCACCGTGATGAGTAATACTTTGGTTGCCCCATTTACTAAGGATAATTTAAAGTCCACCCTAGTAGATCAGTTGGTCAACCCTACTCATTTCATGGGTGACGTCGAAGCAGTCGACCAAATGGGCATCGATGCCTTTGTAGAAATTGGACCAGGTAATACCCTGAGCAAGCTAGCTAAGAAGACTGCTAATCAAGCGATTTATAATATCGAAAGTGTTGATACATTGAATGATTTTAGAGCCAAATTGGAGGATTTCTAATATGACAGACAAGCGCGTGATTTTAGTGACCGGTGGGACCAAGGGAATTGGATTAGCAACAGCTCAGCTACTAGCTACCGACCCCGCTAACTTTGTTGTCGTAAATGCACACCGTGCGTTGGGCGCTGACAAGACCGCTGAATTAAAAAAGCAATTTGCAAATGACATCGATGTCGTAATCGGTGACGTTGCGAGTGAAGAAGACGCGAAACGCATGGTCGATCAAGTCGTTGAAAAGCATGGTACCATCGATGGTTTGATCAACAATGCGGGAATTACTCAAGATAAGCTATTGACTAGAATGGGGACCGACTCCTTTGAAGCAGTGTTACGTACTAATTTAGTCGGGGCCTTTAACATGACTAAGTTTGCCATGAAGATCATGCAAAAGAAGCGGACGGGTTCGATCGTGAACCTTTCCAGTATTGCGGGCCTGCATGGTAACATCGGCCAAGCTAACTACTCTGCAAGTAAGGCCGGCCTAGTTGGTTTGACCAAGACGACTGCTCAAGAAGGGGCACTCCGCGGGATTCGTTGTAATGCCGTTGCTCCTGGGATGATCAAGTCCGACATGACTGACAAGCTGAGCGACCGTAATATCGAAAAGTGGGAAAAACAAATCCCACTCGGCCGCTTCGGAAGCACCGCAGACATTGCCGATGCAATCAAATTCTTGATGAACAATAGTTATATTACCGGTCAAGTAATCACCCTTGATGGTGGATTGACAATTTAAGGATAGTAGGAGTTTTTATTAAAATGGATGAACAAGATGTCGAGAAGTTAATCGATAAATTTGACCAATCCAATCTGACTGAATTACGGATTGAAGGTCAATTATACTTTAGTAAGTTAGACCACCCCCAACAAGTAGTTGCAGGACCAGTGGCTGCTAGTTCTTCTGAACCAGCCGCTGTAAAACAACCAGCTGCTGTTAATAACGACGGGGCTAAGATCAAGGCTCCGCTAGTGGGGATCGTCTACTTTGCACCCAGTCCAGAAAAGCCAGTCTTCAAAGAAGTTGGCGACCACGTTAAGAAGGGCGAAACCGTTTGTGTGATCGAAGCAATGAAGGTCATCAATGACGTTAAGAGCCCCGTTTCTGGAACCATTACTAAGCAATTAGTATCCGATGGGGACATGGTTGAATACGACCAACCCATCTTTGCAATCGAGGAGGACTAAGTCGTGAGTTTCGAAGTTGATAAATTTATCCCCCAACGCTACCCATTTCAAATGATCGATCAAATCGATGAAGTGCGGCCCGGCGAGGGTTCAAAAGCAACTAAGTACTTAACGATCAATGAATGGTTTTTCCAAGGTCAAAATAATCCCGTCATGCCACGGCCAATTGTGCTAGAATGCCTAGCGCAAACGGGCGTGGTATCGCTGTTATCTATGCCTGAATACAAGGGACGCAACGTCTTTTTCGGTGGCATCAAACAAGCCGAGTATCAAGACGACTTTAGACCTGGCGACAAGCTATCATTATCCGTTGAGATGACAAAGTTAAAACACCAAATCGGTGTTGGTCACGGCACGGTGGTTCGCGATGGCGAAGTCATCTGTACCGCTGATCTAGTCTTTGCGATTGAATAAGTAAAGGATGGTTGGATGTTTAAGAAAGTGTTGATCGCAAACCGTGGTGAAATCGCGGTCCAAATCATTCGGGCGTTACGGGAAATGGGGATTCAATCAGTGGCGGTATATTCGACTGCTGATCGTGATAGCCTGTTTACCAAGCTCGCTGATGAAGCCGTTTGTATCGGTGGACCCCAACCAGGCGAATCCTACCTTAATATGGAAGCAATCATTGATACTGCGATCCTAACGGGTAGTGATGCGATTCACCCCGGTTACGGTTTTCTATCTGAAAACGCTGAATTTGCGGAAATTTGTGAACAGTGTCATATTAAGTTCATTGGCCCGAGTTCAGAAGTAATTGATTTAATGGGGAACAAGGCGCATGCCAAGGCGACGATGAAAAAAGCCGGCGTGCCCACGATTCCAGGGAGTGACGGTGCCGTTAAGACCGTTGAACAAGCCATCACAGCTGCCCATCAGATCGGCTACCCAGTCATGCTGAAGGCTGCTGCTGGTGGGGGTGGTAAGGGGATTCGTAAGATCGTCGATGACGATGCAATGCGCGAGATTTACCCGACCACCCAAAGGGAAATCAAACTATCATTTGATGACGATACCCTCTACTTGGAAAAGGACCTAAGCGATGCTAAGCACATTGAAATGCAAGCGATTGCAGATCAAGCGGGCCACATCGTATACTTCCCCGAACGGGACTGTTCTCTCCAACGGGGGCATCAAAAGATCATCGAAGAAAGTCCCTGTATGCTGGTGAGCCAAGAACAACGTGATTACTTAGGTTCACTAGTGGTAAAGGCGATGCAAGAAATCGGCTATGAAAATACCGGTACGATCGAATTCTTGCTCGATGAACACAACATGCAATTCTACTTCATGGAAATGAATACCAGGTTGCAGGTTGAACACACCGTGACCGAAGAAGTCGCGGGAGTCGAACTCATCAAGTCCCAGGTCATGGTCGCAGCGGGGGCGGACCTGCCCTACAAGCAAGCTGACTGTGCACCGAAGGGCTTTGCGATCGAATGTCGGATCAACGCCGAAAATCCAGCAACTGGTTTTACCCCTTCACCGGGTAAGATCAAAGCGCTGCGCTTCCCGTTCGGAACGAAGGGCGTGCGGATCGATGCTGGGGTCGAAGCGGGTGATACGATTTCGCCATTTTACGATTCGATGATCGCCAAGATCATTGTGCACATGCCAACGAAGGCGCAGGCTGTCAATAAGATGCGGCGCGTCATCAAGGAATTCAAAATCGAAGGCGTGGTTACCAACCAAGCCTTTCTTTATGACCTCTTAGATGACGAGCACTTCAAGGCAAGTGACTTTAATAATATGTACATTGAGAATTCATTCTTGAAAGCGTGGTTGAATAAAAATGACACAACCAAATAACGAACCCGCCAATCATTACCAAGCGTTAATGGATCAAATCCCAGACCACCTCTTTGTGAAGTGTCCGATCTGTGGTGAAAGTTTCTATTCCAAGAAGCTCGGTCAGTTCAAGGACTGTCCTAATTGTCACTACGGTTTTCGGATCGGGGCGCAACAACGGATCAAAATGATCTGTGATGAGGGCTCATTCAAAGAAATTGATGCTCACGTCAAGGCCCCCGAACGCTTCAAAGATGACGCCAAATACATGGGCAAGCTAGCAAAGTCACGCAAGGTTACCAACATGGATGAAAGCGTAATGACTGGGATCGGTAAAATCGATGATCAACCAGTCGGCATCGGGGTCATGGACTCGCGCTTCATCATGGGTAGCCTCGGGACTGCCACTGGTGAAAAAATTACGCGCCTCTTTGAAAAATGTACCCAAGAGGACTTACCAGTGATCCTCTTCACCGCCTCGGGTGGGGCGCGGATGCAAGAAGGAATCAATTCATTGATGCAAATGGCAAAGGTTTCAGCCGCAGTAGTTGATCACAGTGCTAAGGGCTTATTATACATAAGCGTTTTGACTGATCCGACTACCGGTGGGGTAACTGCCAGTTTCGCAATGGAAGGTGACATTATCGTCAGTGAACCGCACACGTTGATCGGCTTCGCTGGACGACGGGTCATTGAAAAAACGATTCAACAAGTCCCACCAAAGGACTTTCAAAGAGCCGAAACGCTGCTTAAAAATGGTTTCTTGGATCAAATCGTGCCAAGGCCAGCTTTAAAGGCGTTCTTAGCTAAGTTGTTAGCTTGGCACTAATCAAGGAGGACTGATGATGACAGAAAAACGCGCTTACGATCGGGTCTTGGCGGCTCGGAGTAGTGATAAAATTAGTATCCAAAAATTAGTCGCTGGGATTACAGAAGACTTTGTAGAGCTGCATGGCGACCGTGCTTACGGTGACGATCCTGCGGTTTACGCCGGAATTGGGATTTTGAACGGCAAACCAGTAACGATCGTGGGCATCCAAAAGGGGAGTAATAATGAAGAAAACCTCGCCCGTCATTTTGGTTCTGCCGAACCAGATGGCTACCGCAAGGCCCTGCGGCTGATGAAGGCGGCTGAAAAATTCAACCGTCCCGTCATTACCCTGATCAACACGCCCGGCGCATATCCAGGGGTGGAAGCCGAATACCATGGCCAGGGGTACATGATCGCCCAATCGATCATGCAGGGCTTGAACCTAACCGTCCCATACATCAGCGTGATCGTTGGTGAAGGGGGAAGCGGCGGTGCGCTCGCCTTAGCGGTCGGCGATGAAGTCTGGGCCTTTGAAGACAGTGCTTATTCAGTGCTATCACCAGAGGGCTTTGCGACGATCCTTTGGAAGGATTCAAGTCGCGCCAAGGAAGCTGCCGATCAAATGGGCTTGACCGCAGAGGAACTACTCGCTAATCACATTATCGATCGGGTAGTTCCAGAGGTGAAAAGTGCTGCTGATCTAGCCGCCTTTAAAACCGCATTAGATGCAAAAATCAAAGAATTAGAAATTAAACCGGTCGATCAGCTCCTGGCTGATCGCCACGCTCGCTATCGGAAGTTTAACTAATGAATGGAGGAAATAAACTCATGGCTGGAATTTTAGATGGTAAAAAGATTGTCATAATGGGTGTTGCAAATAAAAAGAGTATCGCGTGGGGTTGTGCCCAAGCATTGTTGGATCAAGGGGCCGAAGTCATCTTGACCTACCAAAACGATCGGATGAAGCGTTCATTGGACAAGCTCTTAGCTGACGTCGACGTTAAGATGTTCGAATGTGACGTTGCAGAAGACGCAAACGTGGAAAAGACCTTTAATGCGATCCACGAAGAAGTCGGTAATATCGACGGGGTCATCCATGCGATTGCCTTTGCGGATAAGGAAACCCTTGAAGGCGGCGTTAAGAACGTCAAAAAGGATGGCTTTAACCTCGCCCAAGACGTTAGTGCCTACTCATTTATTTCAGTTTCTCGTTATGCCAGTGCCATCATGAACGAAGGCGGTAGCATTGCTACGCTTACTTACATCGGGGCTGTTCGGGCAATTCCGAACTACAACATGATGGGGGTCGCTAAGGCTGCTTTGGAAGCTGAAATGCGCTACTTAGCTGCCGAATTAGGAAAAGAAAAGAACGTGCGGGTCAACGCCATTTCAGCAGGGGCAATCAAGACGCTTGCCGTGACTGGCATCAAGCACCACGGTGACCTCTTGAAGATGTCAGAAGGCTTTACCGTCAACGGTAAGAGCGTGACCCCAATGGACGTTGGTAAATCAGCTGCATTCTTGATGAGCGACCTGGCTTCTGGAGTGACTGGTGACGTTATCTACGTTGATAACGGGGTCCACTTGATCGTCTAAGATGCTGCAATTAAGAATCGATTCGATTCAAAACCCACGCTACCAAGCACGGTTTAAAAGTGACAATCTTGGCAAAATGTATAATCCCCGTCAATCAATTGTCGGGAAATATTTGCTAGCCGACTGGCTCCAAGTCAGCCCGCAGGTAGTTGCCAGCGGGACGCTTTTTGACCACGGCCCGCATGGGAAACCAAGGCTAAAGAGTGGGGCGTTTGAGTACAATATTGCAAACTCTTATGATAAAGTGGTCTTAGCAGTTTCAGACCAGCCGATTGGCGTCGATCTAGAAAAGCTCAGGCCCTATGATTATCACCGCATCCACCGTGCATTTCGGCAGGATGAATTAGATTACCTTGCGCAATTGACTGGTGATGACCTGTTGTGGGCCACCTTTAAAATCTGGACGATCAAAGAGGCGGTCTTGAAGCTAGTCGGGATGGGAATTCCCGGCGGCATCAAGAGTATGCAAATTGACCTAACGACCTTTGCCCATGCCGATCGCTATGGCCAGTCCATTCGGCTAACACCCTTGTACGTGGGCTTTGATTACGTCGGTACCATCGCACAATTTGAAGAATAAAGCTTTTTAGGAGGATAATAATGGCTGTTTTAGATATTACTGAAATTATGGATTTAATTCCGAATCGTTACCCCATCTTATACATCGATCGGGTGGACGAATTAGTTCCAGATGAAAAAATCGTGGCAACAAAAAACGTTACGATCAACGAAAACTACTTCCAAGGACACTTCCCTGGGAACCCCGTAATGCCTGGGGTCTTGATCATCGAATCAATGGCTCAAGCTGCATCGATCTTGATCTTAAAGAGTGAAAAATACAAGGACAAGACCGCTTACATGGGTTCAATCAAGAACGCGAAGTTCAGAAAGATGGTCCGTCCAGGAGACGTGATCAGATTCGAAATCACGATGAAGAAGCAACACAGTAACATGGGAACCGTTGATTGTATCGCATTCGTTGGTGATAAGAAGGCTTGTCAAGCCGAATTATCATTCATCGTGCCTGATAAGAAGCGCCCAGAAGCAGAATAGGAGGGACCATTATGGAACATCGTGTCGCTGTAGTCGGGATTGGTGCTGTTACGCCACTAGGTAACGACTCCAAGACCTTCTTAGACAATATCTTTGCAAACAAGACTGGGGTCGCACCCATCACGCATTTCGATGCTAGTGATACTGGGATTACGGTCGCAGCCGAAGTAAAGGACTTCGATCCATTAAAGCGGATCCCAAAGAAGATCTCCAAGCGGATGGACGACTTTTCGCGCTACGCCGTTTATTCAGCCTTTGAAGCCATGGAAATGGCCGGCCTAGAAAAGGGCAGCTACGACCCAGATGACATCGGGGTGATTTATGGTTCTGGAATCGGGGGATTGACGACGATCCAAGAACAAGCCATCAAGATGCACGATAAGGGACCCAAGCGGGTCTCACCATTCTTCGTGCCAAACTCGATCATTAACATGGCCGCTGGAAACATCTCAATCAACTTGGATACTAGAAACATTAATGAAGCTGTCGTTACCGCCTGTGCTTCTGGTACGAATGCGATCGGGGATGCCTTTGAACGGATTAAATCTGGGAAAGCTACCTATATGATTACTGGGGGTTCTGAAGCTTCGATCAATGAACTCGGGATTTCAGGATTCGCCGCATTGACAGCCCTCTCAGATTCGACCGACCCACTGCGCGCTTCAATGCCATTCGATAAGAACCGTTCTGGTTTCGTAATGGGTGAAGGAGCCGGAACATTGGTCCTTGAAGATTATGACCATGCGGTAGCCCGGGGTGCCAACATCCTAGCTGAGATCACTGGTTATGGTTCAACGGGGGATGCCTACCACTTGACGGCCCCTCGTCCTGACGGGAGCGGCGCTATCAAGGCAATGCAAGAAGCCATCAAGGAAAGTGACATGACCGCATCCGATGTTGATTACATCAATGCGCATGGGACGGCAACGCCTGCGAACGACTCTGCTGAATCAGAAGGAATCGCCAAACTCTTTGACGGGGTCAACGATCACGTGATGGTAAGTAGTACCAAGGGTCAAACTGGCCACGCACTCGGGGCAGCCGGCGCATTGGAAGCGGTCATCATGATCGGAGCAATGCAACGGGGTGTCTTACCAGTGAACGTGGGGATGTTTGACTTAGATCCAGAAGTCAAGACGACCATTGTGACTGATGAAAACAAAAACGCACCGCTTAACTTTGCATTAAGTAACTCGTTAGGCTTTGGTGGTCATAACGCAGTGCTTGCATTTAAGCGCGCTAATTAGTAAAATAATTAAAAAGCTAAGTTGTGCTGACCAGCCAATTTGGCTTTTTAATTTCAAAAACATGTGATTTTTTTAACTTTTCACTCTAAATTGAAGAATGATTGTGTTATAATACAATCACAATGTTTAAGGATAAACATTGCAGTAACCGTTATTATATTTTATTTTCTTACACGCTGGTTACGAAAATTACAGCAATATTAAAGTATGTTCGATATTGTACAAATCACGTATTTTTATGCTATAATACCAGTTGTTATGTAATTGTTGCATGGCGGTTACATAATGCCATTTCGGCATTTTGTTTTGTCCTGTATTAGCATATTAGAAAGTAAGGCAATCCTGCCTTGCAAAAATTATTTATGAGGTGATCTTTTATGAAGTTCAATAAGAACCAATATCGTGTTGCAAACGATAAAAAGGTTATGCATAAGAGACACAAACAATGGGTTGTATTATCCACTGTTGCGTTCTCCTTATTAACTTTTTCAGCTGTAGAAGCTACTTCAGCACACGCTGATAACGTTTCTGCAACTACTACAAATTCTACTGATAGTAGTGCTAATAGCTCAGCTACTTCCAGTGCTACTAGTTCAGCTACTAGCGCTGATTCAAGTGCTACTAGTTCAGCAAGCTCAAGCTCAGCTACTTCAAGTAGTTCAGCTACTTCAAGCTCAGCTAGCTCAGACGCAAGTGCTACTAGCTCAGCAAGTTCCAGTGCATCCAGTTCATCAGCTGCTAGTTCAGTTGCATCTGACTCTCCTGCACAAAAGAAGGCATACGACGACGCTAAGTTAAGCGCATTCCGTGCTAACTACGATTCCGCTAAGAGTGTTTACACTACTAGCGCTACTAAGGCAAACAAGGCTGCTTACTTAAAGGCTCGTGCTGCCGTTGATAACGTTAAGTACCTTTACGCACAAAAGTACGATGGTGCTAACGTTTTAACTTATAACTACAATCGGATCTTAGCTGCTGGTAACTACAAGGTTGCCCAAGCTGACGTTAAGCTTTCAGACGCTAAGACTGCTGCTGCTAAGAAGTCAGCTAAGAAGGCTTTAGCTGCTGCTAAGGCTAACTTAAAGACTTTCAAGGCTAACTACGCTAAGGTTGATAAGTTACGGAAGGCATTTAACAAGGCTGGTTCATACGACTTGAACGTTACTTTTGACGTGCCAGTTGTACCTACTAGCTCATCAAGTGCTGTTGTTTCATCAGCTGCTTCAGCTAACTCATCAGCTTCATCCACTGCATTAACTGATACTCAAGCATTATCAAATGCTTTTGTTAACGCATACAAGTTAGCACAAAGTGGTTACAGCTTCAGTGCTGCTGCTAATTCATTAGCTTCAGAAGTTAACAAGAACCTTTACGGTAACACTTTCAATGCTCAAAACAGTCAAGTAACTAGTGACTCAGCTGTTTACTACAACACTCCAGCTGCTATTAAGTACGCTCGTCTTCTTGATGCATTAGCTAACACTGATTCAGCAACTAGTTCAAACGCTGATTCAGTTGTTGCTTCAACATTTGCTTCACAAGCTGCTGAAATTGCTAATGCTGCTAGTGCTGGTTTAGTAAGCTCATCAGATGCTGCTACTAAGTCATCTGTTGCTAACGCAATCAGTAACTACGCTTCAGCTACTGGTTCATCTGCTGCTGTTACTGTTAACGGTACTTCAGAAGTTGTTTACCTTGGTGCTAGTTCAGGTAACGATGCTCAATACCTACCAAACTTATTGAGCAATGCTGCTAACTTATACTCTACTGCTGCTGTTAACCTTTCAGCTGCCGTTAGTGCTGCTAGTTGGTCAAGTGCTTCTGCATACGCTCAACAAATCTTTGCTTACCAACTTGGTAACTTCTCAGCTACTCCTAGTGATGCTACTTCAACTACTAACTCATCAGCTGTAAACTTCGGTGACGGTGTATACAACTTAGGTTCAGCCGTTGCTAGTGTATTCGTTAAGGCTGGTAGTTCATTAGCTTCTACAGTTGGTGTTTCAAACACTGCTAGTGCTGCTGTTGTTTACTCAGCAACTTCAAACGTTTACAACCGTTTCGCTACTTTAACTTACGATCGGAATGTATACAGTGGTGTTGCTAATGATTCATTATTTGTTGCTAACTCAAGTGCAGCTGTTTCTTCTGCTTACTCATTAGCAGAATCATTAACTGGATCTGCATTTGTTGCTTACAACAATTCTCACGTTACTACTGTTAATGGTGGAGCTGTTCTTCAGTATAACATTCAGTACAATGCAGATGGTACTGAAAATCAAAGTGCTCCTAAATATTATGCATCATTAGCTTCTAATGGTACTTTAGTTTCTGTTACTCCATATGGTAACAGTTTAGTTGCTGGTAGTACATTAGACTCTCTAGCTCAAACAAATAATAAGATTGATAATGCTCAATATGTTGCATTAGTGGCTTATACTAATGCTTCAAACATCGCTGCTTCAGCTGGTGTTGCTTACTCAGGTGCAGCTAATTCTACTCTTTCAAGTGCACAATCTGCTTCAACTGCTTTTGCAAAATTATCTAGCCTATACACTGCAGGTAATGGTAATGTTACTACTGATAACCTTAAGGCTAACTTCTATGAAGCTGATGGTAGTACCCTTAACTCATTTGGTAACTATGTAAGCTCATTAGCATCAACTACTGGATTTAACTTCCTTACTGCTCCTAACACTAACTACACACTTTACTCAAGTGCTGCTAGTTCAGCTGCTAGTTTAGCTGCCTATGTTGCTTCTGTTGCTAGCTTTGGTGGTGCATCAACTGCATACTCTAATGCTGAATACGCATCAGCAGTTGCTAGTGGCGTTGATTCTATTGTAAATAGTGTTGCTGCTAACAATGGTAGCTTTGCATCCCTAGCTAGTTATGTTAATACCTTTAGAAATACTGATTTAACTTACACTAATGCAAGTGGTCAAACTCGCACTATTACCAAGGATTCAGTTGCATCTGTTTACAATAGTGTATTTACTGTATCCGGATTATTAGCTGCTTCATCTGCAAATAATGTTGCTCAAGTTCCTGCTGGTTTAGCCAATGTTTCTTCTGCAGTTTCATATGCTACATCAATTGCTGATTCAGCTAGTGTTTCTGCTAAGAATGGTTACTCTGCTGCTTCAGTAGCTGCAAGTAGTGCTTATTCTGTATATGCATCAGCTTCTAATGTATTCTCAGCTGTTTCAACACCTTCAAGTTCAGTTGCTCTTGTATTGAATAATGCTTCTAATGCTACTAGTTTCGGTTACCTTCCAACACTTTCATCTGCAATTAATTCAGCTCAATACGCTGCTAAGGTAGCATTTAGTGTTGCTGATGGTGCTTATAACTCAGCATTTGATAACTACAACTTATACAGTTCTCAAGCAGCTCAATTTGCTTCCAACGCTGCATCTTCAGCTGCATACTCAAATGCCGCTTCAAATGCTAAGGTTGCTATGAGCTCTGCTTCAGCTGCTATGGTTAAGGCTGCTACTGACTTCTATGCTGCTCCTACTTCAGTTGCTAACTCAGCTGCTTCATCAGCTGTTTCACAATTGAATGCACAAATTTCTAGTGTAACTTCAGCTGAATCAGTTGCTACCGATGTATTTAACCCATACGGTGTAAGCTTCTATTCTAAAGATCTTAACAACTCAAACAACAAATAATAAGAATTAATCTTATTATGAAGTTGAAATTAGTTTAATAAAACTTTTTTGTAAGGCTCTGACTTCGGTCGGGGCCTTTTTTTTATCTAAAATTTTATTTTGGGATAAAAAATTGTATAATAAATTAATATAAATATGTTTTGCAAAAGAGGGATTGGAATGGCCAAAAAATCAAATGCAAATAAAGTTAGATATAAAATGTATAAATCAGGAAAGTTATGGTTAATTAGTGGCATTACTTTTGCAACGCTTGGGGCTACGGCTTTGTTTACCGCTCCAGTTGCTAGGGCGGATTCAAATGCTGATCAAGTCACCCAAACTAGTTCTGCTAGCGATTCTGCTGCCGTGGTAGTGGCTAGCTCAGCATCCGTTAGTTCGATTGCGGCTGTTAGTGCCAGCAGTGCTGTGTCGAGTGCGGTGAGCGTTGCTGCTTATGACAGTACTAAGTTGAACGCTGCCTCTGGGGCAGTCTTGAGTAATAGCACTTCCGTTTCTGCTAAGATTAATAATTCAGAAGCCTTGATGACGAATACGATTTTGAATCAAAATTTCCATTATAATACGCCGCGCGGGTATTCAAATGACCTCCAGACGATCCTCCCCCACACCGATGGGAGCGGGAACGTTGATTACTACGACGTTTACTACCTCTATAATCCATACCCGAGTCAGATTCAGTTTGCTGATGAATGGTACCATGCGACGACGACCGACTTTAAAACGTTTCAGGCCTACGACAGTGCTGATCCAACGGGGTTAAATAACGTTGCCATTCCTGATCCTGACTATCAAGATGCGAACGGCAAGGCGGGGGGCCAAATCGCTGCGAACAATACGACCGATGGAATCCCGTGGGAATATGCTGCGACCGGTTCGGTCCTTTACAATGACGGCCTATTGAAGACTGACCAGTGGAACAATCCAATCAATGCAAATGCCAAGCTCGCTTATTTTACCTCGTTTACCAGTACGGGTGATCAGCAGACCTTCCTCGCCTACAGTAACGATGACCAGCAATTTCATCCCTACCGCTCGACGCCCGTAATGACTCGGCAGCAGTTTGGCATCACGGTCCAGGATTTTCGCGATCCCTACGTTGAACGGGTCAATAATAAGTTGGTCGCCTACGTTTCTGGTGGTTGGTCCAAAAAAATGTATACGTTTACCAGTACCGACGGCGTCAATTGGGACTATAACCCCGCCAATGACATTAATTTAGACCAGGGGACTGCGATGGAGGTCGAAACGCCGATCGTTAAGACGGTGAACGAACAGGCGTTCATGTTTTATAGCTGGTCCAATGGTGATGCTGCTAGTGACAAGGCGATCGCCTACATTAATGGTTATATCGACAGCGACGGCCTCTTTAAGACCAACAGCAGCAGTAAAATCACGACTTTAGATCAATCTGCATATAAGGGCGATACATACGCTGGGAACTTTACCAATGTTGATCCTGACACGCTCGTCAATATTAACTGGTCGGGGAGTTGGCAATACTCATTGCTTTCTAGTCTTTATACCTACACTTATTCTAAACACAGTGGAAGCTTTACGTTACCGCGCCTGTTGCAAAATGTGAACGGCACGCTGTGGTCGACGCCAATCGAACCGAATAATCAATTGGTATCGACCATTAAGGTCGCTAAGAACGCCTCGAAGAAGAGTTTTATCATTGGGACCAATAATAAGCTCGACTTTACCTTTGATAATCCGAACAGCAGTCACACGATCAATTTAAAGCGTGGTGAGTCTGATATCTCGATTAAAGTCGGGAAGGGACGCTTGGTATTGAGCAGAAAGAACGCGATTAATAGCCTGTTGGCCAAGCAGGTTCAAATCCCACTAACGAATGCCACGACGGCTAAAATGAGCCTGTATTTGGATAATTCGACGTTGGAAATTTACCTACCTGAATCGAACATGCTATATAACGTTGTTAATTTCACCAGTAACCAAAATGACCCGTATAAGCTGACTAGCAACACTGGCGCGACGATTGATAATTACGAATTTAATGCTAATTATCCTGCCTTGACGGTCGGTGAGCTCAATGCGACGGTTCAGCATTTGAATGGCTACATTGCTACCGACAATGACTCCTTGCAGCACCTGCAAAGTGTGATGAAGCGTTATTATCAAACCAACATCAAGGGGAATGACTATTACTTTGTGAATTCCCAGGCGACGACGGCGACTAATCAGCTCAGCGCCGCTCAGTCATCAATATCAGTGGCCAATAGTTATGTTGCACGTGCTAATGCATTAGCTAATGATGCGCGGGGCAGCCTATACCTGACGCTTGCCAGTGCGGCGTATAATAGCGCCTCGACTGCCGAAACCTATGCGACGCAGGCGATCATGGCGGCCAATAATACAATGGCTGCCGATGCCCCCGCTGATTTTAAGAATCAGACGACCATTAAGGGCAATCGGGTTCAGTTCGTTGATCAAAAACAAGTCAGTGGTAAGATGGTGACTGATCAAGCGGGGAATACGCACTATTACGATTCGCTGACGGGCTATCAGTTGACGAACACGTTCTACTTTAAGAATGGCAAGTACTACTACTTCGATCAAGCGGGTAACCTCGTCAAGAATCGGTTCGTTCAAGCCGCTGCGAACACCAATTACTACTACTACTTCAATCAAAAGGGCCAAGCGCTGACTGGCCACCAGGTCATTGGTCACAAGCACTACTTGTTTGACGGCAATGGAATCCAGGTCCGTAATCAATTCGTGAAGAGCAAGTCTGGTAAGTTCTATTACTACGATGCCAAGGGCGTTTTGGTGACCAAGTCGAGAACTGTTAACGGGCACAAGTTGACGATCAATCGCAATGGCCAGATCTTAAACCGCAACCAATTGTTAACGGTGCGCGACCCGATTACGCATCAATTGAGCACTTATTACTTGGATCACAACGGGTCTGCTTACCATGGCATCAAGCGGGTCGGCCACTTCCTGTATGATTTCGGGAAGAATGGCAAGTCGATCAATGGGGTCTTTGTGTTGAATGCCCATAATCAAGTGGCGGGCTTTTATGACCAGTATGGTTCCGTCATCAAGTTGGAATACGCAAAGGCGTTCGACAAGGATGAATACTACTTCTTTGATAAGAACGGCAAGGCGGTCAGCGGCAGCTACACCGTCAATGGGATCGATCAATACTTTAATCCCAAAGGGGTCTTGGTAATGAACTCGTTTCTGTACTTTAAGGATGGTCGGATCAAGTTCGCAGAAGCCCACGGGAATATCTATAAGAACTTCTTGTTCGAAGAGGGCGGCAAGCAATATTACGCCCAAGCCGATGGGTACCTATTACAGGATGCGACCAAGGTGATTAACGGCGTTGAATACAGCGCTGATCATAGTGGGGTCCTAACGCCAGTTCAGACTGGTTCACAATCGGTTTAATAAAATAAGCACACCAGTTTTGCGCTGGTGTGCTTATTTGTGTTTATAACAATGTATTCAATTTGACGTTAAACAATTGGTAGTATTCATCCTTAAACTCCTCTGGCGGGATCGGAATCGGGCTGGTGATCCAAAGTTCAATTATGTCGAGGGTAAATTTGACGAGCAGGTGGAGGTAAAAGTCGTTGGCCTTCACGTCGTCTGAAAAGCGGCTGACCGTCCGTAAGTATTTGTATTCTAAATATTTTTGCCATGCGCCGTTGAGGTCCGAGCGATACAGGATCCGAATCTTTTCACGTTGCGCATAGATTGCAGGGATCGTCGTGTCCGCCACGCACCGCAGCAACGTATCGAGTGAATTCGCATGGCGTAAGTATTCACCATGGTCAGTGATGGAATGGATGATCCGACTATCGATATCATGAAAAATGAATTTGGCGATGGCCTTTTGACCGCAGAAATTGTTATAGAAAGTCCCCTTGGAGATCCCCGCCTGCGCAATAATGTCGTTATTGGTGATCTCCTCGCTATCGTCGTTTTGATCAAGGAGAATTAAGAAAGCGTTGGCAATTTTAAGCTTCGTTTTGTTCACTATCATCCCATCCTTATTACAGTTGTTTAACATTAATATTACAAAATTATAACATTAATTTGACCTCGGGTGCAAAATATAAGACGTTTCAATCTTTGGCAGTGAAACACTAACGGCGATGGTGTTCATTTAAATCGGGTTGATCAAGTTGATTTGATGCTAGAATCGCTCAAAGCGGCATTCTAGTTACATTGAAATTGCAGTTATGTTACAAAAACGTTACAAAATTTTGACCGTGGGTATAATGGGCAGGGCAGTTAACGGCTTTTGATTTTACTGTTTGCCAACATTTAGAACGTAAGTCTAATATTTAAAAACTTGTTAAGAAATAAATAATTGGTTAAGATAAATGTACATATTAAGCAGCAGAGCCTAGCCATGGGCCCCTGATAATTGCTTTTAAATCGATATCATAAACAATTAATTGCTAACTGACCATTAGTAAGACCTTTAAATCAGCACATGGTGATCGACACTCGTTCTGTTGTAACATAGAAAGACGCACAATTACATTTTTCTATCATTCACATATTTCAAACATATCTCTCATTCTAATAACCCCGTTGATCATTGATCGGTAGGGTTATTTTTTTGTTTGTACGAATGGTTCATCATTTTATTGTGAGTAGTCGCCGATGGTGGCATTTAAAGTGGTTAAAGCATATAATACAATGAGTAAAATACATCGGTAATTACGTTGCCGATTAGAAATGATGGTGAATCAAATGAAGCAATGGCTGCGCTTTATGACACTTTCAACAGCCACGCTCGGCTGGTTATTATTGAGTGCCCATCAGATGCGGGCACAAGCGGCCGAATCCTACTATGCGAATTTGAACCAAAATGCGCTTAGTAATCCGCAACAGCTCCAGTCGGGCAACGGTTTAGCTAATTATGATAAGAAATCGTTGACCACCGTTGGCAGTATTCCACCGACGGTTATTTATAATGGGAAGTTTACTCACACCCAGTATCAAATGGACCAGCAAAACCCAAGTCACAGCTATACTGATCAGCAGGGGACGACCACCTTTAATACTGATTATTATCTGCCAAAGGGCTTTCACGCCGATTCGCGGGAGTATGGGAACTATCAGAGTACGGTCAAGGTTGGCGATAATTTCTACTTTGTTGAATCCCTGGGCGATTCGGTCAAGCAGGGTGTGATCGCTAAGTACAATACGAACGATTTGACCAATTTAGGGGTGCTCGGTGGCAATGGCGACGGGCGCGACTTGATCTGGAAGGCCTATACCTATACTTCGCCCTACACCAATTATGGGAAGCAGAACCTAAAGGATGAAGCGAATTACGAATCGCGACTCCAAGATGCTAAGTACAGCGACCAAGACTCCCAAAATGCGGTGACCAATGCGAACGCCCAGTTGCTAAGCGACCAGCAAGAAGTCGATCAATACAACCAGATGTTGGCGAAGACGACGAAGGAAGCCAACCAGTTTGCGGCCAAGCAACAAGCAGCGCTGGTCAAGCAACGCCAGTTCAATGATAAGGTCGTCAAACAGTTGACCGCCAGTAACTACGTGACCTACTTCAAGCAGGTGGTTGCGACGGGCAGCAAGGCGGCTAATCAGATCGATGTGCAACGCAAGCGCTTGGCCCAGCAGGTCAAGAAGGCTGGCAAGGCCGAACGTGGGCGACTAAATGCGCAGTTGCAACGCTTGGTCAAAAAGCAGCGCGGCGTGACTGCACAGTTGAAGGAAAACCAAAAGGCCCTTCAGCGCTTTAATACGGGGGTCGGCAAACGCTACACCACCGCCGTGCAAAACGTCAGCGATGCAAACGACTTGGTGAATCAAGACCAACAAGATGTTACCACGGCCAAGCAGAACGTGACCAATAATACGCAGATCGTCAACGATGAACACGCGTTGTATCAAAAGTACGAATCGATCGTATCGGCTGCTCAGGTCAGTCCCTTGTTGAACATTGGCCACGGGCAGACGTTGTCGTATAATCCCGTAACGCAGAACCTGTACCTCGTTCAAGACGATACGTTGCAGAACCTGCCCGCTGGCGGTGAGAACACGATCACGGAATTAAGTCCGACGACGCTGCAGCCAATAAAGCAGTTCAATTTTCCACTCCAGCACGGCAACGATAATTACAGTATCAACACGTTGACCTTTGATACGGCTGGTAACGCCTACTTCGGGCGTAAGGAATCGTTCGTTGAGGACAACCAGAAGAGTTATTCGACCTACCAGATTTACAAGGGGACGTTGGATGAAAATAGCGGGGCGGCTAATTTTGCCCCCGTTCCGCAAAATATTAACTGGGGGGGTTATAGTAACCAGAACCTCTCCTACGATGCGTTCAATAACCGCTTATACATCGTTTCTGACAATATCATTACCTCCGTGCCCGCTGATAAGCTCGCGGCTGGCACCGTGCAACCGAGTGACGTTAATTACATGTCGTTTAACATCAATCGCGAGTTCGAAGATTTGACGTTCGATGCTCAGGGGTACGGGTACTTGTTGACCCTCTGGGACCCAGAAATTATGAAATCACAAGCTCCAATGAATTAAAAAAGTCTGATGCGTTCGTGCGCGTCAGACTTTTTACGTTATTTCAGTGGATCATGTTTTGGTGCATTGGTACTCTTTTTAGCGGTCAACTTGCCAAGGTTTTGGCCCTTCTTTTGACGGGAGACTAAGTTGTCCTTGATCGTTACCTTGATCTTTTTGCCTTCCTTGGTGACCCGATAGGAAATGTGTTCGCCGAGCACGACCTTCTTCGGGGTGATCAAGTAGGTGTTCTTAGCGACCTTTTTATACTGTGGTGTTAGGATGATGCCCTTCGTATCACTCGTCGAAAAAGCTTTCCCGCTTTTATGAAAGCCCATTGAAACGTAATGGATGCTCTTTTCGGGGGTGTAGATGAAGTATCTGCGGTAGGCACTCTTTTCGCTGTAGCCACCGTGTTCTTTCTTATCGGTCACCCACATGCTGGCCCGCGTCACGATCTTAGGGAGTCCAGTGTGCCACTTGGTCTTAGCGGCGTTTACATTCGTGACCCCAGTGAACGTCAAGAGTGCTAATGAAGCAACGGTCGCACTCAATAGTGGTTTGAATTTCATTTTAATAGCCTCCTAAATGGTGCAAAAAGCCCGTTAATTGTTGATTCTCAAACAATTAACGGGTCTTTAATTGCAATTAATTATTTAAGCACTTTGTCGACGACCCCTTCAACGGAATCCTTCGCCAATGGCTTGTATTCATTTTTCTTAGCATCTAATTCGTATGCTTCGACATCGTTTAAGCCATCCACGTCAATGTCCTTGTAGTCCTTGCTGTCGTTGACCGCTTTTTTAACTTCCTTACCAGTTCCGTATAATAAGAACCCGCGGCTATCCTTTTTGAATAGTAAGTCAGCTAATGTCTTACGGTAATCTTCAGCTTTGGAATCGCTGTGGTCGATCGTGTCAACAAGGTTCAAAAGGGTGTTCCAACCATCAGTAGGGGTGATGGTATCTTCCTTTGCGCTCTTCTTAACGTCGTTTAAACGGTGTTCAACTTCTTTGGTCCCTGCATGTTTGTTTTGTTTATCACTCATATTAAGTACCCCTTTAAGATAAATTTGAAACAATATACCACTAATGTAGCACTATCTACTTAAGAGTCAAGCAATAAGGCTTAGTTAACGGGACTGAATGGTTGGTCGCCATCGAGGATCTGCTTGGTGTTGTTGAGTGAGATTTGGACCATGTTCTTAACGGCCGCATCGGTGTAAAAGGCGATGTGGGGTGTTAAAATGACGTTCTTCATTTGCAATAGTTCGTCGATGAACGGGTTGCCAGTCTTATCACCAGGGAGCTTGTGGGAGAAGTAGGCGTCTTCGTTTTCGACCGTATCGAGACCTGCGGATTGGATTTCACCATTCTTTAGGGCGTTGATCAGATCGGGGGTGTTGACGACCTTCCCCCGTGAGGCGTTGATGAAAATGGCGCTGTCCTTCATTTGTGCAAAACGCTTGGCATCCATGAAGTGGAACATGTCATCGGTCAATGGGGTGTGCATGGTCACGATGTCTGCGGTTTCTAACAGCGTGTCGTAATCAACGTAGTCGAGCGTATCAGCGAGTTCGGGACGGTGGATCGGATCGGTCGCGATCACCGTGGCACCGAGCGCCTTGAAGATGCGGGCAACGGTGCTACCGATCTTTCCTGCTCCGATGATTCCAACGGTCAGGTTGTGGATTTCAGGAGCTTCGACACCACCCCAGCTGAAGTCGTTATGGTGTTCGTTGACTTGGATCATATGGATATGTCTGAGCATCGCCATCGTAAGCGTTAACGTATGTTCTGCAACGGAGCGGGGCGAGTAGGCTGGCACGTTGGTCACCGTGATGCCGTTTTCGCGCGCTGCCTTAAGGTTGTAGCTTTCAAATCCCGTACTGCGGACCGCTAAGTTCTTAATGCCGTGTTCGGCCAGTGCAGCGTAGACCTTTGGATCTTCGAGTGGTTCTAATTGGAGGACCGAGATGCCGTCGTATCCATCGACGATGTCGACGTTATCCAACGAGAGTTCCTTTGGCGTCGTGTCGACCGTGACGTCGTTTGCCTGAGCCCATTCCTTTGCTGCTGGTTGTTCATCTGGTCTAGTACCTAACATTAAAATCTTCATTATGAATTCCTCCTAAAAATAAAAAGCCACCCATACTATTAATGGGTGGCTTTAACTATTATGCCGCCCCACGCTCGCTACGGAAAAGTAACTGCGTGGGTGGTTTAAAATCACTTGAAAAAGGATTTTGACAACACACAGTTACTAAATAAAGCGTGCGAATTGCCAAAATCGATAACTAATATTTAACTGAATTTCGGTTGTTGTCTGCATTATTAAAAACTCCTTAATATATTAGTCATTAATATCATACAATTTTAATCTAAAAAGTCAAGATTTTCTTTATTTTGTTTAGGATTGCTTAAGCCTAATTGCAAGCACGAACCGAATATAAGATAATTGATTCATTCACTAAACAGAAGAAAGCGAGATGGAGATTATGGCAATTTTGGTTACAGGTGGTGCGGGATACATTGGTTCACACACCGTTGATAACTTGGTGCATGACGGCTATGAAGTAGTCGTTATTGACAATTTATCAAATGGGCATCGCGAGGCTGTTAACCCCGACGTAGAATTTTACGAGGGGGATGTTCGTGATCGTGAATTTTTGGACTATGTTTTCGCCCACGAATCAATCGACGCGGTGATTCATTTTGCTTCTGACTCGATCGTGGCGGATTCGATGAAGGATCCCTTAAAATACTTTGATAATAATGATGGCGGGACGATTTCGTTGCTCGAAGCAATGCGGGACCATGAAGTTAAGCGGCTGGTCTTTTCGTCGACTGCAGCGGTGTATGGGCAGCCAGAAAAGATGCCGATCACAGAATCAACGCCTAAGCACCCCACGAATGCTTACGGACAAAGCAAGTGGATCATGGAACAAATGGCGCAGTGGGCTGACCGTGCTTATGGCATCAAATTCATTGCGTTGCGCTACTTTAATGTCGGTGGTGCTAGCAAGGACGGCTCGATCGGTGAAGATCATAACCCAGAGACGCACTTGATCCCGATCATCCTTCAAGTTGCCAGTGGCAAGCGCGACGTCTTTAAGATGTTTGGGACCGATTACAACACCCCTGATGGGACTAATATTCGTGACTACGTGCACGTTGTCGATTTAGCCAATGCCCACGTGCTTGCCATGAAGCGTTTGATGGCAGGTGGGGATTCGACCGCTTATAATATCGGTTCTTCGCACGGCTTTTCGAACCTGCAGATTCTAGAAGCAGCGCGCAAGGTAACGGGTGATCCGATCGAAACTGAAAAGGCGCCCCGTCGGCCAGGTGACCCTGATGAACTAGTTGCCGATTCAACACGGGCGCGGACCGAATTAGGTTGGCACCCCCAATTTGACGACATCGAAGTGATCATTGAAGACGCATGGCGGTTTGCCCAAAAGCACCCGCATGGATTTGCAAAACGGTAAACAAGATAATTGCAGTTTGGCCCGGATTATTTTACGATAGTGGCGTAGATAAATAATTACAGGGAGGTACCATCATGGAAGGATTAACGACCACCACCAAGTTGAACAACGGGGTTGAAATGCCTCGGCTCGGCATGGGGGTTTGGAAGAGTGATAACGAAACTGCTAAAAATTCAGTGATCGCAGCCCTAAAGCACGGTTATCGGATGATCGACGTTGCCAAGCAATATGGTAACGAAGCCGGAACTGGTGAAGGAATCAAAGAAGGCTTAAAGGAACTCGGCATGAACCGTAAGGACCTATTCGTAACGACGAAGGTCTTTAATGGCGATCAAGGCTATGACTCCGTTTTACACGCCTTTAAGGGGCAATTAAAGCGGCTCCAATTGAGCTATGTGGATCTCTTATTGATTCACTGGCCAGTTGACGGCAAGTACATCGATACTTGGAAGGCGATGGAAAAGCTTTACCATGATGGTAAGGTTCGTGCGATCGGGGTTTCTAATTTCAATAACGAACGCATGGATGATCTATTAGCCCACGCCAACGTGACGCCCGCCGTTAACCAAATGGAATTCAATCCCGTCTGCCAAGATAAGGACATTATCGAACACGATAACCACCTCGGCATTCAAGTCGAAGCATGGTCACCACTTGGCGGGGGTGAATCATTGAGCAACCCTGAAATTAACAAACTCGCTGAAAAGTATGGCAAGTCCACAGCCCAAGTCATTTTACGTTGGGACTGGCAACGCGGGATCATTACGATTCCAAAGTCATCGCATGAAGAACGAATCGTTCAAAACAGCGACATTTTTGATTTTGAACTTTCCGATGAAGACGTTGCTACGATCAATAAGTTGGACCAAGACAAGCGTTCATTGACTTACAACATGTTCAAGTGGCACAACCCAGCTGGGGCGCCCGATGATGTTGACAAGTGGCCTGACTCACCTGCTGATTACAAAGCTTAATTTATTAAAATAAACGAAAAGTGGTTCTCCAAAACGGAGGCCACTTTTTTTGCGTATTTAAGGGGTAAGGGGGGTGCTTCGATGGATAATTCAAATGATGGAAAAAATGCTGATGTTTTAAACTCGTTGGAGTTGATCAAGGCCGATATTGAAAGGATTAATCATCTTTATCAAGACGACCCAGATAAAGCGGCTGCTGAGATTCAGAAATTATTTGAAATCGATTAAATTATACAAAAGGACTCCTCAATTCGGGGAGTCCTTTTATTAGTGTTTTCTTAATTTTGGTCTAAATATAATCTTTCAAACACCCTTTCATTAGTGTTATGATATAAGGGAGTATTTATTAAAATGTTTAATGGGATTTCTACCTAAAAAATAATCTATATCATTAAGGGAAGTGGTAATTATGACTGAAAAATCTACTGAAAATGATTCTTCACAACCAATGACTTTGGCTGATAAGCAAGCAGAACTTCGCAAGTTCGTGTCGCTTTCTGATATTCAGTTACAAGCGCTCATCGACCGAATTTCTCCAGATGCTAGAAGTCGTAAAGTGATGCAAGCAGATTTAGCCAAGCAGAGTAACCTCATGAAATCGCAAATTGAAAAAGTTAAGTCCATTCAAGAAGCCGATCAACTTTACGAAAAGTTTGAAAAACAATTCAAGTAGAAGTCATATTTATTACTATCGAACTCATTATTAATAACGTTAACAGGAAGGTGCAATACTGATGGGATCAGAAGCTAATCAAATAAATTCATCAGCTAGCGACACACTATCATACGCTTCTAGCGCAGCGGTGGCAGCATTTAGTTGTGTTGATAGTAAGTACGGAGCGGCTGCTAAAGAATCAATTGACGCCATTGTGCAATCAATGGCTTCAGACATCCAAGCTACCGATGTGGCCCAAACCGACATTATCCAATCACTTACATCTAAATCGGTATCATTAATTAATTCAGCAGCTAAAAAAGTGGTCTTTGAATATGCGAACCAAGCAATTTCAAATGCCTTTGCTGATGCCAATGCTCGCGCACAAGGCTTAGAAGATACTGCCAAAAGTAGTGCCAATGTCGCCATTTCATATTTTGCGGGTTCTGCCTATGGAGAAGCATCTAATTATGCAACGCCATCAGAAGCCGTTTCCGGAGTGAATGAATTCACTGCGGCTCTTAATAGTGCAATCAATAATGCTAATTTTTCATCAGCGAACGTGGTCTTGACCAGCGCTGCTGATTCCTTAGTGACCAAGACGGAAATCCTCGGCACGCCTTCTGCCGATGCTGCGCATTCCGCCATTGCGAGCGCTGTGGATCAGATTATTAATACCATCAAGACCCAAGCTGCCGACATTGCTGGTGCTGAATCACTGGCCCAAAGTGGGGTTGGAGATTTGGAATCAATCGCAAGTTCTGCGGTCATTTCATCGGCGAACGAAGCGATCGAAGCGACTTACCACCGCTTTAAGAGCGACTTAGTAAAGGTTTCCGATGCCGTGGCCCAAGATGCTCTGGCTGCAATGGAAGACGTGGTCGCCCCCACTTATGACCTCGTTGAATCTAACGTAGCAGAACCAGAAAGTGTCAGCAGCAATGTTGATGAAGCAATTGCTTCAATGGGCTCCATTTTTAATAGTTATGGCAACGACCTAGTTGCTGCTGGGACTTCCGAATACGCCAGTGCTGCTGCTAGTGCAGTTGCTTATTTAAGTGGCGATGATTTATCGAATGCCAATAGTATGATCGCCAGTGCTTCTGCAGTTGTCTTAGCCAGTGCTAAGGCCATTAATTCCAATGCCGCCGATGCGGTCGATCGCTTCTACGGCTTGATTCCTGCTGCTTCCGATGCGATTAAGAAGATCGGCGAATCCGTCAACGATCGCTACGTTACTCGCCAATTGAGTGCTGCGGACGCTTCTGCCGCTGCAGTCATTGACCACCTATCAGCTGATCTAAAGGCTGCTGCTACCAATACGATCAATAATTATATAGCTCAAGTCCACCAACAAGTAGCCGGACTATTAAGTCAACCAGACGCTTTACAAACGACCATCCGTTCTGCTGGCCATGAGATTGCCTCGATGGCTTCTTCAGCAGTGGCTGGTGATCCATATGCTGCGACGCTTCATTCGATCGCCAGTGCAGTCGCATTAGCTAACGACCAGTTGAGCCAAATGCATGGTGATGCGGCATTGAATGCTTCTAGTGCTGTCAACGTGGCTGCTCAACAAGCCTATGGCGATGCATTAGCCCATCGGGATGCCGCCATCGACTTGACACAGATCGGCGAAAAGATCGATAGTACGATTACCCAAGTTATCAGAAGTTATGCGACCTCAGCTGCATTCGAGCGCCTGGATGCTGCTTCAAATGCTGCTCATTCAATGATCGAACAACTCAGTAACGTTGCTGATCAAACGGCTGCCGCCAGTCAGGTCAGCCAGTTGCATACGGACGCAAAACGGGCAGTGACTGAATCACAGAACGTTTATTTAGCAACGAACTCAGGCGTTGATACGATCAATTCAGTGGCCTCAGCGCTAGTGGATAACGATCCGACTGTTTCTGCTTATTACGCAGTGCAAGACGTACTTAGCTCCACTGCTTCAAAGGGAGTTTACTTAGACTCGCTTAGTCGTGATAATGCAGATAGTGAAATTGCAGGGGTAACGAGTGCGGCTAGTTCGGCAATGAACGAAGATATCGGAAATGCCAATGCCCTGGGCAAAGACGTTGAACGCGCATCCTTAGCTGCCGATGAAATCGTCAACCGCTATAACGTCAATTCCGCCCAATCAGAAATGGGGAGCCTAGCAAGTAGTGCTAACCATTACATGGAACACATTGGGGATGCTGAAATTGCGGTTCAGGCTTCCAGTGCGGTCACTTCGATCCAAGATTCATTGACTGCGACCTTGAATCGGGCAGCGGACCGCCTTTCCACGATCTCGCTTGCCATGAGTTCTGCTTATTCCTCCATCGATAGCATCACCGCACGTTATGTCGGAGCTGACATCGTTGCCGCTGCTTATTCCAACGTCAACGCACTCGCTAGTTCGGCTGCGCAGGCGACCGCTCAATTCGATGACTATAATCACGCCAATGCTGACAGTGAAGTCGACAAGCAAATTTCACGGGCGTTGAGCAATCTCGCTTCGACCCATGACCATAATGAAGTCGCTTCACAAGCTAGCCAGACCGTTAATTCGATCTTAAATCGTTATACTTTGTCATACACTAACGTAGCGCTAAGTAGTGCGGCTGATTCTGCCAGTCGCTACTTGGACTCGTTTGGTCTCTTAGGGACAGAAGCTTCGATGCATATCAACCACTACGTTGATATTGCGCATTCTAACGTAAATAAGGATGCCAAGTACTCTGAAATGGTGCTGCTCGACTTAAGAAATGGTTTTGCTACGATCGATTCGTTCGTGGATGCCACCGTTACTGGTGATTTACAGGCTTCTGCGATCAGAAAGGTCCAAAGCAATGCTTCGGCGGTCCTTTCCGCGCGCTCCGCTGCTGATTTTGACTTTGCTAACTTTAGCAGCGCGGTTGCCAAGGCTGCTGATACTAATTGTGAAACGATCAGCCAGATCAAAGATGGCACGACCGTTAACCAATTGATCAGCGTTGCCCATGATGAAAACGAACGGAATTTTAAACACAACGTCATTGGTTCAGCTACCAATGAATTAAAACTAGTTGCCGATGATGTGCGGAAGCGCTTAGTGGCCGCTAATTTGACCGCTGGTGCGACCGTTGACCAAATCGTTGCTAGATACACGCAATTGATCGAAAAGGACGCTTTAACGCCTCAATTCGCTGAATTAGATAGCCAAAATGGGATCAAGGCGTTGAAGGAATTCTTCTTTGATACGCTCAGCGACCAACCAAAAGTTGCCCAAAACTACGCGATCGATTCACAGGTGGCCTCCGCTAGCTCGATGGCTGGGCAATACCTAGCTGATTCAGTCGCCTTAGACCGTGATCTATACCGTGCGGCTAGTTCGGCTACCAGTCGGGTCAATAGTGCTGACAACGAATTTGAAGTTTCCAATGCCGCTGCAGACCTCAGCGCAACGGTTGATTCGATTGCTAATTCACACATCGCATCCAGTGCGCTTGAAACTGTGCAATCCGCCACTAGTAGTGCGAATGCACGGGTATCCAACATCAAAGACACTGGGAAATTACTCGATGCCAAAAACGAAATTCATTCGATGGCCCAAGACGGGGTCGCTTTAATCAAGGCGGACTCCTACCTACCAAGGGTTGTTAATACCGATGTAAGAAACACCTTGAGCAAGTTAGACTCAATGACCAGTGCTGCGGTTAGCGATGATTTGGCTGCCGATACGGTGGCTAAGATCAACTCCTTGACCGCGAGTGCCAGTGCAGGGGGGCGCTTTGAAAACAGCAGTGCGGCTTTAAACTTTGATAGCCAAGTTGCTAAGCTGGTTTCTGCGACCCACTCAGCCGTTGCCGATGCTGATAATGAAGTCGTCGTTGAACCACGGCTGGCATCGCTTGCGACTAATTTAGACCAATTAGCCGACCAATTTAAGTTATCCTCCGTGCATGCACAAGTGAGTGCAGCGGCCGTTGATGCTAAACACCAATTGGCACACCTACGGGGTCAAGACCAATCGGCATTGGCAGGCCAAGTCGATTCGATCGCCGATCAGATCAATGCGCATCTCAAGGCTGATTTGAACCACTCCCAGGCCTTGAACACCGATATTAACAATGTCTTGCTCGCATTGGATAACCTAGTGACTAGCCAAGTCGCTGCTAATTCCTATGCGGTGGCGGATCAAGCCCTCCGCTCGGTAGTAACGCAGGCTAACAGTACGGCTGCTACGATCTCGGGGAGCATTGCTGCTAACCTCAGTAGTGAAATTGCCAGTGCAGATAGTCAATACGCCCACCAGCTCGCCGAAGTCGCCGATGATGCAGTATCAAGCGTTGCTGATCAAGCGGTGGCTGCCATTCAGACGACCACTAATAACTATGTCACTGCCTATGCAGCTGACATGATCGCAAATACACGCGAACAGCTCTTGGCTGCTGCGCGGGCTTATTCAGGCGTGCCGATCGATAACTTAGAAGGGCAGTTTAATGCGATCATTGAAAACGGGCTGGAAAATGTCCAAAACGATAGCCATGACATTGATTTGGCGCTTTTGGATGCCAATAACATTATCGCTGCCTTAAACCAAAAATTTAATCAAATCGTGAACGCAAGTGGCGAAGCCAAGTACCAACACACGCTGGATCATTTGAAGCAATCCGCTTTTGACTATGCTGGCAGCATGGATAGCTTTGCGATTGCCAACATGCACAGTGCCCTCAATAGTGCTGCGAGTGCCGCTAGTGGCCAATCAGCAGTGGCGAGCGAAGCAATGGCGGGGATCGTAAATTCCTATCACGCTTCCAATGCCAAGGCCGAAGTGAGCGTTGCTGCTAGTACTGCACATAAAGCGGTGTTGCAATTAAGCAACGTTACGAAAATTAGTACGTCTGCTGCCATCAATAAGGCAGTCGATTCTGCTAATACTGAGATCATGGCTGACGTTGTTGACGCTAGATACACCAGTCTAGACGCTAAGGACGGGATTGCAGCCATTAACTCACTATTGGATTCTGCAATCGCTAACGACTCGGTGGCTGCGACTAGAAGTCTCGCCGCGAGTGCAACTAGCGTGGCATTTGAACGCATGGGTTCGATGACGACCCACGATTCCTTGGTGGCTGCAAATGAAATTCAACAAATCGTAGACAGATTCGTTGGCAATCATCGTGCCAAGGAACGCATGTTTGAAGAAATCGGGACGGTTACTAATCACTACCTAGAACGTTCCGCAAGTCAAAGAATCAATGCCAAGGCCGATGCTGTTCGGACCCAATTGCAGGACAGCTCTAATTTGGCCGCTGGAAAAGCAGCAATCAAGGAGACCATCGTTGATGCGATGGGCAAAATCGAATCGGATATCACAAACCCTGCCTACTTGGCTTTAGATATCGACAACGCAATGATTGCCCTTGATCGGATCTTGGATAAGTACCAAGATAACCAAATTGCGATAATCAATGCCAATATTAATTCGGCCGCTCAACAGCTGACTGGAATTGCGCATGGGGATGGAATCGAACAAAGCAACGTTAGTAGTGCAGCCGCCAGTGTGGCACGGATCGCAATTCAAAATATCGCGACCGTTTCAGCGGATTCGAACGCCGTATCTGCGTTTACCGCCTCCGCTAATGCTCAATTTACCGAGTTGCGTAAATCTTACTTTGCGAATTCCGCTAACTCGGTCATCCAAAGTGCGATCAGTAGTGCGCAGGTCAATACCGAAGCGATTGCCGATTCATCAAATGCAGCGCGGATCAATGACCAGTTCAGTGGCGTTGCCGAAAGTTTCAAGCAGGTGGTTGCAAACGATGCAATCAATGCGAGTTTAGCAGCTCTGGATGCCGATAACGCGGTTCTTGAAATCGAGCAAATTAACGCCCAAGCAATTTTGAACAATCCATTAGCTTCTGCTAATTACGTCATTAACAGTGCGGTTAGTGATGCTTTTAGTAATGCATATTTAATGACGCAAAGCCAAAGCGATAACTACGAAAGTGCGATGGCAAAGGTGGTTGAACCACTTAGTAAGCTCAGGGATCCAGACAGTCAAGATCTGACCCTGACCGTAAGTTCGATTCAAAATAATATCGCCTCGGTTGCCAATAGCTATTACGGGGCGTGGGCTACCAGTGCCGTTAGTAAGGCGGCTTTTGATCTATTTAGTGCTGCTAATCAATACAATGGCGCGGTTGCTAACAGTGCCGTAACGCTTACTAGCAGCTATCAAGCACAGTTCACTAGCCAGGTTGCAAAGGACGGCAGTGCGGCTGATTTAATCGTATTGGACGCTCAAAATGCAGTCAGTGCGATTAATTCGACTGCTTCTGAAGCCGCTGCCAATGATTCAATCGCGTTTGCCAATTCAGCGATCAGCGAACAGATCAGTAGTGCCAATTCCGTGTTGACCGAATTAACTGGCCACACCGATAGTACCGCTGATATGCAAATGGATAGTGTGGCGAACCAGGCGAATGAAAAGCTGGGTTCTGTTTACAGTAACTTGAATGCCGTAATGATGGTGATCAGCTCTGCCTCTGGTGCAATGCGTGAGATCGCCAATTTAGTAGTGGCCAGTTCTGCCCATACGGCCGTTGCTAGTGCCGCTGATTCATTGATGGTCAAGGCAGGTCAATTGGCAGAGGGGAATACCCAATCCGATCTGATCAGTATGGTTAAGCAAAGCGTTGAACACCTTGATAACAATATCGATGCTAATACCAATTACCCAGTCTCAGTCTCAATGGCTGCTGTTAATGGGATTCAATCAATGGTGGCAGGTCTAGTAGAAAGCTTTAAGGAAAATCGGGCGGCCAGTGCTGAAATTGCATTACAGTCATTGGCCTCATCCGCTGCTCAACAAGTTGGGGATTTAGATTCATTTGCCAGTGCTAACTTCAGTAGTGCCGTTGGTAGTATCAATAGTCGGACCAACGCATACCTAGCCGACCAATTGAACAGTCCCAAGCGTATCGATTCAGAAATCAAATACGCTGGCGAAACGATCCAAAGCTTGATCAGCGAAGCAATCGCTAAGTCTGCTAATGGATACGTTCACAGTCAGGCCAAAAACGTTACTGATCAGTTAGCAACGATTGCGGATGCTGATTTGCGTAGCCAAGTTGATAGCCAGATTGCATACCAGTTGAAGAAGGCCGACTTGATGATCAAGAGCGATGCCTTTGATTACCAACTGGCGCGCTTGGATGCCTACAATAACGTAAAATCCGTTAGTGCGATCGCAGCCTCTGCATTTGCGACCGACTCAGGAGCAATGCAATCAATTGCTAATAGTGAGGCGCTATCTTCTGCCCACGTGAAGGTCGGCAGCTTGAATGCGACTCAGGTGGTAACATTTGATAGTCAGATCGCAGCACTAAGTCCAAATGATATCGCTGAATACCGCCTCGGGTTAGATTCGATTGCCAACCGATTCATTGAAAATTCCGCCAATGCGGTCTTGGATAGGACGTTAGCGAGTGCTAACCACAGTGCCAATGTGATCAGCGATACGAATAATCAAAACAGTTTGTTGCACGCGATTAACCAACACCGTCAACAGGCTAGTTTAGCAGTGTCGATTGATGCCCATAATGCTAAGTTTGCTTCGTTAGATGCGAACAATGCGGCTAGTGCCATTGCTTCAATGGTGAACGATGCGATTGAAAAAGACCCCGTTGCCTCAGCCAGCGTAATGATTCAAAAGGCGGTTAGTTCAGTAACCGACGGGATGAGTTCACTCGCTGCTGATCAACAAATTCGGTTTAATAAGCAGGTCGCTAGTTTGACCAGCAATGCGAACATGTCATTGATCGGGCCGTTCGCTGATAAGAATAACGTGATTAGCCAGGCCAGCAGCCAAATTGCGAGCCTCGCCAATGCGTACATGATTAGTTCCGCCTATAGTGCAGTCGGTGAACTAGCTTCTTCGGCGAGCGCTCAGACAGCTGATTTAGCTGCGAACGATTCGTTGAGCGTAAAGACCTACATCGATAGTGCATTGAGTTCTGCTGACTCACAAATCAGCCTGCACAGTGATTTTGCTTCGTTAGTGGCCGATGCAGTTTATGATGCTGCTAACACCGTTGAACACCTTGCAAGCGATGCGGTCAATAATTCACCAATGGCTGCCGCAAAGCATAGTTTGGCATCCGTACGCAGTAGTGCGACCGTGATCGCATCGTCGCTTAGTGGGCGGAATGCAGCTAACTTTAGCAGTGCGATCGCAAGCGTGGCACAACAGGCGGTGGATAGCTTTACCCCTGATGATGCGACAACCAACCAACAAGCATTACAAAATGCAGCTCAATTAATGCGTAACATCTCTAACTTCCATGCTGCCCAAGGGGCAATCAATCAAGTGATCGATGCTGCCAACGAAGCTGAAAAACAAATTGACCGATTGGCTGATAACTACAAGCGCAGCAAGGCCTTTACCGAAGTTGCCAATACGATCGATGAATACCGCTTAAGAATTCAAAATGATACCGATAACCTAGCGTTGATCAATTTAGACGTGATCAACGGTCAAAATGAAATGGCTAGACTAGCAAGTGCAGCCATTCAAGACGATGACGTGGCCAGTGCCGTTGCGGTCTTAGACAGTTACGCTAGTTCCGTGACCGACCAGGCCCAAAATCTGAACTCCCTAGCGAGTGCAAACTTAAGTAGTGCCGTTTCGGACATCACTAGTAAGGCCGTTAACAACATGCAGACGGTTTGGAACCAACCCGAAACGCTCAAGACGGTGCGCCAAGCAGCTGCGGTGCAAATGGATTCACTCTTGGACAGCTACGTTACTAATTCTGCGATGGACCACCTGGCTTCAATTCGTAGCGCCATTGATGAACGAATCGCAAGTGTCCAAACGACCTCCGTTGCCGCTCCGATTAAAAATGCGTTGGACGGCATTCAAGGTAGTATTGCAAATCTAGTAACGCAGGATGCCCATTCACAACCATTTGTTCAATTAGACTTAAATAACGCCCGTCAATTGATGAACAGCGCTGCGAATAGTGCGGTCACTGCTAACGTTTCGGCTAGTGCTGCCTATCAAATTAATGATTTTGTAACGGTTGCCAATAGTCGGGCTCAACACCTAGTCGGGAGTGCTGCCGATAACTTCAGTAGTGCGATCAAGAGTGTGGCACGGCAAGCCAGCCAAGCTGCGCATGGGGTAACTGATTATCGGACATTAGATACGATCATTACCGCAACCGATAAGGAAGTTAACTCAACGGTTAGCAACTATCTGGTAACCTCTGCCCATTCTGCATTAGCGAATGCGACTAGCTCTGCGAATGCAGCACTGAGAGAAATCAAGGGACAGGTCAGAGCAGATGCCAATAAGTTGCTTAACTCTGGTGCGAACTCAGCAGCCCAATTAATTAGTAACGACGCCTTTGACGATCAATTGATCAGCCTCGACGTAAAGGAAGGGACTAGCGCGATTGCTTCAGTAACTAGTTCGGTAGTTGCTAGCCAACCATTTGCGAGTGCTTATTCAGTGATCGCTTCGACTGCGGAAGCTGCAATGCAACGCGTTGGCAGTCTCGATTCATTTGCATTTGCGAACCTAAGTAGTGCGATGAACCGCTTTAATAACGAAGCGCGGGCTAGCTTAGCAGCATTGGGTGCTGATGATCAATCGATCAAGACGATCGAATCCAATACGGTGACTTCGATCAACGACGTGGCGAATAGTTATGTTGCCAGTTCGGCTTCTGAATTGGTAACTGCGGCTACTAATTCGGCCTACAGTGTCATCAATCAATTTAATAATGAAGAGGCATCCGCAACTGCCAATGAGACGATTAACGATACGTTGACCAACGTTGCGAATGAATTTGCCAAGGATCGCAATAACGCTTCTTTGATGGCCTTAGATGCTGCAAATGCGATTGATTCGATTCATTCTGCAGCCCAATTCATCACCACGACCGATGAAGTCGCTTCTGGTAACATCTACCTCAGCAATACTGCTGATTCAGCATATTCAGCAACTGCTGGTTTAGGGAAGACGACCCAGTTGGACAAACAGATCAAAGACATCATTGCCGATACCAACAGTCGTTTTGCTAACGACGAAGATGTCGATAACGTATTAAATGATGCGACCGATAAAATTGAAAAAGTTGTTAATAACTTCGTTACGATCGTAGCGGAAGCCAAGCTAGCTAGTTTCTTGAGCACCACCGATGCACGATTGAAACGCTTCTTGAACAGTGATGGGTACTTGAACGCCCAGACCGAATTAGCTAACTACGAAGAAAGCGCTAAAAACGTTCTGCACAAGGATGCCCACAGCGGGGAATTAATTCAACTCGACTTGCTCAATATTGAAAACCACTTGACCAGCCTTGCCGATTCACTAGTGGCCGACCAAAGCGATGCCGTGGCATTGAGCGCGGTGGCTGATAAGGCGAGTGCAGCGGTGCAAAATGGTTATCAACAAGTCGCTGATGATTACTACTTGAACTTCAGTAGTGCCGTTAATGCGGTGGTCCGTTCATTTGATGCCAACAACGTTTTGGCCAATAGCGAACAAGCCTTCAGCCAAATCGATAGTTTGGCACAATCATACGTGGCAAGCCAGGCAATTTCATCGGTTGAAAAAGCAACCGTGAAGTTAGACGCCCAGGTCAAAGAATTGAGTAACTTCGTAACCCAATCTTCGGCCTACAGTGCGGTCCACGCCATTGCTAGCCAAGCCGTGATCAATATTCAAAGTGATAACGCTGACTTTGGGGCGGTCTCATTGGACACTGACAATGCGATCAGTTCTGCGAACGCCATCTTAGATAATGCGATCACTAATGATTCGGTTGCCGCTGGTAAGCGTAGCGTTGAATCGATCTACTCCTCTGCAGCTAGTTTTGCGACTGGCTTGAACTGGAGCGATTCAGTTGAATTCAGCATGACGCTGGCAGCGCAATCCGCTCAGGCTTCATTTGGGGCGGACGCTAATAATGCGTCGATTGCTGCTTCAACGGCTAGTTTCATTAACGCTGCTGCTAATCGTTACGTTGCTAGTTATGCTAACTCTGCGATCGAATCGACCGCCAGCGTTGCGATTATTAACTTGAGCAAGATTGGTGACGCCAAGCTGCGGAGTAACTTTACTGGAGTAATTGACAACGTTGTTAGCGATATCAAGCAAAACGTTGCGAGCGATAACGCTGATCAATCATTAGTTGACATTGATGTGCAAAATGGGATCAACACCATTAATAGCATCGCTGATTCAATGGTTCGTGAAGGCCCAGCTGCTGCGGGGCAATACCTGATTGCCAGTGCTGCTAGTTCCGCAATGAATAGCATGGCAGCGGGGAGTCCAATAGATGAGGCCAACTTTACTAGTGCCATCGATAGTGTGGCTAATCAAGCCAGCCTATCCGTGAGCTTAGTAAGCAAGAACTTAGTCCTAGTTAACAAGGCTGCCCATTCGTCTTCCAACAAGATGAACAAGTTAGCCACTAACTACCGCAATTCACTGGCCCAATCGAAATTGAGTAGTAAATTCGATTCCGCTAATGCGACGGTAAGTTACTTTAGTGATGCGCAGTTACAATCTAGCATTGCCAGTGGGATGGATTCTGTACGGGAACACTTTAGTTCCTTGATCAGCGCCGATGCCTCTAGTGCCGACTACGTTGATTTAGACCTGGAAAATGGAATCAGTGAGTTGAACCGCATGCTCACCAGTGCTGCTGCTAAGGATCCAGCTGTTAAGACACGCTTCTTATTGGATTCAGTGGCTAGTGCTGCTGCAAATCGTTTAGCAACGCTGAGTGATAGCGTTCAAGCTAACTTCAGTAGCGCCGCTGCTAAGATCAATTCACAGACCAACGGGATGGTCTCATATGCTGCTAGTGATACGAACCTAGTATCAGCAGCAACGAGTTCGACCGTGGCTACTTTTGAAAGCATTGCGGATAGCTATATGGCGACCTCTGCCGAATCCGCGGTTAGTCAAATCGTTGCGGATGCAGAAAAGACCTTGCAGTTATTTGCGAACGTTGATGTCCGTCAACAAGTGCGGACCCAGATCGAACAATTCCGCATCGCTGCCAACCAAACGATTCGTGAGGATGCCTTCAATGATGACCTCTTAGCATTGGATGTGCGGAATATGCAACGCAGCGTCTCGAATGCATTGAACAAGACGATTGCTAGTGATATCTATGCTTCTGCCAACCACCATGTTCAATCGGTCGCTGCCTCATTGACTGCGACTAACGGATTGCAAAATGCCGTTGAATCAACACGGATGCAATTACAAATGTCCAGTGCGGCGAGTCGGGCCAGTGCTGATATCACTGGTGCGGGGATGAATAACGACTTAATTAACGTGACCGTTGATTCGACAGCTTCTTTAATGAACAGCATTGCACAGCAATTCACTGTTCATGATGCCCAAAGTCAAGTGGCTAGCTTTGCCAATAGTGCGAAGGCTGCCTTGAGTTGGTTTGCAACGCATAACGACGCTTCATTTGCTAGCGGCGTATCCAAACTCACTTCGTTGATGAACAATCAGATCGACTACTACGCAGCCGACCACAATGCTCGTCAATTGATGTTACAACGTGGCAAGAAGCAATTGACGACTTACGTTGCCAGCCTCGTTGCAGCTGATCCACAAGCCGCCACGAGTGCTGCCGTAGCTAGTTTTGCTACTTCAGCCACGAGTGCAGTAGCCTCGATTAGCGGTTCGGTGCGGGCTAACTTCGATAGTGAAGTTGCAACGATGACCAACAATGCGAATGCAATGAACCAAAAGATCGTTTTGGATAACGCAACCGCAGATCAATTGACTGATTCAGTTGCCGATGCCTTCACGCAGGTGACCAGAAAGTACATCGCAAACGATGGTTACGATTCATTAGACACGCTTGCTAATTCTGCGACCGAACGTTTCCAACAATACGGGGTGGGTGCAGAACAAGTTGCTGAACCGCTTCAAGAGTTCATTCGTGAATATAATAGTATGGTCGATAGCGATGCAGGGGTTCAACCAACGGTTAGCCTAGATTGCCGCAACGCTAAGGATGAAATGAATGACTTTATCGCTGACGTAGTTTCCGATGACTTAGTTTCCTATGCTAAGTGGGCGGTGCAACAAACCGTTGACTCAGTTACTGATAGCATCGGTGCAATTCAAAATGCAAGTGCTGCTGCTAACTTTAGTAGTGCGGTTGCCTCTGCAGTAGACGTTGCGAACGATGAGATTGATCGGACGCCATACGATGAAAACCTAGTTAATCAAAAAATAGCTGCTGCATCTGATCAGTTAGGGAGTTTGGCACACCGTTACGTGGTTGATTCTGCCAATGCGGAATTGCAAAGTGCCCATTCCAGTGCTAGCCAGTTGATCAGTCAATTTAGCCTAGCCGATTCACTCGCTACGATCGCTAGTTCTTATTCCGAAATGGTAAAACGCGATGGCGATAATAGTGCGTTTGCTTCGCTGGATGCTGATAATGGTTCGATTGCAATGGATCAGTTTGCAAAGAGTGCGGTTAATGCCGCTCCACAAGCAGCGCTCAGCTATCAAGTTCATTCCGTTGCGGCTAAGATCAATCAGGCCGCTACGAGCTTTGCCAGTGCGGATCAAATTTGGTTCAGCAGTGCAGTTGCCAGTGTCGTTAGTGCCGCTACTGGGATCTCAGTCGTTGATGATCGGCACCAAAAACAAATTGTTGCCAGTGCTGATCAACAGATGCATTCTGTTGCCAACCGCTTCATTGCTAAGACTGCGTTGGCTGATTTAGACGTTGCGGTAAGCAGCGCTGCCCATCGGGTCGCTATTTTGCATAATGATGCTGCCGAAGCCGTGATCAGCAATGCTGCCGTGAGCGCAAGCAGTGCGGTAATTGCTAATTCTGCTAACCCACTTGCGACTTCGCTCTATGCCCATGATGGGAAGGTCGCTGCGCATTCATTGGCGAACAGCTTGATTGCAGACCAACCATTAGCGACTGAAATCGATCGGGTCAATCAACTAGTTGACTCAGCTACCCACGGGGTATTGATGAGCGACAGCTTGGCTGACATGAACTTCTTAAGTGCCGTTGCAAAGCAAAGTAAGCAGGCTACCGATGCATTCCGTAAGGCTGCTTCTAATCCACAGTCACTTTCAGAATTGGCGAGTCAAGCCCAAAGTGCGATTGCCTCAGTTGCTGATCGCTACGTAGCTGAATCTGCACAAGTGGTATTAGATTCGGCAACGAGTTCTGCAATGACTCTGGTCAATGCGGTTGCTAATAATGTTGAACGCTCGCAGGCCACTAATTGGATCAATAATCAAGTCAGTGATGCGAATGCTGTGATTGCAAAGGATGCAGGGAATGATTCACTGGTTGCATTAGATATTGATAACGCCATCTTGGCCATTAATTCAGTTACTAACAATGCAGCCGAAAGCGATGCGAACCTTACGTTCGATCAGTTTATCGGTGAAGCCTTTAGTAGCGCGACTGATCAAGCCACGATGCTATCTGGGAGCCTAGCTGCTAACTTTAGTAGTGCGATCAACAGTGCTAATACTTCAATTCGGGCTACGAACCAGTCGTTAAGTTCCGTTAACGATGGGGTATTGGACTCTGCTTCAGAAATATTTGCAAACATTGCTTCCACCTACGTTGCACAATCTGCAATTGGGATGGTGGCAGCGAAGGTTGCTGACGTTAAACAACAGTTTAATTTTGATGAAGGCTTTGTACAACAACTGGATTACTTGCAGATGATTGCTAAACAAACGATTCAATCTGACGCTTACGACTTCCAGTTGGCAACTTTAGATGCCGTTAATGCGATCAATTCATTGGATGGTCAATTCAGCGCCGCGGTGGCTACGAACCAACGCCTCGCATTTGATCAAAAATTAGCGAGTCAGGCTAGTTCTGCTAGTGCTAAGGTCGGGGTTATGGATTCCCATAGTACGGCCAACTTTAGTAGTGCCGTTAGTCGGATTGCAAACAATGCAAAGAACCAGGCCAATACGTTCGGTAATTCGGCAGCCGCAATTGACATTGCCGCTAGTGCGATGAATAGCTTGGTCAATGGGTACGTTCTAGCATCGGCCCGCAGTTCAATGAATTCGATCGTTGATTCTGCTAACTTTAAGATCGCAACGGTCGATAACTACACGTTAGTTGAAAATGCCATCAATAGTGTGGCCGCAAATACGAGTGCTGCATTGGTTGCTGATAATAACGATTCAGCAGTCGTGTCATTACGGGTAACCGACCTTCAATCACAGGCTGATTCACTAGTGGATGCTGCAATTGCTGCTGATCACAATGCTTCTGCAATGAACACGATCTACAAGTTGGCTGATTCATTGATGAGCGATGCAGAATTTAGTGGGCACGCAAAGGCGTCATTTGCATCGATAACCGCTAGTACCGCTAGTTCTGCTAGCTACAACCTAGTTGGCCAAAGTGATCCAAGAGCGACGATCAATGAAGCTAAGAAGCTCTTAAAGGCTGCTGCAAAGCACTTTATCATTGAGACCGCGACTGAAATCGTCAACAAGGCGTTGGACGTTGCCAATAACCGTGCGGTTGAAATTGACGACATTCATAAGCGGAACCAAACCATTTCTGCGATTGGGACGCAGGTCAGTGATGCACGGAAGTTGATTCAGCAAAATGCGAATAATCCGTTCTTTGCCTACTTGGATGCCCAAAATGCTGCCGTGCGAATTGCTGAGATTACTAAGCAAGCGGTCGAATCTGACCCAGTTGCCAACGCAATCTTAGAAATCGCTCGGGCAGCGGATCAAGTTGTTAATAAGCTAAGACCATTGATCGATTCCAATGAAGAGTTTAGATTGAACAACCGCTTGTTGAACATCGTTGATACAACTAACCGTGCGATTAATTCCGCTGCGGGCAACTGGAGCAACGTTCGTTCACAAGCTAGCACCGCTGAACACGCCTTTAATTCGATCGCAAGTAGTTACGTTGCTGAATCCGCAAACGCAATCGTAGTGAGTGCGGGGGATTCTGCTGCGATTCAGATCGAAGGGTTGGATAACACCGCGACTAGAAACGAAGTTAGCCAATTGATCAACATGTTAGTTGACTCCGCTAGCTCCGCAATCGCTAGTGATGCTAACGAGATTGCATATGCTTCCTTGGATGCTGACAACGCAGCTTCTACGATCAACAGCGTGACCGCTAGTGCGATTGCAGCCGATCCAAGTACGTCTGCGAACGCCACGATTTCCGATCAAATTGCATCCACTGCTGATACTTTAGCGGGGATGGATCGCGAAGACCAAGCAGCGTTCAGTTCTGCAGTCCTCTCGGTTGTTGCTGATGCTAACGTTCAGTTCGCCAGTGCCGCTGAAGATGCGAATGTAATCGCTTCAATTACTGATCAGACGATGACGCAATTGGGGAGTGTGGCCCGTGAATTCGTAGTTACCTCTGCCAAGGCGGTCGTAAATGGTGCTGCGAGTGCTGCGACCCACTTGTTAGACTCAATGTTTGATGACTCATCCGCCACGATTTACAGTTCAGTTGCGAGCGTGGTCAATGAAGCCATTACTGCGGTCAATAGTGACAGTAGTAACTTTGCGACGGTATCGTTGGATGCTTATAATGCTTCTAGTGCCATCGATCAATTAGTGAAGAATAACGAAAACAGTTATGCCCACTCATCGATCGATTCACAAGCTAGCTTTGCGACTTCGCTTGCGAACGTCTTGAACGATACGTTAAGACCAGTCGCAGTTAACGGAATCAGCTTGCATGCCAGTGCTGCCCACAGTGCAGTGAACTTGCACTTTGGTCAAGCTGAGGCGACCCTATCGGACGTTAACTCTGCAGCAAGTGCAATGGATAGCTTGATTAATGAATACGTTGTTAAAGATCCAGTTGCATCTGCCCACTCAGTAGTTGCCAGTGCTGCTTCATCCGCTAATAATAAGGCTGCGAACTTGAATTCCAGTTACATTGCTGAACTAGGTACTTCGATTTCCAGTGCAGCGACCCAGGCAAATACCTTGATCGCAATGAATCCGGCCAACTCGTTGCTGGATTCACAATTAGCCAGCGATGCTGCTAGTTCAATGAACAGCTTCGTTAACATGTTCGAAGCCGCAGCTGCCAATGAAGCAACGACTAGCTACGCTGCTTCTGCATACGCACAAATTGATGTGATGGATGATGAGTTCAAGCAATTGGCTAACAAGGCAGTGGCCTTCGAAGTTGATAATGCGAAGAAGGCGTTTGCTGTGAACGAGGATAACCCACGGGCAATCTTCGATAACGTGCACAGTGCTGCTGATAACATGAAGTTCTTAGTTGCTAATTACACCGCTAAGAATAGTAGTGCCGTAGTTGATGCTAAACAATCATTTGCTGCTGATATGGAAAGCTTGACCGGCGATGTTTACAGTCAAGCACGGGTCTTGAGTATCAATAATCGTGGTCAAATCAATAGTTTGACGGGATCAGTTGCTAATTCTGCAAGTGCCAACGTTAGCGATGCAATCACGATTAGTAATGTTGCTTCAACCTTCCACAGTGCGAATGCGTTGATCGGTAGTGTTGCAACGGTTGCGATTGATTTTGCGCGTGAAACTGCACGGGCTGAATTAGCGAACGCCGCTAATAATGCCGATCAAGCGTTGAACTCGATGGAACCAAATGCTAAGCAGGCCGTAATTGCCTCCATTGATACCTTAATGTCAGGGATTCGTGGTCGCATTACGATCGCTACGAACACGGTTGATATTATCAACGATACTAAGCATTCAATTGAACGGATCCAAAAGATGGTCACTTCAGCATTGTCTGCTAACTTGCTCAACATTAAGGATAGCTACAAGACTCAGATCATGAATGCCGCTACGGCAGCATATCAAGATGTGAATGGGCTTAGCTCGAATGCACAATCGTTGACCAATGCTGCCATTAGTATGGCTGCCAGTGATGCGAATGCAAATATCGATCAAACGAACCAATTAGCTGAAATTCAAATGTTGACCAGCGCTGGAATTGCTTCCATTAATGAAGCTTCGAGTGTGGCCGTAAGCAACGTGAAGGCAAGTGGAAACTCGTTGATCGTAAGTGCTGCTAATTCTGCCACTGGGCGGACGGCAACGTTGGCCCCTGGTGATAAGTCAGCTGCTAATAGCGTGATCAATTCATTGGCCAACTCTGCTAATACTGAATTGAACATTGCTGGAAACGTAGAAGAAGCTTCCGCTGCGATTACGACTGGGACGAGCGCGATTAGTTCAGCCATTGATTCTACGATTACGAGTGTAATTAGTAGTGCAATGGCAATGGCAAATAATTTGGCTGCCCAAAATGAACGCGATTCATTCAAGCTCCAAATTAAGAGTGCCGCCGATGCTGCATATGCATCCACCGCTAGTCTGGACAGTAGTGCAGCTAGTGCTGTGAATGAATACGTCAGTCGGACCGCTAGTATCGCCGATCGGCAGATTGCTGCTGCAGAAGATGAAGATGAAGTAAACGAAATTGCCCGTTCTGGAGTGGCAGCACTACAAAGTGCGACGAACTCCGCGGCTGGAATTTACGTTTCTTCACTCCGTAGCAGTGCCGAATCAATGGTTGATTCAGCCGCTAATTCAGCATTTATGCTGACCGATGCGTTTAATGAAGCAACGCGTTATTCGATGAACAAGTCGATTGCACAAATTGCTGACGGAACTAAGTTCGAGTTGAAGGGGACTAACGATGAGCATCGGGCCAATGAGTTGATCGACTTAACGATTAGCAATTTGAACCGCTTGATCAGCGAGAACAACTATAGTCAACTGGATACCAATCGGGCTGATGCGAAGTCACAAATTAGTGCCAACGCCGAGGCGGTAATTAACACCTTGGGTTCAGTTAGTGCAATTTCGCGGCAAACGATCACTAAGGCAATTCAAAATGAAGTTGACCTGTTGAACAATAAGGTCAATAAAGCCTACTCAGCCGTTGAAATTCAACGGGTCGTAGATTCTTCCAGGGCTAAATTCGAATCACAGATTAAGACGGTCAGCTCACGTGAATTGCAACTTTCACAAAGTGCTTCTAAGCAAGTGCTGAGTGGAAATTCACAAAACGCGTTAGCTAAATTAACCGGCATTAATGATGTGATTATCGATACGGCGAAGGAAACGATTGATGAATTATTAGCAAAGGCCTATAAGAATATTGATGATGCCAGAACCGTTGAACGGATCACCGATATTACGAATGAAACCAGTGCTGATATTAATCGAATCGTGAAAGAGTCAATTTTAATGAACGATAGAATGAGTTAGGGTGAACCTAACTAAACCAAAAAAACGGGAATTTATTTCCCGTTTTTTTGTGGGATGTTCGAATAAAGATTATTAACATTTAAGGAGCGATTTTGTTGCAAGTGAAACGCGAGGGGATTGGTGCCATCCTAGCAATTATCGGGGCCGTTTGCTGGGGGATTCAAGGACCAGTTTCACAATTTTTATTTCAAGATGCTAGCTATTCACCAGAGTGGTTAATGGGCATTAAAATGTCAATTGCTGGAATCTTAATTTTGCTATTTGGACGGGTGATTAAAAAACAACCGCTTTTACAGGTGTGGAAAAGGCCACATGATGCTGCTTTGCTAGTCGTATATGCATTGTTCGGGCTGGCAGCCGTGCAATATTTTTACTTGGTAACGGTGGGGGCGAGTAATGCAGGAACTGCGACGATCTTGCAGAGTTTAGGGACCATCATTATTGTGATCTTAACGGCCGTGATCTACCATCACTTGCCATCTAAAAACGAATCGATTGCGGTGGCCCTAGCATTGTTAGGAACCTGGTTATTGGTGACAAAAGGTGAATTGTTGCACCTGGCGATTAGCGGGCATGCCCTAGCATTAGGACTATTATTAGCGTTAGCTGGCGCACTGCAGACGATGCTACCAGTGAATTTATTAAAACGCTATGACGTAATGATTATCGTTGGCTGGGCAATGGTGATCGGTGGCGTCGTATTTACGATCGTGCATCCGTTTTGGGTGCATCCCCCTCAATTTACAGTGGGGGGCTTAATCGGAGTAGCCTTTATTGTCATTTTTGGTACAATGGTATCATTCATCTGCTTTACGACTAGTTTGAAGTACGTTTCGCCAACGGTGGCGGGGATGTTAGATACCTTCGAACCGCTATCGGCTACGATTGGTTCGGTCGCATTTTTAAACACTAACTTTAACTTTTTAGAAATGGTTGGTGGGGTGTTGATTTTAAGCACCGTCTTTGTGTTAGCGATGCCGAATAGTATAATTCCTAAAAAGTAATTGTAATTAAATGAGAAATAGGTTAAAATAATACTAATAAATATTCGGATTGGGGTTTCGTAAAATGTGTTTATTAGGGTTAAAAGTCAGTTTAGTTAATCGAAAGTTCTTCCTAGACTAATGCTATTTGCTGGTCAAGGAGAGCTATTATTCACGTGCGAACCTTATCACTAGTAAATAGCGTTATTATTTGCTAGTGGGGCATGGGAGCCATACTAGAAATGTATGGCTCCTTTTTTGTTATTCGGAATGATTATGTTTTAGAAAGAGGGAAAACCATGAGTTTATTATCTAATATGTTTAGAAAAGAAACGCTGGATAATTATATCGATCAAGATAGTAATTTAAAGCGGACACTCGGTTCCTGGGATTTAATCGGAATGGGCGTCGGGACCGTTATCGGTGCGGGGATCTTTATCCTGCCCGGAACGGTGGCCGCTACTACTGCAGGACCTGGAATTATCTTTTCGTTTATTATTGCTACGATCGTCTGTTCACTCAGTGCGATGTGTTACGCTGAATTTTCATCATCACTACCAGTTGCGGGGAGTGCCTATTCTTACGGGAACGTGGTCTTCGGTGAAGTGATTGGCTGGGTGTTAGGTTGGGCGTTAGTATTGGAATACACGCTGTCGGTGGCCGCAGTTGCGACTGGTTGGTCAGCGTACTTCCAGACATTTCTGGCTGGATTTGGGATTCACATTCCAAAGGCGTTAAGCAGCTTTTACGACCCTAGCAAGGGGACGTACGTCAATCTTTTTGCGATCTTGATCGTCTTATTGATCGCCTTTATTTTAACGAAGGGGACCCAGTCTTCTTCACGGATCAATAACATCATCGTGATCGTTAAGGTGTTGATCATCGTATTGTTCTTAGTTGTCGGAGCCTTCTTCGTGAAGCCAAGCAACTGGAACCCATTGTTACCATTCGGGGCTGGTGGAATCTTCCACGGGGCCGCAGCGGTCTTCTTTGCTTACCTTGGGTTCGATTGTGTGTCATCAGCTGCTTCTGAAGTGAAGAATCCTAAGCGCAACATGCCAATTGGGATTTTAGGGACGCTCGTTATTTGTACGATCCTATATGTATTGGTTTCATTAGTATTAACTGGAATGGTGCACTACAAGGACCTAAACGTAGCTGATCCCGTATCATTTGCATTACAAATGGTGCACCAAAACTTCGTGGCTGGAATCATTGCGATCGGGGCGTTAGCAGGGATGTTCACCATGATGTTGACCATGATTTACGGTGGTTCCAGACTGCTTTATTCAATGGGTCGCGATGGGTTATTACCAAAGCATCTGCACAAGGTTAATAATAATAACGTTCCGCACCACAGTGTGTTGATCGTAACGATCGTGATTGCCTTTATGAGTGGTTTTATCTCCCTTGATAAGTTGGCTAGTTTGGTAAACATCGGGACGTTGATCGCCTTTATCGTGATCTCACTAGGGATCTTACCATTACGGAAACGGCAAGACATTCCTAACAATGGCTTTAAGGTCCCATTGTACCCATGGATTCCACTGCTTTCCGCAGTCTTGAGTATCGGGATTGCGACCCAGTTACCTAAGGATACCTTCTACACGGCGTTGATCTGGTTCGTGATCGGGTTAGTAATCTACTTCTCATACGGGATTCGCCACAGTTTACTAAATAAAAATTAGTAATTATCACATTTAAATTTAATCATCATCGTGTAAAATATCCCTTGAGATTAATATAATTACTATTTGAGGTGTAATAATGCAAGACAAGAAACAATTGAAAGAAAATGTCGCACGGGGAATCTTCTGGTCAGCAATGGCTTCGACACTCTGGGCATTTTCTGGAATTTTAATGCAGATGGTTGCTAAGAACGGTGCAATCCCAGTTGATTGGTTCATTTCTGCTAGAACATCAGTTGCGGGGATTTTGTTACTAGTGATTGGGGCCTTCCACGTTAAGAAAGACATCTTCAAGGTATTTAAGGACAAACGTTCGATCATGTTGTTATTGATCTATAGTTTATTCGGCCTTGCTGTTAATATGTCCACCTTCTACATGGCAATTCAAACTGGAAACGCACCGACAGCGACGTTGTTACAATACTTAGCACCAATCTTTATTGTATTGTACAAGTTCATTTTTAGAGGGCATCGGCCTTTGAAGTCTGACGTGTTAGTATTTTTGATTGCATTGGTTGGAATTATCCTCTCAGTTACTAAGGGTGACTTGGGAGAACTTTCCATTCCGTTGGTTTCAATTCTTTGGGGCTTGGGATCAGCTGTTTCGGCTGCGATTTACTACTCAGTTCCACAACCACTTTCGAAGGAAAACTCACCATTTGTGGTTCTGGGATGGGGAACTTTAATTGCAAGTATTCCATTTAATATCTTCTACATTGCAGTCCACCACGCACCATTCTTTATCGCCGCTCCAAAGCAAGTAACTGCCAGTCCATTAGTATTAGTGGGATTAGGTGGCGTAATCTTAGTAGGGACGATTTGTGCATTTTCATCAATGATCTACAGTTTGAAGTTCGCTTCATCAGAAGTGCTTAGTATTGTGGATGCCGTTGAACCTGCGATGACGTTTATCCTCAGTTTAATCTGTACGATAATTCCAATCGCATTCATTCAATCATTAGGGGTACCTTTTGACCTCGTTGAATGTATTGGGGCGGTATTGGTAATTTATTCAATTTACCTGTTGCAACGGATTCACAAAAACCATGTGGATGACTTACCACCAATGGAATAATTAAAAAACTCTGGGTCTGTTCGATTCAGAGTTTTTTATTTGTCACAATAAATATTACATTCATCAAAAAATCAAATGTAAAGTTTGCGATAATATTAATTTATAAAACTAATTTTAAGTTATAATAATGGTATCCGTTTCGTTACGGATACTTTTTTATATAATTATAAAATAAAGGGGTATCATCATGGCTAACCAAAAATGGCGGCGGCTTTGGCCGTATTTAATCATCGCGATCGTTGCGTTGATCGAAATTTTGCCACAGATTTTTACTAAGTCGTTCATTGTGGGAATCGATTCGATTTTTCATATGAACCGCTTTTATGATGCTGCAATGCAGATCAAAACTGGGGATTATAATTATTTCCAATCCTTTTTTGGGTATCAACAAACGGGGCGGGTGATCAATGCCCTCTACGGCCCAATTTTTGCTTATTTTAATGGTCTATTACTACTAATTGTTGGGACTTGGTTCAAATTCCAGTTGCTAACCAGTTGGCTGTACCTATCGATTGCTGGATGGTTGATGTATCACCTATCGATTGCTAACCGCGTTAAACAATGGCCAGCAGTGGTAGTGAGTGCGATGTACTTATTATCCTCACCAATGCTGTCATGGGTCTCAGGTTCGCAATTTACAGGACTGGGCGCAATGTTCACGCCGTTGGTCTTACTAGCTGGGACGCAAATGATGCGCAAAGATAAGATCGCCATCATTCCGTTATCACTTTCGATGACGCTCGTGATCCAAATGCATTTGATGACCAGTATCATTTGTGCATTGGCTTTGATTCCATTCTTCATTGTGGCGTTCATTTATAGCAAAAACCGTACTCACTTGGTATTAGACCTGTGCAAAGCAATCGGGTTGACGTTGTTATTGACTGCCAATGTGTGGGGCGGGATGTTAGAACTCTTTAAATCCAACACCTTATTGCCAGTCGCACCACAATTAGTGATGAGTGAAAATGCATTCAACGTGATCAATACCCATTCGTATGTCTTGTTGCCTGTCTATACCGCACTATACTTGTTGGTCACGATCTATGTGATCGTCAAATGGAAGCAATTGAGCCTCTATACGAAGGTCATTTTTGGCAATGCAATCTTATTTCTGTGGTTATCATCTTACTTCTTCCCGTGGAATCTGATTCAAAAATGGGTGCCAGGGGTCTCTTATTACATTCAGATGCCCGCTCGTTTTTACGTCGTCTCATTTGCGTTATTGTTCCTATTAGTCGGAATCTTTTTAACGAACGAGGTCAGTCGCGGGATGCAGGTCGTTAGATGGACGTTAGCGACCCTGGCGTTCCTTGGAATTTTTGGGATTGCAGAGGGGACCGTCATTTTAGGGACGATTTCGTACCATGCAGACCGAGTAATCGATAATAACACTAATTTAAAGGTTCACACTAAGAGTGTTAAAAAGCTGCGAAATTCGTTGAAATCCGATGATCTAAAGTTGGCGCTGAAGTACATGACGAAATCAACGCCTGATTACTTACCGATCAAGCATTCGATTGCACCAGACGACTACTTCCCATTCCATCCATATCACGCCTATACCGTAACGGCGGTCAAAAAGAATCGTTACCACGTTAAAAAGACGGTCACTAAGCATGGCATGAAGGTCAGCTGGAAGAACCCGACGCACCATACTAAAAAGATCTTGTTGCCAGTCTTTAAGTACGGGCACACAACGGTATCGCGCAACGGTAAACCGTTCAAGCACTTTAAGACCTCAAAGGTCGGTGCTTTGATCGTCAGTTCCCATCCTGGAAAGAACCACTTGGTGATTGGTTATCACATCAGTCGCTGGTTCAAGGCCTTAGTCTTAGTTCAAGTCCTTACCTACATTGGGTTGATTGGGACGATGATTTACCGCAAGTTCAAACCAAAAGCATAATTCAAAATAAACGTTGGTCGCCGATTCGGTGCCAACGTTTTTTAAAATAATGTTATGATAGACAAATAAATAAACGGGGTGAAAAAATGAAGGGGAAATATAAAGTAAATCGCTATATCGGGGTGCCAGTGGAAACTGATAACTCCGGCAACTATCAGATCAAAAAAGACGCTGACGGCAGCTTTAAGTTGCACGATTGGCGGACTGGTAAGCATACCAACGGCAAGTTCAAGCAGGTCGGCCAGATTTTCTTGACTGAAAATAATATGAAGGTCGCAGTGGTGGCTTATGAACCGGTTGCTTTTAACCATCGGCACGAATATACACCGTTGCAACGGTTCACCTCTGAATCGGTCAGCGCGGATTTAATTGCGGACGCAAAAAAAGCACTTGATTCCTAAGAATCAAGCGCTCGATGAGTTAAAATATTGGGTTGTTGGAGGAATGACTATTTCTTCAATACCTTTTCGGCATTAGCCTTAACTTCGTCGTCTGACATGTTTTCATACTTATCCATCTCATCGGAAGTCTTGATAGTGTCATGGTTATTGTTTTCCATAAAATGGTCCCACAATGCATCTCTAACTGGGGTATCTGAATCGCTCCAGTCGTATACTTCACTCATCTTTCTATCTAATGTAGTATCTTCTTCAAATGCCATAATAAAATCTCCTTTACAATATATAGAACTCAATTATTATTATAAAGCAATGTTTCAAAAAAGGGTTATAAAAAGCTCAAAAAATTTAAAGATTTGAAATTTTTACAATAGTAATATAAGATTGCAAGAGAAGGAAAAGTGGTGGATTAAGGATATGAGAGATAAGTTAGCGACAAAACGAAAAATTGTTGCTGGAATGATTAAGTTAATGGATACGATGGATTATAAAGACATTACCGTGAAGGAAATCTGTCAAGAAACCAAGATCTCACGAATGACTTATTACCGTAATTTTCATGATAAAAAGGAATTATTAATCTACCACTTTGATGGTTTATTTACGCAGTTTATTCAAGAGGTATCCGCTAGCCATTCACGGACTTTTTTTGATATCGCAACGATTTTTTTTAATTTAATCAAAGCTGATCAACACGTGATGGAGCTTTTGATCAAGAATGATTTGACCATTATCATTCGGGAACGGTTACGTTATTATATTGGCGGATTGATCGATCAAAGGGTGTTATCATTTCGGGAAAATTCTTCTAAATTACTGATATCATTAATCTCTGGCGGACTAACTGAAATTTTAATTACCTGGACTCAAGATGGGATGCAAGAACCAGTCGAATCACTAGTCATTTTTGCTTCTAAATACATGCACTTTAAAAATTGATACAAAAAAACGGTGTGGATAAAATCCACACCGTTTTTCATTAAGTTAGTTAAAAGGATTAACCTTCAACAGGGGTAACGTTAGCAGCTTGTGGGCCACGGTCGCCTTGTTCAACATCAAGAGTAACTTTTTCGCCTTCGTCTAAAGTCTTGAAGCCATCTTTGTTGATTGCTGAGTAGTGAACAAAAACGTCACCATTGTCAGTAGTAATAAATCCGTATCCCTTGTCAGCGTTAAACCATTTTACAGTACCTTGTTCCATAATTAAGAACCTCCATAATTGAAAAATATTGCATGTATCATTAAGCTTGAATCTAAATAAGGAAGTTTTATGCAAAACAAGAACCTTAAAAACTCGAAACTACGTAACACATTGGTATTATAATAGCATTAAATCTTAAGAAAGTCAATCAGTGAACTCGAATCTTTTTTAAGTTAGAATGATATTAATATTAATGTATGGGGATGAGCATTTGAAAACGTTAGTAATTATATCGCATCCAGAGATTGATGATTCGACGACCCAATCGTTTTTACGGGGTGCGACCCGCAATTTAGAGCAGGTCGTATGGCACCCCCTAGATCATGCATATCCAGACTATCAAATCGATGTGCCCAAGGAACAAGCGCTATTGACCAGTGCACAACGGATCATCTTTCAATTCCCACTTTATTGGTATAGCTCACCGGCGTTATTAAAGAAATGGGAAGATGAAGTGTTGACCAGAAACTTTACCTATCAGAATCAAGATGGCAGACTCGCCGATAAGCAATTAGGGATCGTAGTGACGCTGGGGACGGCTGCTAAGAACTACGTTGCTGGTGGTAGTGAAGGATTTTCGATTTCAGAACTCATGAAGCCGTTTCAAGCCGTTGCGAAACAAGCGGGGATGCAGTTCTTACCGCCATTCGTGGTCGATCAGTTCAACTACATGACGGCCGACCAGAAGGCGCGGTTGCTATTTGATTATCAAAACTACATCAATAATCCCAAACCAAACTCATTTGAGGGTCAACAAAGTTGGGTGATTGACCGCTTGCGTGCTAAGGCAGAACGGGAAGGCGATCCACAAAAGCAGTCGTTATTAGAACTGACGATTGACCAACTGGAGAACCAGCAATCTGAACTAGCGAGTTTAAAGGATCAAATCGCGATGATCAAACGGGGGGATGATGAATAATGGATGATCAACAATGGTTATTAGACCAACTCCAAAAATTTGCTGATGAAGAGACCGACTTTACCGATCGCTGCCTATTTGAAGGAGCTAAAAAAATCGCAGCTGAACAAGCAAAGCGGATCCAGCAGGCCAACGATGAATTAGATGGCCGAGTCTGGAGTCCTAATAAGTGGTAATAGCCCATTGCACAAGGCTGAACAAAGCTTATTTTTAGATTTGATTTTAGGGTGGACTTTGTATTATAATTAACAGGTATATTTCAAGAATAAGACAGACAAAGAAAAGGAGCGATAAAGTTATGCGTATTTGTCATCCAAACGGTGTTCAAGGCCGTCGTCCAGTTAACCAAAAGAAGGACAAGAAGAAGAACAAAGAAATTTCAGCATTACAAAAATTCTTAAAGCAAAGTCCTGCTAAGTAAAAATAAAACCCAGTATTTAGATACTGGGCTTTTTTTGTCTTTTATTGTTCCAAGTCGTTGGCATTCTTGGGGATGTGATTATGCTTTGATTTTTTCCGTAATTGATCCTTAAATTCATTAATGTCATCAAGGTGGCTACTTTTCCATTGTTGATATGAAGAATGACTATCCATATCATTGGTCTTTAGTCCCGTGTCTAACCAAAATAATGCTGCGGAGAGACTAGGAAAATTGTGTAGCCACAACGTTTGCCCATTATCTGAATCAAAGGCAACGTACGAACGCGCATGGCGTTTCAAAAACGTTCTTTTACGAATTTTGAAGGCTTCTCGCTTGCGCGTTAGTTTATAGTCTGGCAGAATAAACTTGCCGTTTTTCTCAAATTGGGGAAAACGTTCATTTTGTTGGCTTTTTTTATCCTTAAGCATTGCCCAGGCATCTTGGACGGTGATTAATGTTGTATTTAACTTAGTCATCAAAAAATCTCCTTTTACTTTTATTTTCTCACAAAAAGGCTTAAAATCAAAGTCGGAAAGCTTACCGGAGGCGATATTATGGCTCATAAGTACTATGCAGTTAGAAGAGGAAGAACACCAGGAATTTACAATAGTTGGCCACAGTGTCAAGCAGAAATTACTAATTTTCCGCATGCTAGATATAAGAGTTTCTTGACGAAAGAAGAAGCTGAAGAATTTTTACATCAAAGCGATTATTCAGACAATTATACATCGGATTCTGATCTGGTTGCTCCGATTAGAAATGGTGCCATTGTTGTTTATACCGATGGTGGTTCTAGAAATCACGGCAATGTACGTGGCGGACATGTTCAAGATAACGATAAAGCTGCTTGGGCCTATTTAATTATCATGCCTAATGGGACTAATCATAGCGATGCTGGCTGCGAATTAGGTTCCACTAATAATCGAATGGAAATCATGGCAGCATTAAATGCCTTGCAAGTTTTAGTGCAAAATAAATTGAATAATAATCAGATCGATATTGTTGCTGATTCTAAGTACGTTTTAGATTCGATCACGAAGAATTGGCTTTATGGCTGGGTCAACAATGGTTGGAAGACTAAAAGTGGTAACCCAGTTAAAAATATGGAACTTTGGAAAAAGATGTATGAGTTGTTAAAAGAATTCCCTGATTTGAAATGGCACTGGACTAAGGGGCACGCTGAAGATTCTGGCAACGTGTTCGTTGATAAAAAATTAAATGATGCGATGGATAGGATGGGCGAGTCTGGGACGATCAATGTTGCACGGCCTCGACCAGAGAATCCAGCCCCACATGCCGATCAAGATGTGAGGGACAATGCATTAAATCGAATCGATGACTTCTTAAAGAATGGTTCATCGGGAGCAGAAATCGATAAAAATGCTCCTGACCACCCATTATCAAAAGATGAATCAGTTGATAATATTAAAGATATGTTCAATAAGCTGAAGGGCTTTGATGATAACGATAAGTAGTCGTGTTATCATTGAATTGAACAGGATGGTGGAATCATGACAACAGAACGTGAGAAGATGACGGCTGGTGAAAATTATGACCAGTTCGATCCAGAATTACAGGCCCAACGAACTAAAATGCGGAAAGCATTAGGGGCGTTGAACCAAATTTATGATAATCAAGAATTTAATCGGCAATTAAAGTCACTGTTAGCTGATAGTGGTAAGAACCTATTCGTGGAGAATGGAATTGAATTCGATTACGGATTCAACATCCACGTTGGCGATGATTTTTATGCTAACTACCACTTGACGCTTTTAGACACCTGTCCGATTACGATCGGGAATAACTGTTACTTCGGACCAGACTGTGGATTGTATACCCCAGTCCATCCGATCGATCCAGTTCAACGTAAAAATGATGTTGAAATGGGCGCCCCGATTACGATTGGTAATAACGTCTGGCTGGGTGGCCACGTGACGATTCTCCCAGGAGTGACGCTGGGGAATAACGTGGTGGTCGGCGCAGGTTCCGTTGTGACTAAGTCATTTGGTGATAACGTAGTGATCGTTGGGAATCCAGCCCACGTAATTAAGACCGTTAATTAATTTAAAAAATGGGAAATGATTTTAGCCGTTAGTGGTTAAAATCATTTTTTTGTTGACAATTTGGAAATTTTTTTTATATAATAACCGATAGTGCTTACTTTTAGTTAGGCAAAATATATAAGGAGACGAAATACAATGATTATTTAATGGAAAAGAAAATATCATCAAGTGTTTTATTAGCAATTATTGCATCAGGAGTTATGACGTTTAGTGGGGTGACGGTGGAAACATCGATGAACATCACTTTCCCCACGTTGATCAAGGAGTTTGGCATCGGCTTAAGTGTCGTCCAGTGGATGACTACGATCTACCTATTGGTATTATCGAGCATCATTCCACTATCGCGGTTCTTAAAGGCCCGTTTTAAAATCAGTTCGCTATTTATAACTGCCAACTTATTGTTCCTAATTGGCCTATTGGTGGATGCGTTCGCACCATCATTTATCTTCTTGCTGTTAGGACGGGTGATTCAAGGTTTTGGGACCGGAATCGCGTTGCCGTTAATGTTCAACATCATCCTAGAAAACGTGCCACAAGAGCGATTGGGGGTGATGATGGGCGTAGGCTCTTTGATTACTGCCGCAGCTTCTGCCGTTGGACCAACCTTTGGTGGAATCATTGTTAATACGCTTGGTTGGCGATTTATCTTTATTATCTTAATGCCAATCTTGTTAATTTCATTAGTGATGGGGATGTTTTCAATTCCCCACCTGCGTAAAGAACCACTCGTTGCAGAACGCTTTGATATCAAGAGCTTCTTGTTGATCGTGGTAACATTCGCAGGATTAATCATTGGGATTGATACCATTAGTACCAGTAGCTTCTGGAATCCAATGGTGATCGTTCCGATTGTAATCGGTTTAATTGCATTGTGGCTATTTGTTAGGATGCAAAACCGTTCTGCACAACCACTACTGCGCGTTCACATCTTAAAGAACGCGGCGTATGCTAAGTACGTTTTAGCATTTTTCATCAATCAGCTCATTATCTTGGGCTTAGCCTTTGTGATTCCTAATTATGTTCAGTTGATTAATCACAGTGCCTCTAGTACGGCTGGGTTGATCCTATTGCCTGGAGCCGTGTTGGGAGCAGTGGTTTCACCATTTTCTGGCGCATTATTAGATCGCTTTGGGGCTAAGAAACCAATTTTAAGTGGGATTGGTTTGATGGTGATTGCGCTATTGATCTTGAGCATCTTTTCAAGTCAGCTCAGCAATGCCGTTGTGCTAATCTTCTATACTTTGATCATGATTGGTGTTGGCCTAGCATACGGAAACATCATGACCAAGGGGTTAAGTTACTTAACTGGGAACTTACAAGCCGATGGAAATGCCATCATTACGACCGTCCAGCAATTTGCAGGGGCGATTGGAACGGTGGTCGTTGCAACGATCATTACTAAAACGACTGCACTAGTTGCTGGCAATGGCATTCTAGGCTACACGTTCGCATTGCTCTTCTTGCTTGTGATCAGTGTGATTCAGTTCTTAGTGGTAGCATCGACTAAGGAATAATATGTAATGTGGGGGCTGTGAAGTCAGTCCTAAAATAAATGGTCCTTAGCATAGGAAACTTTTCTTATGCTAAGGACCATTTTTAAATTCATTTGGAAATTAAGAATTCCCTAATTTCTCTTCATGATGGTGCTCCAAGAACCAGGTAAAGTAGAGGTGGAATGGAAGCTAAGCCGCATTCTATTCTTTGATAATAGGTGAACATCCATGGATTCATTAATGCTAACTTGGCCTTGACTAATTTTTTTACCAGTTATTTTGTAACGGTTTTTACCAGTATATTTATAGTGAACCTTAGTCATTGCGGATGGATCAGCTTCGGCAGGATAGTCGAATTGAAGGTAATCCGATGAGGTAAAGTTAATGCGGTACTTTTCGTTCACTCTAGGCCCGTTTGTGTATCCCTTGGTAGAAACCCAACTACCGTGAATACTACTTGGGGTCCCCTTATGTAATGTGGCTGCACTGGCGCTGGCACCTGTAAATAACAGAATGCTAGTTGCTGCTAGCGTTGATAAAATTTTTCTTTTCATTTATTTTCAACTCCAATTATTAATATTTAACAAGTTAATTATACTATAATTTAATCTTTTGTTTCAAACATTACGATAAATTAAAATGGGAATTGCATTCGATAATTATGAGAAGCATTTTGGGATTACTTTCAACAAAAAAGGCAGCATGTTCACCATCACTGAACATGCTGCCGCCTTACCATTGAATTCCTACTTAATAGGCTACTTAGCGTATGGCTTAAAACTTTTTACTTTTTTAAATGTTTCTCCTGCTATAATGACGTGTTTTTGCTTATTTTTTTGATATGTATCTTGGAACGCTTATTGACGGCATACAAGTATTCACTGTAAATATATTTATTCTTACCGACCTTCTTGTATCGACCATTTGCTGCTGCACCATTTATAGCACCTGTGCTGGAGTATTTTTTATTTTGATCGTACCAAAATGGATTGTAATTAATTGGATCGGTCTTAATATCGTTGATAACAAATGCATCCCGATAGTAACTAGTTTCCCGATCAAATTTCGTTTTTCCAGTATTATTTTGGGTTTTGTGCATTTTAGAAATCCAACGGCCCTTCATAAAATGAGGGGTTCCTTTATGCCACTTTGCTGCACTGGCATTGAATGATCCAGTTAGCGTGAAAAAAGATGTGATGGTGATTGCACTAATCCATAGATGTTTTATTTTCATATTAGTCACTCCTTTATAATTAATTTAATTATCCATCTTTTTTATCAATAAATCTATTTATTTTAATGCATTAATGTAGATTTAATTCAATTAACAAAAAGGGATAAAAAATCCATTAATGATGAACGTTTTATCCCATTGTTTTAATATTTAAACTTATATTTCGTCGTAAAATTAACGATCTTACTTGATTGTTTGTAGTACTTACCATTATATTCCCACTTGGTAGGATGCTTTTTCGAATAACTATTGCCGAGGTACACCTTGATTTGCTTGTTGCTTAAACGTTTGACCTTGTAATAATAACGAATCTTACCTTCACGGGTGCTCAAATAATATGTTTTATGCTTCTTAGTATAGGTAAGTCCGCTATTAATGGAACCACCAGCACTGTTGAATGGATTAGCAGGCTTGGTTTTAGTCTTATAAAATAGTCCTGATTCATCAATTGATTTATTTGTAACGAATAGGATGCTCTTTTGGTAACGGGCATCTTCAACTTCTGGTTCGGCGCGAGCGACCTTAGTCACCCAAGTCCCCTTTAACACCTTTGGAGCGCCCTTAATAGTTGTTTTAGCAGCATTAGCGGTGGAGGAACTATTTACCATCCCCACGCCACCCAATACTGTAACAGTTAATGCGATGCTAATTAATTGAGAAAATGGTTTCAATTTCAACGCCCCCTGTAATATGTTTTGTATACTATCAGTATACACTAAAATTAAACATAAGTACTGTAGTTGTTTCATTAAATGGTTTAAAATTTGTTATTGTTTTACAAATTGGGAGTATAATAAGAACATACATTGGTTTAAATTATTAAGAGGGTGTTCACATATGAGTAAGGATTCAAATAGTTGGAACTCCAAAACGCTGTTCCATCGATTTTCCATATTAGCTGTTTCATTGGTCATTACAATTGGGACTGCTGTTTCACCAGCACTACCCGCAATGGCGAAAACATTTTCAAACTATCCGACTTCATTAGTTAACACGGTGGCCACGATCCAACAGATTCCGGCCTTTATCGTGCTATTATTTTCAGCTTCGATTTCTAGAAAATTAGGAATGAAGAACTGTATTGGCTTAGGACTATTGATCATGGGGATAACTGGGATCATTCCAGCATTCATACCGAACCTATGGGTGATCTTAGTTTCGCGGGCCATCTTTGGAATCGGGATTGGTTTATTGAATTCGCTTGCCATTACGATGGTGAACCTATTCTACACTGGCGAAGATCGTTCGCAAATGCTTGGGAACCGGAGTTCATTTGAACAGGTCGGACTTTGTATCATGAACATATCGATTGGGCTATTGCTCAACATCAGTTGGCAATTTTCATTTCTTGCATACATCGTTATCTTTGCCGTCCTCGCATTATTCTGGTTCGTCGTCCCACCATTTACCGACGATACGACCACCCAAGTTAATCAAGCCAACCCCCAAGATAGTGCTAAGCAACGGGTCAACTTCAAGGTCATCGCTGCTGGAGTGATTTGTTGCTTGCTAACCATGGGGATGGCTGCCGTTAGTATCTTGACACCTTCGATCGTTGTCAACGCCAAGATGGGGACTGCGACCGATGCTAGTTTTGTCATTACCATTTTCACGTTGACTAGTATGGTAATGGGCTTCTTGTTCGGAAAGATCTACCAAGTTATCAAGCGGTTCGTCTTCTCAGCAGGGATGTTATTCCTCTCAGTTGGGATGTTACTTATGAACTACGCCCACAGCTTTCCAATGTTGATCATCTCCGTGATGGTCATCGGGTGTGCCTTCCCATTAGCCGGTAACTACCTCTTTAACCTAATGGAAGTCGCTGCTCCGAAGGGTTCGAACGCACTTGCTAATTCCGTGTTATTAGTTGGTTGTAACATCGGGACCGCAATTTCGCCAACCGTGATTTCTGCACTGGGCAGTGTGTCACCATTCAAGGGGACGATGCCTGGGATTGGGATGTTTGGGGCAACGATAATTGCGTTAATGGTCATCTTAATCATTTTCCAAATTATTAGTCATACACCAAACGTTGCGAATAAACGGAACAAATACACGATTCATCAATAGATTAAAAAATCAGGTTGCTAGCCAGCGACCTGATTTTTTTGATTATTTAATTCGACAAAACTTAATGACTTCATGGTAGCGCTTTACTTGCCAAGTGCTGATTACGTACTTAGTGTCCTTATCCTTCAGCAATTGCACTGGTAAGATGATGCTCGTGAAGATACATCCCAATAGGGTTATTAATGCGAACAACAATGTTGACCAGTTCATTGCGTTTATTTGCACTAACTTATTAATGAATACGAGGCCAAGCGGTAAGAACAATATGATTGTGGTTACCATGCTCGGATTGTACCAGGTCTTTAGTTTGATGTTCATTTGAAAAACGTGGCCAACGATTTGAAAGAGGCTAAATAAGATGATCCCTAAGCCGAGTCAATGCCAATTGGGGAAAATGATTGCAATTGTGTAGATCACCCAGGCACTTACTTTGACGACCATGATCGAAAGGCTATTGCCGGGGGAGTGATTCGCCGTTTATGAGCAATTATCTTATGGGCTATAATTTAGGCGTCCCTAAACACATCAATAATATATTTTATATTCGGTTACAATTGTTCTATAATAAACGTTAGAAAATGAAAACATAAAATTTGATAGTCATTTTCAACCCACCACCAACGGTTGTGGACGATATACATATCGCTCGTGGCGAGCTGTTTAGTTTCAAATTTTACTATGTTACTTATTTTAATTCGGTAACATTTTTAATTTTTGAGGAGGATTTTTTATTTTTAGAAATAAAAAGATCAATAAGGTGATTTTTATTCCAACGGTCATTTTATTTATCTGTGTTTCAGCAATATTAATGATTGGCGGATCTTCGATTCGCGGCGTTTTAAATTCGATCTTAGCATGGGTGTCAGGTGAAATGGGCTGGGGCTACATGTGGATCTATGTAATTAACTTCGTTTTCTTTATTTTTATTATTCTTAGCAAGTATGGTGGCATCAAGCTTGGTGATAAGGAAGAAAAGCCAGCCTATGGTAATTTTCAATGGGGTGCAATGGTCTTTGCGACCGCCATTGATGCTAGTATCCTAATGCTTAGTATGGTCGATCCATTGCGTTACTTACAGGATCCACCATTTGGTGCGAAGCCGTATTCGCAAGAGGCGTATGGCCTCGCTCATATGTTAGGGCAGTATAATTGGGGTCCGATGGCCTGGATGATGTTTGCCGCCCCAACGATTGCGATTGGCTACATCCTGTACGTTAAAAAATTGAAGGTCCAATCGTTAAGTGATTCGATCGTAATGCTCAATGGTGATAAGTCATGGCAAAGGGTGTTACGAACGGTCGTTAACATTCTCGTGGTCCTTGGAATCATGGGTGGGGTTGGCGCCTCGGTCGGCCTAGAAATTCCGATTATTTCAAAGGTGTTGAGTTCTTTAACTGGGATTCCAGACACATTGCTACTTAAATTAGTGCTATTTGCAATCTTATTTGTCATCTTTACCTTCACGGTCTTCAAGGGCCTAAAGGGTGGAATCGATAAGCTTAGTAACATGCACATCTGGACGGCATTGATCTTTCTAGCGATTGTGTTAGCGATCGGGCCAACGGTGTACATTTTAAATTCTGAAACCAATAGTATTGGATTGCTAATTCAGAAGTTCATCCCGTTAAGCACCAATACGATCCCCAACGGACGGGCTGATACCACTCAACAAGAAACGATTTTCTACTGGGGTTGGTGGCTATCTTACATGCCATTTATGGGTCTGTTCATTGCCAGGATTTCACGGGGACGGACGATTCGCCAAATCGTAGTCGGGATGTTGACCTACGGGGCGCTTGGTTGTATGAGTTTTTATGCCATCCTCGGTGGTTATTCACTCTGGTTGCAAAAGACTGGGACGCTTGATCTAATCCATATTTTAAGCACCCAGGGACAATCGGCAGTAATTGCAGCGGTCCTTTCGACATTACCATTAAAATTCGTTATGTTCGCACTTTACTGTATCTCGTGTTTTATCTTTTTAGCCACCACGATTTCATCATCGGCCTACGTTTTGTCTTCGTTCACCAGTTTACCATTAGCACGGGGCGAACAACCAAGTCGGGCCAACCGAATGACCTGGGTGGTCATCTTTATCATTTTCTCATTTAGTTTAGTAATGGTCGGGGGATTTGAAACTATTCAGACCTTCTGTACACTAGCTGGATTTCCATTGATGTTCGTGGTGCCATTCATTCTATACTCAATTTGGAAGATGTTGCGCAACGATGAATCGATTAAAACGATTAAGGTCAAACGTTCTGAATGGCGTGAAGTTCGGCGTCAAAACCGTATTCGGCGGAAAAAGATTACTGTTGAGCGGCGCAATGCCGTTGATGGTGATTTGATTTTATCGCCAGATGATCACCATGATGATTAAATAATAATGCTTTAAATTAAAAACATCGGATAAATTTCCGATGTTTTTTTGTATTTAATAAAAAATTAATATATACTAAAAGTGCTACATAATAAAAATCGCCTTTGGAGGTTTGTTTGATGAAGAAATTTTTGATTGGTTTACTTACTGGTGGGATAGTGATTGCTGGAGTGGGTCTATTAGCTACCCAGGCTGGCAATTCCAATTCTGTGATGGCTGCAATTACGTTGATTAATTCTAAGCAGTCAAAAAAGGAGACTAAGCCTTCAGTTAAGAATACGAAGGATTCAGAAGATCAGATTCAAAAGACAATCAATAAGATGTCACTATCTGAAAAATTAGGGCAGCTCTACGTTGCCGATGTTTCTAGAAATGACGCTGCAGCTAAGGCCGCTGTTAAGAACTACCACCTTGGTGGAGTCATCTTAGGCAGTGCCGACTTTACAGGGAATCGGAGTTCATTTAAGAATCACATTAAGGGAATGCAAAATAGCGCTAAAATTCCGTTAATGATCGGGACCGACCAAGAAGGTGGGACGGTTTCACGACTAAGCATTAATCGGGCCATCTCAGGGTCAACTTACTACCCATCACCACAAGCGGCTTACCACAGTGGTGGAATGAAGAACGTATTGGCCCAAGCTAAACGCTCCGCCCGTGATTTAAAGGCGCTTGGAATTAACTGGAACTACGCACCAGATGCCGACGTTTCATCCAATCGGAACAGCTTTATCTATGCGCGGACATTTGGTCAAAGTGCTGCTAAGACTGCGAGTTACATCAAAGCAGTCGTTCCAGCCATTCAAAGCCAGGGAGTTGCGACTTCACTAAAGCACTTCCCAGGTTATGGTTCGGCTGCTGACACCCACGTTGGTGGTGCCACTACCAACCGTTCACTTTCCGACTTGAAACGGGTTGACTTCCTACCGTTCAAAGCTGGAATTGCTGCTGGCGCTGATTCGATCATGGTAACCCACATCGTGTTGAACCGTGTCGATAGATATCGGCCAGCTTCACTATCGCCTAAGGTGGTTAAATTATTACGCTCTGATCTCGGGTACAACGGGGTTATCGTTACCGATAGTCTTCAGATGGGGGCGGTTACTCAATACGCCAGTGCCCATCGGGTGAATGCCGATGTTCTTGCATTTGAGGCTGGTAACGACATGTTGATGTCTAGTAACTACCGAAGCGGAATTCCAGCATTAAAACGAGCAATTAAGGATAAGCGAATCTCAATTAAACAGGTCGACGCATCAGTGCGGCGAATCTTAGAAATGAAACAAAAAGTTGGGATTTACAAGTAGTTTGTAATTGGAAGCCAAGTTAACGCTTGGCTTTTTATTTTGGAAGGGGGATTGAAATGGATTCAAATCATGTTTCGTTAAAGACGATCTTAGCAATTATTTCAGTAGCATTACTATCATTTTCCGGAATCATGGCCGAAACTTCCATGAACGTAACGTTTACCACCCTGGCTAAAACTTTTGGTAGTGATCTGAATACGATTCAGTGGGTCACGGCCGCCTATCTATTAGCAGTTACGGCAGCCATTACCACCAGTGCCTACACGAACAAGCGGTTTAGCATTCGGGCGGTCTGGTTATTTAGTATCATCCTCTTTATCGTTGGTTCGCTAGTCGGGGCGTTTGCACCGAACCTACCGATTTTAATTTTAGGACGGGTATTAGAAGGAATCTCATCTGGAGTTGCGATGCCATTGTCATTTAACATTGTAATCTACACCGTGCCACGCGCTAAGATTGGGACGTGGCTGGGGGTCTCCTCACTAGTAGTGAGCCTCGCACCCTCGTTTGGCCCAACTTATGGTGGGTTAGTCTTAGACCTAATGAACTGGCGGGCGATTTTTATAATTTTATTGATCGCTCCTGCACTATCCGTGTTGTTGGGCTGGAAGACGATTACCCATGTTGACAATCGTTCACACACGAATGGCTTTGATTTCATTGCATTTACTTTGTTGACGGTGATTTTAACGCTGAGCTTAATGCTTGTGAACCAAATAGAAACGAATGGATTTAATTGGCCGTTCTTCTTAGTGATTGTGGTGACATTAGTGGTCTTTGTCTGGCACATCCGCCGTTCAAAACGATCATTTTTGAACCTCGAGCTATTTAAGAAGGGGCAGTTCTTAGCCCTCTTTACGCCGGTTGCACTGTACATGTTCTCGATGCTGGGATTAGACTTGATCATCCCGAACGTTGCCGAAAACGGCCTGCACACCTCTAGTTTTATTGCAGGATTTTCATTGCTACCAGGGGCGTTGACCGGGGCGATATTGAATCCTTATTTCGGTAGGATGTACGACAACCACGGCGGTAAGCTCCCGATGTATCTAGGGAATGCGATCTTCATGACTGCTGTAGTCGTGATGGCTGTTTTTACCAACCAGTTGGGGTTAATTGCCATCATCGTTGCCTACATTGTCTACATCATCGGGCGGAACATGGCCTACTTTGGGGCCCAAACCGCTGCGATTGATGACCAGGTGCGCTCTGATCAAGCCGATGCCACCGCGATCATTCAAACCTTTCAGATGTTCATGGGTTCGATGGGAACGACGGTGGGGGCGTTAATGCAATCCCATTTTGGGGTGTTTAATGGTTTCAAGATCTTCAGTATCTTTTCGATTTTGCTTTCAATTATTAATGGACTATTGATGTGGGGATACTATGTAAGTAAAAAAAGATAATTCTAACCGAGGGGTTGGAATTATCTTTTTCATTTTAAAGCATGTATTTTTGATCCGCTTCGGGGTCTTGAGAAGTTAAGATCTTAGGACCATCCTTAGTGATTGCTAAGGTATGTTCGTATTGAGCAGATGGAGTGCCGTCTGCTGAAACGTAGTAGGTCCAGTCGTCTTTTTTATCGTAACGATCGGTAATTTGCCAAGTACCAGTGTTGACCATTGGTTCGATCGTAATCGTCATTCCTTCACGCAACCGCATCCCTTGGCCAGCATGTCCATAGCCAGGCACATTTGGTGCTTCGTGAATGGATGGTTGAATTCCGTGACCGATTAATTCACGCACGTCACCAAAACCATTTTGTTGTTCAACGTATTCTTGGATTGCCGCACCGATATCACCGATCCGATTGCCGATCACTGCTTGATCGATTCCAAGGTATAAGGCATCGTGGGTCACTTGCATTAACTTTTTGATTTCATCAGAAACGTTGCCAACAGCGTAACTCCAGCAAGAATCACTTTCAAAGCCATCCTTATTCACACACATATCGACCTTAACGATGTCGCCATCCTTTAACTTAAGGCCCTTGCGAGGAATTCCATGTGCTACTTCATCATTAATGGAGATACAAGTAGCGAACTTGTAGCCGTCAAAACCCTTTTCTGAGGCTTTGGCACCATGGTCTGTAATATACTTATCAGCAAATTCTTCAATTTCCCATGTATCTAAACCAGGCTTGATTAATTTTTGTAATCCTTTATGAACCCCAGCTAAAATCGCACCAGATTCGGCCATTTTTTCGATTTCACGAGGTGATTTTAATGTAATCATCTAATCATTCGCTCCCTTATTTTATTATCTCACCATCTAATTTACTACTTTTGGCCGAATCATGCTAATGAAATTGTTTAAATCGACACTTTTTAATGAAATTAGTTGAATTTTCTAGTATTCTTATATCTAGACAATATATAAGGAGACTGATTTTCGTGACTAAGCATGCAAAACAAACCATCATGTTAGTGGTAGCGCTAGTGATCGTATTAGCAGCTGCAATATTCGTTAGCATTAACAATGATAATGATTTAAATAAAACCAGCAAAAAAGTTAATCGTCCCGTTCCTACTCTGTACATAAACGGTGCGAATTCATCTACTAAAGCTGCGAACCATTTAATGACGATTGGTGAACGGGACGGGGGCAATAAGAGTCTCAGCATTACCTTTAAAAATGGTAATCCCGTTTACAAGGGCAAGTTAACGCAAAAAACTGCTCAGCCACTGATTAAGGTAACCTTTGGCAATAAAACCACTGTATATGATCAAATGCATGGCCTATATAAAGTCTTGGTCCATCTAAAGAGTAAGTATGATTACAATAACTATAATGCAGTTGGTTTTAGTGGGGGTGCGGTTGCTGCTTTAATGACCGCTAGTGACAAGGATACTAGCATCCCAGAATTAAGCCAGTTGATTTCAATTTGTGCTGGTTATAATGGGGTTATGAAGACTAATGATAAGGCTAATTCTAATCATTTGAACAACGATGATAAGCCATTGATCATGAGAAAAGCAACGAAGGAATATCCTTCATATGATGATATTCTAGCCAGTACTAAGACGATGCCTAAGAACGTGAAGGTATTAAATATCTACGGTAATAGTGCGGGCAAGGGCAATAACGATGGCGTCATTACCAACGTCTCTTCCGAATCCTTAAAGTATCTGGTCAAAAAACGGACTGATAACTACCAAGCAATTAAGCTAACTGGTAGTGATGCCAATCATTTCGGATTGTTCAACCATCCCGTTGTCGATCGTTTAGTAGAAAAGGCATTATTTGATAAGCGCTAATCTATTTACTTTTGTTTGTAATCGTTATAAAATATAGTAGTTATCAATTTATAATGATTATAATTTGAGGTGATTAATAATGAACCAAAATGCTGAACAAAAGGTAAGCTATGACTTACATGGCAAACCATTTAACCGTTCTTGGTTTATCTTTGTTCTTCTATTAGGAAGCTTTACGATGTCGATCAGTCAATCATCTTTATCGACTGTTTACCCTACGTTCATGCGCTACTTTAATATTTCGGCGACTACCGTGCAGTGGTTAACGACCGCTTTTATGCTGGTAATGTGCATTATGATGCCGGTCAGTCCATGGTTATTGAACAACATCGGGTTTCGGACTTTATTTATATCTGTAATTATTTTGTTTGATGTTGGATCGATTATTATCTTATTTGCGCCTACCTTTCCGATTATGATGGTGGGGCGGATCTTAAAGGCCGTTGCGGTGGGGATTTTATTCCCATCGTATCAATCGGTCTTACTATACATCACTCCTAAGGATCAACGGGGGAGCACGATGGGACTGGCAGGATTAGTAATGGGTTCTGCCTTAGCAGTGGGACCAATTATTTCTGGGGTCGTACTGAAGTTTACCGATTGGCATGGGTTGTTCGTGTTCTTCATTACAACGGCAACGATTATTTTATTCCTAAGTTTTCATGCCATTAAGGATGTAATGCCCCATAAGAAGAGTAGCTTAGACTACGTTTCCACCTTCTTATTGGTTGGATTTGCAGGGATTTTGTACGTAGTGAATATGATTGGTAAGCCAAACGTCAACTTGGGGCAAGCAATTATTATTTTAGCGGTAAGTATTTTATTCGTTGCCATCTTCGTATATCGGCAATGGACAATGAAGCACCCGCTCTTGCAATTAAAGGTCTTAAAGACTTTTAACTACGATTTATCGGTGCTTTTAACTGGAATTTCTTACATTGCATTGATCGTAACGACGATTGTCTTTCCACTTTACTACCAAGATATTTTAGGGGTGTCACCATTTATCTCTGGGATGGCATTGGTTCCGGGTGCGGCATTCCTTAGCTTCTTGAACCCCTTGACTGGTAAATTAGCCGATCGGATCGGTTTTAAGAAAACCATGTTATCAGGGATGACGATGATTGTATTAGGTTGGTTATTACTGGCCGTGATTCCTGGTCAACCTAACATCTGGGTCATGATTTTATTGGCAATGCTGATCGAAGGTGGGAACGCCTTTGTAATGATGCCTGCTGTTACGTTAGGGGCTAATTCATTGCCACGAGATGTCGTTGCTGATGGGACTGCTGTTACCACGACCGCTCGGCAAATCTTAGGTTCGCTAGGGGTTGCTGTAGCAACTTTAATTTTAACCAATGTTGCAAGAAATCAAAAAGCGAGTGGCATTGCTGAAACCGTTGCTAATCATAATGCTTATCACATTGTGTTCGTGACCATGCTAGTATTAGAACTAGTCGGGTTATTATTTGCATTTATGATTCGTTCACAGACGAACCAAACTAAATAGGAGCCGACTAATGATGTGTAATTCTAAAATAGTTTCTGTGATGTTCTTAATTTTCTATGGTGTGTTGATATACTTTTCATTTAATAACGATATGAATGCTCAAATGATCGCAATGCGAATGATGGCAACTGGAATGTTCTTAGAAGCCGTTGTGGGCGTTTATGAAGCCTTTAAGAAACACAACCACAAAAAATAAAAAATCCTGATGACGAATGTCATCAGGATTTTTTTTCGAATGGTTACTTCAGTGGGTCGCTTTTATAACGGTTGAACCATTCAAGGATATCATCAATTCTTTGAATTCTTAGGTTAGGCAATCCGTTTCTAGAGAAACCATGGAATGATTGCGGATAACGAATGTAATCACAATCGGTGCCAGTTTGCTTGACCGCCGTAAAGTAAGATTCACTCTGGTTGGTAGGGCATCGCATGTCGTACTCACCGTGTTGAATTCTAACTGGCGTCTTTACATTGTGAGCATATTTCAGTGGTGATTTATCCCAGTATACCTCATGGGCATTAGCGTCCTTGAATAAATCAACCCCTAGTTCAGTGCGGTTGAACCAAAAACCAACGTCACTGGTGCCATAGAGTGCTTGCCAGTCAGTAACGGGTCTTTGCACGCTGGCTGCTTTAAAGCGGTCGTTATGGCCGATGATCCAACTGGAGAGGAATCCACCATAAGAACCACCAGCAACGAAGAGTTTATCAGCATCTAGGTTCGGGAATTGGTTTAATGCATAGTCTAAACCAGTTAGGACGTCTGAATAGTCATTTTCACCATAATGGCCAATCACATCAGATTCGAATGCTTGACCGTAAGATGTGGAACCCCTTGGGTTGACAAATACGACTGCATAGCCGTGGTTAGCAAGCGTTTGGAATTCATGGAAGAATGTTTCACCATAAGCAGCATGGGGACCACCATGAATGTATAGGATGACTGGACTCTTTTGGCCATCCGCTAAGTTATGAGCGTGAATCGTCCAACCATCTAATTGGACCTTTTGATCTTTGGAGACATAGATAAAATGATCGGACTTAGCATAAGTATGGTCTTTTTCATACTGAGCATTAGGATTGAAAATCGTTGTAACGTCAGCGTTTTGACCATCGATGTTTAGCACTTGGAGTTCACTAGGCTTTTCTTGTTTGGAAACGCTTAAGACGATTTGGTGATCGTTCAAAGCACTGAAGTCATATACATCTTCAATTCCATCATGAAGGAGTTGATAGTCATTACCAGACCCTGATAATAGGATGCTGCGGCCATGATGATAGGCATGGAAGACATAATGATCATTATCTAGCCATTGGATCGCCTTACCCAATTTATGTTGAGCAAAGTCAGCAGCTAAACCATTTTCATACCCACAGTCATATTTATCATCACTATTGGTAACGTTGGTTAATTGTTCATCATCAAATTGGTATAGCCAAAAGTTATTGACTGTACAATTAGGGTGTTCATTGGTGTTACCAATTAATGCCAATTGTTTGCCATCAGGGGAGAACTGGGCATCTGAGAAGATCCCACCATCAACACTTTTAGTGATGTAAGTTTCCTCTTTGGTATCAACGTTGTACATGTATACCCCCTGAGTGGGATCATAATCTGTCTTTAGATCAGGGTGATTGGATTTGGTATAGACAATTTTCATATTATCGGCACTAATTGTTTTTAGATCAAAGTCATGTTTAACATCTAATAGGGTGATCGTTTGGTGCGTATGAACATCAAAGTAAACTAATTCATAACTTAAATCGTTTGGGAGCCACCCAATTCCATCTAACCGATTGAAAATTTTATTAACGTGGCGGGGCACTGGAAAGTCAGATGTTTCATACTTCGTTTTGACCCGTGATTTAGTAATTTTTAAAACGAGCGTTTGCTCATCGCTTGATTTTTTGATTTGTTCAATGTTATTGCCACTGGTAATTTGTTTAGCGGTTCCACCAGTAAGTGGCATTTCCATAATTTGGAAGTGTTTTTGGGCATCTCTGTGTAAATAAAAGAGTTTGCCATCACAGACAATGGGATTGACATTAATCCCACCATCAGCCCAAATTGTGTAGTTCTGATCTTCATCGACACTAGCAATTTTACTGTAGTATTGGTTACTTTCCTCATCAATTCCATTTTCAACAAAGAAATAACGATCCCCGATTGCAGTTGGTTGCGTAATGGATTTTAATTTAAATAAATCATGATTTGAAACGCCTTGAGCCATTATCATTCCTCCTTATAAAATAACAGAATCCACTGATATTATAGCACTCAATCGAATGGATTGATAAATTACCAGATGTTGACCCGTTGATCTGGTTCCATGTACATTCCATCGCCTGGTTTAACATCAAATGTGGTGTAGAAGTCAGCGAGGTTCTTTACTTGGACGGTCGCTCTTAGTTCGGAAGGGGCGTGAACATCAATCGAAAGCAGTAGCTGTTCTCTTTGTTCAGTCGACTTATTTCTCCAGATGCGGGCCCAGTTAATGAAGAATTCAGCTAAATTACAGTCTGATTCGGCTTTGGCAGCTTCTTCGGCACAGCTAAGGCCACCAGCATCGGCAATGTTTTCAGAAACGGTTAATTTACCGTTGACCTTGCCACCAGCAAATGGGATGCCATCGAATTGCTTGATCATACTTTGGGCGAGTTGGTCGAAATGTTCGTGGTCTTCCTTAGTCCACCAGTTGTTCATGTTCCCGAATTCATCAAATTGCGAACCATTGTTATCGAAGGCGTGAGAAATTTCATGGGCGATCACGGCACCAATTCCCCCGAAGTTTTGGCTCGATGATTGATCTAAGCTGTAGAATGGGGCTTGTAAAATCGCAGCTGGGAAAACAATGATATTTTTGAAAGGATGGTAGTAGGCATTGACCGTATCAGCACTCATTTCCCACTTAGTTCTTTCTACTGGTTGGTTCCACTTGCTAAAGGAATCTTTGGTTGTGATTTTACCAAATTTTTCAACGTTGCTGATCAACGTACCACCGTCTTCTTCAGTATCGACCTTGTATTGCTTGAAGATGGGGTCAATGGCATCTGGATAACCCACTTGAATGACGAGGGAGTTAAGTTTGGTGATGGCCTTTTGGCGGGTAGCTTCACCTAGCCAATCGTTATCAGTTAACCGTTGCTTGTAGACGTTGATCATCTTTACGACCATGTCATGCACGTCTTGTTTAGCGCGTTCACCAAAGTATTTCTTACCATAGTAATCACCAGTAACTTGATCAAAGACGCCTGTCGCAAGGTAGTAGGCTGCTTTGTCCTTACTAGCAGGTTCTTTTTGTCCTGAAACGGCCCGATTGTATGTCCCACCGAGCACGCGTAAGTCTTCCGATAAAAGATTACTGTATGAAATAGCGGTCTTAACGATCATCCAACTCTTCATTAAATTGAAGTTATTATCATCAAGGAGGTCCTTTAAGAATGCAAAGTATTCTGGTTCGGTGTCAATAATCTGATCGGGGATTTGGCCGATTAATTCGGTAACCGCCTTGTTAAGGTCTAACTTATCAGTAGCCTTGACGAATTCACTAAACTTCTTAGGGTTGTAAATCTTAGTGATATCAGCATTTTCTTCCGCTGATTTAACGTTTGGAGCAATTTGGGCATCGTAATGCTTAGCTTCTTCAACCATCGCTTCGGCTTCATCAGCAGAGTAGCCGATCTTTACTAATAATTGCCGTGCCATTTGCGTGTATACAGGCATTAATTGCTTAGCAGCTTCATTGCCAGCGGCATAGTAGGTCTTATCGGGCAGAATTAAGCTAGGTACCCCAGAGAAGAGGGCGTTGATCTTAGCGTTCTTCATGTCGGCTTCGATTTCAAAATTAAATGGCAGTGGTAAGCCTGATAGGATCCAGTCTGATAATTGATCATCTAGGTCTTTGTATGAATCAAGATCTTCGATGCGTTTCAAGATGGGTTTCAGTGGTTCAGCACCGATTTGATCACGTTTTTTAAAATCAAATACTAGTTGGTAGAACTTTTTAAATTCAGCCATTTCGGGATTACTTGGTTCCCATTTCCCTTCGCTAAGGGCTTTAAAATCACTGCGTAATGTTTTTTCGATGTCATCAACTAAATCCATGAATCCACCAGTAGAAGCATGGTCAGCTGGAATCTTGGCATCCTTTAACCATTCACCGTTAACTGCTTGGTAAATATCGGTTTTGATTAGGGCCTGATTTACTGTGTCACTCATAAAAAAATTCCTCCATATCCAAATTTTGATTAATTATAGTATACAAAAAAGCGGCTCACAAGTAACGTAAACCGCCTTTAAACAAATAGGATCTTAATGTTATTTATTAATTAAATCTTCAATCGTATTAATGTTTTTCATGTATTTTGGAACGGCCAATCCGACCTTGGCACCGTTTAAGTTAACGCCTGCGTCATCAACTTTGCTTTGATACTGTTTGTAGTACAATCCAGCGGTGTTAGGCAGCCATGCGGACACGGTTGCATCAGCAGAACCATTAGCAACTGAGACCCACATTGGTTGCATTTCCATTGCTTGGATCGTGGTCTTATAACCCATTGAATCAAGCACTTGGGCAATTACATTGGTCGATGCAATTTCTGAATCCCATGCAACATAGGTCATCTTGACTGGTTGATTACCCTTTTTCACACCCTTAGTCCATTCGGCAACTTTTTGGGGATTCTTTTTGATCCAATCCTTAGCCGCTTTGGCAGGGTCAACTCCCGCGTTTGTTTGGAGCATGACTTGAGACATCTCAGCAGGCGTCCAGTGGAATTGTTTGAGAATCTGATAAGCGCCTGGATTACTGGTTTTGAGATTCTTTTTAGTGATCGTGTGAATCTGTTCTGTCTTCCCATAAACATTTTTGGGATCCTTTAAGAACTTGAGCGGATACTTGGTGAACATCCAATGTGGTTGCCAACCAGTGATTACGATCGGCTGTTTGTATTTGATCGCCTTATCTAAAGTACTGGTCATCGCAGCCGTAGAACTGGTTTGAAGCTGCCATTTATTTTGGGCTAATGGATATTCTGTCAGGGCCTTTTGAGTCGAGGCCATAATTCCTGCTCCAGCATCAATTCCAGTGATCGTATAGTTGATTTGCGGACCGAGCTTTTCCTTTGGATTATAAGGAGCGGTCACACTCTGGCAAGCCGTTAAAATGAAGGTGATCAAAATGACTGGGACGATCATTAATAGGTGTTTACGTTTCATATGGCCCTCCTTACTTCGTTGGTTGCTTAGAACGGTTAAAGGCCTGCGTAATACGGTCCAAGATGATGGCTAGAATTACGATTGCCAGCCCAGCGGTGAATCCAGCCCCCGCATTGTTACGGCCAACTGCGAAGTAGACCTGAGAACCAAGTCCCATGGCCCCGATCATCGAGGCGATAACTACCATTGAAAGGGTCAGCATCATTCCTTGGTTCACACCAGACATTAACGTTGACTTGGCAAGTGGTAGCTCCACTTTTACTAATTTTTGCCAACTCGTCGAACCGAATGAATCAGCAGCTTCGATTAAATCACCTGGCACCTGCAATAAACCTAAGTTGGTCATGCGAACGACTGGTGGTAAGGCAAAGATAAACGATGCGATGACCCCAGGAACCATTCCGATTCCAAAGAGGGCGACAGCTGGAATCAAGTACACGAATGCGGGCATGGTTTGCATAAAATCTAAGATCGGTTTCAAGATGGCGGCAACCGTTTTGGACTTAGCCATCCAGATTCCAAGCGGCACCCCGATGATTACGATCAACAGGCTAGACGTCAGCACTAATGATAGCGTTTGGGTCATGTCACGCCAGAACCCTTGGTTCCAGATGAAGAGTAAGCCGATCAATTCGAAAGCCATTAATCCAATGAATTTAGCCTTGCGTAATGCATAAAAGGTGATTGCAAGCACTAGGATGATGAACAACCAAATTGGTAAAAGGTCGAACACCCATTGGAACGCGTTGATAATTGCACCAATGAAGTTAGTGATGCCGTTGAAAAAGCCCACGAATTGAGTTAGCCAGTTTACGAAATGATTGATCCAGTCTGCTACTGGAATTGGTTGTGATTGTGCAAAGAATAAGTTCATTATTTACCCCCCTGACTTCCTGAAAGTGATTCAAGAATTGAACTTCTGATAATAATTCCACGGAGCCGCTTTTGATCATCGACGACGGCAATTGGAACCGCTGTCTTAGAAATTGTTTTGAACAATTCTTTGATCGGGGTGTTCAATTCGGTGGTAGGGATCTCAGTTTGAATTGCCTTTTGAATGTCACGATCATCTTGTTGAATTAATTCGTCGACCGATTGAGCATCTGCTAGCCCGACTAAGTGGCGTTCGCTGTCAACCGCATAGATACTAGAGATTTCGTCATCGCGCATTCTGCGGAGTGCAATTCTAGGGCCATCTTTTTCAACGTTAATCGTAGCTGGTCTGATCATGACGTTTTCTGCAGTCAAGATCTTTGTCCGATCAACACCTTGGATAAATGCCTCTACGTATTCATCCTTGGGGTGTTGTAAGATGTCTTCTGGCGTTCCAATCTGGACGATTTCACCATCCTTCATGATCATGATTCGATCCCCGATGCGCAGGGCCTCGTTCAAATCATGGCTGATGAAGATGATCGTTTTCTTTACGGATTCTTGTAAGTCGATTAATTCATCCTGCATTTCCTTACGGTTCAACGGATCCAAAGCGGAGAACGCTTCATCCATTAATAAAATTTCAGGATCATTAGCAAGGGCTCTTGCAAGGCCCACTCTTTGTTGCATTCCACCGGATAGTTGGCTAGGAAATTCATCATCATAACCATGAAGGCCAACTAATTCAAGGGCATCATGCGCTTTACTTAGTCGTTCATCCTTAGTGATGCCTTGAATTTCTAATCCATAGGCGGTATTTTCGATGATGGTGCGATTGGGGAATAGCGCAAAATTTTGAAAGACCATATCCATTTTGGTCCTTCTGATTTGGCGTAATTCCTCCTTAGAAGCACTAGTAACACTACTGCCATCGAGTGTGATTGTCCCTTCGGTTGGTTCAATCAACCGATTGAGCATTCGAATCAAGGTCGACTTGCCACTTCCAGATAGGCCCATGATAACGAATATTTCATTATCGTTCACTGCAAATGAGGCGTTATCCACCCCAACGGTACTACCAGTTTCTTTTAAAATAGCTGCTTTGGAATTGCCGTTTTTCATCATTTCCTTAGCTTTGCCAATGTGTTTACCAAAAATCTTGGTTAATCCTTTGACTTCGATTTTGGTGGTCATAAAATTCCTCCCGAGTTAAAAATAAAGATAGGACGGCAGCCCTATCTAAGCAATAAAATAAAAAAAGGGCCAGGTGGGCTCTTTTATTTTGACAGGACATAACGTCCTAATTAGACAAACTATATATAATACCTTAAAGAAAATAAAAGTTTGTGTCAAATCAATTAGGAAATTGAACTAACTAAATGTCAGTGGTAAACGTGATTAGATTAGTGTGTTAGAATGAATTATAAATTTTTTTAGATTGAGATGAAAATGATGCAAAAATTGATTGATAAAATTCCTTGGAAATTAATTTTAGGGTTAGTTTTAGCAAGTGTTTTAGTTATGTTCGCAGTGATGCATGATGATGGATTCTATAAACAACCGATCATGTTAGTGCAAAGTGTGACGCAGGGGGAGACCACTACGACCACGGATGAATTTCATAACTCGGATTCACAGACGAATCAAACGTTGAGCGGAATTTTGTTGAATGGTAAGCAAAAGGGACGCCACATCACGGTGCAAAATACCTATTCGACTTCTGAGACAATGGATCATAAGTATGCGGTCGGGCAAAAAGCGTTCGTAGTGGTTCACCCGAGTGAAAACTATCGCACAACGATTAAGGACTACAAGCGCGATGTGCCAATTACATTTTTAGTGTTATTAGCCACTTGTTTATTACTGATCTTTTTGAAGCTAAGTGGGTTAACAGCATTGTTGAGTATTGTGGTCAATACGATTTTATTTGTCGTTGCGGTAATGTTAAATGGCCATAGTCAAGGAACCCAGGTGTTAATGGTGTTTTCTGTTTTAGCGGTCGTGTTCTCAATAATTACGTTGATCTTAATTTTAGGCTTTACCCGCCAGATGCTAGTAACGTTGCTTTCAACTGTCTTAGGCACAGCAGCTTCGATCTTAATTGCACTAGTAGTCTTTGTCTTTACCCATGAACGGGGGGTTTACTACGAATCGATGCAGTATGTGACCCAATTACCGCGCCCGTTGTTTTTAGCTGCCACTATGATTGGTTCACTAGGAGCGGTCATGGATGAGTCTACCGATATCGTTTCTTCGCTCTTCGCACTAAAAAAGGAGCGTCCCGATATTTCAAGTCGACAGATCTTTTTATCCGGGCAACAAATCGGTAAATCAATCATGGGGCCGTTATTAAACGTGTTATTCTTTATTTTTATGGGGGAAACGATTCCAATGGCGCTGCTATTTTTAAAAAATGGCAATACTTGGGGTTACTCGTTTTCAATGAATATGTCGTTAGGAGTCGTGCAAAGCCTCATTAGTGGGATTGGAATCGTGATCTCGATTCCACTGGCAAGTGGGCTTGCGAGCTTGATGATTGAAAAACGGGGGGCAAAAGTCAAATGAGTACAATTACCGCATTGGGTTTGATATTATTAGTATTGATGGTGGTTGTGGGCGGTAAACAGGGCCTTCAGTCATTCATTAGTTTACTGTTGAACTTTGGCTTTTTATTCTTTGCCATTGTTTTGATTGCGTTTCATTTCTCATCTTTGATAGTCACCCTTGTGACCGGAGTAATCATTTTGTCAATCACGATCTTTCTTAGTGGGACGAGTGATGAAACGAGTCAAATTGCCTTTATAGCTTCCTTAGTGGTACTGGGGTTATTGGTCTTGTTGATCATCCCAGTTGAGCATTGGGCGCAAGTACAAGGGTTTGGGCTTGAAGATAGTGATGACCTTGAGGGGATGTCAATTCTAGTTGGCATTGATTACGTTCAAGTGGCAATCGCAACTGCAATTTTAAGTACCCTAGGCGCAATTGCCGAGGCCACAATGGCAATCGCTTCGGGGTTAGATGAAATTATCGAGCAACACCCAAAGATTGAACCGAAACAACTATTTGCCGATGGGATTTTAGTGGGAAAGCAAATCATTGGAACCACTTTGAACACGCTATTCTTTGGTTTGTTCGGTGGTTCGTTATCACTGTTTATTTGGTTTGCGGGCCTAAAATATTCACTTGGCAGTATTATTAATGACAAGGTCTTTGCTGGGCAGTTCATCATCATTTTATTTTCGTTGCTCGGCGTTATTATCACGATTCCAGTTACAGCATTGGTAATGGCACAACAATATCAAATTAGAAAAAGAAAAAAGGGGAAGGTCGATAAACATGACTAATACTAAATTAGGCGTCAGTGCACAGGATCTATATCAGCTAAAGTCCTTAACCCAACCCAATCCAATTGGGAAACGGGCCTTTTTTGTGGAAAACGGGATTGATAAAGCAGCAAATAAGTATACTTCGCAGATTGCAAGTGTTGATACGGATGGACATTACCAAATCTGGGCAACTGGTGGGATTAACGTTCAACCAGTTGGGACCCATACTGATCTGTATTATCGCCACTTAGATTCTAAGGGGCGCTACCAGTTGATGAAGATGCCCCTTTCTGGCGGGGATGCAGTACAGGTTACTGATGCCGATTCGATCGTTCAAATGCGCATGACTCCTGATGAAAACGTCTTGGTTTTAAAAAGGGTGCATACGAACGTTTCTAGTAAGTTCAACACCAGTGACCGTCCGCAAATTCGGCATATTACCAAGCTAGATAATCGTCTTGATGGAATCGGTTGGCTTTCTAACGATAAGCGTTACTCGTTGACGATGTTTGATTTGCAGACCCAACAAGAAGTGCCGTTGTTCGAAAGTAACTATGACTTAGATTTTCAGGGGATTAGTCCTGATTTGACAAGGTTAGTCTTTATTCAATCCACAATGCATAATTTGACCGACTCGGTTGATGATACGGCGGCATTATACCTTTATGACATTGCTAATAAGAAAAAAACGTGGGTAACCAGTGAAATGCCTAGTGGGATCTTTACCGATGCTCGTTTTTCACCAGATGGTAAAAATATTATCGTGATTGGTAACGATAATCACTATGTTCATGCGACCGTTAACCACCTCTACTTATACCCAATTGATGATGGGAATCTTTACCAACTAAACTTAAATGATGACATCGATGCTGGATTTGCTGGGGGGTTGAGTACTGATTTTGCTCAACAACGCAGTAATCTAAGTATTTTTTGGCTGGATAGTTCGCATTACATTTTCCATTCTTATCACCATGGCTATAGTCAGTTATATACCGGAAACTTAGATGGTGACATTCAATTAGTGCGTGATAACCATAGTGAGATCTATGACTTTGTCCCCATTGATGTGAACCATGTTTTGATCAGTGCATCGTCTCAAAAGTCGCCCAGCGAGTTGAGAATTGTCGACTTAAAGCAGTTCGACGAACGGGGGATTTACAATCCTAATCAGGCCTATGAAGCTACCCATGAGTACGCCGAAGTGGGCGGGTTTACCTATGACACTAGTGATGGTAAGGATAAGATTTACGGTTGGGTAATGCACGCCCATAATTTCGATCCGAATCAAAAATCGCCAGTTGTTTTATATGTTCACGGTGGCCCCCACGATGCATACGGGGAATCATTCATGCATGAATTCCAATACTTAGCCAGTAGTGGATTTGCGGTCGTGTTCTTAAACCCCAGGGGGTCTACTACCTATGGGCAAAAGTTTGAAAAGGCATTAATGGGCCACTATGGTGAAATGGATTACGATGATATCATGACTGGACTACAGGCTGCATTGGATCATTACAGTGATTTGGATGCCGATAAGGTCTTTTTAGCTGGTGGTTCTTACGGGGGCTTCTTTGCGGCCTGGGCGGTTGGCCATACGAATCGCTTTAGGGCTGCAAGTGTTCAACGGCCAATTATTGATTGGCAAGCATTATATGGCACTGGAGATATTGGGATTCGTTACGCAAGTGCTGAATTGGGCAAGGATCTTTATGCCGATGATGCCAATGATTACTACTGGGATCGTTCACCACTAAAGTATGCTGATCAGGTGAAAACTCCCGTTAGAATTCAACACGGTGAATACGATATGCGAGTCCCAACGAACCAAAGTGAGGCGTTCTTTACCGCCCTTAAGCAGACTGGCACCGATGTTGATTACATCCGTTATCCACAGTCTTACCACGGGCTTTCTAGGCATGGGTTGCCGAACTTACGGGTTCAGCGACTAGAAGATGTTACAGAATGGTTCCGCAGATATTTAAATAATGAATCAATTTAAAAGTAAAGCCATCGTTCATTCGATGGCTTTATTTAATTTTGTAATTATGTTATACTAAGTGTATAAAAAATTTGATATGAAAAACAATAAAAGGAGAGTGTTGTGAATTAGTACTAATTCGAAATCTGAGCCGATTGGCCGTAGACATAAAAAGTTAGTGAAAAAATTATTTACCAGGGTGCTAACGGGTTCCGCACAGGGAATCTTGATTGGGGTCCTCCCAGCAGCCATTTTAAAGTATGTATTAGCTCCGTTGATCAACCAAGAGGTCCAATGGGCGATGCACTTGAATGCGATTTTAGTATTATTTAATGTCTTCATCCCAATCTTGATTGGAATGGCAGTGGCAGGCCAATTTAAAATGAAGGCATTAGACACAGGAGCAGTAATGCTTGCCACTGGGGCGGCTTCTGGATCGATCCAATGGGTCTCAACGCGTCCAGGATTTACCGATCCGATCACTAATATTGATAATCCCGTTTCCAGTACCTTTTACGTTGCCAATGGTTCGGGAGATGTCATCAACGCAATTATTGTGGCAACCCTAGCGGTAGTAGCCATTAAATTGTTAGAAAAGTATGCAAATGGCTTTGGATCGATTTCAGTCATCCTAACGCCATTGATCGTGGGTGGCCTAGTGGGCTTGATTGGCTACCTAATGTCGCCATACGTTGGTGCGATCACAACCACTTTAGGCGAACTGGTTAATTCTCTGACCGCCTTCCAACCACTCCTAATGAGCATTTTGATCGCGATGGTCTTTGCATTCTTGACCATTACGCCGATTTCGACGGTTGGAATTGCCCTGGCCATCTCGCTTTCTGAGGTCAGTGCTGCAGCCGCGGGGATAGGGGTAGTCTGTACGACTGTGATCCTATTGATTAATTCATTGCTCGTAAATAAAATGGGGACTTCGATTGCCATTTTCATGGGGGCGATGATGGGGATGATGACGACGGTATTTAAAAAACCGATTACCATCCTTGCCTTCATTACGACCGCTGGATTGGCAGCGATTCCCGTCGTATTATTCGATGTTCAAGGGACCCCGACCTCTGCTGGACTGGGCTGGATCGGATTTGGATCACCGATTCAATCCATGATTGCGGATAAGGGGGAGCGGGAATTCATTACCCACTTGATTGGGATCGGCCCCGCGTTAATTACTTGGATTATTGTTCCACTTGTTGTTGGAGGATTAGTTAATTGGGCCTTTATTAAATGGTTCAACGCCTACCAACCGGAAGATTTTAAGCATGAAATTAGATAAATTAAAAAGATCAAGGTTAGTCATTATAACTATCCTTGATCTTTTTTTATTTTAAAGGGACATGATAATCCAGATAATGCCCCCGATTGTGACTCCTGATGCAACGACAACTGCGTAAATGATGGTAGCATGCTCTTTAATAAACTGAAACAAAATCCAGCCTCCTATTCTTGATTGTTAGCCAAGAAATCAACGATGGTCGCCCTGTAAAGCTTGATCATATCAAGGTAAGTGGAAATTTCAACGTATTCATTGGGGCTGTGAGAAGTTGTGTTCCCAGGGCCTAACACCACAACGTCCATCTTTTCATTGTGCCGTCTAAATTCAGATGCGTCGGTTCCAAGCGATACCCCGATGGCGGGGAGCTGATCTGGTTCGTGCATGGTATGCTCAGCGTGTTTTTGGAACAGTTCGATTAGATGGGTATGGTTATCACTTTTGACTGGTAGTTCACTGTGTTCAACCGTTAACTCTAATTCGATCCCTGGTTGAGCATTTAATTTTGTGATCAATTGGTTCAATCGCTCAATTAATTCATGGTTAGAAACTTGGGGGATTGTCCGTACCTTTACGATTTCATAAGCTAGATCGGGCACGGAATTAATTTGTTCACCACCCTTAAAAATATCTGGAGAATAAACTGTCCGCCCGAGTTCAGGGTCTGATTCGGTGAGATTAGCGTAAAATTCTTTTTCAGCAAGGTAGTATTGTATCAATGTATCAATGGCATTGATCCCCATTTGTGGCATTGAGCTATGGGCTGCTTTGCCCTTAGCGGTAACTCGGTATGCCATCCAGCCCTTATGAGCCTTGATGATGAAATGTTGTTCTAATGCATCCGATAGAAAGGCCTTCTTTAAAAGGTTCTTAAGGACTGTTGGTTCGATGGTGATGCCATCACTATTAACGTATGAGCGAAGCCCATGTAGTGAAACCCCACTTGGTTCAGCAATGACCATTGCATCGAGATCGTCAACGTAGCCCTTATCAGTTAAAAACTTAGAACCAGCCGCAGTGAGTTCTTCACCAATCGTCCCAATGAATCGAATCGTACCATTGATTGGGGTTGCCGATTCCGTTAGTTCGATCATTGCGATTGCAAGGTCAGCCAGCCCAGCCTTCATATCAGCAGCGCCACGCCCATACATGCGGCCCTTTTTAAGGGTCCCTTTAAACGGATCGGTTTTCCATGTCCGCTCGTCACCTTGATGAACGGTATCCAAGTGGCCTGAAAGAGCTAACTTAGGGTGGTTTCCATTACCGATTTCAGCTACGATGTTACTGCGATTATGAAATTCAGCAACTAGTTTGGCTTTAATACCATATTCTTGGAAGAGGCGAAGTAGGTACTCTGCAACCGCGGTCTCATTATCGTTGACGGATTTAATATCAATTAAATCCTTTAAAATTTTAATCTTGGTTTCTTTTTCCATATTGTCCTCCGTAAATAGCTATTAAATAAAAGCGCATTATTAAATCATTATATTTTATAACTTAACTAATATCAAATTAAAAAGGCCCCCTCGAACGAGAAGCCCCTCTTAGATTGCGCGATATTTAGAATTGATTCATTAACTTCCCAACTGAGTAGTGAATGATCATGGTTAAGATGCCAATAATGATGTTTCTGATAACTGCGGTTTTGACCAGTCCGTTGCCGAGCTTTGCACTTAAAAAGCCGGTGATGGCCACTGAGATAATCACTGCGATGATGGTCCCAGGCCATTGCACGCTAGCGGGTAGCAATGACATTGCTGCCAGTGGTAAAATCCCACCCAGTGCAGCTGAGAACAGTGATGAAAATGCGGCGTTCCAAGGATTCATATAATGCCCCAATTGGAGGTTGTTCTTGACATTGACCATCGTTTCCAATGGCTTTTTATCAATGAGTTCCTTTGCAATTTGAGCAGCGGTTTCTGGGGTAATACCACGTTCAACGTAATACTGCTTAACCGTGTTAATTTCTCCTTCAAGATCAGTCTTTAGTAGCTTTTGTTCTGCTTTGACAGCGGCAGCTTCGGCATCACGTTGCGAACTAACGGATGCGTATTCACCAGAAGCCATTGAAAAGGCACAGGCTAATAGATCAGATAGACCAGCAATGAAAATGGTGAACGGGTTGGTAGTGGCGATGGCGACTGAAAATAAGACCCCGACGACCGTTAGGATACCATCATTGGAACCTAATACCCCAGCACGGAGCGTGTTTAATTTTTCGGCCATGGTTTGCCGTTGATTTTGTTTAGTTTGTTGCATATGATGAGCCCCCTTAGATTATAAATTCCCGATGACTTTACCGATCAAGTAGGTAACGATCATCGTTAGCATTCCAGAGATAATGTTTCTAAGCACCGATTTAGAACGATTAGCCTGACTTAATACGGCGGCTGAATAACCAGTGATTGCAAGGGCAATGACGACCGCGATGAATGTCATTGCGACCCTTAAATGACTGGGAAACAGACCGATGGCTGCTAATGGTAAAATAGAACCAGTTGGAAAAGAGACCATTGAGGCAATTGCCGCTGCGTATGGACTGGTAAATTCATTAACGTTAAATCCATACTTTTCCCGCACCGTTGTGACCAGGGCATCGTTATTCATCATTTCTTGAGTTGCCTTTGTTGCTAGGGCAGTATCAATGCCAGCATGCACGTATTTTTGTTTAACGAAATCAAACTCTCCTTGGTAGTCAGCTGCTAGGGCCGCTTTTTGATCGTTGATCGCGTTTCTTTGGGAGTCCTTTTCGGTACTAACCGAGACCCATTCGCCCATTGCCATTGAAACCGTTCCGGCGATCATTCCAGCGATTCCTGAAATAAAGATCGCAAATGAGTTCGCAGTTGCTCCAGCGACCCCGATGACGATTCCTGCGACCGATAAAATGCCATCGTTGGCCCCCATCACGCTGGCTCTAATTACATTGATTTTTTGTGCTAAAGTTGCTTTTGCCATTCTAATCCCGTCCCTTCTTAAAATAATTATTTTTATTACTTTATAATAATTATTAACTAACAACGTTTATTATAAAACAGTTAAATCTAGTTGTAAAGGGTTTATAAATACGAATTTAAAAGTTAGGGGAGCAGTACATATTTTTATGGTAACGCATTTTGAAGCAATAAAAAAAGCGATTGCAATCCAATCGCTTCAAATTTAAATTAATTTAACTGTAATGATTTGATGAATTCCTGGTAGGAAACTTCTTCGCCAGTATCAGTGACTTGACCAGAATCAGCCGTAACGTTGGCGTGATGCAAATCGGCTTCGTCAATTTCGATTTGGTAGGTGAAGGTTGCGTTTCCAATTAATTGGATCCATTGATTTTCATCATTGGGATGCACGATCGTTTTGACCATCCCACCTGGGTTAGTCACTTCGATCGGTTGTTCGATGTCGACCATATCAGGATAGTTCAATGCAAACGCAAGTGAGGTAGCTGACATCCCAGTCCCACAGGCGTTCGTGAAACCAACCCCGCGTTCATAGGTCCGCACAAAGATTTGGTTAGGCCCTAAGATCTTAGCAAAGTTGACGTTCACACCATCGGGAAAGTAGGGGTTCTTAGCGTTCAACTGCTTACCAAGGTCACCTAGCGTGTCGTTTAGGTCTTGGTCAGTTTCGACAAAGCTGATTAAGTGGGGGTTAGGAACCGCGATCGTTGTGAATTTCAAATGGTCGTTCAATTCAGGGAGTGGTTGGTTAATGATCTTATCCATTCCCAGGTTATCAAATGGAAAGGCTTGTTTTTGATAACGAACGGGCGAGATTTCGACTGCAAAGGCGGTAACGTTATCCGCAAGCTCTGGTTGTCGTTCAACGAATAGGTCGGCCGCTGGGGTTTCGACCTTGAACTCATCCTGGCCGAATTTATCCGAGATGTATCTGGAAACACACCGCAGTCCGTTCCCACACATCGAAGCGCGACTCCCATCAGCATTAACGACTTCCATGCGGCCGAGTACATTGGGGTGATCAGACTTATCGACGACTAAGACACCATCAGCGCCGCCTAATAAGTTATTGGGTTGACAGATGGTCTGGGCCAAGTGGGTCAATTCATCCGCTGAAAGGGGCGTATCTAAAGTAGTTTGATCAAGAATAAAGAATTGGTTCTCAGAACCGTGAACTTTTAATAAATGGGCCATAATGATTAAACCTCCTGGTAACTAAAAAATTGTTTGTAAATATCCTTAACGGCACGGTTGGCATCTGCCTTGCGGGTCCCAATCATGATGGAAATTTGGGATGCTCCCTGATTGATCATGTTGACTTTGATACCATCGGCTGCGAGTGGGTCGATCGACTTACTGAGCGCGTTGGTCTGGTTGATCATGCCTTCGCCGACGACCATGATGATTGAGTAATCACGAATCCAGTTCAACTTATCGGGGTGGAGGGTCTCGCTGATTTCACGACCGACCGCGCGCATCTTTTCATCGGTGAGTTGGCTATCTTCAAAGATGATCGTTAAATCATCGATTCCAGATGGCATGTGTTCATATGAGATGTCGTGCTTATAAAGGATTTGTAGTAGTTTGAGCGTAAAGCCAACTTCCTTGTTCAACAAGTAGCGATGGAGGTAGAGGGCCGAAAAGTGATTGGAGCTAGCCACCCCAGTAATTTCATGTTCGGATTGGAACGATCCCTCTGGCACGATCAAGGTACCAGGGGCGTCTGGGTCGTTAGTATTACGGACGTTAATGGTGACCTTACCTTCAATTGCTGGAATGATGGCTTCATCGTTGAAAACGGAGAATCCAGCGTATGATAGTTCCCGCATTTCGCGGTAGGTCATTTTCTTGATCGGCATTGGATTGTTAATGATTTTGGGGTTGGCAGCGTAAATGGCACTGACGTCGGTAAAGTTTTCATACATCGGGATGTTCAACCCGCGTGCGACGATCGAACCGGTAATGTCGGAACCACCACGCGCAAAGGTTGCAATATTACCATCCTTAGTAACCCCAAAGAAGCCAGGAAAGACGAGCTTTTCATCACCATAGCCGAATTTACCCAGGTTTTGGTAGGTTTCTGGAAGAACGGTCGCACTATTTGATTCATCGCTCACCACGATTCCAGCTTCTGCAGGATCAACGAAGCGGGTCTTGATACCGAGTTGATTTAAGACGAGCGCCATTAATTCAGCATTTAACTTTTCACCGTGGGCCTTAAAAGCTGCCATTAGGTACTCATCATTTGGATATTGATGGGTAGGTAATGCGGATAGGGTGTCTTTGATGACCTTGAATTGGTCATCAGAAACTTGAAAATCATTTGCGATTGCTTGATAACGGTCAATGATCGTTTTTAACACCTCACTGGTGTCTTGTTTTTTGATGGTTTGATCTGCGTATTTGATTAATAGGTCGGTTACTTTGATATCATCATCAAAGCGTTTGCCAGGTGCGGAAACAACGATGATCTGGCGGCTAGCATCAGCCTTGATAATGTCGATTACTTTTTGGTATTGGGAACCATTCGCTAATGAACTGCCCCCAAACTTAATGATTTTGGTCACGGTGTGTCACTCCTCTAATAATATTCACAATGAATTCTAACATGATTAAAAATTTAATCAACTGCTGAAAGAATTGACATTATGCGATGAATTGCATCACTATATAGAAATAAAAAAATATAAAAAAAGTTTTTTCGTCAAAACGGTTGACGAAGGGCTAAAAATGCTTTAGTATTTTAAGCAATCGAAGAGGTCGCGACCAAGACTATTAAACCGATCGAGTCACTGTAATGACGAAGACGTTGATTGAAAAGTGCGGTTGCCGAAGCTAGAAGTTCATTACAGTGGATTTCTTGCTGGGACGTAGTTCAATAGGCTGCGGACTGTCACGAGAATAATCTTGTGGAGCGCTTTCGACAATTGAAACCAGAAATTAAGATGGATAAAAACCATTGGGATTCTTTTGTATGGATGTGGACCACACCCATGCGAGAGAATCCCTTTTTTGTTTTCAAGAATAGGGACCCCGTAAAAAAACTTGGAGGTAATTTTATGAACGAACAGATTAGCCAATCTGATATTAACGCTGCAGGCCATCTAACCATCGGTGGTTGTGATGCAGTCGAGCTTGCTGGCCAGTACGGCACACCGTTAGTGGTGTACGATGTAAATCAAATCAAGAGTCAAATTCAACACTTTCAAGAGGTATTTAAGAACAACGATGTTGAATATGCAGTCTGCTACGCTAGTAAAGCATTCGCCAACACCGCAATGTATCAACTAGTGAATTCAATGGATTGTCACGTTGACGTTGTTTCAGCAGGTGAAATGAGCATGGCATTACACGCTGGCTTCCCCGCTGAACACATGACTTTTCACGGGAACAATAAATCACGTGCAGAATTGCAAATGGCTGTCGATAACCACGTTGGTGTGATCGCATTAGATAACTTTCATGAAATCGACCTATTAAATGAAGTATTAGAATCATCAGATGCCCACATTAAGGTAATGATGCGAATCACCCCCGGCATTTCAGCCCATACCCATGAATTCATCCAAACTGGTCAAGTTGATAGTAAGTTTGGTTTTGATCTTGAATCAGGCGAAGCCGAACGGGCATTACAGATTATCTTGACTCATTCTAGAATGGAATTGATTGGGATTCATTCGCATATCGGTTCACAAATCTTTGAACTAAACGGCTTCGAGTTAGCGGCTGAAAAGTTAGTGCAATTAGCTGCTGATTGGAAACAACGCTTCAATTATGAAGCTCGTGTCATTGATGTCGGCGGTGGGTTTGGAATTCGTTATACCGAAGAGGACAAACCCCTTCAACCAGAACAATTCGTCGATGCGATCATTAAAACGATCAAGCAATCTAGCAAGGACCACGGCTTGACCACCCCAGCTGTTTGGATCGAACCAGGCCGTTCGATCGTAGGACCTGCCGGCTATAACCTCTACACGATCGGTTCACGCAAGGACGTTGCCGGAATTCGCTCGTACGTCGCAGTCGATGGTGGGATGGGTGATAACATTAGACCAGCCCTTTACGAAGCTAAGTACGAAGCAGTCGTTGCTAACCGTCCCGCAGCTGAGATCGTAGAACACGTTCACCTCGCTGGAAAGTATTGTGAATCAGGTGATATCTTGATCGATGACCTTCCACTGCCAGAAACCAAACCAGGGGATGTGGTTGTCATGTTCGATACGGGAGCTTATGGGTATGCAATGGCTTCTAACTACAACCTTAACCCGAAACCAGCCATTGTCTTTGTTGATAATGGGAAATCAACGTTAGTTACTAGAAGGGAAACCCCCGCTGATCTAGAACGCCTTGATTTTGGATTAGATGGCAAATAAAAATCATAAATATAATAGTAGAAAAATTTAAAGGAGTAATTTAAAAATGGCACAATTAGACGCACGCGAAATTATTAACTACATTGGAACTGCACCAAAGAAAACCCCAGTTAAGGTTTACTTAAATGGTAAGATCGATCAAATCGATTTTCCAGCAGACGTAAAGGTCTTCAAGGGTGTTGATTCAGCAACCGTATTTGGGGACTGGAAACAAGTTGCTCCCATCCTTAAGGATTCAGCCGTTAGCGACTATGAAATTGAAAACTGGACCCGTAACTCAGCCGTTCCATTGCTAGATTTAAAGAATATCAACGCCAGAATCGAACCAGGTGCAATCATTCGCGACCAAGTATTGATTGGTGATAACGCCGTAGTAATGATGGGTGCCATCATTAACATCGGTTGTGAAATCGGTGCTAATTCAATGATCGATATGGGAGTAGTCATGGGTGGCCGTGCCATCGTTGGTAACCATTCCCACATCGGTGCTGGAGCCGTTCTTGCTGGGGTGATCGAACCAGCTTCTGCCGAACCAGTGCGGATCGACGATAACGTATTGATCGGAGCAAACGCCGTTGTGATCGAAGGAGTTCATGTTGGTGAAGGGGCCGTAGTTGCCGCTGGAGCCATCGTTACTCATGATGTTGAACCATACACGATGGTAGCAGGAACCCCCGCTAGAAAGATCAAAGACGTTGATGCCAAAACGCAATCCAAGACGACGCTCGAAGACGATTTAAGAAAGTTGTGATCAAATGCCAGCATTAAAGGAAGCAGATTTAATTCAGATTCGCAGACACCTCCACCAGATTCCAGAATTAGCGTTGCATGAAACCAAAACGCACGCTTATCTGAAATCGATCATCGCACAGTTCGACCAAACGAACCTTTCGATTAGGGAAATCAAATCGCTGCCAACCGCCTTATTAGTAAGGGTGCAAGGCAGCAACCCGACGAAAACGATTGGCTACCGCGCAGATATTGATGCATTACCAGTTACTGAGGAGACTGGATTGGATTATGCCTCTCAAAATGCTGACGTAATGCACGCTTGTGGGCATGATATTCACATGACGGTGGCCCTTGGGGTGTTGAGCTACTTTGCGAGCCACCAACCAAAGGATAATTTGATCTTCTTCTTCCAACCAGCCGAAGAAAGTGAAAATGGTGGTAAGTTAGCTTATGAAGCCGGAGTCTTTGAAGGTCAATGGCGACCCGATGAATTTTACGGGCTCCACGATACACCTGATTTACCAACTGGTGCGATTGGGTGTCGAATGGGAACGCTATTTGCGGGTACGACTGAGGTCAATGTTGATTTGATTGGGAAGAGTGGCCATGCTGCCTATCCGCAAAATGCGAATGACATGGTGGTCGTAGCAGCCCAATTTATTAACCAGATTCAAACCATCATTTCCAGAAGCATCGATCCAATCCAAAGTGGCGTGATCACGTTCGGGAAGCTCCAAGCTGGGACGATCAGAAACGTCATTGCAGGTAAGGCACGCATCGAAGGAACGATTCGCGGGCTTACGCAAACGATGATCGAAACGATCGACGAACGGATTCGCGATGTGGCAGCTGGAATTGCCCGCAGTTATAACTGTGAGGTCAACGTGGAGTTGAATCAAGGCGGCTACCTGCCAGTTGAAAACGATCCCAAGTTGACCGCGAACTTTATCAAGTACATGCAACAAGCTGACCAAGTAAACTTTATTGAAACCGAACCAGCAATGACCGGAGAAGACTTTGGGTACTTATTATCCAAAATTCACGGCACGATGTTTTGGCTCGGGGTGGATGATGATTCACAATTACACGCATCCACGTTTACACCACATGAAGAAGCAATTGTACCAGGCATTCACGCCATCACAGGCTTTTTAGAATATCGAATGCAACAGGATTAAGGGGGACTTACTATGTTTGAAAATGCAGATTTAATGACCGCAATTATTACACCATTTGATGAGAACGGCAAGATTGATTTTGATACGTTAGCTGAACTTACGAACCGCTATATTAAGGAAGGCAATCGGGGCTTCGTGATTGGCGGAACCACTGGTGAAACACCAACTTTGACCCATGACGAAAAGATTGAATTATACACTAAATTTGGTCAGATCGTGGATGGCAGAGTTCCAGTAATTGCTGGTGTTGGTAGTAATAATACTGCAGAAACCGTTGAATTCACTAAGGAAGTTAGTCACATCAAAGGAATCGATGCGGCATTAGTTGTGGTTCCATACTACAACAAGCCTGATCAACGACGCATGAAGGCCCACTTTACAACTGTTGCGAACGAAGGAAACATGCCAGTGGTAATGTACAACATTCCTGGCCGAACTGGTGTGACGATGGCAAACGAAACGGTGTTGGAATTAGCACAGAACCCAAACATTGTGGCGGTTAAGCAATGTACTTCAATGGAAGACATGGAATTTCTAGTCCAAAATGCGCCTGCTGATTTTGCCGTTTACAGTGGTGAAGATGCCCAAGCGTTATTCGCAAAGGTCATTGGAGCGCGCGGTGTGATCTCTGTTGCTTCACACATCTACGGTCCTGAAATGCGGGCGATGTACGATGCATTAGAAGCCGGTAACTATCAAAAGGCGGGGGCAATGCAACGGCATTTGACCCCACTAATGGGAGCATTGTTCATGTACCCATCACCAGCCCCCGTAAAGGCCGTTTTAAATGCGCAAGGGTATCAAGTCGGCGCATGTCGGCTCCCAATCTTGCCATTGGATAATGAAGAAAAGCAAGCCCTAGCCGTTCGGTTAGGCTTGAACAAGGATGCATTAAATCATAAGTTAGAGGAGTTAGTATAATGGTAAAAATTTTGTTAGCTGGTTTCACTGGTTCAATGGGGCAAAAGGCCATTACAATGATCAACGAAACCCCCGAATTCGAACTAGTAGCGGTATACGCCCCTAGTGCTGATAAGGAAGCAGCTGATTATGGCTTGGACGGTTCAGTAAAGGTCTTCAATGATTTGAACCAAGTCGATTCAGATGCAGAAGTGTGGGTTGACTTTACGATTCCAGATTCAGTGTACGAAGACACTAAGTTCGCCCTTGAACATGGTTACCACCCAGTGATCGGAACGACCGGCTTAACTGATGACCAGGAAGCTGAATTGATTGCACTTTCAAAACAAAAACAAATTGGTGGATTGATTGCGCCGAACTTCGGGTTATCAGCAGTCCTATTGATGAAGTTTGCAAAGGAAGCTGCCCAATACTTCCCAGACGTTGAAGTGATTGAAATGCATCATGAAGACAAAAAGGATGCGCCTTCTGGAACGGCATTGAGCACTGCTAAGATGATCGATGAAGTTCGTCCAGAACATGAACAGGGGGATTCAAAGGAAACCCTGCCTGGTTCACGGGGTGGCGATTATCATGGAATTCGAATCCATGCAGTGAGATTACCAGGCTACATCGCTCATGAACAGGTATTATTTGGCGGTTCTGGAGAGGCACTTACGATTCGGCAAGACTCCTTTGATCGTTCGTCTTTTATGCAAGGAGTTAAAGTTGCAGTAAAAAATGTTAAAAAGTTGCCTGAATTAGTTGTCGGATTAGAAAATGTTTTGTAAAATTAAGATAATTCTAATATTAATGAATTAAAAATTTTTATCAGAGAATAAACAATTCAGGAGGAATCAGCGATTATGCCAAACTTATCACCAAAGCTTAGCCGTGTTTACAACCAACGGCTAGACTTAGTAAAACCATCAGGAATTAGAAGTTTTGATAAACAAATTTCAGATGTTGATGGCATCGTAAAACTTACGATTGGGGAACCAGATCTAAATACCCCAGAACACATTAAAGAAGCTGCAATCAAGGCGATCCAAGATAATGATACTCATTATTCTGCTCAACCAGGGACAATTGAATTAAGAAATGCGATTCACCACTACTTATCAGTTACACGCGGATTAGAATATGATCCAAAAACAGAAATCATCGCTACGATTGGTGCGACTGAAGCAATTTATGCGACTTTCGAAACCATCTTAAACCCTGGTGATAAGGTTATCTTGCCTACGCCAACTTTTGCGCTTTACGAACCAATCGTGACGCTATTGGGTGGCGAAGTCATCAATGTTGATACTTCAAAGGATGATTTTTACCTTACTCCTGAACGCTTATCAGAAGTGCTTGCTAAGGAAGGCGACTCTGTTAAGGCAATCCTATTGAACTACCCAAGTAATCCAATTGGGGTTGAATACTCAGAATCATTGATCAAGGAACTAGCAGATGTGATTAAGCAACACAATCTATTTGTTCTTTCTGATGAAATTTACAGTGAATTAACTTATGGTGTTGAACACCACTCAATCGCTGAATTTATTCCAGAACAAACAATTCACATTAATGGGGTTTCTAAGTCCCACGCAATGACTGGATGGCGGATTGGTTTCGTTGCTGGACCTGCTGAAATCGTACAAAAAATTACCAAGACCCATGCATTTATGGTTACTTGTCCTTCAGACATCGACCAAGCTGCTGCGGCAGAAGCATTACAAAATGGACTTGATGATCCGATTTCAATGCGTGCAATTTACGAAAAACGGCGTGATTACATTAGCAACCGTCTTGAAAAGATGAACTTTAAGACTGCCTTACCACAAGGGGCCTTCTACATCTTTGCTAAGATTCCTGCTAATTTGGAACAAGACGATGTTAAATTTGGATTGGCTCTAGCTCGTGAAGCTAGGGTCGGTGTGATCCCAGGAAGTGCATTTGGTCCTGGTGGTGAAGGCTACATTCGGATGTCTTACGCTGCTTCAGATGAAGATATCAAGACAGCCATGGACAGAATTGAAAAGTTCCTAGCTCAACAAATCTAAAACAAAGGATGATTTAATATGAAAGAATATAATGTCGCAATTCTAGGTGCTACTGGTGCCGTTGGAATGCGGATGATCGATCAATTAGCTAATTCTACGGTTCCCGTTAAGAACATCAAGCTCTTAGCTTCGAAGCGCTCTGCTGGTAAAAAAATGAAATTTAAGGGCCAAGAAGTGACCGTTGAAGAAGCAACTCCAGAATCCTTTGATGGCGTTGACCTAGTGCTTGCATCTGCTGGTGGGGCGGCTTCAAAGAAATTCTTACCAGAAGCTGTTAAGCGTGGCGCCGTGTGTGTTGATAACACCAGTGCTTATAGAATGGATCCAGAAGTGCCATTGGTGGTTCCAGAAGTCAACGTTGAACAATTAAAGAACCACAAGGGGATTATTTCAAACCCTAACTGTTCAACGATCCAAATGGTAGTGGCACTCCAACCAGTCTTTAAGAAATTTGGTTTGAAGCAGATCGTGGTATCTACTTATCAAGCAGCATCTGGTGCTGGTCAATCAGCTTTAAATGAATTTTATCAACAAGCCCAAGACTACCTTGATGGCAAGAAGATGGAATCCAATATCTTACCAACTGCTAGCGATAAGAAACACTACCCATTAGCATTTAACCTCTTACCACAAATCGATGTTTTCGAAGAAGATGGTTACACCCATGAAGAATGGAAGATGATCCATGAAACTAAGAAAATTATGTTAAACGACATGGATGCTAGTGATATTAAGGTGACTGCTACCTGTGTACGGGTCCCAGTGCCAATTTCACATGGTGAATCGGTTTACTTTGAAGTTGAAGACAAGAATGCGACCGTTGATGATATCAAGGCTGCAATTCGGGATGCAGATGGGGTAACGCTCCAAGACGATCCTGACCACCAAGTATACCCACAACCACTAACTGCTGAAGGTCATCGTGAAACATTCGTTGGTCGGGTGCGTCCAGATCAAGAAAATAAGGGTGCTTTTCATTTATGGGTCGTTGCTGATAACCTCTTAAAGGGAGCAGCTTGGAACACAGTTGAAAACGCAGAACGATTGGTAGAACAAGACCTCGTTCACGTTCCAGAAGACCATTACCAGGCTAAGTAAAATCAATTTTCGTAACTAATAGGGGGTTTTTATTTTGAGTCGCAAGATTCCAAACATTATGGGTACTCAGCACCCAGATAACGCAAACATTCCATTCTTTAAGCATACTCGTCCATTCGTTTCAGCATCACGTGAAATTGATGAAGCATACGAAAATTTCTCGCGATTGAATGCTGACGAATACATGTGGGACTGGGAAGGTAAGCATGCCGATGCTTCAGTAATTAGTCGGCTTTACACGGAACACTATGAATATTTCAAGCAACACCCACTTGGCAAGGATAAGTTCTTAACTTTCCGTTTACCTAACATTTGGGAAGAAAAAGGTTATAGCTTAATGCAAGCAATGACGACCATGTTATTAGCTGAAGATTTTGCTCGTGACCTTGGATTTGAAAACCGTCCATTGTTCGAAGCGATTTTACCAATGACTCAATCCGCTGATCAACTCTTTGAAATGGAAGAAAAATTCTCTCGATTAGCACACTTTAAGGACAAGGAATTTAGTCAAGGCTTTAAGAATGCTGATACACTTCAAATGATCCCATTATTTGAAAGTTTTGAAGCCCAATTAAATGCTCCTAAGGTCCTAAGTAAGTTCGTTGAACTTTACAAGGAACACTTTAACCGTGAAGTGCCTTACGTGCGTGTATTCTTGGCTGGGTCAGATTCTGCTCTTTCCAACGGATTCATTAATAGTATTATCGGAAACAAGTTAGCTTTAACTAAGTTAGCTGAATTTTCTGAAAAATCAAACCTCCCAGTTTACCCAATCGCAGGAACTGGTAGTACCATCTTTAGAGGGGGGCTTTCACCATTAATGATCGATCGCTACCTCCAAGAATTCCCTGGTCTAAAGACCGCAACGATTCAATCTGCATTTAGATACGACTATCCATTAGACGTAGTTAAACCAGCAATTGAAAAGTTACGGACTGGTTTACAAAAGAACGAATTCCATCCAATTAAGGATGAAGACCAAAAAGTATTGTTGAGCATTGCTGGTAAGACTGCTAAGCAATACCACGAAACACTAGATCCATTGATCAATGATCTCCAACCAGTGTTCGACGCCTTTCCAAAGCGGCGTGACCGGCACCAACACGTTGGAATCATTGGTTACTCACGGGATGTCGATGGTTACAAGATGCCACGGGCAATCACATTTACTGGAGCCCTCTATTCAGTAGGGGTGCCACCAGAATTGATCGGAACTGGTCGCGTATTACAACAATTGAGCAAGAAAGAATTCGAAACGCTTGTTAAGTACTATCCAAACATTCGTCACGATTTCGCTCACGTTGCTAAGTACTACAGTCCAGCTGCAATGAAGGCCTTAAAGAAGCAAAACCCAGCCTGGGAAGCAGTCGAAAAGGACGTATTAGCATTGGATGAATTATTTGATATCCAAGCTGGTCCAACTGATGCTGACCAAGCAAAACATGCTGAATTAGCAGCCGACTTAGATCGGATCAATGATAAAGAAACTAGAACCATGTTAATCGAACGCCAAGCTAAGTTGAGAAAATTCTTGGGTTAATCAATAATAAAAAATCAGATTGAAAATTTAATTTTCAATCTGATTTTTTTTATGGCTTTAATTTAGCTTGGCATTCCTTACAAAGTCCGTAGACTTCAATTTTAGACTTAGTAGGGGTGAAATCTGGTTCTTGGTTTTTGGTAATATCTTGAAGCTCGGTGTCGAGTTCTTGATAACGGGGATATGTAATATCCATGATTTTACCACAGTTTTCACAAATGGCGTGAAAGTGTGGAGTGCCAAAGAAATCAAATCGGACCCCACCATCTTTATTGGGAAGCTGAATAATGATGTTTAAGTCTTCAAAGAGTCGCAGCGTATTATAAACGGTTGCCATACTAAGGTTAGAGAAATCTTTTTCAAGGGCCTTGTAAATGGTCTCAACCGATGGATGATTATGGTGATTGATCAGATATTTCAAGATAATCTGACGCTGTGGGGTAATTCTAACATGGTTTTCTTTTAAGATGGCAATGGACTTGTCGTAAACAGATTCATTTTTCATATTGCTAACCTCCTGCCACTTTATAATAATTATTAATTAATTACACTTATTTTATAATATAAATGAATTTAGCTAAATAATCAATCAATTGCCTTGAACGTAATAAATCTTTAAAATTCCAATCAAAAAAGACCCCATCCTAATTGAGAATTAGAATAGGATCTTGAAAGGGTTTGACTCGTTTTTAAGACTTCCATGAACCGATTTTTCGATTGATACCATTTAAGAGGCTAGTAATGCTTTTTTGCACTTCCTCTTCAATCAACGCATTTTTAAATTCAGGGATCACTTGGGTGGTAACGTCAACGGCATTCTGATTTAGATTAGTAATGTTGATAATGCCGATTAGATCGCCTTGTTTAGTGCCAATGCCCCAAGTTAATTGTTTGCCAGCCATTACGTTACGCATCGTTTCATTAATGAATGTACTAGTGGCGACAACGTCAGCTGGTTTCATCAATGATTTTTGCATTGTGGCAACGGATGTCAGCTTGAATTTGGTTAACCAGTCCAAGTTATAATGAGCCGTTATAATCGGGTGTAGACCCTCAAAATGATTCAAAATTAACATCTCCACTAATAGGATATAAACCTATTTTACATTGCTGGTTTGGGGAAATAAAGCATCTTTCATGTCAATTTCATCTTGAACGGAGACTTCACAACAACCGCCAATCCATTTAGCATTGGCTGCTTTCCATTCCTTAGCGGCAGCTCCAAAGCTAAATCCAGTGCTTTCGGACCACTCTTTTGTTGATGGATCATAATGTGCACCTGAGTTTGGAAAGACGATGAATGATTGGTCATCGTTAGTTTGATGTTTCGTTAGGTATTTTAACCCAGGGACCGTAAATTCAGGGTGGTTACAATTGAAGCCGTATGCAATTACGTTCGGAATGGTTTCCAAAAGGGCTTGCACTTTTAATAGGTCGGTGCCATCACTGATGTGGTGGGCATCCTTGATCGAGCATGAAACAAATGCATCGACGTTTGGATATTGACTTAATAACTGCTTGATCGCCTTTAATTCTGTAATGTCTGGAATCGTTTCGAAGGCAAGCAGATCAACGCCCGCCTCAACGAGTGCAGCAAGTCGTTTTTGATGGAAATCAATCAGTTTTTCTTCGCTAACACCGTAGTTACCAACGTATTCAGAACCGTCAGCTAAGAATGCTCCGTAAGGCCCGATTGCCCCAGCGACCCAGGTTTGTTGTTCAACGTTGACTTCAGCTTGGGCGCTTCTAGCTAATTGAACTGATTTTTTGATCAGCGCCACGGCTTGTTCTTCAGTATAGCCAGCGCCTACGAACCCAGGCACACTACCTTGGTAAGTGTCAGTAACGGTCAAGTTCGAACCAGCATTTAAGTAGTCCTTGTGGATCTGTTTCACTACGTCTGGGTGGCTATCCAAGGCGCTAGCTGTCCAGAGCTTGTTGTTTAACTCAATGTTACGTTGTTCTAGTCCATATGACATTGCACAGTCGATAAGGATGTTATTTTGTTTTGTTGCCCATTCTTTAATTTTGCTCATTTTGAATTCCTCCATTAGTTTGGTTTAATTTTTTACGGTAGATTAGTTGATAGTACCCATAACAGATGATCGAGAATGGAACCCCGACCTCTAGGGCAATGCGTTGGTTCGGATCAGAGGCAATCCCGACTAGCGAAATTGCACAGATGATGATGACTAGCCATGGCACCAGGGGATATGCAGGCGCCCTGTAGCTGAGTTCATCGAGCTTGTGGCCAGCGGCTAAGAATTGCTTTCTGAAGTTCAATTGGGCCCAGCCGATGATTAGCCAGACCATTACGACCGCAAATGATGAAATTGCGGACAGCGCTAGGTAGACTAACTTGGGTGAATAAATACTAGAGAAGAGTGCTAACAGCCCCCCTAGGATGGTCAATAGCAGTCCATATACTGGAATCCCGTGTTTACTTAGCTTAGCTAATCGACTGGGGAGCGTCTTTTGATCAGCAAGTGACCAAATCATTCGAGAAGCCGCATAGACCCCTGAATTAGCAGCTGATAAAACGGTAATGAATAAAATGAAGTTCATAATATCACTAGCGTATGGAATTCCACAATTCTCAAGGACGGCAATGAAGGGACTGTCGGTTAGGGCTGCTGATTTTTGCGGTAAGAGCGCCCCCATGATTACGATGGTCCCAATAAATAATACGATTAAAATGACTAACGTTTGAAAAATTGCCTTTGGAATCGCCTTCTTAGGGTTATCAGTTTCACCAGCAGCGACACTGATCATTTCGGTTCCTGAAAATGCAAAGTTAGCGGCTAAAATAACTGAAAAAATCGGTGCAAAACCGTTCGGAAATAATCCAGGCTTTATGATTTCCTTGAAGAACGGGGCAAAGTTTGCGTGGTGGACGGGAACGATTTTAAAAATCATGCCTAATCCAATGATGATAAACGCCACTAACGCTAATACCTTGATGATTGACATCCAAAATTCCGCGCGGTTGAAGAATGTGATGTTAAAAGAATTAATGGCGAAGATGATGGCGGTAAAGATAATTGTCAATAACCAAGTCGGCAGTGTCGGGAACCATTTTTGCACCAAAATTGCGAGGGTGACGAACTCAGATCCCAATGCAATCGTCCAGGTCAACCAATATAACCAAGCGGTTACGAAGCCAACTCCTGGACTGATATACTTACTGGCGTAGCGGTGAAATGCACCTGTGTTGGGATCATGGACGGTTAATTCACCGAGGCAAAGCATTACCAAACATACCAATAATGCACCGATGCCATATGCGATGATCGTTCCAACTGCTCCCGCAGATTGAATTAAATATCCTGAACTCATAAAAATCCCAGTTCCAATTACCCCTCCTAAACTAAGGGTAATTAGATGTCGACTTTCCATCGACTTAGTGAATGATTGCTTCTCCATTTTAAATCCTTCCTTCCAAATAAAAAAAGCACCCGCCCTCAAAAAGGACGAATGCTCGTGGTACCACCTTAGTTTGTTGATAAAAAATCAACCTCAGTCCGAAACGGATTCATTTCGGTCCACGGTATCGAGTGGCAGTCGTCACTAGCTAATTATTCACTAGTGAAAAGCTCAAAGACCATTGTTCATTAGTAAATGCCAATCTATTTACACCAACCATAGACTCTCTGAATGTGCATTACTAATTACTTTTTCTCATCGACGCTTAATTTATATTTAAGATTATTATATTTAGATTTAAATATTTTGTCAAATTCTAATTTGTGATGGTGGTATCATTTCGTTTTTAAATTAAAATATGTGATAATATAAACATGAAATAATAAAATAAAAAAGAAAAGGACGAATGATGATGATTGAAAAATTTTTAATCGGAACATACACTAAACGTGCCAGTAAAGGGCTTTATGAAGTTGAATTAGACACTGATAAAAAGAAATTGCAAAACTTACAATTAGTTGCGGAGGCGACTAACCCAACCTATGTGACGTTATCAAAGAAAAACGTTATTTACTCCGTTGCCAAAACGGTCAACGGCGACGATGTTCATGGTGGAGTTTTAGTTTTAGATGGTAAGGAACGCCCATCAGGAACGATCGAAACTGACTACGATAAGGGTACCAATCCCGCTTATATCTCAGTCGATGAAGGACGTCAATTAGTCTACACTGCTAATTATCATACTGGTGTGATCAACGTTTACAAGATCGCTTCAGACGGTACCCTTGCAAAGGTAGACGAAGTAAAGCACGAAGGCGAAATGGGTCCCCGTCCAGAACAAGCTGATGGTCCTCATCCACACTTTGCTGACCTAACTCCAGATGGTCGCTTAGTAGTCGTTGATTTAGGCCAAGATCGCGTTTATTTATACGATGTAAGTGACAATGGTAAATTAAGCGAAGTGAGTTACTTAGAAATGGAAGATGGCTTTGGCCCTCGTCATATTCGTTTCGATGCTAAGAAGGGGGTTGCTTACTTAGTTGGAGAATTAAGTAGTAACGTCGCTGTCTTAGACTATGATGAACAAGCTGGTCAATTCTCCGTTCGCGAAGTGCACTCCACGATCCCAGAAGATTGGACTGCTCATAATGGTTGTGCTGCCATCCGTGTTTCAAGTGATGGTCGCTTTGTATACGTATCGAACCGTGGTAACAATACGATTGCAGTTTTTGAATCAGACGCTAAGGGCAGTCTTAAGTTTGTTGAACGCGCTTCTGTTGAAGGTGACTTTCCCCGTGATTTTAATTTCAATGCTGATGAAAGTCTCGTAGTGGTTGTGAACCAAGAATCCGATAATGGAACGGTTTACGAACGCAATGCTGATAATGGTAAATTAACGGTGGTTCAAAAGGACTTTGTTGTTCCCGCTGCCGTTTGTATCGCCCGTGAAGCTGAATTTTTAAACTAGTCTATCTAATCTAAAAATAACCCTCGTTAGGTTTTGCCTAATGGGGGTTATTTTTGATGGTGATAATCCCAAAATGAATTGATCTGATATGTTAATTCTTGAGGGGTGGTAACGTTATCACTAAATCGCCAACTACTAGGGAATAACTTCCGATATCGTGATTGATTAAAACGTTGGTCCATTAATACGATCGTTCCTAAGTCGCTTGCGGTCCGAATTAATCGCCCGGCGGCTTGAACAACGTGGTTCCAACCAGGAAGTTGATATGCATAGGTGAAACCATTCCCGTTTTCGGCATCAAAATAATCGCGAATTAAGTTATTTTCCTCGTTCAAGCCAGGGAGGCCGACACTAATGATTCCAACGCCAATTAATTGATTACCAATAAGGTCGATGCCTTCTGCGAAAATACCACCAAGAATCGCAAACCCACACGTTGGGCTTTCATCGTGATTAGCAAAGTAATTTAAAAACTGCTCCCGTTGTTTTAGATCCATGTTCCGTGATTGGACCACTAGTTTTTCTTTGATGGGGTGATTTCTAAAAAATTCATACACCGTTTCTAGGTATTTGAACGAAGGAAAGAAGAAGAGGTAGTGCCCAGGTTTAGAATGCACCATTGCTTTGATCATGTTATAGATCTGGGGGATGCTATCTTTTCTTTTATGATAAGTGGTTTGAATCGAACTAGTTGTTAAAACGTATTGGTTCTCGGGTGGAAATGGGGATGGTAATCGATAGCTAATACTATCCTCTTCATTGCCTAAAACCCGTTGATAGTAATTCATTGGGGAGAGGGTGGCTGAAAAGAAAATGGTACTACCACCTAAATTAAGGGTCTCTGCAATGAACTTACTTGGATCCATACAAAACTGGCGAAATGTAATGATGAGCCCCTCACGGATCAATCTGGTTCGATAGATCTTTGAATCGTATAAATCATTAATTTTGAGATAGTTCAAGCAATTAATGTAAAAATCTGTCACGGCATCGGTCGTAACATTATCGGGTTGGTTAGGAAGCCATTTATGAATTTCGATCGCAGCTTCGTTTAATGATTTGATGATGTTATTGAGTGATTCTTCAAAGACCATTGTCTCAGCCTTTTCCTTTCCCAATAATCGATAGTAATGATCAAAATCTGTTTTGATGGCTTGAATCTTCTGAACTACTTTTTTATTTTTGGCTGGGGATTGATTCAGCCTTTCGATTAAATCGGCTAAACCAGCGTTATTGATCTCAGTCGAATACATCTCACGAGAGCGGTCAACTAGGTTATGTGCTTCGTCGACTAAAAAGCAATTTTGCTTATTAGGAACGCTAAAAAAGCGTGCCAAGTGAACTTGTGGATCAAAAAGATAGTTATAATCAGCAATGATTACATCACAAAATTCGCTTAAATCGAGTGAAAATTCGAATGGATCGATTTTATACTTTTCAGCATACTTTTCCACGCATTTTTTACTAATGTGCTGATTGTGGTTTAAAACATCCTTTAAAGCTGGCTTGAGCCGATCATAATAACCGATCATATACGGGTTATCTGCAGGCTTTAAGTCCTTTTCAGCAGCGAACGTGATTTGTTCCTTAGCGGTTAACGTGATGCTTTTGGTGTTCAAGCCCTTATTGAGCATCAACGTCATTGCATCCTCTGCCACGCGTCTGGTGCTTTGCTTAGCGGTAAGGTAAAAACACCTATCAACTACTTGTTCGCCCATTGCTTTGATCGTTGGGAACAGTGTCGAAATCGTTTTACCGGTTCCAGTCGGGGCCTCTGCAAAAAGGTGTTTTTCTAACACGATGCTTTTATAAACGACCGCCGCCAAATCCCGTTGGCCATTTCTGAACTTTGCGAACGGAAATTGTAACTGTTTAGCACTTTCAATTCTTTGGTGGGTCAATTTTTCACTTAATTCAAGCCATTCTTGGTATTCATTGATAACCGAGTCAAAGAAACGTTGGGCTTGCTTAGCAGTGATCGATTCGGTCTTAGTGGTCGGGAGCTGTTTAGGAGTCTGAATATAAGTTAGCTTCAATGTCACCTTTTTAACATCTGGCTCATTAGCCATTAGGAGATGGGCGTAAATTTTAACTTGGCCCCAGTATAGATTTAAAACGCTGTTAGGGAGTTCTTTAAAATCAATATCCGAGGTTTTAATCTCTTCAATAATTGGCGTTTTGTTCATGATGACACCATCTGCACGACCATTAACTAAGTATTCATGGTTGTTGATGGTAACCGATTGTTCCAGGTATTTTTCAGATTCATAATTAGCTTCACTATGTTGATTTTGAATTATCCGGTGAATGTAAGCTCCCTGTTTACTAGTGTTTTGACTATTCAAACGGGTGTTCAAGTCACCACTTCTGAGGGTGAACTTGATTAAATCACGAACCCCGATTTTAATGGCTGGCATATTTTTACTCCTTAACGATTTATATTTGCTATAAGTAGATTTGTTAATAATAAATTCATCTAATGTTATCATTTTAATTCAATATCCATTAAAATAGGAATATAGATTAAAACTGAAGGAGATTATTTAGATGATTAAAATTGTTACGGATTCAACCTCATTGATCACTGAAGAACAGGCAAAGCAATATGGGATTACCGTGGTTCCATTAAATGTATTGATTGGAGACGAGGTTTATAAAGACGGCTCCACAATCACTGGTGAACAATTGGTTAATTACATTGAAGATAATCCCGATAAAGATTTTCCAACCACTAGCCAACCTGCGATTGGTGATTTTATTCAAGCATATGAAGACCTTACCAAAGATGGTAGTTACGTCATTTCTATCCATATGACCGAAGTATTGAGTGGTACCATTAATGCCGCCCAGCAAGCCGCACGGATGGTCGGTGAAGATAAGGTGACTGTTATCAATTCACATACGACCGATCAAAACTTGGGGTATGAGGTGATTACAGCCGCAAAAATGGCTCATTCAGGAAATGCTAGCGTTTCCGATATTGTAACAGCAGTAAATCAAATTATTGATAATAGTCAATTGTACATTGCAGTCAGTACCCTTAAAAATCTTGAACGTGGTGGCCGTATCAGTCGGGTCAAGGGCCTCCTTTCTAAGCTATTCAACCTGCATGTGGTTTTGCGTTTGACTAACGAAGACTTGGATGTTGAAGCTAAGGGGCGTGGAAATAAGACCCTTAAAAAGTGGGTTCGTGAATATGTGCAATCGATTAGCGATAAGCAATTAAAGCGCGTCGGGCTTAGTTATACTGGCAGCATTGATTTTGCGAAGTTCGTTGAAGAACAGATCAAAGCGGTTTTTCCAGATGTAGAAGTCCATATTATGTACACCAGCGCAATTGTTTCGATTCACGCTGGAATCAATGCCTGTGGGATGGAATTTATTTTTGATTAGAAGGCAACGATTATTTTCTTAATAATGATAATTACGGCGGCCCCAGTAATTGGACCTAACGTGGGAATCCATGCGTAGTGCCATTGTGACAAGGCTTGGTTAAATTTATGTGAAAAAAATGCTCGTGGAACCAAGTCTCGGGTAGGGTTAAATGCAGCACCCGTAATTGGACAAATAACGGTAATGCAGCAGGCTACCACTAATGATGAAATCGTAATGTTAATAAACGAATTGAATTTAAAGAGGCCAATTACTTGTGAATTAATCGCAATCACCGCGGTCCCGCCAGCTTCCCAGAGAAAGTTGCGTAAGTGGTGTTTTACATTACTAGGAACGGTTGCATAAAAGTTCAAGTTAATTGGCAGGGTGTATAACCAGCGTTCCCAAATCGTCCAAGTGGTTTGGGCGGCAAGCCAGGCAGCAATGATTTGGGCAATGATTTCACCTAGCATGACCAAAAATGAAATTTGGCCATTCACCGCCTGAACAATTGAAAAGACAGGGTTAAAATTCGATGTTCCAAAGATTAGTCCGGTGAGCAGTGATGAAAAATAAATGCCTAATCCCCAGTAAAGACCAGTAATGTACCTAGTTTGTAATTTCGGGTATAAAAAGTAGTTAATTAATTCACTGATTCCAAATCCAAGTGTGAGCATTGAATATGTTCCAATTAATTCACCAATGATTAGTTTCATTTGGAGATTGCCTCCTATTTATTTATAAATTTAAAGATCACCGTTGGTGGTCTTTTTTTATGATTGAAGTTGAATAACTTTATTATAGCCAATTTAACTTGAACATTAAAGCAATCATTTGAAACTATTTAATTGGCTAAATATGCACATATTTTATTAATTAATACATATTTAATCAATTTATTTTGATTTTAGGTTGTATTTATTCATTTGAAGTGATATTATAATGAATAATAAATCAAATTGAACGAAAGACGGTGCATATTTATGAAAAAGAAAGTTGTTTTAGCATATTCCGGTGGATTAGATACCTCAGTTTCAGTTGCTTGGTTGATTAACAAGGGTTACGACGTAATTGCTTGTTGTATCAACGTTGGGGAAGGAAAAGACCTTAAGAAGGTGAAGGAAAAGGCCCTTAAGGTTGGTGCTTCCGAAGTTTACGTGATTGATGGACTCGAAGAATTTGCTAATGATTACTTATCTTACGCATTGAAGGGGAACTTAATGTATGAAAATGCATATCCCGTTGTTTCAGCACTATCCAGACCATTAATTAGTAAGAAGTTAGTTGAAATCGCCCATAAGGAAGGTGCTTCCGCAGTTGCCCATGGTTGTACTGGGAAGGGAAACGATCAAGTTAGATTTGAAACTGCTGTTAATAACTTGGATCCAAACTTGGATGTTTTAACCCCAGTTAGAGATTGGCACTGGTCTAGAGAAGAAGAAATTAACTACGCAAAGGAACACAATATTCCAATTCCAATTGACTTAGACTCACCATACTCAATCGACGCTAATATTTGGGGACGGGCCAACGAATGTGGGGTTCTTGAAAATCCATGGAACCCAGCACCAGAAGATGCCTTTGGAATCACTAACCCAATTGAAAAGACACCAGACACTCCCGCAATTGTTGATATCGACTTCAAACAAGGAATTCCAGTTGCCCTTGATGGCAAGCCAATGTCATTTGAAAAAATCATCGAAGCCTTGAACAAGGTTGCCGGTGAACATGGAATCGGTAGAATCGACCACGTTGAAAATCGGTTGGTCGGCATCAAGTCCAGAGAAGTTTATGAAACACCAGCTGCCTTTGTCCTACTAAAGGCCCACAAGGAATTAGAAGATTTAACGCTTGAAAAAGACGTTGCTCACTTCAAGCCTACGATCGAAGAAAAGATGGCCAACATGGTCTACGATGCCCTTTGGTTCTCACCATTGATGGATGCTTTAAAGAGCTTTATTGACAGTACTCAAAAAGACGTTAGTGGGACCATCAAATTGAAGTTGTTCAAGGGTAACATCATTATCCTTGGTCGGAAGTCAACCAACTCCCTTTACGATGATAACTTAGCTACTTACACTTCATCAGATTCATTTGATCAATTAGCTTCTGCTGGTTTCATCAAGTTATGGAGCTTGCCAACTAAGGTTTACTCCCAAGTGAAAATCAAGAACAAGCAACACGCATTGATGGATAGCATTAACAAGCAAAACGCTAAGCAGCCAGAATACGTAACCGTTAAGAAAGAGGAAGATGAAGATGGCAAATAAAAAGTTATGGGGCGGACGGTTCCAGACCCCAACAAGTAAGGAAGTTGACCAATTTGGCGCTTCGATTTACTTCGATCAACTCATGGCTGACGAAGATATTACTTGTTCACTTGCCCATTTGCACATGTTGGCTAAGACTAAGATCATCGACCAAGCGGATGCAGATAAGATCGAAGCGGGGCTGAATGATATCAAGGCGGACCTTGCGAAGGGCAACCTGCATTTCAGCTATGAAAACGAAGATATTCATATGAATATTGAATCGATCTTGACTGATCGCATTGGTCCAGTCGCTGGAAAGTTACACACGGCACGGTCTAGAAACGATCAAGTTGCGGTTGATTTTCACCTCTACGTGAAACGGCGCTTACCAAAAGTGATCGAGTTGTTAAAGGGGCTTCAAGAAACATTGGTAACGATGGCAGAACAAAATGTTGAGACCATTATGCCAGGCTATACCCATTTACAACACGCTCAACCAATCTCATATGGACACTATTTGATGGCTTATTATCAAATGTTCAAGCGGGATTGTGAACGGTTCGAATTTAACGAACACCATACTGATATGTCACCACTAGGGGCGGCAGCATTAGCTGGGACCACGTTCCCAATCGATCGGGAAATGACGGCCAAGGAAATTGGCTTTAGTCAGGTTTATGCTAATTCACTCGATGCTGTTTCTGACCGTGACTTCGCACTAGAATTTTTAAGCAATGCTTCAATTTTAATGATGCACTTATCTAGATTCTGTGAAGAAATCAGTATGTGGGCTAGCTACGAATTCAATTACATTGAAATCAGCGATGCCTACACCACTGGAAGTTCAATCATGCCGCAAAAGAAGAATCCAGACATGGCTGAATTGATCAGAGGAAAAATTGGTCGGGTCTACGGTGATTTGATTGGCTTATTATCAACAATGAAGTCATTACCATTAGCATATAATAAGGATTTACAAGAAGATAAAGAGGGCGTTTTCGATGCATTCAACACAATTATCCCATCTATTAAAATATTTATGCACATGCTTCAGGGTATTTCGGTAAAGAAGCAAAATATGTATGATGCAACTACCAATGATTTTTCGAACGCAACGGAATTGGCTGATTATTTAGCAACCAAGGGGATGCCATTTAGACAGGCCCATGGAATCGTAGGTAAAATCGTTTATGATTGCATCGTAAAACACATCAATCTTCAAGACGTTCCGCTATCAGACTTTAAAAAGTATTCAGAATTGATTGATTCTGATATTTATGAAGAATTAAAGCCAGAAACCGCTGTTAAAAGAAGAAATTCACTCGGTGGAACCGGATTTGAACAGGTTAAAAAACAAATTCAACAGGCGAAGGCCGATTTACAAGCATAAAAAAAATCATCCATTTGGATGATTTTTTTGTTATTCACTTAGCCAGTGGTTAAATGAATCGATATTATTACCAAGATAAGCAACTGCTTCTTCGGTAATCTTCTTACCTTCTGCATCAGCTTGTGCTGGTTCTAAATCGTATAAGTTTCGCGCACAACCAGCAGCGATATCAGTGAACTTAAGGGTTCTACCGATTCCACCATCGTTGAATAGCGCATCTAAACCAGTTAAATCGCTTTTAAGAGCATTATATACGGTCCCTGCGATGTCTTTGTTTCCGCTTGGTAAAATGTTAACAGCATATGTTAATAAAAAGCTATTCATATCAACGATTGCTTTTTTACGTTCTTCGCGTTCGATCTTACTCTTCATTTAATTATCACCTCATGATGTTAATACTAAATGATTATTAACCAATCTGCAAGACTAATGACGACTTGATCGTAAATTAGAATTACCATTTAGTTTTACGTGATGCCGTTTGAATTTATTTCGGCTTCCATTAGCTTCAAATTTAAAATGGTGCATTCGACCATTGAAGGGTTGGCCCATTAATTTAGCACGAATCCACTGTTGCATTACCTTTTCCATTTCATGGGCTGAATCAACCCGTTTTTGATTTTGTTCCTGTTGAGCGACTGGAACCACGTTAGTAGCAATTTGTTGAATTAATTTTTGGTGGTATTTCAATAATTCCTGGGTAAGTGGTTCATCTTTATAACTATTGAACAGTTTTTCGATGTAACGCATGGCATCTTTAGAGTCCTTTGGTTGGTAGTATCTATTCACATGATCAACTCCTTACTAACTATTTTACAGTATTGGCCCTTCTTTACTCAAATGCGATTTATTAGATATGCAAATTATGTATATTTATCACTTGATTTAAGAAATATATTGCATATTATTACATGCAGTGTTATTATAATAGTATAAATAAACAAGAGGGGTTTTGATTTTTATGAAGGGTAAAGTTGTTAAACTATTAATGGTTTTTATTATGACGTTCAGTATGTTTGCTGGATTCATGAATAAAAATACATATACACAAGCACATGCCAGTGCAAGTGATAGTTATTTAGCAAACATTAAGAAGAAGGGGACCATCGTAATGGGGACGGCCCCAGATTATCCACCTTATGAATTTACTAAAAATGAAGGTGGTCAAGCTAAGGTTTTAGGAGCTGATATTGAATTAGCAAAGCAAATTGCTAAAAATATGGGTGTAAAGCTTAAGATTAAATCCATGAGCTTTGATTCATTATTGGTTGCGCTTCAGACTGGAAAGGTCGACATGGTCATCGCTGGATTGACCAAAACACCAGAAAGAGCGAAGAGTGTTGATTTCACGATTCCTTATTACAATGGTGGCCAAAGCTTGTTGATTAATTCAAATGATAATTCAATCAAGTCATACAAGGACTTGAAGGGCCAACCAGTTGGGGTGCAAACTGGAAGTACTCAATATAATTTGGTAAAGCAACAAGTTAAGGATCCAAGCCTAAAGGGAATGGAAAGTGTTAACGATTTAGTATTAGCGCTAAAGACCAATAAGGTCAAGGCGGTGGCTGTTGAAAGTGCAACTGGGGAAGCATATGCTGCTAATACCCCTGGTATCAAGGCCATTGATGCTAAGTTCAATACTGCTAAGGCCCAAAACGTAGTGGCTTTCCATAAGGGTGCAACATCGTTGGTGAACGCCGCTAACAAGACGATTGAAGCATCGAACAAGAGTGATGAATTTGAAAAGAAGTTCATTCCTGCCGCTTCCAAGGAAATGGGTAAGGGTGCAAAAAGCCAAAAGATTTCCGTTTGGCAACAAATGTACAACTATAAGGATTACTTCATTAAGGGGACTGAATACACGATTTTGATCTCCATTATTGGGACGATCTTGGGGTTGATCTTAGGAATCATCTTGGCATTGATGAGACTATCCAAGAACAAATTGTTCCACGGGATTGCAGTTGCCTACATTGAATTTATTAGAGGAACGCCTTTAATGGTTCAAATTATGTTTGTCTACTTCGGATTAGGAACGATCGTTAACGTTCCTGCACTAGCATCTGGGATTATCGCTGTCTTTATTAATTCCGGGGCATACGTTGCTGAAATCATCAGAAGTGGGATTGAATCGATTGATGATGGCCAAAGTGAAGCTGCTAGATCACTTGGGTTCTCAAGTAATCAAACCATGCAAATTGTTGTGCTACCCCAAGCAATTAAGAACATCCTACCAGCGTTAGGAAATGAATTCGTTTCGTTGATTAAGGAAAGTTCGATCGTTTCGATTATCGGGGTTACCGATTTAATTTACCAATTAAGAATTGTGCAAGCCGATACCTATCAAGGGGTCGTACCAATCTTTATCGTAATGGTAATTTACTTCATCCTAACGTTTGGAATTTCCAGATTGCTCAGTTTACTTGAGGGGAGATTAAAACATGAATAATGATATTTTAAAAGTTGAAAACGTTAAAAAAGAATTTAAAAATAACCTAGTGTTAAAGGGAATCGATGCTGAAGTTAAACCAGGGCAAGTGATTGCTTTGATCGGACCCTCTGGAGCTGGAAAAAGTACCTTCTTAAGATGTCTGAACATGCTAGGTAAGCCCACTTCTGGTGCGGTCTACTTTGATGGACAGGACTTAATGAAGCTTAAGGATAAGCAATTAGATAGCCTCAGAACTAAGATGGGGATGGTGTTCCAAAGCTTTAACCTATTTGACAACATGACCGTGCTCGACAATGTTAAGGTCGCACCGATTAAAGTTAAAAAAATGGCTGATCAAAAGGCAACTGAGATTGCCCATCAACTATTGAAACAAGTGGGATTAGACAACAAAGCTGATGTTTACCCAAGCAGTTTATCTGGTGGGCAAGCTCAACGGGTCGCAATTGCCAGAGCCCTTGCGATGCATCCAGAAGTAATGTTGTTCGATGAACCAACTAGTGCCTTAGATCCTGAAAAGGTGGGTGAAGTGCTCTCAGTAATGCAAGACCTTGCTCAAAAGGGAATGACAATGCTTGTGGTTACCCATGAAATGGACTTTGCCAAGAACGTGGCCAACCAAATTTGGTTCATGGACGATGGTCAAATCGTTGAAAAAAATGATCCAGAAACGTTCTTTAAGGAACCTAAGACCGATCGGGCTAAGGATTTCTTATCCAAAGTGATTTAAGATCAAAATAAAAATGGTAAGTAGCGAGTGATTGCTGCTTACCATTTTTTGGTTTAACATTCGTGCTTGGTGTTATCAGTTGGCTGCCATGTATCGGGGTTCATCGGATCATTTTGTTCCCCTAGCATTTCTTCACGGTAAATTTTTTCCTTAGCATTTAGGAAATCCAGCCTTTTGCGGGCGGTGGCCAATTGTTGTTCAGCAATTGCCTGCTGTTTTGTAATTAATTGATACCGTTCTTGAATTGATTGATGTCCCTGTAGGCACAGGGCAACATAGTGTTTAACGGCCTTGATTGGCATGCCCGTTTGCCTAAGGTAGTGACAAGCACTCAGCCAGTCCAATGCATTTTGACTAAAGCGACGGTGGTTATGCGCATCCCGTTGTAGACTTGGGACCAGGCCCTGATCGGTATAATAGCGAACCGTATGTTGTGACATGCCCAGCTTTTCAGCCGCTTCTTTTACTGAATAGTTCATAAATTTGCTCCTTTCGAGATAAAAGGCTTGCCTTCGAGTTACTCGAATCCATTATCATTCATTATAACCTAAAAAAAGAAAAGGGGAATTATAATGGATTTATCAAATAAAGTAGTTGTAATCATGGGTGCATCATCTGGAATCGGGGCGGCAACCAGTCGCCTATTGGCAAAGGACAACGCAACGTTGATCATTGCAGCGCGGCGGATCGACCGTTTAACAGAAATTAAGAATGAATTTCCGAACCAAAACATTCATCCATTCGAAGCGGATGTAACTAACTTTGCTGAAGTTAAGAAGGTCATCGATTTTGCAATCAGTGAATACGGTAGAATTGACGTCCTTTATAACAACGCCGGCATTATGCCAACCGCTCCGCTAGTCGAAGGACGTCGTGATGAGTGGAAGAACATGCTAGACATCAACGTGATGGGGGTCTTGAACGGGATTGCCGCTGCGCTTCCTGAAATGGTCAAGGCTAAGCGTGGTCACATTATCACCACCGATTCCGTTGCTGGTCACGTGGTGGGACCAAGTAGTGCGGTCTATTCTGGAACTAAGTACGCAGTTCGCGCAATTATGGACGGGCTTAGAATGGAACAGGCTGAAAACAACATTAAGACGACTATCATCTCACCCGGAAGTACTGGGACCGAATTATTCAATTCGATTAACGATGCTGATCAAAAGAAGTTTGCAGAAGATTTCTTTGAACAAATTGATGGTTTGCATCCTGAACAAGTGGCTTCAGCAGTTGAATTCGCAATTGGCACGCAAGCAAACATGTCAGTTAGTGAAGTAATTGTTCGTCCAACCCGACAATCACTATAATCAGAATCTAAACAAAACGAGGGGCTCAATCAATTAAGATTGAGCCCCTCGTTTTAATTTTATTGTTGTTGTTCAACTGGTTTTTTGAAGTTAAAGATGACGTTTAAGATGACGGCGGATAAACTGGTAATGACCACTCCGTTATCCAAGATGATTTTGATTGAATCAGGAAGGGCGTTTAGGATTTGGGGGTAGAACGTGATTCCTAATCCTAAACCGACTGAGACAGCGACAATCAATAGGTTATCGTTATCATCAAAGTTAACCTTTTGAAGCACCCGAATTCCTTGGACCCCAACGAGACCAAACATTGCAATCATCGCACCACCTAGCACGTAGTCAGGCATGATCAATACGATCGCTGCGACCTTTGGCAATAACCCGAGTAGTAACAAGAAGAATGCTGAGTAATAAATTGGCTTACGACTCTTGATTCCAGAGATTTGAACGACCCCAACGTTTTCTGAGAAGGTCGAATATGGGAAGGTGTTAAAAATCCCACCTAGAATCGCAGCTAATCCTTCAGCACGGTACCCACGCTTTAGGTCGTCACTATTGATCTTTCTTTCAACGATATCACCAAGGGCGAAGAAGACCCCAGTTGATTCGACCATGGTGGTCAAGGCAACCAAACTAACGGTTACGATCGATGACCATTCAAAGTGGGGCACCCCGAAGTAAAAGGGAATTGGCAATCTGAACCAGCTAGCTTGGCCAATCGCACTCAATGATACTAAGCCCATTGCACCAGCAATCGCGGTTCCTGCTAACATCCCGATCAACACGGAAATCGCCTTGAAGAATCCCTTTGCGAACGCATTTAATAAAATAATGATCAATAACGTTGCTAACCCTACTAGTAGGTGGGTCCCATTTCCAAAACTGGCAGCGGTCGGATCACCACCACCGATGTCTTGAACGGCAACGGGAATCAATGAGAACCCAATTACTGTGATCAAAGACCCCGTTACAACTGGTGGGAAGAAGCGGCGTAGCTTTGCGAACCAGCCTGCAATCAAGAAGATAAAGATCCCAGCCCCGATAACGGAACCATACATAGCACCGATCCCGAATTGACTACCGATCGCCTTTAATGGTGCGATATATTGAACCGCACACCCTAAAACAACTGGGAGCGCGATCCCAGTTAGTGGGGTCCGTTTTAATTGCAGTAACGTCGCGATCCCACACATAAAGATATCCGTGGAGATCAAATACGTCATGTCAGCGGCACTGAAGTGTAATGCGGTCCCGATTAAAAGCGGTACGATCACGTCTCCAGAGTACATCGTTAAAAGGTGTTGGAACCCCAATAACGCATTTTTAAATTTAGATTCAGAACGAATCTCTTGCAAATTAATCATCCTTCCAAGTGTCTGGAATAATGGCCAAACGGTGGTGATTAAAAAAGTAAACAAAGCGACAATCATCTTTGCTTATAGTCCACACTTTACGGGTGTGGGTAGAAACTAACCAACCTTATTTTGGTATTATATAGGCACATCTATTAATATAAATTACTCTAGCATTTTTTTTGTTAAAAAACAATGAAGATTTGTGAAATAGAGTTTATAATTGTTAATATTAGTGTTATAAACCAAATGGTAATTAGGAGGAATTGAATTGAAGACGATTTTAGCAATTCATACCGGTGGAACGATTTCAATGTCCGCTGATGAAAATGGGGAGGTCATCCCTAATCAAGAAAACCCGATTGCTAGTCATGATGTTACTTTGGATGGCCAGGTTGAACTAATCAACGATCCAATGTTTAACTTACCATCCCCACATGTTACCCCAAGCGTAATGTTGCAATTAAGGGACCGTATCTTAAAGGCTGAAAAAGATGGGATCGATGGAGTCGTGATTACCCATGGAACCGATACTTTGGAAGAGACGGCTTATTTCTTGGATCTAACCTTACCAAACCATTTGCCAGTGGTCTTAACTGGAGCAATGCGTTCATCAAATGAGATTGGCTCAGATGGTTTATACAATCTCCAAAGCTCAGTGGCGGTCGCAGCTTCTGAAGATGCGATCGGCAAGGGTGTGTTAGTGGTGATGAACGACGAAATTCACACTGCACGCTATGTTACTAAGACGCATACGACCAATCTAGCCACTTTTAAGACCCCGACTTTTGGACCATTGGGTATCATTAGTAAACACAAACCATACTTTTTTCAAGAATTGATCAAAAGTGAAGCGTTCAATATTGACCACGTTGAATCAGGCATCTTTTTGCTAAAGGCGTTTGCTGGAATGGATGAGACCTTATTTGACGCTTTGAACAATGATCTTACTAAGGGGCTCGTGGTAGAAGGATTAGGATCTGGTAATTTACCTCCAGCCACGTTACCTGGGTTACAAAGAATTTTAGACCGTGGAATTCCAGTGATTTTAGTATCACGTTGTTACAATGGAATGGCCCAAGATATCTATGATTATCAAGGTGGCGGAATCGAATTAGAACAAATGGGAGTCAGCCTTTGTCGGGGATTGAATGGACCGAAGGCGCGAATTAAGTTAATCGTTGGGATTAGCAATGGACTTAAGGGGCAACGCCTCGCTCAGTACATGAGTACTGCAATCTCTTAAAATAACGGGGGGATTGAATGGGAATTGTTTTAAATAATTTAAAAGCAGCGTACCAACGCAATGCAATTGTAAATGTTTATCGCCTAGATGAAATTTTCTTTACTGGGTATGTATACATTTTGGATGAGGATAGCGAAGAGCTTGTCATGCGAACCTATGATGAATGGGGGATGCCTGATGGGATGGTCTATTTAAGCCTCGAGATGGTTTATGATGTGGAAGTTGAAGATAGTCCTGACCTACGGCACATGAAACGCCGCATTGAGCTTGCAAAACGGTATCATTTTAAAGAAATTGCTGAAACTAAGTTGATGCGACTGGATAAGCTAGCAAGTATTCGATTAGAAATATTAGGCCGCTCCTACGTTAATGGCCAAGTGGTAATGATTACCATTAGTAATTTAGAACGGGTTAACGATACTTATAATTGCGTTATTGATAAGATCGATTCTGAAGCGGTCTTGGTTACGGTAATCAATAAAACCGATTTTAGTGATCACGCTAAGCATACCTTCAAATTGAGCGACATTACAACGATTGAATTTCTGGGGAAAGAATTAACGATGTTGACCAAAAATAAAGCATTGTTGTTCGGCCCCTCGGTCAATACTGCAATGATCAACGGTAGTGATCCGCAAATCAATAGTGTCTATGCTGAATCTAAAGCAACTAACCATTTATATGAAATTGAATCGGTGGCTGACAATGGTTATTATTACATTGGCTACGTTGTGAATTACAATTCAGATTACGTCATTTTTAACTTAGTGACCATGAGTGGTCAATTTGGTGGATACGTCTTATTAAGAACTACCATGATTGCAAACATTTACTTAGATTCTGATTATTTACGATTGATCCAACACTTTAGTTTAGAAAACCATAACGCCAATACTTTTTTAGAGCCCGTTTTAAATGATGAACGTGAGTTTGATATGGGCAGCGATGTTTTAGAGTCACTGCTTGAACAGGCAATCAATTTAAATCAATTAGTACGGATCGCATCTGCTGGCGGGATGGGTAAATTAGGTTATCCACTTGATATTACACCGATCACGAAGCAAGTTCATTTTCAAGAAGTCGATGATAGTCGGGATGGATTGGAAGAACGAGAATCAATTCCGCTGAATCAAATTGGTGAATTAGCGTTCGATTATCTAGAAGCGTTTTTAACTGATGATGGATTGAAAAATAATCATCCAGAATAATAAAAAACCAGCCAACTGGCTGGTTTTTTATTATTCTTCTGAATCTTTTTGGTTGTTTTCAATGAAGTTTTCAATTAATTCTTTTTCTTCGTTGGTGGGTTGCTTTTCCATTGACTTGATATCGTGTAATCTTTCAACGCTGATATGTAGGTTGAAAGCTAATTGGGTATCTGGCCATGCGTTGCCCTTTTGAAAATCAATGATTTCCTTTGAAATGTTACTAATTCCGTTAGTCATAGTAAGCCTCCTGAAGTTATTTATTAATTATCATTATATTATAACAAACAATTGATTGAAAGGTTCACCGCTTAGTTTAAAAAATGAAAATTGGTAATTGCACCATGATGAGCCAAAAGGCCATGTAAGCAAAGTCGGTCCAGCGAACGTAGGTTTTTTCAACGTGGGTCCGTGGCGCATCTTCAACAAAACCATGTGAGATCATTGCTTGTGAAAGATCGCTAGACCAGTTAATGGCTGCTAAGATGGCTTTGAAATATAATTTCGGCGACCAGAGTTGCATCGTAACCCCGCGCATTAGACTGGCGTGGCGGATTGTTTGGACTTCGATGATGATTCTTGGTACCAAGTTGAATGCGGTCAATACTCCGTAGGCGAACTTGGATGGAAGTTTGAAGTTTTGTTCCAATGTGAATGCGAGGTCCTTAATGTTGCTAGTCATCGTAAAGGTAGCCCCGAGCCAGACGTAGGTGAATAACCGTGTAAACAGCACCCATCCGATAATGGCGCCATGGGTCCCGTAGATAACTTGTGACATTAAGAGTCCAAAGGCTGGAATGATCGGGTACAGGGTCAAATATGCGATCGACTTTAATTTAACCCGTTTGACCAGGAGGTAAATTAAACTGACTGCTAAGATACAAAGGTTCAATGGGACGCTTTGGATAAATGAAATTTCAACTCCGATGATGATGATCATGAATAATTTAATGGCTGTGTTCATAATAACGACTCCTTATAAGTAAGTTGTTGGTCTTTGAACTGAATGTGATAATCAAATAGCGTTTCCAAACCACTGAGTTGATGGCTAATGATGATGATGGTTTGGTTAAATTTTTGACTCGCATTTTTTAGCATTTCGACTACCGTTTCTAGAGACTTGATATCTAACCCCTTAAATGGTTCGTCCATTAATAAAATGTCAGTTCCCATGATCAACATCTCGACGATTTGCAACTTCTTTTTTTGCCCCTCGCTAAGTGTGTAAACGACTTGTTTTTCCCTGCCGTCGATCTGCAACGCCTTAAGCATGGCATCAATATCTTCTTTGGAGTAATTATGATGGACCGCGTTTTTAATCGAAAGCGATAGTTCTTCTTCAACCGTGATGTCGACGAATTGCATTTCAGCATCTTGAAAGACCAGCGCAACGTGGGAAAGGTATTTCTTCTTATGGATCTTTTGGATGTCTTTATCCTGATATGAAATCAAACCCTCATACTTAAAGAGCCGTGTTAAAGCTTTGAACAAGGTCGATTTACCGATTCCATTTTCACCTGTGATCAATGTGATTTGCTTTGCTGGAAATTTGAATTGGTCAGCCTTTAGCAATACGCCTTGGTTTTGCTTTAGTTCACAACTGTTTAAGATCAGATCGGCTGGTTCGTTATTATCGGGAATCGGGAAGTGGACGGCCGCTAACTCTTGATTATCAAATGGTACTAATAGTTTTTGGACCTCTGCATTACTTAACTGTTGAATTTGAAATTGGTTGGGTTTCAGGTAGAAGAACGTATCGACAATGTCGTCGTAACCAGAAAGGTCATGGTCCACTAAGATGATCGTTTTATTCTTTTGATCACGTAAGCGGGTCAATTGATATAGCAGATCACTTCGCGATTGACGATCTAGACTCGCAAATGGTTCGTCCAATAAAATAACGTCGGAATCCATTGCGATGATGATGGCTAAGGCGACCTTTTGTTTTTCACCACCGGATAGGGCGTTCAAGTCACGGTGCTTTAACTTAGTGATGTTCACGAATTCTAGTGCATCATCGATTCGTTGGGGGATGATTTTAGGATCTAACTGTCTATTCTCAAGTGCAAATTGGAGTTCATCATATACGTTCGTCATCGTAAACTGTTGATTGGGGTTTTGAAACATCATTGATACATATCCGCTGAAGTCAGTAGGGGCAATGTCTTTGATCTCCTTGTCACCAATTTTAATTTCACCAGTGTAATCACCATTGGCAAACTCAGGATATAAACCGGCAATTGACTTTAAAAGCGTCGATTTACCAGTTCCAGATGGTCCAGCGATCAAGCTAATTTTTTCGTTCGGAAAGGTTAGGTTCACGTCTTCTAATACTGGTTGTGAGCGATGCTGGTAGGTAAATGTAAAATGACTAACTGAAACGGTGGTCATGGTTAATTCCTCCTGGTAATTTAAAAATAAAGCACTTACAAGCTTGGCTTTATAAGTGCTTTAAATTCATTTAAATTTATGAAGCATTGAATCGTTAAAATGATTATGCAATGGCGTGGCTTCTGTTTAGGAGCTTCTTGATGGCCAATGGAATTGGGTCACTAAATACCCAGATTGAAATAAATCTAACGATGAATAAGAAGATCAACATTCCAAAACCGTATGCGTTGTATCCATTCTTGAACCAATCCCAAGTAAAAGTAATGATGGTAGTGAAGATACTACCTAACAATAATTGGAAGTGGCCGTACTTCTTGTAACCAGTAACTGCAAAACCTAATTCTGCTCCGGCACCTTGAATTAAACCTGAGACAACGTTCATAACTCCCCATTGGTCACCCAAGAACATTTCAACAACGGCTCCAGCAACTTCTGAGAAAATGGAAACACCAGGCATTCTGAAAATAGCCCCTGCTAATGGACCAGCAACGATCCAAAGACCAAGTGAAATATCGTTTGCTGCGGGAGCAAGACCAATTGGTGTTAAAACTAGTGTTAATGCGTTATAGATAAAACTAGTCAACCAGAAAATAACCCCACAGACAATTGCGATCAATGCAATTAAAATAATGTTTCTAAGACTCCATTTTTTAGACATGGAAAATCCTTCCCTTCAATAAATTAAACAATTATTTTAGATAGACAGAAAAAAGGGACCTCAAATACTGAGGTCCCTTTCGGAATATGTACACCATTGATAAAACGTTTCCCTCCACCAGTACGGACTGGATCAGGTTCAATGGGTATCATCTCAGCCAAAAAAGGCACCCCAAACATCTATCTATTTAATTAACTAGAACAGTATAACTTAATTTTTTCTTAAATGCAAGTTTGAATATTACAGGCATAAATCTTAAATAACACTTCGTTTACATTTATCAATAATCAATTGTTAATAAAGTGCTAAGGTGTTAACTTATTATTTAGGATATCGAAATCAGAGAAGGGTTGGTTAAATGGATCTTAAAAAGAATTTTAAAAAGATGGCAATTGTATTAACTGCTGTTGTCGGATTAGCATCAGCATCAGAAATTACTCCATTTTTAGATGTTGTTTCGACAAAAACAGTTAATGTCAGTGCTGATTATAATTATGATTATAACTATGACGATGGTGCATCAGGAATCACTACTAATAATATTGTTCCTGGAAACTATAAGATGAAGAATGCAGCGGCTGCAATTGCGATCGATGCTACGAACGGACAGGTCATCTATGCTAAAAACATTAATCAAAAAATGAAGGTGGCATCCACAGCCAAGTTAATGTCATTGTACCTGGTGGTCAGAAAAGCACAGGAGACGAATGGCTGGAATCAAGTCGTTGATACTTCTAATGCTGGCTTACGGAGCATGAGTTACAATAATAACGTTGGTGGTGGCTTTAAGCTGGTTGCTGGTCGTAAATATACCGTAAAGCAGCTCTATCAAGCAGCACTGATCCAATCATCAAATGCAGCTACGATTGCATTGGGACAATGGGTCGCTGGCTCAAACGGTCAGTTCGTGAATATGATGAATAAACAAGCAAGGGCATGGGGAATTTCTGCGACCTTTAATTCACCATCTGGACTTGAAAATAATGATTTAGTTCATTATGGTTATAAGTATTCTGGTGGAGCCACTGCTGGGAACATGGTAAGTGCAAAGGCGTTGGCAGTAATTGCGCAACACGTTTTAACTTATTATCCAAAGGTATTAAATGATGCTAGTAGGGGCACGGCCAAGGTTGCAGGGCAAAACCTATATAACTACAACAACCTACTTAAGGGGCGGACCTTCTATGATGCAAGTCTGCGCGTTGATGGTTTAAAGACCGGCTATACTCCAGCTGCAGGACTATGTTTTGTTGGAACTGGCCAACTACCAGGGAAGCACCGCTTGATTACGATTACTTTGAATGATCCTTATGAATTTAGTGATCAACGTGATTTGATGAAGTACATTTATAAAAATTCATCCATTTACAATTAATCGTCAAAAATCTGCAAAAATGATATAATAATCACAATTAAAATTAAACTCACGGTTAAGACGTGAGTTTTTTATTTTCGGGAGGTTGCAAAATGACTAAATTGATCTTGGCTGATCTTGATCGTGATTTTTTATCCGCAGATGGTGAAATTAACGCATCTCGATTGTCCAAACAGTTAATGAATTTGGCAAAGCAAAATCTACACCTGGGCTTTATGACGGAAGCTCCGTATGCCAAAATGATTCAGATTTTTCATGGGATAAAGGCTCCCTTAGCGTTTATCTGCGAAGGGGGTGCTGAGACCGTTTTGAATCGCGTGGTTCGTGATGAAACGGTGATCGATTATGAAATTTGGAAATCAGCCCTAAAGTGGTTTCAAGCGCAACGCGATTTTAATACCGCATACATTGTCCTTTCGGGGAAGATGAATGCCTACACCGATGCAAGCAAGGATAGTTCAGCCTACCAACGCTTTAATAAGACGTACCCATCTTTATACCAAATGAATGATCTAGAATTAGTGAGTGATTTAGTCTATCAAATTAGATTGGGGTTTGAGAACGGCGATATGCAAAGTTTAGCCCAAACCTTTAATAGTAATTTTAATGGTAAGTTAGTGGCTCATGCTAAGGGAAACGACCTTTGGATCACTTCATTCGATGCTTCATACCAAAACGCAATTGAGACGTTGAGTGATGAATTAGATATTGACCCGCGGGACGTGGCTTTGATCGATCAAAAACAATCGCATGCCCCCGTTGATGAGCTTTTTGAAACTGCAACTACTGAAAATGGTTATGATGCCATCGATCAATTTCTGAAATAATAATTGAATTTGTTATCTTCTTACTAAGCAGGTACAATAATGTAATGGTCAGTAATATTACTTTTATTTAAAGGAGCTTGTTTATGATATCAGCCTGGAATCTAATCGGGTTTGCCATCTGGATTATCATTGCAATTAGTTTAATTTCAATGGTTATTTCTATCCGTAGGCAAAAGCGACAGGCCTTATTGCATCAAGATGAAAAGCTAGTAAGCAGAAATAGAATCGTTTTATTTTTTCAAGGGCTTTTAATACTGGGGGCTGCCTTAGCGATGGTGATAATTACGCTAAGAGCTGATATTTCTAGTCATAATGTTTCTGTTTCTAGAAGTTACAAACCAATTGTATTAGATACGAATGGTCGTAAATCATACTATGTTAATGTTTATAATTCTAAAAATAAATCGGGTGGTCAATATTACACCTATTTAACGAAGGGTGAACATTATCAAGTTAGTAGCAATGATTCAACCATCATTAGTGGTGCTAACACCGTTTCATTGCCAACCGAAACCTATCGTTCCAGTGGAAGTCGGTTGAATGACTTAGATCGGAAATACCAGCGGGCTTGGATTGAAACCACTACCGCCAAATATAAGCCGAATTTATTAAATGGATTGGGATTACGGGCGGGCCAGCGTGCTAGTCGTTATGTCATTATCAGAGTCCCAAACCAATCATTTATTTATTATCATTAATAATCTAATGAAATTTGAAAAGCGGAATCGATCGTGAAATCGGTTCCGCTTTTTTTACATTGTATCTCGATATTTAGTATTAATTTTTAAGATTTGATGGCTTATCTGTTCGGCACTACGGTGGTTTTCATCATTGCCAACCATTGGAAAGACAGTGGTTAACCAGTGAATGCCCTCCGTTAAGGTACTGAAAATGAAAAAGCCGGCATCAATTTCACCACTAGCATTGATGGCTTGATCAGAATCAGCATCGATGTTGATGGCATTAATTTTTACTGCTCGTTCATTAGCATCCTTGAAAGCAGCTGGGGTGATGATTTTATGTTTTACCATTCCGTTAATTAATTCACTTTTGGTAGTTGCGAAGTTCAGCCGAGGAATCCGTGCTTCGATTAAAGCATCGGCGATTACGGGATCTTTTGGATAGTACTTTGAAAGGGCTACGAAATGTTGGTTAGCACCAATTACGTTCATTTGTGGTCCTAAAATAGTAACCACGCCAGCGTGCATTAGGGCAATTAATTGTTTAAAACGAATTGCAGGGGCACCATTGGAGAGAAACTGGCTGTTAGCTTTAAAGGTAGTTAGAAATTCACTAAGGTAATCAGCTTCTGTAAAGTCGTTTTCTACAATCGTGTCCCGCATCGTTTGACGAACCTCTTTATATACCGTTAGGGCGGATGATAATGGTCCTACGCCAAGGCCCAATTCAGCATCGCTAGCGACCGCGTTTAGCCAGTTGAGCAACGTTTGTTGATAATCGGCGGTGGTTGTGATTGGAGTCCCAGCAACTGGGTTGAGCAATAACTCCCATCTGAGGATTTCATTAGGTTCAAATGGTCCCGATTGGATGGCAGCATCGGGATCTTTTACGAACTGGGCGGTGAATTGATCTATATCAACTTGCGGATGGTCACGCTTAAGGATCATTTGATAGTAAACGATTTCAATTTCACGACGCATTAATTGACGGAATTGCTTAACCGAAAGCTTACCATTGATCTTATGCTTTGCGATGTTTTCTTTAGTCATAAAGTGAGCCTTGAAGTGATATTCGTTTGTCTCCTTAACGACGGCCTTAGGATAATACGTGACCCCTCGTCTGGAGCCTGCAAATATGTGAGGCTCATGTCCAGATGGCTTGTAAATAAAGGTGCCATCTTCATTTTGGATAAATTGTCCCCCACGATCTACGGTCAATTTAATCATTTCATCAAAGAAGCTCATTCCTAATCCCCTGATAATTACGTTTTGGGCATCATCGATTGGATAACTCTTTACATCACCAGGGTAGGTGGGGGCTTGGTAGTAAAGGTTATTTTGTTCAGCATAATCCCTTAATGATTCCTCCGTGGGCGTTAGCTGATTGACATTGGTATTGATCGTTAGGATTACATTATCAAACTGAAAAGTCTGCTCATCAGCATTGATGGACCAACCATTAGCGGCTTTATTAACATTTGTTACCGCCGTTTGATGGTATGTTACTGTAACCCCAGTGGGGAGGGATTTGACCAATGATTGGTAGAACCATTGGGCATAGACTCCCAGTAATACCCGAGGTGAGTATCCGTTGGGGGTCAACGATTGTGCTAATGGTAGTAGCTTTTTATCGTACCCATTTTCATTAATGAAGGCACTGGCTTTAGTTTGTGACCATTGGTATAGGTTTAGCGCATTATCGTCATCTTTAGCTGGCAGTGAGATATCTTCTGCGATTGTGTTCATGATTAGATTAGTCGATTGATCAACTCGCCAGACTTGGCCGCCAGGTAAAAACGGGTCAAATAGGTGGATCGATAATGAATCGATCTGACTATTATTAAAATTATGGATTAAATGTGATAGTGTGATTAACCCGCGCGGGCCACTACCAATAATTCCAATGTTCATTCTTATTCCTCCTATTGATTGATTTCTTTAGGATCATAAACGCCGATATCATCAACGAATAATTGTCCGCAGTAAGCTTGCCCATTAGTGGAATTCATCCCGTTTTTGGCATAGGCAAACGTTGCGGTAGCATTTGCATGCACTGCGATTCCCATTTCATCACCCAGATCCACGTTGAACCCAGATGGAACATCGATTGCGAGTGTTTTGGCATCACTATTATTGATGTTTTCGATGATTTGTTGATAGTTGCCACTAACTGGTCTTGAAAGGCCAATGCCAAATAGGGCGTCAATGATCACGGAGTAGGTATCCCAATTGATATCTTGACTAATAAATTCAACACCATATTTTTTGGCAAAGTCTAATTGTTGGATTCTTTCAATGGTGGCGTGTTTTTCGTTGCCAGCCAATAAGACCTCGACTCTTTTACCATGGTTTTTTAATAGGCGTGCGATTGCCAGACCGTCACCGCCGTTGTTACCAGATCCGGCAACGATTAAGACTTTATCTAGGGGCCATCTTAAACTATTGAGGTTTTCAACGCTTTTGAGTGCAGCCCGTTCCATTAGAACCAGGGATGGCACCCCGATATCACGCATTGTATATTGATCGAATGCTTTAGCATCACCAGCGGAAATTGTTTTCAAAGCGACACATCCTTTATTAATTATTATGTTATTAACATTATTAAACAAATTAAAAATTAAATAAAGAGACTCGTGTTATAATTTTACCAATAATAAAGTTTGAGAGGTTGGTTAAAATGAGTGAATATATTCCTGAAAACATGCGTGAAGTAAAGCATGCCCTAATCGATTTAGAAGATGCTGGTAAACAGGTCGACCCAGATGAATTTATTGCTAAAACGGTTGAAAATTTGTTTCAAATTTATTTAGACGAAGCAGAAGAGGGGCACTATGATACTGCTAGGCTCACGGCTCCTGATCGATTTCAAATTTTTGATTTAGCTAATCACGTTATTCACGAAGAAAAATCAGCTAGTGATAGCTTTGTAAATGATTTTAAAAACGATGCTGATAAGTTATTGATGCATTTAGGCGATGTTGCATACGATGTGGCAGCCCAATAAAAAACAGGCCAGCGAATTTTCGTTGGCCTGTTTTTTTGGATTATTGTAAAACTTTTAACTGAACGCTGGATTGATCAAGAATGTGTCCATTCATTGCGGATTGCATTTCATTGAGCCAAAATCCCTCGTTTAAGTTTAACTTAGTATCTAGCGCATACATAGTTAAGGTATATTCATGATCACAGTTGGGAGGGGTGGGGCCTAAATAGCGCTCGCTGATGATTGGATCCAGTGGCCCTGCTAATGGACCAGCAGTACTATTTTTACCGTGAGTGAGCGGAATTAGGTCCTCGTGGCTAGCGTTTTCGGGAATCGTCGTGGTATTAGGATCGATATTAGCAGCGACCCAGTGAATATAGGCAAACCCACAAACTGGAATCGAATCCCAATCGAGCATCACCAGTGATAAAGATTTAGTTCCATCGGGAACCCCACTGATTTCAATTGGAAAAGAAATAAATGGAACGTTTCCGATTTTTTGACTATTTTCTGCATGCTTTGTATACTTATTACCTAGATGGTTATTTTCTAGTGGAACGTTAATATTCATAAGTAAAGACTCCCTTCATTAATATTATTATACGATATTACTGATAAGTTAAATATTAAAGTCTTTCTTAACTATGGTGATAATTTATCATTTATCACTGTTTTAATTCGGCGTTTTATTATATAATAACCTCTAGACAGTACTTGATGTTACTGAAAATAAGCGTTACATAAGGTAGGTAATTAATTTTATGAACTTTTTTATGAACTCAAGCTTTAACGCTAAAAATTCAGGAATCGAACATGCTCAATTAAAAAGAGCGTTTCTTTTCCGTAAGAATAAAGAAGCTTACAAGCTAGTCTTTCGCGAATGGAACCCACTTCTTCATTTCCACTTGAACAACGTTGGGATTCATGATGATGAAATCTTAAACCTTTTTGATTTCTTCCAAGAAGCAGAAGATGTTAAGGAAAAGGCAGTTAGACCAGAAGACCTTGATTTTGGGGTTTCTGATTTAACTTACCAAAATGACGATGAACACAACCGAGTAATTGTTTTCAAAGACAAGTTAATCATTGCTCGTGTTAACTGCTTTGGTAAGGATATTACCGATGACAAGCGTGTTCAATCAGTAGAACTTTTTGATGGTTTTGCTAACTTGTACCGTGTTGATTTCTACGATTACCGTGGATTCAAGTCAATGGTTCAATGGTATACTCCAGATAACAAGATCGCTACTGAAACTTGGTACAGCGTTGATGGTCGTCCAGTTGTTGAAGACTACTACCGCTTAAATGCTCAAGGTAAGATGGACAAGTCTGGTTGGAAGACTATTGATCGCAAGGGAACTGTTCGTCAATACGACACGATTGATGGTGTTCTTCTTGAATTCTTAAACGCTAATAACCACAAATATCTTCGTAAAACTAAGCCAAATATCTTCATCATGGACCGTTCTGATCTATATGAAGAATTATTACCAGAATTACGTGAACCTGCATACACTGTATTGCACCTTCATAACTCACACGCTGGTGATGCTCAAAAGCCAAATACTTCTATCATGAACAACAACTACGAATACAGTTTAACTGATGCTAACAGATATGATGCCATCATTTCTGCTACCCATAAGCAAACTGAAGATGTTGAATACCGTTTTGCTCCTAAGGCTGCGATGTTCACGATTCCAGTTGGGGTTATTCCTGATAAGCACTTTGACGAACCACGGATTCCAATGAAGGATCGGAAGTTCGGTAGCGTTATTGCTACTGCTCGTATCGCTCCTGAAAAGCAATTGGATAAGGTGATTCGGGCTGCTGGGATCGCTCGTAAGACCGTTCCAGAAGTGACTGTTGACCTTTATGGATACATTGATCACTCCAATGATGATATTGCAATGAAGCGGATTAATGCTGCTATCAAGGATTACCACATGGAAGATGCTGTGCACATTCACAGTTACGTTAACAACGTTTCCATCGTTCAAAAGAACGCTCAAATCTACGGTTTAGCATCTGTCATGGAAGGTTTTAACTTGGCCATGATGGAAGCTCAATCCGAAGGTGATGTTGGTATTACTTACGATGTTAACTATGGTCCTAACGAATTAGTAGTGGACAAAGAAAATGGTTACATCGTTGATTATGGTGACTACAAGAAGATGGGGCAACACATGACCGACTTATTCACCAATCCTGATCAATTACAAAAGATGTCTGACAAGGCCTACGAACTTTCAAAGCGTTACTCAGAAACTAACGTTTGGAAGGCTTGGAAGGAATTATTAGATGACGCTGCTAAGAAGTGGAAGCACAAGATGGCAGTATGGAACCCTGATATTGAAAAGGGTCTCGAAAAACTAGATTAAGGAGCGGCTGAATAGATATGACTAAAACGTTTTTATTTGTAAACGAAAACATTTTTACATTCAATTCCGGAACTGAATTTTCCGCAATGAATCGTCAAAAATTATTTAAAAAGAACAAAAGAGACTCAAAGATTGTTACTCGTAATTACAATCAAGGTCTTCATCAAGAAATTGAAAAGTATGGTTTGGGTAATGACGACATTTTAAACATGTACGATTACTTCCAAAAAGTTACTGATGTTCCTCACAAGCATGCTTTCTTACGTTATTCAGACATGGTTGATAAAAATGAATACAAGATCGATGGTGTTGATAACAACAAATCATACGTTGAACAAAAGGGTAAGGTTGTTGCACAAGTAAACATCTTCCCACTTACTGTTGGTGAAATTGGAACGGTTGATTTCTACGACCGTTTCGGTAACACTAGTAGTCGTGATGTCTGGGATGGACGTGGTTTCCGTTCTAAGACTCAATACCTTCATCCAGATGGTCAAGTAGGTCATGAAATCCTATTTGATTACGAAGGTAATCCAGTAATGGAAATTACTCACATGAACATCAATGGTCAAGTTCACCCAACCATGTTCAAGTTATTGAACTACAAGGGTAAGAACCACCGTTTCAATACTGAAGATGACCTATTCGAATTCTTCTTAAATGAAATTGCTGACCCAGAAAAGACGGTTCTAATTAACGACCGTCCTACTTTAACTGAAGTTGTTGCACGGATTAAGAATGTTGCTGGTAAGTACCAATTCTTACACAACGAACAAACAACTGATGCTAACTTAGCTGGTAGCGCAAAGGGTAAGTTATACCCAATCCTTGAAACGTTATTCCACAATCACTTAGGTGACTACAATGGTTTAATTGTTTCTACTCCACAACAACGTGATGACTTAAGTCGTCTTTTCCCAGAAATTAAGACTTACGCAATCTTCGATACTGCATTATTTGCTGAAAAAGAAGCTGAAATTCGGAAGTCACTCGAAGATGACCGTGATAACAACGTTGTTTATGTTGGTCGGATCTTCCATGACAAGCATATCGATCAATTAATTCAAATTGTTAGTTTTGCTAAGAACCGTGTTCCAAACATCCACTTAGATGTTGTCGGTTACTTTGAATCAGAAGAATATCGTCAAGAATTATTGAACTTAGTTAAGAAGTTAGGTCTTGAAACTAACGTTGACTTCAAGGGTTACCTTGTTGGCGAAGATAAAGAAAAGGTACTAAGTGCCGCCAAAGTAATTATCCAAACTTCATTCGGTGAAGGTTTGAGTATGTCATTGGTAAACGGACTTGAATACGGATTAGCTGAAGTTGCTTACGATGTTAACTACGGTCCTAGAAATATCATTGACAACGACGTTAATGGTTACCTAATTCCTGCAGGAAACGTTCGTGAAGCTGCTGGTAAGATCGATGAAATTTTACTAGACAGTAAACTATTCAAGAAGTTAAGCAACGGTTCATTAGTTAAGGCTAAGGAATTCAGTTCTGAAAACGTTAATAAGCAATGGGATCAAGTTACTAAATAATTTGACCTAAGCAAATAAAAAAACTGTGAATTTTTCAATTCACAGTTTTTTTTATTTAGTAAAGTTTAAAACGTAATATCCTTGCCCATCAGATGTAATTGTATAGTTATTATAACCAGCTTGAATCCAACTAGATTGGGTTGCTTTCGCCCAATTGGTGGCATCGGAAACTGAGCTGAATTGACGTGGTGCACTAAAACCTCCATTATTCTGCGGAGCAGGGTTATTTTGGCTTTTTCTATCATTAGCTGGGTGGTTATTAGCGTTAGTTCCCTTATTAGAACTCTTATTAGTACTATTACTATGCGTAGTTTTACTGCTGGAGCTAGCGCTATTTTTACTGGATGAACTAGCACTGGTACTGCTAGCACTAACCATTGATGACGATGATTGTCCAGCTTGGTTATTATCGTTAGCGGTCAAAAACTTAATCCCAACTACTAGCATTCCAATTACGATTACTAATCCTAAAATCCAGGGCCAGACCTTGAAATTTTTAGGATCTTGATTGGGTTGTTTTTGACTCCCATTAAAGTCGTAGCGTTTGACTCGCGATTGCGGTTCTTGCTTACTCAAATATATCCCTCCATAAGTTAATGCTAATCTAGCATTAACTTATATTATAACAAAAAACCGCGACAATGCCTATTTTTGACATTGCTGCGGTTTTTTAATATTTAATTAGTAGGGTCAAAGAATTGATATAAATCTTGTTTGGTGATGGATTGTTTTTCCGTCCCTCGAATATCATATTCAATCTGGCCTTGATTTAAAACGATTAGTCGATTGCCATACTTAATTGCATCATCTAAATGGTGGGTGATCATTAAGCAGGTAAGTTTTTGTTCTTGAACGGTGCGATTAGTCAATTCCATTAATTCTTGGGAAGTGTTAGGGTCCAATGCAGCCGTATGTTCATCTAATAGCAAGATTTCAGGTTTTTTAATGGTGGCCATTAAAAAGCTGAGCGTTTGTCTTTGACCTCCTGAAAGATTACCAGTAGGGGTGTTTAAGCGGTCGCTAAGGTGATTATGCAACTGACTTGTTATTTGTTGATATTTGCCCATTTGACGCCGTAAATGGCGGGGGGTTAATAAACGTTTTTGTCCACGCTTTTCAGCAAGTAACAGGTTTTCAGCCACCGTCATTCGTGGGGCGGTCCCTAGCTTTGGATCCTGGAAAACACGGCTTAGAAATTGGGTCCGTTTAGCAACTGACGTTTTAGTGATATTCTTGCCATTCAATAATAGTTGTCCAGAAGTAATCGGTAAATTACCACCAATGGCATTGAAGAATGTTGATTTTCCAGCCCCGTTCGATCCTAGGATAGTAATAAAATCACCTGGATAGATATCTAAACTAACGTGGTCTAAAATGTTTAATGGTTTCCCACCGTTTGGGTGGACGGTTTTAACAACGTCTTTTAATTGAAAAATTGGTTTATTCATTGCGTTCGAACCCCCGTTTCAAAGTGTGCATTAAATTGAACTTGTCCTTGAATGCTGGCAAACTCATGCATAGTGCTAAGATAATTGATGAAATTAAGTTCAAGTCGTTGGCATTGAAACCAAGTTGTAGAACGATTAGTAAAACGAATCGGTAGAGGATACTACCAAGCGTAACGGCAACGAGTCGTTGATTCATAGTTAGGTTGCCAAAGACGACTTCGCCAATGATTATGGATGCTAATGCGACAACGATAATTCCAATTCCCATGTTGACGTCTGAATACCCATTATTTTGTGCAACAAGGGCACCCCCAAGGGCAATGACACCATTAGAAACGCTAACGCCTAAGCACTTCATTGCATCGGTGTTGATTCCTAATGATTGCGCCATGGTTTCGTTATCACCAGTGGCAATAAATGCTTGTCCTAGGTCAGTTTGTAAGAAGTAAATGATGGCAATCGTTACGATTGTAATGACGATCAATCCTAAGAACACACTGTTGAAGTAATTAGGGAGTCCTTGGAAAATTTTAGCATTCAAAAGGTTCCCCTTGCCTAATAGTGATACGTTCGCAGCTCCCATAATCCTTAGGTTAACTGAGTAGGCGGCTGTCATGACTAGGATTCCTGATAGCAACACTGGAATCTTGGCCTTGGTATACAATAGTCCGGTCACTAACCCTGCGATGGCCCCACCGATAAATGCACAAAGGGTCGCAACGATTGGTGAATACCCATGGGCGATCATGGCAGCAGCGATTGCAGCCCCCATTGGGAAGGTCCCTTCGACCGTCATATCAGGAAAATCTAAAATCCGAAATGTCAAAAATAGTCCGATGCCAAGTACACCCCAGAGGAGCCCTTGACCGATAGCAGATACAATTAAACTCATTTGATAACCTCTCCCTTCGTTTCAGCTTCTTTCATAATTGAAGCTGGAATCTGAATGTGTAGTTTCTTGGCTTGCTTAACGTTAACGATCATCTTACCTTGTTGGAATCTCTTAACTGGGGTGGTAGCTGGGTTTTCACCACGGAGAATTTTGGCAGTCATTTTACCGATGGTTACCCCCATTTGAAATTGATCAACTCCGTAAGTAGCGATTCCACCAGATTTAACCATGAAGTCGACTGAAGGAAAAACAGGGACGTTTGATTTATCTGCGTTGGCAACTAAGGTGTCCATTGCTGCAGCAATCGTGTTATCGTTAGGAACGTATACGGCTTGGACTTTGCTAACCATTTGGCTGGAAACTTGATTCAAGTCGTTTGAATTAGCAATTGTGTATGTTTTAAGATCGATGCCTTCCTTTTTGCAAAGAATTGCGAATTGCTTAGCTTGGGAAGTTGATGATGGATCACTAGATGTATAGATAATACCAAGGGTCTTTAATTTGGGCATGAAGGCCTTGATGACGTTCAATTGCTTTTGGAGTGGTGAACCATTGGCGACCCCTGTAATATGACCGCCTGGGTGTTTTAAGTTGGAAACTAGACCAGCGCCAACGGGGTCGGTGATGGCACCTAGGATCACTGGGTTATTATGGATGGTGCTAGCTAATGCCTGAGCGGATGGGGTGGTGATTCCAACCGAGGCAGTGGCGTTTTCGTTGGCAAACTTGGTACTCATGGTCTTTAGATTACTTTGATCATTTTGCGCATTTTGGTAGTCAATTTTAATGTTCTTACCAGGTTGATATCCGCTATCCTTAAGTCCCTGAATGATTCCATGGTGAATGGCATCTAAGGAAGGGTGGGTCATTAACTGTAAGATTCCTAATGTCGGGATCTTTGCGCTAGTAGTGGTGGTAGCGTTCTTTTCTTGGAAGAATGCGAAGCCAAGAAATACGAACAGGATGGTGATGAGTGCATACATTCGTTTCATAATCAATCTCCTTAATATTATTTAAACGTTAAAACCATAATGGAAACAAAAAGGCGAACTACTTAGACAGTCCTAAGCAGTTCGCCTTAATTGGGTTCAGCTTTGACCGGTTTAAGTTTTGTCCGAACAAGCTGAATGATTTCTTTGAAGAAAGAGCCGGTCCAGATACGCCTTTGCATGATAAAAGGAAGCCGTATCTGTTTGAAGATAACGACTTATGACCGGTTTTGCCAACGAATTGATGAGTAAGCTAATTTAATATTATTCATTGGTTCTTTCTCCTTTCTACTTTTAAGATTAGATTTATTTTAATATATTCTTTAAATGTTTGTCAAGCAAAAAAAAGAGATTAGCAATTTTGCTAACCTCTTTCTTGTTGATGTTCAATTATTTTAAATCTCCATCGACCGTATCATTTACTTCTTTTGCTTTATCTAAATCATCATCAGTTTGGAAACTGTAACTAGAAATTCCCCAGTAGTAGAATACCAGTGCAACTACGATAATTACAACGAAGTCGAGTGGGTATGGGAGGAAGTTGATTCCATTAAAGTCCTTACTACCTAGGTATGAGACTGCTGATAAGAAGATCAAGTAGACGATCATCCATAGTGCAGAAATAAATTGTTTTCTAGTTTCCTTCCATTGGTTTTTCCATTCAAAGTAGAAGTAGAATGGAAGCCCCAATAGGATTACTAAGATAACTTGAACCGTTGTTGGCCATTTAGCCCAGTAAGTGGCTAAACTAGCCATCACAAAGGCAAATGGGGCCATGAAGTTTAATAACTTCAATCGAATTGGCCGCGTAAAGTTTGGCGCAATTCTTCTTAAAGTGGCCACCGTTACCGGTCCAGTTAGGTAGGCAATCAATGTGGAAGTAGAGATAACGCTGGCAAGCGTAGCCCAACTTCTAAACGATGCCACTAGCAATACTGAAATAATCAAGTTGGCAACCATCGCAACCCGTGGCACACCCCAACGTTTGTTGATTTTACCTAAGAATTTAGGCATGTGTTCGTTTGTAACCATTGCGGCAAGGGTCCGACTAGTTTGAGCAACGAATGAAACTCCAGTTCCAAATGGTGATACGAACGCATCTGCATATAGCATCACTGTTAACCAATAAAGGTTAAGTCCCATTGCGATATCAGCAAATGGGGAATTGAAGTTAACACCGTGCCAACCATGGGCAAGGTTTGCTGGTTCGATCGAACCAATAAATGTAAATTGAAGTAATACATAAATCACAGTACTAATTCCAAGTGAGATGATAATCCCACGTGAAATATTCTTTTTCGGATTTTCAATTTCACGTCCCATATTAATAACCACTTGGAAGGCATTGTATGAGAAGATGATCCCAGAAGCAGTCGTAGCTGCAAAGATGGAAGCACTTCCGTATGGCATAAAGCCACCTAATGCAGGGTTATTAAAGTCTTGCGGTGTGAAACCAGATACTAACAACATGATGATCGTGATGATTGGAACCCCTAGCTTAAAAATTGAAATAAAGCTAGTAAAGTTCGCTAATAAATTAACTGACCAATAATTCAAGAGGGTAAATACCAAGATGAATAAGAAGACAATTAATAGTCCTTCATTAGTAATTTCTCCATTGCTTAAAAACCCTCTGGTCCAGTTCGCCCATGACCAAGGCCATGAACTCATGTATTGAACCGCGGCAACGGCTTCAATTGGAATTAAAGTAACTAGGGATACCCAGTTTGCCCACGCCGCAATGAACCCTAGCAAGGATCCATGCGAGTATTGAGCATACTTACTCATTCCACCACTTTCAGGAAACATCGTTCCCAATTCAACGTAATTAAATGCGATTGAACCAATCACGATTGCTCCAACGACCCAGGAAATAATTGCAGCTGGTCCGGCGACTTTTGAAGCCTCCCAAGAACCGAACAACCATCCTGAACCAATAATGGAACTTAAACCTAACATTACAATTTGAAACAAACCAATCTTACTTTTACTATTTTGTTTTGACATAGTTCTCCTTTCACGGTCTTTTAGTATTTTATCAAATATAATAATAATTGCAAATGAAAAAATCAGTATTGGCGGGATGTTAAACGCTTTCATTCCGTTAACCAATACTGATTTCACAATCTTTATAAAAAGCTAGATAAATTATTGAGCATGTGAATGGTGATGCTATAGCGAACGTCCTTAAAGTGCAGGTAGGTGAATGCTATGATCCAACCGATTGCTGAATAGAACATCCAATTTACGCTGAAATTAAGGGTATGCATAAAGCCGAACACCATTCCACAGACGATGATTCCGCACCACTTATGCAGGCCACCCTTCTCAATTGCAAAGAAGTAGTTGAAAAAGATTCCGCGGAAAATGAATTCCTCAAATATGGGGCCGATAAAACTAATATCAATAAAATTAGGCCAAAACATTTGTTTTACTGATTGATTGAGGGCATTTTCATTACTGGGTTCACTCAAGAACTTGGCGTTAATTAGTGCTTGCCAAACAAATTGCATGGCCATCAAGAGTGCAAAGATTAAGCAGAGTTGGATGATTGCCCGTTTGTCAATCTTTTTGGTGCCAAAGCCAAATGGATTGCGCTTGTTGAGTTGCTTGTTGTAACGCCAGATAATAAAGGCCAGACAAAACAAGGCCACGACCAAAGCAATGACCAGCCCGAAGAAGATGGTGCTGGTCGATTGATGAGGGGACACAAAGCTCAAAAAGAAATCACCAATTAAATAAACGAGAATGAAACCAATGAATTTGAGAATTTTGAAGCTTTGGGTTTTGATGTATTTCATAATAATGCCTCACTAAGTCCTTACTTGGTTTCACAAAGTTGAATTAGATTACGGTCTGGATCATAGACCGTAACGGCGTTCATTTTACCGTTGCTACCTTGAATTTCGGAAGGGCCGCTGACGATGTCGACACCATAATTCGCCATGTGGTTTATAACATAATCGAGTGAATCCTTTACGATCAATGAAATGCAACTGCTCCCAGGAGTTGGCATTGCAATTGATTCTGCACTAGCAACTTCTTTGGTTACAAAAATGATTTTTTGATGACCAACTTGAATTGCAAGGTGGTCCCCATCCATACTAATAATTGGTAAGTCAAATACTTCATGGTAAAAACGCATGGTGGTTTCTAAGTTAGCAACGGTCACTGTAATGCTGTCAATATCTTTAATCTTCATTTTAAATTTCCTTCCTATCTTGAATTAACAGAAACATTATAACATAGCCGCAAAATCTTAATCTTAAAGTGGTGGTAAAAGCGGGCTGAACAGTTTACAATATAATTAGCAGATTGTACGAACAAAAATAAGGAGTGAAACATTTTGGCATTACTTGATGTTCAGGATTTGAGCATGAGTTTTGCAGACAAAACCCTTTATGAAGATGCTGACTTCCAACTCAATAAGGGAGAGCACATGGGAATTGTTGGGCAAAACGGAGTCGGGAAAAGTACACTGATTAAAATTATTACTGGTGTCGAGCTTCCTTTGACGGGCTCAATCAAGTGGCAAAAAGGGGTCAGCATCGGTTATTTGGACCAATATGCTGATATTCCAGATGGGATGACGTTGATTCAGTTTCTTCATACCGCATATAAAGATCTTTATGATATGAATGACCGTATGGCTAAATTATATGAAGAATACGCTACTAATATGGATGATAAGCTTTTGGAAAAAGCGGGACGCATCCAAGAACAATTAGAAGCAAATGGTTTCTATGATATCCAGACCAAAATCGAACAGGTGATTACGGGATTAGGATTAGATGACGTTGGTCGTGATCAACCCGTTGCCAATATGAGTGGGGGTCAACGTTCCAAAATTATTCTGGCAAAATTAATTTTGGAAAGTCCAGAAGTGATCTTGTTGGACGAACCGACTAACTACTTGGATACGGCTCATATTGACTGGCTGGTAGATTATTTAAATCATTTTGATGGCTCTTTTATCGTTATTTCCCATGACTATGACTTTTTGGAACAGGTCACTAACTGTATCTTAAACGTTGCGTTTGGCCAAATCCATAAGTACCGTGGTAGTTTTAAACAGGCGATGCGCCAAAAGGATGAACGTGAAAAAGCCCAAGAAAAGGCTTATGAAAAGCAACAAGTTGAAATTGAAAAGGCGAAGGCATTTATTCGCAAGAACAAAGCGGGGAGTAAGTCTAAGATGGCTAAGTCACGTGAAAAGCAACTTTCCCATATGGACATCGTTGATCCGCCTTCAGCAAATGAACATGCTAAGTTTGATTTCCCATACTTAGATACTGGTTCGCAGAATGCATTATCCGTTGACCATCTTTCGGTTGGATACACGAAGCCCCTGTTACAACCAGTGACGTTTACCGTTACGACTGATCAAAAGATTGGCTTACAGGGATTCAATGGGGTTGGTAAATCGACCTTGATCAAGAGTATCTTGGGTAAAATCAAACCACTTGGTGGTGAGGCTGAATTTTCGCCTTCTGCAAAGGTAAATTACTTTAGCCAAGACTTAGTATGGAGTAATCCGCAGATGACCCCAATGCAAATTGTTCAAGATCGTTTTCCTAAGCTCGAACAACGTGAAATCAGAACCAAACTGGCTAAGTGTGGAATTGGTCCTGATAACGTTAGCAAGCCAATGAATGACCTCTCTGGTGGGGAACAAACTAAGGTCAAATTAGCAATGATGGAATTTGTCCCTAGTAATTTCTTGATCATGGATGAACCGACAAATCATTTGGATGATGAAACGAAGGATTCTTTGAAGCGGGCAATTAATAAGTTTCCTGGCAACGCCATTATCGTTAGCCACGAATCATCATTTTATGATCATTTGATCGATAAAGTAATTGATGTTGAAAAGCTGAGTTTAAGAGCTCAGCCTAAGTAATATTGAGTGCCGAAATGGGTTGAACCGTTGCGGCACTTCTTGTTTAGTAAGGAGCGAAATCAAATTAAAACGAACGTAAAACCATATTTATACGCTACCACATTGTTATTAACATTGGCAGCGACAGGTGCTTTTAATCAAACCGCAAGTGCAGATAGCAATAACCAAACGCAAGCGACTGCAATGACTACAGCTGCAAAAGATACAGCTACCACGGCCACGGTTCAAGCAACGAAGGCTAAATCATCAGCATCCAGTTCATCGAGTAGTGCGAATAAGGCATCCTCAGCTGCCTCAGTTGCATCGAGTAGTGCAGATGTAATTAATGGCAGGGCAATTTCTTATGCGAGTGCAAGTGTGGACGTAAATGCCCAAACGATTAATACAATGAATAGCTTTGTTGCTAAAAATCCAGACGTAGTTGATTCGACTTGGAACCAAAATTTCCATTTTAATGCCTCCGATGGATATTCAAACGATATTCAATCCATGATTCCCCACTATAATAGTGATGGATCAGTGGAATACTGGGATATTTATTATCTAGCACAGCCACTTGCTAAGGTGCAAGGGGTCCAATACGAATGGAAGCACATGGTAACGACTGATTTTAAGACCTTTAGGGACTTTGATCCATCGAATCGCTTTAGTATTAATAACGTTGCAATTCCTGATAAATACTATACTAATAGTACTAACGGGACTTCATTTCAAGTCGCTGACACTAATCTCAACGGCCTACCTTGGGGGGCAGCGGCTTCTGGAACGGTCTTGAACAATGATGGCCATTTTACAAAGGATGAATACGGCAACACCATTTTAAAAGATGCTAAACTAGCTTACTTTACTAACTTTTCTGGTGGCCAGACCATCTTCTTAGCGTACAGTAACAATGATGGCCAGTTCCATCCATACGGGCCAACCCCAGTTATGGATCCTAAAAAGATCGATGGACTACAGACTAAGGATGATTTTAGAGATCCATACGTTACTAGACTCAAAAACGGTAATTTTGTTGCTTACGTTGCCGGTGGATTAGACGATCGGATGTATGTATTAACTAGTTCTGATGGGTTAAATTGGGATTATCATCCTGAATACACAATTGACCTAACTGGTTATCATGTTTCTGAAATGCCAGTTATTAAGGAAGTTAGTGGGCAACCAATGATGTTCTTTATTGCCGGAAGTAAGGACTATACTGGTAACCAAAGCGGTAGTTATGTATTAACCGGTTCGTATAATTCTGATGGAATTTTTGTTAAGGATTCAGATTCTAAGGTTACGAAGATGGACGATGGGTTTGATAACTTTGCTGCTAACTACACCTCAGTGAACTCCGATAAGTTAATCTCAATGGCTTGGTTAGGCAATTGGACTTATTCACCGAACCTTTTTAACTATAATAACATTAACCACTTTGGTAGTTATACGCTAGCACGGACGATTACCTATAAGAATGGTAACTTCCTAGTCGATCCAATCGAACCCAATTCAAGTAAGATTGGCACTTACGATGTGAAGGCTAAGTCCTCATTTTCAGTGGGAACTAATAATAAGGTGGACTTAAACTTCAGTGGTGATCAAACCATTAAGCTGACAAGGCAGGATGGGACCAACAATAACGTTAATCTGCAATTAAAGGGTAAGCAATTAACGATTAGTAGGACTTGGGATATTAACAAAACGATGGATAAAACCGAAACCATTGACCTCGGGACGACGGTTAAGAATGCGGTCTTGTATGTTGATAATAGTTCGATCGAAATATACCTACCAGAAATTCATAAAATGTACACGTTAATGACGCTTAGTTATAAGCAAAATAGTGGTTATAATATGGTGGTTTCTAACGATGCAACAGTCAATTATTCAGCATTTAAGGTTGATAATCAGACCGTTACTAGTGATAACAAGCAAGCATTGTTCACGGCTGCTAAGCAACAAGCTCAAACACGTGTGAATGCCTATCAAAGTAATCTGATTCGTTCTTTTAAGGCGACCTTAAGTCGGACAGAATATAAATCGGTGGCATCTTCAGTTAAAAGTCAATTACAAACGACCCTTAGCGGATTAAATGATGCGCAAACCAATGGTAGCCTTGTTAAGATTGAAAGTAAATTTACGAAATGGTTAAACAGTCTCTCTGCTAAAGTTGCGAACAGCGTAAAACAAATTACCCTGAAAAAGGGAGCTAAACTTTACACGAATCCGAATGGGAGTAAATTTAGCGTAATAAGTAAAAAATCTAAGGGCGTAGCAGTCCAAAAGATGGTTAATATTAATGGCCAATACTGGTATCAAGTAAAGGTTAATAATAAGGTTGGCTACGTTACTAAATAAAAAAAGACCGCTAAATGCGGTCTTTTTTATTTACTTGTTAAAAGTGTCGTTTTCGACGGAACGAATAAAGTCTGCCAAGTGTTTGTAATAAACGGGGGCATTATCGATCATGTGGTGGTGTCCACCTTCTGGTGTTGAAACGAATTGGGCGTTTGGAATCATTTTGGCCATTCGTTTTCCAGTCTCAATCGGCATGGATTCATGTTCACCAAACGTAACCAGTGTGGGGACGTGATTATCCTTTAAGTGATCAGTATTATGCCATTCACCTAATTTACCAGTGATCACAAATTCATTGTCACCTTGGAAAGCATTGTAAATAGTGGTATTAGCGGTGCTAGTCAAGTGTGAAATGGCAGGCGGTTGTTTTCTATCAATGTAGCCGCGGTTAAGCTTATCAACGTCATTTTGATAACGTTCATTATCATAATCATTGTTAGCTTCACATTCCTTCATGAATGCTAATTCGGTTGGTGAAAATTCCCGTTCACGAATTTGATTTAAATGCTTAGTATAATCATCAATTTCATCGACCATCGAAGAAATGATTGCACCCTTGAGGTGTTCACCGAAGTTTTGGGCGTATAGTTGGACCAACAACCCACCCCATGATTGGCCAATTAAGTAGAACTTATCGATGCCTAGCTTTTGACGGACTTCTTCGACTTCATTTAAAAAGTAGTCGTAGGTCAATACTTTTTTAGCGATTTCTGGGTCATCAAAATCAGGAGAATCAGAGTACCACGATCCTAGTTGATCATACATGTGGACTTGAACTGATAGCCCCTGTTTTCTTAATTGTTCAGCAGTGTCTTCCCAGTATTCATGATTGCCACCAGGCCCACCATGTAAAGCGAGCAGGTGAATTGACCCGGTGCCTGAAGTATGGGTCCAAAGATGGTACCCGTTATCTAAGGTAATGATTTTAGTGCCTGGTTTCATTTAAAGTCCCCATTTCTAATTATTTAATTATTATCTTACCACTTTTTAATCTTTTTTGTGAAGCAGGGGCACTGTAATTGAGGATTGATTAGTGTTTAGGTGGTAGCTTACGCCCATTGTACCGCGTACGGTCATCGATAGATCAGTTGCATATACAACTAGGCCAAGTTTTCGACCTGCGGGGATGGTATAGAAAGTTGGTTGTAGCTCGAAGGATAAATTGTAGTATTGGTTGGCCTTGAGTTCGTTGACGCGGTAACTATTTTGTCGATTTTGCATGTTCAAATGGCCAATTGAAATCATCTTGAACGGGGTCGGATTGTCTTGGAGCGTAAATTCCTTCAAGGAGTCCTTGGTCCATTGGTAACCAGCATTAATTACGTTCAAGCCAAGCGTGGTTGGGTGGACATTCAATCGCTTAGCATCACCATAGTCAATCAGCATGGCACTCACTAACCCGACGTTATGGTCACTGGCCATCGTGAGGTCTAATTTGACCTTACCATCGATGGTGATTGAATTTTGAAGGGGTTTAGATTGAAAAATTAACCGCGTGTTAGCGATTGGCGAATCGCTTGTGGCAACTAGGTCGTTCAACCATTGATCATATTGCCCGTTTTTTTCATTCTTAGTGTATTGAGCCATTTGTTCGGCACTGAGTTTATCCTTAAAGGATGGGGTAACGTGGTCGTAAGGATGGCTAATTTGATTTTGATCGTTCAAATTAATTTGTTTAGTTACTTGGTTACTACTCCAGTCCGTTAGTTGATGCCAAGTAGCTGGTTTGACGTTATCTTGAATCGTAACCGAAGGAATCAAGTCGTTTGCCGAATTGTCGACATCGAGAAGTTTGTTGGATAACCATAGGTTCATCATGTCAGTAAAATCGAGCGATTGAAAGTTATTGATATAGATGTGTTGCCCTTGGTGCAAGAATAGTTTGGTTTCAACGGGGACCTTTTTTAATGCTTGATAGAGATTTTCCACATTGCGCGGTTTAACATTCCAATCGTTCAGCCCATGAACTAATACCATGTCAGCCTTAATGTTTTGCACCTGTTTAAGGTAGTTTCTTGCATCCCAGAATTGATTATAGTTACCAGTGGTTCGATCTTGTTCCCTGGTAATATCAGCAAGCTGGCTTTGCCACTTATTCTTGATGCGGTAATAATCACCTGCTTTTTGTTCCCGACTGAACGTTTCTTCGGCTAATACATCGGCATCTTCACCTTGAAACCCACCAGGGGCTACGACAAGCCCGTTTTCGCGGTAGTAATCATACCAGTTTGAAATGGCTGCTTCTGAGATACAGGTTTTAAGGCCTTCGACTCCGGTTGTAGCCGCAGCCGTCTGCAGGGTCCCAAGGTATGAGCGCCCCGTCATCCCAATGTGGTGATTGGACCACCAAGCTTCGATCTTGACTTCTCCACAACGGTTAGTAAATGCGTTGCGCTTACCATCCAACCATTCAATGATGGCCGTAGTTGAAAGGGTTTCAGCATGATCACCAGTGGTTCGTAATCCATCAGAATCCTTAGTCCCAATCCCAGCAGCATACACCACCGCAAAGCCTCGTGCTAAGAAATAGTTGTTCAATGTGTATCCCCAACCGTTATTAAAGTGTTCTTCGGCATGTTTAGTCGTCTTCCCGTTGCCAGGCCGCTTAGCAGGTAGTGGCTTATTGATTGGCTGACTTTCAATATCTGATAATTCTAATTGGTTCGGCTCTTTCCGTGCAATCGGTTGGTCAACTCGATGGGTCAATTTAGCCCCCGCAATATCATTGGTCCCTTGATCATATGGACTCGCAGTGTAGAGCGTCGGGACCTTTAAACCATGTTCAGTTTCTGATGGTCTAATGACGTGTGCCATTAATAGATCGCGCTTGCCATCGTTGTCGGTATCTAGATCAGATTCAATATAAACGACTTCGCGAATTAAATGATCAGTGTTAAAAACTGGTTGGGTCTTGCCGTTGAAAATTAACGGCTTAGGCAGATCAGGAAACTGTGCTAGATAACCATTTGATGCTAGATCATCGAGGTAGGTCTGCCCGAACTTAGTGTGGGTATTTAACAATTGATACCACGCCGTGATGAGCGTTTTAGAATCAAATGGACTTGTTTGCTGCTCTGGCAGCGGCAGGTTAAATTCTCGCCACTTTACTAGTGGGTTTGCAAGTGAAAAATCTTCGTTGGTTTGAAAATGTAATAATTGCAACGCTAGGTTATAAAAATTAGTTTGGGTAACGGGGCCATTTTGTTTAAAAAAACTGCTGGCGTCTTGTTTTTCATCAACCATTAGGTCGAAAAGTGCAATTTGTTTGCTAGTATTCGTGCGGTAATTAACGAGGACCCGATTTAAAAAACTGTGCAGGAGTTCTTTGACGGGGAGTTGCTCATTTTCAGCATCTAAGAATCTAATCGTATGTAATTCCGTAACGATTTTCGGAAATTCAGTGGGAACTAAAGCAAATTGATGGTTTTTCATCTAAAAACCTCCTATGATTTGTTATAATTAAAATAGATATTAACAAAATTATGAATTAAAAATAATAAAATAACAATAGAAAGGGTGGATAATTTATGAAAACAGAATTAGATGGTGGTGCCATCGTGTATCGGATGGTTGAAAACCATCCTGAATATTTATTGTTGAAGAGTGCCACTAGTAATTTTTGGGGGTTCCCCAAGGGGCATCTAGAAGGCGCTGAAAGTTATGAGGCCGCTGCAATTCGGGAGGCCAAAGAAGAAACTGATTTGGATATTAAATTGGATACTCAATTCAATCATGACCTAGAATATGATATGAATAACGGCAACCATAAAGTCGTTAAATTTTTTATTTCTGAAGTGGCTGCTAATTCAAATATCACTAGGCAAGAAGCAGAAATTAGTAATTATGGTTGGTTCGATTATGAACAGGCACGTCAACAATTAACTTATGACAACTTAAAAATGTTACTAGACGTAGCAAATAAATATCTGACTAAATAGTGGGTGGAGCGATATGAAAAAGATGGTGCTAGTAATTACAGGAGCAGCCGGGAGCGGAAAGACGACGATTTGTAAGTACATCTGTGCCAAATATAAGTTACCTAAGGTGGTGACCCATACCACTAGGACCCCACGCAAGGGTGAGCAGAATGGTGTTGATTATTACTTTGAAAACGACGCCAGTTTTGCTCAAAAACATTTTTTAGAATCAGTTCATTATTCTGGTGCTCAGTATGGTTCTTCAATGGAAGGCATATCAGAAGCTTGGAAATCGGCTCCGCTCGCGTGCATTGTTTTAGATACTAAGGGAGCGATCGAATATCAAAATAAGCTCGGTGACCAGGTAGTAATAATGTATTTAACTGTGAATAACGGGCAAAATAGTTCGGAAGCACTTCGTAAACGCATGGAAGGACGGGGCGATGACCCAGCTAAAATTGCCATTCGGCTGCAAAGCGCTGAGAATCAACGTGATCAACAGCTTCCTCCTGAATTAAAGGATCATGCAGTGGTGATTCAAAATAACGAATTGTCAGCTGCTAAACATAGCGTAGATGCATTTATGATGCGCCTACTGAATAAATTGAAAAGTTATTAATCTTTAATGCTTACTTAACAAATCCTTTATAAATATCTGGTAGGATGATTCTTATTAACTTGAAATGAAATCGGGATGATTTAAAATGGATAAACGAACTCCGCCAATCATTACGCCATTCGCAATCCTATCAATTGCATTGGCAATGAGTGCGGTTAATATCGTAAACAATAAGGTAACCCATACTAACGAAGGCGCACCCGTCCAAAGTTCTTCAATTAGTGGGTTTCATCAAAGTAGTGACAGTAGTAATAAGGATGCCCCTAAGGATAAGAACAAGGACTCAAGTAGTGACTCTAGTAGTAATGATAGTACTGATAGCTCCGCTAGTTCTAGTTCTGATAGCAATAAGGACACCACTAGTAGCAGTGATCAATCCAGTACGAATCGTACGGATTCTAGTTCCAGCAGCAAGGAAGAAAGTGATAGCAGTAGTTCTTCTAGCTCTAGTTCTAGTAATGATAATCAAAAAACAGACACCAACAATGACACTACTGATAACACCCAATCATCTAGTAGTAGTGATCAAACACAAAATAATTAGGGGGTAAAATTGATGTTTACTTTTTTAGATGCAGTGAATCAATATCTGGGGTACATTAATTTTAGTCCCAAATTAAAAAATCAAATTTATACAGTTGTTGGTGGGGTGGCCACTGCCTACATGATATATGCAGGGATTCGGTTCTTGATTAACGGAGTGGTCTTACAGGGGATTTTATTCTTGATCGTGGGACTATTGATGTTGTACTTCTTATTTTTAAATGTTGTGTACTTCTTTACTAAATATAAAGCCCCATTTGATATTTCGCCTAAAATTGAAAAGCTATTTAGGATCAAGCCCCGTCAACCCCAAGCTGGTGTTTCAACGAAGCCAGTGATCGATGACATTCAAAATCCCCTTAATATTCCAATGGATGGCTTTTATGACCCTAAGCATGTCTTACCAGCAAGGGTGGTCAGTAACGCTAGTGATTTAAAAAATATTAACATGATTGCCCATGACATGCTTACGAACTCACTAATGACCGATAATTATGCAGGACTAACGGAACAAGAATTAAGTAATTATTTAAGTCGGAGTCGTAAACCAGCTTATGCGATTTGTGCAGGGGCGTTAGTTCCCCACTTTAGTTTGAAGCGGGTGGGGCAAAAATACGTTGCCTATGCTGGAATAAACCAAGCCCATTTACTGCAGGTTGGAACCGTTGTGCGGGTAGGGCTACAATCTGCTCGTAATTTAAATCCAGATCGGATTCAACTATTTGCCGCATCAGCCATTTTAGTTGGTGGTAATTATAAGACCAGTGGCCGTTCGGGAACGATTGATCAAAAACAGGGGTATCAAATTCAGATGCGGATCGCATTCAATCAATAAAATAAAGCGTCGCTTAGAGGGAATCTAAGCGACGCTTTATTTTATTTTTGAACGTATTGATCAAATCGATTAATTTCTTCGGCCGACATTTCAACGGTTAGCTTAGTGCCATCGTCAACGTATTTGGTATCTAATACGGTAGCGTGGTCGTTTAACTCTGAAACGATTTGGCCATCGCTGAATGGGATCAGTAATTCCTTAGTAACGTAGTTTTTAAAAACATTTTCCTTAATTAGCGCTACTAAAGCGTCGATCGATTGCTCGTCATTAGCGGACATAATTAAGTTATTTCCCTCTCTGAATGGGTATCGGCTATCAGTTAAATCCGCCTTGTTCATGATGGTGATCATTGGGATGTTAGGGACCCCAATTTCTTCGAGGGTCTGTTCGGTCGTGTTCATCATTAATTGGCGATCGTCATCTGAAAAATCAACCACTTGAACTAATAGATCCGCACCAGCAGCTTCTGCCAAGGTTGAGCGGAATGCGCTGACTAACTGGTGGGGCAGCTTACTAACGAATCCAACGGTATCACTGATCAAGAGTTTTTTATGATCTGGGAAAACTAACCGCCGAACGTTGGTATCTAGGGTGGCGAATAGCATATTTTTGACCATGACCTGCTTATTTTCGTCTCCAAAGCGGGTGAGGAGTTTGTTCATAATCGTTGATTTACCGGCATTGGTATACCCAACTAGCGCGATGGTGGGAACTTGATTCGTTTCCCGTTGTTTTCGCTGGGTCTGGTCTGATTTTTGAATCTGCTTTAATTCATGTTTAATGTGGGAAATTTTATCTTGAATGGTCCGCCGATTCAATTCATATTGTGATTCACCAGCTCCCCGACTAGTAAAGCCGCCCCCACCTGCACCTGTTTGTTGATCTAATCGTTGACTAGCACTGGTGTGGAGTCTGGGTAGTTGGTATTGTAATTTGGCCAATTGGACTTGCAGCTTAGCTTCGTGGGTGCGGGCACGGTTGGCGAAAATTTCCAAAATCAAACCGGTGCGATCAATGATTTTAGCCGTGGTTTGTTTTTCTAGGTTACGGATCTGACTGGGGCTGAGCTCATCGTTTACCACAACGGTATTGACGCCGTCGTCAGCTAAAATGGTGGCTAGTTCAGCGACCTTCCCTTTACCAAAGTAGGTAGCAGCGTCCTTATGGTCAGATTTTTGAACTAGTGTTTCAATTACTTGCATGTTATTAGCAGTTGCTAGGTTGTTCAGTTCATCCATGGAGTAATCAAAATGTTTATCTTTGATGTTTAGGCCGATCGTAATAACTGGTGTTAATGCTTGTTCTTCGTTCATTAAATGCCTCCTGAAATTAATAATACTTCTATTTTAGTCTAGATTATATAATTTCCCAACTATTTGTTGTTGATTAATTTTATCTGTGAGTATATCGTTGATTTTCATCAATAATTAATTTAACATTAATGATAAACTAAATTGGAAATGGGGAATTGTAAAATGGATAATCGGATTGAGGAGACCCGCGCAGCAATGCATAAGGCAGGGGTAAATGGTTTAATTATAACGGATGTTTTTAATTTAATTTACCTCGCTGGATTTCATAGCTTACCAGGTGATGGGTGTTTAGTGATTAATGATGACCGTGTGGTGTTGATCACCGATAGTCGTTATGAAACTGAGATGTCAGAACGATTAGCTGATTCGCCCATTGAACTAGAAATTACGCGTGATTACTATGAGACTGCATATAGTGAGTTGGCAGATACCGCTGGGAAAATCGGTTTTGAAAACTCACTTAGTTTTGCTACATACCAAATCTTACAATCAGAATTTGGAACCAGATTGACCGCAGTTGACCAATTAGTAGAAAAATTACGCTACGTTAAGGATCCGAGTGAAATTAATGCGATTAAAAAGAGTTGTCAATTGGCAGATGAAGCCTATTCAGCAATGTTGCACTACGTTCACGCTGGATTGACTGAACGTGATGTGGAGCGCTTCTTGTATGACTGGTTAACTGGGCATGGTGCTAGTAAACCTAGCTTTGATACGATTGTGGTAAGTGGTTATCGCTCTGCATTGCCGCATGGAGTGGCATCTGAAAAGAAGATTCAAGAGGGCGAATTGGTGACCGTTGATTTTGGCTTTTACTATCATGACTATACATTTGACATGACTAGGACGTTTGCGGTTGGCGATCCCGGTGATGAACTGCGGAAAGCATATGCAGTGGTTCAAGAGGCGCAATCACGAATGATCCAAGCGATGCATAGTGGTGTCGATACTCGAATTGTAGATGCAGCGGCCCGTGATTACATTGCAGAACAAGGGTATGGCGATTTCTTTGGTCATGGTAGTGGTCATGGTATTGGGTTAGACATCCATGAAGGACCACTGATGGGGCCTAATCGTAAGAACCAAATTTTTGATGGATATGTGATGACCGCTGAACCAGGTATCTATTTACCAGGTAAGGGTGGAATTCGAATTGAAGACGATGTGTTGATCAAGGGCGATAGTTTCGAATTATTGACCCATAGTAATCGAGATTTAATAGTGATTGATTAATATTAATGGGAACGACCTAATTTGATTTTAATTTTAGGTCGTTTTTTATTTACCTTAAATCACTGTTTAATCAGCGTTTTAATTGCCCATCAATGGATTTAAAAGTGGATTATTTTAAAATAAATTAAAATAAAATGTGTAAATGTGTTGATTTTAATTTGTTTTTAATTTATTATTGAAGGTGCTTTTAATTCACAAGGGGGAATTTACATATGAAAGTAAAAATGTTTACAAAGGTCGGAAGTGTGGCTTTGATTGCTGCCTTTGGACTAGCTGCCTGTAGTAGTGGCAGTTCCAATAGCGGTTCAGGAAATACAAAGACGTTAACGTTTCAAGAATCAGCTAATTTACCTACCCTAGATCCATCATTAGCCACTGATAGTGTCAGTGCACGGACGATTGATAATAGTAACGAAGGGTTATTAATGATTGGGAGCGACAATAAGGTCGAACCAGGGGTTGCTAAATCATATTCCGTATCAAAAGATGGAAAAACATATACGTTTAACTTACGTAAATCAAAGTGGAGTGATGGTTCCGAAGTCACAGCAAAGGATTTCGTTTACGGAATCCAAAGAACTGCTAACCCTAAGACGGCATCTCAATATTCTTATTTGTTAGATCATGTTAAAAATTATGATGCTATTTCTAAGAAACAAATGCCAGTTTCAGACTTAGGTGTAAAGGCAGAAGGCGATTACAAGCTGGTCGTTACGCTATCCAAGCCACAGAGTTACTTTAAATACATCGCAACAATGACACCACTCTTCCCACAATCACAAAAGGTAGTGGAAAAGGATGGCTCAGCTTATGGAACTAAGAGTGCTGATCAAGTTTACAATGGTCCTTATAAAGTAACTGGTTGGACTGGGACCAACGATAGCTGGAAGCTCACTCGTAATAAATACTACTATAATAATAGTAAGACCAAGCTTGATAATATTAAATTTGTGGTTTCAAAGGATGCAGGGACTACGCTAAATCAATATCAAGCTGGTAAGTTTGATATCGCGACCCTTTCTGGAAAACAACAGGTTAATAACTTCAAGAATTCATCTGAATTAAAGAAGTTACCACAAGCAGCTACTTACTATGTTGAAATGAACGAAAAGAAGGATCCAGAATTCAAGAATGCCAACATCAGAAAGGCTCTTTCATTAGCCATTGATAGAAAGTCATTGACTGATGATGTCTTAGGTGACGGTTCCATTCCTGCCAAAGGGTTAGTACCAACTAAATTGGCTACCCATAACGGAACTGACTTTGCTGATGCCGCTGAAGATTCTAACCAAACCACTAATGACGTTTCATACAACCTAGCAGAAGCTAAGAAGTACTGGGCAAAGGGACTAAAGGAAATTGGTAAGAAGAGTTTGAGCTTGACTTTACTTGCTGATGATACTCCTAACGGGACTAAGACGACCGAAGCTTTGCAAAGTAACCTTACTAAGTTGCCAGGACTGAAAATTACTAACCAAAACTTACCTTACAAGACCCGTTTGAACTACTCAGTTAGCGGTAAGTTTGACTTAGTTGTTAGTGCTTGGATTGCTGATTATCCTGATCCAGTAACGTTCTTACAACTCTTTACTTCTGGTAACGCATACAACAATGGAAAGTGGAGCAATTCTAAGTACGATTCATTGATGGATGCAGCAGAAGGAAAAGATGCAAATGATACTAACAAACGTTGGGATGACATGGTGAATGCTGAAAAGACATTGATGGATAACGACGGGATTATTCCACTTTATCAATCAGTAAGACCACAGGTACAAAAGAGTTTTGTTAAGGGAATTCAATACTCACCAACCGGAGCTGGATTTAATTTCAGAGAAACTTATCTTAAATAGTAAAATCCGAACGATCCTAAAATGATTTAATTTTAGGATCGTTTTTTGTTTCTTTTAGACAATCGTTGTTATACCGATTATTATCCTATCTGATGAGCGTTCTTTCTGAAACTTACATTAAAATAAAATGTGAAAAGGTATTGATTTTAACCTAAAATTAATTTATGATTATAAATACTTAAAGTTTTGAAATTACGCCATTCAATCAATGATTGGTGCAAGGGGGATTTTTAAAATGAAGTTAAAGACACTAGCAAAGGTTGGGAGCGTGACACTAGTTACCGCACTGGGTTTAGCAGCCTGTGGAAGCGGTAGTAGTAGCAGCGAATCCGGCAGTACTAAGACGTTAAATTGGCAGGAATCTGCTACGCTACCTACTTTGGATCCATCAAAGGCTACCGATGCCGTAAGTATGCGAACACTGAGTAACAGTAATGAAGGGTTATTAATGGTTGGAAGCGATAATAAAATTCAACCAGGAGTTGCCAAGAGCTACACGGTTTCTAAGGATGGAAAGACTTATACATTTGACCTACGTAAGTCCAAGTGGAGCGATGGTTCAGAAGTAACTGCTAAGGATTTCGTTTATGGAATTCAAAGAACTGCTGATCCTAAAACGGCTTCTCAATATTCCTATTTATTAGACCATGTTAAGAACTATGAAGCGGTTTCTAAAAAGCAAATGCCTGTTTCATCACTTGGTGTTAAGGCAGATGGTAATTACAAGCTTGTAATTACACTTTCTAGACCACAAAGTTACTTCAAGTACATTGCCGCAATGTCACCATTATTCCCACAATCTGAAAAGGCTGTTAAAGAATATGGTGCTGCTTACGGAACTAAGAGTGCCGACCAAGTTTATAACGGCCCTTACAAGGTGACGGGCTGGACTGGGACTAACGATTCCTGGACTTTGACTCGGAATAAGGATTACTACAATAACAGTAAGATCAAGTTAGATAAAATTAAATTCTCTGTATCTAAGGATGCTGGAACAACTTTGAACCAATACCAAGCTGGCAAGTTTGACGTTGCAACACTATCAGGGAAACAACAAGTTAATAACTTCAAGAACTCTCCTGAACTACATGATTTGAAGACGGCGGCGACTTTCTATCTTGAAATGAACCAAAAGAACAATCCTGATTTAAGAAACGCAAACATCAGAAAAGCAATCTCATTAGCAATTAACCGTAAGGCATTTACTAATGATATCTTAGGTGATGGCTCTGTTCCTGCACAAGGATTGGTTCCAACTGGATTAGCAACACACGATGGTAAGGACTTTGCGACTGCAGCTAATAGTAATAACCAAGATACTAATGGTGTATCATACAACTTAACAGAAGCTAAGAAGTACTGGGCTAAGGGACTTAAGGAATTAGGTAAGAAGAGCATTAGCTTGAATTTACTTGCCGATGATACTCCAAACGGAACTAAGGCTACTGAAACTTTCCAAAGTAACCTAACTAAGTTACCTGGTTTGAAGATTACCAACCAAAACTTGCCATTTAAGACCCGTTTGAGTTACTCACAAAGTGGTAAATTTGATTTAGTAATCAGTGCTTGGAGTGCTGATTATCCTGATCCAATTAGTTTCCTCCAACTATTTACATCTGATGGTTCTTACAACAATGGTCACTGGAAGAATGCTAAGTATGACCAATATGTTACTGATGCAGAAGGAAAGGATGCTAACAACGTTAACAAGCGTTGGGATGACCTTGTTAATGCTGAAAAGATCTTAATGGATAACGCTGGGGTTGTACCAATTTACCAACAAGTTCAACCACAAGTTCGGAAAGACAAGGTTAAGGGACTTGAATACTCCACTACTGGAGCTAACTTCAATTTCCGTGACACATATCTTAAATAGAATTTACTATTAATATTAACCAAAAGTAATATCATGATTATATTGATATTACTTTTGCTGTTTTTAACAGAATTATTGAATTAGATTGCGAGGGAAAGCGAATGGTAAAGTATCTGAGTAAGCGGATTTTTTACTTGGTTTTAACATTGTTTATCGTAACAACGATTACGTTCTTTATGATGAAGTTGATGCCAGGAACTCCGTTAACGAATCAAGAAAAATTATCCCCATCAGAAATTCATACTATTTACCAACAATATGGGTTGGATAAGCCCGTTTGGCAACAGTACTTGAACTATCTTGGTGGAGCGGTCACTGGTAATTTTGGAACATCATTCCAATTTAGTGATCAACCAGTTTCATATTTAATTTTTAGTCGAATTGGTGCCTCAATTCAATTGGGGATTCAAGCAATGATTATTGGGGTGTTAGCCGGATTAGTCGTTGGGGCAATTGGTGCGATCAAACGGAACACGTGGATTGATACCACTACGACAATCATCTCCATTTTAGGAGTTTCGGTTCCATCATTTGTGTTGGCCGTATTACTTCAAAACTGGTTTGGATTGCAATTGCGTTGGTTCCCAATCGCTGAATGGGGTGGCCCAATTTACACGGTGCTACCGACTTTAGCGTTAGCAGCATTGCCATTTGCGGAAACGGCACGGTTCATGCGGACTGAAATGATTGATGTTTTAAGCTCCGATTACATTGAATTAGCGAAGGCTAAAGGATTCAGCCAAACGGGAATCATTTACCACCATGCGCTTAGAAATAGTTTGATTCCAATTATTACCATCATTGGACCGTTGTCAGTAAACATCATGACTGGTTCGATGGTAGTTGAAAACATTTTTTCGATTCCAGGAATTGGGGAACAATTTGTTAAGTCGATCTTGACTAATGATTACCCCACCATCATGGGATTAACGATCATGTACAGTTTTATGCTCTGTGTAGTGTTATTACTTACTGATATCGTTTACGGAATTATTGATCCTAGAATTAGAATTACAGGAAAGAAGGGTTAGTCGATGGCAGATAAAGAAACTCAACAATTACCAGCTGATGCGTTTGATCGTCTTCCTGACGGTGCGCATTTAGATAGTGAAAAAATTGCTGCGCCATCATTGACCTTTTTGCAAGATTCATGGCGACGGTTAAAACAAAACAAGGCAGCAATGGTTTCACTTTGGATTTTAGTAATTCTCTTCGTATTAGCATTTGGTTCTATGATTTGGTCTCCAGCCAATCCGAATGCTACCAACCCTGGGCATGCTAATTTACCACCACGGATTCCATTCTTAGAATTTATCCCTGGGTTTAATGGGACCCTAGTTCAAAGTGGCGAACGGGTGAATGCATATGCACAAGCCCACGTTGCTAACGGTGTGAACTACTGGTTAGGGACTGACTACCTTGGTCGGGACCTTCTTTCTCGGATCCTCTATGGGACGCGAATTTCATTGACGATTGCGCTTGTGGCCACTTTCTTTGATTTAACAATCGGGATTGCTTATGGAATGTTCTCAGGTCTTAAGGGTGGAGCCGTTGATAACGTGATGCAACGGATCATTGAAATCATGCTCTCAATTCCAAACTTGATCGTAATGGTATTATTGATCTTGATCTTGAAGCCAGGAATGCCTGCAATTATCATTGCGATTGCGTTCACTAGTTGGATTAACATGGCACGTTTAATTCGGGCTCAGACTTTGGAATTAAAAGACCAAGAATTTGTGTTAGCTGCACGGACCCTTGGGGAAAGTCAATGGAAGATCGCAACGAAGCACTTGCTTCCAAACTTATCAAGTGTGATTATCATTAATACGATGTTCACGATTCCAAATGCGATCTTCTTCGAAGCATTCCTTTCTTACATTGGGATCGGGATTTCAGCACCAAAGGCTTCGTTGGGGACGTTGATCAACAACGGGCAACAAAACTTCCAGTTCTTACCATATCAAATGTGGGGACCTGCAGTTGTCCTAATTATTTTGATGCTAGCCTTTAATATCTTAGGTGACGGGATGCGTGATGCCTTTGATCCAAAATCTAGAAAGTAGGTGCTAATTTACGATGGAAAACCAAAATGATATTCTTGAAGTTCGTGATTTAAAAGTAAATTTTGATACTTACGCTGGTCAGGTCAAGGCGATCCGTGACGTTAGCTTCGATTTGAAGAAGGGTGAAACCTTAGCAATCGTTGGAGAATCTGGTTCTGGTAAAACGGTAACGACTCGAACGATTATGGGGCTAATGGCCAACAACGCCAAAATTGCTGGTGGTAGTATTAAGTATAAAGATAAGGATTTGCTCAAACTGAGTGAAAAAGAGTTAAGTGGATTGCGTGGTAATGATATTGCCGAAATTTTCCAAGATCCGATGACGTCACTTGATCCCACAATGAAGATTGGGCGCCAAGTTGCCGAACCTTTGATGATTCACCAAGGGTTGGATAGAAAAACAGCGATGGGAAAGGCATTAAAGATGCTTGAACTGGTGGGAATCACCAATGCCGAAGCGCGGATTAATGACTTTCCACACCAATTTTCTGGTGGAATGCGCCAAAGAATCGTAATTGCGATTGCGTTAGTTAATAATCCAGAAATTATCATTGCCGATGAACCTACTACTGCTTTGGATGTTACCATTCAAGCTAAAATCTTGGACTTAATGAATGAATTGAAAAACAAGATCGATACTTCGATTATCTTCATTACCCATGATTTAGGGGTCGTTGCCGGAATGGCAGACCGTGTGGCGGTTATGTACGCTGGTAAAATCGTTGAATATGGAACTGTTGATGAAATTTTTTACAATCCTAAACATCCTTATACTTGGGGATTATTGAATTCAATGCCAACCATTAGTACGAAGGGCAACGAATTACCTTCGATTCCTGGGACCCCACCTGATTTGTTAGATCCACCAAAGGGGGATGCGTTCGCACCACGGAATCCATACGTCTTGAAGATCGATACATTAGAACAACCACCGTTCTTTAAGGTTTCTAATACTCATTACGCTGCCACTTGGTTATTAGATAAACGGGCACCTAAGGTAACACCACCCGAACAAATCGTAGAGCGGCAAAAAACGTACGCTAAATTAAAGGGAATTTCACTTGAAGAAGTTCAGAACGGGGGTGAATAGTAAAATGGAAAAGAAGAATGCACCGGTTATTTTAAATGTTGAACATTTAAAACAGTATTTTAACATTACTAAAAAAGATGCTGTTAAGGCTGTTGACGATATTAGCTTTCATATTTTCAAGGGGGAAACCTTTGGTCTAGTTGGTGAATCCGGTTCTGGAAAGACGACGACTGGTCGAGCAATCATTCGATTATACGAACCAACTGCCGGGAAAATTACCTTTGAAGATGAAGATGTTTCAAAGCTCAAGGGTAAACAACAACTGCAAAAGTTTCGGCGTGATATTCAAATGATTTTCCAAGATCCATACGCTTCATTGAACCCACGGATGAAGGTTCGAGACATCATTGCTGAGGGGATTGACATCAATCACCTTGCTAAGGATGAAAACGATCGTAATCAACAAGTGGATGAACTATTAGAAACGGTTGGATTAAGTAAGGAACATGCTACTCGGTATCCGCATGAATTTTCAGGTGGTCAACGGCAAAGAATCGGGATTGCACGGGCATTAGCAGTGAAACCTAAGTTTATCATTGCCGATGAACCAATTTCTGCACTAGATGTTTCGATTCAAGCCCAAGTGGTTAACCTATTAAAGAAACTCCAAAATGAACGGGATTTGACATTTCTATTCATTGCCCATGATTTATCAATGGTTAAGTACATTAGTGATCGAATTGGGGTAATGCACTACGGTAAAATGTTAGAAATTGCGGATGCAGATGAACTCTATGCGCACCCACTTCATAACTATACACGGAGTCTATTATCATCAGTGCCATTTCCAGATCCTGAATATGAACGGAATCGGAAGGTCATTGATTACGATGCTGCCGAAGAAAATGACGGTAAGGAACGCTCAATGGTTGAAGTAGCACCTGGTCATTTTATTCGTGCAAGCGAGGATGAAATTCCTGAATATAAAAAGCGTTTATCAGAAACACCATTATTTAAAGAAGTTTAGCATTAAGGTTCAATCCGAATTGGGTTGAACCTTTTTTGATACGTCATTAGAACTTTTAATAGTTTTAATGGCGTTTTTTTATATTTTAAATATGTGGATTAATTACAATTTAAATACGATTATTAAATGAATATAAATTAATAATTTGAATTTTATTTTGCACGATTTGTATGCACTGAATTAAATTGTTTATAATGGTTAAAAAAAGGTTTTAATCGTTGTATAATAGTATTTATAAAACACAGCCATAATAAGTGCACTATAAAAACCCCCGCTTTTTTAAACTACATAAAAAAGGAGATATTGATTTATGAAATATAATAAATTCGAATATGAAAAAATAAATGATAAAAAAATAATGAAAAAAGTCAAAAAGAACTGGGTCGTGGTTTCCTTTTCAGTTCTTGGCATTTTGAGCACGGGTTTTGTCTACCAAGATAGTGTTCATGCCCAAACGACTGGCGATAACTATAGTTCATTATCAAGTAGCAATGCCGACAGTAATACGACTTCAAATGGTGATAGTGCAAGTAGTATTGCAAGTACTGGGTCTAGCTCTGCATCAAATAATTCACAAAGTACTACAAGCGGTTCTACAAGTGCTGAATCGCAAAGTAATTCCGGATCTAGTAGTGCCGATAGTAGTTCATCCGTTAACAGTACTACTAGTAGTGCCTCAGTAGCTAGTGCTGGACAAAGTAGTGACAATTCAGCAGCTCCTTCAAGTGCTGATAATGGTTCAGTAACGAGTGATAATGATGATGGCTTAGACTTTAGGGATGCTTCTTATGGAGTAACTGATAATAATGGATCAGATTCAGCACTTCAATCTCAAGCTGTTAGCGCTGCTTCAGCATTAGATTCATTTTTAGCTTCGCTCAGTAATGCTAGTGCTGATGGTGTTGGATCATTATTTGCCAGATTCTCTGAAAATAGCACCGCTGCTTCCAATAGCCTCAGTGTTCTTAGCAGTGTTAATAATAGAGTTAGTTCACAAACGGCCGAAAATTTATTTTCATATAATGGTTCTACTCAATCAAACGCATTAGCTAATTCGCTTGCTACATCAGTATCTTTCGCATATTCGAGTGCGGCTTCAGCCGTTTCTACTTATAGTAGTTTATTCTCACAATATAGTTCTGCAAAATCATCAGTAAATGTCGCACTTGTTGGCCTTTCAAGTGCGCTTTCGAATGCCATTAGTGCAAATTCAATTAGTGTTGATTCCATTAATGCCATTAACAGTCAAATTAGTACTTATAGCAATTTAGCTAACGAATATGAATCAGACCGAGTTGATCAAAATAATATTATCTTCAAGGCTTCTAATGCCGCTACCAGTCTTGCTAATTTAGTTGATAAGGCAATTTCAAATGCCAGTAGCGTAGCTTCAATGGGGAACAGTAATCCAGCTAGTAGTTTAGCTGCTTTTGTTAGCAATAATGCAAGCAGTATTGCTAGCATCGATAGTAATGCATCTTCATATATTAATAAGTACAATAGCATTTCTACTGCTAATAATAATTTATTAAATTCATACTCATCGCTATCTGGAGAATATAGTTCATTAAATTCTTGGTATAGTAGTGTGGCTGATACTTATGCAAGTGACGGCATTAAATCAAATTCTTTATTTGCTAATTTCCAAAGCGATTATAGCGGGATCGTTAGTTTGTTTTCTAGTGCGATGTCTGTTATGAGTAGTACCAATAGTGTTAACTCTAGTAACATGGCAATCGTTTCAAAAGCAAGTAGCGACCTATCTTATGGATCAATCGCATCATATGCAAGTTCATTATCCAGTGCAATGGCATCTGCAATTAATTCAGGAATTAGTGATATCACTAACCCATCTAATAGTGCTGAAGCTACTAGTACATTTGCTAATCTGGATTCTGCAATCGTTAGCAGCATTAACGGTATTTCTTCATCTGCCAGTTCTTATTCAACGATTTTAAATAATAATCTGTTTAACGCTAGTAATACTAGTTATCCAATCGTTGCTAGTAGCGTCGTTAATATTTACAGTAGCGCTGACAGCTATCAAAATAGTTTAAACTCAGTTATTAGTTCGATTAATACTAGCAAGGCCTCAAATACAGGTTCTTCTGCATCTTCAGCTAATGCTATTGCATCGAATGCTTCTAATGAAGCTAACTCTGCTAATAGTGCCGCTGCATCGATTGCTTCTAAATTCCCAAATAATGCATCGATTAATAGCTCAGCTGCATCCATCGCTTCAATTGCTAGTGCTGCTAATTCCGATGCTAGCGCTGCATCAAGTGCCGCTAGTGCTGCTAGTTCCTTGGCATCTCAAGCAGCTAGTGCAGCTTCTGCTGGTAATAATTCATCTGCTAGCAGCATGAATTCAGAAGCATCAATTGCTGCCAGTACTGCTAGCTCTGCCGCTAACGACGCAAGCAGCAAAGCCAATGCTGCATCAGCAGCAAATAACTCATTAGCTTCACTTGCTTCTTCTGCCGCATCCGTTGCTTCTAAGACTAGCTCTGATGCCAATTCAGCAGTTTCATCGGCTGATAGTGCTTCAGCAGCTGCTTCGAGTGCAGCTACTGGATCGGAAAACGGCGCATCCGACGCATCGAATGCCGCTTCACGGGCTAGCTCCGTTAGTTCAGATGCATCTTCAGTTGCATCTAATCGTTCTGCTGCTAGTTCAGCCGCTTCTTCAGCTAATCAAGATGCTAGTGCAGTTAGTTCAATGGCATCTAAAAATCCAGATAATTCAGCTGTGAAGAGTGCGAACTCAGCTGCTAGTTCGGCTGCTTCCGTTGCTAATTCCGCTGCTTCTGATGCAGCCAGTGCTAATAATGATGCTTCAAATGCCAACAGTGTTGCTAGTTCAGCCAAAAGTGCGGCTAGTTCGGCAGCTGCTGTGGCCAGTTCTGCTGATATCGTTGCTCATTCAGCATCTGCTGCTGCTAGTGCTGCTGCTGCTAGTGGGGATTCATCAGCTGCTTCTGCTGCAATTAGTTCTGCTCAATCAGCTGCTTCCGTTGCTAGTTCTGCCGCTTCCGTTGCATCCAATGCTAATGATTCTGCTGCCTCCGCTGCTTCTGCCGCCAATTCAGCTTCCACGAGAGCTTCAAATGATTCTGTCGTTGCCTCGAGTGCTAATTCTGTTGCATCAAGCGCTGCTTCTGCTGCATCCAGTGTCCTCTCATCAGGAATTTCTAGTGCCAATAGTGCGGTTAGTTCTGCAGGATCAGTTGTCTCATCCGCTTCGAGTGCAGCTTCAAGTGCTGCTAATGGTGCTAATGGGGACAGTCAATCAGCAAGCGCTACATCATCTCAAGCCAGTTCTGATAGCTCTACGGCAAGCGCTGCTGCTAATAGTGCCGCTAACGATAGTTCTGCAGCCGCTTCAATCGCATCTAAGTATCCAAACAATTCATCAATTGCCTCTGAGGCTAGCGCTGCTTCCAGTGCCGCTTCAGTTGCATCATCAGCAGCTAAGGTAGCTAGCTCGGCTTCTGACGTTGCATCCAGTGCATCATCAGCTGCTGCCAGTGCTAGTGCTGTTGCATCTAGTGCCAACGCTGATGCTAGTTCCGCAAAAAATGACTTTTCATCCGCTGCTTCTGCTGAATCATCCGCAGCTCAGGCAAATGATAGTTCTGCTGCTAGTTCTGCCGCCAGTGCTGCTTCATCAGCTGCTAATCGTGCTAGTTCTGATGCCTCTGTAGCAAACTCAGCATCTGCTGATGCTAGCGCTGCAAAGAGTGCTGGTAATTCAGCTGCTTCAATTGCATCTAGTGCTAATAGCGTTGCTAGTGACGCAGCTAGTGTTGCTAGTTCTGCTGCCAGTGCTGCCAATAATTCGAACAGTGTATCATCATCTGAAGCTGCTTCTAACGCTAGCTCAGGGAATAGTGCAGCATCCAGTGCCAGCGCCGCTACTTCATCAGCATCGAGTGCAATTGTGCCATCAAATGTAGTTAGCGCGAATGCTTCCAGTGCTGATAGCTACGCTAAGGTTGCCAGTTCCGCTAATAGTGGGGCCAATTCTTCCACCAGCCTTGCAGATAGTAAGACTGATGTATTGAATAGCTATGCATCTCAATTCCCAGCTAACTCATCGATCGCTAGTCAAGTCGCTGTTGCCAGTTCTGCTGATTCAATTGCTCAATCTGCTAATTCAGTTGCCGCTAGTGCTAACAGTGATGCTCAATCTGCTAAGTCAGTTGCTGATTCGGCAGCTAATGAAGTTAGTCAACAAGATTCAGTCGTTTCATCCGCTGTTGCCGTTGCTAACTCTGCATCTAGCGCTGCTTCATCATACTACGCGGCTGGTAACACTAGTTCTGGAAACTCTGCTGCTGCTGTTGCTACTAAGGCTGCCAGTGATGCTAGTTCTGCTGTTGTTAAGGCTCAATCAGATTCAGCAAGTGCTAATTCTGCCGTTTCAGCTGCATCGATTGCTGCTTCAAATGCTGAGTCAGCATCTTCCGTTGCTGCCAGCGCTGAATCAGTTATCGATACAGCATTATCAAGTGTTGCAAGTGCTGCTAATAGTGCCAACAGTGCTGCCAACTCTGCATCGGCAGCTAATTCAGCTGCTTCCAGTGCTAATAGTGTTGCTAGTTCTGCTAACTCCACTGCTCAAAGTGCTAGTTCAGGAGCTACGAATGATTCTTCATCCGCTAATAGTGCTTCATCACAAGCAGCTTCAAACAATAGTGCTGCCAGTCAAGCGGCCTCTGCTGCATCGACCGCTAGTTCAATTGCATCTAGTGCTGGTAAGCCAGACTCATCGATCGCAAGCGATGCTTCAACCGCATCCAGTGCCGCTAGCGTTGCATCCAGTGCCGCTTCTGAAGCAAGTAAGCAAAGTGCATCTGCATCATCAGCCAGCGCTGCCGCATCTAATGATGCTTCGACTGCATCGAGCGCAGCTAGTCAGGCCAGTGCAGATAGTTCAACTGCTTCTAGCGCTGCCAGCGTTGCCTCCAGTGCGGCTGCCAACGGTGATAGCTCAACTGCATCTGCCGCAAATAGCGCTGCTTCGAGTGCTGCCAGTGATGCATCTAAGGCTGCTTCAACCGCTAGTTCGGCTGCTTCGGCTGCTAAATCTGATTCAGCAAATGCCTCCAGCGCTGCCAGTGCTGCTCAATCTGCTAACTCAGTTGCTAGTTCAGCCAACAGTACCGCTAGTTCCGCAGCTTCAGATGCTCAATCCAAGGCTGCCAGCTTAGTTCCATCTAATAATACTTTGAATCCAGATCGCGCATCGAGTGCTGCTGCTGATGCGAGTGCTCATGCTAATAATGCTGGAAGTTATGCTTCGGTTGCAACATCTGCTAATAATGGTGCTCAATCCAATAGTGACAAGACTAATTCAGCAAGTGCTGCTGCTAATTCTGCAGCTTCGACCACTAGTTCGATCGTTAGTCACTATCCAAACAATTCCGCAATTAACAGCTTGAACAGTAGCGCCCAAAGTGCTAGTGCTGTTGCTTCATCAGCAAGTTCTGATGCAGCAGCTGCTGGGGCTTTAGCAAGTTCTGCTGCTTCTGTAGCCCACTCTGCTGCATCAGTTGCAAGTAGCGCCGCTAGCGTCGCTAATTCCGCAAACGCAGTTGCCCAATCAGCAAAGAGTGCGCAACCTTACGATTCCGCTGCTGCTGAATCCGCTGCCAACTCTGCTGCCAGTGCTGATAGCAATGCCGCCAGTGCTGAAAGTGCTGCTAGTGCCGCTGCCTCAGCTGCCATCTCTGCTTCCAATCGGGCTAATAGTGATTCAGAAGTTGCCAGTTCCGCTGCTTCCGTAGCTAGTTCTGCTGCCTCAGCAGCTACTTCGATTGCAAATGCTAACTCCTCAGCAAATGCATCAGCTAATTCAGCTGCATCAAATGCCGCTAATTCAGCTAATAGCAATGCTTCAAGTGCTGCCAGTGCTGCATCAGGAGCTTCAAATGATGCCTCAAAGGCTTCGAGTGAAGCGAGTGAAGCCTCAGCAGCTGCATCTAAGGCAGCAAGCATGGCAAGCAACGTTCCAGGAGCTCAATCTGGTGCAAGTACTGCATCTAGCGCAGCAAGTGCAGCTAACTCAGCTGCTAGTGCTGCAAGTAGCAATGCAAGTAAGGCATCCAGTGCTGCTAGTGAAGCTAGTGCCGCTGCCAGTGATGCATCCAGTGCCGCTAGTGAAGCTAGTTCAGCATCTGCTGCTGGCGATAGCTCCGCTGCAAGCAGTGCTGCCTCAAAGGCTGCAAGCGATGCAAGCAAGGCAAGTAGCGCCAATAGTACCGCTAATTCAGCATCTAGTGCTGCAGCGAGTGCTGCATCAGAAGCATCTAATGACGCTTCGATTGCCTCGAGTGCGGCTAATTCAATTGCATCTAGCGGGGCAAATAACCCTGGTAGTGCTTCGAGTGCCGCTAGCTCCGCTTCTGCAGATGCTAGTTCCGCAGCAAACGACGCTTCTAAGGCTAATAGTGATGCTTCCAGTGCCGATAATGACGCTAATAATGCTTCATCAGCAGCATCTAAAGCATCTAGCATGGCAAATAATGTGCCAGGAGCTAGTTCAACGGCAAGTATTGCATCCAGCGCTGCTTCGACTGCTAGTTCTGCAGCCAGTGCTGCAAATAGTAACGCTAGTGTTGCCTCGAGTGCTGCGAGTGCGGCTAGTGCTGCTGCCAATGATGCAAGTAATGCTGCCAGTGAGGCTAGTTCAGCTTCCGCTGCTGGCGATAGTGCTGCAACTAGTTCAGCTGAGTCTAGGGCTGCTAGTGCTGCATCGAATGCCGCTAGTGATTCAAACAATGCTAAGTCAGCTGCTAACGCTGCATCTAGTGATGCCTCGATCGCCTCGAGTGCTGCTTCAACTGCCTCGAGTGCCGCTAGTTCGATCGCATCCAGTGCTGCATTGAATCCAGGGAGCGCAAGTAGCACGGCTAGTTCAGCATCTGCTGATGCTAGCTCCGCTGCTAATAACTCTAATAATGCTTCTAATGCTGCTAAAAGTGCTTCAAACGATGCAAGTGGTGCATCCAGCGATGCATCCAAGGCTGCGAGTGCTGCTAGTCATAACCCAGATGCTAGTTCAAATGCATCTAAGGCCTCGAGTGCTGCAAGTGCCGCTAGTTCGGCCGCTAGTGCTGCAAATAGCGATGCCTCTCAAGCATCTAGTGCTGCATCAACTGCTAGCTCCGCTGCTAGTGATGCAAGTAAACATGCCAGTGAAGCTAGTTCAGCATCTGCCGCTGGCGATAGCTCTGCAGCTAGTGCTGCTGCATCATCTGCAGCCAACGATGCAAGCAAGGCTGCTAGTGCTTCAAACGATGCAAGCAAGGCCGCAAGTGCTGCATCTAGTGAGGCATCCAATGCAGCCAGTGCTTCTAATGCAGCTAGTTCAGCTGCTAGTGCTGCCATTGCCAGTGATCCAAATAGTAGAGCTAGTGTTGCCAATGTTAATATTAGCAACTACGCTTCAGTTGCGAATGCAGCTAGTGTTGCTGCTAGTCAATACGCTAGTGCTGCTAATAATGATGCCAGCTTTGTTAACAGTGTTGCGAGTGCTAATCCAGTTTCATCAGCATTGTCCCTAGCTAATGTTGCTAACACGGCTTCAGCGGCTGCAAATAATGCTAATAATGCTGCAAGAAGTGCTGCTGCGGTTGCTAATAGTATTTATAGTTCGGCTGTGAATGAATCGCAGGCTGCTAGTTCAGAAGAGTCCCTTGCTAATTCTGCATACAGTGCTGGAAACAGCAGTGCTGGAAGTTCATACATGGCGTTAGCCGCTTCATATGCTAAGAATGCAGAATCGCTTGCTAGTGTTGCTTCTAGTGCTACTTCCGTTGCTGAAATTAATTCATTTAATGCAAGTAACGCAGAAAGTACTGCTTCATCAGCAGCTAATGCTGCCAAGGCCTTCATTGTTAGCTCAGGTACTAATAATGGTGGTTACGTTCCATCTGGTTCAACTGGTAGTTCAGCCGCTAGTGGTAGTGCTAGTTCATCAACATCTAGTTCAAACACCAGCAGCGCTCCTGCTAGTGCTGATTCATCAGATGCAAGCACTGCATCATCTGCTGCTAGCATGGCATCATCTGCTGCTTCTTCTGCACAGAACAACCCACAGGATTCATCTGCAGCTAGTGCAGCTGCTAGTTATGCTAGTCAAGCTGCAAGTGCTGCTAGTCAGGCTGAAGCTGCAGCAAGTGCTGCTAAGAGTGCCGCCAGTGCAGCCGTTAACCAGATGAATAGTGGGAACTCCACAGCTGCTAGTTACTTTGCTAACATCGTTAATTCAGCTAATGGGCAAGAGAGTTTCTTTGCCTCAATGGCTGCCAGTTATGCAAGTTTAGCTATTAGTGCTGCTAATAAGGCGCAGGGGAGTTCAGCTAGTTCTACCGTGGCTAGTTCTAGTGCAGATAGTTCTAGTGCAGCCGATTCCAATGCTGAATACGAAGCTGGTTTGAAGGCTGGATATGCTACTACCTCTGTTTCACGGAGTAATCTTCGTGGTAAGTCTGAAGCATATCGGAGAGGTTATGTACAAGGATTCGATAATCGTTTGAAGAATAAGCCACTTCATATCCAAGTTACCAATACGATCTATAAACACAGCAAGGATGTCTTTACCACGGGCAATCGAGGTAAAAAGCTTGCACGTAAGGTTCGTGAAAAACAACAACAGTTTAAGGTCCTTGGAATTTCGGTTAATAAAAACGGCTTAGTTCGTTACATTGTTAAGGGTGGATATGTAACTGCAAATCCAAAATTCGTAATGAATGCTTATTACCAAGAATCAGATCTTAATGATGCTAAAACGATTAAGGTCAGAGTAATTAACTCAAAGGGTGTCTACACTTATAAGACCCTTAAGTTTACTAAAAATGCACGGATAAATTATCTTAGAAAGAGTAAAGTTAATTACAGTATTTCTAAGGTAGTTCCTTATCAATCAATTACTCGTTTTAAAACTAGTGCGGGTCATTACCTAACAACTAACAAACGATTTATTGAATTTGATAATGAAAAATAATGCTTCTAAATAAAAACCAGATAGGGTCTAGACTTTATCAGAATGTGTTTTAGGTGAAGGGCTGTCGGAATTAATCCGATTGCCTTTCACCTTTTTTGTTTAATGTGAAATAAAAAAACTTCTTTAATATTATTAAAGAAGTTTTTTAATTTCATATGATCATTGAAGTCTCATAAAACGTTAGGCCTTAATCAATATGATTATAGTATTCAATTGAGGGGTGATTATCCTTAACGACCATTTTGGTAATACTACCATTCAGAATTGGTTTTGAAATATCAAAGTCACTATATTGTTCGGTGATCCAACGAATGATACTACCATGAGCCGTAACTAAGACGTTATCACCATCATTAGCATGCTCTAAAATTCGTTTTAAGCCAGGTTGAAAGCGTGCGCGAATCATATCATCGTCTTCAGCTTGGTTATATGGATCAGCCTTGCGAATGAGGGTTGCGGTCCCACCCATTCCTAATTTTTTAAGCATTTCACTAAAATCATTAAAACCATCTGGACCACCAATAACGTGCCATGCTTGACCGCTATCGTTTCCTTCAAAGTAACCAAAGTTTTCCTCACGAAAAGCCTTGTCCAATAATGGTTCTTTTACATCACTTGGGTTTTTAGCTAAAATATGACGACCTGTATTAGCAGCTCTTGGTAGGTCACTTGAATATGCGGCATTAAAATTAATATTTTTAAGCCGTTCACCAGCATTATCAGCATCTGCAATTCCCTTTTTAGTTAATGGGGCATCAATAATTCCTTGAATGCGATTATAATAGTTTAAATAAGTTTGACCATGACGAACAAAATATATGTTTACGGTTGTCATAAATATCCTCCTCAGTAATGCTAATTAATACCTTAATTTTATCATATTTAATGATGAAAGTGATTAATTGTGATTTTACAGCGTTTTAGTTTGTTATTAGCTGAAATTGTGCTAAAATATTTATTCAAGTTTTGAAGTTAGGAGATAAAAAAATGGCTGACTCGATTAAAGAATATGAACAGCATCACTTAGATATAGTAGAAGATGAAATCAGAACCCAAAAGCACAAATTTGAGATTAGTGCTAAAAAAGCAGAAAACGATGAAACGGCGATTCAGGATAATTTTTATAATGATGTCCGCGTCAATACGGGGACCTATAGTGGCTTAATGGATACCTCTATTTCGATTAGACAACAACAACAGTTGTTAGATGAACGACAAAATAGTTGGAACAATGCCACTTTCCAAATCGAAAAATTAAAACGGCTCCAAGAACGTCCATACTTTGCGCGACTTGATATTCGTGAGAATGGTGAAGATCACGATGAAACCATCTATATTGGCTTAGCATCGTTATCAGACGCTCCTGATCATTACTTGATTTATGATTGGCGGGCACCCATCTCCAGTATTTACTATGAAAACAAGTTGGGAGAAGTTCAGTATGTAGCTCCTGATGGTGAACAAACTGTTGATGTAAAGCTCAAACGGCAATTCCAAATTGAAAATGGTAAAATTAAAACGATTTTTGATACCGATGCAGCAATTGGTGATCAGCTTTTGTTAAATAACTTGAGCAACCAGTCCAGCACTAAGATGAAGAGTATTGTTACTACGATTCAAAGGGAACAAAATCAAATCATTCGTGACACTAAGTCTAATTTACTATTTGTTCAGGGGGCTGCAGGTTCTGGAAAAACGGCTGCGGTCTTACAACGAATTGCGTTTTTACTCTATCGTTATCGGGGAAAACTTAATTCCTCACAAGTAATTTTGTTTTCACCAAATCAACTGTTCAATGATTATATTAATCAGGTCCTCCCTGAATTAGGGGAACAAAACATGGTTCAGATGACTTATTACCAATACGCCAGCCATCGGTTACCCCATTTAGCAGTGGAAAACCTTTCCCAACGCTTTTTAGAAGATAATTCTGGGGCCACCCATAAACGCAAAATTAATGATTTTAAAAGTAGTCTGCCTTATTTTGAGGCGGTCACCAAGTATGCTGAGGCATTGAATCATTCTGGAATGCGCTTTAGAAACATTAAGTTTCGTGGTGAAATTTTATTTAGCAAAGAGATGATCCGCGACATTTATTATGGTTTTAACAATTATTATAACCTACGAAACCGCATTGATGGGACCCGCGAAGCCTTAGTGAAGCGATTGAACAACCGCATTAAGTCTGAAATTAAGACCAAGTGGGTGGAAAATGCGATTCAAGACCTAAGCGATGAACAAATCAGGACCCTGCGGATGGGCCACCCAGATGACTTTGCCGACCATAATGCAGAGTATCGGTTCTTAGCAAAGCATATTGTAATTGGTGCGTTTAAAAAGATCCATAAACAAATCATTCATAATCGTTTTTTGAGTATTAACCAACAAACGGTTGATATGCTAAGAAAAATCCCTAAATTAATCGATTTAAGCCAGAATAATATTAACGAGGCAGAATGGAAGGCTGGCATTAATTCAACGATTAAGGGCCTTAAGAATGGCCAAATTTCAATGGCTGACGTATCACCATACTTGTATCTATATGATAAGATGACTGGGCGCCACGTTAATCGTGATATTCGATACTTCTTTATTGATGAAGTCCAAGACTACACGCCGTTCCAGATTGCGTTTTTAAAGTATAACTTCCCACGGGCTAAGTTCACGTTGCTAGGGGACTTGAACCAAGCTATTTTTACCCATGAAAATAGCCGCAGCATGATGAAGGACTTAGCAATTATGTTCGATCCTGAAACAACACGGGTGATCGAATTAAATAAATCATATCGTTCAACGGAACAGATTACTGACTTTAGCAAGTACCTTTTAGGTAATGATACAAAGATTGAATCATTTGCACGGCAGGGTGCATTACCAACAATTAAGGTTGCTAAAAATAATACTGCTGCTTTGGATGACTTGGAATCTGTTATCCAGGCTGAATCAGGAGAAACGATTGCGGTGATTGGCAAGACCCTTGCTGATTGTGAATCCCTTAGTGCACAATTAAATGAACGGGGAATTAAAAATAATTTATTGCGCACCGAAAACCAACGACTTACCAATGGGGTATTAGTAATTCCATCGTATCTTGCAAAGGGGCTAGAATTTGACTCTGTTGTAATGTGGGATGCTTCTAAAAAGCAATATCCTGGTAAGGATGATAGTCAACTCGTTTACACAATTTGTACGCGGGCAATGCATGATCTCACTGTGATTTCAAATGGGGAATTATCACCGCTATTTGCTGCAGTCCCAAGCCAACGCTACCAGTTAAGTTAGGAGCAACCCATGAGTAAACCGATTAACTACTATTCATTTACCAAGGAACGGTGGAGTGAATTTTACTCCGCTCAATCGTTGCCAGTGACTAAAAAGGGCCTCAAACGGGTCAAGGCGTTCAATGATGAGATTTCATTGAAGGACGTTCGGGATGTCTATATCCCACTGGTCCATCTGTTGAAATTAAGAACTGATAGTTTTAACCAGTGGCAGGCAACGCGGGCGGACTTTTTACAACAACCCCACCGTAAGATCCCGTTCATTATTGGGATTTCAGGGAGTGTAGCTGTGGGCAAGTCAACGACTGCACGTTTATTAGAGCTGCTACTATCTTATTTTTTGAATGACCGTAAGATTCAATTGATCACGACGGATGGATTCTTGTATCCCACCGCGGAGCTACAACGACGGCATTTAATGGATCGTAAGGGCTTTCCGGAAAGTTATGACATGGCGCGGCTGATCTATTTTTTAGATCAGGTCAAGGATGGCCAAAAAGACGTGAAGGCACCCGTTTATTCGCATGATGTTTATGATATTATTCCGAACCGTTATGATATTATCGACCGTCCTGATATCTTGATCATTGAAGGAATCAACACCTTACAGCTGCCTAGTAATCAACAAATCTACGTTAGTGATTTTACTGACTTTTCGATCTATATTGATGCTGATCCGAAGTTGATCGAGAGTTGGTATTTAGACCGCTTTGCAAAACTAATGGATACGGCCTTTATGAATCCCTCTAATTATTATTATGATTATGCGACCGGTGATCGTGATGAAGCGATGAAAATGGCGAAACGGGTGTGGCGTGACATTGATATGCCGAACCTAACGGATAATATTCTCCCCACTAGAAGTCGGGCCAATATGATTATTCATAAAGCAAAACATCACATTATTGATGAGCTATTGTTGCGGAAATACTAGAATTTAATTTGACCTTGACCTAGTTTATCGATTATCATTATTGATATAAAAATAATTTGTTTGAATTATGTGAAAGGGTGTAACGGCTTGGCTAATATTGATTTATCTGCATTCGATAAGATTTTGGTATTAGATTTTGGGAGTCAATACAATCAATTGATTACCCGTCGAATCCGAGATTTGGGTGTTTACTCAGAATTAAAACCCCATACGATGACTGCTGAAGAAGTTAAAGAATGGGGACCAAAGGGAATTATCTTCTCTGGTGGTCCTAATAGTGTGTACGATAAGGACTCATTAAGTGTCGATCCTAAGATTTTTGAGTTGGGAATTCCAATTTTGGGAATTTGTTATGGAATGCAATTAATGGCATACACCCTTGGTGGTGGTGAAGTTAAGTCTTCCAACGGTCAATACGGACATGCTGATATTGACGTGACCGAACAAAATAAAGAGACCCTTTTCACTGGCCTTCCAGAAAAACAACCAGTTTGGATGAGTCATGGGGACTTAGTGACCAAGGTTCCCGATGGTTTTGAAAGTGTTGCAACGACTGAAGAATGCCCAATCACTGCAATGCAAGATACTGCTCGCAAGTTCTACGGGGTGCAATTCCATGCCGAAGTTCGCAATACCAAGTATGGAAATGACATCTTGAAGAACTTCGCATTTAAGGTCTGTGGAGCAAAAGCCAACTGGACGATGGATGATTTCATCGACTTACAAGTAAACTCCATCCGCCAAGAAGTTGGCGACCAAAAGGTCATCTTGGCCCTCTCTGGTGGGGTGGACTCCAGTGTCGTTGCCGCATTATTGAACCGTGCAATTGGTGATCAATTGACTTGTATCTTCGTTGACCACGGTTTGATGCGTAAAGACGAACCAGAACAAGTGATGAAGGCCTTAAACGAAGATCTCGGGGTTAACATCATTAAGGTCGATGCGCAAAAACGGTTCTTAGATAAATTAGCCGGCGTTTCAGACCCAGAACAAAAGCGGAAGATCATCGGAAATGAATTCATTCAAGTGTTCAACGATGAAGCAGCTAAGCTCAAGGATATTAAGTTCTTAGCTCAAGGGACGCTTTACACCGACGTGATCGAAAGTGGAACTGATACTGCCCAAACTATCAAGTCACACCACAACGTTGGTGGATTACCAGAAGACATGCAATTTAAGTTGATCGAACCACTCCGCTCACTCTTTAAGGATGAAGTGCGAGTGTTAGGTAAGAAGCTTGGGATTGCTGACGACCTTGTTTGGCGGCAACCATTCCCAGGGCCTGGTCTTGGGATTCGGGTGATCGGTGCGATTACCGAAGAAAAGCTCCACTTGGTTCGTGAAACCGATGCAATCTTACGTGATGAAATCGCAAAGGCGGGGCTCCAACGCGAAGTATGGCAATACTTCACTGTTCTGCCTGGCTTTAAGAGTGTCGGGGTCATGGGTGATGGGCGGACTTACGAATACACGATTGCGATTCGGGCCGTTTCATCGATTGATGGGATGACGGCTGACTTTTCACAAATCCCATGGGATGTCTTATCCAAGATCTCCACACGGATGGTTAACAGTGTGAAGGGAATCAACCGAATTGTGTACGACATTACGAGCAAGCCACCTTCGACAATTGAATGGGAATAATTAATAATTGATATTAATAAAAACCTCATTTCTAAAGGGAAGCGATTTACAATGAGATTTAATAAGCTGATTTTAGGGTTTGTCGTTACTGCTGGACTAAGCTTTACATTTAGTAATATTAATGTAAATGCAGCTACTTGGCATAAGGGAACTCCAAAAGTATTGAGAGGCAAGTATAAATCACATAAATATGGTGCTGATTTAATGTCGACTTTAAATATTACAAAGACAAAAATGATTTATTGGACTTCTGGGATTCCAGTTCAAAATGGATATAATCTTAGTTATAAGATTACCGATAATCACAAGTACGTCTTAAGATACAGCATTAAATCAAGTGGGATTCTTCATGGTGGGAAAAATTTAAAATTCACTATGAAGAAAATAGGCAAGAATATTAAAATTGGAAATGATTCCCATTTGCTATATAAGTATTAATTATGACGATAAAAGAGCGATCAAGATTAAAATTTCTTGACCGCTCTTTTATTGTCTAAGTTCCCTTTTAGTTTGGATAATTTATCAACCATTAAAAAGATTGCAAACTTATGGTTAAATTTTAATAGGATTCGTTGTTAAAGTTGCTTTCGAATGCCTCTTTAAAGTCATTGTTTAAAGTTTTTGATCCTGTTTATATCATCATAGCGTCTTCAAGCTATTAAGTCATGGATGGCGTTTTATCCTTACTTTCTGGTCTGGCCATCCCCGTTGATTACATACTTATACGAAGTTAAGGCTTCCAATCCCATCGGGCCACGGGCATGTAATTTTTGGGTGGAGATTCCGATTTCAGCTCCAAACCCAAATTCAAATCCATCAGTGAAGCGCGAAGAGGCATTCACGTAAACACAAGCAGCATCAACTTGTTTTTGAAATTGGACTCCCGCTTGGTAGTTGTCAGAAACGATTACCTCGGAATGGTGGGTCCCATAATGGTTGATCCATTCGATGGCCGCAGCTTCTGAATCGACCACCTTAATGGCAATTATCAACGCATTGTATTCAGTTTGCCAATCTTCATTGGTTGCTGGAATCACGCCTGGCACGATCATGCGGGTTTGTTCATCCCCCCGCACCTCGACGTTGGCGTTAGTGAGTTCACTCACGATCTTAGGCAGCATTTTAGCTGCGACATCTTTGTGAATTAGGATCTTTTCGGTTGAGTTACATACGGAAGGACGTTGGACCTTACCATTAATAATGATATCAACGGCCATTTTCAGCTCTGCATCCTTGTCAACGTAGATATGACAATTACCAGCACCGGTTTCAATCACGGGGACGCTAGCGTGTTTTACTACGGCTTGAATCAACCTGGCACTCCCGCGGGGAATTAAAACGTCAACATAGTCGGTTAGTTCCATGAATTGTTGGGCAAGCGCGTGTGCAGAATCATCGATGATTTGAACGATGTTTGGGTCTAACTTATGGCTTTTTAAGACGGCGCGCAGAATCGATGCTAAAGCGAGGTTAGAATGCATTGCTTCCTTGCCACCCCGTAAGATGACCGCGTTACCTGCCTTAAAGCATAGTCCCGCAGCATCAATGGTCACGTTGGGGCGGGCTTCATAGATCATTCCAATTACGCCCAAGGGAACGCGTTGTTTGATTACCCGCAGTCCATTTTCAGTTTCCCAACCGCCATCAATTGAGGCGATCGGGTCCTTTAGTTCGACTAGTTTGCGCAGCCCAGTTGCCATGTTGGCAATGCGTGAATCATCTAGTTTTAACCGATCTAAAAAGCGGGGTTCGATATTCGGATTTGCTAAATCCTTTTGATTAGCATTTAAAATGGTGGGGGTGGCCTGTTCTATTGCATCAGCGAATGCGAGCAAGATATCATTTTTTTGTTTCGTACCTAAGTTACTGGCGTTAAAGCTAGCGTGCTTGGCGTTTTTACCCAATTGAATTAAATCATCCTTATTCATTATTACGACCCTCCGGTTTCTTAGTACTGAAGTAGGTACCAACATTGGCACCTGAGATTAGTTGTTCAATAATTGCTGGATCTTGACCATTTAAAATGGCCATTTCTTTGTGGTGTTCAAGGATTAGCCGAGCGGCGTTTAGCTTGGTGGCCATTCCACCAGTTCCGAATTGAGAACCGTGGCCGCCAGCGACTTTCATCAAGTTGTCGTTGACCTCTGGAATCCATTGCAATAACTTTGCGTCGGGATTGTTTTTAGGGTTAGCATCATAAAGGCCATTAATATCGGACAGGATAATTAATAGGTCAGCATCAACGAAGTTAGTCACGATGGCGGCTAGTTGATCATTTTCACCAAAGGTAGTTTGATGATTAAATTCATCGACCGAAACGGCATCGTTTTCGTTGATGATCGGGATGACATTGTTTTTCAAGAGGGTGTTAATGGTTTGCAAAACGTTTTGACGACTTTTAGGATAGTCAACAACGTCCCTGGTTAGTAACAGTTGGGCAACGGTTTGATCGGATGCTTTAAATTGATCAGAGTAAATGTCCATTAACTCACTTTGGCCAATTGCGGATAGGGCTTGTAATTCGGCGATTTGTTCTGGTCGATTTTTGATTCCAACCGTGTTCATGCCGACCCCGACTGCCCCAGACGTCACTAGGATGACCTCAAATTGCTGTTTGCGTAATGTACTCAATACTGCGGTCAATGTTTTAATTACTGGTAGTTTAACGTTACTGTCGGAATCAATAATGGAACTAGTCCCGATTTTGACAACAATGCGTTGGTTTTTATTTTTCATATTGTTTATCCCTTCATTCTTTAAATCTAGTTTACTTTAATTGAGCGTTTCTAACAATTAAATTAGATTTATAATCATCAAAATAATTATGTTACATTTAACTCAAAACTATTGATTGAATTCATATTCATCATTATAATTGATGTTATGTTAGTATATTGATGGCTCAACTTTGCTATATCGCAGTGAGCTGGCACTCAATTAAATATTACCAACTAAATGATTAAAAAAGTTAAATCAGTTAATATTTTTTACGTATTTATTCATTAGATAATCTTAAATAAGTTATTTGGTTTATTTTAATTAAATTGTACAAGATGTTATAATGAATTATTCATAATTATGAAAGGATTGATTAAATGAGTTCATGCATGTACCGAACCGCTGAAGACAGTGCGTTCAATAACGTTTGCTCTGATGTCCGAAACCGATTGGATCGCGGTTTAGAAAAAGCTAGCTTTATTTATGATACTAGCTATCGGCGTTTAATTGGTTGGCTAAAGAGCTATCACCCGGAAATAAAGGTTGATTATTCTCATTTAGCTGGGATTCACGTTGAAGAACGGGATAACCGATTAATGGCAATGGATAATCAATCCGAGTGGCACCCATTTGGGGCGACTGACTTCGATCATATTGCTAGGTATATTAAAGATAATTTCGTTAAACAGGGTGTTATTGTAAAATAGTTACTCTGAAAAGACTGCCAACAGCGGTCTTTTTTTGTTATGATATTAATCAAGAACGTTACTAAAGGGGGCTTGGATCATTAAATTAGAGTGGCAATATCAAAACCAAACTGGGAACACATTAAAAAGTTTTTTAAAGCAACACGGAATTAGTCATCGGATGTTCTTATCACTTAGGAATACCGGTGATTTTAAGGTCAATGGTAAATCCATTACTGGCAACGTTGCTTTGCGGCCTAACGATGTCGTGCAAGTTATTTTACCGCCTGAGACTAGCGACCCTAACGTTGAACCAAGTGATCAGCCAATTGACATTATTTATGAAGATGCTAACTGGCTGGTAGTCAATAAACCTGCTGGATTAACCTCCGTTCCAGGCCCTAGTAATCGTCATGATACACTGGTTAATCGAATCAAGGGTCACTTGATTGCCCAGCAAAGTCAGGACTTAAGACCCCACTTGATAACGCGCTTGGATCGTTTTACTAGTGGAGTGGTGCTGGTTGCCAAACACCGCATTGCGAATAGTTTTGCTAATCAACAGGTCATGAACCATGCGATCGACAAGCACTACTTAGCGTTAGTGAAGGGTCGATTAGATCGGCCTCATGATATAATTGATTTTCCGATTGGTAAATTAGAATCGGAGGTCAAGCGGCACCGAATGGCAGATGGCCAAGCTGCACGAACTGAGTATTGGGTGTTAAATGAATTTGCTAGCTTTACCGAACTGCGGATTAAATTGCATACGGGGCGGACCCATCAAATTCGGGTTCACCTCAGTGAAACGGGGCATCCATTGTTAGGTGATCAACTATACGGGGGGCCATTACACCTGGGGATTGAACGCCAGGCACTGCATGCAAGCGATATTAAATTTTATGATCCATTCAAGGGACGGTTCGTTGAATACCAAGCCCCAGTCCCAGCTGATATGGAATCATTAATCAAGGGAGATGAATAAGCCCATGGCTGATTTAAAAACTGATAAATGCATTGTAGATGGAAAGATTTTTCCGATTGAATCGGGGATGTACCTATACGAACTAGAAAAGCCACTTTATAACCAGATCAAAAATGAACACCATCAAGCCACCCCCCAAAGTTTTATTTGTGAGCACCATTTGTTAGACTATCGAATTGGTCGGATCGATCAGATGATTCATTCAGATGATCTACATAACCAGCGGATCAACCGTCGTTTGACGAAGGCATTACAAGACGATAACTATGAAGTGACCGATGTGAATAAAATTTTGAGCGAGCAACAAACCTTTGGTGAAAAAGTTGCTGATGGGGTTGCCAGGTTCGGTGGGAGCTGGACGTTCATTTTAATCTTCATTGCCATTTTATCAATCTGGATGTTCTTCAATGTGACCCATTTGTTTGGGGTTAAATTTGATCCATACCCATTTATCCTTTTGAACCTATTTTTAAGTTGTATTGCTGCGGTTCAAGCTCCGATCATTATGATGAGTCAAAATCGATCTGCTGATCGTGATCGAATGGATGCAGAAAACGATTTTCACGTTAATCTAAAGTCAGAACATGAATTAAGAATTTTACACGCTAAGTTGGATCATTTGAACCAAAGTCAACTGCCACATTCATTGGAAGTTTCACGCCTCCAATTAGAAATGTTAGGTGAAATCAGAAGCGAAATTGAGCGTTTGCGAATTGAACATAATCGATTAAATCAATCAAAGGAGAACTCGCAAGATGGAAGATAATATTAAACTGGGTGATGCAGTTTTTAATAAGATGTTATTTGTGTTGGAAAAGCCGATCACAAAAGCTAATCATAAATACTACAAATTTGATAATGAAGAGATGCAAGAAATTGCTGATGGCGTTTGGTCAATGCCTGCCTATATGAAGGAAGATGATGACTATAGCCTGTTCTTTATCTTTACCCAAATTGAATCGGGCGAAACAGTAGTTGCCTTTTCTGAGGGGCAATTAGATGGGACTAAATTTAGTTTGGGGACACCATTGATTTCTGGTGAAGGGCTCAATCACTTAGCAGTTCATGATCAAGAAACTGCTGGGCGAATCCTGCATTTTTTAAATCAAATTTCTAAGGCTGCCGAGGGAAATTGGCGCATGGTGGAATAATAATGGGATGCTTGTGAATAACAAGCATCCTTTTTTGGTTTGTGGTTTACATTTAAATACTTATGCACGTATAATTATAAGTGTATATGAAGAAAAGGAGGAACATATTAATGGCAGAAAATCATCATGATCACAACCATGCCGATGCACTAAGCGGCGGTAAATTTTTGTTCGTTACCGTCTTGAATGCTTTAATTACATTAGTAGAATTTTTAGGCGGTATCTTTGCCGGTAGTTTATCTTTAATCTCTGATGGATTTCATAATTTAGGAGATTCATTATCGGTAATATTGAGTTATTACGCCCATCGAATTAGTGGACGTCAACAAACCAGTCGGAATACCTATGGTTTTAGGCGGGCGCAAATTATCTCTGCATTTATTAATTCCGTATTTTTAATTGTTGTTTCTGGATTTTTGATCATTGAAGCAGTGCAAAAATTGTTGAAGCCCGAACATGTAGACGGTGATTTAATGTTCATCGTTGCCATTATTGGGACAATTGCTAATTTTATTTCAGCTGTCATGTTGAGCCGTGGTTCAAAGGGCAACTTAAATATTCGGGCAACTTATTTACACTTCTTGAGTGATTCACTATCTTCGGTCGGAATTATTATTGCAGGGATTTTGATCAAGTTCTTTGGTTGGTATTTTATGGATCCATTGGTCACGATTATCGTTGCAATCTATATTATTTTTGAAACGTGGCCCATCATTAAAAAAACAATTTATATTTTAATGCAGGGAGCACCGAACGTTGATTGCGCAATGTTGAAAAGAGACATTATGAATGTACATGGCGTTACTAATGTTCACCATGTCCATCTTTGGTCGATCGATGAAAATAGTATTATTTTTTCGGCCCATGTCAATATGGACGATATGATGATTAGTGAGGCTGAGAAAATTTATCAACCGATTGCTGATCTATTAAAGCGTAAGTATCATATTGATCACGTTACAATTCAAGCGGAAGTTGAGCGTGGTAAACAAGAGGAATTCTTTTTTGACCAGGGAAATGACATCAAATAAAAAATGGTTTCAATCGTCTTTGATTGCGATTGAAACCATTTTTTTAAAGGCCGCGTTGAACATCAGCATATTTATCTTCGTACCAATTATCCCAACTCTTTTCGGGATTACCGTTATCGAAGTACTTTTGATCAATGTTTTTTAATAAGTGCGCATACTTAGTGAACCGTTCTGAAATTGAATCATTGATAATGGTTGATTCCAGATTGAAGCGGTTGATGTATAAATCACGATTGATATCTTGAACAACACCGTCAATATCGTAGTTAGCGATTAATTCCATGTTGTTATTTTCATATTGATGCACATAAAAGATTGCAAAATCCTTTACCGCAGTGTGTTGAGCTTGATCACTAAGCTCACTAAAACTGAACAATTTATCACTCATATAATAACTCTCCTAACTAACTAACAAAACCTAACCATTTATTTAGGCTTTGATTTGCTGTATAATTTAATTATATATTGTATTGTTATTTTCGTAAAATAAAACAGAGTATTTTATATGTGTTTTTTTACGAAGTGATATGAAAATAGGTGAAATCAATGAGTCCAATGAAGGAAGACTATCTTAAGATCATTTTCGAACTTGGTGGCACGACTAAAAAGGTCTCCAACAAAAGAATCTCGATTGGACTAAATATCGCCGCAGGTTCTGTCACTGAGATGGTTAATAAGCTAGTTGAAGAGGGGTTAGTTTCACATGAACCCTACTCTGGAGTTTCTCTGACCCCAGCGGGGGTTAAACTAGCTGAGGGGCTGGTTCGGAAGCATCGAATCTGGGAAACTTTCTTAGTGAAAGAATTAAATTATGACTTACCTGATGTTCATAATGAGGCGGAACAATTAGAACATGTTACTAGTCCACGGTTATTGAACGCATTAGATGATAAGTTAGGCCATCCGACCCACTGTCCACATGGTGGAGTAATTCCAACAGCCAGTGGAAAGTATTCCGAGGATAGTCATACATTATTAAATGATGCAGAAGATGGATCAACTGTCGTTGTTGATCGGTTTATTGATAATCATGATTTATTAACTTATCTGGGGGATATTCAATTGGATATTGGTGATAAGCTTAAGGTCATCGAACATGCTCCATTCGAGGGTCCAATGAAGGTAATTAATATTACTGATAATCAAGAGATCTCAATTAGTTATAAGGCTTCTCACTATGTCTTTGTTAAGCCAGTTGAATAGAATGATTTTAAAAAGGGCGCCCTTTGGGAGCTCTTTTAATACATATTAATAAAATTAAGGGTGGTGTTAGAATTGCCAAAACCACGAACTAAAAAAGATGTGTTAGTTGTGGAAACCTGCTTACTAGCGGGGAAAATAATGATTGAAAACGGCTCAGAAATGAGTCGGGTGACAGATACGATTTATCGAATTGCTGAAAATGCACAGGCCTATCAAGCCAGAGCATACGTTACCCTAACTGGGATTATGATGTCGCCAAGTAGTAAGATTGGGGCTCAAATTGCCGTAATTGAAAAACGGACGTTTAATTTGGAAAAGGTGTCATTGGTAAATGATTATTCTCGACAGTTTGCAGAGCATCGAATCACGCTGAAAGAATTTCACTATCGCCTGTCTTTGATCGAAAAAAATGTGAAGGACTTTCCGTTTTGGCTACAAACACTATCTGCAGCAGTGATTAGTGGGACTTTGGAAGTGGTATTTAGAAATAATTTACCTGATTTTTGGGCAGCTTGTTTTGTCGGGATGTTGGGTTGGATCGCATACTTTATGATCAACAAGTATATTGCAGTTCAATTCATTAGTGAGTTCTTGGCAGCGTTCGTGGTGGCATTGGTATCAATTATTATCATTAAGCTACATATCGCGACTAGCATTGATGATTTAATTATTGGTGGCATCATGCCGCTGGTGCCAGGGGTGCCAATTACGAACGCGGTGCGGGATGCACTGTCTGGAAATTTAGTCAGTGGTCCTGCGCGTGGGATTGAGGCATTAATGATTGCCTGTGCACTTGGATTTGGGGTTGCGTTAGCAATAACACTATTCAAATAGGGAGTTTTCCAATGTTTATTTTAAATATCTGCTTTGTCTACATTGCAACAGTTTGCTTTGGGATTTTAGTTAACGTTCCCCACCGCGCATTGAATTTAGATGGAATCGTCGGGGTTCTTGGTTGGTTGGTATATTATCTATACGTTAATTATATTGGTGGTTATATTGGCGGTAACTTTTTTGGTACTTTTACGATTGGGATGGCTGGGATTTTAGCATCTCGTTATAAAAGATTGCCGGTGATTATCTTTAATATTCCAGGCTTAGTGCCATTGGTTCCTGGGGGACAAGCCTATCAAGTCATGCGGGACATGGCATTGAACCAATACGGATTAGCTAAGTATAATCTGTTGCAAGTGGCATTTATCGCTGGATCAATTTCAGCAGGATTCTTAGTGGCTGAAGTAATCAATCAATTGCTTTTTAAAGCCCGTCACTACCGTTCTCCTCGTCATTATCATCGTGATAAATTAGAACGAATCGAAAAAAGTCGTCATCGTTAGTGGGGACCCTATAATTGTTAGACAAAATCTAACGATTATAGAGCCCTTCAGTTGCTAACGTGACGACTTTTATTATGCTTGTGATATTCCGATGAAGAAACTAATGATTAATACGATGAGGACGAACGTAGTAATGTAAACGTATAGCATATCGTGTTCTTTGAAGAATGAATAGATTGATACTACGACCCTTAACACCGGTGTTAAGATCAAACAAAAAATGCCAAACATCATGATGGCATACGGTTTGAGGGCGAAAATACCAGCCATGATTTCATGAAACGATGTTGGATGAAAATCACCAGAGTAGCCTGATTTACCTGTAATGACCAGTAACAGCCAGCCAATGATCATGATCGTAGCTGAGATAATGACTCCGATACGCAGGATCTTACCGATGATCAACTCAATGCTATTCATTTCCTGATCTAGTTTTTCATTTGGTTGATTTTGCATTATAATTTCACCCCAAATCCTTGAAATAGCATGTTAGCACCAATATATAGTAATATCGGAATGAATACGATACGAATTAATTTAGTAGGCAGGACCTGCATAACTCGTGATCCAATTACTGCACCACCTAAAATACCAATGGCAAGCGGAACAGCAATGTTAGGGAGGATGGTACCGTTAAAAAAGTAAACCGTGGCACTTGCAGCTGCGGTGACCCCCATCATTAGATTACTGGTGGCACTAGAAGGTTTTAACGGCATTTTCATGAAGGTATCCATTGCAATCACTTTAAATGCACCAGACCCAATCCCAAGTAACCCACTAGCAAGTCCAGCACCGAACATAACTGACATCCCACTTGGGACGTTGGTAACTTGATAGTCAATTGTTTTTTTAAGGTTCTTATCATAGTAACTACCATTTAATTCCAACTTTTTGGCTAACGAATCTTCTTTGCCAGATCGGTAGTCATCAGGTTTCATTTTTAGCTTTCTGAACATGTTGAATCCAGAAAAAATAAGTAATAATCCAAATAGAACATATAGGTATTTCGGATCTAAAACTCCTGTTAACAATGATCCGGCAACCGCACCAATGGTGGTCGCAATTTCCAAAAACATTGCGACCCTGAGGTTCAAGACCTCATCTTTTAAATAAGCAATTGTGGAGCCAGAGCTAGTGGCAATGACCACGATAATGCTTGCACCAATTGCATATTTAATATTCAGGCCAAATCCTAATGTTAAAATGGGGGTAACAATAATTCCACCACCCAGGCCCAAGATTGCACCAGCGATTCCAGCGAAAACACCAAGTGCCATCATAATAAGAGCAGTCTCAAGCATGATAATCCTCCTAATAGTTTAGATATTATAATACGTTATCAATTATATGCTTATTTTTAAATAATTGTAAATTTTTAATGGAAGCGTTGTAGTTATTGCTATGTTATAATTGGTAAATACAGAGTTATATTCTAGGGGATGAATTTAAAGGTGTTAATTAATAAGGATATAAACCGCATGTATCGGTTTATTTTATCACTCGTGCTGACGATTATAGTTACGGGCGGGGTGATGATTAGTACGGGATCTGATTCTGGGTATCTATCATTTTTAGATTCGATCGTAACTAGTGCAGTGCAAGGACGTGAACAATTTTATAAGCAATTGATTTATGGATTTGTTTCGTTTTTGGCTAGTCCTAAGATGGACATTTTATGGATTTTGATCATTGCGTTCTTTCTTTGGACGATTAAATATCGAATCCCGGCTGTCTGGGCGATTTTTACGTTGCTAAGCGGAAATGTGATCGGAGCAATTTTGAAAAACATAATCCAAAGACCACGGCCATTACTACACTCAGCATCTGATACTGGTTTTAGTTACCCCAGCGGGCATGTTCTAGGCACGGTATTAGTGATCAGCGTTGTTTGGGTAATGGTGATTCCGTTACTGAATACGCAAAAAGCACAAATGATCGCGAAGACGATTGCAGTGATTTATGTAATCCTAGTGATGTTATCGCGGGTATTCTTAAATGCCCATTTTCCTTCTGATACCATTGGAGCATTTTTAGTAGGGTATACTTGGTTTCAATTTTGTGAGTGGCTTTACTATCATTATGCAGGAAAATTAAAGAAGTACCATCCATTCCAAAAATCTGTTTATTAAAAAAGCATTGCGCAAGCAATGCTTTTTTGTTTGTTAAATTTGATTGAGCCATTCGATTGCTAGGGGGAACCAATTAGCAACGTGTGGATCGTTACTTGCCTCATTCCATGCAGTCAGTTGATTGGCCATTGCTAGTCCGTGGCTACCGTGGTGGAAAACATGTAATTCATAGTCGATGCCATGGTTAGCCAATGCTTCTGCATATTTTAATGCATTGATCGATGGGACAAAGGGATCGTCTGCAGTATGCCAAATAAAAGTAGGGACGTTCGTATCCGTAACCCCGTTTTCAGTACCAGTTAGTTGATTATCAGTTTCCCAATCGGCAATTTTATCCTTGTCTGGGGGGAAACCAAGGTTTAAATCGATCACTGGGTAGCTTAGAATGGTAGCTTTTGGTTTTAAGTTGGTTTGTGGTTGTACCAGTTTTAATAATTTATCATCGTCATAACGATTATTGAATGAACTGACCACGAACCCACCAATTGAGAAACCACAAATTACAATGTTATTAGGATCGATATTAAGGCTAATTGCATTGGTTTTTAAATAATCAACTGATTTAGCTAATTCAATCAATGGATGGGGCATCAATGGATGCTTTTCATTTTCAAAGCTATATCTGAGATAAAAGCTTTGGTACCCCTGAGCTGCAAAACTAAGTGCAAAACTTTCTGCTTGTTGTTCTGAAATGTGGGTAAATGATCCCCCTGGCACGATAATAACTGCTGGAAATTTAAAATGTTGAGCATCAGTGTCTGATTCCCTAACATAGCCCTTTAAGAAGGCGTTTGATTGCGGAAATAATGATTGCTTGATTATTTTCATTGTGAACCTCCTGTTGTTTTAATTAAGTATATTGTAACTCATTTGATGATGGGGGAGGTGAAATATGGCGGGGCAAAATGGTTACAATTTCTGCTGTCAAAAGGATTTTTTAGTTTATTGATGACAACAGCTTGGAACTGGCCGATCATAAATAAAGATTGTAAATAAATCTTAAAAAAGATATAATAATGTCCGATATCAAAATTTCATATGAAGAGGTGCGGAAATCATTAGTAGTTACTGTGAGTCGAAAAAGCGATTGGGACCAGTAGTGAAAGGGATGACTGCCGAAGTTTGAAATAGCTTTTTCTATTTTTAACTGGGGCTGGGTTTAAGAGACCCTGAACTGTCGTGTTTTACACGGGGTGCTTCCAATATTCATAATGGCTTAAATGCAATTATAATTCCCTCTTCTTTTTTATAAAGAAGGGGGCTTTTTAATTGGGAACTCCTCTGACTTCTTCAACTTAAATTTTAGGAGGATATTGATATGAGTACGGAAAATCAATCTGGCGGGGTTAAGAGAAAGCTTAAGACCCGCCATGTTTCAATGATTTCACTTGGTGGATCGATTGGGACTGGTTTATTTGTTACAAGTGGTTCCACCGTTTCGCAAGCGGGTCCTGGTGGTGCATTGCTAGCATATGTTTTAATGGGGCTAATGGTATTTTTCCTAATGACTAGTTTGGGTGAAATGGCCACGAACACACCGGTCAGTGGATCATTTGCTGAGTATGCTGGTAAGTATGTCGATCCTGCATTGGGGTTTGCCATGGGCTGGAACTACTGGTTTAACTGGGCAATTACCGTTGCTGTGGATATTAGTACCGCTGCGTTGGTAATGAAGTTTTGGATGCCAAACGTTCCTAGCTGGATCTTTAGTGGAGGCGTATTAATTTTAATCTTTTTAATTAACGCCGCTTCAGTTGGTGCATTCGGAGAAATTGAATACTGGTTATCATTGATTAAGGTGGCCACTATCATCATCTTCTTGATCGTTGGAGTATTAACGATTGTTGGAATTATGGGTGGTGGTAATTCAGTTGGCTTGAGTAATTTCACTTATAAACAAGCACCATTTGTGGGTGGGATTCCCGCAATGCTATCAGTATTCGTCGTTGCCGGATTTTCCTTTCAAGGAACTGAGTTAGTTGGAATTACCGCTGGTGAATCTGATGATCCAAAACACAGTGTCCCAAAGGCAATTAGTGAAGTATTTTGGAGAATTATTTTATTCTACATTTTAGCAATTTTTGTAATTGCTGCTTTAATTCCTTACACTAGCCCTAATTTGTTAGGCTCTAGCGCTAGTGATATTGCGATCAGTCCATTTACCTTGGTATTTAAACGGGCGGGGCTAGCTGCTGCTGCTGGAATTATGAATGCCGTGATCTTGGTTTCAGTGATTTCTTCTGCTAATTCTGGAATGTATGCATCTACTCGGATGCTATATTCAATGTCAAATGGAATCTATGCACCAAAAGCATTTGGTAAAACTGACAGACGGGGGATTCCAGTATTGTCGTTAGTCGTTACGACCGTAATTGCACTGGCTACTTTCATTACTAGTTTTGCTGGTCCAGAAATTTACCTGTGGTTAGTTGCTGCATCCGGATTAACTGGATTTATTGCGTGGGTCGGAATTGCGATTTCACACTTTAGATTTAGACGAGCATTTATTAAGCAGGGTCATTCAATCAACGAACTTGCTTACCATGCTAAGTGGTTCCCATTTGGACCTGTCTTGACTTTGATTCTATGTATTTTAATTATTATTGGGCAAGATTTATCTGCTTTTTCTAACTTTAATTGGAAGGAAATTGGAATTACTTACATTAGTGTTCCATTGGTTCTTATTTTGTACGTTGTTTACAAGCTCAAGAATCATACTAAGTTGATTCCGTTGGATAAGGTTGACGTTAGTCCTGTTTCTAAGGAAACGATTGACAAGGAAAAATAGTTTTTAAGGGTGATTAATTATGATCACCTTTTTTAATACAAAAATATTGCTAATTTTGAATGGATATAATATTATTATTATGAATAGGATTTAGATTATAACACGATGTATGTTTCTTAAGTAGACTTTTAGAGATGTAGTGGTTGGTGAAAACTACAAGTCGAAAATTCCGACATATTTATGAGTGGGCAGGTAATGCTGCACGGTTGGTGGCCGTTATCACAGATGAGTTGTCCGATTTAATCGGGAACTTGGGTGGTACCGCGAAAAGCAGGCTTTCGTCCCAATGACGAAGCCTGCTTTTTATATTTTTAGGAGGGATTTTCCATGTTAGACATGAAGTTGATTAGAAACAACGAACAATGGTTTAAGGATAAGATGGCCACTAGAGGGATCGATGAAAAACAAATTGACGAACTCTTGGCACTTGATCAAAACCGTCGTGACATCTTAGTTAAGGTTGAAAACTTAAAGGCTGAAAGAAATAAAGTTTCAGATGACATCGCTAAGATGAAGCGGGCGAAAGAAGATGCTACCGGTCCAATTAACCGAATGAAAGAAGTCGGGGCTGAAATTAAGGAATTAGATGAACAAGAACAAGCAGTTTCAGCTAAGCAACATGATTTAGCAGCTCACCTACCAAACATTCCAAATGATGATGACCCAATCAGTTTAACTGAAGAAGGTTCAAAGGAACTGCGGAAGGTTGGGACTCCTCGTGAATTCACTGATTTTAAGCCTAAGAACCACTGGGAAATCGGTGAAGACCTTGGCATCTTAAACTTCGAAAGAAGTGCTAAGGTAGCAGGAAGTCGTTTCGTATACTACGTTGGTGCTGGTTCATTACTCGAACGGGCCATCTACAACTTCTTCTTGGATCAAAATACGAATGCTGGTTATGAAGAAATTATTCCACCATACATGGTTAATTCAGAATCAATGTATGGGACCGGCCAATTCCCTAAGTTCTTGGAAAAGAAGGCTGGGTTTGAAATTGCTGATAGTGATCTAACAATGATTCCAACCGCAGAAGTACCATTAGTGAACTACTATCGTGGCGAAGTTATCCCAGAAGACAAGTTACCAGTTAAGTTCACCGCTTTAAGTCCTGCCTTCCGTTCTGAAGCAGGGAGTGCTGGTCGTGATACCAGAGGTTTGATCAGATTACACCAATTTAACAAAGTTGAAATGGTTCAATTTACAAAACCAGAGGAATCATGGGCAGCCTTGGATGAAATTACTCACCAAGCTGAAAGTTTGCTTAAGTTATTGAAGATTCCATATCACGTTATTACTTTAACTACTAGTGACATGAGTTTCACTGCTGCGATGACTCACGATATCGAAGTTTGGATGCCAGCCCAAAATTGTTATCGGGAAATCTCAAGTTGTTCTAATACAACTGATTTCCAAGCACGACGGGCTAAAATTCAATATCGTGATGAAAGTGGCAAACTACAATTTGTTCATACTTTAAATGGTTCTGGATTAGCAGTTGGTCGTACGGTTGCTGCAATTTTGGAAAACTTCCAAAATGAAGATGGAACTGTAAATATTCCAGAAGTTCTTCAACCATATATGCACGGAATGAAAAAAATTGAAAAGCAAGACTTATTCTAAATTGCGATAATATCAATGATTATTAAATAGGAATCGGATTTTTAATCCCGATTCTTATTTTTTTTGAAAAAGGGGGTAGCTTTTTGGGTGGATTTATTATATACTAGTTTTTGTTGATTTTTAGTAATTGCTTTTCAGCTGAAAGGCGAAAATAAAAAATTAAAAAAACTGTTGACATTAAGTTAACTAAGTAGTATGATTAAATAGTTGCTTAAGTTAATAAGCATTGAGACCTCGGAGGATTAGCTCAGTTGGGAGAGCATCTGCCTTACAAGCAGGAGGTCACAGGTTCGAGCCCTGTATCCTCCATTTTTTTATTTTCACGAGCCGTTAGCTCAGCCGGTAGAGCATCTGACTTTTAATCAGAGGGTCGGGAGTTCGAACCTCCCACGGCTCATTTTCATATTAATATGCGGGCGTGGCGGAACTGGCAGACGCGCTAGATTTAGGTTCTAGTGTCCTTTGGACATGGGGGTTCGAGTCCCTTCGCCCGCACTTACCAATTTGCCGACTTAGCTCAGTTGGTTAGAGCGCATCACTAGTAATGATGAGGTCGGGCGTTCGAATCGTCTAGTCGGCATTTTTGTGCGGAAGTAGTTCAGTGGTAGAACATCACCTTGCCATGGTGGGGGTCGCGGGTTCGAATCCCGTCTTCCGCTTTTTATTTTATAAAAATAAATAGCCTGCCGGGGTGGCGGAATTGGCAGACGCACAGGACTTAAAATCCTGCGGTTAGTGATAACCGTACCGGTTCGATCCCGGTCCTCGGCATTTTAATTTTAATAATATTTTGCACCCATAGCGCAACTGGATAGAGTGTCTGACTACGAATCAGAAGGTTGTAGGTTCGACTCCTACTGGGTGCATTTTTTATTTCTTCTATTATATATAGTAGTAAGAGATAAGTTTCGGGAAGTAGCTCAGCTTGGTAGAGCACTTGGTTTGGGACCAAGGGGTCGCAGGTTCGAATCCTGTCTTCCCGATCAAGTTCTAATTACAGTTAAATAAAACGGGAAACATCGGGAAATAGCTCAGCTTGGTAGAGCGCTGCGTTCGGGACGCAGAGGTCGCAAGTTCGAATCTTGTTTTCCCGATTTTTTTGTCCTAAAATTTAATAAACAAAATACTTTTATTTCGCTAATGAATTTCTTATAATATTAGTCAAGATTAGTCAGAGATGAGATGAAGATATGCAATCAAAAAATGTTTCAGATATTATTGAAAGATATTTAAAGCAGATTTTAGCTGATTCTAGTCATGTTGAAATTCGACGTTCAGAGGTTGCTAATCTTTTTCATGTTGTCCCTTCACAGATTAACTATGTTATTAAGACTCGATTCACAATTCAAAACGGTTACGTTGTTGAAAGTAAACGTGGTGGTGGAGGATATATTAGAATCGAAAAAGTAAAGTTGCTAGATAATATAGAAGTATTAGATTCGTTACTTGATATTATCGGCTCTAGTATTTCCGAAAGGGACGGTGGTTCAATTGTTAAAACATTGTATCATAGTCAATTGCTTACCAGTAAAGAGGCTAGGATTATTTTAGCTGCAATTGATAAGGATAGTTTGGTGATTCATAATGATATAGAAACAGCAAATCGTTTAAGATCACAAATCCTATCTTCTGTATTGAATCATTTAAGATTCGAAGATTAGAAACGGAAAGCGAGGCATTTTATGGATAATTTATTTACTCCCAGCGCACGCAATGTATTAGTACTTGCACAAGGACAAGCGAAAAATTTTAGACACCAAGCGGTTGGAACAGAACATTTACTATTAGCATTGGCCTTAGAATCTAACGGAATTGCTTATAGTGTTTTGAGACAATTTCAAATTAATGATGAAGACATTAGAAGTGAAATCGAACGAGTAACAGGGTTTGGAAATGTAGAGGGCTTGGATAGTTCTTCTTACCTTCCATATTCACCAAAGGCAAAGGATATTCTTGCTTTAGCCGGAACGATTGCTCGTAAATATGGCTCTAATAAAGTTGGAACTGAACATTTGTTATTAGCCCTAATAAGTGATGATGCCATTTTATCATCCAGAATTTTTATTACTCTAGGTGCTGCTCCAAAGGCAATTAGAATGGCTACCCTCAGAAAGATGGGCGTTAGCTCGGTTTCTGGTAAAAAAGGTTCCTTTGCTGGCCAAAAGAGTCGAAACGAACCCAAGGGAAGTACCCCTACCTTAGATTCTTTAGCTACCGATTTAACCGAAGTAGCTAGAGAAGATCGTCTTGATCCGACTGTTGGTCGTGATAAAGAAGTTAAACGGGTAATCCAAATCCTCAGTCGGCGCACTAAGAATAACCCCGTATTGATTGGTGAACCAGGGGTTGGTAAAACTGCAATTGCTGAAGGCTTAGCACAAAAAATCATTCAGGGCAAAGTGCCTGATGATATGGCCGAAAAACGTTTAATGATGCTTGATATGGGTTCGCTAGTTGCCGGAACTAAATATCGTGGTGAATTTGAAAGTCGGCTTAAAAAGGTCATCAAAGAAATTAAAGATAGTGGCAATATCATCTTATTCGTTGATGAATTGCATACGTTAGTTGGTGCTGGTGGAGCTGAGGGAGCAATTGATGCTTCTAACATCTTGAAGCCATCATTAGCACGTGGTGAACTGCAAATGATCGGGGCAACCACGCTTAATGAATATCAAAAATACATTGAATCTGATACGGCCTTAGAAAGACGGTTCGCAACGGTTCAAGTTGAAGAACCTTCTCCTGAAGAAGCGGTTAAAATCCTAATGGGGATTCGTCCTAAATATGAAGCTCACCACCATGTGAAAATTACTGATGAAGCAATCGAAAAGGCAGTAGAGCTTTCTAGCCGTTACATTCAAAGTCGTTTCTTACCAGATAAGGCGATCGATTTGATGGATGAAGCTGCTGCTAAGGTAAGAATCAATGATCAACCAACGAATGCTTCAGCAAATCGGGTTAAGTTAAATCAACTAGATGAAGAAAAAGAACAAGCAATTGAAAATCAAGATTTTGATCGGGCTGTTTTAATTAGACAACAAGCTAAAGCCATTGCAGTGAAGGTGGAAGCTGAAGAAGCTGAGAAGCGGGCATCAAATAAAGACAATGGTTATGAGCTAGAAGAAACTGGTCAAGATGTTGCTGAAGTTGTAGCACAATGGACTGGCATTCCAGTTACTCAATTGAAGAAAACAGATGCTGATCGTTTAATTAACTTAGAAGATGTTCTTCATAAGCGCGTTGTCGGTCAAGATGAAGCTGTCTCTGCAGTTGCGAGAGCAATTAGACGGGCTCGTAGCGGACTAAAGGACCCTAACAAACCAATCGGTTCATTTATGTTCTTGGGACCAACTGGGGTTGGGAAAACTGAATTAGCTAAGGACTTGGCTGAGGCAATGTTTGGTTCGGAAAATGATATGATCAGAGTAGACATGTCTGAATACATGGAAAAGTATTCAACAAGTCGTTTGATTGGTTCAGCTCCTGGTTACGTTGGCTATGATGAAGGTGGTCAATTAACTGAAAAGGTTAGACAACACCCTTACTCAGTAGTTTTACTTGATGAAGTTGAAAAAGCCCATCCAGATGTCTTTAACTTGTTACTTCAAGTGCTTGATGATGGATACCTGACTGACTCAAAGGGGCGGAAAGTCGACTTTAGAAATACGGTCATCATTATGACTTCCAACTTAGGTGCAACGACACTTAAGTACAAGAAGACCGTTGGGTTCGGTGCTGAAAAAGCTGATGCTGATGACTATAAAGCAATGTCTGCAACCATCAAGGATCAACTAAAGAAACATTTCAGACCAGAATTCTTGAACCGAATTGATGAAGTAGTGATCTTCCACTCACTTAATAAACCACAGTTGCACTCAATCGTTAAATTGATGGCACAGAATTTACTTGATCGGATTAAGGAACAGGGGATTAATGTTAAATTAACTCCTGCTGCAATTGACGTAGTGGCGGAAGCTGGTTTTGACCCTCAATACGGGGCTCGGCCAATTAGACGGGCACTACAGACTAAGGTTGAAGATCAACTGAGTGAAACGATGCTTTCTGGGCAAGTTGCCACAGGAGATTCAATCACAATTGGTGCGAGTCATGGTAAGATTAAGATTAATGTAAAAAGTGTTAATCAAAAATCGACTAATTAGTTGAATTAATTTAACAAAAAAAGAGGAATTATTTCCTCTTTTTTTTGAGCTTTATATGTTGACATTGATCAATAAAATGAGTATTATATCATTATATAACTACGAATTGAAATGAGTTCTTGCGATCTATTGTCCGTAAGAGCTCCTATATCCCCCAAAGTTGAGATTATTGAATCTGTTTTGGGGATTTTTTTTGCCCAAATTAGGTAAAAAAATAGGAAAAATACAATTTGTAATCAAATTGTAACATTTCTTTTCGTAGAAATAATTAGGAGAGGTGAATAACTTGGCAGGACATTTAGTTAAATATGGAAAGCACCGTATTCGTAGAAGTTACGCTCGAATCAAGGAAGTTCTTGATTTACCTAACTTGATTGAAATCCAAACGAATTCATACCAATGGTTCTTGGATGATGGATTACGGGAAATGTTTAATGACATTATGCCAATTGATGACTTTAAGGGGAATTTATCTTTAGAGTTCGTTGATTATCAATTATTAGAACCAAAGTATACAGTAGAAGAAGCACGTGCGCATGAGGCAAATTATTCAGCTCCATTACACGTTACGCTTAAGTTAACGAACCATGATACTGGTGAAATCAAGACCCAAGATGTTTTCTTTGGCGATTTTCCATTGATGACTGACCAAGGGACCTTCATTATTAATGGTGCCGAACGGGTTATCGTTTCACAATTAGTTCGTTCTCCTGGGGTATTCTTCCATAAGGACATTAATAAGAATGGCCGAACTGTATTTGGTTCCACCATTATCCCTAACCGTGGGGCTTGGATGGAATTTGAAACGGATGCTAAAAACGTTTCATATGTCAGAATTGACCGGACACGGAAGTTACCAATTACCGAACTCGTTAGAGCACTTGGTTTTGGTGATGATAGCGAAATTAGTGAAATCCTCGGTTCTAATGATAGCCTATCATTAACATTAGAAAAGGATGTTCATAAAAACGCTGATGATTCTCGTGTTGAAGAAGCATTAAAGGATATTTATGAACGACTACGTCCTGGTGAACCTAAGACGGCCGATTCATCAAGAAGTCTTTTGACTGCTCGTTTCTTTGATCCAAAGCGTTATGACATGGCACCAGTTGGTCGTTTCAAGACTAACAATAAATTAACACTTAAAAATAGATTACTAGGATTGACCCTAGCAGAAACTTTGGCTGATCCTGATACTGGTGAAATCATTGCTAATAAGGATGACGTAATTAGCCGTGAACTATTAGAAAAATTAAAGCCATATCTTGATCGCCAAGATTTCAAGGCTTATACTTTCGAACCTTCTGACCAAGCCGTTGTGACTGAACCAATGACGATTCAAGTTATCAAGGTTTACTCAAAGAACGAGCCAGATCGAATCGTTCCAGTAATTGGTAACGATAATATTCCATTGGACTTCAAGCACATTACCCCAGCTGATATTATTTCATCCATTAATTACTTCTTTAACTTACAAGAAGGAATTGGTGAACCCGATGATATCGATCACTTGGGTAACCGTCGGATTCGTTCAGTTGGTGAATTATTACAAAACCAATTCAGAATTGGTTTAGCACGGATGGAAAGAGTAGTTAGAGAACGGATGTCAATCCAAGACGCTGCTACTGTTACTCCACAACAATTGATTAACATCAGACCAGTGGTGGCTTCCGTTAAGGAATTCTTTGGTTCCTCACAACTTTCACAATTCATGGATCAAACGAACCCACTTGGTGAATTGACCCATAAACGGCGGCTATCTGCCTTAGGACCTGGTGGTTTGACTCGTGATCGGGCCGGATATGAAGTGCGGGACGTTCACTATACTCACTATGGTCGAATTTGTCCGATTGAAACTCCAGAAGGTCCAAATATCGGGTTGATCAATAGTCTTTCTAGTTATGCACGGGTTAATAAGTATGGTTTTGTTGAAACTCCATACCGTCGTGTTTCCTGGAAGGATCACAAGGTTACCGATAAGATCGATTACTTGAGTGCGGACGAAGAAGATAAGTACGTGGTTGCACAAGCTAACTCTAAGTTGAACGACGATGGTTCATTTGCAGAACCAACTGTTTTGGCGCGTCACCGTTCAGATAATATCGTTGCTAACATCGAAGACGTTGATTACATGGACGTTTCACCTAAGCAAGTAGTTTCGGTTGCGACTGCATGTATTCCTTTCTTGGAAAACGATGACTCCAACCGTGCTTTGATGGGTGCAAATATGCAACGTCAAGCAGTTCCTTTGGTAAATCCACACGCTCCACTTGTTGGAACTGGGATGGAATATCGGGCTGCCCATGATTCTGGAGTTGCTCTAATTTGTAAACACGAAGGAAACGTTGAATACGTTGATTCACGTGAGGTTCGGGTTCGTCGTGATGATGGGGCCTTAGATACCTACAGATTAATGAAATTCCAACGTTCCAATGGTGGTAAGAACTACAACCAACGGCCAATCGTTAAGGTCAATGACCATGTTGACGCTAATGAAGTGCTTGCCGATGGACCTTCAATGGAAAACGGTGAACTTGCATTAGGACAAAACCCAGTTGTTGCCTTTATGACTTGGCAAGGTTATAACTTCGAAGATGCGATCGCTATTAACGAACGGTTAGTTCGTGATGATGTTTATACTTCAATTCATATTGAAGAATATGAATCAGAAGCTCGTGATACGAAGTTAGGACCCGAAGAAATGACTCGTGAAATCCCTAACGTTGGGGAAGATGCACTTAAGAACCTTGATGAAAACGGGGTTGTTAGAATTGGTGCTGAAGTTCACGATGGTGATATCTTAGTTGGTAAGGTTACTCCTAAGGGTGTGACTGAACTATCTGCTGAAGAACGTCTGCTTCATGCGATCTTTGGTGAAAAGGCACGTGAAGTTCGTGATACTTCCCTTAAGGTACCTCATGGTGCTGGAGGAATTATTCAAGACATTAAGGTCTTCAGTCGTGAAAATGGTGATGAACTTGCACCAGGTGTTAACCAAATGGTTCGAGTTTACATTGCACAAAAACGGAAGATTCAAGTTGGGGATAAGATGTCTGGTCGTCATGGTAACAAGGGGACCGTTTCCATCGTTATTCCAGAAGAAGATATGCCATACTTGCCAGATGGGACTCCAATCGACATTATGTTGAGTCCAATGGGTGTGCCTTCTCGGATGAACATTGGTCAATTGCTTGAATTGCATTTAGGAATGGCTGCTCGTAAATTAGGAATTCACGTTACTACCCCTGTTTTCGATGGTGCTAGTGATGATGATATTGATGACATCGTTAAGGAAGCTGGAATGGCTCCTGATACTAAGTCAGTAGTTTATGACGGACGGACTGGTGAACCATTTGATAAGCGAATTGCTGTTGGTGTTATGCACTACTTGAAGCTCGCTCACATGGTTGATGATAAAATTCATGCTCGTGCAATCGGACCTTACTCATTAGTTACCCAACAACCACTTGGTGGTAAAGCTCAATTTGGGGGCCAACGGTTTGGTGAAATGGAAGTTTGGGCTCTTGAAGCTTATGGGGCTGCTTATACCCTTCAAGAAATCCTAACCTACAAGTCTGATGACGTGGTTGGTCGGGTTAAGACCTACGAAGCCATCGTTAAGGGCGAACCAATTCCAAAGCCAGGGGTTCCCGAATCATTCCGAGTACTTGTTAAAGAACTACAAGCCTTAGGACTTGATATGAAGGTTCTTAACAAGGATCACAAGGAAGTTGAACTAAGAGATATGGACAATGAAGATGGCGATGTTGTTAATGTTGATGCTTTAAGCAAGTTAGCTAAGGAACAAGAAGCTAAGAAAAATGCTGAAAAAGCAGAACAAGAAGACAGCGAATCTGAAAAGTCCGATACAAATACTACTAACACAAATTCTAATGATTAAATAAGGAGGCCGCTCAATTGGTCGATGTTAATAAATTCGAAAGCATGCAAATTGGCCTAGCATCTTCTGATAAAATCCGTAGTTGGTCATATGGTGAAGTTCAAAAACCTGAAACCATTAACTACCGGACTTTAAAGCCTGAAAAAGAAGGTTTGTTCGATGAACGAATTTTCGGGCCTACTAAAGACTGGGAATGTGCTTGTGGTAAATATAAGCGTATTCGTTACCGCGGAATTGTCTGTGATCGTTGTGGAGTGGAAGTTACGCGCTCCAAGGTTAGAAGAGAACGAATGGGTCATATTGAATTGGCTGCACCCGTTACCCATATTTGGTACTTCAAGGGAATTCCAAGTAGAATGGGGCTTGTTTTAGACATGAGTCCCCGTGCATTGGAAGAAATTATTTACTTTGCTTCCTACGTTGTTACTGATGGTGGGGATACACCACTTGAAAACAAACAATTACTATCAGAACATGACTATCGTGAAAAGAAGTTAGAATACGGTAATCGATTCAAGGCTGATATTGGTGCAGAAGCCATTAAGACGTTACTTGAAAATGTTGATGTTCAAAAAGAAACAGATGAATTAAAAGAAGAATTAAAGAAGGCTACTGGTCAAAAGAGAACGCGTGCCGTTCGTCGATTAGACATTTTGGAAGCATTCTTAACTTCTGAAAATGACTTAGATTGGATGGTAATGGATGCAATTCCTGTTATCCCACCTGATCTTCGTCCAATGGTTCAATTGGAAGGTGGCCGTTTTGCCACTTCAGATTTAAACGATCTTTATCGGCGGGTGATTAACCGTAACAACCGACTTAAGAGATTATTAGATTTGCATGCTCCTGGAATCATTGTGCAAAATGAAAAGCGGATGCTTCAAGAAGCCGTTGATGCTTTGATTGATAACGGTCGTCGTGGTCGTCCAGTTGCCGGTCCAGGTAATCGTCCATTGAAGTCACTATCACACATGCTTAAGGGTAAGCAAGGTCGGTTCAGACAAAACTTACTTGGAAAGCGGGTTGACTACTCAGGCCGTTCAGTTATTGATGTTGGACCATTCCTTAAGTTCAACCAAATGGGTCTACCAGTACCAATGGCAATGGAATTATTCAAACCTTTCATTATGAAAGAATTGGTTAAGCGAGGCATTGCTTCTAACATCAAGAATGCTAAGCGCCAAATTGATCGTCAAGAAGATGAAGTGTTTGATGTCTTAGAAGATGTAATTAAGGAACACCCAGTGTTGCTTAATCGGGCTCCTACGCTTCACCGTTTGGGAATTCAAGCCTTCGAACCAGTGTTAGTAAGTGGGAAGTCAATGCGTTTACATCCATTGGCCTGTGAAGCTTACAACGCCGATTTTGATGGGGACCAAATGGCCATTCACGTTCCACTTTCAGACGAAGCCCAAGCTGAATCTAGAATCCTAATGCTTGCTGCCAGTCATATTCTTGCACCTCGTGATGGGAAGCCAATCGTTACTCCATCACAAGATATGGTTATCGGTAACTATTACCTTACTATGGAAGAAGCTGGTCGTGAAGGTGAAGGATCAATCTTCAATGATTATGACGAAGCAATTCTTTCATACCAAAATGGAACGACCCACTGGCATACTAGAGTTGGGATTCGTGTATCATCAATGCCTGATAAGCCATTTACAGATGATCAAAGGGATAAGATTTTGGTTACGACTACTGGTAAGATTATTTTCAACCATATTTTACCCAAGGCATTTACCTACCTAAATGAACCTACTGATACTAACGTTCATGGTCATATTCCTGATAAGTACTTCCTCGAACCAGGTGAAAACATTTTTGATCATTTGAAGGATGCACCAGTTGTGCCACCATTCAAAAAAGGGTTCTTAAGTGATGTGATTGCCGAAGTATACAACCAATACAAGGTTACAATTACTTCCAAGTTACTTGATAAAATTAAGGATATTGGTTACGATAAATCTACCAAGTCTGGTTTAACGGTTGGGATTACCGATGTTATTGAACTAAAGGAAAAACCTTCAGTAATTGAAGAAGCTCATGAAAAAGTTGATGGCGTTACCAAGCAATTCCGTCATGGTTTGATTACTGATCATGAACGTTATGAAAAGGTTATTCAAATCTGGACTGATGCTAGGGATAAGATTCAAGAACTATTGGCGCATAACTTTGATCCTCAAAACCCAATCTTTATGATGAGTGATTCTGGAGCTCGTGGTAACATTTCAAACTTTACTCAATTAGCCGGAATGCGTGGGTTGATGGCTTCGCCTAGTGGAGACATCATGGAATTGCCAATCACTTCTAACTTCCGTGAAGGATTAACTGTTTTGGAAATGTTTATTTCTACTCATGGTGCTCGTAAAGGGATGACCGATACGGCCTTGAAGACTGCCAACTCTGGTTATTTAACTAGACGACTTGTTGACGTTGCTCAAGATGTTATTATTCGTGAAGAAGATTGTGGGACTGATCGTGGCTTAATTGTTAGAGCATTGTACAATGATGATGATAAGCAAATTTCTGAACCACTTTCTGACAGAATTATTGGTAGAAATGCAATGAAGACCGTTGTTAATCCTGCTAATGGTGAAGTAATCGTTAAGAAGAATCAAATTATTAACGAAGCAGAAGCTCAAGCAATTGAAGATGCTGGAATCAAGGAAGTTGAAATTCGTTCAGCATTTACTTGTAACAGTGTTCACGGGGTTTGTTCAAAGTGTTATGGACGTAACCTTGCAACTGGTGATCCAGTTGAAGTTGGTGAAGCTGTCGGAACTGTTGCAGCCCAAGCCATTGGGGAACCTGGTACTCAATTAACGATGCGTAACTTCCATACTGGTGGGGTTGCCGGAAATTCAGATATTACCCGAGGACTTCCTCGGATTCAAGAAATTGTTGAAGCTAGAAATCCAAAAGGGAAAGCTGAAATTACTGAAGTTACTGGGACTGTTGAAACAATCGAAGAAAACCCAGCTGATAGAACTCAAGAAATTACAATTAAGGGTGACACGGATACAAGAACCTACAGTGTCCCAATTAACTCTAAATTGCAAGTTGCTGAAGGTGACTTTATCAGACGTGGTTCTAAGTTGAACAATGGTTCAATTGATCCTAAGGAATTAATCAAGGTTAGAGATACAATCTCAACTGAAGTTTACTTGCTTAGTGAAGTTCAAACTGTTTACCGTGGTCAAGGGGTGGAATTAAGTGATAAGCATGCCGAAATCATGATTAGACAAATGCTTCGTAAGGTTAGAATCATGGATCCTGGTGATACTGAATTACTTCCTGGGACTTTAATGGATATTAATGACTTTAAGGAAAGTAATCGTGATGCCGTTATCTCTGGTAAGATTCCTGCTACTTCACGTCCCGTATTGCTTGGAATTACGAAGGCTGCGCTTGAAACTAACAGTTTCTTATCCGCTGCTTCATTCCAAGAAACAACTCGTGTCTTAACTGACGCTGCTATTCGGGGCAAGAACGATCCATTAATCGGATTGAAAGAAAATGTTATTATTGGTAAGCTAATTCCTGCAGGGACTGGTATGCACACTTATGGTGACATTAAGCCAAAGGAAATTGGTGCATCTAGTACTGATGGTGTTTATTCAATTAGTCAATTAGAAGAAAAGATTAAAAAAGAAGAAGACGCTAAAAACTAGTTAATACCATAAAATAAGAACTCTCATTTATTGAGGGTTCTTATTTTTTTACATAGCTAATAATGTGATAATATATCCAACGCTTAAGAATGGAATGAATGCAATTTGATTGCGTTTAGCAAAAATAATTGAATACGTTAGTGCAACTATTGTAGCAATGATAATTAATGGTGGGATTCCCTTAATCCCGACCACTAACATAAAAATAAAAATAATGTCTATATCGCCACTTCCAATTTTTAAAGTAAAGTAATTGATAAATTGAACGACTAAATATGCACCAATTAAGAGGACAAAGTAGATAATATTGCCATTATTAAATATAAAATAGTAAAATACGTTATTGATTAATAACAATATGATCAATTTAGTGGGGACCATTAGTTTCTCTGCGTCAATGATCGATAATATTATTAACATTATTAATGAAATAAAAATTAAGATGTGGAATTTATAATATGATTGAAGTACGACAACAATTCCCATCACTAATTCAGTAACCAAAATGTTTTTATTGATTGGAGCTTGACAATTTCTGCAGCGTCCCTTTAATATTAGGTAGCTAATAATTGGAATTAAATCCAGACAACTAATGGTTGTTTTACAGCTATCACAATGGGAACGGGGAGTTACGATTGATTCATTGCGTTCGTTGCGTTGAATGATTAATAAAATAAAAGATCCTAATGCGGCACCGATAAAGAATAAAAAAATTATGTTCATTTTTAACACCTCTGGAATTAAATTACGCAAAAAATACCACGGACTATTTTTAAAATTCATTGACAGCATATATGGTGAGTGATAAGATAATAAGGTGCTTGCTATTGCAAAGGTTTATTTTCTTTGCACTATGTACAATTTCGTACGTAAACGGCGGTTCTTTTTTTAAAAATAAAAATGAACCACCTGGATGTGTGGACTTATATATTATATTAAAATTATGAAAGGAGGAATTTTTAGATGCCTACTATTAACCAATTAGTTCGTAACGGACGTAAATCTAAAAGTTCTAAATCAAAATCCCCTGCTTTAAACCATGGGTACAACAGTTACAAGAAAGTTCAAACCAACAACCCAGCTCCTCAAAAACGTGGAGTTGCTACCCGTGTTGGTACCATGACTCCAAAGAAGCCTAACTCTGCATTACGTAAGTATGCCCGTGTTAGATTATCAAACTTAATCGAAGTTACTGCTTACATCCCAGGAATTGGACACAACCTTCAAGAACATAGTGTTGTTTTAATTCGTGGTGGTCGTGTTAAGGATTTACCTGGGGTTCGTTACCACATTATTCGTGGTGCTTTAGATACTGCCGGTGTTGATGACCGTCGTCAAGGTCGTTCTAAGTACGGTACTAAGAAGCCTAAGGAATAATCGATTAAAATTAAAACCGAGGAGGATATTTAAATGCCAAGAAAAGGACATGTTGCGGATCGCGAAGTACTTCCTGATCCAATTTACAATTCAAAGTTGGTTACCAGCTTAATTAACCATTTAATGTTAGATGGTAAGAGAGGAACTGCATCAAAGATTTTATACGGTGCATTCGACATGATTAAAGAAGAAACTGGAAATGACCCAGTTGAAGTATTCGAAGAAGCAATGAAGAACGTTATGCCAGTACTTGAAGTTAAGGCTCGTCGTGTTGGTGGGGCTAACTACCAAGTGCCAATCGAAGTTCGTCCAGGTCGTCGGACTACTTTAGGTCTTCGTTGGATCACTAACTACTCACGTTTACGTGGGGAACACACGATGACTGAACGTTTAGGTCGCGAAATCATGGATGCCGCTAACAATACTGGTGCTTCCGTTAAGAAACGTGAAGACACTCATAAGATGGCTGAAGCTAACCGTGCATTTGCACATTACCGTTGGTAATTAGCGTTTAGTTATTCTTATAATTTGTTATAATAGAAAGTGGCTAGTTGATTTTCAATAGCCACTTTTATTTGAAACTGAACTGTTTTGAGAGGAGAAACAATTACACATGGCTAACAAACGTGAATTCCCACTAGAAAAGACTCGTAATATCGGTATTACTGCCCATATTGATGCTGGTAAGACTACCGCTACTGAACGGATCTTGTACTACACTGGAATTACCCATAAAATTGGTGAAACCCATGATGGTGCTTCACAAATGGACTGGATGGAACAAGAACAAGAACGTGGTATTACTATCACTTCTGCTGCAACTACTGCACAATGGAAGGGATACCGAGTAAATATTATTGATACCCCAGGACACGTGGACTTTACTGCCGAAGTTGAACGTTCACTACGGGTTCTTGATGGTTCAATTACTATTTTGGATGCTGCTGCTGGGGTTGAACCTCAAACTGAAACTGTTTGGCGTCAAGCATCTGAATACAATGTTCCTAGAATTGTTTTCGCTAACAAGATGGATAAGTTAGGTGCTGACTTTGATATGTCAGTTAAGTCACTTCACGAACGTTTGGATGCTAATGCTCATGCAATTCAAATGCCAATTGGTGCTGAAGATGACTTCGAAGGTATGGTTGATTTAATTGAAATGAAGGCATACCTATATGATGAAGATAAGTTAGGTTCAGAATGGGATACTGTTGAAATTCCTGATAACTTGAAGGAAGAATCACAAAAGCGTCATGATGAATTAGTTGAAGCCGTTGCTGACGTTGACGAAGACATCATGAACAAGTATCTTGAAGGTGAAGAAATCACCAAGGATGAATTAAAGGCTGCAATTCGTAAGGCAACTTTAAATCTTGAATTTTACCCAGTATTAGCTGGTTCAGCATTCAAGAACAAGGGTGTTCAAATGATGCTTGATGCAGTTATCGATTATCTTCCATCACCACTTGATGTTCGTCCATACAATGCAACTGATCCTGATACTGGTGAAGAAGTTGAATTGAAGGCTGATGACAGCAAGCCATTTGCTGCCTTAGCATTCAAGATTATGACTGATCCATTCGTTGGACGTTTAACATTTATTCGTGTTTACCGTGGTAGTTTGGAATCAGGTTCATATGTATTGAACGCTACTAAGGACAAGCGTGAACGTGTTGGTCGTTTACTACAAATGCACTCTAACCACCGTAAAGAAATTCCTGAAGTATTCTCTGGTGATATCGCTGCTGCGATTGGTTTAAAGAACACTACTACTGGTGATTCATTAACTGATCCTAAGCACCCATTACATCTTGAATCAATGGAATTCCCTGACCCAGTTATTAGTGTTTCTGTTGAACCTAAGACTAAGGCTGACCAAGATAAGATGAACAACGCTTTACAAAAGCTTGCTGAAGAAGATCCTACTTTCAAGGCTGAAACTAACCCTGAAACTGGTGAAACGATTATCTCTGGAATGGGTGAACTTCACTTAAACATTATCGTTGATCGTATGAAGCGTGAATTCAAGGTTGAAGCAACTATTGGTGCTCCTCAAGTTGCTTACCGTGAAGCATTTACTAAGGCTACTAAGGCTCAAGGTAAGTTCATTCGTCAATCTGGTGGTAAAGGTCAATACGGGGACGTTTGGATTGAATTTACTCCAAATGAAGCTGGTAAAGGATTCGAATTCGAAGATGCTATCGTTGGTGGGGTTGTTCCTCGTGAATTTATCCCTTCAGTAGAACAAGGTTTGAAGGAATCAATGGCTAACGGTGTGCTTGCTGGATACCCATTGATTGACGTTAAGGCTAAGTTATACGATGGTAGTTACCATGATGTCGATTCTAGTGAAGCTGCATTTAAGATTGCTGCTTCAATCGCATTGAGAAATGCTGCTAAGACTGCTGATCCAGTGATCCTAGAACCAATCATGAAGGTTGATATTGTTGTTCCTGAAGAAAACATGGGTGATGTTATGGGTCAAGTAACTTCACGTCGTGGTAATGTTGATGGAATGGAAACTCGTTCAAAGGCTCAATTAATTCATGCTTTTGTTCCACTTTCTGAAATGTTTGGTTACGCAACTACATTGCGTTCTGCAACTCAAGGTCGTGGTACATTCTCAATGAGTTTTGATCACTACGCTCCAGTTCCAAAGGCAATTCAAGAAGACATTATCAAGAAGAACGGTGGAAACGCTGAATAATAAAATATTTTAATTTTATTGTTGAAGGAGACTGAAATTTTCAGTCTCCTTTTTTCTATCTATAATAATAGGAAGCTAAATCAAAAATAATTTTAAAACCGCAAATTATTTTTTAGAAACTCTTGCAACCCAGCTTTAAATCGGGTATTATAGTTAAGTACTGATTTTTGAGGGGTTGTTATACCCTAAACAGGACAGATGATAGCATTGATGTGAGAGATTGCGACACACCCGGATGCATTGCCACGGAGGTGCGTTGGTAACTTTCACGGAGTTAGTCTTATTTTTAAAATAGACGAAGGAGGGAATACAATGGCAAAACAAAAAATTCGTATTCGATTAAAGGCTTATGAACACCGCATTCTAGACCAATCTGCAGAAAAGATTGTTGCTACGGCGCAAAGAACTGGTGCCAAGATTTCAGGTCCAATTCCATTGCCTACTGATCGTACTGTTTACACTCTTTTAGCTTCACCACATAAGTTTAAGAAGTCACGTGAACAATTCGAAATGTTAACTCACAAACGTTTAATCGACATCTTGAATCCAACACCAAAAACTGTTGATTCATTGATGAAACTTGATCTACCAAGTGGTGTAGATATCGAAATCAAATTATAATTTTTAGAAATACAATCATATCGGAGGTGTACTCATGACCAAAAAAGGAATCTTAGGTAAAAAAGTAGGAATGACTCAAGTATTCAGTGAAAATGGTGAATTAACACCAGTTACTGTTATTGATGTTACTCCTAATGTTGTTTTGCAAAAGAAAACTGTTGAAAATGACGGTTACGAAGCAATTCAAGTTGGTTTTGACGACAAAAAAGCTGTTCGTTCAAACAAACCAGAAAAAGGTCATGCAGCAAAAGCAAAGACTAATCCTAAGCGCTTCATTAAAGAAATTCGAGATGTTGAGCTTGGCGATTATAATGTAGCAGATGAAGTAAAGGCAGATGTCTTCGAAGCAGGTGACATCGTTGATGTTACAGGTATCTCAAAGGGTCATGGATACCAAGGTAACATCCATAAGGATGGTCAATCACGTGGACCAGAAACTCATGGTTCTAGATACCACCGTCGTCCTGGTTCATTAGGTTCAATCATTAACCGAGTTGTTAAGGGTATGAAGCTTCCAGGTCGGATGGGTAACAAGACTGTTACTATTCAAAACCTTGAAATCGTTAAGGCTGACACTGAAAACAACGTTCTTCTTGTTAAGGGTAACGTTCCAGGTGCCAACAAATCATTATTAGTAGTTAGATCTGCAGCACGCGGATCTCAAAAATAAGAAAGGAGGAACAATAAATGACAAGCGTAGCATTATACAAACAAGATGGTAGTAAAAATGGAAACATCGACTTAAATGATGCCATTTTTAACATCGAACCAAACGATAGTGTTGTATTCGATACAATCACTATGCAACGCGCATCACAACGTCAAGGTACTCATGCTGTTAAAAACAGAAGTGCCGTACGTGGTGGTGGTAAGAAGCCATGGCGTCAAAAGGGTACTGGTCGTGCTCGTCAAGGCTCCATTCGTTCACCACAATGGCGTGGTGGTGGAATTGTCTTCGGACCAACTCCTCGTTCATACGCATACCACCTTCCAAAGAAAGTTACTCGTTTAGCTGTTAAATCTGTTCTTTCTGAAAAGGTTGCTAACGACGACTTTGTTGTTGTTGATTCATTAGCATTTAGTGCTCCTAAAACTAAGGAATTTAACAACGTATTAAAGAATTTAGATGTTACTACTAAGACTTTAGTTGTCTTAGAAGATGACAATGATAACGTTGCTTTATCAGCACGTAACTTAAAGAATGTTACTGTTATCAATGCTAAGAGTGTTAACACTCTTGATGTTGTTCACAGCGACAAGATTGTTATTACTAAGGCTGCTCTTTCTCAAGTAGAGGAGGTGCTCGCATAATGGAATTACGCGATATCATTTTACGTCCAGTTATCACTGAAGCAACTACTGCTTTGATGGATGACAAGCGTTACACATTTGATGTAGACGTACGGGCAACTAAGACTCAAGTTAAAAAAGCAATTGAAGACATCTTTGATGTTAAGGTTGTTAAAGTAAACATTATGAATCTTAAGGGTAAGAAGAAGCGTCAAGGATCATTCGAAGGTTACACTAAGAAGCGTCGTAAGGCAATCGTTACCTTATCCGCAGATTCAAACGAAATTCAATTATTTAGCGAAAAATAAAATATTAAAATAGGAGGGGAATACTTTGGCACTTAAAAAGTACAAACCAACCAGTAATGGTCGTCGTAACATGACTAGCCTTAACTATAAGGAAGTTATTACGACTCAAAAGCCTGAAAAGTCTTTATTGGCTGCTAAGAAGCACCAAGCTGGTCGTAACAACTCAGGCCGCATGACTGTTCGTCATCGTGGTGGTGGTAACAAGAACCAATACCGTATCATTGACTTTAAGCGTAACAAAGATGATGTTATGGCTACTGTTCAATCAATCCAATATGACCCAAACCGTACTGCTAACATTGCATTGTTAGTATACGCTGATGGTGTTAAATCATACATCCTTGCCCCTAAGGGACTTAAGGTTGGAGATAAAGTTGAATCAGGTGTAAATGCTGATATTAAAGTTGGTAATGCATTACCATTGAATAAAATCCCAGTTGGGAGTATCATTCATAACGTTGAATTAAAACCTGGTAAGGGTGGTCAATTAGTACGTTCTGCTGGTGCCTCAGCTCAATTATTAGGTAACGAAGGTAAATACGCACTAGTTAAATTATCATCTGGTGAAGTTCGGATGATTCTTTCTGTAAACCGTGCTACTATCGGTAGTGTTGGTAACGAAGAACACGGATTAGTTAACGTTGGTAAAGCTGGTCGTACTCGTTACAAGGGTCAACGTCCACACGTTCGTGGTTCCGTAATGAACCCTAATGATCATCCACATGGTGGTGGGGAAGGTAAAGCACCAGTTGGTTACCCATCTCCATTATCACCATGGCACAAGAAGACTGTTGGTAAGAAGACTCGTTCTAAGAGTGCTCGTTCTAACAAGATGATTGTTCGTCGTCGTAAGGGTTCAAAGATGTAATATAAATTCATCAATGATGAAATTGTAAGGGAGGTTTTATAATGAGTCGTAGTTTAAAGAAGGGACCTTTCGCTGATGCCAGTCTTTTAAAGAAGATTGATGCTCAAAAGGATTCTGAAAAGAAGTCAGTTATTAAGACTTGGTCTCGTCGATCAACTATTTTTCCAAGTTTTATTGGATACACTATCGCTGTTTATAATGGGAGAAGACATGTTCCCGTTTATGTTCAAGAAGATATGGTAGGACATAAGCTTGGTGAATTCGTACCAACCCGTACTTTCCATGGTCACGCTAAGGGTGACGATAAGAAAACTGTTTAAACAAGGAGGATTAATAAATGGCTGAACAAGTTACATCAGCAAAAGCTACTGCAAGAACTGTTCGTATTGCCGCTCGTAAGGTCCGCCTTGTAGTTGATCTTATTAGAGGTAAAAGCGTGGCAGAAGCCAGTGCAATCTTGAAATTCACTCCTCGGGGTGCTTCTCCAGTTGTATCAAAGGTTCTTATGTCAGCTGTAGCTAATGCAGAAAATAATTTTGATTTAGATCGTGAAGACTTAGTTGTAAGTGAAGCATATGTAAATGAAGGACCAACTCTTAAGCGTTTTCGTCCTCGTGCAAAAGGTTCAGCTTCACCAATTAACAAGAGAACTAGTCACATCACTGTCGTAGTTTCTGAAAAGTAGGAGGTATAACGCGTGGGTCAAAAAGTAAATCCAAACGGATTTCGTGTAGGGATCATTCGCGATTGGGAAGCAAAATGGTATGCTGAAAAAGATTTTGCTGCTAATCTTAAAGAAGATCTACAAATCCGTAAATATATCGCAGAAAGACTTTCTGATGCTTCTGTTTCTACTGTAGAAATTGAACGTGCTGCAAAGCGTGTTAACGTTTCTATCCACACTGCAAAACCAGGTATGGTTATCGGTAAAGGTGGATCCGAAGTTGAAAGTCTTCGTAAACAATTAAATTCATTAACTGGTAAGCGTGTTCACATCAACATCATCGAAATCAAGAAACCTGATTTAGATGCAATTCTTGTTGGTGAAAACATTGCTGCTCAATTAGAAGGTCGTGTGGCTTTCCGTCGTGCAATGCGTCAAGCTATGCAACGTAGTGTTCGTTCAGGAGCTAAGGGTATTAAAACTCAAGTTGCTGGTCGTTTGAATGGTGCTGATATGGCTCGGATCGAATCATATGCAGAAGGTACTGTTCCATTGCATACTTTACGTGCTGACATTGATTACTCATGGGAAGAAGCACACACAACTTATGGTGCTATTGGTGTTAAAACTTGGATTTACCGTGGTGAAGTATTACCAGGCCAAGCTGCTGTGAACAATGATGTTCCTGCAAATAACAACAATCGTCGTAATAATCGTCGTAATAATAATCGTAAAGGAGGGGAATAAACATGCTAGTACCAAAACGTGTAAAACACCGTCGTGAACATCGTGGTAAATTACGTGGACAAGCAAAGGGTGGAAAATCAGTTGCTTTCGGTAGTTACGGATTACAAGCTTTAGATTCTCACTGGATTACTAACAGACAAATCGAAGCTTGTCGTGTTGCTATCACTCGTTACATGAAGCGTGGTGGGAAAGTTTGGATTAAGATTTTCCCTCACAAATCATATACTGAAAAAGGTGTCGGAGTTCGTATGGGTAATGGTAAAGGGGCTCCTGCTGGATGGGTTGCTCCCGTTAAGCGCGGTAAAGTTTTATTCGAAGTAGGAGATACTACTGACGAAATCGCAAAAGAAGCTTTACGTTTAGCTTCAATGAAGCTTCCTGTACGGACTAAGATTGTTAAAAAGGAAGTAGGTGGCGAATCAAATGAAGGCTAAAGAAATTAATGAATTAACCACTGATCAAATGCACGAAAAAGAACAAGGTTACAAGGCAGAATTGTTTAACCTTCGTTTTCAATTGGCTACTGGACAATTGGAAAATACTGCAAGATTAAAACAAGTTCGTAAGAACATTGCACGTATTAAAACTGCACTTCGTCAAAAAGAATTAAACAAGTAAGAATACGATAAAAGGAGGTTTATACATGAGCGAAGAACGTAATGAACGCAAGGTATACCGTGGTCGCGTTGTTTCTGACAAGATGGATAAGACTATTTCTGTAATTGTTGAAACCACTAAGACTCATCCAACTTACGGTAAGCGGGTTAAGTATTCAAAGAAATACAAAGCACATGATGAAAATAATGAAGCTAAAATGGGCGACATTGTTGAAATTATGGAAACTCGGCCATTATCAGCTACTAAGCATTTCCGTTTAGTTAAGATTGTTAAGAAAGCTGTTATTATCTAATCATTTTATCGTATTCTAAATGATCCAACTATGAAGGGAGGATTTTACCGTGATTCAACAAGAAAGTCGTTTAAAAGTTGCCGATAACTCAGGTGCTCGTGAAATTTTAACCATTAAGGTTTTAGGTGGATCAAGCAGACGTTATGCAGGAATCGGTGACATCATCGTTGCTACTGTAAAACAAGCAACACCAGGTGGCGTTGTCAAAAAGGGTGACGTTGTGAAAGCTGTTATCGTTAGAACTAAGTCTGTTTCCCGTCGTAAGGACGGTTCATACATTCGTTTCGACGAAAACGCTGCCGTTATCGTTAATGATGACAAGAGCCCTCGCGGAACTCGTATCTTTGGACCAGTTGCACGTGAATTACGTGACAACAACTTCATGAAGATCGTTTCACTAGCTCCTGAAACACTATAATAACTACTAAACGCCAAGGAGGTGCCGTAAAATGTTAATTAAAACTGGTGACAAAGTTCGTGTAATCAGTGGTAAAGACAAGGGTAAAGAAGGAACTGTTACTAAGACTATTGCCTCAAAAGATCGCGTAGTAGTTGAAGGTGTGAACATCGTTAAGAAGCATCAAAAAGCTTCACAAAGCAATCCACAAGGTGGAATTAATGATGTTGAAGCACCAATTCATGTTTCTAACGTTATGATTATTGACCCTTCTAACAATGAACCAACTAAGATTGGTATCAGAGAAGACAACGGAAAGAAAGTTCGTTTCTCAAAGAAGACAAACACATCACTCGATTAAAATTTGACGAAGGGAGGATATCTCATTTATGCCAAGTCGCTTACAAGACAAATACACTAATGAAATTTCAAAAGCATTAGTTGAAAAATTTAACTACTCATCAATCATGCAAGCTCCTAAGCTTGATAAGATTGTTTTGAACATGGGTGTTGGTGACGCTGTTACCAACGCTAAGAATTTAGACGAAGCCGTTGCTGAATTAGCTTTGATCTCAGGTCAAAAGCCTTTAGTTACTAAGGCTAAGAAATCAATTGCCGGTTTCAGATTACGTGAAGGTATGTCAATCGGTGCTAAGGTTACTTTACGTGGCCAACGCATGTACGAATTCTTAGACAAATTAATCAATGTTTCACTTCCACGTGTTCGTGATTTCCATGGTGTTAGCAAGAAATCATTTGATGGCCGTGGTAACTACACTTTAGGTGTACGTGAACAATTAATTTTCCCAGAAATCAACTACGATAACGTTAACCGCGTTCGTGGATTAGATATTGTTATTGTTACTACTGCTAATAGTGATGAAGAATCACGTGAATTATTAGCACAGTTCGGAATGCCATTCACTAAGTAGTGAATCAATAGGGAGGCTTTATATTGGCTAGAAAAGCATTAGTTTTAAAAGCAAATCGTCCTGCAAAGTTCTCAACTCAAGCATACACAAGATGTGAACGCTGTGGACGTCCTCACTCTGTTTACAGAAAATTCCATCTATGCCGTCTTTGTATTCGTGATTTAGCCCACAAGGGTCAAATTCCTGGTATGAAGAAGGCTAGTTGGTAAAATATAAAAAATAAAGGGAGGCTTATCGTTTATGTCTATGACAGATCCAATTGCAGATTTCTTAACTCGCATTCGTAATGCCAACATGGCTCGTCACGAATCAGTTGAAGCACCTGCATCCAAAATTAAACGTGCCATTGCTGAAATCCTTAAACGTGAAGGATTCGTTCGCGATGTTGAATACATCGAAGACGACAAGCAAGGTGTTATCCGCGTATTCTTAAAGTACGGTAAGGATAACGATGGTAGAAACAACCGTCGTGTTATTACTGGTTTGAAGCGTATTTCAAAGCCAGGTTTACGTTCATACGTTGATTCTCAATCTGTTCCTAAGGTTTTAAATGGTTTAGGAATTGCGATTATTTCAACTTCTGAAGGTGTTATTACTGATAAGGAAGCTCGTGCCAAGAAGATTGGTGGAGAAGTATTAGCTTACATTTGGTAAAATTTTAAAAGTATTGGAGGTGTAATTTTGAGTCGTATTGGTTATAAAAAGGTTGAATTACCTGAAAAGGTTGAATTCAGTCAAGATAATGACAAGTTAACTGTTAAGGGACCAAAGGGTACTTTATCAACTATCCTTTCTCCTGAAATTTCAGTTAAAGTTGAAGACAACGTAGTAAGTTTCGAACCTAACGTTCGTTACACTAACAAAGTTCGTGCAATGCACGGTACTATGCGTGCTAACTTTAACAACATCGTTGAAGGTGTTAGCAACGGTTTCAAGAAAACCCTTAAGCTTATCGGGGTTGGATACCGTACTCAACTAAAGGGTAAGACTTTAATTCTTAACGTTGGTTACTCAAACCCAGTTGAAATTGAAGTTCCTGAAGATCTTGAACTTGAAGTTCCTGATAACACTACTATCAACATTAATGGAATCAACAAACAACACGTTGGTGATTTCGCAGCTAAGGTTCGTGCCGTTCGTTCACCTGAACCATATAAGGGTAAGGGTATTCGTTACGAAGACGAATATGTACGTCGTAAAGAAGGTAAAACTGGTAAGTAATATTATTATTACTTATTATTTTGCTACTATATTAAATTAGAGGTGACTATTTTGATTACAAAACCAGATAAGAACAAGACACGTCAACGTCGTCATTTACGTGTCCGTAATAAGATCTCTGGTACTGCCGAGTGCCCACGCTTGAACGTTTTCCGTTCTAACAAAAACATCTACGCTCAAATTATTGATGACGTAGAGGGTGTGACGCTTGCTAGTGCCTCAACTCTTGATAGCGAAGCTAGTGAAGGTAACAAAACTGATCAAGCTAAACTTGTAGGTAAGTTAGTTGCTGAACGTGCAGCTAAGAAAAATGTTAAAAATGTTGTATTTGATCGTGGGGGTTACTTATACCATGGCCGTGTTCAAGCCTTGGCTGAAGCCGCTCGTGAAAATGGACTAGAATTCTAAAAAAGGAGGAATTGATAACACATGGCTAAAAAAATTCGTCCGAACCAAATTGACGCAAGTAAATTAGAACTTGAAGATAATGTTGTTGCTATTAATCGAATTACCAAGGTTGTTAAGGGTGGACGTCGTCTACGTTTTGCTGCTTTAGTAGTTGTTGGTGACAAGAATGGACATGTTGGTTTCGGTACTGGTAAAGCTCAAGAAGTTCCAGAAGCTATTCGTAAAGCTGTTGAAGACGCTCGTAAGAACTTAATTGAAGTACCAATCGTTGGAACTACTATCCCTCACGAAGTTGTTGGTATCTTCGGTGGTGGAAAGATCATGTTGAAGCCAGCCGTTGAAGGTTCTGGAGTTGCCGCTGGTGGTGCTGTCCGTGCCGTTATGGAATTAGCTGGTATCGATGATGTTACTAGTAAGCGTTTAGGTTCAGACACACCAATTAATTCAGTTCGTGCAACTTTTGAAGGCTTAATTTCATTGAAGAGTGCAGAAGAAGTTTCTGCTTTACGTGGTGTTTCTGCTCAACACTTAGCAGAATAAGGAGGAGTTTAGAGATGGCTCAATTAAAAATTACTTTAGCTCATAGTGCAACGCACCGTCTCCCTAAGCAACGTAAAATCGTTGAAGCACTTGGTTTACATCGTGTTAACAGCACTGTTGTAAGACCAGACAACGAAGCTGTTCGTGGTGCATTATTCAAAATTGCACATTTAGTTAAAGTTGAACAAGTTAAGTAATTTATCTATTTAATAAGGAGGTGTACTTTTAATGAAGTTAAATGAATTAAAAGCTGCTGAAGGCTCACGTTCATCAAGATCAAGAATTGGTCGTGGTCGCGGAAGTAAAGGTAAGACCGCTGGTCGTGGACAAAAAGGTCAAAAGGCTCGTAGCAAGACTCGTTTAGGTTTTGAAGGGGGCCAAATGCCTCTTTACCGTCAAATGCCAAAACGTGGTTTCTCTAACATTAACCGTAAAGAATATGCAGTTGTTAACTTAGCATCATTAAATCAATTTGATGATGGTGCTGATGTAACTCCTGAAAAGCTTGCGGAAGCTGGTTTAGTTAAAAACGTTAAGTTCGGAATTAAGGTCCTTGGCGAAGGCGATTTAACTAAGAAATTGACTGTTAAGGCTAACAAGTTTTCTAAGTCAGCCCAATCAGCAATTGAAAACGCTGGCGGTAAAATTGAGGTGATCTAATGCTATCAACCATAACGAACGCTTTTAAGATAAAGGATATTAGAAATAAAATTCTCTTTACTTTAGGAGTACTAATTGTTTTTAGACTTGGTTCATTTATTACTGTTCCTGGTATAAACGCGAAGGCACTTCAAAGCGTTTCTTCTTCTGGATTGGTTAGCATTTTAAACACCTTTAGTGGTGGTGGATTAACAAACTACTCCATCTTCGCTATGGGTGTTTCACCGTATATTACTGCTCAGATTGTTGTTCAACTGCTCCAAATGGACATCGTTCCTAAATTTGTGGAATGGGGAAAACAAGGGGAAGTTGGACGACGTAAATTAAATCAGGTTACTAGAATTATGACCGTTGTTCTTGCATTCATCCAATCTGTTGGGATTACTGCAGGTTTTAATACTTTAAGTAGTTTAAACCTTGTTAAAAACCCAGGAATTGCGACATATGTAAGTATCGGTATTATTCTAACCGGTGGTTCAATGTTAACAACCTGGATGGGAGACATGATTACTGATCGAGGAATTGGTCAGGGTGTTTCCATGATTATCTTTGCAGGTATTGTTGCAAGAATTCCAGTTGGAATCCAACAACTATATACTGATTATATTTTGGGTGAAAGTGGATCTGGTTTATGGCAAGGAATTGCATTCTTAGCTGTAATTCTTGTTGCTGTTTTAATTATTGTTACTTTTGTTACCTGGGTTCAACAGGCTGAACGAAGAATTCCGATCCAATATACCAGACGGGTTTCTAGTTCAAATGATAGTAGTTATCTACCATTAAAAGTTAACGTTGCTGGGGTTATCCCAGTTATCTTTGCCAGTTCGTTTATTTCGACTCCGCAAACAATTTTGATTTACTTTGCGAATAACCATCAAAACGATACTTGGTATCAGATTATGTCACAAATATTTAATATGCAATCAATTTATGGTTCCATATTATATACACTTCTAATCGTTATCTTTACTTTCTTCTATGCTTTCGTTCAGGTCAACCCAGAAAAACTTTCTGAGAATTTAACAAAGCAAGGAAGTTATATTCCAGGAGTTTGGCCAGGTAATGAAACTCAAACCTATATTTCTAAATTATTAATGCGTTTGAGTGTTGTTGGTTCTGTTTTCTTAGGAATCGTTGCATTAATTCCACTTATTGCTCAAAACGTTTGGAACTTGAGTGAATCAGTTGGTTTAGGTGGTACTAGTTTGTTGATTATTGTTGGTGTTGCAATCGAAGCAATTAGACAAATTAAGGGATTGATGATGAAGCGTGAATACGTTGGATTCATTAAGAACCCAAGACCAACTGATTTATAAAATCAAAGGGGATAAATAGCTATGTCAATGAATCTTATTTTAATGGGCCTTCCAGGTGCTGGTAAAGGTACTCAAGCAGAATATATTGTTGAAAAGTATGGAATTCCTCATATTTCAACTGGTGACATCTTTCGTGCTGCGATTAAAAATCAAACTCCAATGGGAGTTGAAGCTAAGAAGTACATTGATAAAGGTGATTTAGTTCCAGATGAAGTTACATCTGGAATCGTTAAGGATCGTTTATCAAAAGATGACACTAATAAGGGTTATATGTTAGATGGTTTTCCTAGAACTTTACAACAATCAAATGATTTAGAAAAAATCACAAGTGAACTTAATAAACCAATTGATGCAGTGATTAATATTGATGTTGATCCTAATACATTAGTTGAAAGATTATCCGGCCGATTTATTTGTAAGAATTGTGGTGCTACTTATCACAAACTTTACAAAATGCCTAAGGTTAAGGATACTTGTGATGTTTGTGGCGGACATGAATTTTATCAACGAAGTGATGATAAGCCAGAAACAGTTAAGAATCGTTTAGATGTAAACATTAAGATGAATACACCTTTAATTGATTTTTACAAGAATAAAAATGTTTTATTCACTGTTGATGGTAATCAATCCATCGAAGATGTTACTAAGGCAATTACAAAAATTCTTGATCAATTTAAAGCATAATTTCTCTTAAATATCAATTTATTGTTGATATAATTGTTCAGCTGCGTTTTGTGTGCTAAACTATCCTATGTATGTAGGATTTTGAGAGATAAGTGGGCTTTTTGCTCATTAATAAAATCTATAAATTTTTAGGAGGATTTTTCTTTGTCTAAAGATAATGTCATTGAAGTTGAGGGTAAAGTTTTAGAAACTTTACCTAATGCAATGTTTCGTGTTGAATTAGAAAACGGACATGATATTTTGGCTCACGTGTCAGGTAAGATTCGGATGCACTACATTCGCATTTTGCCTGGTGATAAAGTTACTGTGGAACTATCTCCATATGACTTAACTAAGGGTCGCATCACATACCGTTTTAAGTAAAACTTTTGTTTAGGAGGCAATTAGAATGAAAGTACGTCCATCAGTAAAACCAATGTGTGAAAATTGTAAAGTTATTAGACGTAAGGGTCGGGTTATGGTTATTTGTACTAACCCTAAGCACAAACAACGTCAAGGTAAGTAATTAATTTATTAATATAGGAGGTGTAATTTAATGGCTCGTATCGCTGGAATTGATTTACCACGTGATAAGCGTATCGTAATCGGTTTAACTTACATTTTTGGTATCGGTAAGTCAAGATCACAAGAAATTCTCTCAAAAGCAAACGTTTCTGAAGATGTTCGTGTTCGTGACTTAACTCCTGACCAAGAAGATAAAATTCGTGAAGTTGTTGACAGTTACAAAATTGAAGGTGACTTACGTCGTGAAGTAAGTATGAACATCAAGTTACTACAAGAAATTGGTTCATACCGTGGAATGCGTCATCGTCGTGGTTTACCTGTTAGAGGTCAACACACTAAGAACAATGCTCGTACTCGTAAGGGTAAAAAGGGTAGTAAGTAAAAAATATTTATGAAGGAGGTAAATAATTCTCATGGCAACTAAAAAAAGAAATACACGTAAGCGTCGTGTAAAGAAAAATATTGAATCTGGTGTTGCTCATATTCACTCCACTTTCAATAATACTTTAGTAATGATCACTGATGTTCAAGGAAATGCTATTGCCTGGTCTTCTGCTGGTGCTTTAGGTTTCCGTGGTAGTCGTAAGTCAACTCCTTTTGCTGCTCAAATGGCTGCAGAAGCTGCTGCTAAGACTTCAATGGAACATGGTATGAAGACTGTTGAAGTAGCTGTTAAGGGTCCTGGTTCAGGTCGTGAATCTGCTATTCGTGCACTTCAATCTACTGGTTTAGAAGTTTCCGCTATTCGCGATGTAACTCCAGTTCCTCATAACGGATCTCGTCCTCCAAAGCGTCGTCGGGTTTAAGGTTATTTATCCGTTATTTGCTTAACGGTGATAAACTTTTATTGACTCGTAACGTTTTGAAAGGGGTAGAAGATAAGAATGATTGAATTTGAAAAGCCTGATATTCATAAAATTGATGAAACCGATAACTATGGTGAAGTTGTTGTAGAACCATTAGAACGTGGTTATGGAACAACCCTTGGTAATTCTTTAAGAAGAATTTTACTTTCATCTTTACCTGGTGCTGCGATTACTAGTGTTCAAATTGATGACGTCTTACATGAATTCTCTACTATTAAGGGTGTTGTGGAAGATGTTACTCAAATTATTCTTAATGTTAAGAAAATTGATTTGAAGATTGAAGGATCAGATGACGCTGAAAAATCTTTCGAGATTAATGTGACTGGTCCAGCTAATGTTACTGCTGGTGATATCGAAGCCGATGCAGATGTTACAATCTTGAATAAAGATTTACACATTGCAACGGTTGCAGAAGGGACTACTTTCCATATGCGCTTAACTGCAAATAAGGGTCGTGGTTACGTTTCTGCTGATGAAAATAAAGCACGTAATGAAGGAATGCCAATCGGTGTTTTACCAGTTGATTCCGTTTATACCCCAATCGAACGTGTAAATTACCAAGTTGAAAATGCACGGGTTGGTCATAAAGCTGATTATGATAAGCTTACGCTAGATGTTTGGACTAATGGTTCTATGACACCTAGTGAAGCTGTTAGTTTGGCTGCTAAGATTCTAACTGATCACCTTAATATGTTTGTTAACCTTACCGATGAAGCTAAGAACACAAAGGTAATGGTCGAAAAAGAAGAAACACATAAGGAAAAAATGTTAGAAATGACAATTGAGGAATTAGACCTTTCTGTTCGTTCTTACAATTGTTTAAAACGTGCTGGGATTAATACTGTTCAAGAACTTACTGATAAGAGTGAACCTGATATGATGAAGGTTCGTAATCTAGGTCGTAAGTCCCTTGATGAAGTAAAAATTAAGTTAAATAACTTAGGCTTGTCCCTACGTAAAGAAGATTAAAAGGAGGATATCCAGATATGAGTTACCGTAAATTACAACGCACTAGTGCTCATCGTCGTTCATTACTTCGTAATTTAACCACTGAATTATTAATCAATGGTCAAATTAAGACTACTGAAGCACGTGCTAAAGAAGTTCGCTCAACAACTGATAAGATGATTACGCTTGGTAAGCGTGGTGATCTTAGTGCTCGCCGTAAAGCAGCTGCATTCTTACAAAACGTAATTGCTGATGCTAAAGAAGATGGCGATACTGTAACCGTTCAAACTGCTTTACAAAAGCTTTTTGATGATGTTGCACCTAAGTATTCCGATCGTAACGGTGGATACACTCGTATGTACAAGACCATGCCTCGTCGTGGTGATGGTGCATCAATGGTTATTTTACAATTAGTTGACTAATTAATTGTTTATAATTTCATATTAAATGAAATCACTAGGGTTAGTAATATAGAACGTTATGATGATGGGAATCCCGAGTCTAGTTCGAATATAGATTTTTATCTATGCATTACTAACCTGTTAGTGATTTTTTTATACATAAATTTATATTAAAATAGAACCGAGGGATTATTATCAACGATTACATTATTAAAGTAAGCCATCTAAAATATAAATACGCAGATTCTGATCAATATTCAATAAATGATGTGTCTTTTAACGTTAAGCAGGGAGAATGGTTATCTATTATTGGGCATAATGGTAGTGGAAAAAGCACTTTGATTAGTGCTTTAGATGGTTTAATTGAAATTGATAGTGGATCGATTGAGGTAGAATCAGTCCCATTAAGTCCTGATTCCGTTTGGGATATTAGAACTAAAATTGGATTAGTATTTCAAAATCCAGATGATCAATTTGTTGGAGCAACCGTTGAAGATGATATTGCATTTGGGTTACAGAATCGACAAATTGAATATAATAAAATGCATCAAATTGTTGATGATTCATTAAGGGCTGTTGATATGCTGGACTTTAAGCAAAAAGCACCTTCAGATTTATCTGGTGGGCAAAAACAAAGAATTGCATTAGCTGGCATCATAGCTCTAAAACCTAAGATAATTATTTTGGATGAAGCTACTAATATGTTAGACCCTGCTGGTAAATCAAATATTTTATCTGTAATTAATAAGTTGAAACAAGATTATGGATTAACAATTATTTCGATTACTCATGATGTAAATGAATTAAAGCTTGCAGATCGTATTCTAGTCTTAAATAATGGAACAGTAGTCGCTGAAAATCAACCTGACGAAATATTTAGCGATCCTGAAAAACTAGTTGACATGGGTTTAGAATTACCATATGCGGCTAAAATAAAGGAAAATTTAAAGCAGCACGGAGTCAGTGTCCCCAATTATTATTTAAATGAAGGAGCATTTATAGAATGGATCAAGCAGTTTCCTTTAAAGAAGTAAGTTACTTGTATCAGCCTAATACACCATTTGAATCTAAAGCTTTAAATAACATCAGTTTTAATATAAATAAGGGTGATTTTTGGGCCCTTGTTGGTCATACTGGAAGCGGAAAATCAACATTGATTCAACAAATTAATGGGTTATTGTTACCAACCTCTGGATCTGTTACTGTTAAAGATGCAATTTTAAATTCAAAAACGGCCATAAAGGAAATTTATCGAATTCGAAAAAAAGTTGGAATTGTTTTTCAACAACCGGAGAATCAACTATTTGAGGAGACCGTTGAAAAGGACATTTCGTTTGGACCGAAGAATTTTGGAATTGCAGAAGATAGGCTACACCAGTTAGCCTTAGACAGCGTTAAGCGAGTTGGACTCCCTAGTTCATTATTACAACGTTCACCATTTGAACTATCAGGAGGTCAGATGAGAAGGGTTGCAATTGCTGGAGTTTTAGCAACTAATCCAGATATATTAGTTTTAGATGAGCCGACAGCGGGATTAGATCCAAAGGGGCAATTTGATATTATGAATTTGGTATCAGATTTGAGAAATAAACATGGCATCACAGTGATCTTAGTTACTCATCAAATGGAAATGGTTGCTAAATATGCTGACTACGTAGCTGTTCTAAATCATGGAGCTCTTTGTTTTAAAGGGACGCCAAGAGAACTATTTCAGGATCAATCCTTACTTTCTAAAATGAATCTAGCAGTGCCAGAAACCGTTAGATTTGCCAATGAACTTAGTAAAATTGGAATTAAAATGTCATCTTTTCCTTTGACCCCTGATGAATTGACATCAGAACTGCTTGCCAAAATAAATTTTAAAATGAGTGATCAAAATGAATAAGTTATTATTAGGCCGTTACATTCCTGGCAATTCAATTATCCATAAAATGGATCCAGCATCTAAAATATTGTTATCGATATTTTTTGTTTTTATTATTTTTTTTGCGAATAACATCATTACCTATGGTTTAATGACTATTTTATCTTTAACGGCTGTTTTGGCTTCTAAAACGCCATTAAAATTCTTTTTACGTGGAATCAGGCCCTTAGTCTGGGTAATTATTTTTACTGTAATTATTCAAATTTTATTTGATAATACTGGACAGGTATTATTTAAATTTAGCTTTATAACGATTACTGACGATGGATTAAAAACTGCTGGATTCATTTTTATCCGTTTCTTGTTAATTATTTTTTTCTCGACGGTATTGACGCTCACTACTGACCCGCTTTCGATTGCTTCTGGAATTGAAAAAATTTTGATGCCATTGAAAAAAATTAAATTTCCTGTTTATACAATGTCTTTGATGATATCGATCTCATTACGATTTGTTCCAACATTGATGGATGAAACTGAAACAATTGTGAAGGCTCAGAGTTCACGTGGGGTTAATTTTAAAGAGGGAAATATATTGAATCGCGCCAAAAAAATGGTGCCAATTCTAATTCCATTATTTATAAGTTCCTTTAAGCATGCTGAGGGATTAGGCCGAGCAATGGAAGCTCGTGGTTATAAGGATGGCGATAATCGGAGTCGTTATCATATTTATAAAATGTCTAGAATTGATTTTTACACCTGGATGATTTTTATTCTAATTGCGATTTTAGTGATTTTATTTAGGAGGTGAGGAATTGGCACGCTTTAAAATCATATTAGCTTACGATGGCACTAATTTTGCGGGATTTCAAAAACAACCCCATCAACGAACGATTGAGGGAGTTTTAACTAGTGTTGTTAATAAAATGGCTAAAAACCCAGATCCTAAAATTCCTGTATTTGGATCGGGGCGCACTGATGCAGGTGTTCATGCTTTGGGCCAAGTAGTTCATTTTGATTTTCCGTATCAAATTAGTGAAATTGGAATGTTAAAGGGGATTAACAGTATGCTGCCCCTTGATATGGAAGTTACAAACGTTCAAATAGTTGCTGATGATTTTCATGCTCGATATGATGTTTCTGGAAAACGTTATATGTATCGATTTGATTTAAGTGAATTTATTAATCCTTTTAAAAGATTCTATACGGGACATTGGCGTTTCCCAGTAGATATTGATAAAATAAAAAAAGCAATTGTCGACTTGGTTGGTGAACATGACTTTTCGAGTTTTGTTGCTTCTGGATCGACGGCTAAGACAAATGTAAGAACAATTTACGAAGCCACTTGTTACCTTGATAAACAACAAAATGAAGTTGTTTTAGAATTTTATGGAAACGGGTTCTTATATAACATGGTAAGAATTATGGCTGGGGTTCTAATCGAAATCGGTGCTGGCAGAAGAGATGTTAACGATATTAAACGGCTCTTTAAAGTTAAAAATCGAAATCAGGCGCGCTTGACAGCGCCAGCTAGCGGACTATATTTAAAGCGGGTTTATTATGAGGGCGATGATCCTAAGCATCCAACTAAATTACCAGTCAAACAACGTTAATTTATTATTGACTTTATTGATAAATGTTTGTATTATGGTAGTTGGTATTGTTTGCCCCACAATAAAGCCCCGGAAACTTTTAGTTGGTGTCGAACAAACACAGAAACATGGAGGAATTCAAATTGCGTACAACATATATGGCAAAACCAGGTGAAGTAGAACGCAAATGGTACGTTATCGATGCAGATGGCATCGAATTAGGACGTTTATCAACTGTTGTTGCTTCAATCTTAAGAGGAAAAAATAAACCAACATTTACACCAAACGTTGATACTGGTGATAATGTTATTGTTATTAATGCATCAAAGATTGCATTATCAGGTCGTAAGGCTGCTAACAAGGTTTACTACCACCACTCCAGTTATATTGGTGGTTTGAAATCAAAGACTGCAGGCCAAATGCGTGAAAATACACCTGAAAAGCTTATCGAAACTTCAGTTAAGGGTATGTTACCTCATGGTACTTTGGGTCACCAAGTATTTTTGAAGTTACATGTATACGCTGGCGAAGATCATAAGCATGAAGCTCAAAACCCAGAAAAGTTAGACATTAGTAAATTAATTTAAGGAGGGGACTAATTTGGCTCAAGTACAATATCGCGGCACTGGTCGCCGTAAAGATTCAACTGCACGAGTACGCTTAGTACCCGGAACTGGTAAGGTTGTTATTAACGACAAGCCAGTTGAAGATTACATTCCATTTGCAAACTTACGAGAAGTAATTATGCAACCATTTAACGTTACTGAAACTCTTGGTAACTATGACGTTTTTGCTAACGTTAATGGTGGTGGTTACTCTGGTCAATCTGGAGCAACTCGTCATGGAATTGCACGTGCATTATTAGATGTAGACCCAGATTTCCGTGGTCCATTAAAGCGCGCTGGTTTATTAACTCGTGATCCTCGGATGAAGGAACGTAAGAAACCAGGTTTGAAGAAGGCTCGTAAGGCTGGTCAATTCTCAAAACGTTAAAATTTATTTTTATACATTTTGGCTCTGCTCCCGTTTGGAAGCAGAGTTTTTTTGTTCGATTTAAAAGGAGTTTAGTCATGAATAATACATCAAAATTAGTGATAAGGGCCATTTTTATTGCTTTGATAATCATTCAAACTACAGTACCAGGATTGGGATATATTCCAATTGGCCCGTTAAGTTTAACCATTATTCCAATCACAGTGGTTATTGCTACGGTTACATTAGGGACTAGTGATGGGGTATTAATTGGAACGATTTGGGGATTAATTACGTTTGTAAGAGCGTTCTTTTGGCCGACTAGCCCATTAGCTCAATATGTTTTTATTAATCCGCTTGTGTCTGTTTTACCGAGAATTTTAATCGGATTAGTAGCTGGAATAATCTATAACCGTATTTTTCATGCCAAAAATTCTAAATTAATTTTGGCACTTACTGGTATAATTGGATCTTTGACAAATACAGTTTTGTTATTGAGCATGATTTACGTTTTTTATCATGGATATGCTCAGCAACTATACAACATTAATGTGAAAGAACTTTTGCCTTATTTGTTAACTGTATTTACCACAAATGGAGTTTTGGAGGCGATAATAGCTGCTGTTATAACACCGCTAGTCTCTATCCCATTAACTAAATTCATTAATAAGCAAAGAAGACTGTGACATACGTCTTCAAATATAAAAATGACGGATCCTATATTCATTAGGGGTTGGTCAAATAATTATGGATTCGTATTAACGATGATGAATAAAAAATGGTTCTTGGTATAAGAAATTTTTATTTCCTATATCAAGAACCATTTTATGGTCTTACGATCTATTCTCCGTTTTAACTAATCTTCTTTTTTAGGTTCTTCCTTTTTACGAGGAGCTGCTTTGATCATCTTTAACTTCTTATTATTGATAACGACCTTATTATGGTACTTATCAACGATTGCAGGATCATCAGAATTGAAGGAAATGAGAAATGAATTTGTATATCCCTTTTCGATAATTCCAGTAAATTTCTGTTTTTCTAATGTAAATGATACTTGGTCTCCAACGTTGTACTTTGCTTGTTCTGGACTAACCTCAGTATTTTTAGCCAAAATGCTCATCTCCTAAAACGTTTTATCCTTTGCAATATAACTAAAAAAAACTACAATGTCAATTTATTTTCTTAAAAATCTCTACATATCATCTAAATTAGATTGTTTTTAATTTTAAATCTCGTTAAAATGAATTATAAATATAGTTCACGGAATAGGAGAATATAAATGAAATTACTTGAAGAACGGATCAAAAAAGAGGGAACGGTACTACCAGGTAACATTCTAAAAGTTGATCGTTTTTTAAATCACCAAGTTGACCCACAGCTAATGGATGAGTTAGGGCAAGAATTTGCTAGACTGTTTAAAAATGATCATATCACTAGAATCTTAACTGTTGAATCTTCCGGTATTGCTCCTGCTGTTTTTGCAGGACTTCATTTAAACGTTCCAGTCGTTTTTGCACGTAAGAACAAGAGTTTGACGCATAATTCTAATATCTATTTTGCAGATGTTTATTCATATACTAAGCAAGTTACTAATCAAATTAGTATTGATAAGCGTTTTATTAATTCAAATGATAATGTTTTGATCATTGATGATTTTTTGGCTAATGGACAAGCTGTTTCTGGTTTATTAGATATTATTAAAGATGCTGGAGCTAAGATCGCAGGGGTTGGAATCGTGATCGAAAAGAGTTTCCAAGATGGTCATAAGTTAATCAATGAAAAGGGAATCAAACTAGAATCACTTGCTAGGGTGAAGTCCCTTGATGATAATCAAGTTACATTTGTAGAATAAAATAGTTGAAAGTAGTGATTTAATTGACTAATAATTTTATTTATCCCGGTGATACTATCGGAATTATTAATAATGATGTCAATTCATTTAATTTAATCACAGCAGCAAAAAGAAACGGACTAAAAGTGGGAATGTACACTGATAATGCTGATAATCAGTTTGATTCAATTGCTGACTTTGTGATCAATGCCTCTTTAAAGGATACCGATAAGCTAAAGGATTTCGCACAACGTTGCGATGTTATTACCTATAATTCAATTCGTACGAATTCAGACTTAATTAACTATCTGACTCAGTTTACGAGGGTCCCACAGGGAACTGATATTTTAGAAATTATGAATGATCGTCTGATTGAACAGGCATTTTTAAATGATTTGAATGTTAATACGTTGCCTTATGTTACGATCGTAGAATTAAATGATCTTTATAATTCAATTGATTCAATTGGCTATCCAGCAATTTTGAAGCCGATTCAAAAATCATTTTTCAATGATCAACAGTTAATTATTCATAATCAAGTTGATATTGCCAGGGCAGCGATTATGCTAGATCGGGGTACCTACATTTTAGAGCCATATATTGAACATGAATTTGAATATTCATTGAATATTATTAATGGGATGAAAGATGAACCCAAGTTGATTCCATTAGTTCAGTGTAGATATAAGGGAAAGCAGTTAATTAGCGCATCTAATATTACCGCCTTGAGTTCGGATGTTAAAACGGAAATGAATCGGATTGGAAATCTAGTTTCTGATAATTTAAAATATTTTGGAGCCTTTAAAATAAAATTCTTGGTTACTAATAATGATACGATCTACATTAAATCGATTGAACCAAGGCTAGATATAGAAGCAATGATCTTCGACCGTTGTGTTGAAAGTATCACCGACGGTCATTTAAGATCGATTTGCGGATTACCTACTTATCCAAAGGTAGATGATGATACTTTTTACCTTAGAACGTTTACTCAAGATCAACTTGAAGATATAAAACGTCAATGGGCCCTAAAACCGAATTGGCAATTTGTATTTTATACCAAGGGTGAGAACGAACATGGTGCAATTGGTCATGTAATCGTTCCGACTAGTGATTTAGATAAAACTTTAGAGCAAGTGAATAACTCTGGAATTTGGGATTAATAAGTGTCGGTATATTAACTATATCGGCGCTTTTGTGTTATTAGTTATTAAAAAATTGCTATGCTATAATAATAATGATAAGAGATTGAGAGAGGATTGAATAACGTTGTCCAATAATGAACTTTTGGCAGGGATGAACGATAAGCAAAGTGAAGCCGTTTTACAAACTGATGGCCCGCTATTAATTATGGCAGGTGCAGGGAGTGGTAAAACGCGTGTTTTAACTCATCGGATTGCACATTTAATTCAGGATAATAATGTTTTACCCTGGAATATTTTGGCGATTACTTTTACTAATAAAGCTGCACGAGAAATGAAAGAACGGGTCATTAAACTATTAGGACCTAGTGGAAATGAAGTTTGGGTTTCTACCTTCCATGCTCTTTGCGTTAGAATTTTAAGACGTTATATTGATATTTTAGGTTATGATAAATCATTTACGATTGCTGGGACTAGTGAACAACAAACTTTAATTAAGAATATTTTAAAGGATTTAGATTATGATCCAAAGATTTATAGCCCCCGTTCAATTTTATCGATGATTTCGAACGCCAAAAACGATTTACAAACGCCAAATGAGTTCGTATCGAATAATAATAATGCTGAAAATCCCTTTATTAAGGTGACTGGTGAAGTTTATAAACAATATCAAAAAGAACTTCATCGCAATCAATCGGTTGATTTTGATGACTTGATCATGATGACAATTCAATTGTTTGAAAAAGCCCCTGATGTTTTACATTATTACCAAGATAAGTTTAAGTATATCCACGTTGATGAATACCAAGATACGAACGAGGCACAATATAGACTCGTTCACATGCTAGGTGAAAAGTACGAAAACGTTTGTGTAGTTGGGGATGCTGACCAAAGTATCTATGGTTGGCGTGGTGCAAATATGAATAATATCTTAGACTTTCAAGATGATTATCCTAAGGCGCATGTGACATTATTGGAACAAAACTATCGTTCGACTAAAACAATTTTGAACGCTGCAAATGCAGTTATTCAAAATAACGAAGAACGTAAGGATAAAAATTTATGGACTGAAAATGCAGTCGGAGAAAAAATTACTTATTATCGTGCGCAGAGTGAATTTGATGAATCACGCTTTGTTGTTACAAATATTAAGAATGAAATGAGTAACAATCATTATTCATATGGTGATTTTGCGGTTTTATATCGAACTAATGCACAATCACGTGTAATTGAAGAAACCCTTTTAAAATCTAATATTCCATATACAATTGTTGGTGGTCATAAGTTTTACGATCGTAAGGAAATCCAAGATGTTTTAGCGTACTTAACATTGCTTGCTAATCCAAGTGATTCCATGAGTTTACAAAGAATCATTAATGAACCTAAACGTGGAATTGGCGCCGCTAGTATTGAAAAACTAGTTAACTTTGCTAATGCTAACTCATGGAGTGTATTTGAAGCTTGTCAAAACATTGAATTAAATAATGATATTAGTAGTCGAGCTAGAAGGGCAATTGATAATTTTGGTGCGGTAATGACAGCCCTACAAGCCGATGTAAATAAATTATCATTAACTGACTTAACGAATGCCGTATTAGAAAAAACTGGTTATTTATCGACTTTAAAAGCTTCAAAGACATTGGAAGCAAATGCGCGTGTTGAAAATATTGAGGAATTTTTATCAGTTACAAAGCATTTCGATGACTCCCATCAAGATGGCTCAGATGATGGTACGTTAGTTGACTTTCTTTCTGATCTATCGTTAGTATCAGCACAGGATGATATTGCTGAAAATACCCCAGAAGTAACCTTAATGACTTTGCATGCAGCAAAGGGACTAGAATTTCCAGTCGTATTTATGATTGGGATGGAAGATAGTATTTTTCCACTTTCCAAAGCAATGGAGAATCCAAAGGAGCTAGAAGAAGAACGTCGATTGGCTTATGTTGGAATTACACGTGCACAAAAGAAACTTTATTTAACAAATACATTTGCCAGGATGTTATATGGTCGAAGACAAACGAATCCAGCCTCCCAATTTATCGAAGAGATTAACCCTGATTTAATTAATGCAGTTAACTCGAATGGAAGGACTGCTTCTAGTGGGGCAATTAAAACCCCATTTGATAGTCCAAATAATCGTAATGCTCGTTTTGCTAATTCTTCTCCTTATCGGGGACCAAGTAGTCATAAGTCAACGAAGCAAACAACTGGGGCTAGCAACCAGACTTGGAATGTTGGAGACAAGGTTTCTCATAAAGCTTGGGGAACTGGAACCGTTGTTAAAGTTGATGGAAACGGTGAAAGTATGGAATTAGATATTGCATTTCCAACTCCAACCGGTGTGAAAAAATTACTTGCAGCATTTGCACCAATTACTAAGGAATAAATCTTTTGAGGAGGAATGTTTGTGAGTACTAAAGGTTCTGAACAAGCTGCTGAGCAAAAGATAAATGAAATTAAGCCAAAACTAAAAAGATGGAGTCGTGAATACTACGTTCAAGATAAACCTAGTGTTGAAGATGCTGTCTATGATGCCACTTACCAGGAATTAGTTAACCTAGAAAAGAAGTATCCTAATTTAATTACCGCTGATTCACCAACTCAAAATGTGGGTGGACAAGTCCTACCACAATTTTCAAAAGTGAATCATAATATTCCCTTATTATCATTAGGGGATGTTTTTTCAAAAACTGAATTGGATGATTTTACCGTTAGAATTGAAAAAAATTACCCAGAAGTAGCGCAATTTAACTGTGAACTGAAAATTGATGGACTCTCGATATCATTACGTTATGAAAATGGATTACTTGTTGAGGGATCAACTCGTGGTAATGGTCAAATTGGTGAAGATATTACTAGGAATTTAAAAACGATTCCTTCGATCCCGCAAAAATTAACCCGTCCAATCACGATTGAAGTTCGGGGAGAATGTTATATGCCCAAGGATTCCTTTGCAAAATTAAATGAAGAACGGGAACGGAATGGAGAAAATGTTTTTGCTAACCCTAGAAATGCAGCTGCCGGTAGTTTAAGGCAGTTAAATCCACGCATTACTGCTAGTCGTCATTTAAGTACGTTTATGTACAATGTGGCTGATTATAATGATTTAAAAACGAATACCCAAAGTGGCTTGTTAGCTGAATTAAAGGATTTAGGATTTACAATTAACCCTAGCTACCATGTTGCTAATAACTTAGATCAAATTAATTCTTATATTGATGAATATCAAGCAAAACGTGATAGCTTAGAATATGGAATTGATGGAATCGTGGTTAAAGTGAACGAATTAAATTTACAAACCCAAATTGGGGCGACCGTTAAAGTTCCCAAGTGGGCGATTGCATATAAGTTCCCTCCCGAAGAAGAAGAGACCAAATTAATCGATATTGAATGGACGGTCGGTAGAACTGGGGTCGTAACTCCTACTGCTGTTATGGAACCAGTTAAGCTAGCTGGAACCATTGTTTCGAGAGCTTCTCTTCATAATCCTGACTATTTGAAAGAAAAGGGTGTTCGAATCGGTGATACCGTTAAGTTGCATAAAGCCGGGGATATTATTCCAGAAATATCCGAATATATTGCGACTAAGCGACCGAAAGATTCTAAACCATATTTAATTCCGACCGAATGTCCTTCTTGTAAGGCTAAATTGGTTCATTTAGATGACGAAGTCGCATTGAGATGTATTAATCCAGCTTGTCCTGCACAGCTTACTGAGCAAATGACTCATTTTGCTTCTCGAAATGCAATGGATATTACTGGGTTGGGCCCTAGAATCGTTCAACAACTTTTTGATCATAAGTTATTATCTGATGTTGCAGGACTTTATAGTTTGAAATTGGATGATCTATTAAATTTGGATAAGTTTGGTCCTAAATCTGCTGAAAACTTATTAAATTCTATTAATAATAGTCGAAATAATTCTATGGAACGCTTATTATTTGGGTTAGGAATTCGACATGTTGGTTCTAAAGCAGCTAGATTAATCTCTGAACACTTTAAAACGATCGACGCTTTAAAAGAAGCTGATGCAGATTCGATTGCTTCAATTAATTCAATGGGGACTGTGATTGCCGATAGTGTTACGACTTACTTTAGTAGTACTCCAGCACAAAGATTAATAAATCAACTAAAATCATTGGGGGTTAACATGCGTTATACCCGTTCAGATGAATCGAAGAATGATAATTCATTTTTTGATCAGAAAAAAGTTGTACTAACTGGTAAACTTGAGCAAATGACCAGGCCTGAAGCAACTGCCTGGCTGCAAGATCATGGTGCTAACGTTACCAGTAGTGTTTCTAAGAGTACTGATTTAGTGATTGCTGGCAAGGATGCCGGTAGTAAGCTGACTAAGGCGGAAAGCTTGGACATCACGGTTTGGGACGAACAACGTTTTATTTCAGAAATTAAAGGTTAGCGCATTTAGGAGGAATCATTTTGAAACGTTTAAGTGTTGTTATCGCTGCCTTGGCATCGATAGTTTTATTGGCTGCCTGTGGTAGTAGTAATAGTAGTAAAAATAGCAGTAAGACCAGTGATACTCAATTGACTGGCCAATCTGATACTAATTATTATCAAAGTGTAATTAAAAATGGACATTATTTGACTAGTAAGTCACGTGGAGTCAATGTTCAACAAAACGGAAATCAACTGAACTTAAAAAGTTTTGAAGCTGGTTTAATGAACATCTCAAAAAAGCAATTTTCAACTGGTAAATATGTATTCCAAGAGGGACAATACGTTTCCACTGATACGACTGAAAACTGGCTAGGGAGAAAGACTAAGAGTAATCCTGAGGGGTTGAACCCAGCTGGTAAGGATACCAAGGTACCACTATATTTGCAACAAATGGATGAGCAAGATTTCTTAACCCAAGATGGGAACTCACTTAAAATGAGTGGAATGACGATTGGATTAGGAATCAATTCCATTTACTATTACCAAAAGCAAGCTTATGGTGCGACTTATCAAATGAAGCTTAGTGATGCTGAAATCAAGTCACAAAGCAAGCGGATTGCGAATACAATTCTTGCTAGACTACGCAAAAATAAAGCGTTGAAAGATATCCCAATCGTAATTGCATTATATAAGCAAGCTCCAGATGACAGTTTAGTTGGTGGTAATTTCTTTGCTTATTCTGTTAATGATGGATCTTCAACCAGTGTTTCAAATTGGACTTCTATTAACCAACAAAACTATGTGTTCCCAGTTGCTTCTGGTCAAAAGGGGCCTTCTAATAACAGTGATGAAAATGATTTTTCTAACTTCAAGACCCAAATTCAAAACTTCTTCCCGAATTTAAGCGGAGTGACTGCACAAGCACAATATATGAATGGTTCATTAACTGGGATGAATATTAACATTACGACCCAATTTTATAGTCAAACTGAAATCATTAGTTTTACCCAATATCTTCAATCGACTGCTTCCAAGTACCTACCTACTGGGGTCCCGATTGATATTACCGTTGCTTCCACAACGGGAGTCCAAAGTTTCCTATCAAGAAGTACAAATTCAAAGAACTTTACATTCCATATATTTAACAGCTATTAATAATAAATAGTGTTAAAATATGAGATGAGATCAAAATTAAATTCAGAAAGAAGGACAATTGATGGCTGACAGAATTGACAAAGAAACGGTTAATCACGTTGCTGAATTAGCAAAGTTATCTTTAACCGAGGATCAATTACCTTACTTCACTGGTCAATTAGATAGTATTATGGATTTAGTTGATACATTAAGTGAGGTTGATACTGATGGAGTAGAACCTACTTACAGTGTTACCGACCAAATTAATGTAATGCGCGAAGACGTTGCTCAAAATTGGGGCGAACGTGATGCATTGCTAAACAATGCTCCCGAAGTAGCAGACGGCTTAATTCGGGTACCTACGATCATTGACGAAAGCGAGGATTAATGATGAATTATTTTGATAAAGATATTACCAGTATTCATCAAGCCTTAGTTAATGGTGACATTACCGCTGAAGAATTAACTAAGCAAACGCTTGATAATATCAAAGCTTCAGACTCAGACATCAATGCCTTCATTAATTTAGATGAAGATGGCGCAATTAAAGCGGCCCAAGCAATTGATAAAGCTGGAATTGACCCAGATAACGTCTTATCAGGGGTTCCAGTTGCCATTAAGGATAATATCCTAACCAATGGCTTCACCACCACTGCAGCATCTAAAATGCTTGAAAACTTCAAGCCTATTTTTGACGCAACGGTAATGAAAAAGTTAAATGCTAAGCAGACCATCACCGTTGGTAAAACGAATATGGATGAGTTTGCCATGGGTGGATCAACCGAAAACTCAGCGTTCAAAAAGACCCATAACCCTTGGAACTTAAGTAAGGTTCCTGGTGGTTCTTCTGGTGGTTCTGCTGCCTCAGTTGCCGCTGGTCAAATTATCTTTGCACTGGGTTCTGATACTGGTGGTTCAATTCGCCAACCAGCTGCTTATAATGGGATCGTTGGGTTAAAGCCCACTTACGGTCGGGTCTCTCGTTGGGGATTGATCGCTTTTGGTTCTAGTTTGGATCAAATCGGTCCATTGACCAGAAATGTGTTCGATAACGCAGTGGTATTGAACGCCATTGCAGGCCATGATGAACATGACTTGACCAGCTCAGACAAGGAAGTTCCTGACTATACCGCTACCATTAAGGACGGGGTCAAGGGCATGAAGATTGCATTGCCTAAGGAATACCTTGCTGAAGGAATTTCACAAGACGTTAAAGACGCTATCTTAAAGGCTGCCGAAACCTACAAGCAATTAGGCGCAACCGTTGAAGAAGTATCATTACCACACACTAAGTACGGGGTTGCTGCTTACTATATTTTGGCTTCCTCAGAAGCTTCTTCTAACTTACAAAGATTTGATGGGATTCGTTACGGATACCGTTCTCCTGAAGCTAAGAACCTTGAAGAAGTTTATGTCAAGAGTCGTTCTGAAGGATTTGGGGACGAAGTTAAACGTCGGATCATGCTTGGAACCTTCTCGCTTTCAGCTGGGGCATTTGATGCCTATTTCCAAAAAGCTGCAAAGGTTAGAACTTTGATGATCAATGATTTCAAGAAGGTCTTCAAAGATTACGACTTGATTTTAGGACCAACTGCACCGACGACTGCTTTTGGAATTGGCGAAGATATTTCTGACCCAGTTACCATGTACTTGAACGATGCAATGACGATTCCAGTTAACCTAGCTGGTCTCCCTGCAATGTCACTTCCAGCAGGGTTTAGTGATGGGATGCCAATTGGGATGCAATTAATCGGCCGCCCATTTGATGAAGCTACCATCTACAAGGCTGGTTACGCATTCGAACAAAATACTGATTTCCATAAGGAAACGCCAGAAGTGGGAGGGGACAAATAATGAATTTTGAAACGACTATTGGTTTGGAAGTTCATATTGAATTAAAGACCAATTCTAAAATTTTTAGTCCTTCACCAGTTGACTATGGTGATGAGCCTAATGCTAATACCAACGTGATTGATTGGGGATATCCTGGGGTATTACCTAGCACTAATAAGCAGGTAGTTGCCAATGGGATTACTGCTGCGTTGGCATTAAACGCTGAAATTGAAAGACACCCACACTTTGATCGGAAGAACTATTTCTATCCAGATAATCCAAAGGCTTACCAAATCACCCAAAATGATAAACCAGATGCCCATGATGGTTGGTTGGAAATTGAAGTTGATGGTAAGAAGAAGAAAATTGGAATTGCAGAAATGCATATTGAAGAAGATGCTGGGAAAAACAGTCACGGGCGGAATTACTCCTACGTTGATTTGAATCGGCAGGGAACTCCTTTGATCGAAATTGTTTCAAAACCTGAAATCTCCACCCCAGATGAAGCGTACGCATACCTTGAAACATTAAGACAACGAATCCAATTTACTGGGATTTCTGATGTTAAGATGGAAGAAGGTTCGATGCGGGCAGATGTTAATATTTCAATCCGTCCAATTGGCCAAAAGGAATTTGGTCAAAAGGTTGAAATTAAGAACATGAACTCATTTAACTATGTGCGCAAGGCCTTGGCATACGAACAACAACGGCAAAGACAGGTCCTTATGTCTGGTGGCAAGATTCAACAAGAAACCCGTCGGTTCGACGAAAAGAATAATACTACAATTCTAATGCGGGTCAAGGAAGGTGCGGATGATTACCGTTACTTCCCAGAACCAGACCTACCAGCATTGGATATTTCAGATGAATGGATCAACGAACTGCGTGAATCCCTTCCAGAAATGCCAAACGAAAGAAAACAACGTTATGTTAATGATTTAGGCTTAACAGATTATGATGCGATGGTTCTGACCCAAACCAAGGAAATGTCTGATTTCTTTGATCAATTAGTTGCATTAGGAGCTGATCCTAAAATTGCTTCTAACTACTTGCAAGTAAACGTGAACGGATACTTGAATGAAGAACAGGTCGACCTAGCTGATACCAAGATCACTCCTGAAAACCTAGCATCCATGATTAAGCTAATTAGTGATGGTACGATTTCCAGTAAGATGGCTAAGAAGGTCTTTAAGGCGGTAACCGAAGGGGAAGAACCTAAGGAATTCGTCGAAAAGAAGGGCTTAGTTCAATTATCAGATCCTGCTAAGTTACAACCAATTATTGATGAAATCCTAGCTGCCAACCCACAATCAATTGAAGATTTCAATAATGGGAAGGATCGCGCTAAGGGATTCTTAGTTGGTCAAATCATGAAACAAACTCGTGGAAAAGCCAACCCACAAGTGGTTAACGAGTTGTTAATGAAAGCTTTAAACAAATAGGAGAGTTGTGTAAGAATGCGAAAGCGGGCAAGAATTATTTATAACCCGACCGCCGGACGTGAAGCTCTGAAGCAAAAAATGATTGACATTTTAAGTGTTTATGAAAAAGCTGGTTATGAAACCAGCGTTTTTGCAACTACTCCCCAACCTAATTCTGCTAAGAATGAGGCGATTAGAGTGGCTAAAGATGGGTTTGAATTAGTAGTTGCTGCTGGTGGTGACGGAACCTTAAATGAAGTAATTAACGGTTTAGCACCACTGCCGCATCGGCCTAAATTAGCAATTATTCCGGCCGGAACTACTAATGACTACGCACGGGCGCTTCATATTCCGCGTGAAGATCCAGTTGCGGCTGCTAAAGTTGTCTTAAAGAAGCAGTCTTTAAAAATGGATGTTGGTCAAGCTGGCGATAATTATTTTATTAATATTGCTGGTGGTGGTTTATTAACTGAATTAACTTATGATGTTCCTTCAGATTTAAAAACCATTTTCGGTTACCTGGCGTACTTAGTTAAGGGTGCCGAGATGCTACCCAGAATTAGACCAATTCAAATGGATCTTAAGTATGACGGTGGTCACTTTAAGGGCAAAGCTTCAATGTTTTTATTAGCAATGACTAATTCGATCGGTGGGTTAGAAAGAATTGTTCCTGACGCATCATTAGACGACGGTCAGTTTACTTTAATTATTGTTAAAACCAGTAATCTGGTTCAAATTGCTAGATTGTTAGCAAAAGTGATTAACGGTGGTCGACATATTGATGATCCTAAAATCATTTATAAGAAGACGACTAGGTTAACCGCAAAACCAGTAAATAATAAAATGCAGATTAATTTGGATGGTGAATATGGTGGAGACGCCCCAATGGTATTTACGAACCTAAAGCAACATATCGATACCATTGTGGACGTTGATAAATTACCGGATACTGCGTTTAGTGATACTGGGACAATTGAAGCCGAACAAAAATTTGTTCAAAAAGTTGATAAATTAAGTTAAAACAAGTTTTAAAAAAGAAAAATTTTGCTGTATGATTGAGATATAGCAAAATTTTTTTATTTATAGAATAGGGGACTAAATTTGAAAACGCCAGTACAAGCAGGCAAGACCTATAACGTTAAAATCGTTGATTTAACATACCAAGGACTCGGGGTTGCTAAAATCGAAGACTTTCCAGTCTTTGTTAACAATACCCTGCCTGGTGAAACCGCAGTAATTAAAGTGAAGGATATTAAAAAGAACTTTGCATTTGGATCACTTGTTGAACTGACCAGCAAGAGCGCCGATCGGGTTGAAAATGTCAATTGGGACTATCTCCAAACTGGAATTGCACCATTGCAACACTTGAGCTACGAAGCTCAATTACGCTTTAAGCAACACCAAATTGAAGAGTTATTTGATAAGCAAAAGATTAAGGTCGATGTCTTACCAACGATGGGAATGGAGCATCCTGATCACTATCGTAATAAGGCATTGATTCCAGTTAAGATGATCAATGGCGAGTTGACAACTGGTTTTTATAAAAATCATTCCCATGACTTAGTTCCGATTGAAGATTTCTATATTCAACAACCAGAAATTGACCATGCGATTCTAGTGGTTCGGGATGTTTTACGCAAGTACCATGTTCGTCCGTATGATGAAAAGAATCACAACGGAGTGATTAGAAACATTATGGTTCGCCGCGGTTACTACAGTCATGAAATGATGATTGGTTTGATCACGCGGACTAAAAAATTACAATTAGCTGATCAAATTGTAAATGAAATTGTGGATGCCCTGCCAGAAGTGAAGAGTATTGTGCAAAACGTTAATTTGAAGGACAACAACGTGTTGTTGGGCAAGAAGAATAATGTTTTATATGGGAAGCAATACATTACGGATGAATTGCTGGGCCTGAAGTTCGCAATTTCTTTGAATTCGTTCTACCAGGTCAATCCAGTGCAAACTGAAAAGCTGTATTCACTTGCGATTGACCATGCTGATTTAGGTCCTAATGATGTCGTGATCGATGCTTACTGTGGAATCGGAACGATTTCATTGGCTGTTGCGCAACACGTTAAGCAGGTCTACGGGGTGGAAATCATTCCCCAAGCAATCGAAGATGCCAAAATCAACGCCCAAAAGAACCACATTAACAACGTGAAGTTCGTGGCTGCTAAGGCTGAAGATCAAATGGCCAAGTGGCAAGCACAGGGCTTGAAACCTGACGCCATCATCGTTGATCCACCACGCAAGGGATTAGCATCATCATTCATCGACAGTGCGGTTGAAATGCAACCTAAGAAGCTAATCTACGTCTCATGTGGACCATCAACGTTGGTTCGTGATACAAAGCGCTTAATGGAAAAAGGCTACCATATTTCACGGCCCATCCAGCCAGTTGATCAATTCCCACAAACGGTGCATGTGGAAAGTGTAACCATTTTTGAAAGAGATTAGATAAATTAAGAGAGCTATTCCGTTAGGGATAGTTTTTTTATTTGGTTATTCTTGACTGTTTAGTCAAAAAACATATAATGTAATTATGGGAAGAAGAAAAAGTTTTAATCAATCAGAAGTATTAAATAAAATTAGTATGGTGTTTATCCAATACGGTTTTGAAGGAACTTCACTAGATTTACTAGTTAATGCCACTGGACTGCTCAGAGGTAGTCTTTATGCTACATTCGGTAGCAAGTTAGGGATGTTCATTGCAGCTTTGAAAGAAAATATTAATCATGGGAAGGATTCGTTTGTAACAACTTATTTAATAATTATTGCAATGATGGAATTAATTGGTATCAATGTGGAGGTAAAGCAAATTGTTTTAAATTGGTATCATACTCAATCCCAAGGTGATATTGAATTAACCCTGGGAAGAGCGTTGTTACATAAAAGTGGACTTTTAGGAGGAATTGATGATGGAAAACAAAGTTGAAATTAATTCAAGAAACTTAGTTGTGATCCCACAAGGAATTGACAAGGTATTAAGTTTGAAAAAATCATTAACTTTTCAATTAAATCATATATTAGGGGCAACAATTGATAACGAAATTCTAAACGAATCAAAGGGAATTAAAGATGGCGGAACTAATATTCCAGGGTATTATGCCGGAACTTTTATTAAAAATAATCGTAAATCGTTTTTTAATATTAAGAGATCTAGCACTGCAGTTGTAATCGAATTAACTAATGAAGACTATAATCAGCTGGTAATTGGAGTTGATAATCCGAGAGAGTTGGTTGATCAAATTAACAATTTGGTTGCAATTAATAATAAATAGCTAGCTATTTACTATTAAAATTAAAATCAATTACCCATTGACGTTGGCTGAGATTCGAAACGCTTAATGGAAGGGGATTATAACATTACTCGGCCGATTAAATCGGTTAATCAATTCCCACAAAAGGTGCATGTAGAAATGGTAACCATTTTTGATGAAAATTAGGTAAAAAGTATAACTACTTAAAAAAGAACGTTATTATTATATTAATAACGTTCTTTTTGTATGGTAAGATAGTACTAAATCTTTAATTTATGTGAGGAATTAAATGAAAGCAGACAGTACTACCTTAGTGGATTTTTTATCCCAAAATAAGACCCTTTTTAAAATTCCTGTATACCAGAGAAACTATGAATGGGGAGAAAACCAGTGTAAGCAACTTTTTAATGATTTGATCAAATCAATTGAAATAAATAGTGGACATTTTATTGGAACGGTAGTATATGTTCCTGAATCTGGTGAAAAGATGAGCCACATTGATATTATTATTGATGGTCAGCAGCGTTTAACAAGTTGTATGTTGTTATTATGTGCACTTGCTAAAAGTGATTCAAACATTAGCAATGAGATTACTGAGAATTTAATAATGAATAAGTTCGTTTCAATGAATGACCATATAAAATTGCAGTCCGTAGATAGTGATAAGTTGGCATTCAGGGCTGTTGTAAATGACTTAGAATATAGTCATCCTTCAAAAATAGTTCAAAACTACCAATTTTTCAAAAAGTTAATTTCAGAATCTAAATATACTCCACAACAATTGTTTGAAGGCTTGAATTTTTTAAATATGGTTTATATAGATTTAGATGGAAAGGGTGAAGCCGAAAACCCACAAATTATTTTTGAAAGCCTAAACTCAACCGGCTTATCATTATCATATTCTGATTTAATTCGAAACTTTTTATTAATGAGTTTAGATTCAAATGATCAAGAAAAATTATATAAGGATTACTGGCTAAGAATAGAAAGTTTAATTACAAATAAGGATTTTGATGGCTTTGTTCGAAATTATTTAATTATGAAAACTAATAGAATAGTTGCTATTAAGAATGTTTATTCCACTTATAAGCATTTTTATTCTGATAATGATTTTAATTCAGAGACGGCTTTAATTGATTTATATGAAAATGCTAAAAATTACGATAAAATTTTGAATGCTAATAGTGAGTCGAATGATTTTAATCGAATTATGAGACATATTAATATCTTAGACAAAAAAGTTGTTTATCCTTACTTCATGAAGTTATTAGATATGCAGTCTTCATCTAAAATCACTTGGAGTGAGATTAACGAGATTGCTCACGTAATTGAAAGCTTTTTATACAGAAGAATGGTGTGCAGTGTTCCTAGCAATGGACTAAATACAATCTTTATTGGTTTAACTGGGACTAGTAAGAATGATAGTGAATTGAGCATTCTACAAAAAAGATTTATAAATGTTAATTTTCCCGATGATAAGATGTTTAGGGATAACTTAATTGACTATCCCATTTATGATAGAAAGCCCAATTGGGCCAAGTTAAGCTTGGTGGTAATTGAAGAGCATAAGACAAAAGAGACAATTGACTTTGAAGATGCACAGGTAGAACATATAATGCCGCAAAAATTGTCTGATGATTGGAAAATAGACGTTCCCAATGCTGATTCGATTAATCGTGATTACGGTAATACAATTGGGAATTTAACGTTGACCAAGTATAATCAGGAATTAAGTAATAAAACTTTTGATGAAAAAAGGGCGTATTACTCACAATCTAACGTTCTTTTGACTAGGGAATTATCCAATAATTATGACGATTGGAATAAAAACAGCATTATTAGTAGAACTAATGAGTTAGCTCGTGAATTGATTCAAATTTTTCCTAAGTTAGGGATATTTAGTAAATTTACAATTGCAGATCTTAGCGGAGAACATTTAATTGATGAAAATATAGATGTTACTGGGACTAAACCAATTAGATTAACAATTCAGGGACACTCTATTAAGGTGAGTTCATGGAAATATTGTCTAGTTGAATTTTTAAATTATGTTTGGCAAAATGATACTTCCACTTATTATAATGTTAAAAATGATTATTCCGTGTCTAAGGCCTTATTAGGTAGCGCAAGGTCACCTAAGGTATTAAGTAATGGCGAAACGATAGATACTAATCATTCTGCAAAAACAATTGTGGCTTTGATATCTAAAATGTCTGAAATTTGTGGAATTAGTGATGAAGTTAGCTATACGCTTAGATAAAAATGGATTTTGAACATAAAAAAGCTCGTGAATCGCACGAGCTTTTTTACGTATAAACATATTTTACTTATTAATTTGTTTTTGGTGGAAATAATAAACTGGCACTCCAATTGCGGTTAAAATCACACCAGCAATTACCAATCCAGTTTGCGTGAAGATCGTAATGATCAACACGAAGAGCGCACCGACCAACGCAATGACAGGGACGATTGGATAACCAGGCACTTTATATGGCCGATTCAAATCAGGGCGCTTTCTTCTCAGCATAATCACTTCGACGAATAATAGACAGAAGAATGACCACACGATGAACATCGACATATCAGTTAAAATATCAAAACTTCCTGAACACATCATCAATACGGCAACGATGAATTGGAAAATTGCTGCAACGTAAGGGGCCCCATTCTTGCTGACCTTAGCAAAGTGTTGACTGAATGGAATCATATTTTCGCTTCCTAGCACCCGTGGAATTTGAATTCCAGTAAAGAGGTAACCATTAATGGCTCCGTAAACTGACACTAAGATTCCAATCGTTACTAATTTACCACCGTATGCGCCAAAAATTTGGCTAGCAACTTGGGATGCCGTATTTTGATTCCCTGCAATTTCATTAATTGGCATGTTCTTTAAGAACACGAAGTTGATTAACGTGTAGATGATGGTAATTAAACTCAACCCAATGATAATCGCCTTTGGTAGGTCTGATTTAGGGTTTTTAAGTTCACCAGCAATGTTACTAATCCCAATCCATCCATCGTATGCGAACATCGTTGCAAGCAATCCTTGACCGAATGCCGACCATACGTTAGTGTGATTGATTGGCGTAAAAGGCCATAGTTGAACGTGAACTTGTCCGGGGATGAATAATCCAACTAAAGCAATGATTAAGATCGGAATCAACTTGATGATCAAAGCAATTGATTGGACCTGACCAGCTAATTGACTTCCCAGTAAGTTGATGATCAAAATCGTTAATCCACAAGCAATTGCCACCATTAGGCTCATGCTAGTCGAAAGGTGAAATAGGTTAACGAACTGGGTCCCAAATACTAAACATAATCCAGCTACGTTTCCAGGCGTGTAGACTAGTGATTGTGCCCAACCAAACAAGAATCCAGTTAACTTACCGTAACCTAATTCCAAAAACTTAACTGGACCACCAGTTTCGGGAAGGGCCGCTGCTAATTCTGAAACCGTTAGCCCTGCACAAATGGTCAAAATTCCAGAAACGATCCATACTAGAATCGTTAATCCAAACGAGTAGGTATTGGCTACGACGCTAGCGGTCTTGAAGAAGACTCCACCACCGATAACGGTTCCCATTACTGTCGCAAACGCGGCGAATGGACCAATCCCACTTTTTTTAATATCATTTTTCACTTTCAATTCCTCCATAAAAGTAATGAAACTATTTTAACACTTTTTTAAGAACTCGTCATTTTTACCCAAAAAAATAACCATCAATCTAAATTGATGGTTATTTAAAGGTTTATTTTAGTTACTTAGATCAACATCGTGGCGTCTTTGGAAATCAGCAATGTTTTTATATTCTGATTCAAATTCACGGGTTAATCGAATGAAAATTGGTAGTAATTCACGATAAATTTCGTAGTTTTCTTGGTTCGGTTCGAGGGCAAAACTCTTCCCAACAAAGTGCTTAACTTCTGCCAAGTCATCGATCATTCCTAAACTATACATTCCAAGGGTGGCAGCCCCTAATGCAGTTCCTTCGACGCTTTCTGGAATGTGAACCTCTTGTTCAAAAATATCAGAAATAATTTGTCGACAAATGGCAGATTGTGCAAATCCACCTGTTACTTGGATCGACTTAGGTTCACCGACGACTTCCTTTAATGCAAGTGAGACGGTATAGAGGTTATAAACAATTCCTTCCAATGCGGCTCTGATCATGTGTGCTCTGGTATGGATTCTAGTCAAACCAAAGAATGATCCCCGCGCGTTGGCGTTCCAGATTGGAGCTCTTTCCCCACCAAGGTAGGGGTGGAAGATCAAGCCATCTGAACCAGCATTAATCTTTGAAGCAATCTTAGTTAGGATTTCATATGCACTCACACCCATTTGTTCAGCAGTTACTTTTTCAGGGGCACAGAGTTGATCACGGACCCACTTGAAGACGCTTCCACCATTGTTAACGGGACCACCAATAACCCACATTCCCTTAGTGAGGTAGTAACAAAAGACTCGTCCCTTTTTATCCGTCTTAGGCTTGTCAGACATGATTCGAACAGCACCTGAGGTTCCAATCGTAACGGCTTCGACACCGGGTTGAATGGCGTTGACCCCGAGGTTTGCCAATGGACCATCAGATGATCCAATGACAAACGGCGTACTTGGATCTAGGTTAAGTAGTTTGGCAGTGGTTGGGTGTAAGCCCGTTAGTTGGTAAGTGGTATCAACTAGTTCTGGTAATTGGTCACGACTAACCCCAGTTAATTTAAGTGCATCTTCATCCCAATCGAGGGTGTAGATGTTAAACATCCCAGTAGCATTGGCGATTGAGTAGTCTTCCTTTAAAACGCCAAAGAAACGATGCAAGATGTATTCCTTGATACCGATGTACCAGCGAGCTTGATTATAAATATCCTGATGGTCATGTTTGAGCCAAAGAATTTTAGATAGTGGGGTCATTGGATGGATTGGCGTCCCGGTGGCTTCATATAGCTTTTGGCCCATATCGCTTTGCTTAAGTTCTTGGGCGTATTTATAAGCACGGTTATCGCCCCAAGTGATGGCACGCGTCAATGGCTTGTATTCATCATCTAAGACGATCAAACTATGCATGGCACATGAGAACGAAACGCCCTTGATAGTATCTTTTTCTTGATCGACCATTGCGGTTAACTTTCGAATCCCCCTGACGGTGGCACCTAGGATTTCATCTGGATCTTCTTCCGACATATCGGGCGTATCTTGGTACATTGGATAGCCGTTATTTTGGAGACCAGCAATTTGACCGTTTTCATCATATAAAATGACCTTTGCACTTGTGGTTCCAATATCTACACCAATAATATAGTTCATTTTGTTACCTCATCTCTTTATTTTTGTTTTATAAAAATAATGGTTAATGTCGTTTATATTATATGAAATCAATTATACACCTTCAAGCAATAGCCGTATTAAATTCGATTATCAGATATTTGTAATGTATAATTGATATATTAATGAAATTGGAATGATTATTTTGAATAATAATAGTAATTCTAGGGTGGCCCGATTTACTAAGTTACGGCGGATTAGCCGAATCCGCAGTTTTTTTAAATTGATAATTTTGATGGGGCTTATTTTTTTATCGTTGATGGGAATGAATTGGTATCAACATTATCAAAATCGCAAATTAAATAGCTACCCAATTCGTGGGGTGACCATTAGCCAACAGAATAGTCATGTTGATTTTATTTCACTGGCTAACATTGGTGAAAAATTTGTGTATATTCGTGCTAGTCAAGGTTCGATCTATACTGATGACGACTTTGCTGATAATTATCAACGTTCCCAAGGATCCGATTTAAAAGTGGGCGTTTATCATTCGTTTAGTTTTAGCAGTAGCGCTAAGAATCAGTTTGCTAATTTTAGTTCTGAAGTAGGAAATAATGTTGGAATCCTGCCAATTGCAATTCAAATCAACACGAATGAAGCGGAATTGAATCACCAGCAAATAACATCAGTGCGTAAATTTATTGGTTTAGTGCAAAAGCTTTATGATCGGCGCGTCGTAATTTGGACGACCAATAAGATCTATCAGCAAGTTAAGTTTGGTAAACAGCTATGCTTATTCTGGTCGCTCAATAATAGCTTAGAACATAATCAGATCGCATTGAAAACATACAATGCGAATCAAACGTTAAAAAATGATGGGCAAAATCAACAATTCATTCAATCGGTATTTAGCGGGAATAAGCGACAATGGTTGAATTACATTCGGCCGCATTTATTAAAAAATGGGGGAATCACAATTGAAAACTAACTTTGCACAACATTTTAAACAACTCGGTTTTGATCATTTAACACCGATTCAAGATCAGGTATATCAACCAATCATAGATGGAAAATCAGTATTAGGACTATCCCCAACTGGATCGGGGAAAACAGTTGCCTTTACCATTCCGATCGTTGAAAAATTGACCCCAGGTGCTGGTACTCAAGTGTTGGTATTAGAACCATCACAAGAATTAGCAATGCAAATCACTTCTGTAATAAGGGATTGGGCAAAATTGAACGATGCGAAGGTATTAGCGCTAACTGGTGGCGCAAACGTAAAGCGACAAATTGAAAAATTAAAGAAGCGTCCTGAAATAGTAGTTGGCACGCCAGGAAGGGTCTTAAACTTACTGGATGAACATAAGCTAAAGCTACACCATTTACAAACGGTGGTAATAGACGAAGCTGATGATTTATTGCAAGACACGACTTTATCCTCTGTGAGGTCAATTATTAATCAGGGGCCATCCGACGTTCAATTAACGTTCTTTTCGGCAACTGATACCGAAATTCTGCATTCCCTAAAACAATGGTTCAACGTTGAACCAGAATTGATTGACGTTCGTTCGATTGACCATAGCTCAGGTGAAGTCAAACATCGGCTATTGAACGTTTCGCGTGGTAATCGTAACCAAATGTTGAATCGCTTACTTCATATTAATGGCTTCAAAGCACTGGTATTCTTCGATCAACTATTGGATTTAAACAGAGCTTACAGTTTTTTTAGACATAATCACATAACTAATGTTGCTTCTTTAACTAGTAATATGAATCAAATGCAACGACAAAAAGCGATTTCAGGTTTTCGAAAGGGACACTATAAATTATTGCTTACTACTGATGTTGCGGCGCGGGGGTTGGATATTGTTAAATTACCAGCCGTGGTGAATTTTGATCTGCCTAAGGAAGCTAATCAATACGTCCATCGGGTCGGCAGAACCGGGCGTATGGGTGAACCCGGTCTAGTGGTTAATTTTGGGAATGATCATGATTTTAGAGATTTAAAAAGGTTGATCGTGGACAACGGCTATGATTTACGGCCAACGTTTTTCTATCAAAATAATCTAGTTGATAAAGTCAGCACTAAAAAGCCGCACTCTTCTGCACCAAAGATTGAACCGACAGCTGCAAAAACAGCTTCTAATGCTGAGCAATCCGCAGCAAGCATTCAAACTAATGAAGAAAAGCCACAAAGAAAGCCACGTAAAAAGTCAGCCCCTAAGTCGGACAAACCATTAAAAGCAACTAAAAAGCAGCTCAAACATCGTAATAAAAAACATTTAAAGAATAAGGGCATGCGAAAAAAATGGCGTGATGCTGACAAATAACCCCCTTTACTTTACATTGTAAAGATGAGAGAATTAAGAGTGTTGTGGCCCCATAGCACAACAGGATAGGGCACCCGCCTCCTAAGCGGATGATCCCGGTTCGAGTCCGGGTGGGGTCATTTGTAACAAATCGACTAAAAAATTTACACAAAATTTACAAAAATCAGATATTATATTTACATTGCCTTGTTAGAATGAACTTGTTAAATAAATAAAGGACTTTCAGGGAGGCTCTTTTAATGCTTAGTATGAAAAAAGCGTTATCATTTGTAACAATTTTAGGTGTATCTGGTGTATTACTTGCAGGATGTGGAAGCAAGTCATCAAACAGTGGTTCTAGTTCATCAAGTTCAAGTACCAAAATTACTGCTGTTGGTTCAACTGCTTTACAACCACTTGTAGAACAAGCAGCTACTGATTTCCAAAGTGCTAATTCAGGTGCAAGTATCACCGTTCAAGGTGGTGGTTCAGGTACTGGTTTAAGCCAAGTACAACAAAAGGCTGTTCAAATTGGTAATTCTGATATTTTTGCTGAAAAGCAATCAGGTATTAAGGCTAGCGAATTAAAGGATCACCAAGTTGCAGTTGTTGGTATGGCTCCAGTTGTTAACAAGGATGCCGGCGTTAAGAACGTTACTATGGATCAATTAAAGCAAATCTTTACTGGTAAGATCACTAACTGGAAACAAGTTGGTGGTAAGGACGAAAAGATTAGCGTTGTTAACCGTGCTAAGGGTAGTGGTACTCGTGCTACATTCGAACAAGCTGTTCTAGGTGGCGCAACTGCTGTTAAGGCTCAAGAACAAGACTCAAATGGTACTGTTCAAAAGATCGTTTCAACAACTCCTGGTGCTGTTAGTTACCTTGCATTCTCATTCTTAAATGACAAGTTACAAGCACTTTCAATTGACAATGTTAAGCCAACTGATGAAAACGTTGAAACTAACAAGTGGAAGATCTGGTCATACGAACACATGTACACTCCAGCTACTCCAAACAAGGAAGCTGAAAAGTTCATCAAGTACATCCAATCTGACAAGGTTCAAAACGGATTAGTTAAGAAACTTGGTTACATCAGTATCTCAAACATGAAGGTTACTAAGGATGCTGACAACAAAGTTACTAACAAGTAATTAAAAACAATTTATTAATAGAGGGACTGGAGGAGTACGTTTAGTACCGCTATCCAGTTCTTTCTATTTTACGGGGGATTAGATTAAATGGATCAAATCAAAGCAAAGTTGATGAAGCCTTCTAAGGAAACGAAACAAGAAACGGTTGGTAAGGTCATCAGTTATACTTGTATTGTTGCAATTATGCTTTTAGTTTTATTGGTTTTGTATTTTATTATTTCATTCGGGATGTCTACTTTTACTAAAAACAATGTAAATTTATGGTCGTTTCTTTCAGGAACTAACTGGAGTCCAGGCCAAGTAGATGCCCATGGTAATCCTGAAGTAGGGGCTCTCCCAATGATTGTTACATCTTTTGCAGTTACAGTTTTATCAGCATTAGTTGCGACTCCATTTGCGATTGCGGTTTCGTTATTTATGACGATCATTGCTCCTAAACATGGAAAAGGGTTCCTACAAGCAATCATTGAATTATTGGTCGGAATTCCATCAGTTGTTTATGGTTACATTGGTTTAACCTTAGTCGTTCCTTTCATTCGTGGAATCTATGGCGGAACTGGTTTTGGGATTCTATCAGGAACCATCGTGTTATTTGTAATGGTATTACCAACCATTACTTCTTTGACTGTTGATAGCTTAAAGGCTGTGCCACGTTACTACCTTGAAGCATCACTTGCCTTAGGAGCAACTCGTTGGCAAACAATTTACAAAGTGATTTTAAGAGCTGCAACACCAGGAATCTTAACTGCGATTATTTTTGGGATGGCACGGGCGTTTGGTGAAGCCTTAGCCGTTCAAATGGTTATTGGTAATGCTACCTTAATGCCAAAGAGTTTGTTAACTCCAGCCGCAACTTTGACTAGTCAATTAACTACTGGAATTGGTAATACTGTTATGGGATCATTACCAAATAATGCCCTTTGGTCATTAGCATTAATCCTATTACTAATGTCACTTGTATTTAACATCGCCGTTAAATTCGTTGGTTCGAAGGGAGACTTGAATAAATAATGAATCCGAAAATTGCCAATAAAATTGCAGACGCTGTTATTTACTTATTAGTAGCAGTCGTTGTTGTCATCTTAGCTTTACTGATCGGTTTTATCTTGATTACTGGAGTGCCTCATATTTCATGGCATTTCTTAACCTCTGTTTCACAATCATTTTCTGCTGGTGGGGGAATTAGAGACCAATTATTTAATTCCATTTACCTATTGATCTTAACCTTGATTATTTCATTTCCAATTGCGTTAGGTTCAGGGATTTACTTAGCTGAATACGCACCTAAGAATTGGTTTACAAACTTGATTCAAACATCAATTGAAGTATTAAGTTCGCTACCTTCAATCATTGTTGGTTTATTCTGTTACTTGCTTTTTGTTATTGAATTCCAATTAGGTTTCTCAATTCTATCTGGTGCAATTGCATTAACGTTCTTCAATTTACCTTTATTAACTAGAAGTATCCAAGAATCATTAGAATCCGTTCCTGACTTACAAAGACAAGCTGGTGCATCACTAGGCCTTTCAAGATGGAAAACCATCACTGGAATTATTTTCCCAATTGCCATCCCTGGAATTATTACTGGGATCATTCTTAGTGCTGGACGGGTGTTTGGTGAAGCTGCTGCTTTAATTTATACCGCTGGTGAAAGTGCTCCAGTAATTAGCTATACAGATTTTAATCCATTTGATACTGCTAGTTTCTTAAATCCAATGCGGCCAGCTGAAACATTAGCTGTTCACATTTGGAAAGTTAATACAGAAGGGGTTACTCCTGATGCTGCTCAAATTTCAAGTGGCTCTTCTGCGGTCTTGATTATTGTTATCTTGATTTTTAACTTAGGTGCTCACTACATTGGTAAGCGACTCTATGATAAAATGACTGCTAGTAAGTAATCTGTGAAGGAGAAATAATTGTGGCTTTTAAAAACTATGATTTTAATGATACCTACTTCGCTTCTTTCGATGAGGAAAAAGCGTTAGTAACCAAAGATATTCAAGTTTATTATGGTGATAACCATGCTTTTCATGATGGGAATTTATCATTTTCTAGAAATAAAATTACCGCTTTGATCGGTGCTTCCGGTTCTGGGAAGTCCACTTATTTAAGGTGTTTAAATCGAATGAATGACGACGTTGCACGTGTGACTGGGCAAATCCTTTATCGGGGTATGGATATCAATACCTCAGATGTTAACGTTTATGAGGTTAGAAGCCATATTGGAATGGTATTCCAAAGACCAAACCCATTTGCTAAATCAATTCGTGAAAACATTACATTTGCTTTAAAACAACATGGTCTTAAGGATAAGTCCGAATTAGATAAGCGGGTCGAGGAAAGTTTAAAGGGCGCATCGCTTTGGGATGAAGTTAAGGATCGTCTTGATAAAAGTGCGCTTTCCCTTTCTGGTGGTCAAGCTCAAAGACTATGTATTGCAAGAGCGATTGCAATGAAGCCAGACATCTTGTTAATGGATGAACCTGCGAGTGCATTGGATCCAATTTCAACTAAAAATATTGAAAACACTTTGAATCAATTGAAGAAGGATTATACGATCATCATTGTGACTCACAATATGCAACAAGCTTCTCGGATCAGTGACTATACTTCATTCTTCCATTTAGGCCATGCGCTTGAATTCGATAAGACTGAAAGAATATTTACTAATCCACACGTTAAAGCAACTGAAGATTATATTTCTGGTAACTTCGGTTAAAATGGGGGTAGCACAATGACAGATAAAATTATCACATCAGAAAATGTTCGCCTCTATTACGGAGAAAAAGAGGCTTTGCATGGAGTAAATTTAGATTTTAAAAAGAATGAAATTACTGCTTTGATTGGACCATCTGGTTCTGGAAAATCAACTTATTTAAGATGTTTAAATCGAATTAACGATTTGCTTCCAGATGTAACCGTTACTGGTAGTATTAAGTTAGATACCAAAGACATCTATGCACCAGATGTTGATATTACTGAATTAAGAAAAAAAGTTGGAATGGTGTTTCAACAACCCAATCCTTTTCCATTTTCTGTTTACGAAAACGTTGCTTATGGTGTAAAATTAGCAGGACGGAGTAAAGTTTCTAAGGATGAAATGGACAAAATTGTAGAGGACAGCTTGAAAAAAGCTGCTGTTTGGGATGAAGTAAAGGATAATTTAAATGATAGTGCACTATCATTCTCTGGTGGTCAACAACAAAGAATTTGTATTGCACGGGTATTAGCTGTTAAACCTGAAATTATTCTTTTAGATGAACCAACCAGTGCGCTTGATCCTATCTCTAGTTATGCGATTGAAAATACTTTACTAAAGATTAAAGAGGACTATACTATTATTATTGTTACTCATAATATGCAGCAAGCATCTCGTATCTCGGATCAAACTGCATTCTTACTAGATGGAAATCTAGTTGAAGCTGGCCCTACTAAAGAAATTTTCATTAATCCAAAGGAAAAGGAAACCAATGATTACCTTAATGGTAAGTTTGGATAAGGGGGAAATATAATGCACGACGAATTTTTAGAAGAACTTAAAGAGTTACAAACTACTTTCATGAACATGGGGATTAACGTTAGTGAACAAATTTATCAAGCCTCAACTACTTTCATGAACCACGATAAGTCCAGAGCTAAGTTAATTGTTAACGATGATTCTCAAGTTAACACCGAAGAAGTAGATCTTGAAAAGGAAGCATTGAACTTAATTGCTTTACAACAACCGGTAGCGGCTTACTTTAGACAAATTATTTGTATTTTAAAGGCAAGTTCTGATTTGGAAAGAATTGGTGACCACGCTAGTTCAATTGCCCAAGAAACCCTTCGGATGAAGAAAAAACAAAAATTATCTGATGTTGACGATATTATTTCGAAGATGACTTTAAAGATTAGAGAAATGCTTGAAGCAACTCTTGATGCTTACCTTCATGAAAATGAATCAGCAGCTAAATTGATTGCTCAAGATGACCTAACAATTGATAAATATTTTGTTGAATCTCGTAATTTAATTATTGCTGAAATTGAAAAGGATACTAAGAAAATTCCTTCCGCAGCTAGTTATTTATTAGTTGTTCGTTTACTTGAAAGAATCGGAGATCACATTGTCAATCTTGACGAATGGGTTGTATATAATCATTCTGGTAAGCTAGTGGAATTAAATCCAGGAAAAATTGAACCTGATTTAATCAAAAATGAATTAAAGACCGAAAAAGAAGAGGTTGATAATTCTAATTTAAAAGAAGCAAAGGAATCAGAAGATAGTTCATCCAAGTAATGATTAAAAACGATTTAATATTCATTTTTAATTAATTTAACTTTGGGGTGGAAGAATGAACACGATTTTGTTAGTTACAAATCATTTGAAATTAGCGATGAAAATCAATGCGGCTGGTAATAGTCGTGGCTTTTTCATCAATAATTTTACGAATATTTCAGACATTGATAGCTATCTTAATAGCTCTAAAATTGTTGGAATTGTTTGGGATTTAGATTTGACAAAAACATTCAAGGATTCATTGCGAGCATTAAAATCAGTTCGTGAAAATTTTAATGGACCAATGATTACAATTGAGAAAAAGTATAGTGCTGAGCATGAGCAAGCAATTTTTGAGGCACATTTTGATGATTATATTGTCGACCCAGAAGAAGGGATTGGCATTATTTTAAGAATTGAACAGCGTAATTGGGTCTATAATCGTATTAACAATGATAGCGACAATTCTAAAACTAGTAAACACACTAATTTGATTAAGTACAAGCATTTCACTGTTGATTTAAAACATTTTCAAGTTCAGTATTATGATGATAATATGAAGCTAACCCCCAAAGAATTTTACTTAATGAACTATTTGATTCGCCATAGCGGAATGGTTTTAAGTCGAGAGAAAATATACAACGGAGTGTGGGGATCTGAGCAAGATGAATTTTCCTACATTTCGTCTAGAATTGTTGATATGCACATTAGCCATTTACGAGATAAGTTAAAAACGTTAGCTAATGATGAGGCTAAAATAAAGACCATTCGTGGTTTTGGATATCAATTTGAATAAAGATAAAAAAGAACGTCTTTCAGGCACTGAGAGACGTTCTTTTTTATTGAAAATTGAATGAATAAAGGGCATTGTTCTACCTCTAATATGCTGCCTTGTAAAATTGTTTATACGCATTTAACCATCGCTAAATCATTACAATTTTGTTATATTTCGCCAAAATAAAGCCCCCATATACTGAACATTTTCTGTTCAACGTATGGGGGGCTTTATTTTTGTTTTATATAAATGCGGTCACAGTAGCCGAGATTAGAATTAGAATTAAACCAATTACCGTAACGATCATTTCTTTATTAGTTTTCCTTTGGTTTAAGAAGAAGATTCCAGTAATCGTTGCTACGATCACCGAAGTTTGCGAAAGCACAAATCCAGTTGCTAAACCATTCATATCGGGTTGAGCAGATACTAAGTAAGTAAGTGCAGCGAATCCAAAGAAAAATCCCGCAAAGATTTGCATGTATGATACTTTTTCTTTGAATACATTTTCTTTTTTAATCGTAAATAGGTTGTAGATAACAGCACCAATAACCATTCCGATTGCTTGTGGTAAAAAGGCGTGGACCCCATCAATATGAGCGGCTTGGGGAGCTGCTGAATATGACCAATAGCCGAACACCCCAATTATAAGTAGGATGGTTGCCTTACCTAATTGTGATGAACCTGCCTTATCATTTTTTTCCTGCCAAGAAGTCATAATTGCACCAATAATAATAACGATTAATGCGACAATTCCAATTATTTTTTGATTTATGGTACTCCAATTGCCTAATGCAAAGACACCCCAAAGCGATGTTACGATTAATTGTAAAGCAGTAGTGATCGGCATCGTTCTTGATGAACCGATTAGTTGATACGACTTGAAAGCTAATACCTGACCAAAATCCCAACCAATCCCTGATAGCATTGCTAGAATAAAGGCACCACCTGTTGGAATTTGCAATTGTCTAACTACCGCAAATAGGATTGCTAAGCACAGGGTTCCAATCGTAGTTCCTAAAATTTGGTTATTTGGCTTTCCACCAATTTTAGATGCAATCGTCGGAAATAATCCCCACCCAAATAGTGGTCCTAATCCAATTAATAATGCAACTGTATTCACATTCATTCCTCCTAAGCAACAAATTATTTAACTAATCTATTCTACATTAATTTAAAAAAATATTCTATCTTTTTCTAAAAACGGCAAACTTAGACCAAACGTAGTTAAATACAATTACAAATACTTCTCCAATTACCTTCATGATTAGTGTGGAGACCCCTAAATAGACATGCCCAATTGAAATAATGACATCTTCCATGATAATTGATCCAAATCGACCGGGAACGAATATCCCTAGTTCTTTTAGGTAGTTTTTCATTCCAGAGCTTTTAGAGTGAAAAACGAACTTACGGTTAGTAACAAAGGCAAAAATGGTACAAATGATTCCGACGAGGGTATTGTAAAAATTAAGCCAAAATTCAGAACCATTAATTTGTTCACCAGTAATCGGTGCCTTAGTTAGGATGAAAAAGAGAATGTAGTTTAAAACGGTTGTTAATACACCCCAAAATAAGTAGTCAATTGCTTCTTTATTTTTAATATATATTTTTTTGAACATAATTACTTCTTTTCTTTCACAATGTATTTTGGTCGATCCTTTGTTTCCAAATAGATCTTACCAATGTAGTTACCAACTAGACCGAGACAGAATAGTTGAATGCCGCCAATTAATAGGATCACGGATACCATTGATGGCCAACCAGCAACTGATCCACCAAAGAATAGCGCTCTAATGATCACAAATAAAAGGCCCATAATTGAAACAAAACATGAAAACAATCCGATAAAGGTTGATAGCTTCAACGGTGCATCTGAAAAATCAACGATTCCTTCTAGTGAATAGTTAATTAGTTGGTACATTGACCAATGGGTTTTACCAGCAGCTCTGGGGACGCCATCGTATTCCAGGTATTTAGTTTTAAAACCGACCCAACTAAAAATCCCCTTCGTAAAACGATTATATTCTGTTAATTTCAAGACGCTGTCGACATATTGACGGGTCATTAAACGATAGTCCCTTACGTTGGGCTTAATATTAACAGCAGAAATCCAGTTGATTACCTTATAAAAGCTAGAGGATAAAAAGGCTCTAATTGGATTTTGTTTTCTTGATTTTTGAACACAGCCGATGCAATCGTAGTCCTCAGTATTAATTATTTTTAGCATTTTGGGTAATAAAGCAGGTGGATCTTGCAAATCAACATCCATGATCGCAATATATTTACCCTTTACATTTTGCAATCCCGCTGCCATTGCTGATTCCTTACCAAAATTCCTAGAAAAGGAAATATAATGAACGGTATCTGGATGGTTAATTTGGAGGTTTTTAATTTCATTTAACGTATTATCCGATGAGCCGTCATCAATAAATAAATAGTAGGGTTCGTATAGTTTGTTTTTTTGATTCATTTTTTGGAAAACCTGATCCGTTGTCTCAAAGAATAGTTTGATGGACTCTTCTTCGTTGTAACAAGGTACGATTAATCCGATTAATTCCATGTTGATTACTCCCTTAAGTGTATCAATTTACTGTTTTTCATTTTATCATACTAGGTAAATAAAAAATTGTAATCGGTTAATATTTTACAAAATCTACAATGATAAAATATTTTGTTATAATTAAAGTTAAGCATAAAATTTAGTGGAGGTTATATTATGAATACCCCGATCAAAGTAATGACGATTTTTGGGACTCGACCAGAAGCAATTAAAATGGCTCCCATTATCCTAGCGATGAAAAAACGACCAGCGCAATTTAAACCGATTACCGTTGTATCAGCCCAGCATCGTGAAATGTTAGACCAAGTCCTAAGCGTTTTTAAAATTAAACCTGATTATGATTTGAATGTAATGAAACCAAATCAAACCCTAAGTGGAATTACGACTTCTGTAATTAATGGGTTGGATTCAATCATTGATGATACTGCCCCTGATATTATTTTAGTTCATGGTGATACAACAACGACCTTTGCTGCAGCAGTCAGTAGTTTTTATCACCAAATTCCCCTTGGCCATGTTGAAGCAGGGCTACGCACATGGGATAAGTATTCTCCATATCCTGAGGAAATGAATCGTCAAATGACGGATGTATTAGCGGATTTATATTTTGCACCGACCCAGTTAAGTCGTGATAATCTATTAAGGGAACATCATGACGCACAAAATATTTTTGTTACTGGGAATACTGCAATTGATGCCTTAGAACAAACTGTAAGTGCTAATTATAAACATTCTGTATTATCTAAGATTGATACGAAACACCGTATTATTTTGTTAACGATGCATCGGCGTGAGAATCATGGTGAACCAATGCGGAGGACTTTTAATGCGATTAAGGATGAATTAGATCAGCATCCAGATGTCGAAGTTGTATACCCAGTGCACTTAAGTCCAGTGGTGCAAAAAGTGGCTCACGAGTGTTTTGATGGGGATCCACGAGTTCATTTAATTGAACCACTGGGGGTAGTTGACTTCCATAATATGGCTGCAAAAAGTTATTTTATTATGACTGACTCAGGTGGAGTCCAAGAAGAAGCACCATCATTAGGGAAACCTGTGTTAGTATTACGGGATGAAACTGAAAGACCAGAAGGCGTGGATGCTGGTACCCTTAAATTAGTGGGGACTAATACCAAGTTGATTAAACAGGGGATTGAATTATTATTAGATGATCCGATTGCATATCAAAAGATGGCTGATGCTAAGAACCCTTATGGGGATGGTAAGGCATCAACTAGGATTTTGGATGCAATTCAAGCTAATTTAGGGCGGGTGACACATCATGCTTAATCGTATACCAACTAAATTAAGAAGAATTGTAAGCGTATTTATTAATCACTATCAAGCAGCTAACGTTTCTGATTCTGCAGTTGTAATTGCCTATTATTTATTGTTATCAATTTTTCCATTATTATTTATTATTGGTAGTATTCTTAGTTTTTCTGGAATTGATAGTGGTTCAATTTTAAATTATCTCCATCCACTTCTGCCCCCTCAAGTAAATCAAACGCTGGGTCCCATTATAAGCACGGCCCTTAATGGTGGGGGCAAACAACTTTCGGTCGGAATTATCATTACGATTTGGTCCTCAAGTCGGGTAACCGCTGCTTTAAAACGGACGTTTGATAGTGCATATGGGGTTAAAAATAATCACGGAGCGTTAATCACCAGAATTTTTTCGTTTATGTGGATGATCTTAATGTTCGTTGCAATTACGGTAACGCTAGTATTCTTCAGTTTTGGTAATAAGTATATCTTATCGATTTTGAAGGTGCCGACAATCATCTATCAATTAATTGATGACGTTAGGATTCCAGTCTCGTTAGGAATTCTTTTCTTAATATTGATGTTTGTTTACTATGTCATTCCAGCGGCATCCACTAAGTTTAGGTACGTTTGGATTGGTTCATTGGTAGTTACGGTTGGGATTTTAGTTTTATCCCAGGGATTTTCAATTTACTTAACCTACTTTTCGAAGGGCTTTTCAACTTATAAGGCCTTAGGAACGTTTATTATTTTAATGTTTTGGTTATACTTCATTGGAATATTAATTTTATTTGGCGCCGTAGTAAATGCTTCAATTCAGGAACTAAAAGAGGGTAAAATCAAGGCTAAATCTATAAAAGAGCGAATAAAAAAAGTCACAGAACAATGATAGTTCAGTGACTTATGATTATTGATTAGCAGATTTGACTAGCTGGGCTGCAAAGTGATCAAGGGTTTTGATATCATCACCCTCTGGTTCAAGATTGATTTTAACATTATCAGCCCCTTGTGTTGCATTTGCCTGTTTGAATGCATCACTAAATGAATCGACTGCGACGTTATAAAATTCCTCGTAGTATTCATCTCCTGATCCAGCAACTCCATAAACCTTGCCATTTAAGTCTAGTTCTTTTAAGTCGTCAAAAAAGTCGAGCCCTTCTTCTGGTAAGTGTCCTTCATCATAAGTATATGGGCAAACCACACAAATATCAGCTTTTAAAAATTCGGCAGCATCAGTTTGAGAAATTTCTGTTTCAATAACTTCAACCCCTAGGTCTTCAAGGCCCTCAGTGACGATGTCAGCAACATCTTCATTATTTCCGGTAATTGTAGCAAAAACAACGTGCGCTTTCATTATAATAATCTTTCCCTTCATAAATTCTTAATTAAAATATTAGCGTATATTAGTATTAAAAACAATAGGAGGCCGCTTGAATGCAATCCAAAATTACTAAAATTACCGCCCAAAAAAGAAAGGGGCGTTTTAATGTTTTCATTGATGGTCACTATGCTTTTCCAGTTAGTGAAAATGTTTTAATTCAGTTTCAGCTGGTTAAGGACATGGAGATTGATGAGACGTTGAAAAAACGGCTCGTTGCAGCTGAACACGTTGATAAGATTTATCAAAAAGCAATTAATTATATTGCTAGTCAATTAAGGACAGAAAGTGAAGTTATCAATAAATTAGAGACTGAAACCGATGATTCAGATATAATAGAATTAGTTATTCAAAAATTAAAGGATAACTTACTTTTGAACGATCAAAACTATGCTAACAGCTATGTGCGCAGTGAGGTTCGGATTATGGATAAGGGGCCCGTTTCAATTATCCAACACCTAAATCAAAAGGGGATTAGTGATGTTATCGCTCAAAGTGCGGTATCAAATTATTATTCATTTGAAGACCAATTAGCAAATGGCCTCCATCAAGCTCAAAAAATGTTTAAAAGATATCGAAACGATTCATTTAAACAGGCAATGATGAAACTAAAAAATGGTTTAGCTAGAAAAGGCTATTCATTTGATCTGATTAGTGAAATTATCCAAATTGCTAATTTTAAGCCTGATTTAGATAATCAATCTTTAGTATTAGAAAAACAATTTCAAAAGGTTTGTCATCGTTATCGAGGATTAAGTCCTCAAGATAAAAAATTTAAAATTAAGCAATTTTTATATCGAAAAGGATTTCAAATTGATGATATTGATAGATTAATTGATAATCAATTAAGTTAAAGGAGCACTATGAATTATGAATGACCACTTTAAAAGATCAAAAATATTATTTTGGTCATTAGAAATATTGATTGTAGTTGCAATTATTTATTTCTGTAATAAAATTAGCTTTATCTTTTCGCCAGTTGGAATTTTTATTTCCACTGTATTTGTTCCAATATTAGTTGCTGGTGCGCTATTCTACATGTTAAATCCAATTGTTGAACTATTAATGAAAATTCATTATAAACGGTTTAGGGTCAGTAGGACCATCGCAGTTTCAATTATTTTTATTGCCTTTTTAGGGGCTTTAATTTATATTGGAGTTTCCTTTATTCCACGAATTTTCACTCAGGTGACGACTTTATTTTATCATTTACCCGATGTAACTGACTCTACTGAAAAAACAATTGAAAATATTACTAACCATGGTTGGTTAAAGAATGTTGATGTAACCGATTATATTAATCAGTTCCAAAGTTATTTAACTAACTACACGCAAAATATTTTGGGTAGTGTTACAACCAGTTTAGGGAACGTCATTTCAATGGCTACTAGCGTAGTGATCGTGGTAATTACGGTTCCTGTAATCTTATTTTATATGTTAAAAGATGGTCATAAGCTAATGCCAACGATTAAAAAAATGATTCCAGAAGATCATCAAAAGCAAACGTTGGTGTTATTGGGGAAAATGAATGAAACGATTGCCCGTTATATTGGTGGTCAGATGATTGAATGTCTTTTTGTGGGCATTTTTACCTCATTAGGGTATGTATTTATTGGGCAAAAGTATGCTCTTTTATTAGGGGTATTTGCTGGGGTATGTAATATTATTCCATACGTTGGTCCCTATATTGGAATTTTACCATCCTTGTTAGTTGCCTTTTCATATGACGTTTCACAAGTTATTTATGTAATAATTGTCGTATTGATCGTTCAACAATTAGATGGGAACTTAGTTTATCCCAATGTAATTGGAAAGAGTTTACGAATTCATCCCCTTACAATTATTGTTATTTTATTGGCTGCTGGTAATATTTCTGGATTGGTTGGGATGATTTTAGCAATCCCACTATATGCGGTTGTTAAAGTAGTTGTCCAATATTTATATAATATTTGGTTAATTCAACACAATTATGAGGCTAAAAATGATTTAAAACCATAATATCAGTTATGAGTGTGATAGAATGAAATTATTAACATTAATTAGGAGAATAAGATTAATATGAAAAAAGTAATTACTTATGGAACCTTTGATTTATTACACAAGGGGCATGTTAGATTATTAAAACGAGCTCGTGAGCTAGGTGACTACTTAATGGTTGGCCTTTCTAGTGATGAATTCAATGCCGAAAAGGGGAAAAAGGCATATACGTCCTTTGAGGATCGTAAATATGTTTTAGAAGCAATTCGCTATGTCGATAAGGTAGTTCCTGAAAGTGGCTGGGATCAAAAAATCAAAGATGTTCAGGAAAACAACATCGATGTGTTTGTGATGGGTGATGACTGGAAGGGTAAATTTGATTTCTTGAAGGAATATTGTGAAGTTGTTTACCTACCAAGAACTGAAGGAATCTCAACATCAAAAATTAAAAAGGATCTTGGAATTAAAGATTCTGATAATTGGAAAGCTTAATGTCAAAAGTCTATCTTGATTATCTAGGTAGGCTTTTTATTTCTGATTGCTAAATTGAATTATGTTAAAATTAATTGATGATTAAACTAGAAGGGATAAATATATGGTTAATGCATTAGATAAGAATGTCTCAAAACGAAGAACATTCGCAATTATTTCTCATCCGGATGCCGGGAAGACGACGATTACTGAACAGCTTTTGTTATATGGTGGTATCGTTCGTGAAGCTGGAACGGTTAAGGGAAAGAAAAGTGGTAATTTTGCTAAGTCTGATTGGATGGAAATTGAACAAAAACGGGGAATTTCAGTTACTAGTTCAGTAATGCAATTTGATTATCAGGGAAAAAGAATTAATATCTTGGATACTCCTGGGCATGAGGATTTCTCTGAGGATACCTATCGGACCCTAATGGCTGTTGATTCAGCTGTCATGGTAATTGATGCTGCCAAGGGGATCGAAGCACAGACTAAGAAGCTATTTAAGATCTGTAAAATGCGGGGGATTCCTATTTTTACCTTTATGAATAAGATGGATCGTGATAGTCGCGATCCAATGGAATTGATCAGTCAACTAGAAGATGTATTGGGGATTGAAGGATACCCAATGAATTGGCCGATTGGTTCTGGAAAGGTACTAAGAGGATTATATGATCGTTATAACAAGCGGGTCGCTCTTTATCGGCCCGAAGCAGATTCTGAAAAGTATTTACCATTGAACGATGATGGTGATTTAATGGTTGATAGTGATTTGCCAGATGATGAAGTTTATCAAGATGCCAAGACGAATATGGATTTGATTCAAGAGGCTGGAAATCAATTTGATATTGATAAGATCAAAAATGGTGATCAAACACCAGTTTTCTTTGGTTCTGCATTGGCTAATTTTGGAGTTGAAACATTCCTAAATGCCTATCTAGATTTCGCTCCCAAACCTGGTGAACACGAAAACACTATTGATGATGAGGAAATTGAACCAGACAATAGTAATTTCTCTGGCTTTATTTTTAAAATTCAAGCTAATATGAATCCTAGACACCGAGATCGAATTGCATTTGTCCGTGTTTGTTCGGGAGAATTTGATCGGGGAATGGATGTTGTATTACAAAGGACCGATAAAAAACTACGGTTATCGAACGTGACCGAATTTGTAGCCAATACTCGTGAAAACGTTGATAAAGCGGTTGCTGGTGATATTATCGGCCTTTATGATACTGGTAATTTTCAAATTGGTGACACAGTTTTTACTGGAAAACAAGCAATTAAATTTCCACCATTACCACAATTTACGCCAGAGCTATTCATGCGGGTTTCTGCCAAAAACGTGATGAAGCAAAAGTCATTTCATAAGGGGATTCATCAATTAGTCCAAGAAGGGGCGGTTCAGCTCTATACCACTTATTCAACTGGTGATTATATTCTAGGTGCGGTTGGACAACTTCAATTTGAAGTATTTCAATTTAGAATGCAAAATGAATATAATTCAGAAGTGGTTATGGAGCCACTTGGGCATAAAATAGCCCGTTGGATCAAGCCTGATCAATTAGATGAAAAAATGTCATCCTCAAGAAATATATTGGTAAGAGATACCCATGATCAGCCATTATTTTTATTTGAAAATAGTTTTGCTGAACGCTGGTTCCACGATAAATATCCTGATGTTGAATTAATGTCTAAATTATAATCAAAAAAAATAGATGATCTGACCCCTATAGGTTGGACTAATACTTTTTGCTAGGATATCAATCCCAAATATTGATTTGGTGATTGGTATCCTAGTTTTTCTTTTAATCTATTGTTATTGTAATCCTTAATCCATGTTTTCATCGCATTGATTAAGGATTTTTTGGTATCATAATGCGTATTCATCATTTCAATTTTCATGATATGGAAAAATGATTCCATTTGAGCATTATCTAAACATGTCCCCTTACGGGACATGGACTGAATAGCTTCATATTTGTTTAGTGTTTGAACCCAGCTATGACTCTGGTATTGAATTCCTTGATCACTATGCACAATTGAATGCTTAACAGTGTTCTGGATTCTTTTTAGTGCCTGGTTCAACGGCTTTAATGTTAGTTCAACTGTTGGATGGCTGCTAATTCCATATGAAATGATTTTATCAGAATATAAATCCATCACTGGAGAAAGATAAACCCGATGGTTTATATCTTCATTTCCATATCTAAATTCACTTACATCTGTTGTTATCTTCTCTCCAAAACTATTAGATGAAAAATCACCATTTAAAACATTATCAGCAACATGGCCTACTTGGCCATGGTAAGAGTTATATTTACGTTTTCTTTTTCCAAATAGTTGGCACTGTAAACTGTATTTTTGCATAATTCTCTGGACTCTTTTGTGATTAACATGGTATCCATTATTGTTAAATAATGCTGTTATTCTTCTATAACCATAAGCAGGATGATCCTTAACAGCCTTTTTCACCTCAGTATCAAACTCATCATTTATTTTCGAAAGCGAAGCTTTTCTATGATGATAATAACTACTTTTAGGGAATGAAATTGATGATAATATTCTAGAAATTGCAACATCACTAAATTTTTTCACTAATAAATCAATACTTTCGTATTGATTATTAGTGCTTAGTAATTTTTCATAGGATAGTTTAATCGATAAAGCTAAATTTTGCTTTTTTAACAGTTTAATTTGCTTTACAGCGCTATTTGTGAGAACATTCTTTTGATGGGACTTACGTTTATTCATTAAATATAGGCTTCCATTCTCTAATCTCCGTTGCCATGTAAAGATGCTCGATGGAGATGCAATATTAAAATGAAGTGCTGTTTCTGGATACGACTTGTGGTAGAGGTGCATCCATTTCAGCACTTTTAATTTATACATATAAGAATATTCTTGATTATAATGTTTTGCAATAAGCGCTTTTTTACCAAATTTTTTATACGTCTTTACCCACGAGTAGATTGTTGCAACACCCTTAATGCCATATTTATGGTTCAACGTAGTTGATCCAACTCCAGAAAGGTATTCTAAAACAACTTTCAATCTAAATTCATAACTATATTTTGCCAAAATAAAGACCCCCGTATGCTGAACATTTTCTGTCCAACATACGGGGGTCTCTTCAAGATGCTATCCCAAAGGAATAGCATCTATTTTTTATTTAGCAGGCTTTACAGTGATTTCTTGTTTTTTGTCCAACGTAGCTGTTAGGTCTCTTGCATCTTGATGATCAAGGTAAAAGTCTGCGACTTGATCTTCAATTTGTTCTTGGATTAATCTTCTAAGTGGCCTTGCCCCCATTGCAGGGTTATATGCTAAGTCGACAATTTTATCCCTTACGCCATCGCTTACGCTAATATGAATGTTTTGTTGGGCTAACATCTTATTCATATTATTAAGCATTAAGCTTACGATTTGCTTTAGGTCGTCTTTAGAAAGGGGATTAAATTCAACAATATCATCGAACCGATTTAGGAATTCAGGTTTAAAGTAGTCACCCAAGTGATTTAGTGCAGAGTGTGATTTTCCAGATGCGCTAGCACCAAAACCAACATTGGCCTCTACTTTACCAGTTCCAGCATTACTAGTCATAATGATTACGGTGTCCTTGAATGAAACGGTACGCCCTTGTGAATCAGTTAACCTTCCATCATCTAGGATTTGTAAAAATGCATGTAAAACATCTGGATGGGCCTTTTCAATTTCATCAAATAGAATTAAGCTATATGGATTCCTTCTAACTTTTTCAGTTAGTTGGCCGGATTCATTATAGCCCACATAACCAGGCGCAGAACCAATTAGTTTAGAAATTGAATATGGTTCTCGGTATTCAGACATGTCAAATCTAATCATTGAATCCTCAGAACCAAATAACTCTTTTGCAAGTTGCTTAGCTAATTCGGTTTTACCAACACCGGTCGTTCCAACGAATAGGAAGGAGCCAATTGGTCGACCAGTCCCATTAAATCCAATCCGATTTCTTTTAATTGCTTTAGCAACCGTTTCGACGGCTGCATCTTGACCAATAATGCCAGCCTTTAAATCAGCACCAAGGTTTTTTAATTGCTGTTGTTCTTTTGACTGAAGGTCGCCAACTGGGATATTTGTGATTTCTTCAACGATTTTTTGAATATCACGAACAGTGACCTCTGGACGTTCAGAATTGGTATTTTGATTATTGTTCTTAGCCTCTTTAAATCTATTAGCTTCATCACGATAGTATGCAGCTTTTTCGTAGTCCTCTTGTTTTAGGGCCGCTTTTTTTTGTTCATCTGCATTTTTAATTTTCAGTTCAATTGTTTCTGGACTAGTAACATCAATTGTTAGATTCTTTCTTGATCCAGCTTCATCAATTAAATCTATGGCCTTATCAGGTAAGAATCTTCCTTGAATATATCGATCTGAGAGCTTTACAGCCGCCTTTAATGATTCTGCGGAATATTTAACGTGGTGATATGATTCATACTTATCCTTAATTCCCTCTAGGATTTTAACGGCTTCTTTTGGTTCGGGTTCTTGGACCATAACCGTTTGAAAACGTCTTGCCAATGCGGCATCTTTTTCAATGTTACGATATTCATTGAGCGTAGTTGCACCAATTAACTGAAATTCACCACGGGCTAATGCGGGCTTTAATACATTTCCTGCATCCATACCACCTTCGGCATTTCCTGCGCCCATAATTTCATGAATTTCATCAATGAATAAAATAATATTAGGGTTAGATTGGACTTCTTTAACTAGCGATTGCATCCGTTCTTCAAATTGTCCACGAAGGCTAGTTCCTTGGACGATTGAAACAATGTCTAAACTAATGATTTGCTTATCCTTTAATTTTTCAGGAACGTCGCCATTGGCAATCTTGATTGCTAAGCCCTCAACGACTGATGTTTTACCAACTCCAGCTTCCCCAATTAAAACGGGATTGTTCTTGGTTCTTCTATTAAGGATTTCAATGACACGCTTAGTTTCCTTGTCACGACCAATTGCAGGGTCATACTTGCCCTCTTTAGCTAGTTGGGTCATATTGATTCCAAATTTTGATAAAACGCCATCTTTATTTCCATTATTTCCATTATTACCGTTGTTACCATCATTACCATTGTTTTGTGGATTAGGATCAGGTTTATTGGCATCATTATTATTTTGCATTGAGCGGAAGATGTCGTTTAAATCTCCGAATCCAAATGGATCTTGTGCCATATTAGCGCCCCCATTTCCATCGTTTTGTAAAAGTTGATAGCAATTTTGACATAGGTCAACTCGCTGTCTATTGCCATTTCGATTTACATATAAGTGAATTGTTGCTTCATTTTTACGGCAGTTTTGACATAACATATTGCTACCCTCCATTGATTTGATTAGCCAGTTTGGTTTGACCTTTACTGACCATGTAGAGATATTATACAACTTAAACGGGACGATTCAAACAATTTGATTTTATAATAACTCATTTTTGAATTTTTGGAAATTCGGCTTTAGATTTAATATAATAGATGTATAAATTGAAGGGGTGGATAGGTTGACTAAGGATTACGGTGAATTGTTAAAGCAATTGAAAAATGGTGAAATTGATAAAATTGAAGTTGATTCAAAATCTTTTATGGCTTTTCAGAGTGCCTTTATGGATTTTGAGAGTCGTAAAAGGGTCGTTGGGACAGCCTCTTTAGATGGAAAAGTAGTTTATCGATTTGATTCTGACAAATGAAGTACTGGTTAGGGAACGTTTTAAGTTAAAGTACTTCAGATATGTTATAATGAAAAAAAGAGAATTACTTATTGTTTTTTAATCAAATAGTAATTTAAACAAGGAGGATGAATAATGGAACAACGTCAATTTAAAATTATTGCTGAAACTGGGATTCACGCCAGACCTGCGACATTATTGGTTCAAGCAGCAAGTAAATATGCTTCTGACATCAACTTAGAATATGATGGTAAAAAGGTAAATCTAAAATCTATCATGGGGGTAATGTCCCTTGGGGTTGGCCAAAATGCAGCAATTGTTATTACGGCTGATGGTGACGATGAAAAGGATGCTTTAGATGATATTGCTGCCACCCTTAAAAAAGAGGGTTTATCTGACTAAAAATGCACAAAATAGAAGGAATTTCTGCAAGCGAAGGAATCTCAATAGCGAAAGCCTATAAAATCGTTGAGCCTGATTTATCATTTCAAGACACTATCGTTAGTGATAAAAATGCGGAAATTAATAGACTGCATGATGCATTAAGAGCATCAATTAATGAATTATCAATCATTAAGGATGACATTGTTGATAACCTTGGTAAAAACGAAGGAATGGTATTTGAATCACATATTCAAATGCTTTCTGACCCAGAGTTCATTAGTTCAATCGAGCAATTGATTTTAGATCAGGGTATCTGTGCCGAAAAGGCATTGGATGTTACTGCTAATAATTTTATTCATTTATTCAAATCAAATGTTACGAATGTTTGGATGAAAGCCCAAATCAAGGAAAGAACTAGCGATGTGATTGATATTAAAAGGCGGGTTTTAAGTCATCTATTGAACGTTAAGCTTCCCGACCTATCATTGGTAGATCGTCCAGTGATTATCGTTGCAAAGGATATTACCCCAAGTGATATTGCACAGTTAAATGGAAAATATGTTAAGGGGATCGTTGCTGAATTTGGTGCTCAAACATCACATTCATCAATTATGGCACGAACGCTAAAATTGCCAATGATTTTAAGGGCTAAGGGTGCTATTAAGGAAATTCGTAATGATGATGAATTAATTGTAGATGGACTATCTGGAACCATTGTAATTAATCCCACCCGCTTGCAAATGATTGACTATCATGAACGGATCAAGGCTTTTAATATTGAGTTAAAAAAACTGCAAAACTTTAAAGCTAAAATCACCATGACAGAAGACGATCGACACCTAAGCATCGAAGCCAACGTTGGTAGCGATAAGGATTTAAAAGCGGTTACCGATTCATCAGCTGAAGGAATCGGCCTTTATCGAACTGAATTTTTGTTTTTAGGGCACGACAATGTTCCGACCGAAGAAGAGCAGTTTGAAAGCTATCGAAAAGCAGTTTTCCATATGAAGGGCTTACCGATTATTTTTCGAACCTTAGATATTGGAAACGATAAGCAAATCGGTGGTGTGGACTTAGATAAGGAAACTAATCCTGCTTTGGGTCTACGGGGGCTTAGAATTAGCCTAAGGTCTGAAAAAATGTTTCGGACCCAGTTGAGGGCCTTAATTCGGGCATCTGGTTATGGTGAGATATCAATTATTTTCCCAATGGTTTCAACCGTTGATGAGTATCGACGGGCGCGTGATATTTATGATGAAGAACGACTGGCAATGCAAAAAGACGGGCAGAATATGGGAGTTGTAAATTTAGGAGTAATGATTGAAGTCCCATCTGCCGCACTGCTTGCTGATGAGTTTGCTAAGGAAGTTGATGTAGTTAGCATTGGGACGAATGATTTAGTGCAGTATTTAATGGCTGCAGATCGACTCGATGAACGGGTTTCCAATCTATATCAACAGTTGAATCCCGCGGTTTTGAGAACGTTAAAATATGCAATTGATGCGTTTCATGCTGAGGGCAAATCAGTTTCCATCTGCGGAGAAATGGCATCAAGTCGATTAGCCATTCCATTGTTAGTAGGGATGGGGGTTGATAGTTTTTCAATGAATAGCGAATCAATTCTAAGGACTCGTAAACTAATTAGCCAAATTGATTCTAAATACGCTAAAAAAGTTGTAGATGACGTAATTAATAATGCTGCTACTTCTGAAGAAGTAATCGATAAGTTAAATCAATTCTTAGATAAAATTTAACAACGGCGATCATAAAACAGTGCTATTCCCTTTAATATGGGCAGTAGCGCTTTTTTATTAATCAATGGTTGTTTGCAAACTATCTGGCAAAACAATATAATACTAATGATATAGCGGTTTAGAAAAGCATACTCATTTTAATTGAAGGGAAGTGGATAAAATTAATATAGGGATATTTACTGATACCTATTTTCCACAAGTAAGTGGAGTAGCTACTTCTATCAAAACGCTTAAAAGTCAACTAGAAAAAGATGGACATCAGGTCTACATATTTACGACTACGGACCCACATGTTGATAAAAATACGTATGAACGGAATATATTTAGATTTTCTAGTATTCCTTTTATTTCTTTTTCTGATCGACGAATTGCAATTCGGGGGTTATTTCAAGCCTACCAAATTGCCAAAAAGCTAAATTTAGATATTATTCACACCCAAACTGAATTTTCAATGGGGGTTATTGGTAAGTTCGTTGCAAAAAATTTAAAAATCCCATGTCTTCATACCTATCACACGATGTATGAAGATTATTTACATTACGTTGCAAATGGAAAACTGTTGAAACCAATCCATGTTAAGGAAGCAACTTTAGCATTCTGTCATAAAATGACGGGGGTAGTTGCACCTAGTAAGCGGGTTTTGGATACCCTAACTGCTTATGGGGTTAAAAGTCCAATTAGAGTAATCCCAACTGGAATTGATGTTGCTAAATATGATCAACTTGACCACCAAAATCTGAGGGCTAAATTTGGTTTTACCAATTTAACCCCCGTCTTGTTATCAGTTAGTAGGTTGGCGTTCGAAAAAAACATTAACGAATTGATCGATTCAATGCCTAAAATCATTAAATTAAAACCAGATGTTAAGCTAGTAATTGTTGGTGATGGGCCTGCGAAAGAATCACTTGTAGAACAAGTAAACCAATTGAAGTTGAATGATAACGTTATTTTTGCTGGTGAAATTAATAACGATGACGTTAATCACTATTACCACATGGCCAATATATTTGTTTCGACATCTAACTCTGAATCGCAAGGACTAACTTACATTGAAGCAATGGCTGCTGGGGTAAAAGTAATTGTAGTTAAAAGTGCTTATACTGATGATCTATTAAATGATAAGTCATTGGGGATGACATTTTCTACAGAAGCTCAGTTCGTATCTGACGTTTATGAGTACCTAAGTCATCCTGATAAGTACAAGTTGGTATCGGATGAATTACGGAAACAAAAATTGAATAGCATTTCCGCTGAAAATTTTGAACATCAAATTGTGCAATTTTATCGTAACTCACAGTTAGAATATGAAGAAAATATCGACAATTCAGCTGAAATTGATTATTAAAGGATGAATAGAATGCTAAAAATTAATATGTTTTCAACTGCTGATAAAGTAAAAGGCCAAGGGGTTGGTAGTGCTTATGATGAACTAATCGCAATGCTTAAAACCTATTTTCCTAATGAATTTGATATTCGGATTAACCAATGGACACGTGCTGATATTAGCCACTACCATACTATTAATCCGACTTTTTATTTATCTACATTTTTATGGGGGCGCGGTCGTAAAATCGGTTATGTTCATTTTTTACCAGAAACCCTTGATGGAAGCCTTAAGATGCCAAAACCAATTAAATATTTATTCTATAAGTATGTAATTGCTTTTTATAAGCGGATGGACCATATTGTAGTTGTTAATCCAATGTTTATTGATAAATTAGCTAAATATGGAATTAGCAAGTCTAAAATTACTTATATTCCAAATTTTGTTAGTAAGGAAGAATTTTATCCGATTGAAAAGGAACAACAGTTAAAATTAAAAAAACAGTATGGGTTTGATCCAGATCAATTTATCGTTTTGGGAACCGGCCAGGTTCAAACAAGAAAGGGCATTCTAGATTTTGCTAAGTTGGCTGAAAAAAATCCACAAGTTCAATTTATTTGGGCTGGTGGCTTTTCATTCGGTCAAATTACTGATGGATACAAAGAATTGAAGCGAATTGTTGATAATCCACCACATAATTTAAAATTTCCTGGAATTGTTGATCGAAAAAAATTAGTTGATTTTTATAACTTATGTGACTTATTTTTATTACCTTCGTTTAATGAGCTTTTTCCAATGTCCGTTTTAGAAGCCTTCTCGTGTGGGAAACCAGTATTGTTGAGAAACCTGGATCTATATCGAGTGATTATTGATGGATACTATCAATCATTTAACGATTTTGATGAATTAAATCAACAGTTGAATCGATTGATTGGTAATGATACTGAGCTTATGAAAATGAGTGAACGCTCTTTGGAAGCATCTAAATATTATTCTGAAGATCACTTAGCTAAGATATGGGAATCATTTTATATTGAACAATCTAAAAGGGAGTAGTGTATGACAAGAAGAAATTTTTTATCACTAATGGGGATGTTTCTGATTGGAATCCTAATCTTTTGGTATTTTATAAGGGATGTTAACCTAAAATTATTAGTAGCTGATTTCTTTAACATCAATTGGTTTTGGATGGTAATTGCAACCCTCTGTATGTTCGCTTATTTCGGATTTGAATCATGGATTACGCATACCTTAGTCAAAGATCAAGGTGAAAGCCATTTTACGTTTAAAGATGCAGTTAGAATCCCTTTAGTAGAACAATTATTTAATGGGATTACACCATTTTCTTCTGGTGGTCAACCAGCCCAATTGGTTGTGATGATTCAAACTGGAATTGATGGTGGTAGAGCGAGTTCTGTTCTTTTGATGAAGTTTGTTGTCTATCAAGCAATGATTGTTGTTAATTTCATATTTAGTTTGTTGATCGGATTTCATTACATTGCTGAAAAATTACAATATTTATCGTTATTTGTATTGTTTGGGTTTATAATTCATTTGGTAGTAATCATTGTACTGCTAATGATAATGTATTGGCATGGCTTTACTAAGCGGTTTGTTAATACAATTATGAAACCGTTAAAGTTTTTTGTTAATTCTGAACGTTACGAAAAATGGCAATTAACGCTTAATCAGAAAATCGATAATTTTTATCAAGAAAGCGTTCGGATTGCTAAGCGGTGGAAATTATTATTTAAAATTGCATTGATTACATTTTTTCAATTATTACTTTACTATTTAGTTCCATATTTCATTATGCTTTCCTTGGGATATGATCAAGCGAATATTGTTATGATAGTTAGTTTACATGTTTTAATTGTTATGATTATTTCGCTATTTCCAATTCCAGGTGGTGCTGGTGGTGCCGAATATAGTTTTGAAATGCTGTTCAAAAGTTACATTGTTAACAGTAGTAAATTGGTATTAGCGTTAATTTTATGGCGCATTTTAACGTATTACCTTGGATTAATTTTGGGGGCAATTGCGTTATTTATTAAACCTGATAAGGTAAATGAAATTGGTTCCAAGAATGGTAAATAATATATTTATAACAATTTAGTGGGGGCACTATACAATGTCTAGTCATATGAAAAAAGGAAATCGATTCCTAAACTCTAGGTTGGGTTTCTTTATCCTAGTATTATTTTTATTTTGGGCGAAAACTTATTTCGCTTATCAAGCTGAATTCACTTTGGGAGCAAAGGGATCTCTTCAGCAATTTTTATTGGTTGTGAATCCTTTACCTGCAGGAATCTTACTTTTTGGGATTGCATTGTACTTTAGGGGCAGGTTAGCATATTGGTTAATGTTGATTATGGATTTGATCCAATCAATTTGGCTGTTTGCTAATATTGTTTATTATCGTGAATTTTCTGACTTTTTAACGTTTGGGATTATTAAGGGATCAGGAGATGTTCAAAATAACTTAGGGAAGAGTTTAGCTGAAATTATTCATCCAATTGATTTCGTTGTCTTTTTGGATGTAATTATTTTAGTGCTCTTACTTTCTTTTAAGATTATTCGAATTGATAAGCGGCCCTTTAAGATTCGTAATGCATTTGCAGTTACTGTATTGTCGCTAGTTTTGATGTTTGGTGAGTATAGCATTGCGAATGCAGACCGTTCTGGGTTATTAACTCGTTCTTTTGATAATAATTATATTGTTAAGTACTTAGGGATGAACGAGTATGCTGCATTTAATGCTTATCAGACGCATAAGGAGAGTCAAACTAGAGCAAAAGCTAAGCCTAGTGATTTAGATAGTGTCTTGAAATACCTTAAGCATAATCGAGCAAAGGCTAATATTGATTACTTTGGGAAGGAAAAGGGGAAAAATGTATTTATTATTCACCTAGAAAGTTTCCAACAGTTTTTAATTGACTATAAAGTCGATGGTAAGGAAGTTACTCCAAATTTAAACAAGTTCTATCATGGAGAACATACAATTTCATTTGATAACTTTTATCATCAAGTAGCTCAAGGAAAGACTTCAGATGCTGAAATGATGCTGGAAAACTCTTTATTTGGGTTACCACAAGGTTCAGCAATGGTTACCTATGGAACTCAAAATACATTCCAAGCAGCTCCTGCAATTTTAGATCAACATGGTTATACAACTGCCGCAATGCATGGGGATGTTCCAAGTTTTTGGAATCGTGAAAATACCTATAAGTCTTGGGGATACCAATATTTCTTTGATTCAAACTACTTTAAGGAAAAACCATCATACAGTGTTGGCTATGGTTTAAAGGATAAAATCTTCTTTAAGGATGCTGCTAACTATATTCAACAGTTACCTCAACCATTCTATGCTAAATTGATTACTTTAACTAATCACTATCCATATATCCTTGATAAGCAAAACCAGGACTTCCCAGCAACTAAGACTGGTGATAATACTGTTGACCCTTATGTTCAGACTGCTCACTATTTAGACCAAGCATTTGGTGAATTTATGAACTATTTAACAAAGACTGGCTTATTAAAGAATAGTATTGTTGTCGCATATGGTGATCACTATGGAATTTCAAATAATCATCGGCCTGCAATTGCTCAATTACTAAAGAAAAAGAGCGTCGATAGTTATGATCTTGCTCAATTCCAAAAAGTTCCATTTATGATTTATGGAGACAATTTAGAGGGTAAGATTGATCATACTTATGGTGGCGAAATTGATGTATTGCCAACGATCTTACATCTATTAGGTATTAAGGATAATAAGACGATTCAGTTTGGACAGGATTTGTTGTCTAAAAAGCGTAAGCAAATCGTTGCATTTAGGGATGGTGACTTCATTACTCCTAAATATACCGTTGTTAGTGGTAGTGTCTATCTTACTAAGACTGGTAAGAAAATTAATCCAGATACAAAGCAAAAGAAACGAATTCAAGCAGATCAAAACCATGTTAATACTGAATTATCCTTATCTGATAAGGTTATTTTAGGTGACTTATTACGTTTTTATGATCTGAAGGACTTTAAGAAAGTTAACAGAAGTGATTATAATTATAAACCGAGTGCTGGACTTGCTAGCCTTAAGGAACGCAATAGCAAAGAACACACTAGCTTAATGGATGAAAATGGCGGTAAATCAACTATGAATGACTATAAAACAGATGCTCCTGAATTAAAAAAGTAAATTAGTTTAAAAAAGTAGTTGTCAAATTTAATATATTAGTGTAATATAAGAATCATCGTTTTGATAAGTTATCAATTCGGTGATTCTTATTTGTTTAACGACTTAAAATAATAAAAAAAGTTGTTGACAAACATTTGATGGTTTGATAATATATTAAACGTTGTCAAATAAGCAGCTGATGTGAGTTCTAATTATGACTTTCATCAGTTGAAAAATTCCTAAAAAAGTTCTTGACATTAATATTAGCTTTATGATAATATTAAGAAGTTGCTTTATTGGAATCAACGAAAGTAGATCTTTGAAAACTGAACAAAATTATGACAAAAATGTGTAAGGAACTTCATTTTAAATGAAGTACAAAAAACTTATGCGAAGTCAATTCGCTTTAAAATTAACAAAATTAAGAAGAGCTAACGTTAAGCTTTTCATCATAAGATGAGAGTTTGATCCTGGCTCAGGACGAACGTTGGCGGCGTGCCTAATACATGCAAGTCGAACGAACTTCCGTTAATGATAGTTGATGCTTGCATTAACTTGACTTAACATCGAAGTGAGTGGCGAACTGGTGAGTAACACGTAGGTAACTTGCCCTAAAGCGGGGGATAACATTTGGAAACAAGTGCTAATACCGCATAACAACAAAAACCGCATGGTTTTTGTTTGAAAGATGCGTTTGCATCACTTTAGGATGGACCTGCGGCGTATTAGCTTGTTGGTGGGGTAATGGCCTACCAAGGCAATGATACGTAGCCGACCTGAGAGGGTAATCGGCCACAATGGGACTGAGACACGGCCCATACTCCTACGGGAGGCAGCAGTAGGGAATCTTCCACAATGGACGCAAGTCTGATGGAGCAACGCCGCGTGAGTGAAGAAGGGTTTCGGCTCGTAAAACTCTGTTGTTAAAGAAGAACAAGTTTGATAGGAAATGATCAAGCTTTGACGGTATTTAACCAGAAAGTCACGGCTAACTACGTGCCAGCAGCCGCGGTAATACGTAGGTGGCAAACGTTGTCCGGATTTATTGGGCGTAAAGCGAGCGCAGGCGGTTTTTTAAGTCTGATGTGAAAGCCTTCGGCTTAACCGGAGAAGTGCATCGGAAACTGAGAAACTTGAGTGCAGAAGAGGACAGTGGAACTCCATGTGTAGCGGTGAAATGCGTAGATATATGGAAGAACACCAGTGGCGAAGGCGGCTGTCTGGTCTGTAACTGACGCTGAGGCTCGAAAGCATGGGTAGCAAACAGGATTAGATACCCTGGTAGTCCATGCCGTAAACGATGAATGCTAGGTGTTAGAGGGTTTCCGCCCTTTAGTGCCGCAGCTAACGCATTAAGCATTCCGCCTGGGGAGTACGACCGCAAGGTTGAAACTCAAAGGAATTGACGGGGACCCGCACAAGTGGTGGAGCATGTGGTTTAATTCGATGCTACGCGAAGAACCTTACCAGGCCTTGACATCTCCTGCAAAGCTAAGAGATTAGCCGTTCCCTTCGGGGACAGGATGACAGGTGGTGCATGGTTGTCGTCAGCTCGTGTCGTGAGATGTTGGGTTAAGTCCCGCAACGAGCGCAACCCCTATTATTAGTTGCCAGCATTCAGTTGGGCACTCTAGTGAGACTGCCGGTGACAAACCGGAGGAAGGTGGGGACGACGTCAAATCATCATGCCCCTTATGGCCTGGGCTACACACGTGCTACAATGGACGGTACAACGAGTCGCAAAACCGCGAGGTCAAGCTAATCTCTTAAAGCCGTTCTCAGTTCGGATTGCAGGCTGCAACTCGCCTGCATGAAGTTGGAATCACTAGTAATCGTGGATCAGCATGCCACGGTGAATACGTTCCCGGGTCTTGTACACACCGCCCGTCACACCATGAGAGTTAGTAATACCCAAAGTCGGTGCAGTAACCTCTTTTGAGGAGCTAGCCGCCTAAGGTAGGACTGATGATTAGGGTGAAGTCGTAACAAGGTAGCCGTAGGAGAACCTGCGGCTGGATCACCTCCTTTCTAAGGAATAATTCGGAACCTTACACAGTCATAGTTTTGTTTAGTTTTGAGAGGTCTACTCTCAAACTATGGAACCACGCTTCTTTGGGCCTATAGCTCAGTTGGTGAGAGCGCACGCCTGATAAGCGTGAGGTCGATGGTTCGAGTCCATTTAGGCCCATTATTAATCACTTGTTGATTAATTTAATTTAAATGGTATGGGGAATTAGCTCAGCTGGGAGAGCACCTGCTTTGCAAGCAGGAGGTCAGCGGTTCGATCCCGCTATTCTCCATTGACACGTAAGTGTCATAATACTTGGTTCTTTGAAAACTAGATAATATTTTAATTTTTCCAAATTATTGAATTGTATTAAATACAATTTCAACCGAGAACACCGCGTTATTTTGAGTTTTTTAAATTAGTTTTATTCGTATTTACTCAATTAACCAAATACCACTACGTGGTAATAGGTTAAGTTATTAAGGGCGCATGGTGGATGCCTTGGTACTAGGAGCCGATGAAGGACGGGACTAACGCCGATATGCTTCGGGGAGCTGTACGTAAGCTTTGATCCGGAGATTTCCGAATGGGGAAACCCAATAAATTTAATCGTTTATTATTCAATGACGAATTCATACTCATTGAAAGGCAGACGTGGGGAACTGAAACATCTAAGTACCCACAGGAAGAGAAAGAAAATTCGATTCCCTCAGTAGCGGCGAGCGAACGGGGAACAGCCCAAACCATCGAGTTTACTCGGTGGGGTTGTAGGACTGAACATTTGAGTTACCAAAGAATTAGATAGTCGAAAGATCTGGGAAGTTCTGCGACACAAGGTGATAGCCCTGTAGACGAAATCTAATTCCCTCAGTTCAGGATCCTGAGTACGGCAATACACGTGAAACATTGCCGGAATCCGGGAGGACCATCTCCCAAGGCTAAATACTCCCTAGTGACCGATAGTGAACCAGTACCGTGAGGGAAAGGTGAAAAGCACCCCGGAAGGGGAGTGAAATAGTTCCTGAAACCATGTGCCTACAAGCAGTTAGAGCCCGTTAATGGGTGATAGCGTGCCTCTTGCAGAATGAACCGGCGAGTTATGATAACATGCAAGGTTAAGATGAAAAGTCGGAGCCGTAGCGAAAGCGAGTCTGAATAGGGCGATATAGTATGTTGTGATAGACCCGAAACCAGGTGATCTACCCATGTCCAGGCTGAAAGTGTGGTAAAACACACCGGAGGGCCGAACCCGTGTACGTTGAAAAGTGCTGGGATGAGGTGTGGGTAGCGGTGAAATTCCAAACGAACTTGGAGATAGCTGGTTCTCTCCGAAATAGCTTTAGGGTTAGCCTTGGAGTCGAGAATCATGGAGGTAGAGCACTGTTTGGGTGAGGGGCCCGTCTTGGGTTACTAAATTCAGATAAACTCCGAATGCCATTGATTTATATCCAGGAGTCAGACGATGAGTGATAAGATCCACCGTCGAAAGGGGAACAGCCCAGACCACCAATTAAGGTCCCTAAATATATGCTGAGTGGAAAAGGATGTGGAGTTGCATAGACAACTAGGATGTTGGCTCAGAAGCAGCCACCATTTAAAGAGTGCGTAATAGCTCACTAGTCGAGTGATTCTGCGCCGAAAATTTACCGGGGCTAAGCATATTACCGAGATTGTGGACGCAACTTATGTTGCGTGATAGGAGAGCGTTCTAAGGGCAATGAAGCCAGACCGTAAGGACTGGTGGAGCGCTTAGAAGTGAGAATGCCGGTATGAGTAGCGAAAGATCAGTGAGAATCTGATCCACCGAATGACTAAGGTTTCCTGGGGAAGGCTCGTCCTCCCAGGGTTAGTCGGGACCTAAGCCGAGGCCGAGAGGCGTAGGCGATGGATAACAGGTTGAGATTCCTGTACTAGTTAACTATGTTTGACCGATGGAAGGACGTAGGAGGCTAAACGTAGCATCCTGTTGGATATGGATGTTCAAGCACTAAGTCAGGTATTGAGTCAAATGCTTAATACCGTGTTGACAAGGTGTGATGAGGACCGAAATTTAGTAGGGAAGTCGTTGATGTCACACTACCGAGAAAAGTTTCTAGTTAGTAGTTAACTACCCGTACCGCAAACCGACACAGGTAGTCGAGGAGAGAATCCTAAGGTGAGCGAGTGAACTCTCGTTAAGGAACTCGGCAAAATGACCCCGTAACTTCGGGAGAAGGGGTGCTGCACTATGTGCAGCCGCAGTGAAAAAGCTCAGGCGACTGTTTATCAAAAACACAGGTTTCTGCAAAATCGTAAGATGAAGTATAGGGGCTGACGCCTGCCCGGTGCTGGAAGGTTAAGTGGATGAGTTAGCTTCGGCGAAGCCCAGAAACGAAGCCCCAGTAAACGGCGGCCGTAACTATAACGGTCCTAAGGTAGCGAAATTCCTTGTCGGGTAAGTTCCGACCCGCACGAAAGGCGTAACGATCTGAGCACTGTCTCAACGAGAGACTCGGTGAAATTGAGATACCTGTGAAGAAGCAGGTTACCCGCGACAGGACGGAAAGACCCCATGGAGCTTTACTGTAACTTGATATTGGGTGTTTGTATAGCTTGTACAGGATAGGTAGGAGCCATAGAAGTCGGGACGCTAGTCTCGATGGAGGCATTGGTGGGATACTACCCTCGCTGTATGAACACTCTAACCCGCACCACTGATCGTGGTGGGAGACAGTGTCTGGTTGGCAGTTTGACTGGGGCGGTCGCCTCCTAAACAGTAACGGAGGCGCCCAAAGGTTCCCTCAGAATGGTTGGAAATCATTCGACGAGTGTAAAGGCAGAAGGGAGCTTGACTGCGAGACATACAGGTCGAGCAGGGACGAAAGTCGGGCTTAGTGATCCGGTGGTACCGTATGGAAGGGCCATCGCTCAACGGATAAAAGCTACCCTGGGGATAACAGGCTTATCTCCCCCAAGAGTTCACATCGACGGGGAGGTTTGGCACCTCGATGTCGGCTCATCGCATCCTGGGGCTGTAGTTGGTCCCAAGGGTTGGGCTGTTCGCCCATTAAAGCGGTACGCGAGCTGGGTTCAGAACGTCGTGAGACAGTTCGGTCCCTATCCGTCGCGGGCGTAGGAAATTTGAGAGGAGCTGCTCTTAGTACGAGAGGACCGGAGTGGACATACCGCTGGTGTACCAGTTGTGCCGCCAGGCGCATCGCTGGGTAGCTATGTATGGATGAGATAAACGCTGAAAGCATCTAAGTGTGAAACCCACCTCGAGATGAGATTTCCCATTCCTTTATGGAAGTAAGACCCCTGAAAGATGATCAGGTAGATAGGCTGGAAGTGGAAGTGCAGTGATGCATGGAGCGGACCAGTACTAATTGGTCGAGGACTTAACCAAGTAAGGTTGTTCTCACGGAAGAATAAGATATTATCTAGTTTTGAGAGAACGAAGTTCTCGCAGTTAAATAGTGTGGTGATGATGGCCAGAAGGATACACCTGTTCCCATGTCGAACACAGAAGTTAAGCTTTTGAACGCCAAAAGTAGTTGGGGGATCGCCCCCTGCAAGGATAGGACGTTGCCACGCTTTATGGAGGATTAGCTCAGTTGGGAGAGCATCTGCCTTACAAGCAGGAGGTCACAGGTTCGAGCCCTGTATCCTCCATTCATGAAAATAATCATGTTTGGATTTATAAATATTTTTTAAAGGCTTTTATGCCGACTTAGCTCAGTTGGCAGAGCATCTGTCTTGTAAACAGGGGGTCGGAGGTTCGAATCCTCTAGTCGGCATTGCTGCGGAAGTAGTTCAGTGGTAGAACATCACCTTGCCATGGTGGGGGTCGCGGGTTCGAATCCCGTCTTCCGCTTTGCCAATTCATTATTATGCCGGGGTGGCGGAATTGGCAGACGCACAGGACTTAAAATCCTGCGGTTAGTGATAACCGTACCGGTTCGATCCCGGTCCTCGGCACTTTTGCACCCATAGCGCAACTGGATAGAGTGTCTGACTACGAATCAGAAGGTTGTAGGTTCGACTCCTACTGGGTGCATATATTCGGGAAGTAGCTCAGCTTGGTAGAGCACTTGGTTTGGGACCAAGGGGTCGCAGGTTCGAATCCTGTCTTCCCGATTGAATAAAATTTCAATAGTTTTATTTATAGATCGCGGTGTAGCTCAGCTGGCTAGAGCGTCCGGTTCATACCCGGGAGGTCGAGGGTTCGATTCCCCCTGCCGCGATAGTGACTTGGACCTTTAGCTCAGTTGGTTAGAGCCGACGGCTCATAACCGTCTGGTCGTAGGTTCGAGTCCTACAAGGTCCATTAAGACCTTTAGTTTTAACTTCAATATGGAGGATTACCCAAGTGGCTGAAGGGGGCGGTCTTGAAAACCGCTAGGCGTGTCAAAGCGCGCGAGGGTTCGAATCCCTCATCCTCCTTTTTTATTATCGCGGGATGGAGCAGTTCGGTAGCTCGTCGGGCTCATAACCCGAAGGTCGTTGGTTCAAATCCAGCTCCCGCAATTATGGTCCGTTGGTCCAGTTGGTTATGACGCCGCCCTGTCACGGCGGAGATCACGAGTTCGAGTCTCGTACGGACCGTTCCATATGGCTCGGTAGCTCAGTTGGTAGAGCAACGGATTGAAGCTCCGTGTGTCGGCAGTTCGATTCTGTCCCGCGCCATTTAAAATTAAATACCATATTATGCGGGTATAGTTTAGTGGTAAAACCATAGCCTTCCAAGCTATTGTCGCGAGTTCGATTCTCGTTACCCGCTTTATATGGGCCTATAGCTCAGTTGGTGAGAGCGCACGCCTGATAAGCGTGAGGTCGATGGTTCGAGTCCATTTAGGCCCATATGGAGAAGTACTCAAGTGGCTGAAGAGGTGCCCCTGCTAAGGGTATAGGTCGCGCAAGCGGCGCGAGAGTTCGAATCTCTCCTTCTCCATTTTATATGACCCGTTGGTCAAGTGGTTAAGACACTGCCCTTTCACGGCAGTAACATGGGTTCGAATCCCGTACGGGTCATTTTATATGACGACTAAAAATAAAATAATATTATCGCGGGATGGAGCAGTTCGGTAGCTCGTCGGGCTCATAACCCGAAGGTCGTTGGTTCAAATCCAGCTCCCGCAATTATGGTCCGTTGGTCCAGTTGGTTATGACGCCGCCCTGTCACGGCGGAGATCACGAGTTCGAGTCTCGTACGGACCGTCATAAATAAAAGAGGATTGATCTGACCCCTATAGGTTGGACTAATACTTTTTGCTAGGATATCAATCCCAAATATTGATTTGGTGATTGGTATCCTAGTTTTTCTTTTAATCTATTGTTATTGTAATCCTTAATCCATGTTTTCATCGCATTGATTAAGGATTTTTTGGTATCATAATGCGTATTCATCATTTCAATTTTCATGATATGGAAAAATGATTCCATTTGAGCATTATCTAAACATGTCCCCTTACGGGACATGGACTGAATAGCTTCATATTTGTTTAGTGTTTGAACCCAACTATGACTCTGGTATTGAATTCCTTGATCACTATGCACAATTGAATGCTTAACAGTGTTCTGGATTCTTTTTAGTGCCTGGTTCAACGGCTTTAATGTTAGTTCAACTGTTGGATGGCTGCTAATTCCATATGAAATGATTTTATCAGAATATAAATCCATCACTGGAGAAAGATAAACCCGATGGTTTATATCTTCATTTCCATATCTAAATTCACTTACATCTGTTGTTATCTTCTCTCCAAAACTATTAGATGAAAAATCACCATTTAAAACATTATCAGCAACATGGCCTACTTGGCCATGGTAAGAGTTATATTTACGTTTTCTTTTTCCAAATAGTTGGCACTGTAAACTGTATTTTTGCATAATTCTCTGGACTCTTTTGTGATTAACATGGTATCCATTATTGTTAAATAATGCTGTTATTCTTCTATAACCATAAGCAGGATGATCCTTAACAGCCTTTTTCACCTCAGTATCAAACTCATCATTTATTTTCGAAAGCGAAGCTTTTCTATGATGATAATAACTACTTTTAGGGAATGAAATTGATGATAATATTCTAGAAATTGCAACATCACTAAATTTTTTCACTAATAAATCAATACTTTCGTATTGATTATTAGTGCTTAGTAATTTTTCATAGGATAGTTTAATCGATAAAGCTAAATTTTGCTTTTTTAACAGTTTAATTTGCTTTACAGCGCTATTTGTGAGAACATTCTTTTGATGGGACTTACGTTTATTCATTAAATATAGGCTTCCATTCTCTAATCTCCGTTGCCATGTAAAGATGCTCGACGGAGATGCAATATTAAAATGAAGTGCTGTTTCTGGATACGACTTGTGGTAGAGGTGCATCCATTTCAGCACTTTTAATTTATACATATAAGAATATTCTTGATTATAATGTTTTGCAATAAGCGCTTTTTTACCAAATTTTTTATACGTCTTTACCCACGAGTAGATTGTTGCAACACCCTTAATGCCATATTTATGGTTCAACGTAGTTGATCCAACTCCAGAAAGGTATTCTAAAACAACTTTCAATCTAAATTCATAACTATATTTTGCCAAAATAAAGACCCCCGTATGCTGAACATTTTCTGTCCAACATACGGGGGTCTCTTCAGATATCTTAGTTGATATCCTCTTTTATTTAACATAATGATAAATAGTTTCAAAGTAATTAGTATTAATTTCATCTTTGAAGTTAAATAAGTAATCAGCAGTTTTATTACGATACCAATTAGCAACTTTTTTATCATCATTCCATGTTGTTAAAATGACACGTTTAGATAATTTATTATCTGTATATAAGGAATAAATTGAGCTCATTCCATCTGGTAATGAATTGTTATTAATAACATTATTAATTTTAGCATCCAAAATCTTTTGTTGATTTTCGTCTAGATCAACACTAATATAACTAATCGAATCATGCCAATTGTCATTTCCCATTTGACTAATTACGCTATAGTTAATGGGACTATTAAAAATAGTTTTTTGATTAGATAAATCAATTAGTTCAAAACTATCAAAATTACTAATTGAATTAAAAAGCAGTAGTTCATGACTTTTATTTTGATTCATGATGTTTTCTAAATAACTTTTACTACCAAAAGTGACATAAATGTTAGCTATCATTTTCACTCCCCCTTTACATATATTATACTAGTAACTGAATATATTAAAACAAAGGAGCATTATGATTATGAAAGTAAGGGTTCTTGGATTTTATGGAGGCTATCCTACCAATGGGATTGGAACTAGTAGCTATTTAGTTCAAAGTGGTGATTTTAACCTTTTATTGGACTGTGGAAGCAATGCATTAAACGAGCTACAAACCGTTATTGATCCACTAAAGTTAGATGCTGTAATTTTATCACATTATCATCATGATCATACTGCTGATATTGGTGTTTTACAGTACTATTGGCAATTGAACCCAGATGGTCGTAAAGAGCCAGTTTTACCCATTTACGGGCATACTGAAGATCCAATTAATTTTGCAACTTTAAATTGGGCAAATTCAACCGAAGGAATTGGATATAATGATATAAATCCAATAACAGTTGGGCCATTCACAATTTCATTTTTAAGAACCCATCATCCAGTTCCAGCATTTGCAATGAGAATTATTGATAAAGATGGAAAAGTTTTAGTTTTTACTGCTGATACTAGTTATTTTGACGGATTAATTCCATTTTCTCAAGATGCAGACTTATTAATTACCGATACAAATTTCTTTGCTGCCAAAAAGGGTTTAAAATGGCATATGACATCAAAAGAATCAGGGGATCTTGCTAAAAATGCGAATGTAAAGAAACTAATGCTTAGTCATTTACCACAAAAGGGGGACTTAAAACAGCTTGTAGAAGAAGCTAAGCTACAAACTGGATCTAATTGCGAAGTTTATAGAGCAATTCAAGATGAAACAATTATTTTATAAAAAAAGTGCTAATAGCTTTTATTTTAGTATGAATGTGAGATAATAGTAATAGTATTTTATTGTGCTAAGGAGGTGCTCATCTATGGAAATGGATAGAATTAATGACAATACCATCAGAGTTCTAATTAACAATGATGATTTAAGTGCTCATGGCATTACCGTACTAGATCTATTAGGTGACCATAAGCAAATTGAAGAATTCTTCTATAGCATTTTAGATGAAATTGATACTGATCATCAGTTCCAAGGTGACAACGAAGCTTTGACTTTTCAGGTATTACCAAATAAAAATGGGCTTGAATTATTTATTAGCAAAGCTGATCCAGATGATCCGGATAAAACTCGTCGAACTAATGACACGGTTACTGATTATATTAAAAATCAACTTCAAAATCGTGATGTAAATGATTTATCAGATATTTTTGATGAAGATGATTCTTCAAAAGAAAATGAAAATGAGATTGAAAAACCACGTCGAAGAACTTCTTACGAAGATTTAATTGTTGTGTTTAATTCCTTTGAAGATTTTATAGCATTATCAAAGCGATTAAGAATTGAGAGTGGTTCTTCTAATTTATATCTTTATGATGGTAAATACTATTTAGAAATGATGTTTTTCCGTAATCTTGATGGTTCGGGTGATGAGGTTCTTGATAATCAAATTGCTTTATCACTTGAATTTGGAAATAAGGCTAACGTTACTTCAGAAGTATTAAGTGAATATGGTAAAAGAATCATGGATACTAGTGCGTTAGAGCTAGCTAGATATTATTTTAAAGATTAATATTTAACTTATTGATAAGGACTGATTTCGATAATTTATCGAAACCAGTTTTTTTTTTATTTTATCCGATAGGGTGTTGCTTTAATTGTTTCTTCATTACTAATAAGCAAAATGGTTAGCGCCGAATTTACGATGTTTTATTCATTATATTTGAGCTTTTTCCCGTACTTTTTAGTGGAGGGATCAATAAAATGTTAATTGCATATAATGAATTTGGTAAAATGATTTCAGCTGATGATGTTGATATCAATAATGAATCTTTTTATTGTGTTAGTTGTAAAGAACCATTGATTCTTAAAAGGGGTTCAATTAAAGTTAATCACTTTGCACATCAAAGAGGCAGTGATTGCTCTTCATTTAGCGAAGGAGAGACATCTGAACATTTAATTGGAAAAAAACAATTATTTAATTTTTTTAAATTCAGCAACCCAATTCTAGAACATTATTTTAATAATTTAAAACAACGTCCAGATATTTTATTAGAAAATAATTTAATAATTGAATTTCAATGTAGTCCAATAAGTAACAAGCGACTATTAGAAAGGTTGTCAGGCTATCATTCAATTAATCATCAATCAATTTGGATTCTTGGACTACCATATTTAAAGAGAAATAATAGTTATAAAAAGTTAAAACAGTTTTTAAGATATAATCGTAAATTAGGATTTTATCTTTTGTACTGGGACTTTAAACGGGAACAAATGGAAATTCATCATCATGTTCGATTAATAATTGGTAAACTTGATTATCAAATAAAATTTATATCAAATTTCCAAGAATTCAAAATATTTATCAACCAAGATATTAAAGGTAATATTGATATAAACTTTAAGATGTTGAATGATAGATTGGTTAATAGAATCAAGGCAATGCAAAATTCGTTAATTTATAATCAAAATCGGTTAGATTCGATTCAAAATTTATGTTATGAAAATGGATTTAATATTGTGGGATATCCAATATTATTAGATTTTCCAATTATTGAAGCACCGATTATGGGTAAAAAATTAATTCAATTTAAAATTGTAATGTTAATATATCTAAAGATTTATAGATCGGTCAAAATTAGTGATTTAATAAACAAGGTTAATGCTTTTATTGGGATTGATCAGCATTTTTGTATGATAGATAATAGTGTTATTAACTATTTTATATTGAGGATTTTAAGTTTTTGGGATGAACAAGGGGTAGTTAATTTGAATCAACAATCTGTTATTCTAAAACAGATGCCAAATTGGTATGCTTCTTATGATTTAAAAATTGCTGCCCTGTTAGACAAAAAAGGGAATTAGCCCAATCGCTAATTCCCTAAATAATGTGTAAATTCGGAGTTATGTTATTTTTAACTATTTTTTGTTTTTCGTTGAATAATCCGTCTCTTTTACAAATATTAAACAAATCTTTATAATTAACTTGGTTCATTAAAATACCTGATTCAAAGGAATCACAGTCAAAGATAACTGCAGATGCTGGTTCTTTAATATTCATTTCATTAGCTAATTTTTGATCAGCCTTAAATGCATTAATTGCAAGTTCTGATCTACGATCCTCACTAAACATTTCTATATCTAATCCAGCATCTTCAGCAACTTTAAATGCAATTTCATCTGTATATTTATGATTTTTTTGAATCAACTCTTCTTGAAGTCCAATTAAAAATTTACGACCACATTTGCGTCCTTGAAATAGAGAAGCTTTATAGTCAAGAACGGTATCGTATTCAATTTTAAAATTTTTGCTTTCGTTCATTGGTCGCTTGTTATTGTTTAAATATCGATTTCGAATAATTTGCATATTCAACATTGGAATGAACTGAAATGAAAAATTTTTATCAAGGTCATCAGCTAATTTTAAAATAACATGCTCGGCTTTAAAGCAATCATTGCATAATGGATCCACAAATAAATAAGCTTCGAGCATAACAATTCCTCCTTTCAAAGATCGATAATAATAACAAGCGATTTTATTAATTCAATGTATAGAATAACAAATTTATAATAAAAAACAAAATATTTGCTTTAAAACACAAATATTATTTAAAAACACTTTCAAGTGCTTGTATTAATGTGATTGTGTTAAAATTAGTAAGGTTACTATATTCAAAGGAGGGTGATTTAATGGAAGATTGGAAGGCATTCTTGTTCCCATATCAACAAATTGTTGATGAGCTAAAAACAAAACTTCGTGGAATAAGAGCTGAGTTTATTAATGAAAACCGTAGATCACCAATCGAATTTGTCACAGGGAGAGTTAAGCCTGTAGACAGCATTAAAGAAAAAATGCAACGCCGTTATATCGAAGAATCTAGATTAAGACAAGATATGGAAGATATTGCTGGATTAAGAATTATTTGTCCGTTCATTGAAGATATTTACTATGTAGTTGATTTGCTTAGGCAAAGGTCAGATTTAAATATTTTAGAAGAACGCGATTACGTTCATAATGAAAAAGCAAGCGGTTATCGCTCATATCATATGGTTTTTGAATACACTGTTCAAAGTATTGATGGTCCTGAAGTGCTACTTGCAGAAATTCAAGTTCGAACACTTGCAATGAATTTCTGGGCAACGGTTGAGCATTCAATTAACTATAAGCATCAGGGAAATTTTCCTGAAGTACTTGAAAAAAGACTCCAAAACGTTGCAAATACAACGTATAAACTTGATGAAGAGATGTCATCAATTAGAAAAGAACTAGCAGAATATCAAGACAATAAGGAAGATTGAAATGAAAGTTGCAATTTTTAGTAACAATGGTGGGACTTCAAATGAAGTTGCTTTAAAATTAAAAAATAAAATTATTGATTCACCTAAATTAGAAATCGATGTATTAAATCCAGAAATCGTAATATCAGTTGGTGGTGATGGAACTTTATTATCTGCATTTCATCACTATAATGACGCTCTTGATCGAATTAGATTTGTTGGTATTCATACTGGTCATCTGGGATTTTATACAGATTGGCGTGATTATGAAGTTGAACAATTGATTCGTAGTTTGGAAGAGGATAATCGTCAGAGTGTTTCATATCCACTGTTGTCGATTAAAGTTAACTATGCTGATGGTGGGGCGTATGATGAACTTTTAGCTTTAAATGAATCAACATTTAAAAGAGTTAGTAGTACCATGGTAACTGATGTATATATCAAAGATGAATTTTTTGAAAAATTCAGAGGAGATGGATTATGTATTTCTACTCCTACTGGATCGACTGCATATAATAAGGCAGTTGGTGGGGCAATTATCAATCCCCAATTAAATGCGATTCAAGTTTCGGAAATGGCATCGATTAATAATCGGGTGTTCAGAACAATGGGTTCCCCAATTATTATTCCACCTAACGAATGGATTACGCTCATTCCAGATAATAAAGAAAATAATATTTTAACTTGTGATCAGATGCTAGTTAAGGACCGTCCAATTGAATCTATCAGTTATCAAATATCTGAACAAAGAATTGCGTTTGCTCAGTATCGACATACTCATTTCTGGAAACGAGTTGGGAATTCATTTATTGGTGTAAACAATAATGACAAAATTTAATTGGGCGTATGATGGGGATTCTCCCAAAAGGGTTCGGACGCTTTTAATTGAACATGGAGTAACTAGAACTTTGTTAAAGAAGGTCAAGTTTCATGGTGGTAAAATAATTGTAAATGGCGAAGAGCAGCGTGCTAATTACATGTTATCAGGTGGGGATGTCGTAACATTAGTTTTACCACCAGAATTAAATAATGACCATGTGCCAGCATCCTTTTTACCAATTGATATTGCATATGAGGATGAACATTTTTTAGTAGTTAATAAGCCGCCATTTTTATCGACTGTTCCTAACCATAATTATGCTGGAGATACTTTAGTTAATCGGGTAAAGGGATATTACTTAAATCAGCATTATTCTAATCTTAAAATTCATGTTGTTACCAGGTTAGATAAGGATACTAGTGGACTTGTGATCTTTGCAAAGCACCATCTTTCGCATTCTGTTTTGGATAAGCAGTTGAAGCAGCATTCAATTGTTAAAATGTATACCGCAATTGTTGAGGGTCGATTTGATTATCAACATGGTGAAATCGATTTACCGATTGGTAGGGATGATGATTCCTTTGTTAAAAGAATTGTTCGGGATGATGGAAAACCATCTAAAACCGAGTTTTGGCAACTTGATTATGGGAATGCTGATTCTTTGCTACGGATTCGTTTACATACAGGTCGAACGCACCAGATCAGAGTTCACTTTTCAAGTATTGGCCATCCGTTAATCGGTGATTGGCTCTATAACTCGGACAATCATTCGATGAAAAGACAGGCACTACACTGTTATTATATTAAATTTTTTAATCCATTTTCCCAACAGTTTATTGTGTGCCATGCTTCATTACCAGATGATATGCAAAACGCAATTTGGCAACAACTATAAATTAAATTATACTATTTTCGGGAGGAATCAAAATGGCTAATCATATTGTTTTATTTGAACCATTAATGCCAGCTAATACTGGTAATATCGCAAGAACTTGTGCTGGAACCGATACAATACTTGATTTGATTGAACCATTGGGTTTTTCAGTTGATGATAAGCATTTAAAAAGGGCTGGATTGGATTATTGGGATAAGGTTAACATCAATTATCATCCTAATTTACCTGCATTTATGGATAGTTTAAAACCAAATTCTAAATTATTCTTGGTTTCTAAGTTTTCCGAACAAGATTACACCCAGCCTGATTATTCAGAATCCATTGACGGTGATTTTTACTTTCTATTTGGAAAAGAAACCACTGGCTTGCCTGAAATGTTCATGCGTAAGAATGCAGAAAAAGCGATTCGGATTCCACAGGATGATACGCACATTAGAGCATTGAACTTATCAAATTCGTGTGCAATCGTCATTTATGAGGTTCTAAGACAACAGAACTTTAACTCACTTGAAAGAACTCACACCTATGAGCATGATAAGCTAAAATAAAAATGGAACCCATTACTGAGTTCCATTTTTGATATTATTTTAAGGTGTTTTAATTATTATATAATGAGCTAGCAACGGGTAGCAGAACACCTAATACTAAAAAGATAATCATTAACCAAACAACAGTGGTAACGATTTTTTGGAAGGTGCTCTTTTTCTTTTTTGCCAATTGTATCCCTCGCTTTCGGTATTTAGTAACTTAAATATAAGTTTACAGTTAGATAGACGGTTTTGCAACTGTTGCAATATTAATTTATGATAGGATCTGGTATTTTGTTAAGGATTATTTTTCAAATATTAATAATAATAATAACATCAATTTTGGCTGTAATAATTAAAAAGAATTTTAAATTTTCTTTTTTGAAGGGGATTAAGCCAATTGATTTCTTATTACCCTTTTGGTTTTTTTATACTTATACTAACACCGTTAGTACATCCTTTTATGATTACTTAGCGTGGATTTTGATTCCATTTGTATTATTTGCAATTATTATTTTTTCGACAGAATTTTTTAAAAAGGGCGATGTGAACTGGAAAAAATCAATTAAATTAATTTGGCGGATAGGGGATATCCTTTTTCCATTTATTTGGATAGTTTCCATTTTTATAGTCTAAAAGATACCGAAAACATGTTCGGTATCTTTTTATATTTTATTAAATCTATGGAAGATGTAGTATAAAGCCCGTTATCGTGGTAAAATTTAAGCATACGATGGGGTAAATGGATAAAGCCAGTTTAAATTATCGTGTTTTAATGAATAAATTTGTTTTATTAAGGGGTATTTAGTATTGATTAAATTTGACCATCAAACTGTATTGTTAATGGAAGCTGTAAAAGAATTAAATATTCAACCAGATGGTGATTATGTTGATTGTACCCTAGGTGGCGGTGGACATAGTTCTAAAATATTACAGAATCTTTCTAATGGTCATTTGTATGCCTTTGACCAAGATCAAGTGGCAATTGACTATAATAGAACCCACCTTGCTAAATACCTTAAACAAAATGAATTGACGTTTATTCATGATAATTTCCGTAATTTGAAGCAAGACCTTAATAAAATGGGGATTTCTTCAGTGAACGGTATTTTATATGATCTGGGGGTCTCCTCACCTCAGTTTGACGATGCTGAACGAGGGTTTAGTTATCGAAAGAACGCCCGTCTTGATATGCGAATGGATCAAAGAAATCCATTGGATGCTTGGAAGGTTGTTAATGAATGGTCGTATGATCAATTAGTGCGGATTTTTTTCCGTTATGGTGAAGAAAAGTTTGCTAAACAAATTGCCAGAGTGATCGAAAGAAGACGCTTAGACCAAACAATTGATACAACTGATGATTTAGTTGAAGTTATTAAAGAAGGAATTCCAGCTGCGGCACGTCGCCATGGTGGTCATCCTGCTAAGAAGGTTTTTCAAGCAATTAGAATTGCTGTTAATGATGAATTAGGAGCATTAGAAGCATCTTTGGAACAAGCTATTGACATGATTAAGGTTGGTGGGCGAGTTAGTGTGATTACTTTCCAATCACTTGAAGATCGATTAGTAAAAAATATTTTTAAAGAAAAAACATCTATTCAAGATGTTCCCCAGGGATTACCAATAATTCCAGACAGCTTAAAACCAGATTTTAAATTAGTTAGTCGCAAGCCGATTTTACCTACTAGGGATGAAATTGAAGTCAATCATCGTTCCCATAGTGCTAAGTTAAGGGTAATTGAACGAATTAAATAAATTAATGGATAGGAGATGATGATGCTTATGATGGAAAAAAGTTTGTATATGCAAACCCCAGACGAGGGGTTATCTTCTGGTGGTGTTCAAGAAGGCAGACGCGTTCGCCATTCCAGAAGCCCCAAACCACATAAAAACGCAAAAATATCTGCGATTGAGAAGGTTTTTTATTTTCTTCTTTTATGTGCACTGCTAGCTATTACATTAATTTCAATTAGTGCTAAAGTTGGTCTTACTAATGCACAACAAAAGTTACAAAATGTAAACCAAAATGTTGAAAAATTACATAACGATAATGGAAATCTAAAGCAAGAAATTAGTGAACTACAAAGCAGTAGTAGGTTACAAAAAATTGCTCAAGAAAAAGGTTTATCGCTTTCTAATAATAATATAAGGAATGTTAGAAAATGAGTAAGAAGTCATTAATTGGAAAACGAACAATTAAAAGAAATCGGAAAATATATGGGGTAGGCCTCTTTGGTTTATCCCTTTTCGTTTTTGTATTATTAGCATTTAGATTCTCATACATTGGATTTTTTAAAAATGTGAGTGATGTTAATTTAATAAAACAGGCACAAAAACTTTATACCCAAACTAGTGTTTTAAAATCAAAACGAGGAACGATCTATGATGCTAATAACCAACCGATTGCGGAGGATACTAGCACCTATTCGATATACGCTGTTTTAGATAAGAGTCAAAAAAGTGTTAATGGTAAGCCGATTTACGTTGATAATAAAAAGAAGGTAGCGCGAGCGCTTTCTAAAATATTACCAATTTCATATAAGCGGGCACTAAAAGATTTAAACCCAGCAAATAAGAAGGCTTTTCAAGTTGAGTTCGGGAGTGCTGGGCAAAACATTTCACTTACGACTAAGCAAAAAATTGATGATCAGCATTTGCGCGGGATTAATTTCATTCAACAACAATCACGGCTCTATCCAAATGGAATCTTTGCTTCACATTTAATTGGAATTGCTTCTCCAGTTACCAATGAAAAGACTGATAATACTACTTTGGTTGGTCAAATGGGGATTGAAAAAGCTTTCAATAACTATTTAACTGGGACTGACGGAATTAAAAAAGTGCAAAACGATGTCTATGGTTATCAATTACCCAATGGTGTAAAGAAGGACAAGCCTGCTAAAAATGGTGACAACATTTACACAACGCTTGATTATCGATTACAAACACTTTTAGAAACTGAAATGTCGAACGTTTATGCACAAGTTCATCCTTCCTCTATGAATGCGGTCTTGATGAATGCTAAAACTGGTGAAATTCTTGCAGCAACGCAAAGACCGACTTTTAATGCGACTAATAAACAGGGGATTAGTAATATTTGGCGAGATACATTGGTCGAAGATCAATATGAACCAGGTTCAACAATGAAGATTTTCACGATGGCTGCTGCAATTAATAGTAATCATTATAATGGGAATGCATACTATCAATCTGGTAAGTACGATATTGATGGTAATATTGTCCCTGATTGGAATCCTAGTGGTTGGGGAACGATTACCTATAACAAGGGGTTTGCGTTGTCTAGTAACGTTGCAATGGCTCATTTGGAACAGAGCATGGGGGCTAGTACCTGGTTAAATTACATTAAGCGATTTGATTTCTTGAAGAGTGCCAATACTGGCCTTTATGGTGAACAAATTGGTAGTATTCAATTTAAATATCCAATTGAACGTGCTAATACCGCATTTGGTCAAGGGATACAAGTAACTGCAATGCAAGTAATGAGAGCGCTATCAGCAATTTCAAATGATGGGAAAATGCTTCAGCCACATATCATCTCGAAAATTGTAAATCCAAATAATGGTAAAGTTGTAAAATCATACCCAAAAAAGGTAGTTGGGAATCCAATTACTGCTAAAACAGCTAAAGAGGTTCGTGAACACATGGAAGACGTTGTTTATAAGCCTTATGGAATTGGTTCAGATTATAAAATTCCTGGATATCGAATTGCAGCTAAAACGGGAACTGCTCAAGTCAGTAACGGAAATGGTGGTTATGCATCAGGAGATGATAGTTACCTATATTCTGTTGCAGGAATGGCACCAGCTAATGATCCTAAATATGTGATGTACATTACAATGAAGCAGCCTAACTTAACTGGTAAATTAACCGCTTCACAATATTTAGCAGAAATTTTTAATCCAGTTATGAAACGAGCATTATCTGATGCAGATGAAAGTACAGCTAATAATAATAGTGCTTACGTAAAGATGCCCAATTTAACTGGCGATAGTATTTCAGATGCTAATGATAAACTAAAGGCTGCTGGACTGCAGGCAACGATTGTTGGAAGCGGTGATACAATCACTAAACAATCAATCGTTAGCGGTGAACGGGTTCTAAAAAACCGTAAGATTATTTTAATAACCAACGGACCACAAAGAATGATCAGTTTAAAGGGTTGGAGTGAATCAGATGTTGCTATTTACTGTCAGCTAACTGGTCTGAAACTAAAAGCCAGTGGTGAAGGCTCTTTACAAAAACAGAGTATTAATTCTGGTGATTTAATTGAGTCGAATGAGACGCTTAGTGTTAAATTTAATAAATAATAAGGATTGATAAAGTTATGGATTGGATTATACCAATACTAGTTAGTTTTTTAATTACATTGCTTGGAATGCCAAAATTAATTAATTATTTTAGATCTAAGCATGAGGGACAAATGATTAGAGAAGAAGGCCCCAAATGGCATGAAAAGAAGTCTGGGACTCCAACAATGGGTGGATTATGGTTTATTATTGCAATCATCATTACCAGTGTCTGCTATTCAATTTTGGTTGGCCAAATGAAGCCGACTTTACTGATCTTACTATTCATATTAGTTCTATATGGATTGTTGGGGATGTGGGATGATAGTATAAAATTGTTTAAGCGCCAAAACGAGGGGCTTAAAGCATGGCAAAAATTTTTAGGCCAAATTATAGGTGGAATTGTATTTACATGGGTGTTTAGTGCCTATTTTCCATTAGCATTGAGAATCCCAGGAATTGGTAATATTCATTTGGGATGGTTATATGCAATTTTTATAATTATTTGGTTAACTGGGTTCTCTAACGCTGTTAATTTAACTGACGGATTAGACGGTTTAGTTTCGGGCTTATCTATTATTGCGTTTGCTGCTTATGGATTTATTGCTTATTTTCAGCATCAATTTGAGGTTGTGATTTTTTGTTCAGCAGTCGTTGGTGCAATGATTGCATTTATTATTTTTAATCATAAACCAGCTAAAATTTTTATGGGGGATATGGGTTCATTAGCATTGGGCGGTGCATTAGCTGCCGTTTCAATACTGGTTCATCATGAATTATCATTAATTTGGATTGGAATTATATTTGTAATTGAGACCCTAAGCGTTATCATGCAGGTAACATCTTTTAAACTAACTGGGAAAAGAATCTTTAAAATGTCACCAATTCATCATCATTTTGAAATGAGTGGTTGGTCTGAATTGAAAGTTGATATTGTATTTTGGCTTGTGGGTTTATTCGCAGCAATTACTGGAGTCCTATTCATTATTTAATTATTTTTGATTAACTTGGAGGCAGTGAAATGAAATCAATTAGTGATTATCAAAATAAAAATGTTTTAGTATTAGGTGCTGGAAAAAGTGGTATCAATGCTGCGAATTTATTAATTCGACTAGGTGCTAAAGTTACCTTGAATGATTCACAACCAGAATCCAAACTAACCGGTTTAGATCAATTAAATCAAGCAGTGAGCTTAATAGTTGGTGGTCATCCTGATGACTTATTGGATGCACACTTTGATTTAATGGTTAAGAATCCAGGAATTAATTATGATAATGTAGTAGTAAGAAGAGCAATGGCACTAAAAATACCAATTATCACTGAAGTTGAACTAGCAAGTGAAATCAATGAGGGTGAATTGATTTGTGTGACCGGTAGTAATGGTAAAACAACCACTACTACCATGATTACTAAAATGTTAAATCAGGAACGTAACGCTGGTAAGGCATATTCTGTCGGAAACATCGGAATTTCTGCTTCTAAAGTTGCTGAACAAACAACGCCGACTGATACGGTAGTTATGGAAATTTCTAGTTTTATGTTGCTCGGTATTACTAAATTACATCCTCACATTGCCGTTCTAACTAATATTTTTGCTAATCACTTAGATTACCATAAAACACGTGAAAATTACGTTAAAGCTAAGATGCGCATTACAATGAATCAAAATGCTGATGATTTTTTTGTGGTTAATTTTGATTCAGAAGAATTACAAACGTTAAGTCAACAAAGTCATGCTCAAATTGTTCCGTTCTCTAGACTAGCAAAATCTAAGGATGGTGCATACGCAGAAGATGGGCGGCTATATTTTAAGCATGATTATATTATGGATGCTGATGAAATCAGGATTCCAGGTGAACAAAACGTTGAAAATGCACTAGCAGCAATTGCAGTGGCTAAAATTATGGGAAAATCAAATCAAGCAATTAAGCATGTTTTAACTACATTTGGAGGCGTTCGACATCGGGTTCAATATGTTTTAACCGCAGATGGCAGAAAGTTTTATAATGACTCAAAGGCAACTGATATTGAGGCTACCCAAATGGCTTTAAGAGGTTTTAATGATCCAATCGTGCTACTAGCTGGTGGGTTAGATCGGGGCTATACATTTGATAAGTTAATTCCTGATTTATCGAAACACGTTAAGGGCATTGTGTTATTTGGTGAAACTAAACATTTATTAGCTGATGCTGCTAAACAGGCTCAAGTTCCACAAATTAAATTGGTTGATACTTTAGATGATGCAGTGCCAGCCGCTTATGAAATGAGTAACCCCGGTGATATTGTTCTGCTTTCGCCAGCTAATGCTAGTTGGGATCAATTTAAGACGTTTGAGGTTCGTGGAGATGAATTTATAAGGGATGTTGAGAAACTAACTGGAAAACAGGAGGAAAAATAATGCGCTTGATTGTATCTGGTGGTGGAACTGGTGGTCATATTTATCCAGCACTAGCGTTAATTGAAGAAGTAAAAAAACAAGCCCCTGATTCTGAAATTCTTTATATCGGTTCTACGCGTGGACTTGAAAAAAATATTGTCCCACAAAAAGGGATTCCATTTAAGGAACTTAAGATTCAAGGCTTTAAAAGGTCATTGTCACTTGAAAACTTTAAAACAGTTGGTTTATTCTTGAAAAGTGTCCATGATTCGAAAAAAATTATTAAGCAATTCAAACCTGACATGGTCATTGGGACTGGTGGATATGTTTCTGGTGCCGTAGTCTATGCTGCTCATAAGATGCACATTAAAACTATGATTCACGAACAAAATAGCATTGTTGGGCTAACGAATCGTTTTTTGGCCAGGTATGTAGACAAAATTGGAATTGCCTTTCATGCTGCAGCAAAGGAATTTCCTAAGGACAAGGTCGTTTTTGTTGGTAATCCCAGAGCCCAACAAGCTGCTAGTGTGGTAAGTCATTTTAATTGGTCTGAATATGGATTAAAGGATAATGTACCAACTGTTTTAATTTTTGGTGGGAGCCAAGGAGCTTTGAAAATCAATGAATCAACAATTGGTGCAATGCAGGCATTTAGTCAAAGAAGTTATCAAGTACTGTTTGTTACTGGCCAGAATCGATATGAGACGGTTTCAGAAGAACTAGGTAAATATAAATTAGGAGCCAACATCGTTATTAAACCTTATATTTCTAACATGCCAGAAATGCTACCCAAGGTGGATTTGATCGTTGGTCGAGCTGGAGCAACTAGTCTTGCTGAAATTACTGCAATTGGGATTCCTGCAATTTTAATTCCTAGTCCTTACGTTACCGCTGATCATCAAACCAAAAATGCAAAGAGTTTAGTTGATAACGGTGCTGCTTTAATGATTACAGAGGATGATTTAAATGCTCAGACGTTGGTACAAAATATTGATAAATTAATGCATGATGATAAAAAAAGATTGGAAATGGCCCAGAAATCCAAAGAAATTGGGGTTCCTGATGCGGCCACTAAATTATATAAGGTAATGTGTACTGTTATTGATGCTTAATTTAGAGAGGAGTTTGTTAGATGGTTAAAAAAATAAAATTTGATCAAAATGATTCTGTTAAACAGACTCCTTGGGAACAATATCAGAAGCGTTATCAAAAGAGTCAAAAGATAAAGAAAAGTTATTTTAGCAATAATCCACTTAACTTTAAATTTAATTTAGTGTTATTTAAGTTTAGTCTTGCTATGAGCATCTTATTGTTATTGTTACTTTTTCTTATATACTTAGTTTCACCATTAAGTAGGATTGCTGGACGTTCAGTTGAAGGGGAAAAGAAACTAAATTCTAGTGATATCGTTACCTCAATGCCAATAAAAAATGGCGATTCAGTAATTTATGCTTTTAATCATCATCAACAAATTATTAATGATTTTTTAAAGCGAAATCCACAGGTTAAGACCGCTGACTTTAAAATTACGAACTTTAATCATGTTCGGTTTAAGATAGTGGAATATGGTACAGCTGGTTATTTGTACAGCAAGGGTAAATATTATATTGTCGTTGATAATGGCGAAATAATAAATCGGTATTTACTTTCACCATCAACTAATTTGCCAATTTTCGTTAATTTCAAACCAAATAATAATTTAAAATCAATTACAATTCAGTATAGTAAATTATCCAAATCAATTAAGAGTAACATTATTAAAATTCAAAAGGATCCGACTAGTTATAATCCAGAAAGGATTAAATTGACTATGCACGATAAAAACATTGTATATGCAAAAAGTGATACTTTTGGTTCGAAAATGAATTATTATCCTTCAATTGTTTCTAAAATAAAAAAACCATCCGTGGTTAACTTAGAAGTGGGGGCTTATTCATATCCAATCAAAAGTAAAAAATAATGTTAATTCTTATTAGTTAATCTTTTGTAATTAAGCTGTTTGTGTTAAAATTATCATGATTTTAAACGATTTATTATTACTATAAATATAAATAAAATGGAGTCAATTTTAATATCAATTATTAAAAATAATCTAATACATTGGAGGTTTCCCGGCTAATATGGATAATTCAGGATTATATGTTGGACTGGATATTGGAACGACCTCAATCAAGGTTATTGTTGCTGAAGAAGTTAAGGGACAAATGAATGTCTTAGGAGTTGGAAATTCTAATTCTGAGGGTGTTGATAGGGGAATCATCGTTGACATCGATAAAGCAGCTCAATCAATTAAAAACGCGGTAAATCAAGCTGAAGAAAAGGCTAGCATCCAAATTCAAGATGTTGTAGTTGGAATTCCCGCTAATTTGATTAAGATTGAACCTTGTAGCGGAATGGTTGCAATTTCTGATCAATCAAGAGAAATTAAAGATACGGATGTACAACAAGTTACGATTTCTGCAATGGTAAAGAACTTACCACCAGAGAGACAGGTTATTGATGCAATTCCTGATCAGTTTATCGTTGACGGGTTTGATGGAATTAAAGATCCACGTGGAATGGTTGGGGTCCGCTTAGAGATGCGTGGTCATATTATTACGGGACCTAAGACCATTATTCATAACGTTGAACGAGCAGTTCAAAAAGCAGGCTTAAACATTGAATCTACGATTGTAAGTCCACTAGCATTGGGAAAATACCTACTTGACGATGGTGAACAGGATTTTGGGACGATTTTAGTTGATTTAGGTGGTGGTCAATCTACTGCTTCAGTAATTCATGATCGCCAATTAAAGTACACTACCGTCGATAAAGAGGGTGGCGAGTTTATTACTAAGGACATTTCAGTAGTTTTAAACACTTCAATGGAGAGCGCTGAAAAGTTAAAACGAGACTACGGTTATGCTGATTCAATGGATGCTTCCGACGAAAGTAAGTTTCCAGTTGATGTTGTTGGCCAGAGTCAGTCTTCTCAAATATCAGAAAAAATTCTTTCTGAAATCATCCAGGCACGCCTTGAACAAATATTTGACCGTCTCAAGCAAGGTTTAAGTAGCGTTTCAGCTTTGGGATTACCAGGTGGGATTGTACTTACTGGTGGTGTTTCAGCACTTCCAGGGATTGATACTTTGGCAGCAGATACCTTTAATAATAATGTTAAGGTATTCGTTCCAAATCAAATGGGATTAAGACATCCTTCATATGCATTGTCATTAGCTTTGGTTTCATATCGAGCTAATATGAGTGAAATTGAAGTGCTAGTTCGTTCTGTCCTAAAAAGCGGTGCAACATTTAAAGCGAATAACATTGATAATAATGTTGATTCTAATGATCACGATAATGAATTAGAAGATGGGCAGTTTGATGAAAACGAATCTTATGATGAGCCCAAATCACGTTCTAAAAATAAAAAGAAGATTGGTAAATCAATTACTAATTTTTTTCGCAACTTACTTGACGACTAATTAAACGGAGGAATTTACAATGGAATTTTCACTAGATGCATCTGAAAATAAGGGTGCCAAAATAAAAGTAATTGGGATTGGTGGCGGAGGTAGTAATGCTGTTAATCGAATGATTGCGGATGATGTAAAGGGTGTTGAATTCATCGTTGCAAATACCGATGTTCAAGCATTAGATACTTCTCAAGCTGAAACCAAAATTCAATTAGGGCCTAAGTTAACACGTGGGCTAGGAGCCGGTTCTAACCCTGAAGTGGGAAGTAAGGCAGCTGAAGAAAGCGAAGAAGCAATTGGAGAAGCCCTTGAGGGTGCCGACATGGTTTTTGTTACTGCTGGAATGGGTGGTGGTACTGGTAATGGAGCTGCGCCAATTGCAGCCAAAATTGCTAAGGATCAAGGCGCCTTGACCGTTGGGGTTGTTACCCGTCCATTTAGTTTTGAAGGACCTAAGCGTTCTCGCTATGCTGCCGAAGGTGTTTCAGCCTTAAAGGAAAATGTCGATACCTTAATCGTGATTGCTAATAATCGCTTGTTAGAAATGGTTGATAAAAAGACACCAATGATGGAAGCTTTTAAAGAAGCTGATAATGTTTTACGGCAAGGGGTCCAAGGAATTTCAGACTTAATTACAAACCCTGGTTACGTTAATTTGGATTTTGCTGACGTTAAGACAGTAATGCAAAATCAAGGTTCAGCTTTAATGGGAGTTGGCTCTGCTACTGGTGAAAATAGAACTGCTGAAGCAACTAAGAAAGCCATCTCTTCACCATTATTAGAAGCTTCAATCGATGGTGCACAACAAGTGCTTTTGAATATTACTGGTGGGCCTGACTTATCATTATTCGAAGCTCAAGATGCTTCTTCAATCGTTGCTCAATCAACTAGTAGTGATGTTAACATTATCTTTGGGACTTCAATTGATAAGGATTTAGGAGATGAAGTTCGAGTTACGGTTATTGCAACTGGAATCGACAAGGGAAATAGTGACCATCCACAAACGACTAGAAATATTAACGCTGGAAATGCTACGACCCCTAGAAGTAGTGACCTAAACAATAATAATGTGACTAAACCTCGCCACCAATCTCAGGTCGATCCTGTTGATAATTGGGATATTAATAATCAACCATCAAATGGTAATGATCAACGGAATTCAGAAAAAGAACATTCTAGTTTTGACCCATTTGACGCTAATAATATTGACACAAATTCGAACAACAATAATGATGATTCAGATGATGATTTACCACCATTCTTCAAGTTTCGTCGTCGTAATAAATAATTCATTACTTGAGGGGAGTGGCTCTTTTGTCTGATAAATTTAAATTTAGTAAGTTTTTTGGCCTTGACGATGATGATGAGGATGAATTGCAACGGCCTAAAAAGGATAATGTTAATCAATCAACACCTCAAATTCACCATGAGAAGCCAAAACCAAATCCTTCCTTTTCGCAAAATGATAAGAAAATCGTTTCAATTCAACAAAAGCAAACCCCAAATAGTAAAATTTCAATTTTTGAACCACGCATTTATTCAGATGCTAAAAAAATTGCCGGTAGTTTAATTGATAATAATGCCGCAATTGTTAACTTTTCTCATACAGATAGTAATTCTGTGACACGGATCATTGATTTTTTAAGCGGGACTGTTTTTACTCTAGATGGCAATGTTGAACGAATTGGCAGTCGGGTTTTTCTTTTCACTCCTCACAAATTTGAAATTGATGGAGATGAGAAGAAGGGTTTAGGTGATCGCTTTAGATAAGGAGCTGGACTAACAAAATATGCTAGTTACCACTATTGACCTGATCTTTTTTATTTTAAATGGATTGATATCTATTTACATGTTAATGATTGCAGTTAGCTGTTTATTAACATGGTTACCAAACGCTTCGTTTTCAACGTTTGGTCAATTTATCGGTCGATTTGTAAATCCATTTTTACGGTTATTTAGTTTTGCAAGAATTGGAATGGTGGATATATCGCCATTAATTGCTTTAATCTTGCTCCAATTACTGCAGAGTGTTTTAGGAAGAATTGAATTCCTGGTATTAAGTTTATTATGAATGCAAATATAGAACAACATTTTAGAAAAGATGAAATTCCTTTTTTGGAGTTAATGGATGACTTGGTTAACCAGTCAATTAATGAATATCGTCCAATTTTAACTAGTTTTTTGAACCCCAGACAAGTTTATTTATTAACGATAATTGTTAATAGTCATGAAGATGTTAGTCTTTCTTGTTTCGGGGGATTACATAATTCTGAAATGAAACGGGCTTTAGTTTATCCTAGTTATTTTGAACCAACAACTGATGATTTTAGACTGTGTCTTTTTGAAATTAATTATCCAGTTAAATTTGCTAATTTACACCATAGTCAAATTTTAGGCACTTTAATTGGTTCCGGAATTGAAAGAAACGTGATTGGTGATATTCTATTTGATGGGACTCGCTGGCAGTTCGTAACTGAGGTTGAGATGGAAACGTACCTAAGAAATCAAATTGATCGAATTGGCAAGATTAAAGTCCATTTGAAGCCGTTACCCATTAATAAAATGATTGAACCATTAAATGAATGGAAAACAATCAATACAACGGCATCATCACTTAGAATTGATAATATTATTTCAAAAGGATTTAATATTTCGAGAAACATTGCCAAAGAGTTGGTTACACATGGTAAAATACATTTAAATTGGGGTGAATTTAATCGCCCTGATTATGAACTTGAAATTAATGATGTTTTATCAGTTCGTGGATATGGACGGCTTAAAGTTACGCAAATAACGGGTGTTAGTCGCCGTAATAAGTTGCGGATTAGTTTATCGATACTAAAAAAATGATCTGGGGGAATGAACATGGTATTAAGTCCACAGGATATTCATAACAAAGAATTTTCAGTTAAAATGCGCGGGTATAATATTGATCAAGTTAATGACTTTTTGGATCAAATTATCAAGGACTATCAAATTACAATTAAGCAAAATGATGATTTAAGGGCTGCTTTAAATGATACTCAAGCCAAGCTAAAACACTTTAATGATTTGCAAAATTCGCTTAATCAATCAATTTTAGTTGCGCAACAAGCCGCTGATCAAGTTAAAAATAGTGCTAATGGTGAAGCACAGGTGGTCGTTAATAATGCTAATCAACAAGCTAATAATATTATTAACGACGCTAATCAACGTGCTAATCAAATCATTTATGAAGCTACCCAACAGGCAAATTCTTTAAATTCGGAAATTAGTACATTAAAGCAATCTACTAAATCATTTAGAGAAAAAATCTTACATTTACTACAGGGTCAGCTAGACTTTATCCAAAGCAGTAATTGGGATGACGTTTTAAATACTGGTCAAGATAAATCTATTAATGATTTATTGCATAATCTTGACAACTCACAATCTAAGAGTGTAGAATCAAATCAAGATTCAAATATGGTTAGTGGACCAAGTCAGTTTGGTGATCCAACCGTTGTCTACTATCCAGATGGATCTTCAAGATAAATTTAATAATAATTATTGAATGGGGTAGCGAAAGTGTAAAGTTCCTTAAGCGAGTCGGAGAATGGTGAGAGTTCGACAGGATCATTTTATTATTTTCCATCAACCCTGGCTATTATACATAGTCAATTCAATTATCAAATAAGAGAATTTATATATTCTAAAATTGGGTGGTACCACGGAAGATTTCGTCCCTTGGATGAGGTCTTTTTTTGTATATAAATTCAAAAGGAGTGGATTGGAATGCGAGTAAAGGATACATTGAATTTAGGTAAGACCAAATTTAAAATGCGTGGAAACTTACCAGTAAAAGAAGTTGAACGCCAAAATGTATGGGCAGAAAATAAAGTTTATGAACAACGCCAAAAGTTAAATGAAGGCAAGCCTTCTTTTGTACTTCATGATGGACCTCCATATGCTAATGGTGATATTCACATGGGACACGCAATGAACAAGATTTCAAAGGACTTTATCGTTCGTTACAAATCCATGAATGGCTTTAGATCACCATACGTTCCTGGTTGGGATACTCACGGTCTTCCAATTGAACAAAAGCTTACTCAAGCTGGTTATGATCGTAAAAAAATGAGTACCAATGATTTCAGAAAATTGTGTCATGACTATGCCTTAAAGCAAGTTGACCGTCAAAAAGCTGAATTTAAGCGTCTTGGGGTTGGTGGAGAATGGGATAACCCATACCTAACTTTAGCGCCAGAATTTGAAGCTGCTGAAATTAGAGTTTTTGGTAAGATGGCAGAAAGTGGTTTAATTTACCGCGGTTTGAAGCCTGTTATTTGGTCATGGTCATCTGAATCAGCATTGGCAGAAGCCGAAGTTGAATATCATGACGTTACTTCCCCATCCGCATTTTATGGTGAAAAAGTGGTTGATGGTAAGGGCGTCTTAGATGATAATACTTATTTAGCTGTTTGGACCACTACTCCTTGGACCATTCCAGCTTCAATGGGAATCACGGTTTCAGCTGATTTTGATTACTCAGTTGTTAAACCAGAGGGTGACGATCGGAAGTTTGTTGTTGCTACTGACCTATTAAGCAAGGATGCTGAATTGTTCGGCTGGGACAATTATGAAGTAGTGAAAACCCTTAAGGGTAAGGATTTGGAATATGTTGAAGCAGAACATCCATTTGATCCTAGTCGTCATTTATTAACGATGTTGGGTGATTTTGTTACTTTAGATGCAGGGACTGGGTTAGTGCATACCGCTCCTGGATTTGGGGACGATGACTACCAAGTTGGTAAGAAGTATGGCTTAGACGTCTTCGTTGATGTTGATTCAAAGGGATACTTAACTAAGGAAGCTGGTAAGGACTTCGAAGGGGTCTTCTACGAAGATGCGAACCAAATTTCATTAGATAAGTTAAAAGAATTAAACTTAATGCTTAAGTACATGCCAATTGAACATAGTTACCCATTTGATTGGCGGACTAAAAAACCAATCATTTATCGAGCAACGACCCAATGGTTTGCTTCCGTTGATAAAATTAAGGACAAGATTTTAGCAGCGATTGATGAAGTTAAATTTAAGCCTGACTGGGGTCAAAAGCGGCTTCACAATATGATTGCTAACCGTGGTGATTGGGTAATTTCCAGACAACGGGTTTGGGGAGTTCCACTTCCAATCTTCTACGGTGAAGATGGAACCCCAATCATTGAAAAAGAAACTGTTGACCATGTTGCCGATCTATTTGGCAAGTACGGTTCAGATGTTTGGTTTGAACGTGAAGCTAAGGATCTATTACCTGAAGGCTACACTAATGAACACTCACCAAATGGTAAGTTTACTAAGGAAAATGACATCATGGATGTTTGGTTCGATTCTGGTTCATCTCACCAAGGGGTGCTTGCAGAACGTTCATACCTTACTTATCCATCTGATATGTACTTGGAAGGGTCTGACCAATACCGTGGTTGGTTCAACTCTAGTTTAATCACTAGTGTTGCTGTTTCTGGGCATGCGCCATACAAACAATTGGTCTCACAAGGATTTACACTTGATGGTGAAGGTCACAAGATGAGTAAGTCCCTTGGAAACACTATTGCACCTTCAGAAGTGATCGAGAAGATGGGGGCAGATATCGTTAGAACCTGGGTTACTTCAGTTGATACTTCTGCTGATGTACGGGTTTCAATGGCAAACTTTGTTAAGGTGTCTGACAGTTACAAGAAGATCAGAAATACGATTAGATACATGCTTGCTAATACTAGTGACTATGATCCAAAGACAAATGCGGTGCCATTTGAAAAAATGAGTGCTTTAGATCAATTTATGTCAGTAAAATTGAACCACTTTATTGCTGAAGTGAAGGGTTACTATGACAGCTATGATTTCTTGAGCATTTACAAGACCGTATTAAAGTTCGTGAATGCTGATCTATCAGCTTTCTACTTGGATATTGCCAAGGATATTTTATATATTGATGCTAAGGACAGTGCTTCTAGACGCTCAATGCAAACCGTTGTGTACAATGCAGTAGTTGCATTAACGAAGTTATTAACCCCTGTAATGCCACACACAACTGAAGAAGTTTGGCAATTCTTGAAGGAACCAGAAGAATTTGCACAATTATCAGAAATGCCAGTTCCAGAAAAATTTGCGAACGAAGATGCATTACTTACTAATTGGAATCAATTCATGAATGTTCGTGAGAACGTTTTGAAGTCGCTTGAAGAAGTTCGTGATCAAAAACTAATTGGGAAGGCTTCAGAAGCTAAGTTAACCCTTTACCTTAGTGAAAAAGATCAACAATTATTACAAGACTTAAATACCAATGTTAAACAAGTGCTATTGGTTTCTCAACTTGATGTTAAGGATTACCAAGAAGCTCCTGCTGATGCTGATAAGTACGGTGATGATGTTGCGATTACCGTTGAAAAGGCTGAAGGTAAGGTTTGTGAACGTTGTCGTTTAGTTACTCAAGATGTTGGGGCTGATCCTGACTATCCTGAATTCTGTCAACGTTGTGCCGCAATTGTTAAACAAGAATTCCCTGAAACTGCTACTGAAGGTTTCACTGAATAATCAAAAAGCTGGGAGTTTTCCCAGCTTTTTTAATTAGAAAGGAAATGATGAAATGTTACTTGGAACTGTTTTAGAATACGATAAAAATAAGGGGTTTGGGTACATTAGAGAAGCCGATAAAAATAAGTTATTTGTTCATTTTTCCGCAATTGTGGGGGATGGCTTTAAGACGCTTACGCCTGGTGAACAGGTGCAATACGTAGTTGTGAACGGTCAAAAAGGTCCTCAAGCAGCGAAGGTGCAACCAATTGAAACTAATTAAATTGCAAAGTGAATTAATTATCGCTAAAATTATAATAGTTAATGAAAATAGGTGATATTAATGAATTTAGAGGAAAAGGTAATCAAAAAAGAGCCTAAGTATCATGGTTCGATTATCGACGTTGAAAAACAAACGGTTTTATTACCTAATGGTCAAGAGGCTAGTCGTGATATTGTTTATCATTCTAAAGCGGTAGCTGCTCTTGTAATCACAGCGGATAATAAAATGTTGATGGAAACTCAATGGCGGGCACCAGTTCAGGAAGTAACATTGGAAATTCCCGCAGGTAAGGTCGATTCTAGAGATACTGGTTCTTCTGAGGAAGCGATGATAAGGGAGTTGAATGAAGAGGTTCGTTATCATGCTAAGACTCTAAAACATTTGACTGGTTTTTATACCTCGGTCGGTTTTTCGGATGAATATATGGACCTCTATTTAGCAACGGATTTACAACCAGTTAAAGACGAGTTGCCACGGGATAAGGGTGAATACTTGGGAATTAAAGAGTATTCACTACCAGAGGCAAAAGCACTATTGAATAGTGGTAAAATAAAGGATGCTAAGACTTCAATGGCAATCCTCTATTGGGAATTACTAAGTAAGTAGGTGGTTTTAATTAGCGAGAATAACCATTTTGATTCTGATGATGATTCAAAATATCTAACCAGAGAACAGTATCGCAAACTCCGTAATCGTGAGAATAATGATACTGAAATTGGTGTAACTACTGATGATGAATTTGATGATCAAACGTTTAGTCGTCAAAAGAAACGTGAAAATCAAATTTGGGAAGATAAAGAAATGAAGCGCAATATCGCTGAGCAACGTTCTAAAAAGTTAGCTCATCGTTTGGATACGTTCATTTTATTATTTGCGTTAGGGATAATCGCCGTATTATTAGTGCTATTTTTTGTAAATTAAGGAGTGTTTTTGATGAAATACGGAATTTTATGTGCAATGGACGAAGAAATTAAGAGTCTTCATGATAATTTGGAAAATGAAACGAAAAAGAACATCAAGGGAATTGACTTTTTTGCTGGGACAATTAACGGTGAATCGGTAGTATTAGTAAAATCAGGAATTGGTAAAGTTGAAGCTGGAATTACATCTGTATTATTAGTGACTGAATTTGATGTTGACATTATTATTAACACTGGTTCTGCTGCTGGAATTGGTAAGGGATTATCGGTGGGTGACGTTGTAGTTTCAACTGAAACTGCTTATCACGATGCCGATGCAACAGCTGCCGGCTATGATTATGGTCAAGTCCCAGACCAACCAGCGCGTTTCAAAGCTGATCAATCGTTTGTTGACAAGGTAATGGCTGCAGCTGAATCAGTTGGGCTAGAAGCCAAAACCGGTTTAATTGTTTCTGGCGATCAGTTTATCGCTAGCCAAAAGCAAATTGATAATATTTTAAGTCACTTTCCAGATGCGCTTTCCAGTGAAATGGAAGGAGCCGCAGTTGGTCAAGTTGCCAATCAATTCCACATTCCATATGTTGTGATTAGAGCAATGTCCGATGTTGGTGATGAAAATGCTGATATGAGTTTTAATGAATTTGTGGTTGAAGCTGGTAAACGATCTGCTAAGATGATGTTGAACTTTTTACAGAACCAAAATTAATAAAGGGATAGGTGGCTAAATTTGAACGAAATTTATTTAGATAATGCAGCAACAACCCCAATTGCTGATGAAGTTTTAGCCGACATGAACGATAAATTTAAAAATGTTTTTGGGAACGCCTCAACGCTTTATGGTTTAGGGCGGCAATCCCATAGTATTTTAGAGGATAGTCGGCATGTAATCGCCAAAAGTATTAATGCTAATGATAATGAAATTGTGTTTACTAGTGGTGGCTCTGAAAGTGATAACACCGCTATTATCCAAACCGCTGAAGCTAGACAGGCACTGGGCAAACACATTATTACAACTGCGATCGAACACGAAGCAGTATTAAAACCATTACAGTATCTAGAAACAAAGGGGTTTAGGGTAACTTATCTTCCCGTTGATGAAAATGGTAATATTTCAATTCAAGATTTAAAAGATGCTTTAGATGATGAAACCATTTTGGTTACAATCATGAGTGGTAATAATGAAGTCGGAAGTCGGATGCCAATTCATGAAATTGGTGAATTGCTAAAGGATCATCAAGCTTGGTTTCATACTGATGCCGTTCAAGCATACGGGTTAGTTGATATTGATGTTAAGGCTGACCATATTGATATGATGTCAACTTCAGCGCATAAAATTAACGGTCCGAAGATGATGGGCTTTTTATATCGGCAAAGTCAGATCAGTTTCCCTAGTTTTATTAAGGGTGGTGATCAAGAAATGAAGCGTCGTGCTGGAACTGAAAATGTTCCTGGAATTTCTGGCTTTGCAACTGCAGTTGCTTTGGTGGACCCAGTTGAAAAGAAGCGTCGACAAGCAAAGTATTACCACTTCAAGGAAATGATCATTAACGGGTTGACCGATAACGGAATTGATTTTGAAGTAAATGGCCAGGTATCGCATGCAAACCTAAATCACGTGTTGAATCTCTGGTTCAAGGGAATTTCAACTTACGTTTTACAAACGAATCTTGATCTGGCTGGCATTGCAGTTTCAGGTGGTTCCGCATGTACGGCAGGTAGTATTGAACCTTCCCATGTTTTAGTTGCGATGTTCGGGAAACAAAGTCCACGGATTGGTGAATCAATTCGGGTCAGCTTTGGCAATTACACAACTGAGGAAGATATTAATGCATTCATTAGTGAAACTACTAAAATTATCCATCGATTAAAAAAAGATAAATAGGGGGGATGCTCAATGGCTTTTTCAGATGTTGATCAATTCACTGGGGATGACCGTAATTTTAAAGTCAGTCCTGAAATTAAGCAATTTACGTTGCTAGACTTGGGCTTTAAAAAATTAAATAATGGCAGTTTTGTTTTAAAACAGTTACTAAGTGGTGTGAACCCCAACATTGGATTTAATTTAAAAGTATCAATTAGTAAGGATTTAAAACAGTTGAAATTAGCTGTTACCGATGCCAAGGGATTACGCAAGGTAGACCTTTTTAAGGACGACAAGCATCCTGATGATGTTGAACAGCTAAATTATCAAATTCAAAACTTAATTTTAAGAAAGGTGCTTACATTAGCCAATTAATTTGCATTTCTTTCTTTTAGTTAGTAAGATATTAAATACTGGAAATTGCGACCTTCAAATCGTGGATTCTCAGAAATCTAAAGAAATGATGGTGATAAACAAATGACCGATAATAGTAAAATTCGGGTTGTTGTTGGAATGAGTGGTGGCGTGGATTCTTCCGTGACTGCTTACGTTCTAAAACAACAAGGATACGATGTGGTAGGAGTTTTCATGAAGAATTGGGATGACACCGATGAAAATGGTGTCTGTACCGCAACTGAAGACTACAAAGATGTTGCTAAAGTGGCCTCTCAAATTGGGATTCCCTACTACTCAGTTAACTTTGAAAAAGAATATTGGGATCGGGTCTTTACTTACTTTTTAGACGAGTATAAGAAAGGCCGAACTCCAGATCCCGATGTAATTTGTAATAAGGAAATTAAATTCAAGGCGTTTTTGGACTATGCCCTAGAATTAGGTGCTGATTACATTGCAACTGGCCATTATGCTCAATTATATCGTGATGAAGATGGCCATAATCATTTGTTGCGGGCAACCGATTCCAACAAAGATCAGACTTACTTTTTAAGTCAACTTTCTGCTGATCAATTAGATCGGGTCATGTTCCCATTGGGCGGGATGATCAAGCCACAAGTTCGTAAAATTGCGCGTGAAGCAAACTTAGCTGTTGCTGATAAGAAGGATTCAGTTGGGATTTGTTTCATCGGTGAAAAGAACTTCAAGAATTTTTTGGGTCAATACCTTCCCGCTACTCCTGGTAAGATGATGACCTTTGATGGTCAAGAAAAGGGCCACCATGACGGTTTAATGTACTATACGATTGGCCAACGTCGGGGCCTTGGAATTGGTGGCGATGGTAAAGATAATCGTCCATGGTTCGTAGTAGGGAAAGACCTCTCTAAGAACATCTTATACGTTGGTAAGGGGTATGAAAATGAGCATCTTTATGCTGATTATCTAGATGCTTCCGATGCCTTTTGGGTCAATGATATCTCAGAGCGGGGAAGTGAGTTTCACTGTACCGCTAAATTCAGATATCGCCAAAAAGATTGTGGCGTTACCGTGAAAGTTAGCGCTGATCAAAAACGGATTCGGGTCATTTTTGATGATCCAGCACGTGCTGTTACCCCTGGTCAAGCAGTTGTGTTATATGATGGTAAGGAGTGCTTAGGTTCCGCCATTATTGATGCAGCATATCAAAATGAAGAAGTTCTTCAGTATATTTAAATTTTAATCTGAAAATAAAAACACCTTGCAAACGTATGGTGTTTTTATTTTATCTAAATTCAGTTTATAATGAATATGAGATATTAATTTATTAGAAATTATGGGGTAAAAAAATGAAAATTTATTTTATTCGCCACGGAAAAACTGAATGGAACTTAGAAAGTCGTTACCAGGGGGCTGGTGGAGATTCGCCACTTTTAAAATCTAGTTATCAAGAAATGGATCAATTAGCGGCCTTTTTTAAATCGATTAAATTTGAGCACGTTTTTGCAAGCCCAATCAAGCGCGCTAGATACACAGCTGAGCGGATTAGAAATCAACTTGACTTTGTGCCAAAAATTAGTTTGTGGAATCGATTAGAAGAATTTCACTTAGGCAAAATGGAAGGCCAAAAGTTTGACGATGTAAAAAAAGAGTTTCCAGAACAATTTAATAACTTTAGAGAACATCCAGAAAAGTACGATAATAGTGAAATTGGTGGTGAAACCTTTCAAGAGGTAGTAGCACGGATGCTACCCGCCATTAAGTTGATTGTTAATGATTATCCGTTAGATAACCAAAATATAATGGTAGTGAGTCATGGAGCAGCCTTGAATGCACTGATTAATTCATTGTTAGGCGAAAAGTTAGCAGACTTACGTAAGCGCGGGGGATTATCAAATACTAGTACCACGATTTTGGAGACCAATGACAATGGAAAAACATTTAAATTGATTAAGTGGAACGATACAGAATACTTATCTAGAAAGTTAGATTCAACCGATACAATTTAATCAGGAAGTGATAATAATGACTGAAAATAATGATTTGAATCAAAATCAAGAACACCAAGAGGCGGTCGCCAAGCAACGAGAAGCTAAACAAAAGGCAGCGGATGCAACACTGCATAAATTAGTTCAAGATATTGATGATCATCCGCATGATTACAGAACTTATTATGATTTAGGGACCTTTTTAGTTCAACTACGTAATTATAATCAAGCAGAAGAATTATTGATGAAGGCGATGGGGTTGTTCGCTGATCGAAGTAAAAAAGCCAAAAATACCCTAATGTACGGATTAGGAAACGTTTATTATGCTGCTGGAGAGTATGACAAGGCAATTCAACAATTTAATCAAATTGATGACCAAAAATTGCAATTTGATTCGTATCTTATGGTAGCGCAAAGTTATATGTCTAAAAAAAATTATAAGCGGGCAGTTGTATTTGCATTGACAGCACAAGGGATGCGTCGCCAGGATCCATCCGTTAATCGGATTTTAGGAGATAGCTTATTGGCACTGGGGAATTTTGCTGAATCTGCACAGTTCTTTGATGTCATTTTAAAAAATGATCCGAATGATGGAAAGGCTAATTTTGATCGTGGGCTCGTATCCATGGTGCTTGGTGAACCGTTTGACGATTACTTTGCTAAAGCTGAGCAATATGATAAAACCTATTTTGATAAGGGTCAAAGTCGGTTAAGTGATATTGAAAAATTTATTCAAGTTCAAAAAAAGAAGCATAAATAATAATCTGTTATGGAGGAATTTATTTTGGATCAAACGAACGCTCCTCAAATTAATGAACCCTTTTTTATCGTTGGAACGATTAGGGCAATTATCTTTGAAGATTCAGAAAATCATTTTAAGTTAATATCAGTTAATATTCAAAAAAATAACTTTAATTGGGATAGTGATAATATTGTTGTCCTGGGTACTTTTGGTGAAATGGAAAAAGGAACGGATTATCGTTTTGAGGGAAAATTAATAAATCACCCTAAGTATGGGAAAGAATTTAAAGTGAATAAGTATGAAATGCAGACGATTAATACAAATCGGGGACTAATTGCATATTTATCAAGTGATGAATTTCCTGGAATTGGTGAAAAAACTGCTGAAAGGGTTGTTGAATCGTTAGGAACGAATCTAATTAAAGATATTATCCATGATCCAAAGGTACTAAATTCTGTTGATTTAACCCAAGAGCAACGTGATTCAATCGTTGAGGGGGTGCAAAATAATAATGGATTTGAACAAATTATTATTGAGTTAAGTAACTATGGATTTGGAACGAGACTTTGCACTAAAATTTATGATGAATATGGGGAAAGTACCCTTTCAGTAATTCGGAAAAACCCATACCAGTTAGTTGAGGATATCAAGGGGATTAGTTTTTATAAGGCTGATCAACTTGCTAAAAAAGTTGGTGTGGATGATAGTAACGGTGGTAGGATTCGCGCTGGGATAATGAACGTTTTAGATGAGTTATTAATTAGTCAAGGGTGCACTTATACTGACGTTCAAACCGTAGTTGTTAATTCGATGTCACTGTTAAATGATAGTCGAAATGGTTCAGTTAATGTCGACGATGTTAGTGCTCAAATGATGGAGCTAGCCAATGATAATAAAATTGTTGGTGAGAATGGGCGAATTTATTTAAAGAGTATTTACGATGCTGAATGGCAAATTGCTGAAAATTTAAAAAGAATTATGGATAATGATGATTCTAAAACAAAAGATGAGAATTATATCAATAAGATGATTAAGGAAATTGAGTTTGATAATCAAATCAATTATGATCAATCCCAAGTTAATGCTTTGAAAAAAGCAATGCAATCTCAAGTATTTTTGTTAACCGGTGGACCAGGAACTGGTAAAACTACAATTATTAAGGGGTTAATCACTTTATATGCAAAGATTCATGATTTATCACTATCAATTCGTGATTATAGTAGTAATTATCCATTTGTGTTAGCTGCACCTACTGGTAGGGCAGCTAGGAGAATGCGAGAAACGACTGGTGTGGAAGCTAGCACAATTCACAAACTATTGGGATTGAATATTGATGACGATAATGAAGACAAAGATTTTGATGGATATAATATTCATGGTGATATTTTAATTGTTGATGAGATGTCAATGGTAGATACTTATCTGTTTAGAAGGCTAATCTGTGCAATCCCTAATAATATGAAGGTAATTCTAGTTGGTGATAAGGATCAATTACCATCAGTTGGCCCTGGTCAAATTTTTAGTGATTTATTAGAATCAGGAGTCATTCCAAGTCTAGAATTAAATACTATTTATCGCCAAAATAATGATTCAACAATTATCGATTTAGCACACAATATTAAAAATGGTCAGTTACCATCTAACTTTAAGGATAAACAGTCTGATCGTTCTTTTATTTCATGTAATTCTCAGCAAGCGGAATCAGCGATTTCATTTGTCGTCAGTAAGGCACATGAAAGAGGATTTACCGCTACTGATATACAAGTATTAGCACCAATGTACAGGGGAATGATTGGAGTTGACAATTTAAATACTGTTATTCAAGAAATTTTGAACCCTAAAACTAGTGCAGATCAAAAAGAAGTTAAGTATAAAGATTTTAAATATCGAATTGGCGATAAGGTTTTGCAATTGGTCAATAGTTCTGAAAATAATGTTTTTAATGGTGACATTGGAAAAATTGTAGGAATTGATATTAATAAAAATAGTAGTAAGGACAATTTAGTAATTGCTTTTGATGATGTTGAGGTAACTTATCAAAGAAAGAATTGGGATCAAATCTCATTAGCTTATTGTACGACCATTCATAAAGCACAGGGAAGCGAATTTAAAATGGTCATATTGCCAGCTTTCCCCCAATATGGAAGGATGTTGAAAAGAAATTTATTGTATACTGCGGTTACACGGGCAGCTAATTTATTGATAATGGTTGGGGATTTTGAATCGTTCGTTCGTTGTGTTCACGATAATCCAATTCGAAGAAGGACCAGTTTGGTTGAACGTATTAGAATGACGATGAATGGTAATAATAAAACTCAACCTCAACCTAAAAATTCAGATCAAAGTGGTTCAAAAGCTAAAATTTTAACTGATGACCTGATTAAAAGTAACTCAATAGATCCAATGATTGGGATGGATGGGATTACGCCCTATAAATAGGGAATTAAAGTAAACGATAATGATGCTAATAAACGATTTATTCTTAGCTGAATGTTTTATTTAACTAATATTTTAATAAGTAAAATTAAGGGGCAAACCAATGAGTTTGCCTTTTTTGATTTCAATTTCTTGACTGGATTTATAAAGCAACTTATTATTTATTTATAGTTTTTAATAAGATTAGGAGTGAGTTTAATGTATAAAGCAAGCGATAATCGATATGATAATCAAAAAGTAAGGAGAGCTGGTAATTCGGGTCTTCAGCTGCCTGCACTTTCTTTTGGAATGTGGCATAGTTATGGTGATGACGCTAATTTTAAGGACAGTGAAGCAGCTATTTTAGCCGCTTTCGATCGGGGAATTTTTAGCTTTGATTTAGCCAATAATTATGGTCCTGGTTCTGGAGCTGCAGAAAGAATGTTCGGACAGGTGTATCGTGCTGACTTGAAGCCTTATCGGGATGAACTAATTATTACTACCAAGGCCGGTTATCATATGTGGCCTGGTGTTTACGGGTCATTTTCATCTAAGAAAACACTTGTTGCAGCATTAGATCGGAGCCTAAAACGAATGGGCTTAGACTATGTTGATATTTACTATAGTCACCGTTTTGACCCTAATACAAGTCTAGAAGAAACTGCGGAAGCACTTGACGGAATAGTTAGATCAGGCAAAGCTTTATACATCGGAATTTCTAATTATTATAGTAAAGAAGAACAGGAAATCATGAAGTACTTTAAGGAATTGCATACGCCATTCGTAGTCAATCAAATGTCATATAATTTGCTTAATCGTGAAATTGAAGATGATGGGACGATTGATGCCTTAACTAATGCTAATAAGGGACTAGTTGCTTATGGACCACTTGCAGAGGGATTACTTACTGATAAGTATTTGAACGGGATTCCTGATTCATTATATTTACACAGTACGAACAGATTCTTAGTTAATAATGGGACTGATTCTGCTGTAAAAAGAATCAATGCATTAAATGATTTGGCTAAGAATAGAAACCAGACCTTAGCTCAAATGAGTTTATCATGGTTATTGAATAATCCAGCAGTTACTAGTGTTATTACTGGGGCTTCAAAAGTTAATCATTTGGAATCTAATTTAAAGGCTTTGGACAACGTTTCATTTACTAGTGATGAATTAGAAGCAATTGACCGCATTACTAAATAATAGTTTGATTGATTGGAAAACGAGAACAGCTAATGCTGTTCTTTTTTTATAAAAAAAATCACCATTTTATAAAAAATTGCGTTATAATTGATAAATGTGTCTTATTATTCATTAAATCGTATAAATATTAAACATATAATTAAGGAGAGATGATATAATGCCTCATATAAGGCGTAAATTAAGCCTATTAGAACTAGTAGGACTAGTAATTGGTGCAATTATTGGTGGTGGTGTTTTTAACATTATGCATGATATTGCAACTGGAGCAGGTGCTGGTGCAGTCATTATTGGTTGGGCGATTACCGCCATCGGAATGTTATCCTTAGCATTTACATTTCAGAATTTAACTAGAAAACGGGCAGATCTAGATGCCGGAGTTTTTAGTTATGCAGAAGCTGGATTTGGTAAGTATATGGGATTTAATTCGGCTTGGGGATATTGGCTTTCTACCTTATTAGGAACTGTTGGGTATGCAACCTTATTAATGAGTGCCATTGCTTATTTTTTACCAATTTTTGGAAATGGTCAAAATATTTGGTCAATTCTAGTTGCGTCTTGTGTACTATGGGGCTGTCATTTTATGATTTTACATGGCATTGAATCAGCATCCTTTATAAATGTGATGATAACGATTGCAAAATTAATTCCAATTTTTCTTTTTATTGTGGTAATGATCATCGCTTTCAAGCTTAACGTTTTTACTACTGATTTTTGGTTTACCAAGACGGGTCATTTTGAATTTAGAGATGTTTTATCCCAGGTGAGAAGTACGATGTTAGTTACAGTCTGGGTATTTATTGGTATTGAAGGAGCTGTGGTTTTTTCTGGGCGGGCTAAGAATCGCAATGATGTTGGAAAAGCTACTATTCTAGGGTTAATTATTGTGATTTTAATTTATATGTTGATTACATTATTATCATTTGGAGTTATGAAGCAGGCAGGCCTATCTCATTTAGGACAACCTGCAATGGCAGCACTTTTAGAAAGGGTGGTTGGTAAATGGGGGGCCATGATCGTTAACTTAGGATTGATCATTTCGGTTGCTGGGGCATGGCTATCTTTTACGATGTTTGCTGGTCAGTTACCCTATGAGGCTTCTAAGGCAGGAACTTTTCCTAAGTTCTTTATTAATGAGAATGAAAACGGCGCCCCAGTTCATTCTTTAATAGTTACTAACACTATTGTTCAATTATTTATGTTTACCTTTTTATTCACTAATAGTGCTTATAATTTATTTTATTCGATTGCCAGTGCTGCAATTTTGATTCCATATTCTTTTTCTGCTTTCTATCAGTTAAAATATTCAATTCAATTCGATCAAAGCGCAGCCCGTAACAAGAATATCGTAATTGGACTAATTGCTAGTGTTTATACTTGCTGGCTTTTATATGCAGCTGGAATTCATTTTATATTATTAACAACGATTTTATTTATGTTTGGCATTCCTGTGTTTTACTACTTACAAAAATATGATAATCACCAAACGGTTATTTTTAAATGGTATGAAAAAATAATCGCAGTGTTTATTTTACTGTTCGGTGTCTACGCTTTACTTGGGTTATTTTTAGGGTATGATAGTTTTTCGTATTAAGGAGTGATTTTAATGAAAAAAGAAGTTCGTCAATCTGCAATTGAAAGAATTATTAACCAGTTTCCAATTTCTAAACAAGAACAATTAATGCATAAGCTAAAGGAAGCTGGAATTGATGCTACTCAAGCAACGATCTCTCGTGATATTCGGGAAATGAATATTATTAAACAACAGGATGGTAATAATTGGCGTTATACAGTTTATAAGAACGATAATCCGAATGAATTGACCCATCTATATGAAATGATTAATGGGGCGGTTACATCTGCTGAAAAGATTCAATTTATTAACGTTATTCATACCCTGCCTAGCTATGCAAATACGCTTGCTGCAGTTATTGATGACTTAAGTCTTGACTGTATTTCGGGAACGTTAGCAGGGCATGACACAATTGTAATTTTTTCATCTAGTAATGATTATGCTGAAACGGTAAATCAAATGTTTATTGAGCATTTAAACTCTGATCTTTAATAAAAATTAAGCAAAACTATTAACAAATTTATGAATTAGTGTTATATTACCCTTACGCTTTATTTTAAATAACGAACTAAATAACTATAATTCATATATATTGTTAGGAGTGGTTACAGTGAGTAATAGATTTGAACTTTTGGTAGAATATAGACAGGCGGCTAAGGAGTTAGAGAATTTAAAAATCAGTGAGGCAGCTAATTCTAGAATATTAGCCAAGGGGAATAGTACTATTACCATTGAACCAGAGTATGGCAATAAAATGAAAACACTTACTAAAAAATGTAATACATTAAAGATGATCTTAGAAGCAATGGATGCTTCCGAAGATTAAAAATGGGCTGTTACATAAGTCCCATCAAAAAAATAGTTAGTGATAAGAAATTTTTTCTTATCACTAACTATTTTTATTTACACAACTAATTTAAACTGAGTAACACCGAATTTAGCATTATAGAAATGTCCACCAAGTTCTTCATTGTCAATATTGCCATATTCGATTGATGGGATACTAATTTTAATACTTTTACAATCAAAAGAATGAACGGATTTAAACTTAGGTTGTTTTCCCATAAACATCAAAAAAATCGACCAGGTTACTATTAATATATTTTTATTTTCCATTATTAAAATATTTAGCGAAGGTTTTTTGATACTTGCATTTGGCATGATTTTTTTATTATTGTCAAAATATGGACCATTATAAATACATACCCATACTACTTTTGAAAATTGCTCTCTATGGCCATTTAAATACATATACATGGGGAATTCCTTAATTGCATATAAATTAACTAAAATGCGCCAAAACCGTCTAATTTTTTTAAAATGTTTTTGAAGCCATTTCCAATGATAATTAGATTTACTATTTAATAAATTGGACTCAAAACCGATTCCCATGTTGTTTAAAAAATAATGGTACCGTTTATTAAAGTTGTTAAAGTAGTAACCTAAATTAATATCCAGTACTGTAGAAGCATTTAATACATTTTGTAGGGCAGTCTGCCAATTTTTATTAATACCCATTTCTAATGCAAAGTTATTGTTTTTACCAGTTGGAATTAGTGCAATTGGAAACTCTTTTAATTGTTTATTCTTAAGGAGGGCGTTTTTTTGACCACTAATAACTTGATTAATTGTCCCATCGCCACCAATTACCAATAGAACGTTATATAAGCGATCATTATCATAATAATCCTTAGTATATTGTTCTGTAATCAACCTTGCATGGTTGTGATATTCAGTTATTCTATATTGATAATTAATTTTACTGGCATCCAATTGATTCTTAATCAGTTGCCAAGTATCCATACTTTTACCATTATTGGAAGTTGGATTGATAATTATCAGGTATCTGGCTTGCAATGGGGATTACACTCCTTTATAAGTTATTTAAAAAAGCGAATTCAATCATGAATTCGCTTTTTCATTAAAGATTAGTGTTTGTTCATAATTAGCATTGGCAAGATTAATGGATGACGTTCGGTCTTATTGAATAAAAATCTTTGTAAGTCATTAATAATCGCACTTCGAATAGTAGCTTCAGTAGCGTGCTTATTATGCATGGCTCTTCTAATGGTTCTAAATACTAATTTTCGACCTTCATCTAAAAGCTTACCAGATTCGCGCATATAAACAAATCCACGTGATAACAAGTCTGGACCAGATTGAATTTCTTGTTTATTTAAATTAATGGTAGCAACAACAACAACTAATCCTTCTTCAGAAAGAATTTGACGATCATGAAGAACGACGTTACCAATATCACCAATTCCATTTCCATCAATATAAACGTCTCCAGCAGTGAAATGACCGGCAATTCTAGCAGTATCCTTAGTTAAAGCTAATACATCTCCATTAGCCATGATAAAACTATTTTTAAGTGGAACTCCACATTGTTCAGCTAATTCAGTATGGATCTTTAACATTCTATATTCACCATGAATAGGCATAAAGAACTTTGGCTTCATTAAACGAAGCATTAATTTTTGTTCTTCTTGACCTCCGTGACCTGAAGTATGAATGTTGTTTACTTTCCCATGAATTACCTTTGCACCGGCTTCTTCTAACTCATTGATTACCTTATTAACACTAACCGTATTTCCAGGAATTGGATTACTTGAAAATACAACGGTATCATTTGGTTGGATAGAAATTTGTCGATGGGTACCATTGGCAATTCTTGAAAGAGCGGCCATTGGTTCACCTTGCGAACCAGTACATAGGATTAGCGTTTTATTGGCAGGGAGGGAAGAAAGGTCAGAAGCATCAACAAATGCATCGTCTGGAATATCTAGATAACCTAGTTCACGTCCATTTACAATGGCAGCTTCCATACTTCTTCCGAATACGGCAATTTTACGATTATGGGCCAATGCTGTGTCACAAGCAGTCTTAATTCTTGAAATATTAGAAGCAAAAGTAGCGAAAATAATCCGCCCTTGAACTTCATCAAAAATATGACGAACGGACTTACCGACCCATTTTTCAGACTTAGTCCAAACTGGCCGTTCGGCATTGGTACTATCTGACATTAAACAAAGAACGCCTTCTTCACCAAGGCGAGCCATTTCATGAAGACCAGGTGGCTGGTTAGTAACTGGCGTAAGATCAAATTTATAATCACCAGTTTGAACGATTACCCCAGATGGGGTATGCACAGCAATTCCTAAAGTATCAGGAATCGAGTGGGTAGTTCTGAAGAATGAAACACTAGTTTTTCTAAATTTAAGGACTGAATTTTCATCAATTCGATGCATTTCAGCACTTCTCAATAAACCATGTTCTTCCAACTTGTTTTTAATTAAAGCTAGCGCTAGTGGTCCAGCATAAATTGGAACATTAAGGTCTCTTAATAGGTATGGAACCCCACCAATATGATCTTCGTGTCCATGGGTAATAACCAAGGCTTTGATTTTATCGCGATTTTCGATTAAGTAATTATAATCTGGGATAACATAATCAACACCTAATAAATCATCTTCAGGAAACTTAATTCCGGCATCTATTAGGATAATTTCGTCTTGAAATTGAACTCCATAGGTATTCTTTCCAATTTCACCTAAACCACCAACGCCATAAATAGCTGTTTCGTTATTTTTGACGTTTAGTTTTTTCATAATTATTTAAACTCCGTAATTTTAAAATCAGGGCTCTTCTTTTCATATTCAAGATGGTTACCCTCTAGTGGTTCGACGTATTCGATGTTGTAATCTTTAATAGATTCAACCATTGATCTGGCTTCGACTTCAGTACCAGCCTCAACATACATACTCTTAGTAGTTTCTCTTCTAGGAGTACGTTTGATAGAGTCTTGATATAAAACTTTAAAAATCATACTTAATAATCTCCTTTTTAATTTTATGTAAACTTTTTTGTATCGTTCGCGTGCTATAAGCACTAAATTATCCTAATTTTAGCATATTCGAAATAATAAGTATAGTATAGCTACATATAATTGATTGCGTGTTAAAATAAATTAATAATTAAGTCAGAGGAGTTGATCAAGGATTGTTTTGGGAAGCTTTTTTAGGAATTATTATTGCGATCATTGTTTATAACTTAGTCCATTGGATTTTCGTTGTTAATCCAACCAAAAAAGCACAATTAAAATCCGAAAAACACTGTCAAAAAATTTTAACTGATTTTTTAACCCAGCTTGGTAATAATGAATATAATTTGAAAATCATTCATTCTAAGGTGTTATCTGATGTCTGGGGACGTGGCATTCAAGTTTTTGAATATAAACTGGATTCTGATAAACATAATGTTAACGATAAATTGTCGTTTTTAAAGCAAGAATTAACTAGCCTATTTGAACGCAGAAATTTAAATACGGCCATTGATGATTCTCAAATTAAAATTACAGACTTATGGCAGTATGATAATTTTGTCCACATTGAGCTGGCATACATTGTTAACCAATCAACTAGCGAATATATTAATGATATCGAGCGCTTAACTGAATAAAAAAAGACGCTGCTAATGCAACGTCCAGTTTATTATCCAATGAAAATTTCATCGTCTGAGCGTGAAAATGGGTTCTCCCCGTCAATATGGTCATAGAATAAAGTTCCATGAAGATGGTCGATTTCATGTTGGCAAACAATGGCTGGATAGTTTTTGAGCCTAACTTGATGTTCAGTTCCGTTTACATCTTGGTATTTAAGTGTAATTCTAGCGGAGCGTGGAACGTAGCCAGGGATGTCCTTATCAACGGATAAGCAACCTTCGCCTTCAGTAAGCGCACATCTTTGAACAGCGTTTGAAACGATAATTGGATTAATGATAACATCCTTAAAAATAGGATGGTCTGGATCTTCTTCGTTTGGAACAAGAACCGATGCCATCATTTCACTAACGCCTACCTGAGGAGCTGCCAGGCCAACACCAGCTCGAAGATGATATTTCTTACAAAGTTCCTCGTTTTGACTGATCTCTAAGTATTCCATTAAATCCTTAGCTAATTGTTGATCAGAATCACTTAATGGAAATTTAACTTTTTGAGCTTGTTTTCTTAGGACGGGATCGCCGTCTCTTACAATATCTTTCATTAAGAACAAATTAATTCCCTCCAAATTCTTTACACTTAATTTTATCACATTTTCTTTTTTAGTAATAATATAAATAAGGGGTCTTAAAAATGAAACCAAATTACCAGTATCCAATGTTTGAAGACTGGAGTCGTGATGAATTAACCCAGGTATTTAAGCTATATCAACTAGTTGAAGATGCATATGAACTCAATCAAGGGGCCGATTGTCAAAAATTGCTCACTGCATATACTAATTTTCAAAAGATCGTTCCTGCTAAGGGTGAACAAAGAACGATTGAACGTGAATTTGAACATAACTCTGGTTACAACATCTTTAAATGCGTTAAGGCTGCTCGGGCTTCCGATAGAAAAATGTTTAAAATATAGGGCTATGCTTTGACTAGTTTATAATTTTAAGTTACTATAAATAATGATAATTTAAGATAATGCTATTCTGCTGTGACAAATTATGTTACAGCTTTTGTTATGGATTAATGCAAATTACCTTTTTTAAAAAGGGGTTTTGTATTATACTGAATAGGATTATGGATATCTTGTATAATACTAATTTTAATTAGTGTGAAGGGAAGGAATAACTTGAAAACAAGAGACAACATTCGCAATATCGCTATTATTGCCCACGTTGACCACGGTAAAACTACTTTAGTTAACGAATTGCTAAAACAATCCGATACATTGGACCAACACACAGAAATTGGCGATCGTGCCATGGATACTAATGATATTGAAAAGGAACGTGGAATCACGATCCTTTCTAAGAATACTGCCGTTAAATACGGTGATAAGCAAATTAATATCTTGGATACTCCAGGACATGCCGATTTCGGTGGTGAAGTTGAACGTATCATGCGAATGGTTGATGGTGTTCTTTTAGTTGTTGATGCATTTGAAGGAACTATGCCACAAACTCGTTTCGTTTTGAAAAAGGCACTTGAACAACATTTAACGCCAATCGTTGTTATTAACAAGGTTGACCGTGAAGGAGCTCGTCCTGCAGAAGTAGTTGACGAAGTGCTTGATTTATTTATTGAATTAGGTGCTGATGAAGATCAACTTGAATTCCCAGTTCTATATGCTTCCGCTATGAATGGAACTTCAAGCTACAGTGATGATCTTGATTCCCAAGAACACACAATGAAGCCAGTCTTTGATACTATCATTAAGACGATTCCAGCGCCAATCGATAACTCAGATGAACCATTACAATTCCAAGTTGCCATGCTTGATTATGATGATTTCTTGGGTCGAATCGGAATTGGTCGGGTCTTCCGTGGTAAGATCAAGGTTGGGGATAACGTTACTGTTATGAAACTTGATGGAACTACGCAAAACTTCCGAGTTACTAAGTTAATGGGATTCCTTGGTTTAGCTAAGGTTGATATTGATGAAGCTGAAGCTGGTGACTTGATCGCTGTTTCAGGAATGGAAGATATTAATGTTGGTGAAACCGTTGTTGACCCATCTAACCAAGAACCACTTCCAGTATTGAGAATTGACGAACCAACCCTTCAAATGACATTTGGTTCTAACACTTCACCATTCGTTGGTAAGGATGGGGAATTTGTTACTGCTCGTCAATTATTTGAAAGACTTCAACGTGAATTGCATACTGATGTGTCACTTCGGGTTGAAGACACCGGTGAACCAGGTTCATGGACTGTTTCAGGTCGTGGTGAACTTCATTTATCAATTTTAGTTGAAACCCTTAGACGTGAAGGCTACGAATTACAAGTATCCCGTCCAAAGGTTATTCTTCGTGATATTGATGGTGAAAAGTGTGAACCATTTGAATCTGTTCAAATCGATACTCCAGAAGAATATTCTGGTTCAATTATCGATACCTTGTCACAACGGAAGGGAACCATGGAAAACATGGAAAACACTGGGAATGGTCAACAACGTTTGACATTTTTAGTACCTTCACGTGGATTAATCGGTTACCCAACTGAATTCTTATCAATTACTCGTGGTTATGGAATTATGAACCACAGTTTTGAAAAGTATCTTCCAGTAATTAAGAAATGGAACCCAGGTCGTAAGAACGGTGCGCTAGTTTCAATTAACCAAGGTAAGACTACTACTTACGCTATCATGGGGATTGAAAGTCGTGGTACGATTTTCACTAACCCAGGGGTTGAAGTATACGAAGGAATGATTGTTGGTAAAAACAGCCGTGATAATGACATTTCTGTTAATATCACTAAGGGTAAGAAGTTAACCAACGTTCGTGCTTCTGGATCTGATGATATGGCTAAGATTAAGGAACCAGAACACTTAACTCTTGAAGAATCATTGGAATTCTTAAATGATGATGAACTTTGTGAAGTAACACCTCACTTTGTCCGTCTTCGTAAGAAAACTTTGAATACTAAACAACGTGAAAAAGAAGCTAAGGTTGCTCGTCACGGATAAAAATTAATATAGCTATTCTTAAAAGAACGAAGAAATTATTTTCTTCGTTCTTTTTTGTTCACGGTGAATGCAAATTATGATGTGTGATATAATTAAACCAATTATTGATACGGTGGAGTCTGATTTTAAATGAAGTTAAAAATTAAAAGAATACCTAAGAATTTAGATTATTTTTTACTAGTGCCATTTGCGATTTTAAGCGTACTAGGAATTATAATGGTTTATTCAGCAAGCTCAAATATTGGAATGCAAAATGGTGGAACTGCAACAAGTTATTTAATTAAGCAGATTGGCTATGTTTTATTTGGGATTTTAATGATTTATTTTGCCTTTTTTCAGAATCTTAAGATTTTAAGAGATCAAGGGTTGTTAAAATTAATTGGAATCGGTTTTATCTTTTTGTTTGCTGGTTTGCATTTTTTTGGAAAGGCAATTAATGGTTCTCCAGGGTGGCTAAATTTCTTTGGTTTTGGAATTCAACCGGCTGAATTTGTAAAACTATTTTTTATTCTACTATTTGCTGAGGTTTTAAGTAATGATCAAAATCGAATGTACGTTTTTAAAAATTGGTCAACGTTTGCGATGAATCATATAAAAACCTATATCATAACGGGTGCCAATTTATTTGCAATTCTATTTTTACCCGACTTAGGTGGAATGCTAATTAATGCTACAATTGTAATTGTGATGACTTATGCATCTGGGGTTAGTTATAAACGATCGTTTAGAAGTTTACTAATCCTTTTTACACTTGCGTTTACGGGATTGTATTTTGCGGCTTATGGGCCACTACAATCATCTGGGATAATGAAGAGTAATTACATGTTACAAAGAATCGTTGCTTTTGCCAACCCGTTCAAGCATGCCAATGGGGTTGGGCAACAGTTAGTTAATTCTTATTATGCAATTAGTAATGGTGGTATTTTTGGTAGAGGAATCGGGAATAGCATTCAAAAGACTGGTTATTTGCCTGAACCTAATACTGATTTTATCATGGCAATTATTTCCGAAGAGCTTGGCTTAATTGGTGTATTTATTATTATGAGTTTATTAGCATTTCTAATTTTAAGAATTATATTTATTGGAATTAAGGCTAGAAGTGGTTATGATACATTAATTTGCTATGGAGTCGCAGCTTATATGGTTGTGCAAACTTACTTTAACGTTGGTGGAGTATTAGGGATTTTACCAATTACAGGGGTTACCTTTCCATTTATTAGTTATGGAGGTTCCAGTATGATTACCCTGTGCATTTGCTTGGGGCTAATTTTAAAAATTAGTTATAAAGAAAGTAATTTTAAAAATAAAATTGAAGGGTGATTATTAGGTTTGGAAATTAAGGATCGAATAGGATTAATTATCTATGTTTATTCTGTAAAACAATCCCGTTTCTTGAAAAAATACGGAATTTTAGACTATGTTTCAAAAAGAATGCATTATGCAATTGTTTATGTAGATGCAAGTGACGTTGATGAAAAAATTGCCCAGTTGGAAAAATTAAAAATCGTTAGAAGCGTTGAAAAGTCCCCATTGGTTAATTTATCAACCAGTTTTGCTAATAATCAAAGTTTAGATGATGATGATGAATAAGGATGGTTAATTGTGAGAGTAATTTCAGGTAAATATGGTAAACGGCCTTTAAAAGCAGTCCCAGGCCGTCTGACTCGTCCAACAACTGATAAGGTCAAAGAATCGTTATTTAACATAATCGGTCCATATTTTAATGGTGGTAGTTTTTTAGACTTATTTGCTGGTTCTGGTGGTGTTGCAATTGAGGCGGTATCACGTGGTTTTGATAATGCGACATTAGTTGATAAACAATATGCTGCAATTAAAACGATTAATGAAAACATTAAGATGACTAAGGAACCCAATCGTTTTACGGTGATAAAAAGTAGCGCTGAAAATGCTTTGAACCGTCTGGCATCGAGTGGTCAACAGTTTGACATTGTCTTTTTAGATCCGCCTTACAAAGAAGAACAGATGTTAAGTGATTTATCAACGCTTAATGAGCTAAAAATATTAGCTAAGGATGCATTTGTAATTTGTGAAACTGATAATCACACAAATTTAGTTGATGATGTTCAAAATTATCGTTTAGTTCGACAAAAAGAATACGGCTTGACCGTTATTTCAATCTATAAATATGAAATGGGTGATTAAATTTGACTAAGGCAGTTTTTCCTGGAAGCTTTGATCCGCTTACCAATGGACATTTAGATATTATTAGAAGGGCCAGTGCGCTCTTTGACGAATTAGTAGTTGTGATTGGCATTAATAGTAAGAAGCAACCCTGGTTATCAAATAATGATCGTCTTCATTTGATAGAACTATCCACAGCGGATTTAAGTAATGTTTCAGTATTGATTACCGATGGGTTGATTGTCGATTTAATGGATGAGATCAACGCGAATGTGATTATTAGGGGAGTTCGGAATTCAATTGATTTTGACGCAGAGAAATCATTGGCTGACTTTAATCATCGCTTAAATAATAAGGTTCAGACATTATTAATTCCCACTAATCCTGAGTTTGAAGCGTTATCTTCTTCAAGGGTAAGGGAATTATGTCATTTTAAAAAATCAGTTAATCGTTATGTTCCAAAACCAGTTGCAGATTTAATTAATGAAAAGTGGGAATTAAATGAAAAATAAACATCGTTATTTGAAATTCGGCTTACCGATATTAGGATTAATTATAGTCGCAATTTTCTTTTTACTACCATTGCCAAAATATATTGAAGGGCCAGGTGGTGCTGATAATTTAAAATCAATCGTGAATATAAAAAACCACCCAGATCATTATAGTGGAAAATTTATGTTGACCTCAGTTGGAATTGCGCAAGCTACTCCAGCTTCCTATGTTTATGCGAAGTTAAATCCTTACTATTCGATTGAGAGCGTCGAAGATGTAACTGGTGGTCAGGATAATGCTACATACGATCGATTACAAGATTTTTACATGAAAAGTGCTATTAATGAGGCCATTTATACTGCTTATCGTGCTGCCCACAAGAATGTAACTAAGGATTATCGAGGCATTTATATCATTGATGTCTTAAATACTTCTAAATTTAAGAACGTTATTCATGTTGGTGATACTATCGTTAGGGTCAACGGGCATCATTTTAATTCTGCACTAGGTTATCAAAATTATATTCGGAAGCAAAAAGTTGGTTCTAAATTAAAGATTGGCTTTTATCATAACTCTAAGTATAAAGAAGCAACGGCACCATTAACTAAGTTGCCAAACAGTAATCAACCAGGGATTGGGATTACATTAACTGATGACTTAAGGGTTAAAACCAAAATTCCGATTAAAGTTGATCCGGGACAAATTGGCGGACCTTCAGGGGGCTTAATGTTCTCACTGCAAATTTATAGTCAATTAACTGGTGAAAACATTAGAAAAGGACGTAAAATTGCTGGTACTGGAACAATCAATTCTGATGGGACCGTTGGTGAAATTGGGGGCATTGATAAAAAAATCATTGCTGCTAAAAGGGAAGGTGCAACTATTTTCTTGGCACCGTATGTAAAGCCAACCAAGGCAATTAGAGCGTTAGAACCTGATCATTTAACTAATTATGAACTGGCAGTTAAGACTGCTAAACGCTACGCACCAGATATGAAAGTTTTGCCAGTTACTTCATTTCAGAATGCACTGGATAAGCTTAAATAATAAAAAGATCCAATAAATCACGTATTTATTGGATCTTTTTACGTATTTATAGCTAGATAGGAGGGTAGCAGATGGATAGGATTAAGGAATTAATCGATACTTATCGTTATCAAATTATTTTATCTGGTTTAGTAATTTTGCTTATTTTAGCTTTTATGCTTTTAAGTGGTAATTATTTCAAAAATAGCAACGATAATATTAATCAAATCGGGCAATCAGAAATGATTAGTGGAAGTGCAATGAATAGTAGTTCTCAATTTAGTGGCAATTCAGTTACTAGTGAGTCTTCAATATCTCCAGGCGGTAAAATTATTGTTGATATAAAGGGAGCAATAAAACATCCAGGTATTTATAAGGTGGAGTCTGAGACCAGGGTATCTGAATTAGTTGATTTAGCAGGTGGTTTTAGTAAGTCGGCTGACCATCAAAACGTTAATTTGGCACAGCGCTTAAATGATCAACAGGTAGTTTATATTCCGTTAAAGGGTGAAATTAAGGGCAATGTCCATCTTGAAAAATCAAAATCATTAGCTAATGATCAGGTGAGTTCTACAGATTCAATTAGTAATTCGGGTAATAGTAATGGTAAAATTAATATTAATACTGCTGATAAGGTGCAACTACAAACAATAAGTGGTATTGGCGATAAAAAAGCCGAAAATATTATTAATTATCGTCAACAAAACGGTGGTTTTAAATCGATTGAAGATATTAAGAACGCCGATGGAATTGGTGATAAAATGTTTGAAAATATAAAAGAAAACATTACTGTTTAACTTCAACTAACAGGGGGATTAACTCGAATGACTGAAAATAGGATTCCATGGGACCAGTACTTTATGCTACAAGCCGTGTTAATGTCAACACGAAGTACTTGTAATCGTTTGTCTGTAGGGGCTAGCTTAGTTCGTGATAAACGCATTATTGCAGGTGGCTATAATGGCTCCGTTGCAGGTGATGCTCATTGTACTGATGAGGGATGTTACATGGTTGATGGGCACTGTCTTAGAACTATTCATGCTGAAATGAACGCCATTTTGCAGTGTGCTAAATTTGGTGAATCAACAGATGGTGCAGAAATTTATGTTACGGATTTTCCATGCCTTCAATGTACTAAAATGTTATTACAAGCGGGAATCGTAAAAATTAATTATTTAAGAAATTACAATAATGATCCATATGCAATGCATCTATTGAAACTAAAGCAGATTGGATTGCAGCAAGTGAAGATACCTAAGCAAACTTTAGAACAATTACCTTTTGATACCTATTTATCTGATAATTAAATTTTAAGAAATAACATTGTGTTTATTGCCATTCTATGGGTTGCGATTAGTGTTATTTTTTTTGGCAATCTATTTTTAGGACTGGCAATTTTAATCTTTATTTTAATCCGCATCTTTTTTTTAAAGAAGCCATTTTTCTTTGCCTTTGCTATAGTTACGGGGATTATTTTTACCTTACTCTGCGTTATTAACATCAAACAACTTGATAAAAATAGGCTTTTACCTGTCAATGAACAACAACTTATTTTGAAAGTGCAACCTGACGATTTCAATATATTACCAGATTATTATCATGGAAAAGCAGTCATTGTTGGTAGTAATCAATCGGTTTTATTTTCAGGAACATTAAGTTCAAATTCACCTATCCCGAGTTCAATCGAGATGGATAAACCATTATTGATGAATGTTAAAGCGGAGATCAAGGATCTCGATTCGGCAACGAATCAAAATCAATTTGATGCTAAACGCTATTATTCAGTTCAAGGAATCAGTAATTCAATTAAAATTAAGTCAATCATTGATATTCGTAAGTCTGATGGGTTTAGCTTAGTTGATACAGTTCATAGTTTTAGAGTAGGATTAATTAATTACGCTAATCAACTCCCCAAACCATTGAATCTATATGTATTAAGTTTGATTATTGGTGAAATGAATTCTGAGGTTTATGACGAGATAACTGGAATTAAGCAGCTAGGTTTGATACATTTATTTAGTATTTCAGGTTTACACGTCTATTATTTTATTAGCATGATTGAACGGATTTTGATTTATTTAAGGTTTCGTAGGGATCACTATCAACTACTGATTATGTTAGTGTTGCCGCTTTATTTTATATTTTCTGGTTCATCTGTGGGTTTATTAAGGGCAATTTTAATGGTAGAAGCAGGGCTGATCACTAAATTCTTTAGTTTTAAGATGGGCGGATTAGATATTTGGAGCATTGCTCTTATCATTAACTTAATTTTAGCTCCTAGAATGCTAATCCAATTCGGTAGTCAATTGAGCTATGCATTGTCATTTGGATTGATTTTTACTAATAAATTTGGCTTTTTTAAACAAACTATTTTAATGAACATGCTGAGCATTCCATTTGTAATCTTTCATGTGTACGAGTGGCATTTTTTAACTTTCTTTGCTAACTTATTTATTTTGCCATTATTTTCAATAATCATTTTTCCAATCGTGATTATCGGGATGCTATGTTTTACGGTTGTCCCCATGGTTGCTTTTTGGATTGCTAATTTTTTGGCGCTGTTTGATGGCATTATTAATTGGATTGGTAATTTGCCTGGTAATATTTTATTCGGGAAGCCGCCAATTTTATTAGCAGCTTTATTATTTTTGTTTACAGTAGTATTATTGGGGAATGCTTCTCGTAAATGGTGGTCGATATTAATTGTTACTTATGGGGTATCTTTTTTATTAATTCATTTCCCAATTAATGGGGAAGTGGTTTATTTTGATGTGGGGCAGGGAGATAGTTTTTTGATTCGTAAACCATTTAATCGTTCTGTAGACTTAATTGATACTGGGGGACGATTGATGTTTGGTAAGCAAGCTGTACAAACTAAGTTTAATGCCGAAAAAACATCCATTAACTATCTAAAAAGTATTGGAATTGATAGGATTAATAACTTATTTATCACCCATCAAGATGCTGATCATAGTGGAGATTTACCCGCATTTTTAAGTAAAATGAAAATTGACAATCTAATTATTCCAATTGGGATGCAAAATAATAAAAATTTTATGGATAAACTGAATGGTAAAATGAATAACACTAACCTAATGCTGGCAAAGGATGGGGACACTTTTGATAATCATTCATTGCAGATCTACCATCCATTCACAAGCGGGATGGGTGCAAATGAGGATTCATTAGTTATTGGCAGCAGAATTAATAACTTAAACTGGTTATTTACTGGTGATTTAGACCAAGACGGTGAAAAAAAGATAATTAACAAGTATCCAAATCTAAGAGCAGATATCTTAAAGGCGGGCCATCATGGAAGTAAGACATCTACTGCAATTGAATTTTTAAATCAAATTCAGCCGAAATTGGTCATTATATCTGCAGGGAGAAAAAATCGCTATGGCCACCCCCATTCAGAGGTAGTTAATCAATTACAGCAAAGAAAAATTAAAATCTATAACACACAAACGGATGGGATGATTGCCTACCGCTTTGGTGGGTTTGGTTATGGACATTTTGAAACGTACATGAAAAGGTGATTTGATGAATTTTTATGAAGCAAGTAATCAAATAAAGCAAGGAAATTTAGCCCCCATTTATTTAATTACTGGAAAACAAGAATATCTAATGGAGCAATTAAAAAAACAATTTATCAATTTGATTCCAAAGGATGATCGGACGATGAATCTCGCTATTTATGATATGGAGACGACACCGCTTGCTGATGCAATGAATGATGCAATGTCTGCGCCATTCTTTGGTGAGAATAGAATGGTCATAATTAATAACCCTATTTTTTTAACGGGTGAGAAAAATAAAAATAAAATAGATCATGACACAGACGAATTGTTAAAATACATCAATGATCCACTTTCTTCAACCATTTTGGTATTTATTGCTCCTTATGAAAAACTAGATTCGCGAAAAAAAGTTGTCAAACAGTTGAAAAAACAGGCTGTTTGTGTTGACCTTCAAGCGATTAATGAATTTGAGACCAAAAGGTATGTTGGTAATTTTTTGCAACAACATGGATATCGAATCGATTCGCATGTAATGTATCAACTAATGCAAAGAACTGATGGTCAGTTATCTGCTATTATGATCGATATTTCAAAACTAATGATCTATTGTCAAAAAGATAAGTTGATTACTAGTCAAGCTGTTAAAAATTTGGTTACCAAGACTTTAAATCAAAACATATTTACATTGGTTGACATGGTTTTGAAGCGGCAGACTACTAATGCAGTTTCACTGTATCAAGAGTTATTAGTCGAAGGACAGTCTGCAATTCAAATTAATGCAGTCCTATTGAGTCAATTTCGATTATTACTTCAGATAATGATTCTTAAAAATTATGGTTATAGTCAAGGTAAATTAGCTAGTGAGTTAAAGGTTCATCCATATCGGGTTAAACTGGCTTTACAGATCATTAGGAACTATCAATTTAAAGATCTAAAACGGGCTTTTTTAGGATTAACTGATATTGAGAGACAATTAAAGAGTACCAGTGAGTCTCCAGAATTACTATTTGAAATGTTCATGCTTAAATTTGCATAAAAAAAGATTCCATTAGCAATTTACTAATGGAATCTTTTTGGTAATAAAAAAACCCAGTCATGAGCTGAGCTTTTTTATTACTTATTGAAAAGTCTAGTAAGACGTGACTTGTCACGGCTAGCTTTATTAGCTTTGATTAAACCTTTTGATTTAACGTGGTCAATCTTGCTAATGGCAGCCTTGAAAGTTTCTTCAAGATTATCAGAACCAGCTGCTTGAGCTTTTTCGAATTTCTTGATAGCATTTCTCATTGCACTTTTTTGTACAATGTTTTGTTTTTCTGCTTTTTCATTAGTCTTAACACGCTTGATAGCGGATTTGATTACTGGCATGATTTCACCTCCAAATACGAAGTAATGTCCATAATTCAACACTTTTTTATTATACAGACTCATTATCTTAATTGCAATAGTATTTGCTTAAATCAGTGTTACCATAAAAAAATGACTAAAATGGGGTTGTTTAATATTCAATTATCTAGTATGATTAATTAGTAAAAAGTTTTTAACCTAGACTTAGTTTTCCACTTTCTCACTAGTGATTACTCAGTTATAGGTGTTTATATACAATGAAAGGTGGGATTTTTTATGGCTCTTACACAAGCACATAAAAATGAAATTATCAAGAAGTACGCTCGTCACGAAGGTGACACTGGTTCAGCAGAAGTACAAATCGCTGTTTTAACTGCTGATATTAATGAAATTAACAACCACATGAAGGAACACAAGAAGGATTTTCATTCACAACGTGGATTAATGAAGAAAATTGGTCACCGTCGTAATCTTATTGCTTACTTACGTAACAAGGATGTACAACGTTATCGTGAACTAATTAACAGTCTTGGCCTACGTCGTTAATACTGTTAAAAAGGGTGGGCTGCTATTTGCAGCACACCCTTTTTTTGTACATAATAATACGTTCGGTTTTAAAGTATGATAAAATAATTCATAGATATTATGAACGTAAATAAAAGAAAATATTTTTGAGGTGAACTCTATGAAGGAAAAGGTTAAAATTATTCCACTTGGTGGAGTAAGGGAAGATGGCGAAAATTTATATGCCGTTGACATTAATGACGGTATTTATATTTTAGACTGTGGGCTTAAGTACCCAGAAAACGAAATGTTAGGGATCGACTTTGTGATTCCAGATATAACTTATTTAAGAGAAAACAAAGATCGAATCGTAGGGGTATTTTTAACCCACGGACATGCGGATGCAATTGGTGCACTTCCTTACTTTTTATCCGAATTTAATGTTCCTGTTTTTGGATCAGAACTAACAATTGAACTTGCTAAGTTATTAGTTAGTGATAATAAAGAAAGTAAGAAATTCAATAATTTTAACGTAGTTAATGAAGATAGTGAAATTCTATTTGATGACGTTACAGTTACATTTTTCAAGACTACCCATTCAATCCCTGAGTCAATGGGAATCGTATTAGATACGAAATATGGAAAAATTGTCTATACTGGTGATTTTAAGTTTGATCAAACCGCATCCAATGGTTACCAAACTGATTATGCAGCACTTGGTGATATTGGTAGAAGTGGTGTTTTAGCTTTATTGAGTGATTCTTCTAATGCTGAAAATCCTAATCCAGGAACGAATGAACGTAAGATCGCTAATTACATTGATGATGCCTTTGAATATCATGATAACCGTATCATCGTTGCTTGTGCAGCTTATAATATTTTACGAATTCAACAAGTATTTAACGCAGCGGCTAAAAGTGAACGCAAGGTATTTCTTACTAATCAAAATTTAGAAAAGATTGTTAATACTGCAATTAAATTAGATAAGTTAACACTCCCCAAAGATGATTTATTGATCTCTAAAGTTGCTGATTTAGAAAAATTAGATCCATCTGAAGTCGTTATTTTACAAACTGGAAAGATGGGCGAACCAATTAAGGCCCTTCAAAGAATGACTAGTAAGAATTCAGTTGATAATCCAATTAGTGTTAGGGAGGGCGATTTAGTATTAATCGCGACGACTCCAGCTCCAGCAATGGAAACAAATGTAGCTAGAACTCGTGACATGATCTATAGAGCAAACGCAGAGGTTAAAATGATTTCAGATGACATCAAATCGTCTGGGGATGCTAGTCAAGAGGATCTTCAATTCATGCTCAATATTTTGAAACCTAAATATCTAATTCCTGTTCAAGGAGAGTATCGGATGCTAGAAGCACATTCAATGGTTGCTGAAGAAGTTGGTTTTCCAAGTGATCATATTTTCATTCCTGCAAAGGGGGATGTTTTAGAATATGATGGCAATAAAATGCTACGTGCAAGCAGTGTTGATGCTGGTGATATCATGATTGATGGAATTGGTGTTGGAGACATTGGAAATATTGTTTTGCGAGATCGAAAAGTCCTATCTGAAGATGGAATTTTTGTGGTCGTAGTTACTATTAATCGGAAAAAGAAAACGGTGATTGCTCAACCTAAGATAACTTCTCGTGGATTTATCTATGTTAAAGCTAATAAGACCCTTATGAACGAGGCTTCTAAGATTGTTTATGATGCTGTTCAATATAATTTAGATAATAAGGAATTTGATTGGGGTCATCTAAAACAAGATGTTCGTGATAAATTAAGTTCGTTTTTATTTGATAAAACGAAGCGGCGTCCGGTTATTTTACCAGTGATCATGGAAGTTCATCAACACCATAAGGGACATAAGGGTGGTAAGAAGCCTAATAATTCAAAAGAGAAAAATTAGGAAGTGAATTAGACTTTGAACTACGATGAATTATGGCAAACAATCTATCAAAATTTAGATGCTCATCATTATTCGATTGCGGTTTCTGATTTAAAAAAAATTTATGAAAATGATCCATCTAAAAAGGCCAACCAATTGTTAGTGAATGCCTTAGTCGATGCTGGTGATTATTTACAAGCAAAAGAATATTTGTTAGAAAAAATTAATGATTATCAGGACTCACAAGCTGATTTTAAATTAATGATAAAGATTTTTGGCTTGAACCATAATTTTATTCAGGGACAGATATTAATTAATTCAGTAAAAGACTTTAATTTTAAGAAAGAATTACAAAATGACTTTGATAAGCTAGTAAACGATGCCTTAGTTAGTAATTCTGATGAAATTAATCAATTAGTAAGTGATTTATATCATATTGGTGCAAAAAAGATAGTTGATCAACAAAGAATAATTACTAATGCCATGAATTTACCCGTTAAAAAGTATATTGATGGGGGAATTGGGGCATTATCTGATCCGTTTTTATATCCAGCAATTCGTTTTGATTTGTTAGACGTGTTCCGTGAATTAGGCGTTTCAAGGCAGATTGAAATTAAATGGATTGATGGCCAAACTCACTTAGTAGACTGTCGAAATTTATTACCATTGATCAAGACTAAAAGTGCCATTGGCATTTTTAAAGTACTGGAAGACCGTTTTGGACAAACTGCGCCAACGGTTTATGAAAACATGATAAAGACCTTTAATTTATTCTTAGCTTATCTATACCCATTTAATGACGTTGTTATTAAAAATTATGCACTTTGGGTTGATGTTGCTTATCAACTTCAGTGTGGGAAGTTAATTGATCTTAATCAATGTGGCGAAGACACAAAAATAGCTTATAATTGGCAAATTAAGTTACTTAAAATAATTGATTCAATAAAATGACTTGACAATTAAATCAAAAGTTGATTTAATCTAAACTGTCGAAAATATTTATATTTAGGTGTTTACAAATAATAGAGCAATAGATATAATATTAGAGGATATTCTTCTTGAGAGCGATACAACTTTGTATTTTTGAGAAGATGTAGTATAATAATACTAAAAGATGTATCGCAATCTCGCGATACTAGTCTTTCGAAAATAACAGGAGGTTTCATTAATGGCAAAAGAACATTATGAAAGAACAAAACCCCATGTAAATATTGGTACTATTGGCCATATTGATCATGGTAAGACTACTTTAACTGCAGCTATCACTAAGGTTTTAGCTGATAGAGGTTTAGCAAAGGCTGAAGATTACGCTGATATCGATGCAGCCCCAGAAGAACGTGAACGTGGTATCACGATCAACACTGCCCACGTTGAATACGAAACTGAAAAGCGTCACTATGCTCACGTTGATGCTCCAGGACATGCTGATTACATCAAGAACATGATCACTGGTGCTGCTCAAATGGATGGTGCGATCTTAGTTGTTGCTGCAACTGATGGTCCTATGCCACAAACTCGTGAACACATCCTTCTTGCTCGCCAAGTTGGTGTTGAATACATCGTTGTATTCTTAAACAAGACTGATTTAGTTGATGATGACGAATTAGTTGACTTGGTTGAAATGGAAGTTCGTGAATTACTTTCAGAATACGATTACCCTGGTGACGATATTCCTGTTGTTCGTGGTTCAGCTCTTAAGGCTTTACAAGGTGACGAAGAACAAGAAAAAGTTATCTTGAAGTTAATGGACATCGTTGATGAATATGTTCCAACTCCAGAACGTGATGACAGCAAGCCATTCTTAATGCCTGTTGAAGACGTATTCTCAATCACTGGTCGTGGTACTGTTGCTTCTGGTCGTATCGACCGTGGTAAGATCGGTGTTGGTGACCCAGTTGAAATCGTTGGTCTTACTGACGAAGCATTGAAGTCTACTGTTACTGGACTTGAAATGTTCCGTAAGACTCTTGACGAAGGGGAAGCCGGAGATAACGTTGGGGTATTACTTCGTGGTGTTGACCGTGACCAAGTTGTTCGTGGACAAGTTCTTGCTGCTCCAGGTTCAATCAAGACTCACAAGAAGTTTACTGGTCAAGTTTACATCTTGAGTAAAGAAGAAGGTGGACGTCATACTCCATTCTTCTCAAACTACCGTCCACAATTCTACTTCCACACCACTGATGTTACTGGTGTTATCGAACTAGAAGACGGTGTTGAAATGGTTATGCCTGGTGATAACGTTACTTTCCACGTGGACTTAACTAAGCCAGTTGCCATTGAACAAGGTACTAAGTTTACCATCCGTGAAGGTGGTCACACTGTTGGTGCCGGTGTTGTTTCTGAAATTGATGACTAATTTTTAGATAATAACATTTAAAAGGTTTGAAGCTTTATGCTTCAAACCTTTTTTTTATTTAATAGAAAATCTTAATAATATCAATATCATTTAGATGCTTTGATTGCTTGATTTTGGCTAAGATGGTATAATTTCATATGTAGTTATTAAGGACTAGTTAATCTAATTGATTAGTAGTTTAACGAAGTTATTTGATTATGATCAAATAAATTAATAATAAATATTTTTCATGTCGGAGGGAAAAGAATGTCTGCAAAATGGGAAAAAAAAGGTACTAATGATGGTGAATTAACTTTCGAAATTGGTGCTGATAAAATCAAGGAAGGTTTGGATAAAGCTTTCCAAAAGAATAAAAAGAATATTAATATTCCTGGATTCCGTAAGGGAAAGGTTTCACGTCAAATCTTTAACGAAATGTACGGTGAAGAATCACTATATCAAGATGCTTTAAACATTTTACTTCCAGAAGCTTATAGTAATGCTGTTGAAGAAGCTGGCATTGAACCAGTTGCTCAACCAGAAGTGAACGTAGAATCACTTGAAAAGGGTAAGCCATGGGTCTTAAAGGCTGTTGTTACTGTAAAACCTGAAGTTAAGCTTGGTGAATACAAGGGCATTTCTGTTGAAAAACAAAATACTCGGGTATACAAAAAGGATATTGATGCAGCAATCGAAAAGAAGCGTCAATCACAAGCTGAATTGGTTCTTAAAGATGATAAGCCAGCTGCAGAAGGCGACACTGTAATTATTGATTTTGATGGTTACGTTGATGGTAAGCCATTTGATGGTGGTCAAGCTAACAACTACTCATTAGAATTAGGTTCACACTCATTTATTGATAACTTTGAAGATCAATTAGTTGGTCACAAAGCTGGTGATGAAATCGATGTTGATGTTACCTTCCCTGAAAATTACCAAGCAAAGGAACTAGAAGGCAAGAAGGCTACTTTCAAGGTTAAGATTCATGAAGTAAAGGAAAAGCAATTACCAAAACTTGATGATGAATTCGCCAAGGATGTTGATGAAGATGTTGATAGTCTTGATGAATTAAAGGATAAGGTAAAGGATCAACTTAAGGAAGAAAAGGAAACTGAAGCAAAGAACAACATTGAAGATGAAGCAATCAGTGGTGCTGTTGATAATGCTGAAGTTAAGGAAATTCCTCAAGCAATGATCGATGAAGACACTGAACGCCAAATGGATCAATACCTTGCAAATATGCAACAACAAGGAATTAATGCACAAATGTACTTCCAACTTACTGGGACAAGCAAGGAAGATCTTAAGAAGCAATTTGCTGATGGCGCTAGTCGTCGTGTAAAGACTAACCTTGTTCTTGAAGCAATTGTTGAATCTGAAAACATCAAACCAACAGATGACGAAGTTAAAGAAGAAATTGCTACTTTAGCTAAACAATACGGCATGAAGGAAGACGCAATTAAGAGTGCTTTATCAGAAGATATGCTCAAGCATGATATTGCAATTCAAAGTGCTGTTAAGTTAATTACTGATAGTGCAAAGCAAGATAAGCCTGCTAGCAAGAAAAGCGATAGCGAAGAATAATATTTCTTGATAAAAAACCAGTTGGCATCTAGGCTAGCTGGTTTTTTATTATAAGCTAATCGTTTTAACTACGATGTAATTTATGCTATAGTGTTGGAACTGAAGTTTATAAAACGAAAATGTGAGGTGCATACATTTGTTTGAAGATGATGATAAAGGACCAGTAATCTGTTCCTTCTGCGGGAAATCACAGGATCAAGTTCAAAAGATTGTTGCTGGACCTGGTGTTTATATTTGTAATGAATGTATTGATCTGTGTAAACAAATTGTTGATGAAGAATTAGCTCAAGAATCACGTGGCGGTGAAATTAAGTCACTGACCCCAGCTGAAATTGTTGATAAGCTTAACCAATATGTAATTGGCCAAAATGAAGCTAAAAAGACGCTGTCAGTGGCTGTTTACAACCATTATAAGCGGATTAAGAGCATGGCTACTAATAAGCCTGGCGATACTGAATTACAAAAGAGTAATATTGCAATGATTGGACCAACTGGTTCAGGGAAAACTTACTTAGCCCAAACCCTAGCTCGAATTTTGAACGTTCCATTTGCGATTGCAGATGCAACGACGTTAACTCAAGCTGGGTATGTAGGTGAAGACGTTGAAAATATCTTACTCAAGCTATTACAAAATGCTGATTTTGATGTGGAAAGAGCCCAAAAGGGAATTATCTACATTGATGAAATTGATAAGATTGCTAAGAAGTCTGAAAACGTTTCAATTACTCGTGATGTTTCAGGTGAAGGGGTTCAACAATCGCTATTGAAGATCCTAGAAGGAACCGTTGCTAACGTTCCACCTGAAGGCGGCCGCAAGAATCCACAACAAAAATTCATTCAAGTGGATACTACTAACATTTTGTTCATTGTTGGTGGGGCGTTTGATGGAATTGAAAATATCGTTAAAGATCGGTTAGGAAAGAAAACCATTGGGTTTGGAACTGATGATAATGAGTTAGCTGATATGGATGATAATGATATTATGCAACACGTTATTACAGAAGACCTACTTAAGTTTGGGTTAATTCCTGAATTTATTGGTCGTTTGCCAATTCTCACTGCCTTGAATAAATTGACTGAAGCTGATTTAGTTCGGGTACTTACTGAACCTAAGAACGCGCTTGTTAAGCAATATCAAAAATTGCTTGAATTAGATGGTGTGCAATTAGATTTCGAAGATGGTGCCTTGAAGGCAATGGCTAAGCTAGCAATTGATCGTGATACTGGTGCTCGTGGGTTACGCTCAATTATTGAAAGTGTAATGGAAAATATTATGTATGAAGTACCTAGTCGCGATGATGTTGATAAGGTCGTTGTTACAAAGGACTCAGTTACAGAACATGCTGATCCAAAGCTAGTTTTAAAAGCAGAATCTAAATAAATTAAAAAGCAGGTGCTTACCTGCTTTTTTTAAGGAGAAAAAACATGGATGTTCATAACGTTAATTTATTGATCAGTGCAGTTAGTCCAAGCCAATACCCAAAGACAGGGTATCCAGAAATTGCCTTGGTTGGCCGCTCAAACGTTGGTAAATCTTCACTAACGAATACCTTGATTAATCGCAAGAATTATGCACATACTTCTAATCAACCCGGTAAGACCCAAACTTTAAATTTTTATGAGGTTGAAGATGCGCTTTACTTTGTTGATGTCCCAGGATACGGCTATGCGCGAGTATCAAAATCTGAACGTGAAAAATGGGGAACGATGATTGAAACGTATTTAACTAAGCGCCCCCAACTAAAAGGAGTTATTTTACTAATTGATGGTCGGCATGATTTAACTCAAGATGATCGTCAAATGGCCGAATGGTTAGATTATTTTGATGTTCCAAGGCTAGTTGTTGCTACTAAAATGGATAAAATTGCTGGTGGTAAATGGAATAAGCAATCCAGTATGATTCATAAGGCGATTAACGTTGATGATCAGGAATTGATTATGTTTTCAGCCAAAACCAAACAAGGTAAGGATCAAATTTGGGACTGGATTGAAAAACAAGTTAACTAAAAAATAGCTCTCACTTGTGAGGGCTATTAATATACTTATTTATCAGTTTTATCTTGTGAAAGAATTTTGGTCTTATTATTACCCTTGTCTTGACTCTTCTTCTCAGCCTTTTTCATGAATTTATCTCTTTCATTGTCCTTAGGGTCAATTTGAGCAAATTTACCAAGCATTTTATCTAAGTCATTTTGTAAATTAATTTTTAATCCCATAATTACATCTCCTGCCTTTATTTTATTTCATAATAGCAGAAAATGATTTATTTGTCATCAAAGGAAGTGATAAGTTGGCAACTGAACATATTGAAAACAAATTAAAACTATTGCCTGATTTACCTGGATGTTATCTAATGAAGGATAAAAATGGTCATATTATTTATGTAGGAAAGGCTAAAAATTTAAAAAATCGAGTGCGTTCTTATTTTAAAAGTAGTCATACTGGAAAAACAGCCAAGTTAGTATCTACAATTCGTGATTTTGAGACGATTATTACTGCAACCGATAAAGAGGCTTTTCTTCTCGAAATTACCTTGATTCAAAAGCATCGGCCTTACTTTAATATTCAATTAAAGCAGGGAAATAACGGCTATCCATACATTAAGATTACGAATGAACGGGATCCACGATTAATGATCGTAAATGCAGTTAAAAACGACGGTGGATATTATTTTGGCCCTTATCCGAATGTCTATGCTGCTGATGAAACGTTGAACTTTTTGCAAAAAATGTATCCGTTAAGACGTTGTAATGGTTTTCAACATCGTCCCTGTCTTTACTATCATATGGGACAGTGCCTAGGTGCTTGCTTTAAGACGGTTCCTAAAGAAGAGTATGAAAAACAAATTAAAAAAATTAAATCATTTTTGAATGGCAACGTTACCGTTGCTAAGAAAGTATTAACTCAAAAAATGCATGAAGCGGCCGATAATCTAGAATTTGAGCGAGCAGCAGATTTAAGAGATCAACTTAAGTACATTGAAGTGACGGTTGAAAAGCAAAAGATTATTTCACAAGATACAACGCCACGGGATGTATTTAATTTTTACTTTAATAAGGGTTGGATTTCAATCCAAATCTTTTTTATTCGGCAAGCACGGTTAATGAAACGAGTAAAGCGGGTTTTTCCAGTGGTAAGTTCAGCCACTGAAGAAATGACCAGCTTTATTGTTCAATTTTATCAAAAGCGTGATCAGCCGCTACCAAAAGAAATCTTAGTCCCTACAGACTTACCAAAATCTGTTTTGAGTAAGGTGTTAGGGGTTCCCGTTAGAACTCCCCAACGCGGGCAAAAAAGAGCCCTGTTAGAAATGGCTGGTAAAAATTCTAAATTAGTACTAGATGAAAAATTTAGACTAATTGAATTAGATCAGTTGAAAACCACTGGTGCGATGAATGAGCTAACTGATGCGTTAGGCATTCCTAGGGGGCATAGAATTGAAGCTTTCGATCATTCTCACATTCAGGGGACCGATCTAGTTTCTGCAATGGTAGTATTTGAAGATGGGCAACCCAATCGTAAATTATATCGTAAATATAAATTAACAACTGTGGACCATGCTGATGAAACCGCAAGTACCAAGGAAGTAATTAGAAGACGTTATTCTAGATTATTAAAAGAGCATGCATCCCTTCCTGATTTAATATTGATGGATGGTGGTGAAATTCAGATGAACGCAGTTAAGGACGTGTTGGTAAATGAGTTGAATTTAAACATCCCGGTTGCAGGAATGGTAAAAAACACCAAGCATAAAACTGCCGATATTTTATTTGGGAATGCTGATCAACCATTAAATTTGAATCCCAAGAGTCAAGCTTTTTATTTAGTTCAAAGGGTGCAAGATGAGGTGCATCGGTTTGCAATTAGTTTCCACCGTCAGGTCCATACTAAGCACTCGTTAAGCTCACGCCTTGATGGAATCAAGGGGGTTGGCCCTAAGACCAGAAATAAATTGCTGCGTCATTTTGGATCAATGAAAAATATCGAAACCGCTAGTGCTGATGAAATTGCAGCGTTAGGAATTTCGAGTACCGTTGCTCAAACAATTAAATTTAGTTTAAATAAGGCCCCATCAGAATCCAATAAAAATTAGCTATCATTAGGAACTTATAATATAATTAATAATATAATTAATAAGGATTAGGAGAATAAAATTGTTTGTAGATCAAGTTAAAATTAATGTCCAAGCCGGAAAGGGTGGCGACGGCGTTGTCGGGTGGCGACGTGAAAAATATGTACCCAATGGAGGACCTGCTGGAGGAGATGGTGGACATGGCGGTAACGTTGTGTTTAAAGTTGACAGTGGGATGAGCACACTCATGGATTTTCATTATAGCCAAAAGTTTAAGGCTGCTAATGGAAATAACGGTGGTAGCAAAAAAATGACTGGAAGAAGCGGAGATGACCTAGTAATCAATGTTCCTGAGGGAACTAGTATTTATAATGATGATACTAACCGCTTAATTTGCGATTTAGTTAATCCTGGGGATCAATTTATCGTTGCTAACGGTGGCCGTGGTGGTCGCGGAAACGTGCACTTTGCCTCTGCTAGAAATTCTGCTCCAGAAATTGCTGAAAACGGTGAACCAGGTGAGGGTTTTAGCGTTCGTTTAGAATTAAAATTACTTGCCGATGTTGGTTTGGTTGGTTTTCCATCCGTTGGAAAGTCGACTCTACTCTCTGCAATAACTAGTTCTAAACCCAAAGTAGCGGATTATCACTTTACGACGCTGGTTCCTAACTTAGGAATGGTAAGGTTAAATGATGGTCGGGACTTTGTAATTGCCGATTTACCTGGTTTGATTGAAGGGGCTTCTGCTGGTACGGGGCTCGGGTTTCAATTCTTACGGCACGTCGAACGGACGCGAGTTATCTTACACTTAGTTGATATGAGTGGTGTTGAAGGCCGTGACCCGTTTGTTGATTATCAAAAAATCAACCAAGAACTTGCCAAATACGATGAAAACTTACTTTTACGGCCTCAGATTATCGTTGCCACTAAGATGGATATGCCAGATGCAGAAGCAAACCTAAAGCAATTTACCAATCAAATTGATAGCGAAGGCAATCAAAGACGCATTATTGCAATTTCTTCTATTACGCATAGCGGTTTGAAGGAATTAATTGGTGCCACTGCTGACCTATTGGATGAGACCCCTAAGTTTCCAATTACAGATGTTGAAGAGGAAGTTTCAATCCAATCTGATCTTGATGATGCTCCGTTTACCATTACCCATGAAGAAGATGGTAGTTGGACGTTATCTGGAAATCGCTTAGAAAAACTATTCCAAATGACTGATACGACCCATGAACAATCAATGCTTAGATTTGCACGTCAACTACGCGGAATGGGCGTTGACGATGCATTAAGGGATAGTGGTGCCAAGAATGGCGATACTGTTAATATTTTAGATTTCTCATTTATTTATGAAGTTTAGGGGCACTCTAAAATGCAAAATAATAATCATTTAAAGCATAACCGACGTTATATTACAGGATTAGACGGAATTCGTGCGATAGCTGTATTTGCTGTCATTATATTTCATTTATTACCCTTTAGCATTAAGGGTGGATATCTAGGGGTTTCAATCTTCTTTACGGTTTCTGGTTATCTAATTACCGATCTATTAATGCAGGAATGGGAGCAAAATGGTCAAATTAATCTATTTAATTTTTATTACAGAAGGTTAAGGCGACTATATCCAGCGCTATTTACAATGGTAATTGGAACTGGAGCTTACATTACTCTCTTTCAAAGAACGTTATTAAAGGACTTGGGAGTGACGATTTGGACCAATTTATTGTATCTATATAATTGGTGGGAAATTGGTCATGGACAGAGCTACTTTGATCGTTTTCAAGGTGAATCACCTTTTACACACCTGTGGTCTTTATCGATTGAGGCACAGTATTATTTAGTATGGCCAATTGCATTGGTAATTTTATTAATGTTGATTAGATCAAGAACAAAGATTGCCTTATTACTATTTTCGTTTTCATTCGGATCGGCAGTTTGGATGACCTACGTTTACCATAGCGTTAATAATATTAATCGGGTCTATTACGGGACTGACACTAGAATGTTTTCAATCTTATTCGGGGTTTCTTTGGCCATTATTTGGCCTTCTGCAAAGCTATCTAAGCAGCTCTCGCCGTTTTTAAAATTTTTACTGAACTTAATTGGTATTGGATCATTAATTGGTATCGTTTGGCTGTTGTTTACATTATCAGGGCAAAGTAGCGCTACTTATAATTGGGGGATGCTAGTCATTTCTATTCTAACGATGTTATTAGTTGCTACTTGTGTTCACCCGAGTGGAAATATCAATCAATTGCTAACTAACCGACTTTTTAGCTGGATTGGGACTAGAAGTTATGGAATTTATTTATATCAATTTCCAGTAATGATTTTTTATGAATCTCGCGTAATGAGTATTGGAGCGCATCCCGTTTTAAACGCTTTGATAGAGATCATAATCATATTTATTATCAGTGAGTTATCATATCGATTTATAGAAAGACCAATTCGGCATTTTGATTTTAAAATGTTGAAATCACACTTAGTTGAATTATTTAAAATTAAATCACGATTTGGATTTAAGCGTTTTATTGCATTTCCAGTATTGATATTAATGTTTATTTGTGGATATGGAGCATTTCACCCCAATTATAGTCAGGCGGATTCTGATAATTTAAAAAGGGATATTGTTGCTAATCAAAAAGCGTTTCAAAAGAAAAATCAAAAAATCATTAAGCAACAGGAAAAGAAAAAGGCATCAATGGCCTCAGAAACGATTAAAGTGGTTAAACTCAGCACTGCTGATAAAAACTTGGCAAAACAATTTAGCCTTACGCCTGAGCAGTTATTAAAGGCAAAACAATTTCCGATTACTGCAGTTGGTGATTCGATTATGGCTGATACTGCTAGTGATTTACAAAAGGTGTTCCCCAATGCTTATATTTCAGCTCAAGTGGGGCGTCAAATTTGGCAAACTCCAGATGTAATCAACCAATTGAAGAATAGTAATGCATTGTCACCCAATGTGTTGTTAAACCTGGGTACGAATAGTCCGATGACTCCTGCTCAACTGGATCAAGTTATTAATGACATTGGTCCCAATCATCAAATCTATTGGATTAACGTGCATGTTCCTACTCGTTATTGGGAAGGACAGGTTAATGATGTAATCGCGAAAGCGGCCACAAAATATAATAATTTCCATGTTATTGATTGGCATCAAGCAAGTGAAAATCAAAATCAATGGTTCTGGGATGATCATGTTCATCCTAATCCAGACGGAAATGTTAAATACGTTAGTTTAATCGCGAAAACAATTCTTAAATAAAAATGCTTAGGAGATTCCTAAGCATTTTTTGCCTTGATTATGAGATTCAACTCATAATGATATGCTACAATGTTAATATTGTAATTTTTAACAGATAAGAGGAAATAATATGCAAATTGAATTTTTGGGCACAGGTTCAGGTGTCCCTGGTAAGTTTCGCAATGTCTCTTGTACAGCATTACGTTTACTTGATGAATGTAATTCGGTATGGCTTTTCGATGTTGGGGAAGGAACTCAGCAACAAATTTTACGCTCTAATTTGAAGCCTAGAAAAATTAATAAGATATTTATTACACACCTCCATGGTGATCATATCTTTGGACTGCCTGGCCTACTTAGCAGTCGTTCTTTTCAAGGTGGAGATACGCCATTAACCATTTATGGTCCGAGGGGCATTAAAGAGTTTGTGCAAGTTAGCTTAAGGGTTTCCAAAACTAAATTGTCTTATAAGATTATTTATCAAGAACTTACAACGCCTGGTAAAATATTTGAAGATGATAAATTTACTGTTTACATGAATACATTGGATCATCAAATTGAATCCTTTGGATATCGCATTGAAGAACATGATCATCCTGGTGAGCTATTAGTTGATAAGTTAAAGGCTGCTAATATTCCTTCAGGCCCAATTTATGGTAATATTAAAGCGGGAAAAGATGTCAAATTGGATGACGGCAGAATCATTCATGGCAAGGACTACATTGGCAAAGCGCAAAAGGGACGGATTGTAACTATTTTAGGGGATACTAGAAAAAATCAAAATTCGTTACCATTAGCTAAAAATGCAGATGTCCTAGTTCATGAAAGCACTTTCTCTAAGGATGAAGCTGGATTAGCCCGTAATTATTACCATTCAACTAATGTTCAAGCTGCTATTTTAGCGAAGAATGCAAATGTACAAAAATTGTTACTGACCCATATTTCTTCACGCTATACGGGTAAAATGGCTAACATTTTGCAAAAACAGGCTAGAGCAATCTTTAAAAATACGGATGTTGTTAAAGATTTTGATGTTGTTGATGTTCCATTTGATAAAAACCAAACTATTTAAGGAAGATGATTATAATGAAAAAACAAGTGAAAATGATTTCAATAATCGTTCTAGCTTTAATAATTGTGATATTTGCTCTTTTAAACGTTCAATCGGTTGCAATCAACTTCGGTTTTGGAACACTAAAATTGCCTATGATCGTGATGTTAATCCTTTGGATTTTAATTGGAGCACTAGTTAGCTTCTTACTTACAACGACCTCTTCTGTTACCAAAAGTCGTGATATTAAAAAATTGAATCAAGAAAATGATGCAAAAGTTAATCAATTGAACAAACAATTAACTGAATTAAAAGCCAAATTGAAAAATGAGAATAAGCAAGAAAATTTAAATCGTAATAAGCCCGAATAATTAATAATGAGGTATTAAATGATTAATTCAAAATATAATTGGAAAGTTGCTAAATTTGATGCTACTAATATCGGTGATGTTGATAAAATTGCCAAGGAATTAAAATTAAGCCCCATCGTTGCTAAAATTCTTTTTGAACGGGGTTATAAGAACGTTGATGATGTTAAGCATTTTTTAAATCCAAGTGCTGAGGAACTTGGCGATCCATTTTTATTCCATGATATGGAAAAAGCGGTCGAACGGATTACTAAGGCCATTGAAGATGGTGAAAAAATTACCATCTATGGAGATTATGATGCTGATGGATTAACTAGTACCGCAATTATGTATGAAACATTATCTGAAATTGGAGCGGATGTTAACTACTATGTTCCCAATCGATTTAGCGATGGATATGGTCCTAATTTAGATGCATTCACTAAAATTATTGATGATGGGACCAAATTGATCATTACGGTTGATAATGGTGTAACTGGATTTGAACCCGTTGATTTTGCTAACCAACATGGCTGTGACGTTATTATTACAGATCATCATGAAATTCCGAAGCAAGGGGTTCCTGATGCCTATGCAGTTGTTCATGCTAGATATCCTGGTGCGCAGTACCCATTTGGTTATTTTTCTGGGGCAGGGGTTGCATTTAAGGTAGCTTCGGCTTTATTAGATGAAATTCCACAAGAGTTTTTAGATTTAGTAACCATTGGAACAATTGCCGATTTAGTTTCCTTAACCGGTGAAAATCGCGTTCTAACTAAGTTTGGCGTTAAAGCAATTCAAGATACACAACGCCCAGGACTGCTAAAAATACTTGAAAACGCAAAATTACTTGATAAACCGATTAATGAACATAGTATTGGATTTGGAATTGCTCCGCGACTAAATGCATTGGGCAGAATGGATGATGCTAACGTTGGGGTGGAATTATTGACAACGTTAGATGATGATGTAGCCAATAAGCTAGCCGAACAAACAGAGCATCTGAACATTGAACGTCGTAAATTGGTGACTGACATTTTTAAAGCTGCTTGCGATCAACTTGATCAATCCGACAATCAGGATCGTAATACAATTGTTGTTGCCGGAGATGGTTGGCATGAGGGTGTTGTTGGAATCGTAGCCAGCAAATTAGTTGATAAGTATCATAAACCAACCTTGGTTCTAGGAATTGATTCTAAAACTGGGATTGCCAAGGGATCTGGAAGAAGCATTGAGGACTTTAATTTATTCGCGGCACTTGAGCCAGCAAAGGATTTGATGCTTAAATTTGGTGGGCATGATATGGCAGTGGGGCTATCTATAAAAAAAGATAATTTGTCCGAGCTTGCTGATGAATTTGAAAAAAACTTCAAACTGTCAGGGAATGAAAAAAATGAGAAACCAGTTTTGAAAGTCGATGCTAAAATTAGTGTTGACCAAGTGGATGATTTGCTTTATGAATCATTAAGTCAGCTTGCTCCATATGGAACCGATAATCCTCAACCCTTATTTGAAATTAGACCTAAACTGGTTAATAATTTGCAAACGATGGGAAACCAGAACGCTCATCTTAGGTTTTCAGCTAACGGGAATCAAAATCGGATCAAGGCAGTTGCATTTGGAATGGGCAGTAAAATGAACTCGATTCAATCTAACTCTAGTTCGATTGATGTCGTTGCAACTATCGAAATGAATACCTGGAACAACGTTAGTTCATTGCGATTAATGGTCAAGGATTTAAAGTCTAGCGGAGTCGAAATTATCGATCAACGTTCTAGAAACTTAAATCCAAAAATGTTAAAACTAAACGGAACCTATGTTTTGTTTAATAAGCGGTTTGTGAAGGAACTGGAACCATACATTAATGAAAAAAGTAATATCATTTGGTATAATGACTTGTCTAAAGAAAAGCTTGCTGATTTGATTATAATTGTTGATTTTCCTGATACGATTGATGAATTAAAACATGTTATTAAATACTTTGATAACAATCAAGTGGTATTATACTTATTTAAACAACATTTTGTTTATGAAAGTGGATTCCCAACTCGTGAATATTTTGGGGCATTATTTAAAATGTTAAGTGGTAGTCCTGCTTTTAATATTAACCAATCTTTAAATCAGATTGCTGCTCAACTGGGAATTGATCGAAACCTAGTTATTTTTATGATTAAAGTGTTCCAAGAACTTCAGTTTGTTTCCATTAACAATGGAATCTTATCAATGAATTCGAATTTACAAAAACAGGATTTAAAATCTACTGAAGCTTATCGTAATCGTGAGTTACAATTAGCACTAGAAAAACAATTATTATTACCTAATTCTGCAAACTTAATTGCAATGTTTAATGATTTAATGGGTTAGTAGTAGCAAGGAGGAGATTTTTGCATGGCGTTAAATTTAAATGACTATATCGCGTCTTATAACGATTTTCCAGAAAAGGGCATTGTATTTCGGGATATTTCACCACTGTTAGAAGATGGTCAGGCCTACAAGCAAGCCACCGATGAAATCGTTCAATATGCTCGCGATAAGAAGGTAGATATGGTTGTTGGACCTGAGGCGCGGGGCTTTATTGTTGGTTGTCCTGTTGCATATGATTTGGGAATTGGGTTTGCACCAGCTAGAAAGAAGGGCAAACTACCCGGTAAGACAGTTAAAGCTTCGTATGGCCTTGAATATGGTGAATCGTCACTATATCTTCATGAAGGGGCTATTAAGAAGGGTCAACGAGTCTTAGTCACTGATGATTTATTGGCAACTGGTGGCACCATTAGCGCAACGATTGAATTAGTTGAAGATCTAGGTGGAATTGTTGTTGGAACTGCCTTTTTAATTGAATTAGCTGATTTGCACGGTCGTGATAAAATCAAGGGCTATGACATGTTGAGTCTTATGAAGTATTAAAATTAAAGCAATAATGGTATTTACAATTTTTTTCGAAATTGATATAATATCATTATGCGCTTTTGGAGAGTTGGCAGAGCGGTAATGCATCGGACTCGAAATCCGACGAACCGATTAATCTCGGCGGGCAGGTTCGACTCCTGTACTCTCCTTATCAAAAAACATGTCTATTACAGGCATGTTTTTTTATTTGAAAAATATTAGTTTAGAAATATGGAATGAGGTTTTAAAGTGAAAGTCGGAATTGATGCGATTAATTTTTACACCCCTGGGATGTATTTATCGATGAGCAAACTAGCATTAGCACGCAAAGAAGATCCTAATAAGTACCTAATTGGAATTGGACAACAGGAACAATCCGTGATTCCCAATACTCAAGACGTGGTTACGATGGCTGCGAACGCAGCTTTTGATATTATTAATGACGATGTTCGTTCTCAAATCGATTTAATTATTTTTGGGACTGAAACGGGGGTTGATAACTCTAAGTCAGCAGCAATCTACCTTCAAAATTTACTGAAATTAAACCCCAATGCGCGCGCTTTTGAGATTAAACAAGCTTGTTATGGAGCTACCGCTGGTCTTCAGATGGCACGTGATTATGTCGAATTGCATCCAGATAAAAAAGCATTAGTAATTGGTGCTGATATTGCTAGGTATGGATTAAATACCCCAGGAGAAGTTACCCAAGGTGGTGGAGCAGTTGCAATGATTATTGCAGCTAATCCACAAATTATTTCTTTTGATGGAGTAAGTACATTTTATTCCCAGGATATTATGGACTTTTGGCGGCCCCTTTACACTACCGAGGCGATCGTAGATGGTCATTATTCCAATGATGTTTATGTTGATTTTTTTAAGGAAACATGGCGACAGTATAAAAACAAGACTGGGCTTAAAATTGATGATTTAACAGCGATGATTTTTCATTTGCCATATCCTAAAATGGGAATTAAGGGGCTTCGGGCAGTATTACCAGAAGCTACTAGCGCAAAGCAGGTCGCATTAAAATCAGCATTTGATTTTGGAAGCATGTATAATAAGCGTGTAGGGAATCTTTATACCGGCTCATTATACTTAAGTTTGTTATCTTTAATTGATAACGATAGTGATTTACAATCTGGTGATTTAATTGGATTGTTTAGCTATGGTTCGGGTGCTCAAGGTGAATTCTTTACTGGAAGATTAGAAGACGGTTTTTTTGATGCTAATCGGAAAGCTAAGATGGACCGTCTTATTGATGGTCGCAGTGAACTATCAGTTCCTGAATATGAAGCTATTTTTGAATCCTGGCCAAAAATTAAGGCAGGAAACTTAAAATTAAATGGTAATGAAGATAGTGCTAAGTATGTATTTTTAGGGGTTAAGGATGACCAAAGACAGTATCAAATTAGAAGGTAGGTAGTTAGAAATGAAAAAAGTATATTTAGCTGGACCATTTTTTGATGATGAACAAATTGCTAGAATTGAACGGGTTGAAGAGGCGCTTACGAATAATCCAACCATTAGCAATTTTTTTAGTCCCCGCACAGCCAACTTTCCAGATGAAAAGGTGGGGAGTCTAAGTTGGGCGAAAAAAGTGTACCAAAAAGATATTGATGAATTGGAAGCTAGTGATGTTATCGTAGCAGTTTTAGATTTTAAAGATGGCTTCGTTGATAGCGGAACTGCATTTGAAATCGGTTATGCCACTAATATTGGTAAGGATATTATCGTTTTGCATGAAGGAAATGGAATTGTTAACTTGATGATTTCTAATAGTGTAATTGCATATGTCAAAAGTGCTGATGACATTTTACAATATGATTTTGACAAATTAAAAACGATCCCATATGAGGGACCGCTTACTTAGTTAATATTAGCACGATACAGACCAATTACCCTTCCAAGAATTGTAACTTGATCTAAAATAATTGGGCGCATGGTTTCGTTTTCTGGTTGGAGTCGATAATGACCTTTTTCCTTATAGAAGCGTTTGCAAGTAGCCTCATTATCTTCGGTCATTGCAATTACGATTTCACCATTTTCAGCAGTTGATTGTTTTTTAACAATGACTTGATCATGATTTAAAATCCCCGCGTTAATCATGCTAGTACCTTTGATCGTTAGCATGAATAAAGAATCTGAGATTGATTCAAATTCAGGTGGAATTGGGAAATATTCGGTTGCATTTTCAAATGCTAAAATTGGTTCACCAGCAGCAACTTGTCCTAATAAGGGCATTTCATTTGTTCGAACGTTAACATTTAGTTCCCGAAGCCCCAGATCGGTAATTTCCAATGCTCTGGTTTTGGTGGGATTCTTTTTTAGGAATCCCTTTTTTTGTAATCTAGTGATATGACCATATACTGTTGATGTGGAAGAAAGATTGACTCCTTCACAGATTTCACGAACAGTAGGAGGATACCCTTGGTTTCGAATTGATTTCCAAATAAACCTTAGAATTGTAATTTGTTTTGATTCTATTTTTGCGATTACCCATCACCTCCTAATTTAGCTAATTATAACGATATATTAGCATAAAAAATATCGAGTGTAAAACAAATGTTCGGTTGCTTTTGTTTGAATATCGTGTTAAAAACGAGTAACCTATAATAAATGATTTACGGGAGGAATATAAAATGGCTGAAGATAAAGAATTAATGAAAATTATTCCCAGAATTAATGAATTAGCTCACAAAGCGAAAGCAAAGGGTTTAACCGAGTTAGAAAAGGTTGAACAGGGAAAATTAAGAAAACAATATTTAAAACGATTCAAGGAAAACTTTAGATCACAAGTTGAAATGATGAAAGTTTATAATAAAGAGGGCAAAGAAGTAACGCCTAAAAAAGTGCGTGATATTCAAAGAGGCAAGGGACTTCGTGACGATTAATGATTAACCTCTTTTAAAATGATTATTAATTGTGTAAAATTAATATGATTAGATTTTTATCGGGAGGTGTAATTAATGGGAACTGGAATTTGGATATTAATTGTAATTATTGCCTTAATAGCAGGAGTTGCAATTGGCTTCTTTGGTGCTCGTAAGTATATGGAATCTTATTTAAAAAGTAATCCACCAATTAGTGAAGATCAATTAAGTGCCATGATGCAACAAATGGGTCAAAAACCTTCACAAAAGAAGTTACGACAAATGATGAACACGATGAAAAACCGTGGATAAAAATAAGCAATAACAGTCGAATAGCTGTTATTGCTTATTTTTTTATTTCTTGGAAATATCAACATACTTAAAGTTTGGATCGATTTTACGATCAAGTTGATCAAAACTGGCTTGCATTTGGTTTTCAAACTGGGTTTGTTGTTCATCATTGATCTTTACTTTGCGATCAATTTTAATTGGATCACCGAACGCAATCGTAATCGGTTTACGAGTAAATAAACGTTTGAAAGATAGCGGCCCTTGGTAGACAACTGGGACCAGGGGAACGCTCGCAAGCTTAGCAATTAAAACTGCCCCCGCCTTTAAATCTTCAGAATGACGACTACCGGATGGAAAAATAACGATCGATAAATCAGTATTCTTTAATATTTTAACAGGTTTCTTGATTACTGATGGCCCTGGATTTTCTCGATCAACTGGGACCGCGTTTACTTTATTTAAAATATATCCTAAAATGAAATTATTGAATAATTCTTTCTTAGCTAAAAATGTAAACTTTTTGGGACTAGCTGCTAATGCAAAAATAATCATATCGAACCAAGCTCTGTGGGGGCCGACAAGAATGTAGTTGCCGTCAGGGAGTTTGTCTTTATCGATGATGTTGATGTTTCCATTAACTATTTTAATAATGATTTTGGTTATGAACCTTAAAAATGAATACATGAAGCGTGAACCTCCTAAAACGTTTATCATTTCAATATTATTCTATAATGATATTTAATTGCAAGAAAATTTTAAAGCGGAGTTGAAAAAATTGGAAGTTGAACTAAAAGCTGATGAACGAATTGATTATTTGGACAGTCAGAATATAAAAATAATTCAAAACCCGAATGTATTTGCATTTTCTCTTGATGCAATTTTACTTGCAAATTTTGCAATGATCCCAAAGTCGATTAACACTAAGGTTGTTGATCTGTGCGCTGGAAATGGTGCGGTCGGTCTATTTGCTGCACATAAAACCCGTGGCCAGTTTGTAGAAGTGGAGATTCAGCCTAAGTTAGCTGATATGGCTAAAAGAAGTGTGACCTTAAATAACTTGGACGCTCGTTTCACAGTTTATAATGCGGATTTAAAAGCAATCGATCAGCAAATTGCCAAAGATTCAACTGATGTGGTCTTATGCAACCCACCTTACTTTGCTGATCTTGATACTAGTCATAAAAATCCGAATCAATACTTAGCGATTGCCAGACACGAAATCAAAACGGATTTAAATACGATTTTAAAAGTGACCAGTGGGCTCTTGAAGACCAATGGGCGTTGTTATTTTGTTCATCGTCCAGACCGTATGGTAGAACTAATGGATAAGATGCAGGCAAATCGCATCGTCCCTAAGGAAATCCAATTCGTTTATCCTCGGGTCGGACGTGATTCGAATATGATTTTAGTTTCTGGCATTAAGAATGGTAAACCAGGCGGACTCAAGGTTAAACCGCCAATCATAGTTTATGATGGTACTTCTAATAATTACACTAAAATGATAAACCAGGTGTTATATGGAGAATAGTCCCGAACGATTTTATATGTATGTTTTAAGGTGTGGGGATGGCTCTTTTTATGGTGGCTATACGACCAACTTAAAACATCGATTGGCTCAACATCAAAGTGGCAAGGGAGCTAAATATACCAAGTCACATCAGCCAGTTGAATTGATCTACCATGAATCGTTTCCGACCAAAAGTGAAGCATTAAAAGCAGAGTATGCCTTTAAGCATCAAAGTCGAAAGGCCAAGGAACAATATTTAAAAAAACACAACGTTAGAATGATTTAATATAATGGCGATTGATTGAATGGTATAATAATTAAGATAACAAACTTAGGAGGTTTCTTTGATAATGAAGATTATTGTTTATGGAGTACGTGACGATGAAAAACCGTTTATTAGTGAATGGGAATCCAATCATTCAGACGTTGATGTCCAAATTGAAAGTGGAAATTTGGATGCTGAATCTGTGAAGAAGGCTCAAGGTTTTAATGGTGTGGTTGCATTCCAACAAGCGCCTTATACTGCTGAAGTATTAGATCAATTAGGTTCGTTTGGCATCAAGGCATTATCGCTTCGCAACGTGGGGGTCGATAACGTTGACTTTGAAGCTGCTAACCGCAATCAAATTAAGGTAACCAATGTCCCTGCTTATTCTCCACAAGCAATTGCTGAGTTTACAGTTACGCAGTTAATGCAATTGTTAAGGAACACGAAGGTATTTAATAATAAAATTGCCCGCGGGAATTTAAAATGGGCTCCAAATATTGCAACTGAATTAAACCAATTAACCGTTGGAGTCTTTGCAACTGGTCGAATTGGTCGTGCTGCTATTCAAATCTATAAGGGATTTGGTGCGAAAGTAATTGCTTATGACATCTTCAAAAACCCAGAATTAGATAAAGAGGGAATCTATGTTGACACACCAGAGGAACTCTATCGTCAATCAGACGTTATTTCATTGCATGCACCAGCTGTCAAGGAAAATGAACACATGTTAAATGATAAAACGTTTGCGCAAATGAAGGATGGCGTTATTATTTTAAATCCTGCGCGGGGGACATTGATCGATACTGATGCTTTGATCAGAGCACTTGATAGTGGCAAGGTCGGTGGCGCTGCGTTGGATGTTTATGAAAATGAAGTGGGTGTATTTAACGCTGATTTTGGAAGCTTCGATGCGATTCCAGACGAACGGGTTAAGGAACTTTTAAAACGGGATAATGTTTTAGTTACCCCCCACATTGCTTTTTACACGAAGACGGCTGTTAACAGCATGGTCAACACATCGCTTGATGCGAACTTAGCTTTAATTACCACTGGAAATTCAGACAAAGTCGTAAAAAAATAAAATAGGTGATTGCATTCTATAATTATATTTTGTATAATTATATAGTTAATATTTCACACTTAATGTGATGACTTTGCCAGTGCTCATTTTAAATGGGTTGTAAAGTTAGTTGATCATTGGGGAGGAAAAAACTTATTTATTTATGGAGGAAATATCATGGCTGTTATTTCAATGAAACAATTATTAGAAGCCGGTGTTCATTTTGGACACCAAACTCGTCGCTGGAACCCTAAGATGAAAGAATACATCTTTACTGAAAGAAATGGAATTTACATTATTGACTTACAAAAAACTGTTAAGTTAGTAGATTCTGCTTACAATTTCATGAAGGATGAAGCTGCTAAGGGTGCTACTGTACTTTTTGTTGGTACTAAGAAGCAAGCTCAAAATTCAATCGAAGAAGAAGCTACTCGTGCTGGCCAATACTTCGTTAACCACCGTTGGTTAGGTGGAACTTTAACTAACTGGGATACGATCCAAAAGCGGATTGCTTACCTTAAGAAGTTAAAGAAGATGTCTACTGATGGTACTTTTGACTTACTTCCTAAGAAGGAAGTTTCACTTCTTAACAAGAAGATGGCTAAGTTAGAATACTTTTTAGGCGGAATCGAAGATATGCCTAAGATTCCTGATGTTTTATTTGTTGTTGATCCTCGTAAGGAAGCAATTGCTGTTCACGAAGCTCACATCTTAAACATCCCAATCGTTGCAATGGTTGATACTAACTCAGATCCAGACGTTGTTGACGTTGTAATCCCTTCAAATGATGATGCTATTCGTGCCGTTCGTTTGATTACTTCTAAGATGGCTGATGCTATCATTGAAGGTAACCAAGGTGAAGAAGGCGTTAGCGAAAATGATTTTGAAGCTACTTCCGCTGACAATGCTGAAGAATCAAAAGAAGATAATGAATAATTAATAAGCACTTGGGCTGACTCAATTTTGGACCGCTAAGGCCTAGGTTTGGGTCAGCTTTTATTATGAACTAAAAGGAGAAATAAATATGGCTGCTAAGATTACTGCTGCTCAAGTTAAACAATTACGTGAAAAGACTAGTGTTGGAATGATGGATGCTAAGAAGGCATTAGTTGCTTCAGATGGTGATGAAAAGAAGGCCCTTGATTACTTACGTGAAAAGGGAATTGCTAAGGCTGAAAAGAAGAGTGGCAATGTTGCTGCTAACGGTTTAGCACAAATCGCTGTTGATGGTGATACTGCTGCTATCGTTGAAGTTAATGCTGAAACTGACTTCGTTGCAACTAATGATGATTTCAAGAAATTAGTTGATTTAATTGCAAACACGATTGCTGCTAACAAGCCAGCTAATATGGATGATGCATTAGCATTATCTACTCCAGATGGTAGTATCAAAGAAAGCATTATTCATACTACTCAAATTACTGGTGAAAAAGTTTCTCTTCGTCGTTTCCAAGTATTTGAAAAAGATGCTAACGGACACTTTGGTGCTTACCTTCACAATGGTGGCTTAATTGCTGCTTTAGTTTTACTTGAAGGTAGTGATGATGCTACTGCTAAGCAAGTTGCAATGCACGTTGCTGCTGCTAACCCAGAATTTATGAGTAGAAACGATGTTCCTAAGGATCGTTTGGATCACGAACGTGAAGTCCTTAAGAAGGAAGCCTTAAATGAAGGCAAGCCAGAAAACATTGTTGAAAAAATGGTTGAAGGTCGTTTGAACAAGTTCCTTGCTGGAATTAGTTTAGCTGACCAAGAATTTATCATGGATAGTGATCAAACTGTTGGTAAATTTGTTGAAAGCAAGGGTGCTCAATTAAAGGGCTTTGCTAGATACGAAGTTGGTGAAGGAATCGAAGTTGAAGAAACTAACTTTGCTGACGAAGTAAATGGTCAAATCAAATAATTAGATTATTTAATAAAAATTGCGCTCTTTTGAGCGCTTTTTTTGTGAAAAATGTTATATTCAGTTTAAGAACCACTTTTGATAGGTGATATACGCTATCACAATTTTAAATATTATGATAGAATTATCATGATATAAAAGTTTGGGGAGGAAAAATAATGGCAGACCTAAAATATAAGCGAATAATCTTAAAGCTTAGTGGTGAGGCCCTTGCAGGTGAACAGGGCTTTGGCATCAATTTACCAGTAATGCGGTCAATGGCTAAGGAAATTAAACAAATTTATGATTTGGGAATTCAAATCGCGATTGTTGTCGGTGGCGGTAATATGTGGCGTGGAGAAGCTGGATCAAAAATGGGTATGGAAAGAGCACAGGCTGATTATATCGGGATGCTTGCTACCATTATGAATGGACTATCTTTACAAGATAACCTAGAAGCAGTTGGAGTGCCTACACGCGTCCAAACTGCAATTGAAATGAGACAAATTGCTGAACCGTACATTAGAAGAAAAGCAGTTCGTCACTTAGAAAAAAATCGCGTCGTTATCTTTGCTGGAGGAACTGGAAATCCATACTTCTCAACTGACACAACTTCTGTTTTACGAGCTGCAGAAATTCATGCAGATGCTATCTTAATGGCTAAAAACGGTGTTGATGGAATTTATTCTGACGATCCAAATATTAATCCAGATGCAGTTAAGTATGATACACTTACCTATATGGACATCATCAACGAGGGGCTTAGCGTAATGGATACTACCGCAAGCTCGTTGGCGATGGATAATCAAATTCCATTGGTTGTATTTAATCTAAATAAGCCAGGGAATATTAAAAAAGTTGTACTAGGTCAACAAATTGGTACAACGGTAAAGGAGAATTAATTAATGGCTAATTCGAATGACATTTTAAATAGTGCAAAGGCCAAGATGAAGAAGGCTCAAGAAGTACTTGAACGAGAATTATCAAGTATTAGAGCTGGTCGCGCTAATGCTAGTATTTTAAACCGAGTAAAAGTTAGTTATTATGGAAGTGAAGTGCCAGTGAACCAAGTGGCCTCAATCTCAATTCCAGAACCTCGGGTAATTATGGTCACTCCATATGATAAAAGCGCCCTTGATGACATTGAAAAGGGAATTTTTGAAGCTGATTTAGGACTAAACCCAGCTAATGATGGAAGTGTGATTAGATTAGTAATTCCTCAATTAACAGAGGAAAGAAGACAGGAACTGGCTAAACAAGTTAAGGCTGTTGGTGAAGAAAGTAAGGTTGCCGTTCGAAACGTTCGTCGTGAAGCGATGGATGCGGTGAAGAAGGGGAACAAGAATGATGACTTCACTGATGATGAAGCTCACAGCTTGGAAGATAAAGTTCAAAAAATTACCGATGACTCAATCAGTGGTGTTGAAAAGATTGTTAGTGATAAGGAAAAAGAAATCACTAATAATTAATACTAAATTAATTAATAAGGGAGAAATGCTTTATGGCTGAAGATAGCGTAGAAATTACACCAGGAACAAAAGAATTTAATAACATGGTTTTTAGATTGAACCAACCAATCGTAAATGGAAACACTGAATTTTTGAACTATGCTGGAAATCCATTGGAACCATTACAAGATGATATTTATGTAATGCCTGCATACGTTGAAGATGGTTTTAACTTATTCATCGTTGTTTCAAAATTAATTGCAGACGATTGGATCATTGCATTTTCAAAGGCAACCATTGAAAATGGAAATGAAATCACTGATTTATCAGAACCAATTCCTACTGGTGAAGGACTTAATATGCTTGGTGAACGCAAAGCAGAAGAAGCTAATAAGTTACTTCAATACTTCAATACTTTAATTGAAAGTAACCGTGGTGAATGGAGATTAATTCAACGGCCAGACGAAAACTAATTAAATTAGCTGAATTTAATTCGGTGGTTAATTTTAATTAAATAATGTATTATATAAAGGATGGGTATCTACTCATCCTTTATTTTGATTTTAGATGGAGTAATAATTATGTTCAGAAAAAAAGAAAGTATTACTAATGATGAACTTGATATGAATCGTATTCCTAATCATATTGCGATTATAATGGATGGGAACGGCCGTTGGGCTCAAAAGCGGCACCTGCCTAGAATTGCAGGTCATAAAAGGGGAATGGAAACTGTTAAAACAATTACTAAGACTGCTAGTCGATTAGGGGTAAAAGTGCTGAGTCTATACGCCTTTTCTACTGAAAATTGGAAACGGCCCGATGAAGAGGTCAGTTATTTAATGAGTCTTCCTGGTAAATTTTTTAGTAGTTTTGTTCCTGAATTAATCGATAATAATGTTCGAGTTCAAGTGATGGGGGAATTAGATCAATTGCCACAATCGACCCAAGAAGTTGTCCAAAAGGCAATTGCTGATACCGCTGATTGTAATGGAATGATTTTGAACTTTGCACTTAATTATGGATCAAGGGACGAAATCCTTTTAGCTACTCGTAAAATTGCAAAAGCAGTGCAAAGTGGTAAAGTAGAAATTGATGAAATTGATTCTGAATTCTTTTCTCAGAAATTAATGACTAGCTCGTTAGGTGAATATGCTGATCCTGATTTATTGATTCGTACCAGTGGTGAACAAAGAATTTCAAATTTCTTGCTTTGGCAAATTGCTTATAGCGAACTAATTTTTACGAATGATTTATGGCCAGATTATAATGCTGATTCATTAAAAAATGCTATTTTAAATTTCCAGGGTCGTGATCGACGATTTGGAGGAATTAAAAATAAATAAGGAGTTAGTGATGAAACAAAGAGTTATTACTGCAGTGGTTGCGTTATGCATTTTTATTCCACTACTATTAATTGGTGGAATTCCATTTGATATCTTAGTTTTTGCGATGGGATTAGTTGCAATTAGTGAGATATTATTAATGAAAAAGATGATTTTGGTTTCACCTGAATCAACGATTGCCTTTTTAGGGGGACTATTCATATTAGCCCCTAGTAAAATGATGGATATAATGCCAAGCTACTTAACACCTACATTTATTATTTACATATTTGTAATGTTGTTATTATTAAGAATGGTATTTACTAAAAATCGGTTCAATTTTGATGATGTAGGAATTGCTGCTTTGTCATTTATATATGTTGGAATTGGTTTCCATTACTTAATCGTTGCAAGGGCTACGGGATTAAACGTAGTCTTGTATGCATTACTAATTGTATGGACTACTGATAGTGGGGCTTATATTTTTGGAAAACAATTTGGTAAGCATAAGCTTGCTCCGCACATTAGTCCGAATAAAACCTGGGAAGGTTCAATTGGGGGTTCGTTGCTTGCAACGATCGTATGTACGTTGATCGTATTTTTCTTCCCCCAAAATTTTTACTCGCTATTGCCAATGATTGCAATTACGATCATTGCTTCTATTGGCGGTCAATTTGGTGATTTAGTGGAATCTGCACTTAAACGTCATTATGGGGTTAAGGATTCAGGTAAAATTCTTCCGGGACATGGTGGAATCTTAGACCGTTTTGATAGCTTGTTGTTTGTTCTACCAATCCTGCATTTGTTTAATATTTTTTAGAAGAAAAGGAGAACAACGATGTTTACAACTATAATTGCATTCATTATTGTTTTTGGGATCTTAGTTTCTGTTCATGAATTTGGCCACTTTATTGTTGCAAAAAAGTGTGGAATTATGGTTCGTGAATTTTCAATTGGAATGGGTCCTAAAATATTTGCTCACCGTTACAACGGGACTACCTACACGCTTAGAATTTTGCCGTTAGGTGGTTACGTTCGAATGGCTGGGGGATACGATGATGAAGAAAGTCTACGCCCTGGGATGACGGTTACTTTGCAACTAAATGATCAGGGAATTGTAGAAAAAATTAATACTAGTAATAAAAATTCATTGTTCAATGGAATTCCATTGGTAGTTACCGAAGCCGATTTAGAAAAGGAATTGTGGATTCAAGGTTATGAAAATGGAAATGAATCAGAGGTAAAACGTTATTCTGTTGATCACGATGCTGTTGTTATCGAAGAAGACGGGACGGAGTTACAGATTGCACCACTTGACGTTCAAGTCCAATCCGCAACCGTTTGGCGTCGCATGGCAACTAACTTCGCAGGGGTTATTTGTAATATCTTATTAGCAATCGTTGCTTATACGATTTTTTCTTTTGTACAAGGTGGCGTTTTAAATAATTCCAATCAAATTAAATTAGCTGATAACGTTAATGTTGCTCGTGATGCTGGAATTAAGAATGGCGATGAAATCACAAAGGTTAACGGTGTCAGCACTAATAACTGGCAATCGTTAGCATCGACAATTGCTAGTAAGGCAAATGGAGATGATTTAAACTTAACCATTGAACGGGGCGATCAAACCAAGAATATCACTTTAAAGCCTAAGGTGGTTTCACAAAATGGCAAGAAAACTGCTGAAATTGGGATTCAAAGAAGTTCAAATTCTAATTTTTCTGCAATGCTGTTATCAGGATTTACCCAAACTTACGATACTGCTAAATCGTTATTATCTTCAATTTGGACAATGATCACAGGCCACTTTTCGTTAAATGACTTGGGTGGTCCGGTCGCAATTTTTGCTAATACCTCTCAGGCTGCTCAACTAGGAATTGGGGGAATCATTTATTTTATTGCTTTTCTATCAATTAATTTAGCAATTATGAATTTATTGCCAATTCCTGCCTTAGATGGTGGTAAAATTGTTATGAATATTGTTGAGGTAATTCGTCGAAAACCACTTTCAGAAAAAGTTGAAACAACGATTACACTTATTGGTTTTGCGTTTATGATTATTTTAATGATTCTAGTTACATGGAATGATATTGAAAGATTCTTTATCCATTAAATCTTATTTAGAGGTGTTTTAAATGAAACAATCTGCGATGCTGATTCCAACCCTGAAGGAAGTTCCCAATGGTGCGGAAGCACTTAGTCATCAAATGATGCTTAGAGCAGGGTACATTAGACAGGTATCTGCTGGAATGTATGCGTATTTACCACTTGCTTATCGAGTAATCACTAAAATTGAAGCAATCATTCGTAAGCATATGGATGCTACTAATGCTAATGAAATGTTAATGCCGGATGTTTTACCAGCTAAACTATGGAAGGATTCCGGTCGTTATGATACCTACGGGCCAGAATTATTTAAGTTTAAGAATCGTCATGATACTGACTTTATCTTGGGCCCTACTCACGAGGAAACGTTCACCGAGCTATTAAAGAACTCGGTCGATTCTTATAAAAAATTACCACTGGTCCTTTATCAAATTCAGTCTAAATATCGGGATGAAGATCGTCCTAGATATGGATTGCTTCGTGGTCGTGAATTCATTATGAAGGATGCTTATTCCTTTACTGTTGACGATGAAGGATTAGATAAGGTTTATCATGATATGGAAAAAGCTTACTGCCAAATTTTCGACGAAATTGGTCTTGATTATCGAATGATCATTGGTGATGGTGGTGCAATGGGTGGCTCAGATTCAATTGAATTTTCTGCCCCAGCTGCCGTTGGTGAAGATACGATCGTATATTCAGATAATGGTGACTATGCTGCTAATATTGAAATGGCAAAGTGTGCATATATCCCTAGTAAGTCTGATGAACAACCACTTGAATTAGAAAAAAAGGCGACTCCAGACACTAAGACGATTGAAAAGTTAGCCACTTTCTTATCCGTAAAGCCAAGTCAAATCATTAAGAGCGTATTATTCATCGCTGATGAAAGTCCCGTATTAGTAATGGTTAGAGGCGATCATGAAGTAAATGATGTTAAGCTCAAGAACTATCTAGGTGCTGATTTCTTAGACGTTGCTAATGAGGAACAAGTTCTGAAATTTATGGGAGCGCCTGCTGGTTATGTAGGGCCAATTGGGGTTTCTGACGATGTGAAAGTGTTAGCTGATCAATATGTTAAGGACATGGTTAATACCGTTGTCGGTGCGAATGAAGATGGCTATGATTACGTTAACGTTAATCCTGATCGTGATTTTAAGGTCAGTGCTTATGATGACTTTAGGGTCGTTCAAAAGGGTGATTTATCCCCTGATGGTTCAGAAAAATTACAATTTACAAAGGGAATTGAAATTGGACATGTTTTCAAGTTAGGGACGCGATATTCTAAAATTTTAGGAGCAGATGTTTTAGATGCAAATGGCCGTAAAAAACCAATTATTATGGGTTCTTACGGAATTGGGGTCAGCCGTTTATTATCAGCTGTTTCTGAACAACAAGCCGATGAAGATGGACTAGTGTGGCCAACTTCAATTGCACCATTTGATATTCATGTTATTCCAGTTAACGCCAAAAAAGCTGATCAAATGGACCTTGCTAATGAAATTGAAACTGATTTAACCACTGCTGGTTATGATGTATTAAACGACGATCGTAAGGAACGCGCTGGTGTTAAGTTTGCTGATTCAGATTTGATTGGGATCCCAATTAGAGTAACCGTCGGTAAGAAAGCTAGTGATGGAATCGTTGAAATTAAGATTAGAAAAACTGGTGAAACCCTAGAGGTTAAAAAAGCCGAACTTATTAGTACAATTGGAATTTTACAAAAAGAATTGAATTAAATTATTAAGAGAGGGCTGTTTTGCAGTCCTTTTTTAATCTTAATAGAAGGGAGTTCAATCAATTGAATAATCATGAATTATTTAATCAATTACTAAGTCAGCTAGAAATGAATGCCCATAGAGATGATGAATGTTTTAAAAATGCTGAAATTACCCAATTAGTGGTTCATAAAAAGAGTAGGGAATGGCATTTTAAATTTCATTTCTTAGAACAATTACCATTTCAAGTTTTTAATGACTTTATCCATCGCCTTTTTACGACCTTTGAATCATTAGTGAACATTAGTTTTGAGATTCAAGTTGATCGACCAAAATTAGATAACCATTTAGTTAAGGAATACTGGAATTGGGTCGTTAATAATAGCAACTTGAATTCCATGATGGCAAAACAAATTTGTGATGCTAGTGTGCCAAGCGTTAATGATGATCGTGTCAATTTGGTTGTAGAAAATGAAGAACTCAAAACCTTTTTGATTGACCATGCATTGGGTAAAATTGAAGAATGTTATACGATGTGTGGATTTCCTAAGTTTATGATCAATACTTTCGTTAATCAAAGTGAGACGCAATCTAAAATTAGAGAAATCAAAAATATAAGGGAAAAACGGGATGCCGAGATTACTAAAAAGGCTATTGCTGCCATAAAAAAAGCGAATGCAAATCGTGAAAGCAAAGCTAAAAATGCTCCCATTACAAACGGCCCCGTTATTTTTGGTAAATTAATTAGTGATGATGCTGATGTCACTAAGTTAATTGATATTGTTCAAGAGGAACGATCGGTTGTCTTGAATGGTTTTGTTTTTGATAAAGAAGTTCGTTCACTACGTTCTGGTCGGCAGTTATTGATTTTTAAGGTGACCGACTTCAGTTCATCAATCGTAGTCAAGAAATTCTCCCGTAACGAACAGGATGAAGCTCAATTTGAAGCAATTCAAAAGGGTGGCTGGCTAAAACTCCGTGGTAGCGTTCAAGAGGATAATTATACGCATGAATTAACCATGAATCCGTACGATATTAATACGACGACCCATCAAGAAAGACAAGATACTGCTAAGGATAAGCGGGTTGAATTGCATCTACACACCAATATGAGTCAAATGGATGCCATCGATGGGATCGATGCATTTGCCAAACGGGCTAAACAATGGGGTCACAAGGCATTGGCAATTACGGACCATTCTGCATTACAAGGCTTTCCATCAGCATATAGTGCTGGTGAAAATAACGATTTGAAAATGATTTACGGTGTAGAAGCTAACGTTGTTGATGATGGAATGGAAATCGGGTTTAATAACGACCATCGCGATTTAAAGACCGCAACTTATGTTGTGTTTGATATTGAAACGACAGGATTATCAGCAATTTATGATAAGATTATTGAAGTTTCTGCTGTTAAAATGGTTCATAATAACGTTACTGCTCAATTTGAAGAGTTTATTGATCCAGGGTTCCATTTAAGTGAATTTACAACTAATTTAACATCCATTACTGATGACATGGTAAAGGGTTCCAAAAGTGAAGAAACGGTTTTAAAGATGTTTCGGGAATTCTGCGGAGATGCAATTGTAGTTGGGCATAACGTAACCTTTGATGTGGGCTTTATGAATGCTGGATACGAACGCTATGGAATGAGTAAAATTACTAATCCAATTATTGATACGTTGCCATTAGCACGTTTTTTGTATCCTAACTTAAAGAGTTACCGTTTAAATACCCTTGCGAAAAAATTTGATGTTAGCTTGGAACATCATCATCGTGCGGTATACGATGCGGAAAGTACAGGCCATTTAAATTATATTTTCTTAAAGACGGCTGAAGATCGATATGGAATTAAATATCAAGATCAATTAAATGATCATATGACAGAGCATAGTGCTTATAAACACGCTCGACCGTTTCATGTCACCCTGCTGGCTAAAACCCAATCCGGATTGAAAAACCTCTTCAAACTAGTTTCGTTATCTAACGTAGAATATTTTTATCGGGTTCCACGGATTCCGCGTAGCGTATTAGTTAAATATCGGGAGGGTATTTTAGTTGGTTCAGCATGTGCTTCTGGTGAAGTTTTTACCGCCATGGTCCAAAAGGGAATGGAAGAAGCACGTCAAAAGGCTCAATTTTATGATTACTTGGAGGTTCAACCACAAGCTAATTATCAACCATTGATTGATTCTCAATTTATTCATGATCAAGCGCATTTACATGAAATCATCAACAATATGGTTACCTTAGGACAAGAATTGGATAAACCAGTGGTTGCAACTGGTGATGCCCATTACGTAGACCCTCACGAATACATCTATCGTAAAATTTTGATTCATTCTCAAGGTGGAGCCAACCCACTTAGTAGGCAAAAGCTTCCTGAAGTCCATTTCTTATCAACTGATGAAATGTTGAATGACTTTAGCTATCTTGGCGATGAAGTAGCCAATCAAATTGTGGTTAAAAATTCCAATTTAATTGCTGATATGATCGATGATGATATCAAGCCTGTTAAGGATAAGTTATATACCCCACATATTGATGGGGCGGAAGATGAGATAAAAAAACTTACCTACAACAGAGCCTTTGATTATTATGGCGACCCGCTTCCTGATTTAGTTAAAAAGCGGGTTGATCGAGAATTAGATAGTATCATTAGCCATGGATTTTCAGTCATTTATTTAATTGCTCAAAAACTAGTGTTCAAAAGTAATAAGGATGGTTATTTAGTTGGTTCTCGTGGGTCCGTTGGATCTAGTTTGGTTGCTACAATGGCTGGGATTACTGAAGTGAACCCACTGCCACCACATTACCGTTGCCCTAAATGTAGATATTCTCATTTCTATACGAAGGGTGAATATGCTTCTGGATACGATTTACCACGTAAAAATTGTCCGAAGTGTGGAACTGAAATGATCGGTGATGGGCAAAACATTCCATTTGAAACGTTCCTAGGGTTTAAGGGAAACAAGGTTCCAGATATTGATTTGAACTTCTCAGGTGATTATCAACCAATCGCTCATAACTACATGAAGGTGTTGTTCGGTGAAGACAATGTTTACCGTGCTGGAACGATTGGAACGGTTGCTGATAAGACAGCCTATGGTTACGTAAAGGCTTATGAACGCGATACTGAACAAAATATTCGTTCTGCTGAAATCGATCGACTGGCCCAAGGCGATGTCGGTGTGAAAAGGACTACTGGTCAACATCCAGCTGGAATCATTATTGTGCCAAGCGATATGGATATTTATGACTTTACTCCCATCCAATATCCCGCCAATGATCAAAAAGCTGAATGGGAAACGACGCACTTTGATTTCCATTCCATTCATGATAACATCCTCAAAATGGATATTTTGGGACATGATGATCCGACCATGATCAGAGCACTTCAAGACCTTTCTGGAATTGATCCACAAACGATCCCAATGGATGATCAAGGAGTTATGTCAATTTTTTCAGGAACGGACGTATTAGGTGTGACCCCAGAACAAATTCAATCCAAAACGGGGACATTAGGGGTGCCTGAATTTGGGACGAAGTTCGTACGGGGGATGTTAGAACAGACCCACCCGCAAAACTATTCGCAACTTCTGCAAATTTCTGGTTTATCCCATGGGACCGATGTTTGGCTAGGAAATGCTGATGAGATTATTAAGGACGGGACTGCAACGATCGCTAACGTAATTGGTTGTCGTGATAATATCATGACTGATTTAATTAACTGGGGTCTTGATTCTGAAACGGCTTTCCAAATCATGGAATCAGTTCGGAAGGGTCGTGGAATTAAGGATGAATGGCGTAAAGAGATGAACGCAGCCAAAATTCCAGAATGGTACATTCAATCTTGTTTAAAAATTAAGTATATGTTCCCACGTGCCCATGCCGCAGCTTACGTTCTAATGGCCCTGCGGGTAGCATACTTTAAGGTGTACTTCCCAATCGTTTACTATGCTGCTTATTTCTCGATTCGAGCTGATGATTTTGATGTAGTTGCCATGGCAAGCGGAAAAGAGTCTGTCAAAGAAGCGATGAAAACGATTCAAAATCAAGGCAACGAAGCATCTGCTAAGGATAAGAACTTGTTAACGGTCTTAGAATTAGCCAACGAAATGTTAGAACGTGGGTTTGAGTTTGAAATGATCGATTTAAAGCGTTCTGATGCTGAAAAATGGATTATTGAAGGAAATAAGCTATTAGCACCATTTCGGGCGATTCCAGGGCTTGGGTTGAACGTTGCAAAACAAATCGTGGCTGCTAGAGAAGACAAATCGTTCTTATCCAAGGAAGACCTGGCTAAACGTGGCAAGGTTTCTAAAAAGATCATTGAATTTATGGATGAAAATGGAGTGTTGAAAGGCTTGCCAGATGAAAACCAGTTGAGCCTATTCGACATGCTATGATTTGAGTTTAATCCTAACTTATGGTATATTACTACTAGTAATTAATACTCGTTTAAAGGAGTGAGCAGGGATGCTCACTCTTTTTATTGGATTTAATAGGAGGTATGCATACAAATTGAGTAACGTTCCTGAGATTGTGAAAGATATCTTAACACCGATTTTAAATGAACATCATTTTGAATTGTTCGATATTGAATACGTTAAAGAAAGCCAAAAGTGGTATTTACGGGTTTATATTGATAAACCTAACGGTATTACGATTGAAGATTGTGCAATCATTAGCGATCAATTAGGTGAAGAATTAGATGCAATGGATCCTGATCCAATCCCACAAGCTTATTATTTAGAAGTATCATCTCCCGGCGCAGAACGCCCCTTGAGAAATGCAAAAGAGATTGAAGAAGCAATTGGTAGCTATATTAACGTTTCATTGTATTATCCAATTAAGCAAAATAAGGTATACGAAGGGACTTTAAAGGGAGTTACAGAAGAAAACGATTTAGTAATTGAATATAACGACATGAGTGTCTTTAGGGAGTTAACAATTCCTGCAAAAGCAATTGCTAAAGTTAGACTCGCAATTAAGTTTTAATTTAAAGGAGAATCGGAATGAGTAAAGAATTATTGGGTGCTTTTGATGCTTTAGAAAAAGAAAAGGGCATTAAGAAGGAAACCATTATCGACGCTTTAGAGGCAGCTTTGACTTCTGCTTATAAGCGTAATTATGGTCAATCACAAAATGTAGATGTAGAATTTGATAATAAGAAGGGTGATATTCACGTCTATGCTGTTAAAAAGATTGTTGACGTGGTTGAAGATGCCCAGACTGAATATAGTATTAAAGATGCCCTTTTAATTAGCCATGGTTATGAAGTTGGTGATGACATCAAGATCGAAGTTACTCCTAAGAATTTTGGTCGCATCGCTGCCCAAACTGCAAAGCAGGTAATTATGCAACGGGTTCGAGAAGCTGAACGGGAAATGGTTTATAATCAATTTAGTCAATACCAAGATGAGTTAATTACTGGAGAAGTAGAACGTTCAGATAGTCGTTTTGTGTACATTAATCTTGGCAAGGTCGAAGCTGTAATGCCTGTTAGTAACCAGATGCCAAATGAAGAATATCGACCACAAGATAAAATCAAGGTATATGTTACTAAGGTTGAAAACGCTTCTAAGGGCCCTCAAGTATTTGTTAGCAGAACGGCACCTGGACTATTAAAGCGTTTATTTGAACAAGAAGTTCCTGAAATCTACGATGGAACTGTTGAAATTGTCTCAATTGCTAGGGAAGCTGGTGACCGCTCAAAAGTAGCGGTTCGCTCTAATAACCCTGATATAGATCCTGTTGGAACCACTGTTGGTCCTAAGGGACAACGGGTTCAAACAATCGTAAATGAACTTGGTGGCGAAAATATGGATATTGTTGAATGGACTGACGATAAGGCGAAGTTCATTGCCAACGCCTTGAATCCGTCTGAAGTAGTCGATGTTATTTTCGACCCTGAAAACGATCAAGCTTGTACGGTGATTGTACCTGATTATCAATTATCATTAGCAATTGGGAAGCGTGGACAAAACGCTCGATTAGCTGCTAAGTTAACTGGATTTAAAATTGATATTAAGTCAGAATCAGAAGCAGATGAAAATATTTATGAAAATCACACTGCTGCTGAAGATCCTGATAATGATGAAAACGCTGATTAGTTATCAGTAGGGAGGTTCAAATGCGACGTCGAAAGGTTCCAATGCGTAAAGATATTGTCACGGGTGAAATGGCTCCTAAAAAAGAGTTGATTAGAATCGTCCGTGATAAAGAAGGCAACGTAAGCATTGATAAAACTGGTAAAAAAGCCGGGCGCGGTGCTTATATCTCAATGGATGTAGAAATTGCAAAGCAAGCTAAGGCTAAAAAAACATTTAACAAGGTTTTTGACACTAATGTTGATGATCAATTTTACGATGATTTAATTGCTTATACTGATCATGAACAAGCAAGAAAAAAATTATTTGAAAATGAATAATCAAAAATATTTAAATTTAATCGGAATCGCCAAAAGAGCTGGTAAGGTAGTTACTGGCGAGGCAATTATTTTAAATGCAATTAAAAAGCATCAAGTTGCTCTTTTGATTATTGCAAGCGATACCGGACAATCATCTACCAAGAAGTTTATTGACAAAGCGGGTTCGTATCAGGTTGAATACCATCACTTTATTTCTAAACAGGAATTAAGCGATGCAATCGGTGCTCCCCGAACAATGATTGGAATTACTGATCGTGGCTTTGCCAGAAAGCTTTCTGAAATAAAAAATAGTTAAAGGATAGTGATTATATGGGTAAAAAGCGTATTTATGAATTAGCTAAAGAGCTCAATGTTACCAGCAAGCAACTAATTAACAGTGCTAATAGTAAGGGTATCTCGGTTCATAACCATATGTCTACGATTGATGATAACCAAGAAAAGCAAATTAGAGCTGCATTAAAGAGTAATTCAGCTAAACCAACGACACGAACTAATTCTAAACCACAAAATAATCAACAACATGGTGGCAATCAAAACCGAAACCAAAATAGCCATGCTGACAAAAGACAGGGGGGCCACCAAATTAATAATAAACCTAGTCATAGTAATGCTAGTCAGTCAAATAATAACCATCGGTCTAATAATTCGAATGGGCAAAGAAATAACGTTCAATCTGGTTCTGGTCGAAATACTAATAATGCTAGTAATAATTCGAACGGTTTTAACAAAAATAATCGGAAGAACAAGAAGAAGTTTAACAAGCGGAATAACAATTTCAATAGTAAATACACTAAGAATCAACGAATTCGCCAAATTCATAAGCATAACGATGCTCCTAAACGGAAGGATCATCCACTTCCAAAGGTATTAGAATATACTGATGGGATGAATGCACAAGAAATTGGGAAGGTCCTTCACAGAGAACCTGCTGAAATTGTTAAAAAGTTATTCATGCTTGGGGTTATGGTTAACCAAAACAAATCATTGGATAATGAAACCATTGAATTGCTAGCCACTGACTACGGAATTGAAGCCAAGGAAAAAGAAGAAGTTAACGTTTCTGATCTTGATAAGTTATTTGATGAAGAAGAACACAACACGGCTTATCAAGAAAACAGACCACCAGTGGTTACGATCATGGGACACGTTGATCATGGTAAAACCACCCTATTGGATTACTTGAGACATTCTCACATTACTTCTGGTGAAGCTGGTGGGATTACCCAAGGAATTGGTGCTTATCAAGTTAAGCATGATAAAAAGACAATTACTTTCTTGGATACTCCTGGTCATGCTGCTTTTACTGCCATGCGGGCACGTGGAGCTGATATTACTGATATTACGATTTTAGTGGTTGCTGCTGATGATGGAGTAATGCCACAAACCATCGAAGCCATTAACCATGCTAAGGCTGCAAAGACCCCAATTATCGTTGCAATCAATAAGATTGATAAGCCAGGGGCCAACCCAGACCACGTTACTGAACAACTTAGTAACTACGGATTAATTCCTGAAGACTGGGGTGGTGATACCATCTTTGTAAAAATTTCAGCTAAATTCGGGACCAACGTTGATGAATTATTGGACATGATCCTATTGCAAGCTGAAGTGATGGAATTAAAGGCTAATCCACGGCAAAATGCTGCTGGTTCAGTAATCGAAGCTCGTCTTGATCGTGGAAAGGGAACCGTTGCAACGCTGTTAGTTCAACAAGGGACCATGCACGTTGGGGATCCGATTGTAGTTGGTGATACCTTTGGTCGAGTGCGGACTATGGTTAATGAACACAACCAAGAAATGAAGGAAGCCACCCCATCAACTCCTGTTGGAATTACTGGATTGAACGACGTTCCAGAAGCAGGGGATCGGTTTATTGTCTTTGATGATGAAAAGACCGCCCGTGCTGCTGGAGAAAAACGGGCTCAAGCAGCTCAAGAAAATGATCGTCGTCAAACGAACCATGTTACATTGGATAACTTGTTCGATTCACTTAAAGAAGGTGAAATGAAGCAAGTTGATATTATTATTAAAGCTGATGTTCAAGGTTCAGTCGAAGCACTTTCTTCTAGTCTTCAAAAGATTGAAGTAGAAGGAGTGCGTGTTAATATCATTCATACCGGAGTTGGAGCCATTAATGAAAGTGATGTTGCCTTAGCAGAGGCAAGTAACGCAATCATTATTGGATTTAGTGTTCGTCCTACCCCACAAGCTAAGGCCCAAGCTGAAAGCGATAACGTTGATATTCGTTTACATCAAGTGATTTACGATGCAATTGATGAAGTGGAATCCGCTATGAAGGGAATGCTAGAACCCACATATAAGGAAGAAGTTACTGGTCAAGTTGAAGTGAGAGAAATTTATAAAGCTTCTAAGATCGGAACAATTGCTGGTGGGATGGTAATCTCAGGTTATATTAACCGTGATAGTAAGGTACGGCTAATTAGGGACAATGTTGTGATTTTTGATGGCGAACTTGGCAGTTTAAAACGCTTTAAAGATGACGCTAAGAGCGTTAAACAAGGTTTTGAATGTGGGCTTACAATTGAAAATTATAATGATATTAAGGTCAATGATGTTATTGAAGCCTATATTATGAAAGAAGTTCCAATCGAATAATTCGATCAAGGAGGATACTATGGCACAATATCGTGTAGGGCGACTACAACAAGAAATTCAAAGAGAAGTTAATGATTTGTTATTGAAGGAAGTACGTGACCCCAGAGTTAAGGGCGTTACAATTACCGGAGTGGAAGTCACTGGTGATCTTCAACAAGCAACGATTTTTTACAGCATTCTCTCTGATAAAAAGAGTGATGAAGAAAATACCCAAAAGGGATTGGATAAGGCAACCGGAATGATTAGAAGTGCGTTAGGCGCTCGGTTAAGAAACGTCTATAAGACACCAGAAATTCATTTTGAATTAGATGATTCAATTCAATACGGGAGTAAGATTGATCAATTGATCAATAAACTACAACGCGAAGATAAATAATTTTAAAAGAGTAGGTAATAATCATTTGTTATCTACTCTTTTTATGTTTCAATTAATATTAATTAGAGAAAAGATAGGGAGTCGTTAATTATGGATGGAATCATCCCATTGAACAAACAACGTGGAATGACTAGTTTCGATTGCGTCAGAAAACTACGTGGAATTTTGCAAACTAAAAAAATTGGACATAGTGGAACGCTCGATCCAAACGTTGACGGTGTTTTACCAATTTGTATCGGTAGTGCAACTAAGGTGGTTGATTTTTTGATGAATTCTGGAAAAGTTTATCGAGGAGAGATCACCCTTGGGATGTCAACGACTACCGAGGATTTAGATGGTGATGTTGTTGAAAGGAAGGCAATTACGGATCCGTTTTCAGAAGCATCAATTAATCAGGCGATGCAACGGTTGGTTCAACCTGAACTGTTACAAATTCCACCAATGTATTCAGCTGTAAAAGTCAATGGTCGCCGTTTATACGAATATGCACGGGCGGGTGAAACTGTAACACGGCCCCAGCGGCACGTTCGCATTGACTACTTTAAAATTATTGCTCCCATTGAATATGATAAAGAAGAACAAGTTCAGCGAATCAAGTTCGAAGTAGGTTGTGGAAAGGGAACCTATGTCCGCACTTTATCGTTTATGGTTGGCCAAATCTTAGGGGTACCAGCTGTAATGTCTGATCTTACTAGGATTAAGAGTGGCGGCTTTACGATTGATGAATCGGTTACGCTAAGTCAAGTGAAAGCAGCGATGGAAGATGGCAACATTAGTAATGTTTTGTATCCAATTGATCATGCACTGGGTGGATATCAAAGTATTGAATTGAGCCCGAACCAGTGGAAAACGGTGCAAAATGGTGGATTTTTAAGTCCCCAAGATATTAATATGGATAATGATGAAATTGCTGTAAGGTTTAATCAGCAAATTAAGGCGTTGTACTATTACAATCATGAACAGGGATTTTATAAACCATTAAAAATGTTTAGTGTCAATTAGGAGTTTACAATGAAAATTTTAAAGATTCACCATCCAATGAAAGATTTAAATTTGAATGAACCAGTTGTGCTTGCAATGGGTTTTTTTGATGGGCTCCATTTGGGTCATCAGCAAATAATCAATCGAGCAAAATCAATTGCTGAAAAACGCGGAGTTAAATTAGCAGTTTTAACTTATGATCATCATCCATCAATCGTATATCAACAATTAAACGCGCATGATAAGCGTTACTTAACGCTGATGGATTATAAAATGGAACTCTTTGAGCGCTTAGGCGTTGACATCGTATTCCAGATTAGTTATACAAATGCATTCCAAGCGCAAAGTCCACAGGAATTCGTCGATAATTATCTTTGTCGCTTTAATGCAGTGGCGGTAGTTGCTGGTTTTGATCATACTTATGGAAAAAAGAATGCTGATATGAATTTATTACCTCAATATGTAAAGAATCGTTTTGAAGTGGTTGATGTTGCATCCTTTGATATTGACAATAAAAAAGTGAGTTCTACTCGGATTCGCCAAAACCTAGATGATGGTCATATTGATACCGTTAATCGGTTGTTAGGCAGGCCCTTTGTTACTACGGGAACTGTTGTGCATGGATTTGCTCGCGGGCGTGAGTTGGGATTTCCAACAGCTAACGTTGAGCATAGCGAATATCAATGGTTGCCAGCAATTGGAATCTACATTGTAAGGATGCAAATTGGTGATCAATGGTACGATGGGATGGCTTCGATTGGCCGTAACGTGACGTTTGGTGATTCACATCCCATTACCGTTGAAATTAATTTATTTAACTTTGATCAAAATATTTATGGTGAAGTAGTAAATATCGAATGGCTCCATTGGACGCGCGGTGAGGTTAAGTTTAACGGGGTAGAAGCCTTGATCGATCAGCTGCATCAAGATCAAAAAACGGCTCAAAAGTTTTTAAGTGATTTGTGAGTGTCTTTCTTGACTTATAATCGCTCCTTTGGTAAATTATATATGTAGCTTAGCACTTGAAGGATATGAGTGCTAAAAAAGGAGTGATTATTAATGCTAACAGAACGTCAAGAATTGATTCTTTCTGGAATCGTTCAGGATTATACTCAATCGGGAACGCCTGTTGGTTCTAAAGCATTAGTTAATCAACTTCCGTTTCACGTTAGTTCTGCTACGATCAGAAATGAAATGGTGGTTTTGGAAAATATGGGGTTAATTGAAAAAACCCACTTATCTTCCGGACGGATTCCATCGATTAATGGTTATCGTTATTACGTCGATCATTTGACATTGTCAAAGGTCAATACGATGAGTGATCTGGAAATCATTCATAAGGCGTTAGATTCAAATTACCATAAGATCGATGAGCTAGTTCAAAAATCTGCTAATATCCTATCTGATTTAACTAACTATACTGCTTTGACTTTGCAGCCAGAGCAGGCTCAAAGTAGGCATCTAAAAGGATTTAGATTGGTTGCATTAGGTGATCAACGTGTTATGGCGATTCTGGTAACTGATAATGGGGATGCGGAAACTGAATTGTTCCGCATTTCCGATGGTGTTACCGGTGAACAACTAGAGTCAGTCGTTAATTTGATTAATGATCGACTTGTTGGTCAGCCATTATCGGTGGTATTAGAGCAACTAAAATCTGTAATTCCAATGGAAGTTAATAAGTACTTGCATTCTCCGAATGGCTTTATTGACATCTTGGATGAGGTCCTTATGAGAGCAACTAGAGATCGCCTTTACGTTGGTGGTGAAATGAACCTATTGAGTTTTACCAATCAAAGCGATGTTAGTTATCTCAAACCGCTGTATTCGATGTTAAATCAATCTGGTGAAATTTCTAAGTTTTTAGGAAATTCAGAAGATGGTGTTTCGGTTCAGATCGGTTCTGAAATGAGTAATGAATTATTGAAAAATTATAGTGTCATTACAGGGACCTATGATGTTGGCCAATACGGTAAGGGAATGATTGCTGTGTTGGGGCCTACTCGAATGCCTTATTCGAAGGTAATTACCTTGGTCAGTGCATTTAGAGAAGAGCTTACCAAGCGTTTGTTAGGTTACTATGGAGGAAGCAAATAAATCTAGAGGAGGGTTTTGTTTGGCATCTAAGAAAAAGCAAGATGAAGAAAAGCAAAATTCTGCGGAAGCGACTGAAACAGAGAAGTTAAAGGCTGCAGATGAGCAAGCTAATGCTGAAGACAAACAAGCTGATAAAGCAATTATTGATTTAAAACGGCAGTTGGATGATATGGAGAATAAGTATCTACGGACTGCAGCTGAGTTGCAAAACGTTCAAAATCGGGCTAAAAAAGACCAAGCAACCATCTTGAAGTATGATGGCCAAAAGCTTGCAACTAATATTTTACCGATCGTTGATAATTTAAACCGAGCCCTTGAAGTTAAGGTGGATGATAAAGCCGGTCAACAACTTAAACAAGGGGTTGAAATGGTTTCGAACCACCTAACTAAGGCTTTGAGTGATAGCAACATTAAAAAAATTGATGCGGAAGGCAAGAAGTTTGATCCGAATTTCTGTCAAGCCGTTCAAACGGTCCCAGCAGATGATGCTCATCCAACTGATCACGTTGTGAAAGTATTACAAGATGGCTATCAATTAGCTGATCGTGTGATTCGTCCAGCGATGGTCGTTGTTGCAAAATAAACAAACAATTAATAAATAAAAAATAAAAAGTGAGGTAAATTAAATTATGGCTAGTAACAAAATTATTGGAATTGATTTAGGAACTACTAATTCAGCAGTTGCCGTTCTTGAAGGTAACGAACCAAAGATTATTCCTAATCCAGAAGGTTCAAGAACGACTCCTTCAGTCGTTGCATTTAAAGATGGTGAAATTCAAGTTGGGGAAGTTGCAAAGCGTCAAATGATCACTAACCCGAACACGATTTCATCAATCAAGAGCCACATGGGTGACAGCAATTACAAAGTCGATGTTGATGGTAAGAGCTACACTCCACAACAAATTTCTGCAATGATCTTACAATACATCAAAAAGTTTGCTGAAGACTACATTGGTGATACTGTAGACAAGGCTGTTATCACTGTTCCTGCATACTTTGATGATGCCCAAAGACAAGCAACTAAGGATGCTGGTAAGATCGCTGGATTAGACGTTAAGCGGATTATCAACGAACCTACTGCTGCTGCTTTAGCTTATGGTTTGAACAAGAAGGATAACGACCAAAAGGTATTGGTATATGACCTTGGTGGTGGGACCTTTGATGTTTCCGTTCTTGAATTAGGTGACGGTGTGTTCCAAGTCCTTTCTACTAATGGTGATACTCACTTAGGTGGGGATGATTTCGATAAGAAGATCATGGACTGGTTGATCGAAGGCTTCAAGAGCGAACACGGAGTTGACTTATCCAATGATAAGATGGCATTACAACGGTTAAAGGATGCTGCTGAAAAGGCTAAAAAGGACCTTTCAGGAGTTTCTGAAACTGAAATCAGCCTTCCATTTATCGCTTCTGGTGATGAAGGGCCACTTCACTTGACTGCTAAGTTAAGTCGTTCTAAGTTCAATGAATTAACTGCTGACTTAGTTGAAAAGACGAAGGCTCCATTCGATAATGCATTGAAGGATGCTGGTTTATCAACTTCTGACATTGATAACGTTATCTTAAATGGTGGTTCTACTAGAATTCCAGCCGTTCAAGAAGCTGTTAAGCAATGGACTGGCAAGGAACCAAACCACTCTATTAACCCTGATGAAGCCGTTGCCGATGGTGCTGCTGTTCAAGGTGGGGTGCTAACTGGTGATGTTAAGGATGTTGTGCTACTTGATGTTACACCACTTTCCCTTGGTATTGAAACCATGGGTGGGGTCTTCACTAAGTTGATCGACAGAAACACGACCATTCCAACTTCAAAGAGCCAAGTCTTCTCAACTGCCGCTGATAACCAACCAGCTGTTGATATCCACGTCTTACAAGGTGAACGGCCAATGGCTGCTGACGATAAGACGCTTGGTCAATTCCAATTAACTGATATTCCTGCTGCTCCTCGTGGAATTCCTCAAATCGAAGTTACTTTCGATATCGATAAAAACGGAATCGTTAACGTTTCCGCTAAGGATAAGGGAACAGGTAAGTCCCAAAAGATTACCATCAAGGATTCCAATGGCCTTTCCGATGACGAAATCAACAAGATGATGGATGAAGCAAAGGCTAATGCCGATGCTGATGAAAAGCGCAAGGAAGAAGTCGACTTAAAGAATGAAGTTGACCAATTGATCTTCCAAACTGATAAGACTTTGAAGGATGTTGAAGGTAAGGTATCCGAAGACGAAATTAAGGCTACTAAGGATGCTGAAGCTGCTTTGAAGAAGGCCAAGGAAGAAAACAACCTTGATGACATGAAGGCTAAGAAGGATGAACTACAAAAGCAAGTTCAAGAATTAGCTACTAAGTTATATCAACAAAATCAACAAGCTCAAGGTGGCGCTGATGCTGGTGCAAATGCTGGTTCAGATTCTGCTAAGGGTGATGACAACACAGTTAACGGTGACTTCCATGAAGTTAACGATGATGATAAGAAGGACAATAACAAATAATAATTGTTATTAATTCGTTGTCATAAAAAGTCAAAGTCGCTGAATTAGACTTTGGCTTTTTATTGTCTTAGGGGTTTGAATCCTTTAAAATAAAAATAGATATGAACTTAGGAGGAAAATAATGGCTGGAGAAGATTATTACAAGGTGTTAGGCCTGGATCATGATGCCAGTGAAAGCGATATTAAACGTGCATATCGGAAGCTAGCAGCAAAGTATCATCCAGATGTTAACAAGGCACCCGATGCGGAAGCTAAATTCAAGCAAATCACTGAAGCATATGAAGTATTGAGTGATAAGAATAAAAAGGCGAACTACGATCAATACGGATCAGCAGATGGGCCTCAAGGCTTCGGCGGCGGTGGAGCCGGCGGTGCTGGTGGTTTCGGCGGCTTCGGTGGCGGCGCTGGTGGCTTCGGTGGCGGTGGCTTCGAAGACATCTTTAGCCAATTCTTTGGTGGGGGTGGCCAACAAGCGCATAACCCGAATGCACCAACGCAGGGACGTGATCTTCAATACCAAATGGGGCTTAATTTTGATGAAGCCGTGTTCGGTAAGAAGACAACGATCAAGTATAATCGTGAAGCGACCTGTCAGACCTGTGGTGGAAATGGTGCGAAACCAGGGACCAAGCCACAAACCTGTCAACACTGTCATGGAAATGGCTATGTGACCGTTGAACAAAATACGCCGCTCGGTCGGATTAGAAGTCAACAGGAATGTCCAGTTTGTCACGGGACTGGGAAGGAAATCAAGGAAAAGTGTCCTACTTGTCATGGTGCTGGTAAGACTGAGCAAGCCCATGAAATTGCTGTTACGGTGCCAGCTGGTGTAGATGACGGCCAACAGATGCGTTTACAACAACAAGGGGATGCAGGAAGTAATGGAGGTCCTTACGGGGACTTATACATCCTATTCTCAGTAAAACCAAGCAAGCACTTTCAACGTGAAGGAACTCGGATCACCTATAAGCAAACGATTTCATTTGCCCAAGCCGCACTGGGGTGTGAAATTAAAGTGCGGGCTTTAAATGATGATCAAAAGACCGAAGATGGCGAAGTCAGCCTAAAGATTCCGGCAGGGACCCAAACAGGCACGAACTTCCGTCTGAGGGGCAAGGGAATTCCAAACGTCAACGGGGCCGGTCGTGGTGACGAAGTGGTTAACGTTAATATCGTTACGCCACGGAACTTGAATAAACGGCAACGAGAAACGTTGAAAGAATTCGCCGATGCTAGTGGTGAAGACATCAATGTAACGCAAAATCAATCATTTTTCGATAAAATGCGCGACAAGTTTGATAAGAAATAGTTAATAATGGCCAGCCAATCGCTGGCTTTTATTGTATCTAATTTGTTATCAGTGTCAGTGGTTGTTATAATTAAGAGAAATAATTACCGTAACGAAAAAGAAAAAGGCAGGACAAAAAATGGATCTTAATGAAATGAAGGAACACCAAAAATACATTCGGAACTTTTCCATTGTCGCACATATTGATCACGGAAAATCAACGCTGGCTGATCGAATTCTAGAATTGACCGATACGGTCGCTAAGCGGGATATGCGGAATCAACTATTGGACAATATGGAATTGGAACGGGAACGTGGAATCACGATTAAATTGAATGCTGTTAAATTGACCTATCATGCTAAGGACGGTCATGACTATGAGTTTCATTTAATTGATACACCTGGGCACGTCGATTTTTCTTACGAGGTTTCAAGAAGTCTAGCAGCTTGTGAGGGGGCATTGTTAGTTGTTGATGCTACCCAAGGGGTAGAAGCTCAAACCCTAGCGAATGTTTATTTAGCCCTTGATGATGACTTAGAAATTATCCCAGTCATCAATAAGGTCGATTTGCCATCTGCACAAGTAGACGAAGTGAAGGCTGAAATCGAAAACATGATTGGCCTAGATACTTCTGATGCAGCGTTGACCAGTGCCAAAACAGGGTTGGGCGTTCCAGATTTACTTGAAAAAATTGTGAATGATATTCCTGCACCAAGCGGTGATATCGATGCCCCACTAAAAGCGTTAGTATTCGATTCCGTTTATGATGATTATCGCGGAGTCGTATTGAGTGTTCGTTTGGAAGATGGGGTTGTAAAGACCGGCGATAAAATCCTATTAATGAATAGTGGGACTCAATATGAAGTCACTGAAGTAGGGGTCAACTCTCCGCATCCAGTTAAGCGCGATTATTTAATGGCAGGAGACGTGGGCTACATTACCGCTAGTATTAAGGATATTAATCAAACCCGAGTTGGTGATACCGTTACATTGGTCAATAATCCAGCTGATAAGGCCCTTCCTGGTTATCGAGAAATGAATCCGATGGTGTATGCAGGGCTATATCCTACTGATAACGCAAAGTTTGGCGATCTGCGTGAAGCCCTTGAAAAGCTAAAGTTAAACGATGCTTCACTAGAATTTGAACCAGAAAATTCGCAAGCGTTAGGATTTGGATTCCGTTGTGGATTTTTAGGGTTATTGCATATGGATGTAGTTCAAGAACGGCTAGAACGTGAATTTAACCTTGATTTGATCACGACTGCGCCTTCCGTTACCTACCACGCATTTACAAATGATGGCAATGAAGTAGATGTTCACAATCCCTTCGAAATGCCAGATGCTTCTGCCATTAAGAAGATTGAAGAACCGTTTGTGAAAGCAACGATTATGGTTCCCAACGACTACGTGGGGGCGGTAATGGAGCTTTGTCAAAAACGACGGGGGCAATTTGAAACGATGGATTATCTTGATGACACGCGGGTCAATGTGATTTACCATATGCCCCTTTCGGAAATTATTTTTGATTTCTTTGACAAATTAAAATCAGGAACCCATGGATATGCATCATTGGATTACGAAGTTGATGATTACCAACCAAGTGATTTAGTTAAAATTGATATTTTGCTGAATGGTGATCAAGTCGACGCCTTAAGCTTTATTTCACATCGATCATTTGCTGCTAGTCGGGCGCGTGAAATCGTTGGGAAACTTAAGACAATCATTCCACGCCAAAACTTTGAAATTCCAATTCAAGCCGCGATTGGTGCGAAGGTGATTGCTAGAACGAACGTTAAGGCATACCGTAAAGACGTGACCGCTAAACTATATGGTGGTGATCGGACTAGACGGATGAAATTACTGGAAAAGCAAAAGGCCGGTAAGAAGCGGATGAAAGCGGTTGGAAAGGTCGACATCCCACAAGAAGCCTTCATGGCGGTGTTAAAGACCGATGAAGATGAATCCGATGGTTCGAACTAGATTGACATTTATGGTTAACTACAGTAATCTATTATTAATATAATATCTTTAATTAGTCCAGAGAGACTAGAAGATGGTACGAATATCAAGCACTGATTTAAAGCCCCCATTAACTAGTCTGTTAGTGGGGGCTTTTTTGAAAGGAATTTTAGAATGAAGAATAATTTTCATGATGATGATGCAGTATTAGATGTAAATGATAAGCCAAAGTTAATCCCATGGGTTGGGCTATCCTTACAACACATGTTTTCAATGTTTGGAAGTACGGTAATCGTACCGTTACTAGTGGGGTTAAGTCCGAGCATTGCACTATTTTCATCCGGGGTGGGGACCCTGCTTCACATCTTAATCACCAAACGCCAGATTCCCGCATATATGGGATCGAGTTTTGCATTTATCGTTCCTATGGCTTCATTGATGAAAACGACAGGCTATCCTGGAATTGCGCAAGGGGTGGTAACGGTTGGAATCGTGTATCTGATTGTTGCAGCTATGATTGCAATGATTGGTAAAGATTGGGTCGATCATTTATTGCCGCCGATTGTAGTCGGTCCGATCATTATGGTGATTGGGCTTTCTTTGGCGGGTAGTGCAGCTAATGATGCGATGATGAATAATAATCATTATGATATTAAATTCTTCGGGATTGCTCTTCTTACCCTTGCACTAGCAGTGTTCTTTAACATGTATTTAAAGGGATTCTTAGGCCTGATTCCCGTATTACTAGCCATTGTTTGTGGTTATATAGTTTCGATCTTTTTGGGACTAGTTAATATTAGTGTAATTGCCGATGCCCCGTGGTTCAAAATGCCACCGTTTGAATTGCCATTTATTAACTATTCTTTTCATCTAAACGTTGGAGCCATTATTGCAATTGCACCGATTGCATTCGTGACAATGACAGAACATATTGGACATCTGATGGTATTAGATGAATTGACCCACCGCGATTATTTCAGATCACCTGGATTGAACCGCACCTTAGCCGGTGATGGAGCGGCATCGATTGCAGCTGGGCTTTTAGGAGGACCTGCTGTAACTAGCTATGGTGAAAACATTGGGGTAATGGCCATCACTAAGGTTCATAGTGTGTATGTTTTGATGGGGGCCGCCGTCTTTGCTATTTTATTTGCGTTCGTTAACAAGCTGAACGTGTTAATTATGCAGATGCCAAAACCAGTTATTGGGGGAATTAGTTTCTTATTATTCGGGACCATTGCAGCTAGTGGGATTAAGCTCATGGTTGAAAAACAAGTCGATTTAAATCTCAAGCGTAACCTTATGATCGCATCGATCATTTTGGTAATTGGGGTGGGGAATGCTTATTTACAAATCGGTAATCAATTTCAATTTACTGGATTAGGGTTAGCAACTGTAATCGGAATTATCTTAAATTTAATCCTTCCTAAAGAATAATAGTTAATATAGCTAGGGCTGCTAAGGTAAGCCCTTTTTATTTTCTTGAATTGCGGTTGGATTTATATTCCTTTATAATTAATGTTAATCAACTAAATTTCATAGTACTTAGGAGGGTTTTTATGAAATTTATCATTAACCTGTTGCCTAATGACCAATTAGACGAACAGAATTTAATTAGTTTTGTGAATAATATAACTAATCAATACCATAGAAGTGAATTAGCAATTGTAATTAAAAATGATGGCCAGTTAAATACTGGCTTATTTGAATTTATTAATAATCTGCCAGTCATCGTTTATGATGATCCAGCTGATATCGAATTAGCGACTCAGGGGGAAACCTATTGGCTTAATTTGCATGTTGATGATGCATTATTACCAGATGCAATAATGCAATGGGAGAACACGTTAGACCAACACCCAATTAACCTATTATTTTTAAGCACTGTTGATAACGAAAGCTCGATTGGTGAACAATTGGACCCGTTTTTGGAATCGACTAGTGATGTTAAGATTAATACGATTAGGCATATCTTTGATGTGGACGTAAATACTGAATTAGTGAGCCTTCCGCTGCGAAAGAAATTGAACCTTTTATTGGGACTACAAAGTTATTACATTAATGACCGCAATTATCGATATCGGACATTTTTTAATAATGTTGACCTTAGTGGTCGAAACGTTCTATATCGGATTGATAGTGATAAGTTAGCAAGCAAAAAACCACTTTTGGCTAAACTATTATACGATTTGATCGAAGATGATGAATACCTTAAGTTAAACATGCCAACTTTAGTTCTTAGTGCTAATTCAGTTAATACGGAATTGAATGCCGTTTTACAAATGATCGATAATCTAGCGCTTATTTTTGATGAAAAAATTAAAAATTACTATTCCAAAGCATTGGTTAATCGATTAAGTGCGCTTTATAGTTCAATTGTTTTAAATCATGCTAATTTAGGTGATAGTAAAACGCTAATGGCAAAGCTAAAGTCAGCAGTTAACGAGCTGCCTTATGATTTAAAAAAACAGATTAAATTAAAAGTATCGCATAACGGGCTCTTAGGTTCGATTCAAAAATTATTTTAGAAGGGAAATGACACTATGAAATTTAGCATCATCACACCGTGTAAACCCGAAGATTTAGATAAATTAGATGAATTAAGGTTAAACTTGGAATCCCAGACTTTCAGTCAATTTGAATGGATTATTGCATGTAATGATTTTGATAATCGTTTTCAAGAGAGCCATTTCCCGATTCAGGTGGTGTCTTTCAAACCCGAAACAATTGGGGCAGCCCGCAATGCTGCTCTAGATGTTGCGATTGGTGATTACGTTGTTTTTGTTGATGCCGATGACTTTTTAATGCCCAATGCATTTAAGAACTTGAATCATATGACACCACGAAATAGCGACACTTTGATTGATTTGAATCATTATAAAACTTATGAAACGCAGGCAGCGTTTTTTAAGGACTTAAAAATCAACCATCGTCCAAATGATTTCCTTCCTGATTGGGGTGGCAAAAACAATCGTAAGCCCAGAACGCGCAGCCTTAATTTAAACTCAGCTAATCTAAAGCACTTAGAATTATCTAAAAAGGCTGATCATTGGTTAACTAATAAGTATAAAATTTTTGCACATGACAATCGTTATGATAAATTAGGGTCTCAGCTCGTATTAGTTGGAAAGGTGATCAGTCGTCAATTTATAATTGACCATCATTTACAATTTAATGATAATAATGAATTATATTCTGATGTTCAATTTATGATGAACGTTTTGAATTATACTAAGCGTACGGTTGAAATTTCGGAACCACAATACGTGATGGTCTATCATAACGATCCGATTAATGACCCATCAAACGCCCAATTAGTTAGTAATAATCGTTGGCAGTCGTTATTTAAAACATGGCGAGATGGTTATCAACAACTCACTAGTAAACGTTTTCAATTAGCTTTTTCTGTTTATACGATTGGCAGGATAAATAGTCGCTTTTATAAGGCTTTGTTAACTGAAAATGATTCAATCGGGGATGTTTTAGGGACATTAAATTCAGCTAGCGATTACTTAAAATTAATTGATCGGCGTGCCATAAATACTGTTAACGTCCTTAGCAGAAGGATTATTTTGGCAATTATTAATGAAAATTATAAATTGGCACGAAGCCTAATGATTTCGATTGTCTTTGGTAGAAACGCACACCGTCTTTTGAAAAAACGGGGACGTGGGATTACTAAGTTGTTATATCAAAATGTTTTTACACGGATGCCAATTAAAACGAATGTCATTTTTTATGAATCGTTTTTAGGACGAAACTACTCAGATAATCCGAAGTATATCTATGAATATATTCAAAAACATTATCCTGGTAAGTATCAACATGTTTGGAGTGCATCAACACCACAGGTTAAAGCTGCAATTGCAAATCAGCCAGATACGTTGGTCGTAAAGCGATTCGGATTTAAGTATATGTATTATTTAGCAACTTCTAAATTTCAGGTCTTCAATTTAAGACAACCCCGTTGGTTCGTAAAAAGAAGTGGCACGAAATTATTATCGACTTGGCATGGTACACCACTAAAAAGGTTGGTTTTCGATATTGATAACGTGGTGAACGCCACACCAATGTATAAACGAAATTTCTATGAACAATCGCGTCAGTGGGATTATTTAATTGCACCGAACCAATTTTCTGCCGATGTATTTAGTCATGCCTTCATGTACCCACAAAGTCAGATGATTAAATCAGGGTATCCCCGCAATGATATTTTAAATGCTCCAGATCGTGATCAAAAAGCACTAGCAATTAAGCAGCGCCTTGGGATTCCACTTGATAAAAAGGTTATTTTATACGCACCAACATGGCGGGATGACGAACGAGCCAGTGGAAATGAATATAAGTTCCAGCTTAAGCTGAACGTTGCTAAATTACGCGAGAACTTTGGTGATGACTATGTAATGATTCTAAGGACCCATTACTTCATCACAGATCGCATCGATACGACTACGTTTGGTGATTTTGTCTACAATGAGTCTAATTATCAAGATGTCTCAGAATTGTATTTAGTATCTGATGTTTTAATCACTGATTATTCAAGTGTATTCTTTGATTATTCGATTTTGAAGCGACCAATTTTATATTTTGTGTATGATTATGATAACTATGCGAAGGTTCTTCATGGTTTTTACCTTAATATGCAAAAAGATTTACCAGGTCCATTGCTTAAGACTAATGATGAAGTAATTGATGCAATTCAAAATATTGATCAAATTCAGCAACGATATGCACAAAGGTATCAATCATTTGTGCAACGCTTTGATGCTTGGGAAACTGGGCATGCTGCTGAAAAAGTCGTAGAAGTCCTATTGAATGATTCTAAACAATAAATAATGAAAACGGTTACTTAATTCAAAAAAGTCATGAAAAAGGCTTGCTTTTTTGAGCAAATGTTATATAATTTATTTTGTTATGAATTTCACAATGATTGTTGTAATTCCATATTTACATTTAATTAATTAAGTAAATATGTATTTAATAGTTAGATTAAATATTCACAAATTAGGATGGGTGATTAAATTATGGCTTCTGGACGTTCGACTAGAACGATTTCAATGACTAGCGCAATTATTTATTTCGTTATCTCATTGATCATTAACTCAGCTGGAAATGTTCTAACCCTGGTTTCAAGTGCAAAGGTTAGTCCATCATTCTTAGGTTCAGCTTATTGGACCGCTGCTGAAAGTAACTTAGGAAAGGCTCTTTTGGGACCTGATAACCCAACTGCTTTATTTTGGGCATTCTTTGGATTAGGTTTGATTATTACTTTCTTGAACATGATATTAGTTGGAAAGTGGAGTTGGAACCGTCTAATTGGAAATATTTGTTTCTTAGGACCATTCTCGCTTTTGATTCAATTATTCTCAAACATCTTTACTAAGATTTTCCCCGTTGCGCATGGAATCGGAATGACGATTTTCTACATTTTCCTTAACTTCCTAGGGGTTGCATTTATTGGATTAGCAATTTCAATCTATCAACGAGTTAATATTGCTTTACATCCGGCTGATGATTTAATGCAAATCTTACGTTTTAAATATTGTAATGGTAGCGCTACTAAGGCGATGTGGGTATCTTACATCCCACCTACTATCATGGCAATTATCGCTGCATTGATTACCCCAGGGCCACTTTTGGTTAAGTTTGCTAACTTTGGATTGGGAACTGTCTTTGCATTCTTGTTCCAAGGTAGTATTACTGGAATTTCAGATAAGAAGGTCTTTCCATCTCTTAAGCACCAAGCCATTGATGTTGGTACTGTTGGTGAATCAGAAAAATAATTGATTAAATAAAAAGAACATGATCTGACCCCTATAGGTTGGACTAATACTTTTTGCTAGGATATCAATCCCAAATATTGATTTGGTGATTGGTATCCTAGTTTTTCTTTTAATCTATTGTTATTGTAATCCTTAATCCATGTTTTCATCGCATTGATTAAGGATTTTTTGGTATCATAATGCGTATTCATCATTTCAATTTTCATGATATGGAAAAATGATTCCATTTGAGCATTATCTAAACATGTCCCCTTACGGGACATGGACTGAATAGCTTCATATTTGTTTAGTGTTTGAACCCAACTATGACTCTGGTATTGAATTCCTTGATCACTATGCACAATTGAATGCTTAACAGTGTTCTGGATTCTTTTTAGTGCCTGGTTCAACGGCTTTAATGTTAGTTCAACTGTTGGATGGCTGCTAATTCCATATGAAATGATTTTATCAGAATATAAATCCATCACTGGAGAAAGATAAACCCGATGGTTTATATCTTCATTTCCATATCTAAATTCACTTACATCTGTTGTTATCTTCTCTCCAAAACTATTAGATGAAAAATCACCATTTAAAACATTATCAGCAACATGGCCTACTTGGCCATGGTAAGAGTTATATTTACGTTTTCTTTTTCCAAATAGTTGGCACTGTAAACTGTATTTTTGCATAATTCTCTGGACTCTTTTGTGATTAACATGGTATCCATTATTGTTAAATAATGCTGTTATTCTTCTATAACCATAAGCAGGATGATCCTTAACAGCCTTTTTCACCTCAGTATCAAACTCATCATTTATTTTCGAAAGCGAAGCTTTTCTATGATGATAATAACTACTTTTAGGGAATGAAATTGATGATAATATTCTAGAAATTGCAACATCACTAAATTTTTTCACTAATAAATCAATACTTTCGTATTGATTATTAGTGCTTAGTAATTTTTCATAGGATAGTTTAATCGATAAAGCTAAATTTTGCTTTTTTAACAGTTTAATTTGCTTTACAGCGCTATTTGTGAGAACATTCTTTTGATGGGACTTACGTTTATTCATTAAATATAGGCTTCCATTCTCTAATCTCCGTTGCCATGTAAAGATGCTCGACGGAGATGCAATATTAAAATGAAGTGCTGTTTCTGGATACGACTTGTGGTAGAGGTGCATCCATTTCAGCACTTTTAATTTATACATATAAGAATATTCTTGATTATAATGTTTTGCAATAAGCGCTTTTTTACCAAATTTTTTATACGTCTTTACCCACGAGTAGATTGTTGCAACACCCTTAATGCCATATTTATGGTTCAACGTAGTTGATCCAACTCCAGAAAGATATTCTAAAACAACTTTCAATCTAAATTCATAACTATATTTTGCCAAAATAAAGACCCCCGTATGCTGAACATTTTCTGTCCAACATACGGGGGTCTCTTCAACATCCAATTTGGATGTTCTTTTTTAAATATAATTTTTAATGCTAGTTTTGAGTTTAATATGGTGAACTTGATGTTGATCTTGATGGTTGATTTGGTCCATTAGCATTTGATATGCAGTGAATCCCATTTTAGAAGCTGGTTGTTGGTTTGCCACAATTGGAATATTAAGCAATGACAAGTACGGATTGTCATCAAATGTACCGACTTGAATATTTGTAACGTTATGGACTGCAATTTGTTTTAAAACCGCCCTTAAGATGGTGTTATCCGTTGCAAAAATGCCATCACATGCTTGGTTGACCAATAATTGACTTGCTAGTTGGGCAATGTCATTCCCATCTTGTTGGCCATATTTAATAATATCGGCATCCAATTTGATTTGATGATCTAAAAGCGCTCTTTGATAGCCAATAATGCGATTTGATTTGTTTTTGAATAGGGCATTCCCAATGATACCAATTCGTTCTGCACCATTTTGCAGCATTTGTTGAACAATGTTATAACTACCGTTAATATTGTCCACTAATACATTATCAAAATACTGATTTTCGGATTGATTTGCAATGCGATCGACAAATACAATTGGGGTATCGCCGATTAACTTTCGATAGTTATTAACCATTCCGGTACTAGCGACTATAATTCCATCAACCATCTGATCAAGCATTCCCTTAACGGCATTGATTTCATTTTCTGGTTGTTCGTTTGTGGTATTGATCATTAAATGATATTGATCAGCTTCAGCAGATAATTGAATGGTATTTAAAATCCTAGAAAAGAATTGATTGTCAAAGGTTGGAACAATAATCCCAATTATTTTGGTATGGTGAGTTTTAATACTTTTGGCTACTAGGTTGGGATGGTAATTATTGCGCTTGGCAATTTTTTGGATGAGCCTGCTAGTTTGTTGTGAAATTTTGGGATCATGGTTGAGTGCTCTTGAGACAGTCGACTTGGAAAATCCTGTTAAATCAGCAATGTTTTGAAGTGTAGTACGCTTTGGCATGCTCGGAAATTCCCCCTTTAATTAATATTATAATCTTATCATATTCGATTATCCGTTTGCCTTTTATTTAAAATTTGATTATTATTAATAACAAATATAAACGGTTATTAAAATGATTATACTTAGACTTTAAATTGTTATTGATTAAACAAGGGATTGCTTTATAAGGGTGTGATTTAAGGAATTGACCGTAATGGAAATGAGGAGTTTCAATGGAATGGCAAGAATTAACGGTAAAGACTAATAATGAAGCTGTTGAAGCGATTAACAATATGTTAATGGAATCTGGGGCAAGCGGAATTCAAGTTGATGATAATAATAAAGTCGTTATCATTAATGCTTATTTTAATGAACGCATTAAAATTAATGAGTTGATTCCAGAACTACAGTTACGTATCAATCAGCTAACTGATTTTGGATTAGATCCAAAACCAGCAGAAATTGGTCTAAAGCCAGTTAATGATGATTCATGGGCATTGACTTGGGAAAAATATTACCATCCCACTAGGCTAACTCGTTTTTTAACCGTCGTTCCAGATTGGGAGGACTATCAACCGCAAAGCGCCAATGAATTGATCATTAGGCTAAACCCAGGGCGCGCATTTGGAACCGGTACGCATCCTACCACGATTTTAACTTTACAGGGATTAGAGACTGTCATTCGTGGTGGAGAATCCATGCTAGACGTTGGAACTGGTTCTGGGGTCTTAAGCATTGCCGCTAAGTTAATGGGGGTCGGTAGCGTTAAGGCGTTCGATCTTGATGATATTGCAGTTCAGTCTGCATTAGAAAACATTCGCTTGAATCCGATTGCAAGGGATGTATCCGTTAGTGCTAACGATATGTTGAACGGTGTTAATGATGTTGTCGACATTATCGCTGCAAACATGCTTAGCGATGTTATTGTTCCCTTGATTCCCCAGGCAATCAATTGCTTAAAACCAGGTGGTAAAATGGTGATATCTGGAATCATTAACGATAAGCTATCATTAATCTTAACTACTCTGACTAATAATGGATTTGTGATTAGTGAGACGATGTCAATTGATGATTGGCGTGGAATCATTGCTATGAAACCATTAGAAGAGGAGTAATTTAATGCAACATTATTTTTTAGAGCAACCAATCACAGTTGGTCAAACGATCGAACTGCCAGCAACAATCAAAAAGCACTGGTTAAAGGTAATGCGGGCGGTGTATGGAACGCAAGCAGAATTTGTGGATAATTCTCAAAAAGTATTTATTGGGGAATTATTTCAATCTGCAGATCAACCAATGATTAAGGTGATTAGTCAAAAGAATTTTAATGCGGAATTACCGTTTTCCGTTACGATCGCTTGTGGAGTTGCCAAAAATGACAAAGCCGATTGGATGGTGCGCAAAGCCACTGAACTAGGGGTTGATCGGGTAATATTTTTTGCTGGCGATTGGTCGATCGCTAAGTGGCAGGGAAATCGAATCGATAAAAAATTAGCACGCTTGAACACGATTGCGCTTAGTGCTGCTGAACAATCACATCGTAATAAAGTCCCAATCGTTGAATATCAGGATAGCTTAAGCGATATCATTGCTGGTCAATATGATCAAAAAATCGTTGCTTATGAAGAATCTGCCAAATCTGGTGAGGGCTCAATGCTTCGTCGTACGATTGATCAAATGGAAAGTGGGAATTCCATTATTGCTGTATTTGGCCCTGAAGGTGGGATTTCACCACAAGAGATCGAATTATTAAAAACTGCTAATGTAAAACAAGTTGGGTTAGGCCCTAGAATATTAAGAACTGAAACTGCACCGTTATATTTGCTATCAGCAATTTCAGCATTTTCTGAATTAAGTTAAAGGGGGGAACTTAGATGTCGCAATTTAAAGTTCTAGAAGCAAATGATGTAATCAATAAAGTTAATACTTATATGCAACCAAAAGACGTTGAAATGGTAAAAAAGGCACTTAAATTTGCTACGATTGCTCATGCGGGGCAAAAGCGGCAATCAGGAGAGGCATACATTGTGCACCCCGTTCAAGTAGCTGGCATCCTGGCTGATTTGAACATGGATGCTGAAACGGTCAGCGCTGGATTCTTGCATGATGTCGTAGAGGATACAGGTGTCGAACTAAGTGATATTCAAGAACTATTTGGTAAAGATGTGGCTTTAATTGTTGATGGCGTAACCAAGCTCAGTAAAATCAAGTACAAGTCACATCGGGAACAACTAGCCGAAAACCATCGGAAACTATTACTTGCGATGTGTAAGGATATTCGGGTAATGATCGTGAAGCTGGCTGATCGGTTGCATAATATGCGGACCTTGAACCACTTAAAACCAGAAAAACAGCGTCGGATTGCAGACGAAACGATTGAAATCTATGCGCCACTGGCTGATCGGTTGGGGATTGGGACGATTAAGTGGGAACTAGAAGATCTTTCGTTGCGCTACATTAATCCTGGTCAATACTATCAGATTGTGAACTCGATGAATTCTAAACGCAAAGAACGAGTTGACTATATCAATAAGGCGTTACAAGAGGTTAAAGACTCATTGAAGGGGATGGATATTAAGGTTGATGCAATTTATGGTCGCCCTAAACATCTCTATTCAATTTATAAAAAGATGCATAATAAGCATAAAAAGTTTGAAGAGATTTATGATCTTTTTGCGATTCGGGTAATTGTTGAATCAGTTAAGGATTGTTATGCGGTTTTAGGGGCGGTCCATACGAAGTGGAAACCAATGCCAGGGCGTTTTAAAGACTACATTGCAATGCCAAAGGCCAATATGTATCAATCTTTGCATACGACTTTGATTGGTCCCGAGGGGAAGTTGCTTGAAATTCAAATCCGTACTGCTGAAATGCATCGGGTTGCTGAATATGGGGTTGCTGCTCACTGGGCTTACAAGGAAGGAATTAAAAGCGAAGTTAAAAGTAGTGCCGATAATACTAAGTTAAATTGGTTCAAAAAGATTATTGAGCTTCAAGAAGATACTGACGATGCATCTGACTTTATGCAAAGCGTTAAGGGAGAATTGTTTGGTGATCATGTCTATGCATTTACCCCGAATGGTGATGTTTTAGAGCTGCCTAAGGGTGCTGGGCCACTTGATATGGCGTATACGATCCATACCGATATTGGTAACCACACGACTGGTGCGCGGGTCAATGGTAAAATCGTTCCCCTTGATTATCGAATCAAAAATAGTGACCTGGTTGAAATTATGACCTCGCCAACTTCTGCGGGACCTAGTCGGGACTGGATTAAATTAGTATCGACTAGTAAGGCGCGGCATAAAATCAAACAGTACTTTAGAAAGCGTGACCATGATAAGATGGTGGAAGCCGGTCGCGAAATGCTAGCTAATAATATTAAAGAAGCTGGATTTAATGTAAATCAGGTCTTGGAAGCTAGTAATGTTATCAAGGCGGCTAAACGACTTGATTACAAAAACGCTGATGATTTGTACGCTGCAGTTGGGTTTGGTGATCTGCAGGTCAATACCATTTCACATCGTTTGACCAGTCACATCAGAGAAGCCCAGGAATTAGAACGCCAAGAAGCAGAACAACGTGGCATCTTAGAAGATCATCAGACGATTCAAAATGAGGATAAGAAACCAAAGAAAAAGACCACTTCAATTGATGGAATTGTCGTAGAGGGGGTTTCTAACCTACTGGTGCGGCTCAGCCATTGTTGTTCGCCGGTTCCGGGGGATGATATTGTTGGTTATATTACTCAGGGAAATGGGATTTCTGTTCATCGCTCTGATTGCCCAAATGTTAAAGATTATCTATCAACTGGTGAACGTTTAATTAGTGTTCACTGGGCTGATGAATTGAATCAACGTGAGGAATACACCGCTAATATCAGTATTGAGGGTTATAATCGAAACGGATTATTGAATGATATCATCAGAATGATTAACAGCATCTCAAAGCGGTTAACTTCTGTTCAAGGTAAAATTCACAATGAAAAAAACGTCACGGTTTCAGTTAGTATTGGGGTCAAAAACCTTAATCAACTTAATTTGATAATTGATCACATTAAAAACATTCGTGACGTGTATGTAGTGAAAAGACCATTTAAGTAGGATTGAAATAAGGGGGGCTGAACATGAAAGTGGTTTTACAACGGGTCACTAAGGGAAGTGTATCCATTGATGGTAAAGTGAAGGGGGCCATTGAAACGGGCTTCGTTCTTTTAGTAGGGGTTTCTGATACTGATTCAGAAGCTGAAGTTGAATACTTAGCAAATAAAATTGCTAAGATCCGTCTCTTTACAGATGCTGATGGCAAAATGAATTTAAACTTAGCTGCGGTTAACGGATCGATTTTGTCCATTTCACAATTTACCCTCTATGCCAATACTGCTAAGGGCAATCGACCATCTTTTTTTGATGCTGGTAAACCTGAACATGCTAATCAAGTTTATCAACAATTCAATGCTAAATTGGCTAGTTTAGGGTTTAATGTTCAAACGGGTGTATTTGGTGCCGACATGCAGGTTGAAATTGAAAATGATGGCCCAGTAACGATTTTATTTGATACTGATCATAAATAGGAGGCGTGCAAATTGCGAAGTTTATTTTGGGATTTTGATGGCACCCTTTTTAACACTTATCCAATGATGGTTAAGGCATTTGATGAAGCGTTACAATCGCTTGGTATTGATGAGGTTGAAATGGATGACTATGCTTATTATGAAGAAATGCGTCGTCGCTCTGCCGGTAGTGCGATTAGTCGGTTTGCAGCAGAGTTCAATCTTTCGCAAACAGCAATTATTCCTCCATTTAAAAAGTTACAAGATGAGTTAGTAATGGGTAGTAAACCCTTTGATGGGGCGGTTGCGATTTTGAAGTGGAACGTTGAAACGGGGGGCCAAAATTTTTTGTTAACCCATCGTGATGGAATCGCGCTTTCGATTCTAGATCATTTTAAAATCAAAAAATTGTTCACCGATTTTGTTACCAGTGAACAATCTTTTCCAAGGAAACCTGATCCAACCTCTTTAAATTATTTAATTGATAAACATGCTGTTGATCGCAGCCATGCGGCAATGATTGGAGATCGAAAACTAGATATTGAGGCTGCGCATAATGCCAATATTGATGGCTTTTTATTTGATCCCGATGGAATTATTACCGCTACAGGAAATCCAGAACAACGGGTTGCACAACTGACGGAATTAAAGCCGACATTAGAACGACTCTAATACTTTGTCTACTGCGGGTCCGTAGGTTTCTCCAAATAATACTAAGTGAACCATTAAATAATAACAGCGATACCAAGGAAGGCGTTTTTCAACGCCTTTTTTTAGTGGATAAATAGAATTATAGCCATCATAAAAATCCTGATTGAACCCACCAAAGACGGTACTAACGCCAATGTCGAACTCGCGATCGCCAAAGAAAACATCTGGGTCGATCAAGTATGGTTTGTTATTTACGAACGTAAAGTTACCAGCCCAAAAGTCACCGTGTAATAGACTGGGTGTTGTTTTATTTGTAGAGAAGTAGTCGTTAATCTGTTCGATCATTTTAGCTAAGTGTTGTTCCCTACTGCGATCCCAGCGGCCCTTTTGTTTAGCAAGCGTTTCTAATGGTTTTAATCGTTGTTCAACGTAAAAGGTTTGCCAATTTTGTTGCCATTTATTATTTTTGGGGATTTTACCAGCCGTAAAATTATGATCTAAGCCGAATTGTTCAGCGTGAATCTGGTGAACATTGGCGACCATTTGACCGAGTTCGTATTGACTACCACTACTTTCATTGATCCAGTTCAGAATTAAAAAACCATCCCCGTTGATTTCACCATAGTTAACAACGGTGGGCACGTTTGCAGCTTGGCTTAGTAGCTTTAATCCCTCAACTTCGTGGGTGAAAAAATTTTTACCACGGTTAGGTTGGACCTTCATGAAGTATTGGTCATGGCCATTTGAAATTTGATATGATTCATTGATATCACCACCACTGACTGGTCGATAATCAGTAATGTTTTTAATTGGTAATTGAGCGAGCCAATCTGGAGTTAATTTATACATATAATGACCTCCCTAAAAGTTTAATTTTATTATAGATGATTTGAATTTGAAGGTGAATTACCTTGACTTTTTAGTTTAATTCGATTAATCTTAACTTGAATTAAAAATTAGACCGCAGAAAAAGAAGAGTATGTTTCAATAATGCTTAGAGAGTATCAATTTGGTGTAATGGTACGTTTATTGAAATTGAAGGACACTTTTGAGGTTAATAGCTTATGGCTATTCGTTGCATAGACGTTATCTATTAGCAATAAAAAAGGTGGTACCGCGCTCTTTGCGCCCTTGTCAATTTATTTTTGACAGGGGCTTTTTTATTGGCCTAATTTATTTATGTAGGAGGACTCCGTATGAGATACCAAAAACCAAAAGGAACTGCGGACATTTTACCTGGGGAATCATATAAATGGCAGTTTATTGAAGATACAGCACGCTCGTTATTTAATGATTATCGCTATCGTGAAATCAGAACGCCAATGTTTGAAAATTACGAAGTATTTTCTAGAACTTCAGGAGATACTTCAGATATTGTTACTAAGGAAATGTATGATTTTGATGATAAGGGTGATCGTCACATTGCTTTGCGTCCAGAAGGAACCGCTGGAGTAGTCAGAGCGTTTATCGAGAACAAGCTATATGGTCCTGAATATCAAAAGCCAGTCAAAGTATTTTACATGGGACCAATGTTTCGTTATGAAAGACCTCAATCGGGTCGACAACGTGAATTTCATCAAATCGGAGTCGAAGCATTTGGGAGTGATTCTCCCAGTTTAGATGCAGAAGTGATCGCAATGGCAGTTAATCTATTACAAAACTATGGCATTGAAGATGTAAGGGTAGCGATTAATACGTTAGGTGATAAGGAGAGTCGTGATGCTTATCGGAAAGCGTTGATCGACTATTTGGAACCACACTTCGATGAACTTAGTAGCGATTCGCAAACACGTCTTCACAAAAATCCATTGCGGGTCTTAGATAGTAAGGATGCTAATGATCAAAAAATCGTAGCGAATGCCCCACGGATCACAGATTACCTAACTGCTGATGCTAATGAACATTTCGAACACGTTAAGAGATTATTAGACGGGTTACACATTGACTATGTCGTTGATACGGATATTGTTCGGGGACTAGATTATTATAACCACACCATTTTTGAAATTATGGTTAATTCTAAAGCGTTGGGAAGTGGTTATACGACGATCTGTGCTGGTGGTCGCTACAATGGATTGGTCGAAGAACTAGGGGGCCCAGAAGTTTCTGGAATTGGGTTCGGTTTAGGAGTTGAAAGACTATTGCTACTGATGGAATCAAGGGGCGTTCAATTCCCTGAATTAAGTCCATTGGATGCATACGTAGTTGGTATCGGGGCCGAATCTGATTTAGTTACGCTCCAATTAGTTCAATCCCTGCGGAAAAATGGTTATACGGCTGAAAGAGACTACTTGGATCGTAAACCAAAGGGCCAATTCAAGACTGCTGATAAGTTAGGGGCTAAGTTTACAATCACGATTGGTGAACAAGAAATCCTTAATCATACGGTTAAAGTTAAACAGATGGCGACTGGTCATGAACTGAATTTACCAGTTCAAGATGTGCAAAATAGTTTCGGTTCGGTAGTTGATGATAACTTCGGGCCACAATATTTATAGGATGGTGGATAAAATGAAAGATAGAACAACTTATGCTGGGCTAGTGAATGAAGATTTATTAGGCCAAAAAGTAGTATTAGACGGTTGGGTACAAAAACGACGGGACCTTGGTAAATTAATCTTTATCGATTTAAGGGATCGCGAAGGAATCGTTCAACTAGTGTTTAGTGAAGACAACAGCAAAGAAGCGCTTGCAGTTGCCGAAGACTTAAGAAGTGAATACGTAATTCAAGTTGAAGGAACTGTTGTTGCCCGTTCTGAAAACGAAATTAACCCAGATATGAAGACTGGAAAGGTTGAAGTCGAAGTTCAATCAGTGACCCTCTTTAACAAGGCTAAGACCCCACCATTTTACATTCAAGATGACATTAACGTTTCAGAAGAATTGAAATTGAAGTACCGTTATCTTGATTTGAGAAGACCCGAGATGTTAAAGGGGATGTTAGTGCGGAATCGGATTTTACAATCCGTACACAGCTATTTTGATAGTCAAGGATTCTTGAATATTGAAACGCCAGATCTTACGATTTCAACGCCTGAAGGAGCTCGTGATTACTTGGTTCCTTCACGGGTCCACAAGGGCGCATTCTATGCGCTTCCTCAATCACCACAATTGTTCAAACAATTATTGATGGGTGCTGGGATGGACAAGTATTACCAAATCGCTCGTTGTTTCCGTGATGAAGACTTACGTGGTGATCGCCAACCAGAATTTACCCAAATCGATATGGAAACTTCATTTCAATCAGCAGAAGAAATTCAAGCTACCACTGAAGGTTTGATCAAAAAGGTAATGAAGGATACTTTAGACATCGATGTGAAGACACCGTTCAAGCGGATCACTTGGCAAGAATCAATGGATCGTTTTGGGACTGACCAACCAGACGTTCGTTTTGGAATGGAACTAAAGGATCTTTCTGATGTTATGAAGGATTCAGAATTTAAGGTCTTTGCAAACGTTGTTAAAAATGGTGATCAAGTGAAGGCGATTGCCGTTCCAGGCGGTGCTGATGCCTACTCTAGAAAAGACATCGACAAATACACTGACTATGTTAAACGTTTTGGCGCTCAAGGTTTAGCTTGGTTAAAGGTAACTGATGATGGCTTTAGTGGTCCAATTGCTAAATTCTTTAAGGATGAAGCGATTTATAAGCAAATCCTAGCTGCTACTGATGCCAAGGCTGGTGATCTATTATTGTTCGCTGCTGATCGCAGCAAGGTGGTTGCTGATACATTAGGCTACTTGAGAACTGCAATTGCCGAAGAACAAAACATGATTCCAAAGGATGTCTTTGACTACTTATGGGTCGTTGATTGGCCATTGTTCGAATACGATGAAGGAATTAGTCGCTGGGTCCCTGCTCACCACCCATTCACGATGCCAAATGAAGGTGATGAACACTACTTAAACGAGGGTGAAGATCCTCATAAGGCCCATGCCCAAAGTTATGATATCATCTTAAACGGACTTGAATTAGGTGGGGGTTCGATTCGGATTCATAACCGTGATTTACAAGAAAAAATGTTGGCTGCATTAGGCTTTAGTAAGGAACGAGCTCAAGCACGGTTCGGCTACTTCTTAGATGCCCTTGAATACGGTTTTCCACCTCATGGTGGGTTAGCAATTGGGCTAGATCGTTTCACTAGATTACTAGCTCAACGTGGTAATATTCGTGACGTGATTGCATTCCCTAAGAATTCTAAAGCAGTGGAACCATTGACTGGTGCTCCTGCAGAAGTTGCTCCTAAACAACTATTAGACTTAGGAATCGAAGTTACCGAACATGAAGACGGTGGCAATCGAGAATAACTAAATATTAAAAAGGAAGAATCGATTGATTCTTCCTTTTTTGTTGCTTTAAAATAAATTTTTGGTGTTATACTTATTGCATGTTTTTTATTAAGGGGGAACATTTAAAAATGTTAGGAACTGATGATGTAAGACTAATGTTTGAAAGGCATCAATTTTTAGCGAAGGCATCCATGGCCTTTTTTTATGCAATAACAGTCTCTGTAGCCATGAATTTCTTCTGGACACCAGGACATATTTATTCATCCGGATATACGGGGATTTCACAATTGATCGACACGCTTTCTAGTCGCTACCTGCCAATTACGATTCCTACTGCAGTTGGTTTATTTTTACTTAATATTCCAACATTTATTTTAGCTTGGAAACAAATTGGCCATCAATTTACGATTTTTACCGTGATTGCCGTTTTTTTAGCCAGTTTTATGATTAAAACCTTGCATCCAGTATATTTGACCAACGATCCAATTATTTGTGCGATTTTCGGGGGGATCGTAAATGGTTTTGGAACGGGACTATCCCTTAAAAACGGGATTTCGACCGGTGGACTTGATATCTTAGGGATCGTAATTCGCAGAAAAACGGGAAGAACGATTGGGAATGTTAATATCCTTTTTAATGTTTTCATTGTGATTGCAGCAGGATTAGCATATGGATGGCCATATGCTTTTTACTCCGCAATTGGTTTAGTGATCAATGCGAAAATGATTGATTTAACCTATACTAGACAGCAACTACTGCAGGTTATGATCGTAACGGAACGGCCCAAGAGCGTTACAGATAGTGTGCAAAATCATTTACGCCGTGGAATTACGATTGTTCATGGAGCTGAAGGAGCATATAACCATGACCAAAAGACAGTTTTATTTACCGTTATTTCGCGTTATGAAATGAATGAATTTGAAGAGGCGGTCGATGAGTCTGATTCCGATGCATTTACAACCATTTCGCCAATTGTAAAGATTATTGGTCGTTTCTGGGAACCTAAAATAAAATAAATTCAGTCAATTTGATTAAGCCCATAATTTCCGTAAATTTTAATGTTTGTTAAATTTAATTATGTTATAATATCCAATTGTATTGTCTTGCGCTTTTTATTTTTAAGGGAATGACGGTGACCTTGTGTTGAAAGTATTGTATTTATGGTTAATTCGATTAGTTTCATTATGTTTTTATTTTAAAAAGAAGAACAATGTTATTTACATAATGAGCTTTGATAATAACCTGCGATTAATTAAGCGAATGGCATCGGAGTTGCCTAGTGATCAGACGTTGATCGTTTTTTATGCACCTGATAATGAAGCTGGTGCAACCGACTTGGAGGCTTTTGGAATCGATACCTATCCATTTCGGAATGGTTTATCTTTTGTTTTTCGCTTACTTCCTATAATTATGGGTGCTAAGTTGATCTTTTGTGATAATTACTATCCGTTCTTAGGTGGATTGATTCATTCACCTAAGATGAAAATCATTCAATTGTGGCATGCGAATGGAGCAATTAAACAATTTGGTTGGGAAGATCCTAAAACAAGTCGTCGTAGTAAGTCTGATAAGAAAAGGTTTCAAGAGGTTTATAATCAATTTGATGAATACGTTGTTGCCTCTCAGACGATGGGGAGGGTATTCGAAGCCAGTTATCGAGTCCCATTTGAACGGATGAAAATGCTTGGCTACCCTCGATCAGATCGGTTGTTTAAATCAGATTGGCAAGAACAAGCACAAAGCCGCGTTTATTCTGTAGCACCAGAGTTAAGGGGTAAGCGAGTCATTTTATATGCACCCACCTATCGAGACGGAGTTGCATTTAATCCACCACAAGATTTAGCAGAGGCAATCACTGCTGACCCCCAAGCAGAGGTCGTAGTTAGGCTGCATCCACTCTTGAGGGCTACGGAAAAATTGTTTGCAGATACCAATAATCGCTCGGGAAATAATAGGATTCATTTTTATAATCAACTTTCGACGACCGATTTATTATCGGTCACTGATACTTTAGTTACCGATTATTCATCGGTGGCATTTGATTATAGTTTATTACCGAATGCCCATTCGATGTTATTCTTTATGTTTGACTTAGAAGAATATAAACAAAACCCGGGCCTCCAACCAGATCTTTTGAACTGGTTACCGAATGAACCAATTTTAACATCAGCTGACTTAGCAATTGCCATTAAACAAAATCGTAAGACCGATTTTACTAAGTTTAATCAACACTGGAATACTTATAATGATGGATTTGCAACTAAGCGTGTTTTAGAAAGATATATTGAAAATAGATAAGGAAGTGTCAACGTTTTGAAAGAAGTTGGAACGTTAATTAAGGAACAGCTTGGTAATATTGGAATTATGTTTAGAATTTCACGTTATCAAGATAAGTCTGACTACCAAAGTCATTATTTGGGACTAGTATGGGAATATCTCTATCCATTGATTCAAATTGCTATTTATTGGATGGTTTTTGGAATTGGTCTTAAGAAGGGAGCTTCTGAGGGCGTGGATTACCTTTCTTGGATGGTAATTGGAATCACCCCCTGGTTCTTTATGAACAGTGTGACCTTAGATGCCTCTAAAAGCATTTACCAACAAGTAGGAATGGTTTCTAAAATGAAGTTTCCCGTTAGTATCCTGCCATCAATTAAGATCATTAGTAATTTAAGTTCATTTTGGACGATGTTAGTTTTTTCTATCGTAATCGGTTTCTTTAAGGGTGGAATTACCCCTAATATCTATTGGTTCCAATGGATTTACTATTTCTTTGCAATGATTATGTGGTTAGTTGCTTTTGGAATCTTTAATTCGACCGTTTCGATTTTGGTTCGTGATTATCGAATTTTACTTCAATCCGTAATGAGAATGTTATTTTACATGTCTGGAGTGTTATTTAATTTCCAAACTAACGCTTTCCCACCAGCCTTCGTAAGGGTATTACAATTGAACCCATTCTTTTACATTGTTAATGGCTTTAGGGAATCAATGTTTTCAGAAGCATGGTTTTGGCAACACTCTACTTTAACGATTATTTTTTGGTTGTTCGTGGCCTTCTTCTTATTAGTTGGTTCCCATCTCCACTACAAGTTTAGATCCCACTTCGTTGACTTAATTTAATTATAGGAGGAATCAGATGCTTAATTCATTCATCAACAAAATGATTAAAATGGTTAAGGTCGTGATTCGTTATGGACTCATCGTTATTAACGATGGGTTTATTTGTTTGCCGATCAAAAAAGGCGTTGTTATTTTTGATAGCTTTAATGGTCGCGATATTAATGATAATCCAGCTGCGATTTATCAACAGTTGATTAGAGACGACCCTAGCTTAATTCAGACGGCCTTTTTTGCCGTAAAACCAGCCAAATATGATGAATTGCATGCTCAATATCCAGAGATAAAACTACTGAAACGCTTTATGCCAAAGTGGATCTGGTATATGGCACGGGCTGAGTTTTGGGTTTTTAACTCCAGAATGCCTGCCTGGTGGCGCAAAAATAAACACACGATCTACATCCAAACTTGGCACGGGACGCCACTTAAAAAGTTGGGGGTGGATATTGATAATGTTGAGATGCCTGGAACAAACACTAAAAAGTATCACCAGCGTTTTGTTGCAGAAACGAAGCGTTGGGATTATCTGATTGCACCGAATCAATATTCTAAAGATATTTTTAAGCGGGCATTTCAATTTAAGAACCACTTTTTAGATATCGGTTATCCCCGTAATGACGTTTTATACTATGATAATAAGCAAACCGTAATCAACGAATTGAAAAAGACTTTGATTGGTGATGCTAATGCTCATGTAATCACCTATGCCCCAACTTGGCGTGATGATCAATACATCGCTCGGGGGCAGTATAAATTTGAGTTACCGTTTGATCTAAAACGCTTTTTTGCAACCGTTGATCAAAATACTATTTTGGTTATTCGCCCCCATTATTTAGTTAAGGACCATATTAATATTAAGGGGTTTGAGGATCGCGTTAGGATTTTAGCAGATTCGGATATTAGTTCAATCTACTTAATGACTGATTTATTGATTACGGATTATTCTTCGGTAATGTTTGATTTTGCGAACTTAAATAGACCAATGTTATTTTATAGTTATGATTTAAAACACTATCGAGATCAACTGCGCGGTTTTTATTTTGATTACCAAAGTGAATTGCCAGGGCCGTTAGTTACTGATCAAGATCAATTTTTTACTCGGTTGCAACAGTATGCAGAATGCGGTACGTTTAAAAATGAGTATGATAAAATGAAATCGTTTAGGAAAAAATTTTGTAGCTGGGAATCAGCAGATTCTGCTGAAAAAGTTGTAAAAATAATAAGGGGCGAAATTTATGAATGATCAATTTTTAATTGGTTCACACGTTAGTATGAAGAGTCCAAAAATGTTTTTGGGTTCCGCTGAGGAAGCATTTGGTTATGGGGAAAATACGTTCATGGTATATACCGGGGCTCCCCAAAACACTAAAAGAAAACCAATCAGTGATTTAAAGGCTGATGAGGGGAAGCAATATATGCAATCACATGGGATTGTTTCGGATGTGGTTCATGCACCATATATTATTAACCTAGCTAACACCGCTAAGATGCATAATTTTGAATTTGCGATTCAATTTTTGAAGCAAGAAATTAAGCGTTCAGAAGCAATTGGTGCTGAACAAATTGTTTTACATCCGGGCTCACATGTTGGTGCGGGAGCAGAAGTTGGAATTCAAAATATCATTAAGGGATTAAATGAAGTAATCGAACCCGATCAAAAGGCTCAAATTGCCCTTGAAACAATGGCCGGTAAGGGAACCGAAGTTGGTCGGACATTTGAAGAACTTGCCCAAATTATTGACGGGGTTCAATTAAATGAAAAATTATCAGTCACATTTGATACTTGTCATACTAACGATGCTGGATATGATGTTAAAAATGATTTTGATGGAGTTTTAAACCAGTTTGATAAGGTGATTGGAATAGACCGACTAAAAGTGGTTCATTTGAATGACTCTAAGAATGAAATGGGTAGTCACAAGGATCGTCATGAGGTGATTGGTCTTGGTACGATTGGCTTTGATGCCCTTGATTATATTGCTCACCATCCACAATTAACTAACGTTCCTAAAATTATGGAAACGCCAATGGTTAAGTCAGAAGATGGGACCCAAAAGTTCTCCCCCCATGGATATGAAGTTAAAATGCTTACTGAACATAAGTTTGATTCCAATTTAGTGGATGATATTTTAAATCAGAAGCCATTTTAAATTAAAAGTCGCAAATCAATGTTGATTTGCGACTTTTATTGATAACTAAGAAGCATTAATGTCGATTATTAGTATCTAGGTTGAGGCTCTCCATGATAATAGTAGCGGTCTCTTCAATCGATTTATTAAAAACGTTAATAATTAAACAGCCCAGCTTTTGGTATAAATCCTTAGCATATTGAAGTTCTGCCTTGATATTTTCAGGATCAGAATATGGAGTGTCAGGATTCAGTCCGTATGCAATCATTCTTGCTCGCCGAATTTTTTTAAGGGCCTTCGGGGTATTGGTCAGTCCAAAAATGCGATTGGGATCCACTTCCCAAATTTCTTTAGGCAGTTGTGTGTTCGGTGCGATGGGGACGTTAGCGACCTTTAAATTTTTATTTGCTAAGTAAAGGGAGAGCGGGGTCTTAGAAGTTCTTGATACTCCTAAAATTACTATGTCGGCCTTGGTTAGGTCACTAGGGTTTTTACCATCATCGTTAGCAACCGCAAATTCCATAGCGGCAATTCGATCGAAATATTTATCATTTAAATCGTGGACTAGTCCAGGCACTCGTACGGGAGTATCACCTGTTTTAGCACTAATGACGTTTAAAGAATTTTGTAAGCAATCGGAATTAAACAGGTCATTTTCAGCTGAAAAAGTTCTAATCATTCCACTAAGTTCATTGTTAACTAGTGTATGAAAAATAACGGCATTGTTTTCTAAAGCCATTTTAAGAATTCCTGCTAAAATAGATTTAGTCTGGATAAATGGGAATCTTTGGTAGTTAACCTCTACATCTGGAAATTGCGAAACGGTGATTCTAGCAACTGAAAAAGCAGTTTCACCGCTTGAATCTGAGATGATAAAAACGTTTATTTTTTTCATTGGAAACCTCCTATTAATATAAATTTATTCTAGCATATTTATCTTTTTTTTCAGAGTTATTGACTGTAAATTAATAGTTAGGTATAATTATTAAGAACTGCTACATTAGGAAATGATTTCATGATAGTAAGTAGTTGTATTTTGAGCTCGGAGGGAGGGATTTTCATATGTCAAAAACAGTCGTTCGTAAAAACGAATCTCTTGATGATGCTCTTCGTCGTTTCAAGCGTACCGTTTCAAAGAGTGGTACATTGCGTGAATACCGTAAGCGTGAATTCTACGAAAAACCTAGCGTAAAACGTAAATTAAAATCCGAAGCAGCAAGAAAACGCAATAGCAAAAAGCGTCGTAGCTTCTAATCTATAAAAACGTTCCTGTTGTTTCAGGAACGTTTTTTATTGCTTAAATATATTAATCAAAGGGATGAAAAATATGAGTTTGAATGATGAATTAACTACTGACTTAAAGAATGCAATGAAGGCTCACGATAAGGAAAGCCTCGGTGTAATTAGATTATTAAAGTCTGCTTTAACTAATGAAAAGGTTAAGTTAGGTCATGATCTAAATTCAGATGAAGAAACTGCCGTTGTAATGAAAGAATATAAACAACGGAAGGAATCAATCGAAGAATTTAAAAAGGGTAATCGTGATGACCTCGTTGCTGAACAAGAATCACAACTAAAGGTTTTGGATAAGTACGTTCCAGAACAAATGTCAGAAGACGAAATCAACCAAGTTGTTAAGGACACTATCGCAGCTGTTGGTGCGACTGGCAAGGGTGATTTTGGTAAGGTAATGGGCGCTGTAATGCCAAAGGTAAAGGGTAAGGCCGATGGTTCATTAGTTAACAAAGCCGTAAAAGAATTACTACAATAATTAATTAAAATTAATAGAGTGATAAATATTGCTCTATTGTACATACTTCAGGGGTATCTTCTTTTTTAATTGCATTTTTTATGCTAATATTTGGTTATTAAATCGTAACATAAGGGAGTTTATAATTTGATTGACAATAATGTTATAACTGATAGTTTCGTTTTAAGTAATTTAGACGATGAACCTGCATTATTAGGATCACAAAATAAATTTGTCACTTTATTAGAAGAGGGAATGGATGTCTCCATTAATGCTTTTGGGACTAAAATTAAAGTTTCTGGAGATTCCGAAAAAGTAAGAAATACATTAGCAATTTTAAAAAACATGGTTGATTTAATTCATGGTGGGATTGGATTAAATGATAGCGACTTTGTTAGTGCAATGAAAATGGCTAATAATGGCACGTTAGAGTACTTTAAGGATCTTTATAATCAAGTGTTGATTAAGGATATTAAAGGCAATCCAGTTCGCATTAAGAATTTTGGCCAAAGACAATATGTCCAATCGGTTCAGAGAAATGACGTTACGTTTGGGATTGGTCCAGCTGGAACGGGGAAGACATACTTAGCAGTTGTGATGGCTGTGGCTGCCCTAAAGAAGGGGACCGTTGAAAAAATTGTTTTGACGCGTCCAGCTGTTGAAGCTGGGGAGAGTTTAGGATTCTTACCTGGGGACTTAAAAGAAAAAGTGGACCCATACTTAAGGCCTATTTACGATGCTCTGTATTCAATTTTAGGGGCTGAGCATACTAATCGAATGCTTGAAAAGGGAATCATTGAAGTAGCTCCCCTTGCATACATGCGTGGTCGGACCCTCGATAATTCATTTGTTATTTTAGATGAAGCTCAAAATACGACCAGTGCACAAATGAAGATGTTTTTGACGCGGCTCGGCTTCGAATCTAAAATGATTGTTAATGGTGATATTTCACAAATTGATTTACCTAGACACACCACTAGTGGATTAGTGGAAGCCCAAAAAATATTACAGAACGTAAAGAGCATTAGATTCGTTGCTTTTTCTGCTGATGATGTTGTTAGACACCCTGTAGTTGCAAGAATTATTAACGCATATGAAAGTTTTGACAATACCAATAATAAATAGAGGACTGGATAGATGGATTTAGAAATTTATGATGATACCAAAGATGGTGCTAAGGATAAAGACATTCAATTAATTAAAGATGTTTTAGAATATGCGGGCAAATATTTAAAGCTTCGTGAAGATACTGAAATGTCAGTTACCTTGGTTAACAACGATCGGATTAGGGAAATTAATCGTGACTATCGGGGTGTAGATCGGGCGACTGATGTAATTAGTTTTGCGATTGAAGATGGTGATGAGACAATCAAGATGAGTCCCGAGATGGCTGCTGAAATTCCCGAAAATCTTGGCGATATCTTTGTTTCAGTCGATAAAGTAGCGGAACAAGCCGAATTTTTGGAACATTCCTATGATCGTGAACTAGGCTTTTTAGTGGTGCATGGATTTTTACACTTGAATGGATACGATCATATGCAGCCAGAAGACGAAGCGGTAATGTTTCCACTACAAAGAAAGATTATGGATTCATATGGGCTTAAAAGATAGTAAACAAGTTGGCAAAAACCACCATTTTTATCAATCTTTGTTTCATGCGTTAGCTGGTCTAAAGGTATTGGTAATTGCTGAGCGTAATTTTAGGGTTCATTTAATAAGTGCGGGTTTGGTTCTAATAGTTGCCAGACTTTTAAGGGCTTCTTTAAATGATTACCTATGGCTGTTTTTAGCAATTTTTACAGTATTGATCGCCGAGACAGTCAATTCAATCGTGGAGCGGATTATTGATTTATTAGTGGGTGATCACTACCATCAATTAGCGAAGGAAGCAAAAGATATTGCTGCTGGTGGAGTGTTATTAACTACGATATTAGCAATGATAATTGGAATAATGATTTTAATGCCGTTAGTAATTAAAATAATGCCATGGAGGTAATTATAAATGGATAATCCTAACTTTAAATCAGGATTCGTTGCAATCGTTGGCCGCCCAAATGTTGGTAAGTCAACTTTTTTAAATCGAGTAATTGGGCAAAAAATTGCAATCATGAGTGATAAGGCCCAAACAACTAGAAATAAAATTCAGGGTGTTTACACGACTGCGGATTCACAAATCGTATTTTTGGATACTCCTGGGGTTCAAAAGCCTAAGAGTCAATTAGGAAGCTTTATGGAAGATTCTGCAATGTCCGCCTTAAAGGATATTGATGCTGTTTTATTCATGGTCAGTGCTGTTGAAAAACGCGGTGCAGGTGATAATTTTATTATTAATCGCTTAAAAGATGTTAAAAAACCTATCTATTTAGTGATTAATAAGATTGATAGGGTAAATCCTAATGATTTACTACCGATAATGGATACTTATAAACGGGCTTTAGATTGGGCAGGGGTGTTTCCAATTTCTGCTTTACAGGGGAATAACGTTGATGAATTATTAACAGATTTAACCCAAAAGCTTCCCCAGGGACCACAATATTATCCTGCTGATCAAGTTACTGATCATCCTGAAAGATTTATCGTTGCTGAATTGATTCGTGAGAAAATTTTTCAATTAACACGGCAAGAAATTCCATATTCAGTTGCAATTGATGTTGAAAAAATTAGGGCAAATGAAGATGGCAAGGTTACGATTCAAGCTTCGATCATTTTAGATCATGATAGCCAAAAAGGAATTGTAATTGGTAAAAAGGGCTCAATGCTGAAAAAAATTGGGACCCTTGCCCGTAAAGATATCGAAGATCTATTGGGAAGTAAGGTTTATTTGGAACTTTGGGTTAAGATTCAACCAGGCTGGCGCGATAAAAGTTCTGTTCTAAAGGAATTAGGATATAAAAAGAAGGATTATTAATTATAGGGTGTGAGGCGAGTGCCAACTAAAAAGAATGTCGTGTTTAACGGGATATTACTTTATCGTAAGAATTATCGCGAAAATGATATACTGGTTAAATTTTTTACTTATGAGTATGGCTTAAAAATGTTTCTAATTCGAAGGGGTCGGAAACAGGGGTTTAAAATGAGTGCGGATATTTTACCGTTTACTTATGGTCGTTATCAAGGCACAATTTCAGAGAACGGCTTATCCTACATCAAGGAGCCATTAAAAACACACCACTATAATCAAATTAGTAGCGATATTGTTTTAAATGCTTATGCTACTTACAATATGAATTTAATTGATACCGCATTGCCAGAGGGGGATGTAAATCATTACTGGTTTCACCAGTTGTTTCATGCCTTAAGTTTAATTAACATGAAGATCGATCCCGCAATTGTTACCAATATTATTGAAATCCAATTGCTTGAATTATTTGGAGTACAGCCATGGTTAAAAGACTGCGTACTTTGTCATCGGAATGATTTACCATTGGATTATTCAGCTGCTTATAATGGTTTGCTATGTCAGCAACACTGGCATTTGGATCCTAGACGCTTTTGCTTATCTAGGCAAGCCATTTATTTGTTAAGCCAATTTGCCACCGTTGATTTAAATCAAGTCAAATCAATCGAAATTAAGCAGCCCATTAAGGACGAGTTAAGAAGATTATTAGATAGTATTTATGAAGATACGGTCGGCATTAAATTAAAGAGTAAGAAATTTTTAGATGAAATGATTCGAAGTGGGTTCTAAAAGATTGACTTTTTAATAGTTGTAAATTATTATAAAGTTAAATATATATCGGTGATGAAAAAAGAGGGTTATGGTTAATTCCGTTACAGTGAGGCTAGGGTTAGTGAGAGCTAGTCATGGATGATCATAATTTGGCGCTTTTGGAACTGAGCGAATATCAAGCAGCTAATCGACATTGATTAGAAGTAGGGTGGAACCGCGAACAAATCGTCCCTATGTAAATAACGAACTGTTATTTACATAGGCTTTTTTTATGCCATTTTTATTTTTATATAGGAGGAGTATTCAATGACTAAGAAATTGTCAATGCAAGAAATTATTTTAAAGCTTCAGCAATATTGGTCCAACCAAGGTTGTTTATTAATGCAGGCATATGATACCGAAAAAGGTGCTGGGACCATGAGTCCATACACTTTCTTACGGGCAATTGGACCAGAACCATGGAATGCTGCATACGTTGAACCATCTAGAAGACCAGCTGATGGACGGTATGGTGAAAATCCAAACCGATTATACCAACACCACCAATTTCAAGTATTAATGAAGCCATCTCCTGAAAATATTCAAGAATTATACTTAGATAGTTTAAAGGAACTCGGTATCAACCCCGTCGAACATGATATTCGATTCGTTGAAGATAACTGGGAAAACCCATCCATGGGATGTGCCGGTGTTGGTTGGGAAATCTGGCTCGACGGAATGGAAGTAACCCAATTTACTTACTTCCAAGTGGTTGGGGGTCAAGAAATGGATCCAGTTGCCGCTGAAATTACCTACGGGCTTGAAAGATTAGCTTCATACATCCAAGATGTGAACAACGTCTTTGAATTGGAATGGGGTTATGGCGTTAAGTATGGTGATATTTTCAAGGAACCAGAATTTGAACACTCCAAATATAGCTTTGAAGAAAGCAACCAAGAAATGTTATTGAACTTATTTAATACCTACGAAGAAGAAGCCCATAAACAAATTGCCAATGGCTTGGTGCATCCTGCCTATGATTACATTTTGAAGTGTAGCCATACCTTCAACCTTTTGGATGCTCGCGGGGCGGTTTCCGTTACTGAACGGGCTGGGTATCTCTCTAGAATTAGAAAAATGGCGCGTTCCGTTGCCAAAGCATTCATTGAAGAACGCCGTAAACTTGGTTTCCCATTGATCAAGGACGAAAAGAAACGACAAGAACTATTAAAAGATGACAAGGAGGACAAATAAGATGGCACACACTTATTTATTAGAAATTGGACTAGAAGAAATGCCTGCCCATGTCGTTACGCCTAGCATTAAACAATTGATAAAACGGACTAGCGACTTTTTAGCAGAACAACGATTAAGTTATGATCAAATCAAACCATTTTCTACTCCCCGTCGCTTAACGCTCGAAATTACGGGCTTAGCAGATAAGCAAACTGATATTGATGAATCCGTAAAGGGCCCTGCTAAAAAAATTGCCCAAGATGCTGATGGTAATTGGACGAAGGCTGCGATCGGTTTTTCTAAGGGGCAAGGGGCTAATCCTGATGATATTGAATTCAAGGAAATCAAGGGTACTGAATATGTATTCATTGAAAAGCACATTGCTGGAAAGCCAGTTGCTGAAATTTTGCCCGCAATCAAATCCGTTATCACGAGCATGACTTTTCCAACGCGGATGAAGTGGAACGTTTATAATTTAGAATACATTCGTCCAATTCGGTGGTTAGTTTCCATTCTGGACAGCGAAATCGTCCCATTCTCAATCTTAGACGTTGCAGCTGGACGGACTAGTCGTGGGCATCGGTTCTTAGGCCATGATGTTGAATTAGCAAATGCTACTGATTACGAGGCAGCCCTTGAAAAGGAATTTGTGATCGTTGATGCTGCTAAGCGGAAGGCTAAGATTCAAGATCAAATTAAAGACCTTGCTGCCGACAAGGATTGGGACGTTAAGGTCAGCCCATCCCTACTAGAAGAGGTTAATAACTTGGTTGAATGGCCAACGACATTCGCTGGGAACTTTGACCGAAAGTATCTGACCATCCCAGATGAAGTCTTAATTACTTCAATGCGTGATAACCAACGGTTCTTCTACGTTGTCGATAACGCTGGTAAATTACTACCACACTTCGTTGCCGTGCGGAACGGAAACGATGTTGACATTCAAAACGTGATCAGTGGAAATGAAAAGGTATTGACGGCGCGGCTTGAAGATGCGATGTTCTTCTACCAAGAAGATCAAAAACATTCGATTGAATTTTTTGTTGACCGTCTTAAGCGGGTTAGTTTCCATGATAAGATTTCTACGATGTACGAAAAGATGGAAAGAGTGGCAATTATCGTTGCCCAAATTGCTAAATCGGTTGGGTTGAGTGACGAACAAACTGCTGATGCCAAGCGGGCAGCCCAAATCTACAAGTTTGACCTAGTGACCGAAATGGTTGGTGAATTCTCTGAACTACAAGGGGTAATGGGTGAAAAGTACGCATTGCTTAAGGGTGAAAAGCCTGCAGTTGCAACTGCGATTAGAGAACACTACATGCCAATTTCTTCTAACGGGGCCCTTCCACAAACTGCAGTGGGGGCGGCATTAGCGCTAGCTGATAAGTTCGATAGTATTATGACGTTCTTTGCTGCTGGGATGATTCCATCTGGTTCAAATGACCCATATGCATTGCGGAGACAAGCAATCGGGATCGTAAGAATCTTGAACGAATTTGGCTGGTCACTACCACTAGCAGACTCAATGGAATCATTCATTATTGACGAACAAAGAGCTGATAAGGCACCAGACCTCGATCAAAATGCTCAGATCAATGCGGTTGTTGACTTCATTAAGGATCGGACCATTAATTTACTTCAATCACAAGATTACCGTCATGACATCATTGATGCCGTTGTGAATGCCACTAATAATGACGTAATCTACATGCTTGATAGTGCTAAGGTGCTTGCTGAAAAATCCAAGGGTGAACACTTTAAGCAAATTGTAGAAGCACTTGGTCGGGTCGTTAAAATTTCTGCTAAGGCTAGCTTTAGTGATGAGGAAATTTCAATTGATCCGAAGTTATTCAGTAATGATTCTGAAAGCGCCCTTTTTGATGTTGTAAATAAGATTAAGGATCACTTCTTTGAACAAAAGCCATTGGCTGCTTATGAACAATTAGCTAGTTTAGCGGCTCCAATTGATGATTACTTTGAACAAACGATGGTCATGGATAAGGATGAAGCAGTTAAGAACAATCATTTGAAGCAAATGGTATTGATTTCTAATTTAATTAATTGGTTCAGCGCCGTTGATCAACTAATTGTAAAATAAATATCAATATGCTTTGGTTTTAAAATTAAATATGATAGTATAAACATAAGTGTTTATTGTATCGGATTAAAAGTCGCATCTTTATTTACGGAGGGTGCGACTTTTAAAACTTATATTGATTTTAAATGGGGTGATTAATATGGTAAAGATCCCAAAAGAAGTGATTGATAACGTAAAAAATAGCGTTAATATTGCTGACGTGGTAAGTCAATATGTTCAATTAAAAAAATCTGGGCAAAATCTTTGGGCACGTTGCCCATTTCATGATGAACGGACGCCATCTTTTTCAGTTTCTGAAGATAGGCAAAGCTTCAAATGTTTTAGTTGCGGGCGTGGCGGAAATGTTTTTACATTTTTAATGGAAATAAAAAATATTTCCTTTCCAGAGGCTGTAATTGAAGTAGCTAATATGCAGAATATTGAAATTCCTGATTATTATAAAAATAATGCGGGCGGGGCAAATCAAGTAGATGATTTCCAAAAGCAGTTGATTGATGTTTATGATCAAGTCGCTGATCTTTATCATTACATCTTAATCAGTACTAAAGCAGGCCAACATGCTTTACGTTATCTTCATGAGCGTGGATTAACTGATGAAACGATTAATGAGTTTAATTTGGGCTTTGCCCCGCAAAAAAACGTTTTGTCTGCTTTTTTGAAGCAAAAAAAGGTTGATCAAAAATTAATCTTGCATTCAGGGTTATTTATCGAGCGTGATGATGGAACGCTTAATGATCGTTTCTTTAGCCGAGTAATGTATCCAATTCGGAATCAATCTGGTAAGACGATCGCCTTTTCTGGGCGGGTGTTAGATAAGGAAGCTAGTCAAGCTAAATACTTGAACAGTCCTGAAACTAAAATCTTTAGTAAGCGTGATGTTTTATTTAACTTAGATAAAGCTAGATCAACTGTTAGGATTGCAAAGGATGTAATTTTGTTCGAAGGGTTCATGGATGTTATCTCTGCCTTTCAAGCGGGAGTTAAAAATGGAATTGCATCTATGGGGACTAGTTTTACGGAACAGCAAATTCATCAAATTGAGCGGATCACTGATCATTTATACGTTTGTTACGATGGGGATGCTCCTGGGCAAAAGGCAATTAACAGAGCGATTGATGCTTTATCTAACTCCCGTTTGAAATTGGGAGTTATTCAAATGCCTGATGGCGTTGATCCCGATGAGTATCGGAAACAAAATGGTGATGAGCAATTTAGAAATGCGATCAAGGCTGCTCGGGAAAGCCCAGTGACCTTTAAATTGCGTTTTTTGAGAATGCATCGTGATTTAAGTCGTGATGAAAACCGAGTGGCGTATTTAAATGATGCGCTATCGGTAATTGCTACTGTCGATACGCCAGTTGGTCGCGATGTTTATATTAATCAACTAGTGAGTGAATTTAATGTGGATAAACAGGCATTGGTCGATCAATTAGATGGTGTTATTAAAAATCAACAACACCAAAAGCGGTACAATCGTCAACATCATCAACAAATTGATGATAATCAATTATCAATGATTCCAGAGCAGCCTCCCCAACCAAAGCTATCCAAAATCGAAAGTGCTGAACAATTTTTGCTTTTTCGCATGCTTCATGATCATGATATTTGGTTGCGGATATCAGGGATCAAGGGATTTTGCTTTGCTACGGAGTCGTATCAAACTTTATATATGTTAGCTGAAGATTACTTTAATAAGCATATTAGTTATAACTATGTTGAGTTTGTTAATATGATCAAAGAAGCTGACTTAAAACGAATTGTAATGCACTTAGAATCTTTGCCTATTTCTGAGCAAAGTTTTGATGGTGAAATTGAGGATTATGTTAATATAATCATGCATGAAGCACCACTTAAAAATCAGATTAAAGCCAAGCAAGAACAACTACTTGAATCGACAAGAACAGGGAATGTTCAAGAACAAATCAAACTTGGTGTTGAACTAATTGAACTTGAACAACAACGCCAAAAACAATTTGGTAATGATCAATCTTAATTTAGGGGGCTTTTTAAATGGCTGATAGTAAAAAGACAGAAGAATACAAAGAATCATTAAAATCATTAGTTAGAAAGTATAAGAAAGTAGGACATATTACCTACGATGAATTAAATGATACGATTATCGTTCCATTTAAATTAACCGAGGCATCTTCAAATAAGCTACTAGAAAAAATTGAAGATGTAGGAATTAGTGTTGTTGATAAAAATGGGGATCCAGATCCTAGAGCGTTAAAAGCAGCAAAGGATGTTACTAAAAAAGAACTAAGCAATAGTGCATCTGCACCCACTGGTGTTAAGATTAATGATCCCGTTAGGATGTACTTGAAGGAAATTGGTCGAGTACCCCTCTTAAAGGGTGAACAAGAAATTCAACTAGCAAAGCGGATCGAAGACGGTGACGAAGAAGCTAAGCAAGAATTAGCTGAAGCTAACCTTCGATTGGTGGTCTCGATTGCTAAGCGTTACGTTGGTCGTGGCATGCAATTTCTTGATTTGATTCAAGAAGGAAACATGGGGCTAATGAAGGCGGTTGAAAAATTTGATTACCGTAAGGGATTTAAGTTTTCCACCTATGCAACATGGTGGATTAGACAAGCAATTACCCGTGCGATTGCTGATCAAGCTCGGACAATTAGAATTCCAGTCCACATGGTGGAAACGATTAATAAGTTAATTCGAATTCAAAGACAATTACTCCAAGACCTTGGCAGAGAACCAACCCCTGAAGAGATTGGTGCTGAAATGGATATGCCAACTTCCAAGGTTCGTGGAATCTTGAAAATTTCGCAAGAACCAGTTTCGCTTGAAACGCCAATCGGTGAAGAAGATGACTCTCATTTAGGGGACTTCATTAAGGATCAAGATGCCACTAGTCCCGCTGATCATGCAGCCTATGAACTACTAAAGGAACAACTAGAGGGCGTTTTGGACACCCTTACTGATCGGGAAGAAAACGTTTTAAGATTACGGTTTGGATTAGATGATGGCCGAACTAGAACCCTAGAAGAAGTCGGTAAAGTCTTTGGTGTTACTAGGGAAAGAATTCGTCAAATCGAAGCTAAAGCCCTTCGAAAGCTAAGACATCCATCTAGAAGTAAGCAACTAAAAGATTTCTTATAATATAAATACGAAAAGAAGGCCATTTTGGTTCTTCTTTTTTATTTTATTGTTTATTTTGCTATAATTTAAATATTAAATAATTGTAACGGGGTAATCATTTTGGACGGAAATAATTTATCGCAACGGTTAATGAACGTTGCACAGTATGTAAAAAACGGGAGTCGATTAGCTGATATTGGCTCCGATCATGGGTATTTACCAATTTACCTAGCAAAGGCGGGAAAAATATCATTTGGAATTGCTGGTGAAGTTGCAATGGGGCCATTAAGTAATGCTGAACATGAAATTAAAATTGCGGGGTTAAGTAATGTGATTATGCCCCGATTGGCGGATGGGCTCGCAGCAATTAAAGATTCTGATCAAATTGATACGATTACGATTGCTGGGATGGGCGGTTCGTTGATTGCTAAAATTTTAGAACAAGGGAAGGCTAAATTAGTTAATTTTCCTGAATTAATTTTACAGCCTAATGTTGATGCAATTGATGTGCGCAAGTGGTTGGCCGATAATCAATACCAAATCGTTCATGAGAACATATTAAAGGAAGATCATCACATCTATGAAATTATTAATGCGGTCAAGGCAGTAAAAAAAATTGATTACACACCGAGGGAGTTAATGTTTGGCCCCTTTTTGATCAACATGCAAAATGAAGCATTTACTGAAAAATGGCGGGATAAAATCATGCGCTTACAACGGGCACTTCAACAAATGCAATTAGCAAAGGTGCCGCCATTGGATCGGATTGAACGATTAAAAGTTGAAATTAATGAAATCCAGGAGGTTTTAAAAGATGCGCGGAATTGATTTAGTAAGACGATTTGAACAGTTTGCTCCTCAGAGCATTGCGGTTGCTCATGATCCAATTGGATTACAGATTGGTGATTTAAATCGGCCGGTGAAAAGGGTAATGACAACGCTAGATGTAAGGCCTGAAGTAGTGGCAGAAGCCATCGCCCAAGATGTTAATTTTATATTTGCACACCATCCCGTAATGTTTCGGCCTGCTAAGAACTTAGACCTTACAAATCCCCAAAATGAAATGTATGCACAAATTATTAAGCATGATATCACAGTTTATGCAGCTCACACTAATTTAGATGATGCCAAAGGCGGGATGAACGATTGGCTAGCAACGGCGATCGGTTTAAATGAAACGATTGGATTAGTTGAACTCGGCACCCCTTCGAATCAGTTTAGCATGGGCCGCATTGGTAATTTGTCCAATCCAATGCGGGTGATTGATTTTGCGAAACGTTGTAAACAAATTTTTGATATTAGCGGACTGCGATTAGTATCTAACCACCCAGATAAAATGATTCAAAGGGTTGCAATCCTTGGTGGTGACGGTGGTAAATTTTATTTAAATGCGTTGGATAAGGGCGCAGATGTTTATGTTACTGGGGATGTTTACTATCATACAGGCCATGACATGCTATCTTCTGGACTGAGCGTAGTTGATCCAGGACATAATATTGAAAAAATCTGCATTCCGAAATTAGCAGCACTGTTTGAAGATTGGGCTGCTCAAAATAACTGGGAAGTTGATGTAATTCAATCGCAAGTGAATACAGATCCATATACTTTTATTTAATTTAAGGAGAATATAATGACAGAAAATCAGTACCATTCATTAATCCCTCGTTTTTTAAGATACGTTCAGATTAACACTCGTTCCGATGAAAATTCGACTACTTCACCTTCAACCCAACGGCAAGTCGACTTTTTGAACCAAATCAAGCAAGAATTAGTCACAATTGGGTTGAGCAACGTCAGAACGAATTCAAAAAGTAGCTATGTTTTTGCAACATTGCCATCCAATCTTGATTACCCAACGACTAAGGTCGGCTTTATCTCACATGTTGATACTGCTGATTTTAATTCGGAAAATGTTAAGCCTCAAATTGTAGCGAACTATGATGGCCATTCAGTAATCAAGCTTGATCCAGAAGGAAAATACACTTTAGACCCAGCTGTTTTTTCCAGTTTAAAAAAGTATGCAGGCCAAACACTAATTACTACTGATGGTAATACATTGTTAGGGGCAGATGATAAATCAGGGGTTAGTGAAATTATGACTGCCATGGAATACTTGATTGCCCATCCAGAAATTAAACACGGTGAGATCGAGGTGGCATTTGGTCCAGATGAAGAAATTGGGACTGGAGCTGATCACTTTGATGTTGATGACTTTGGAGCTGAAATTGCGTATACAGTTGATGGTGGTCAATTAGGCGACTTGCAATATGAAACATTTAATGCTGCGACTGGTTCCGTATCAATTTCTGGAACCGATGTACACCCAGGTGAAGCTAAGGGGGTAATGGTGAATGCATTATTATTAGGAATCGAGTTTCAAGATGCCCTCCCAAAACATGATCGACCAGAATTAACTGATGGTCGTGAAGGATTTTTCTTCCTTCTTAAAATGAGTGGGACGCCTGATTCTGCAAGGTTAGATTACATTATTCGTGATCATGATCATGATCGTTTTGAACAACGCAAGCATTTATTTGAACAGATTGCTGCTAATATTAATGAACGATTTGACACGCCACGAGTAAAAGCGGTTGTTAAGGATCAATATTATAATATGGCTGATGTTTTAAAGAACGACATGACAGCAGTTGATATTGCTAAAAAAGCAATGGAAAATCAAGATATTAAACCATTGATCTTTCCTGTCCGTGGGGGGACTGATGGTTCTAAGATTTCTTTTATGGGATTGCCGACGCCGAACCTTTTTGCGGGTGGCGAAAATATGCATGGTAGATTTGAGTATATTTCTGAGCAAACAATGGAACGCGCTGTCGATGTGATCTTGGAAATTGCATCATTAGTTGCTAAACAATAATTGGTCAAAATTGGTCAAATTATTTCAAATTTAAAATTAATTCTGATATGATAATTATGAACTCTAGATGAGTTCATAATTATTTTAGTATGGAAATGAGTGATATTTTGAATCCAGATAATTTAACTGAAGCAGTTTCACAAGCTTTGGCACAAGCACAAAAAATTACAATTACTAGAAAACAACAACAGATTGGGATTCCCCAATTATTTAAATTTTTAATTCAACCTGGTGAATTAGGACGGCAAATTTATGCCGATTTAGGGTTGGATGTTAAGCAACTGGAACAAGAAATCGATTCAGAAATTGATCAAATTGCGACCGTTGAGGGTGACGTTAAATATGGTCAAGGACTAAGTAGTGAGTTATATGATTTATTGCAAAAAGCCGACCAAGTTAAAACTGAACTAGGTGATGAATACGTTGCAATTGATACTTTAACGATTGCTTTGATGCAGCTAAATGGAGAAAAGCTATCTGATTATTTAAAGCAACATTCCATTACCGAACAAAAGGTTAGAAATGAAGTTGAAAAAATTCGGGGAGGCGAAAAAGTGACGTCTAAGGATCAAGAAGATAATTTTCAAGCGTTAAAGAAATACGGAGTAGATTTAGTTGCCGAAGCGAGAGCTGGTAAATTAGGTCCTGTTATTGGTCGGGATGGAGAAATTCTAGATGTTATCAGAATCCTTTCCAGAATGACTAAGAACAATCCGATCCTAATTGGAGATCCTGGGGTAGGTAAAACAGCAATCGTAGAAGGATTAGCTAAACGAATCGCAGTGAACGATGTTCCCGAAAACCTTAAAAATAAGACGGTTTTTGAGCTTGATATGAGTTCTTTAATTGCTGGGGCTAAATATAGGGGACAATTTGAAGAACGGCTCAAAGCAGTCTTAAAAGAGGTCAAAAAATCAGAAGGTCAAATCATCATGTTCATTGATGAAATTCATAACATCGTGGGGGCTGGAAAGTCCGAGGGAAGTATGGATGCTGGAAACATCTTAAAGCCAATGCTCGCACGTGGTGAATTACATTTAATTGGTGCTACCACCCTAGATGAATACCGTCAATACATGGAGAAGGATAAGGCGCTTGAACGGCGTTTTCAACGCGTATTAGTTAAAGAGCCTAGCGTGGATGATACCATCACCATTCTTCGTGGAATTAAGGAACGTCTTGAAATTCACCATGGTGTTCGCATCCATGATAATGCACTAGTTGCTGCTGCTAAACTCTCAGATCGCTACATTACGGATCGCTTTTTACCTGATAAGGCGATCGATCTAGTTGATGAAGCTTCATCAAAAATTGAGGTCGAAATGAATTCGAGCCCAACTGAATTAGATCAATCTAATCGTCAGTTAATGCGAGAAGAAGTCGAATTAGCTGCCCTTAAAAATGAAACTGATGAGGCCTCTAAAAAGCGACTTGCTGAATTAAAGCCCCAGCTTGAAAATACTCGTGAACGAGTGAATGGATTGAACGCACGTTGGCAACGTGAAAAAGACTCGATTAATAAGCTGGGTGAAAAGAAACGGCAATTAGATCAAGCTCGAAATGAGTTAAAACAAGCTGAAAGCAATTATGATTATAGTAAAAGTGCCGAATTAAAGAATGGTAAAATCCCGCAATTGGAATCGGAACTTAATCAAATGGAATCCGAAGATCATTCTAAGGACTGGTTGGTCGAAGAGTCAGTTACTAGTAATGAAATTGCGGATGTCGTTAGTCGCCAAACTGGCATTCCAGTTAATAAATTGGTGCAGGGTGAACGTGAAAAGCTGTTACACTTAGCTGATAATTTACACAAGCGGGTGATTGGCCAAGATGCAGCTGTAAACGCGGTCGCAGATGCGGTCATTCGTTCAAGAGCGGGGTTACAAGACCCAAGCAAGCCATTGGGTTCATTTCTATTTTTAGGACCAACTGGGGTCGGTAAAACTGAATTAGCTAAGGCGCTTGCTGAAGACCTCTTTGATTCCGAAGACCATATGGTCAGAATTGATATGTCTGAATACATGGAAAAGGAATCAGTTTCTAGACTGGTCGGTGCTGCTCCTGGATATGTAGGGTATGAAGAAGGAGGCCAACTAACCGAAGCGGTTAGGAGAAATCCATATACGATCGTATTGTTTGATGAGATTGAAAAAGCTCATCCAGATGTATTTAATATCTTATTACAGGTCTTAGATGATGGTCGGTTAACTGATAGTCAAGGGCGGACCGTTGACTTTAAAAACACCATCTTGATCATGACTTCTAATCTTGGATCCGATATTTTATTAAGTGGAACTGATAAGGATGGTCATATTAATGCTGATGCTAAACAACAAGTTCAATCACTATTGAAGAGTCGGTTTAGACCTGAATTCTTGAATCGTATTGATGCTGAAATCATGTTTACGCCACTTTCTTTAAACGATGTCGAACAAATTGTTGTGAAAATCGTTAACGGATTATCTAAACGATTAGCTGAACAATCGATTCAACTATCGATTACCCAAAATGCAAAGCGATGGATTGCAAAGCAAGGCTATGAACCACAGTATGGTGCACGCCCATTACAAAGATTTATTACAAATAATGTTGAAACTCCCCTTGCTAAACAAATTATTGGAAACCAAATTAAGCCGAATAGCAAGGTGCAAATTGACTTAGCTGATAACCAACTTAGTTTTAAGTCAACTGCAGAATAAAATAAAAGCTGCTGACCATTTAGTCAGCAGCTTTTATTTTATTAAATTTTTTTATCTGATAGTAAATTAATTCCATTAACGGCAATTATAGCTACTACGGCAGCAACGATTCCAACACCAACGTAGTTAACAGTAACGCCTGATAATGCTGAATTAATGTATCCTAGGACATCCCCAAAAATGAATGCCCAGAAAATAACAGTAAGATTTGCAATTAAAGAACGCATATTATCCACCTCGCATTAACTAGCATTCTATCACAATTTAAGAAAAAAACAATTTAAAACCAATGCTATTTGTTGAAAACTTGCCCGTTCCCAATTAAGATAATTGAAGAGAAAGGATGTTTGCCATGGGATTTGTACCACTTCAAGTAGTCAGTAGCTATAGTTTATTAAAAAGTACGATTTCAATTGATCGTTTGGTTAACGTTGCTAAACAACGGGGTTATCGAACGTTAGCACTTACCGATAATAATGTGATGTATGGGGCGGTTGAATTTTATAATGCATGTCGCAATGCCGAGATGAAGGCGATCATCGGAATGAACGTTTCGCTTGCGGGAATTGTGCAACCGCTAAATTCATTTCCGGTGACGCTGTTAGCTCAAAATCAAAACGGTTATCAAAACCTAATGCGGATATCAACGTTGATTCAAACGGCAAAGACCAATAACTTGATTTCAGTTAATCAAATTGGGGCTTTTTTGAAAGATTTGTTTGTTATTTTACCCAATAATGGTGAGTTAATTAATTTACTGGGGAATAATGATGCGGTGGCAAATGAAATTAATATCTGGTGTCAATACGTTGATTTGAACAATTTAAAATTAGCAATCACCTCCACTTTACCATCAGAAATAGTTAGCCAAATTAGATCCGTTGGTGCTCAATATCACCTTAATTTAGTTGGAATCGACCCAGTTGAATATATTGACTCTGAGGATTACTTTGCAAAACAAGTACTCGGTGCGATTGGGGATAGCAACAGCGTTAACTTTTCACCTGCCAAGCAGAATCAAACCGGTAAAAATTGGTTAAAACCACTTGAAATGGTTGAACGGGAGTATCATCTAAGGGGCTTAGAATCTGAAATGGAGCAGACCCAATTAATTGCTGATCACTGTGAAGTTAAAATTGAAAAAAAGCCCACCCAATTACCAACCTTTCCGACCCCAGAGGGGCAATCATCTAAACAATATCTTGAACTTCTTTGTCAATCAGGGCTCAAGAGTCGATTTGATGCAGGGCATATTGATAAAGAGCGCTTTAAAGACTATCAACAAAGACTAGACCATGAGTTATCAGTCATTATTAGAATGGGGTTTGCTGATTATTTTTTGATCGTTTGGGATGTAATTAATTATGCCCATTCAGTTGGCATTACTACTGGACCAGGTCGAGGATCTGCAGCGGGTTCGTTGGTATCTTATGTACTTTCAATTACCGATGTAGATCCAATTCAGTATGATTTATTATTTGAACGGTTTTTAAATGAAGAACGGGCCCAAATGCCTGATATCGATTTGGACATTCCGGATGACCGTCGAGATGAGATCCTTAACTATGTTCATGATAAGTATGGTAACGATCGAGTCGCTCAGATCATTACGTTCGATACTTTTGGTGCGAAGCAAGTTTTAAAAGACATCAATCGGACTTTTGGTGTTAGCAACGACCATGCGAGCCAATGGAGTAAGGCAATTCCAAGTGAAGTTCATATTAGCTTACGAAGTGCCTATGAGAAATCACAAGGATTAAGAAATATTGTGAATACGAGTTCTTTGAACCGCTTGATTTATGAAACAGCTTTAAAATTAGAGGGATTGCCTCGTCATTTTTCAACCCATGCGGCTGGGGTCATCTTAAGTAATCAACCTTTGGTGAACACTACGCCCCTGCAGAACGGAAAAAATAATATTTTAATGACTCAATATTCAAAGAACTATGCTGAAGAAGTCGGGTTATTGAAAATTGATTTTCTTGGATTGCGGAATTTATCGTTTTTGGCATCGATCATCGACTTGATCCATCGAACGACAGATCCTAATTTTGATATTCATCAAATTAATATTAACGATGCTAAAACACTGCAACTGTTTCAAAACGGTGATACAAATGGTATTTTTCAATTTGAATCCAGTGGGATTAAAAATGTTTTGAGGCAGGTTAAACCAACTGATTTTAACCTAGTTGCCGTCGTCAATGCATTATATCGGCCTGGACCAATGCAAAATATTAATGAATTTGTGGCACGTAAAAATGGCAAAAAAACAGTTGCTTACCCTGATCGTGCATTGGCGCCGATTTTAGGGCCGACGTATGGAATTATTGTTTATCAAGAGCAAGTAATGCAGGTCGCTTCCGTGATGGGGGGCTTTACCCTTGGTCAATCAGATGTTTTAAGGCGTGCGATGAGTAAAAAGAAACAGTCCGTAATGGATTCGATGCGGGTCAAATTTATATCTGGTGCTAAGCAACGGGGTTTTACACCAGAAGTTGCAAACATTACGTTCGACTATATTGATCGTTTCGCTAGTTATGGTTTTAATAAATCGCATGCGGTCGCCTATAGTAAGATGGCGTTTCAGTTAGCTTACCTTAAGGTGCATTATCCATTACAGTTTTTTACGACGATTTTTAATGCTGAAATGGGAAACAAAGCAAAGACCAGGACGTTTTTACTTGAGGCCAAAAGTCATCAAATTGAAATCCTAGCACCAAATATCAACCTTAGTAATCGGGAGTTCAGTTTACAAGATGGCAAGATTGTTTTTGGGTTGGCAGCGGTGAGAACCGTACGTAGTGATTTAATTACTAATATTGTTTCAAATCGCGAACAGGGTGGCATCTTTACGAACCTTCATAATTTCTTATCCCGTTTAGACAGCAAGTTTTTGAAACCAGCTCTAATTGAACCGCTGATTTATGCAGGGGCATTAGACTGTTTTAACTTGAATCGTTCTGAATTAATTGCTTCTTTAAATGAATTTATTCAGTACTTAAAACTAAGTGGAGGTAGTACTAACCTGTTGGACACGCTTGCACCGATCATGAAACATCGCGATGAGTTTTCAATGGGAGAGCTCTTGGAGAATGAACAAAAATATTTGGGTGTCTATTTATCAAGTTTTCCAACTGAACAGTTCGCAGCGGTTAGTAATCAATTCCAAACCAAGCATGTAAATGACCTGCCCCAATATATTAATCAATCGGTCAATATATTGGTGTTCGTTAACCAAGTGAGGACGATTCGGACGAAAAAAGGCGATCCAATGGCCTTTGTTAACGGTAGTGATCCAATTGGTGAAGTGGATATCGTGGTGTTCCCTAAGGTCTATAGGCAGGTTAAAGCACATCTCGTGGCACAACGGGTCCTATTGATTAATGGACGAGTTGACTTGCGCAATGGTGAGCAACTACAGTTGATCGCAAATCAAATTCAATCAGCTGCAAATGTGCAAAGCGACTTAAACCATCGACCTAATAATAATAAACCAGCTGGAATTTGTTTTTTAAGAATTAATTCTGAGAATAATCAAATGAACACTTTGAATCAGTTGAATCAACTGATTAAATCAAATCCTGGTCCATATCGAGTGGTGCTATATTGGGCAGAACAAAATAAACGGCAGTTATTAAATCCACAGTTTTCACTTAGTGATGACGGTGTAATTCAGTCGCATCTTCGAAATTTATTGGGAAACCAAAACGTAGTCTACCAAAAACGTTAAAAATAATGTAAAGCCAATAAAAAACAAAGTTAAAAGCAGACATAAATCATTAAAAGTGATACAATACTTGTGTAATCCAATATGTGGAAATTAGTTCACTAGTTTTTGATTAGTTAGTTAATTTGCGCAAAATCAAAGGAGAGAGTTTAACTTATGAAGAAGACTAAAATCGTAAGTACATTAGGTCCAGCTAGTACTGATCTTGATACTATTATTAAGTTGATGAAGGCCGGAGCTAACGTTTTCCGTTTTAACTTTTCACATGGTGACCACGAAGAACATTTAGGTCGGATGAACATCGTGCACGAAGCTGAAAAGCAAACTGGAAAGACAATGGGAATCATGCTTGATACTAAGGGTGCTGAAATCCGTACCACTGTTCAACAAGGTGGCAAGCTTGACTTCCATACAGGTGATCAATTTAGAATCTCAATGGATGCTTCTATTGAAGGGACTAAGGATAAGATCGCTGTTACTTACCCTGGTTTATTTGATGATGTTCACGAAGGTGGACACGTTTTATTTGATGATGGTATCTTAGATGCTGTTGTTGATGAAAAGGATGCAGCTAATAAAGAATTAGTTGTTACTGCACAAAACAATGCTGTGTTAGGTTCACGTAAGACCGTTGATGCACCTGGTGTATCAATCAACTTACCTGGTATTACTGACAAGGATACTAGTGACATTCGTTTTGGTTGTCAACACGGAATTAACTTCATTGCTGCTTCATTTGTTCGTAAGCCTGAAGATGTTCTTGACATCCGTAAGTTACTCGAAGAAGAAAACATGGAAGATGTTCAAATCTTCCCTAAGATTGAATCACAAGAAGGTATCGACAACTTTGAAGATATCATGAAGGTTTCAGATGGTTTAATGATCGCTCGTGGTGACATGGCCGTTGAAATTCCATTTGAAAACGTTCCTTTGGTTCAAAAGCACTTAATTGACAGATGTAACGAAATGGGTAAGCCAGTTATCACTGCTACTCAAATGTTAGACTCCATGCAAGAAAACCCACGTCCATCACGGGCTGAAGTTTCTGATGTTGCTAACGCTGTTTGGGATGGTACTGATGCTACTATGCTTTCAGGTGAAAGTGCTAATGGTGACTACCCAGTTAAGTCTGTTCAAGCAATGAGCAAGATCAACGTTAAGGCTGAAAACGTATTTAACCTATACGGTCGTAAGCGCCCAGACTTTAAGAACGGTGACGTTACTGAAGCCTTAGGTCACACCGTTGCTCAAATGGTTAAGGATCTTGGTATCAAGACTGTTGTTGCCACTACTTCTACTGGTTACACTGCTCGCATGATTTCCAAGTACCACCCAGATGCTAACATTCTTGCATTAACTTTCGATGACCGTACTCGTCGTGGTTTAACTGTTAACTGGGGTGTTCACCCAATCGTAGTTGAACAACCATCAAGTACTGATGCAATGTTCGACTTAGCAGCTAACAAGGCTGTTGAAACTGGTTTAGCTAAGGAAGGCGACTTGATCTTAATCACTGCTGGAGTTCCAGTTGGTGATCGTGGTACTACTAACTTAATGAAGGTTCAATTAATCGGATCTAAGTTAACCCAAGGTCAAGGTGTTGGTGACAAGACTGTTATCGGTAAGGCTTTTGTTGCTAACAATGCTGATGAAGCAAATAGCAAGGCTACTGATGGTGGTGTCTTAGTTGCTAAGAACACTAACAAAGATTACATGCCAGCTATTAACAAGGCTAGTGCAATCATCGTTGAAAATGGTGGATTAACTTCACACGCTGCGGTTGTAGGAATCTCAATGGGAATTCCTGTTATCGTTGGTGCTGGAAATGCTACTGAAAAGATTTCCGATGGTGAATTAATTACTGTTGATGCTCGTCGTGGTATCGTTTACCATGGTGCTTCAAGCTCAATTTAATAATTAATTAATCTGAATTTAAAAAGTCCGTTCCGAATGGAGCGGACTTTTTTGTTTCTTTTGACCATTTAGGGTTCAAAAAGCTATAATTAAATTAGAGTGAAATGATTATTTAAAGAGTGTATAATCTGTTAGATAACGTAAAAAAGAAGTGAGGTTCACTATGAATCAAATTATTGGAAGGGTTGCTTCTGGGAAAGTAACTGATGAAAACGACAAATTTTATTTTGTTCAAATTGAAGGAGCCACTTTTCAATTAGATAAACAAGAAATTAACAAACCACTTAAACTGGGGAGTAATTTTAAGGGGTTTACCTATGAAAATGAATCCCATAAAATGCAAATTACCAGAACGGTCCCGAAGACGCAAATTGATCATTATGCGTTTGGAGAAGTGGTCGGTTTTAAGCATGACTTAGGGATTTTCGTTAATATTGGATTATCCAATAAGGATGTTGCCGTTTCGTTAGATGATTTACCGACGATTCGTTCTATCTGGCCCAGCGTTGGTGATCATTTGATGATTGCCTTAAAAGTGGATAAAAAGGGTCGAATTTGGGGGCAATTAGCTGATGAAGAGATATTTAACGCAATCGCTAAGCCAGCAAGTAATAAGATGATGAATAAAAACGTAAAGGCAACGGTTTACCGTGATAAGCTAGCTGGGACTAAAGTAATCACTGATGACTATCATCTTGGTTTTGTTCATCCGAATGAACGAGAAGTCGAACCCAGATTGGGCCAACACGTATCAGGACGCGTAATTGGTGTTCATCCTGACGGCTCTTTGAACTTATCATTGAAGCCGCGTGCCTATGAAGCCATCAGTGGTGACGCTGCAATGATCTTTGCTGTTTTAAAGCGTAATGAGGATGGGCAGTTGCCTTATACTGATAAGAGTGATCCTAAAGCAATCAAGCAATTTTTTGGCATTAGTAAGGGACAGTTCAAACGTGCGATTGGGTCGCTATTAAAGCAACGGCTAGTAACTGAAGATGAACAATACTTGAAGTTAACAGAATTAGGTATCAATAAAGACGTGGAGTGATCTAATGGATCAGCTAGTGAGTGAGTATGTAAGATACATGTTAGTTGAACGTGGGTTGGCGAACAACACTATTAATAGTTATAAACAAGATATTGTAGAATTGGTTGCTTTTTTAAGACAACACAATATTTTGGATTGGCGTTCTGTAGACCAAAATGTGATTTTGGAATACATTGCTCATTTACAAAAATTGGGGAAAGCTAAAAGTTCTGTGACCCGCTTTATTTCCGCAATGCGTGAGTTTTATCAATTTTTAATGCAGTTTCACTACGTCGATGTTAATCCAATGTTAAAAATAGATATGCCTAAGCCTGATTATCACCTTCCCGATGTTTTAACCGAGATGGAAATCAATCAATTGTTACAACAGCCTGATACCACGAATAAATATGGAATTCGTGATCGGACGATCTTAGAAGTAATGTATGCTACTGGTTTGCGGGTCAGTGAATTGGTGGGGCTAAAGTTAGCGGATCTTCATTTGGATATGCAATTGATTCAAACCCTGGGGAAGGGAGATAAAGAACGCATTATTCCGATTGGAACCGTTGCGATCGAGTGGATTCAACGATATTTACAGACTAGTCGGCCCCAACTATTGGGCAAGCAAGCTTCGAATTACTTGTTTTTGAACGCACGCGGTGGCGGGCTCAGTCGGCAAAGCATCTGGCAAAAAATTAAACAATACGTTGCCCAAACAGATATTAAAAAGAATGTGACCCCGCATACCCTTCGCCATTCTTTTGCAACTCATATTTTAGAAAACGGGGCTGATTTACGAATCATCCAAGAGTTGCTGGGGCATTCAGATATTTCAACGACGCAGTTCTATACCCATATTTCTCATAGTCACCTTAGTGAAGTTTATGAAAAATATCACCCCAGAAAGTAATTTAATAAAGAGGATTTATTTAAAATGTTATTGAAGTACAAAGATGATTATCAAAAAATTGTTTATGATCTACTATCACTCGCTCCAAATATGAATAAAATGGAACGGATTTCTGAAGAAATCGAATGGTATGATGATTCAGATGATCGTAATTTTTATTTATGGAAGGACCAAAATGATAATTGGTCGGGCCTGTTAGGGGTCGAAGATAAAAAACAAAATGTGTTAGTGAGAAGAATCGTATTGGTTCCAGAGTTATTTACAATGGATAATTGCTTTAAGATGTTAAATGAACTTGAAAAAATTTATTTAGATAAAAAAATCGTTGGATCATTGGATACTGCAAAAATTTGTGAAGCTTGGGAGCAGGCTAGAGATGAACAATGATCAAGAGCAATTTGCAATCCATGTGAATGAGTTTGATGGACCATTAGAACTATTATTGCACCTTATTAAGCAATCTAAGATGAGTATTTACGATATTCAAATTGAATCTATTACGGCCCAATACGTTGAATATTTAAATCAAATGAAGGGATTTAATATTGATTTAGTTAGTGAGTATTTTGTAATGGCTTCAAATTTGATGGCGATTAAGTCTAAAATGTTACTGCCGATAAATAGTGATTTACAAGCAGAAGATGATCCCAGGGATGATTTGGTCAATCAATTGATCGTCTATCAAGCTTATAAGCAACGTGCTGGTGACTTAAAGCATCGCTACAATGATCGTGCCAAGCTGCATTCTCGCGCAGAGGTCGTCCCTAATTACGTTAATGGGTTAATTGAAACGCATGATCCACTTGATCTGCAAATTTTGAAAAATGCATTTCAAAGGGTCATCAGTAATCACTTCGATGCTGAAGATGCAATCGTTGAAGTTAGTGAATGGCAATACTCAGTTGAAGAACAAATTCAATGGGTTAACGATAGTCTAAATAATCACGAGGCTTTGGATTTAGACTGGGTTTTTAAACACCAGTCGAATTTAGAGGCTTTAATTACAACGTTTTTAGCAATTTTGGAACTGATTAAACAACACCAGGTGAAGGTCTTTCAATTGAACCATCAATCTAAAATTTCCAAACGGTGAGGTGATGTGAATGAGCAGTAAATTAGCACGCGTGGAGGCTTTGATTTATGTAACGGGTGATACAGGAATTTCAGTAGCTCAACTTAGTAAGTACCTGTCGATCGATCGCACGGAAGTTCAGCAGTTGATCGAACAATTGACCTTTAAGTATCAAAGTGACTCTGATTGTGGGTTACAAGTAATTCATTTTGATCAAAAATACCAAATTACGACTAAAGCGGCTCTCAATGATGATTTAAAACGATTTTATGGTGATAGTGACCGAACGGGGCTGACCCAAGCTAGCTTAGAGGGATTAACGATTATTGCCTATAATCAACCGATCACTAGGGTTGAAGTTGATGATATTAGAGGGGTTAACAGTTCAGCAATTATCCAAAAATTATTAAAACAGGGATTAGTTGAGGTGGCTGGCAAAAAAGATGTTCCTGGAGGACCGCCACTATATAGAACTACTGGTTTATTTTTAAATTTATTTGGGTTGGACAGTCTAGATAAACTCCCCCCGATGGATTTGGATACTGATTTAAAAGGAGATTAAAAATGGCAGAACGATTGCAAAAAGTAATGGCTAAGGCAGGGATTGCTTCAAGACGTAAATCTGAAGAAATCATTAAAGCTGGTCGGGTCAAAGTAAATGGTAAGGTTGTAACTGAATTAGGAACTAAGGTTAAAAATAGTGATGAAGTTCAAGTAGATGAAGTTCCAATTAGTCGTGAACAACCAGTTTATTATTTGCTATATAAGCCACGCCAAGTTGTTTCAACGGTTAGTGATGAAAAAAATCGCAAAACGGTTATGGATTATTTCCCTGAAGTTAGTGAACGAATCTATCCAGTTGGACGGCTCGATTATGATACTGCTGGGTTATTGTTGATGACCAATGATGGTGATTTAGATAATCGTTTGACCCACCCCAAATATGAAATTAATAAAGTTTATGTTGCAAAGGTAACTGGGATGCCCACTAATGAAGGGTTAAAGAAGCTTCGTTTAGGGGTCATGATTGATGGTAAAAAGACTGCTCCAGCTAAGACTAAGGTCTTAGAAGCAGTAAATGGATACCAGGTTAAGAATGCGGTCATTCAATTGACGATTCATGAGGGACGCAACCACGAAGTTAAAAAAATGTTTGCAGCAATTGGGAATCCAGTCAAGAAGTTGAGTCGGGTTCAATACGGCTTTTTGACCCTTGGCAACTTAAAGCCAGGTGAATATCGAGCCCTTAAGAAGGTCGAAGTGGATCGACTTTTTGAAATGACCGAAAAGTAATATATTTGACTTTTGGGTTTTAAATTATGTAAAATAGTCTCGTAAATAAAATTTTGGTTTATCTTCAGGGCAGGGTGTGATTCCCAACCGGCGGTATAGCCCGCTACCTATCTTTTGATAGTTGATTTGGTTAAATTCCAAAGCCGACAGTATAGTCTGGTATAAAGAAGATTGCTTTTTAAGTGCCGTTTTGAAACGGTTCTTTTTGGATTTTAAATCCTGTGAAGATGGCCTATTAAAGGGGCTTTTTTTTATGGAAACAAGTAGTAAGCGTTTTAGTGTTGTTCAGTTAGTGCAGATGTCATTATTGGCGGCGTTATCGTATATTTTGATGATTTTTCCGACCATTCCAATGTTTGCATTCTTCAAGCTTGATTTTGGTGATATTCCGATTTTGATTGGGACGATGTTATTTGGACCAGCTGGGGGCATCATTATTGCGGTAATTAAGTCGCTCTTGTATTGGATAACTGGTGGGGCATCGATTGCCAGTTTGATTGGGATCATTGCGTCACTGACCGCTTCGATCGTTATTTTATTATCGATCGTAGGGGCCCAGAAGTTATTTAAGAACCGCGATCGCTTAGTTAACAAACTGGCAACGGTTGGAATTGAAACGATTAGTCTAGTGGTAGTACTATCAGTATTGAATTGGTTGGTAATTACCCCACTTTACGCTAGTCTAGTTGGTTTTAAGATTCCTGACATGGCTAAGTACATTTTAGTTCAAGTGATTCCATTTAATTTGATCAAGGGGATCGTGATTGGTGGATTATTCATGTTAGTAAAAGATCGGCTTGCTAAGTGGATCGATTCACATAAACAATAATAAAATGAAGGGATGTTCTGTATGAATCGTGATTTAATAATGTTTTTCCTATCTGCTGATCAGCCGCGGCGAATTAAAGTGATTGAAAATACTTTGATTCAAAGGAGAACGGTTTCGATTTTGTTTTGGGGGATGCGTTATGGAATTAATGATTTTATGGGATGTCTGCCAAAGGTTGATTCACAATACACACTTAGTGAATTACAAAAATTAATTAATGCTGGGCTAGTCAAGCAACCGAATGATAAGCATTACTTATTAACGGAAGCTGGGGTAGCCTGGGTACATAATCATTTTGCAAATTATAATTCCCAAGCGGGCTTAAAAATGAATTTGCGGTTTGATTTAAATCGATTTCGGCGACGTTTTTTGTTAGCGACCCAAGTTGTTTCAGAATATAGCTATCATAATAATCAGTATTATCCAATGTTGATTGGGCACTATGATGATCAGTTTATCAAACGTTGGTTTAACTATTTCAAAGATCGTGATTTAGTGAAAAATTTTTCAAAGGCGCTTATTAATTTTTTATCACAACTATCAGATCAGCGTGCATGGCAATTTACTAAAATTTTAAATGGTCATTCCATAATTGGGATGACCATTTTTCAACAAGCAAATGAGCTGAATTTAAATCCAGGGGTCGTTTGGATTAATGAACTTCAATTATTTAACGAACTAATTGAATTTTTGATTAAAAATAGTGACCGCTACCAAGCTCCGTATCTTTTATTAGGTGAGGATAAGCGTTCCTTAGTAAGTAATAGTGCTAAAAGTACTTACCAAATGTTGCTATCAGGAAATAGTTTTGATCAAATTGCTCAAATAAGACACATTAAGGCTTCGACAGTTAAGGAGCACTTATTGGAAGTCGCAATTTTGGAACCGCAGACAAGTGAGCTGTTCAAAAAACTTTTTAATGAATTGACATGGCAAAGATTAGAAGCTACTTATCATGGCAACATAGATCAATGGCAGTTTAATGATATAAAAAAACAGGATCCGACCCTTGATTATTTTTATTTTCGACTATATCAAATATTAAGGGGGCATTTGAATGGATAAAACGCAGTTGAAACAAATCCTAAAGGATCACTTCGGCTTTGATGATTTTAGACCGGGGCAATCGGAAGTCTTAATGGCATTGCTCGACCATCAAAACACATTAGCCGTTTTACCAACGGGGGCGGGTAAGACACTGATCTATCAAATGTTTGGATTATTGAATCCCCAGCCGATCATAATTATTTCTCCTTTATTATCATTGATGCAAGATCAAGCTGATCGTCTAAAATATTTAGGCATCAAAAAAGTAGTGGCACTAAATTCCACGCTTGATTGGCAACAAAAACAGTTCGCATTGCATCATTTAAATCAATACCAATATATCTATGTTTCACCAGAAACAATCTCGCAACTAGAAGTAATGCGCTTTATGAAAAACATTCATCCTGGATTGGTTGTGATCGATGAAGCCCATTGTTTATCACAGTGGGGACCTGATTTTCGTCCTGAATATTTGAACTTAAAGACGATTTTAAATGGCTGGGGGCATCCCCTTACGTTAATGCTCACTGCAACTGCTTCTAAGGAAATTCAAGCTGATATTATAAATAAATTAGGGTTGATGGATTCGGTCCATCGGGTTATTGAATCGGTTGACCGTCCTAATATTTACCTATCAGTTCGGAGGGTTTTAAATGCGGATGATAAAATTGCGGCTTTAGTATCAATGGTTAATCAAATTCAACCACCTGGGATAATCTATTTCTTAAGCCGCAAGTTAGCTAATCAAGTTGCATTAACGTTAAATCATGAGTGTAATTTAAGGGTGGCTGCTTATCATTCTGGGCTGTTAGACGAAGAGCGATTTAAAATTCAGCATCAGTTTATGAATGATCAATTAGATGTAATCTGTGCGACTAGTGCGTTTGGGATGGGAGTTGACAAAAATAACGTTCGGTTTGTGATTCATTATCACTTACCCGTCGATTTGGAGTCCTATATGCAAGAAATTGGGCGAGCTGGTCGTGATAACAAACAAAGCATTGCAATCTTATTGTATCAAAATGGGGATGAGTCACTTCCAGCAAGTTTTATAGATAATAATATTCCGAACCAACAAACGATCAATTCATTTTTTAACGATCCGCAACGCATTATCAATCTGGCACCAAATGATGAACAGGTGCGAATACTTAGTTTTTATTGGCAGCATGGGTATTCACGGGATTTGGTGAATAACATCTTTAGCGCTAGGTATAAACAACAAAAAAATAATTTGAATGCATTGATGCGTTATGTTACTTTCGATGGTTGTCGACGTCAATTTTTACTAAATTATTTTAATCAGATCGCGCCCCCTCACAGTCGAAAATGTTGTGACTACTTAGCACCACAAAATCCGATTGCTGAATTAGGGCTTAAAAGAACTTCATCAAACGGGGAGAAAGCTAATGATTTGGATTGGCGATTGATTATCGAAAAATTATTTAAAAATGATGATTAAAATCAATAAGTAAATGTTACAATAATAAATGATTATTTTAGAGGAGGTCGCTATGAAGGATAAAAACCAAAATGATAAGGAACCCTGGAACCAAACGTTCGATGATGCAACGGATGATGAAGGGAACCTATCAAGAACGAAATTGCGCAAGCAAAACAAAAGTAATAGTTTAATCTCAATTATTTTAATTAGTGCAATTGTTTTAATTATGGCATTTGCATTGCTTTTTGGGGTCATGAAGAGTACAGGTGGAACTGACAGTAGCAGTTCCAGTATTGCAAGCACTAAGGTTCAATCAGTAAGTACTAGCAAGGAAAAAAGCGCTACAAAGGAAAATAGCTCTAAAAAAGCTAGTACAAGGACTGAAAAAGCAAGTTCTGAAAGTGCTAAATCTAGTAGTATTGAAAAGGCAAAACAATCTTCTGAGTCTAAATCTAAACAAAGTAGCAAAACGGATAGTAGTAGTTCATCAAATAGTAGCGCTAGTGGTGATTATGTAACTGTTCAAGCAGGTCAAGGGTTGTATCGGGTTGCTACCAATGCTGGAATTTCTGAACAGCAACTTTTGGAGCTGAACGGATTGAGTAGTGCTTCGCAAATTCATCCTGGCCAAAAGCTACGGGTTAAATAATATTGATTGGGGAATTGATTTACTTTGAGTATAAAAAAGTTACAAGTTGCAATTGATGGACCAGCTTCTGCTGGTAAAAGCACCGTTGCTAAGTTGATTGCTAAACAATTTGGATATGTTTACTGCGATACCGGGGCGATGTATCGATCGATTACATTGAAGGTCATTCAAGAGGGGATTGCATTAGATGATGAACCTAAGATCGTAGCGGTTTTAAACGATACAACAATTGATTTTAAACCAGGGCATCCGCAGCAAATTGTTTTTTTAGATCATCAAGATGTGACTAATGAAATTCGTTCTGAAAAGGTTACTAATTCTGTTTCCACAGTAGCTGCTTTACCTGGCGTTCGTAAAAACTTAGTCGATCAGCAACGTAATATCGCTAGTAACGGTGGCGTTGTGATGGATGGCCGTGATATTGGAACTACGGTCTTGCCAAACGCAGATTTAAAAATATTTTTAGTTGCGAGTGTAGCCGAACGTGCTGAACGAAGGTTTAAGGACAATGCTGAAAAGGGAATTCACACCCCTTTAAAAGAGCTAGAGGCTGAAATTGAGACCCGTGACTATAAGGATTCACATCGGAAAGTATCGCCCTTAGTAAAGGCTGCCGATGCAATTGAAATTAATACCACTAGCATGTCGATTCAAGATGTGGTAGCTGAAATTAGTAAATTAATGAAAAATATGTTGAATAATAACTAATTACTAGCAATTATTTATAAATTAGGTTAAACTACAGTTAGTTGTTGTCGCAAGGAGGAAGTATTTTTATGAGTGAAACTAACGAAAATACAAATAAGGATTTATTAAACGCTTTGAATAGCGTACAAGAAGTAAAAGTTGGAGACGTTGTTAATGGTGAAGTTTTAGATATTGACGAAAGCGGTCAAGTTTTTGTCGGAATCGAAAACTCTGGTGTTGAAGGGGTTATCCCACGTCGCGAACTTTCTGCAAAACCAATCGAAAATGTTAAAGATGAATTTAAAGTTGGAGACAAGGTTAAGGTAGTTGTAATTTCTAAAATTGGTGATGATAAGGAAGGCGGAAGTTACTTATTATCAATCAAGAAATTGGAAAGTCTCAAGGTTTGGGATGAAATCAAGGAAAAAGCTGACAAGGGCGAAACTGTTAACGTTACCGTTAGCCGAGTTGTCCGTGGTGGTTTAGTTGTTGACGCTGATGGCGTTCGTGGCTTTATTCCTGCTTCAATGATTACTGATCACTTTGTTGAAAAATTGAACCAATTTAAGGGTCAAGAATTCGAATGTAAAGTAGTTGAAGTTATTCCAGCTGAAAACCGTTTAATTCTTTCTCACCGTGAAATTGTTGAAGCGGAAAGAAAAGAAGCCCGTGAAAAAGTTATGGATAAGCTTACCGTCGGTGAAGTTGTTGAAGGTAAAGTTGCTCGTTTAACTGATTTTGGTGCCTTTGTTGACTTAGGTGGCATTGATGGACTTGTTCACGTTTCTGAAATTTCATACGAACGGGTTGCAAAGCCAAGCGATGTTCTTAAAGTCGGTGAAGAAGTTAAGGTGAAGGTTCTTTCTGTTGATGAAGATCGGAACAGAATTGCACTTTCAATCAAGCAAACTCAACCACAACCATGGGATGATATCGAAAGCAAGGCTCCAAAGGGCAGTGTACTTGAAGGAACTGTTAAGCGCTTAGTTGAATTCGGTGCATTTGTTGAAGTATTCCCAGGTGTTGAAGGGTTAGTTCACATTTCACAAATTTCACACAAGCACGTTGCTACTCCAGGTGATGTTTTGAAGGTTGGCCAAAAGGTTGAAGTTAAGGTCTTAGACGTTCAACCAGAAAACCACCGTCTTGCATTGTCAATGCGTGCTCTTGAACCAGAACCTGAACATGCTGAAGGTGAAGGTAACAAGCGTCGTCCAAGCAGAAAGCCAGTTAATGATAATTCTATCAAGGATGCACCAGAAGAAGAAAGTGGTTTCACTTTAGGTGATATCGTTGGTAAGGCTTTAAACAAAGATGAAGACGATAAATAATTAGTACCAGATAATATTTCATGACAATATTATTAAAATTATCCTTCAATTTATTTGAAGGATAATTTTTTGTTTATAATGATTAGCTCAAAGGAGGCTTAAAATATGGCACAACAACCAACAGTAGCAATTGTGGGTCGGCCGAACGTCGGGAAATCAACCATTTTTAATCGAATTGCTGGGGATCGGATCTCAATCGTTGAAGATACCCCTGGTGTTACTAGGGATCGAATTTATGCCCATGCAGAATGGTTAAATCAATACTTTAATATTATTGATACCGGTGGAATCGACATTGGTGATGAACCATTCCTAAAGCAAATTACCGCACAAGCTGAAGTGGCGATCGACGAAGCTGACGTAATTATATTTATGGTCAATGGTAAAGAAGGGGTCACTAGTGCTGATGAACGGGTTGCAAAAATTTTATACCGTTCTAAAAAACCAGTCGTATTAGCAGTCAACAAGGTCGATAATCAAGAACTACGGATGAATATCTATGATTTTTATTCACTAGGGTTTGGTGAACCATACGCTATTTCTGGCGCCCATGGAATTGGCTTAGGTGATTTATTAGATGAAGTGGCTAAACACTTCCCATCAGAAAGCGATACGGAGGATATCGATTCAATTCGCTTTAGTTTGATTGGTCGGCCTAACGTTGGGAAATCATCGCTAGTCAACTCTATTTTAGGAGAAAATCGGGTGATTGTTTCAGACGTTGCAGGGACTACTCGTGATGCGATCAACACCACTTTTGAATATCAAGATCAGCTATTTACGATGGTTGATACAGCTGGATTGCGCAAACGTGGTAAGGTGTATGAAAATACTGAACGCTATAGTGTAATGCGGGCAATGAAAGCAATTGATGATAGCGATGTTGTTTTAATGGTGATCAATGCAGAAGAGGGGATTCGGGAGCAAGACAAACGGATTGCTGGATATGCCCATGATGCTGGTCGAGCAATCATAGTAGTTGTTAATAAGTGGGATACGATCAAGAAGAACACCCATAGTCAACACGATTTTGAAATTGCATTCAGAACTGAATTTCGATACCTTAGCTATGCACCCATTATTTTTGTGTCAGCATTGACCCATCAGCGATTGAACCAAATCCCTGCTTTGATTGAAAAGGTTAATACTAATCATAAACAGCGAATTAGTTCTTCTGCTTTGAACCAGGTTATTTCTGATGCAATTGCAATGACTCCAACACCGACGGTCAAATCGCGGCGTTTACGGATTTATTATGCTACTCAAGTAGCAGTTGCACCACCGACCATTGTTGTTTTTGTCAATGATCCAGAGTTGATGCATTTTTCATACCAAAGATATTTAGAGAACCAAATTCGGGCTCATTTTGATTTTACGGGGACTCCGATCAAGATTTTGAGTCGCCATCGAAAGTAAAACTGAATAATGGGCGCAAAGCCAGTATTTATATGTATAAAATGATTGCACTTAAGATTGGTTTGTGATATTTTGGATAAAGTAAAGGTGCCCCTTGGTGTGCCTAGAACTTTGGGTCGTTTTCATGGTATAATGATTAAGTTCAGTATCATGGTACTGATCAAAAAGTTCCTAATTATTTAGGAGGTGAATCTCAATGGCAAACAAGGCAGAATTAGTTAGCGATGTCGCAGAAAAGACTGGTTTAACTAAAAAGGATGCTACTGCAGCTGTAGATGCAGTATTCAACTCAATTGAAAGCCACCTATCAGATGGTGAAAAAGTTCAATTGATCGGTTTTGGTAACTTTGAAGTTCGTGAACGTGCAGCTCGTAAGGGTCGTAACCCACAAACTGGTGCAGAAATTCAAATTCCTGCAAGCAAGGTTCCAGCTTTCAAACCAGGTAAGGCTTTAAAGGATGCAGTTAAATAATTGTATTTTTTAAAAAAGCCAGTGCGACGAATGTCGGACTGGCTTTTTTTATTGAATCATTTTAGGAGGAAGCAACATGAATAGCTACTCACAAAAGGCATTGGATTTTTTAGAAGCTGGCAAGTTAGATGAGTTTGATGAACAATTCCAGTTAGCTTTAAAAAAAGACGATGATGACCTGTTATTCTCATTAGCAGAGGAATTATACTCACTCGGTTTTTTGAGTCAAGCTAAGCAAATTTATCATCAACTGCTAAACAAATACCCCGATGCTGATGAATTACGCGCTAACTTAGCAGAAATTGCAATTAGCGAAGATCAAAATGACCTAGCTCTTTCATACTTAAGTGAAATTAATCCCAATTCGGATAGCTATGTGCAATCACTAATGATCGCAGCAGATTTATATCAGACCCAAGGCTTATTTGAGGTCAGTAAGCAAAAATTATTGATGGCTAAACAAATCGCTCCTGATGAGGACATAATTAATTTTGCATTAGCCGAACTATACTTTTCAACTCGCGAGTTCGATAAGGCAATCCCCCTTTATTTGCATTTAATTAAAAAGGGGATTACTGAACTATCTTCTGTGAACTTAGTGGAACGAATTGGATTGGCATATGCCAATGCAGGTAGGTTTGGGCATGCAATTGGCTATTTAAAACAGATCAAGTTAATTAATATGACCTCAGATGTTAAATTTGAAACCGCCTTTACCTATTTGCAGCTGAAAGATTACCGCAAAGCAGTAGCGATTTTTGAGGACCTTCGTGATAGTGACCATGATTATCAGACGCTTTATCCATACTTAGGAGAAGCATTGGAAAAAATGCATAAAGAAAAAGATGCTTTAAAGGTCTTTCAAGAAGGTTTAGGAGTCGATGAGTATAATGAATCACTGTGGACTAAGACGGGTGATTTAGCCCTGAAATTAGGTGAAATCGAGCAAGCTGAGCATTATTATCGTCGTGGTCATGAGATTGCCCCAGATGATTTGAATCTCACGATCAAGTTATCAAACCTATTAGTTCAAGAAGAAGAATATGAAGCCAATATTTCGTTTTTAAAACAGTATTTAGAAACCCATGCTATTGATCCTCAATTAGCATGGAATTTGGCAACTTCATATTCTGAAATAGACGAGCTTGCTCAAGCAACTAATTTTTACGAACAGGCCGCTAAATCGTTTTCTGATAACCCTGACTTTTTAAAGGAAGCAGCATTATTCTATCGTTCAATTGGTAAAAACGATACGATGTTGCCGCTCTTGAAAAAATATTTAGAATTAGAACCCACTGATGATGAAATGGATCAAATATTGAATGAATATCATTAGTCTAAATTATGAATCAACTTGCGATAGTATAGGATCGAGACCATGTCTAGTCGTAGCTTTTCTGACAAGTCGGGATCTGATAATCTAGGATGCTTTAAAATATAATCAACAACATAACTTTGGAACAATTGGGATGGCTTCAACTGCATCCCAATTTTTTGTTCATCTGGTTTTAAATACTTATGAATTCCTTGAAGTGTAATGTGGGGGTCCCCAGCAAAACGCTGTTTTAAAAAAATATCAGGACTGGATTGGCGCAATTGAATTGGTTGAATAAAATTATTAAATTTATCAATAAATTGTTGTTCGTTAGGTTGCCATTTGATTTGTTCAAATTCACGGTAAAAATTAGGTTGCAGGAACTCTTTTAAGTTATAACCCTTACTGATCAGTAATAATACTAAACGAGTGTAGATATGGATGCTGTCATCTGCAATGATATTAGGCAGTTCTTTTAGCCACTTAACTGAAACTGATGCAGGCGTCTTGCGTTCCTTTCCCTTTAGGTTCAGTGTCGGTAATTTTTGGGTGAGTTCTTGCGTAAAGAGGTACTTAAAATAGATATTTAAGTGCGATAGAACTTTATTGTAGGTCGTGTTAGTAATATTTCTTTCAGTCAATAACATGTTCATATACTGTTGAATATCACGATCGAATAGTTGACTAACCCGATGATCTTTTTGGTACCCATGGTTAAAATTAGACAGATATTCAAATAGGTCGATTAAAGTCGATGAGTATTCATCGATCGTAATCTGGGCTAGTGGAATTTGATGTAAGTATGTTTCAAAATTATTTTGGTAGGGGTAATTATTAACGGTCATGAAGGGGCCTCCTCACTTGTACATTTTTACATTAACTTATCTTAAATAAATAATACCATAATTAAATCCAAAATCAACCAAATTGCTAACAAATAACTGATGAAATTTGGTAACATTAATAGTAGTAATTTAGAATGGGGCGTAAAAATGAAAATTCAAAACTTACCGCATGAATTTGAAAAAGCAAGACCGATTTTACAGACGATCGAAGCTGCAGGATATGAAGCCTATTTTGTTGGAGGGAGCGTTCGTGATACTATTTTAGGGTTACCAATTCACGATGTCGATATTGCTTCCAGTGCTTATCCAGCTGAAATCAAGGCCCTATTTAAACGGACCGTTGATACAGGCATTGAGCATGGTACTGTGATGGTATTGGACCATGGAAATGGATACGAAGTAACCACCTTTCGGACAGAATCTGGCTATCAAGATTATCGAAGACCCGATAAAGTTACCTTCATCCGCTCGTTATCCGAAGATCTAAAGCGACGTGATTTTACAATCAATGCACTTGCAATGAAGGAAGATGGAACGGTGATTGATTTGTTCAATGGTTTAACTGACTTGAAGAATCATTTGATTCGGGCAGTTGGGGATGCTAACACGCGCTTTAACGAAGATGCCCTGAGAATGATGCGAGCAGTCCGCTTTGCCAGTAAGCTAGACTTTAGTATTGATCATGGTACGATGCAGGCAATTACAAAGCATAGTTACTTGCTTTCAAAAATTGCAATTGAGCGTATTTATACTGAATTCGTCAAGATGATGATGGGTTACAAGCCACAACTAGGATTAAGTGACATGGTTAATACGAAAATGATCGACTATGTTCCTGTATTTAACGAATACTTACCAGCTGTCGAACGAATAATTGAATTACCGCCCTTTAAGCTTTCGAACGAGAATCAAGTTTGGGGACTATTGGGGGTGGCATTTAAATTAAATCACTCACAGATTAGTACAATCTTAAAAAAGTGGAAGGCTTCGAACCAAGTGATTGAAGCGACCCAAAAAATTGTCATGGCGACAAATGCAATTCAAAGGAATCAACTAGATGCGATGGCTTTATTTCATACGGGACGCACATTGTTAATGGACGTGGTCGTTGTTGTTCGTGCCTTTGGAACCCCAGTGGATGCAACTGAGTTATTTTATCGCTTTGATGAACTACCAATTAAAGATGTCCATGAACTAGCAATTAACGGCGGTCAATTAATTAAAGCAGGGGTCGTTAAACCTGGCCCAGCATTAGGGAAGCTTTTAAAACAGCTCCAAACATCGGTGATCAATGGTGAATTACCAAATGATGGTCCAACGTTGTTAGAGCATGCACGATTACTTTTAAAAAAATAATGAAGGGGTGTTTATTGAATGCAAACGCTAAGAGCAGAAAACCTAACTAAAACATATGGCGAAAAGACCCTTTTTAAGTCGCTTGATTTTATCATTAACGAACATGATCGAATTGGTTTAATTGGAACGAACGGAAGTGGTAAAACTTCTTTATTGAACGTATTATCAGGAGTTGATACTGATTCTAGTGGAACGATCATTACTTCTAAATCCTATACAATTGGGTATTTAAGACAACATCCGGAATTAGATGATGATCTAACGGTTTTGGATGCAGTTTTTAGTGGGACCCAGGCGGTCTTTGAAACGATCCGTCACTATGAAGAAGTTTTGGATCGTTATTCATTTAATCCCGAAGATCCTAAGGTCCAAAAGCAATATTTAGATGCGGAAGCTAAAATGAATGAAGAAGATGCTTGGAATGCCGAAAGTGATGTAAAAACGATTTTGACCCAACTAAAAATTACTGACATGCAGCAAAAGGTGGCTAGCCTTTCAGGAGGACAAAAGCGTCGGGTTGCATTGGCCCAGGTATTGATTCAATCACCAGATTTATTGTTAATGGACGAACCTACCAACCACTTAGATTTTGATTCGATCGAATGGCTTCAAGAATATCTTGCTAAGTACAAAGGGTCGTTGTTGTTAGTAACTCATGATCGTTACTTCTTGGACCGCGTTGTAAATAATATTTGGGAGCTTTCATTTGGTGAGCTATATGCATATCAGGGTAATTATCAAGACTATGTTCAACAAAAAGCAGCACGGGTCGATCGAGCTGTAAGTGCCGAACATAAACAGCAACGACTCTACAAACAGGAACTAGCGTGGATGAAGAAGGGCGCCAAAGCACGTTCTACTAAACAACAGGCACGAATCAATCGATTTAATGACATTAAGGATAATATTAATCATTTACAATTGGATCAAGATGTCGATATTTCATTGGGGCAAAAACGGCTTGGTAAAAAAGTCATTAACATTGAACATGCTGATTTGAAATTGGGCGGCAAGGTGATTTTGAATGACTTTAATATGTTAGTACAAGGCAACGAGCGAATTGGGATCAGTGGTGAAAATGGAGCAGGTAAGTCTTCATTGTTAAATGTAATTGCTGGTCGCATCCCATTAGATTCAGGAGTCGTTACGATTGGTGAAACGGTTAAGATGGCCTATTATACTCAACAAACCGAACCGATTCCAGGCGACAAGCGGGTTATTAACTACCTGAGCGATGTTGGGCAACACGTTACTGATAATCAGGGAAATGAACTTAGCATTACCGAATTATTGGAACAGTTCTTATTTCCACGGTTCATGCACGGCACCTTGATTCGAAAGCTATCCGGTGGTGAAAAACGGCGCTTATACCTTTTAAAATTATTGATGCAACAGCCCAATGTTTTGTTATTAGACGAACCAACTAACGATTTAGATATAAGTACTTTGACGGTATTGGAAGACTATATTGAACACTTTAGTGGGACCGTGATTACGGTATCGCATGACCGTTATTTCTTAGATAAGACCGCTAATCGACTTTTATTCTTTGATGGCAATGGTAAAATCGAAGAACACTTTGGTCAATTTACCGATTATCTTTCACAACGGGTTACGGATGCTAAGACGCTCAATAAGCAAACTGATAAAAATAATAAACAGCCATCAGCAGATAAATCAGCTAAAAAAGAGAAGGTTAAGTTGACCTATGCTGAAAAAATCGAATACGATCAAATTGAAGCTGAGATTGATGATTTAGATGAACAACAATCCAATATTGAACAAGCAATGGTTGACAATAGTGATAACTTTGAAAAATTAGCAAAGCTACAAAAGCAACTCAATGCAGTTCAAAAAGAAGCAGAAGAAAAAATGCAGCGCTGGGAGTATCTTAGCCAGTATGCTGATGAATAGGAGAATTTGAATGCTAGAAGATGCATATTTGAACTTAGAACGCTATGTATTAGAACATGGTCATCGCAAGGGTGATCGAACTGGGACTGGAACGCTCAGTACCTTTGGATACCAAATGCGTTTCGACTTAGGAGCTGGCTTTCCCCTGTTGACGACCAAACGGGTCCCATTTGGATTGATTAAGAGCGAGTTACTTTGGTTCTTGCATGGTGACACCAATATTAAATTTTTATTAGCGCACAATAATCATATTTGGGATGAGTGGGCATTTGCTAAATATGTTCAATCTGATGACTATGATGGTCCTGACATGACTGATTTTGGACGGCGGCATTTATCTGATGAACGATTTAATCAGGATTATCAAGAACAAAAGAAACTTTTTTGTGATCGGATATTGTCAGATGATCAATTTGCTCAAAAATATGGTAATTTGGGGGATGTTTACGGCAGCCAATGGCGACACTGGAAAACCCGTCGGGGAGAAACAATCGATCAAATTAAAAACGTAATTGAAATGATCAAGACGCACCCTGACTCAAGGCGCATGATCGTATCGGCTTGGAATCCTGAAGACATTCCTACAATGGCCTTACCGCCCTGTCATACAATGTTTCAGTTTTATGTTAATGATGGGAAACTTAGTTGTCAGCTGTACCAACGCAGTGGGGATATTTTCTTAGGCGTTCCATTTAACATTGCTAGTTATGCATTGTTGACATGTTTGATCGCAAAAGAAACGGGGTTAGAGCCTGGTGAATTTATCCATACGCTTGGGGATGCTCACATTTATTCTAACCATGTTGACCAGGTTAAAGAGCAATTGACGAGAAGTCCTAAACCAGCACCTAAATTATGGCTGAACCCAGCTAAAAAAAGTATATTTGATTATGGGATGGATGATATCAAGGTGATTGACTATGATAGTTATCCAGCAATTAAAGCTCCCGTAGCTGTTTGATTAGGAGAATGATAATGATTGCATTTGTATGGGCAGAAACAAAGAATGGAACGATTGGACAAAACGGTGGATTACCTTGGCAAATGCCAGCGGACATGCATCATTTTAAGACGTTAACGACTGGTCATAAAATTTTGGCAGGGCGGAAGACCTTTTTATCATTTGGACGCCCCCTGCCCAATCGGACTAACATGGTTTTAACTAGTCATCATGCAAGTGAATTACCAGATGGTGTGGTTGTATTTAATGATGTTGAATCATTTTTGGCTGATTACTCGCAACATAATTATGACGTATATGTTGTTGGGGGAGCGATGATTTTTAAGGCACTAATTAACGAAGTTGACGTATTGTACCGAACGGTAATTGAAGCAGATATTAATGGGGATACCAAGATGCCGACCATTGATTATTCGCGATTTGAAATGATTCAGCATACCAATTTTCCAGCTGATGAACGTAATCAATATCCATACCGTTTTGAAACGTACCGCAAAAAGAAATAATGCGAGGATGACTATTAATGGGACAAAGCTTTTATCAATATTTAATGACCGAACGGAATCCAAAAAGTTATGAACCGATTGCAGAGTTCGCTAATAACGCTTTTCATGATCACTCTTTTCCGAAAAATACTGCTGATTTTGATGAAATCTCTAAGTACTTAGAGGAAAATGGTTCGTATCTTCCATCGATGACAATTTTCGATGAAGCATGGAGTCGCTTTTTGGATTATAGGGATTAGAAACCGAGGTGCAAAAATGGGAGTAAATATTCAATGGTTTCCAGGACATATGGCAAAGGCAATTCGCCAATTTGAAGAAAATGTGCACTTAGTCGATATTATTTTTGAATTAGTCGATGCAAGGGCCCCCTTTAGTTCAATGAATCCAGAAGTAGCTAGAATTGGGGTCGATAAGCCACACCTATTGATTTTGACGAAGGCTGATTTAGCAGACCATAACCTTACTGATCAATGGATTAAATATTTTGATACACATGGTTATACTGCAATTGCTGTGGATTCCAAACAAAATGGTGCTAATAAATTAGTAACTCAAACGGCACTAAAAATCTTACGGCCTAAATTAGATTCAGAAATAAAACGAGGAATGAAGGAGCGTCCAATTAAAGCAATTTGTGTCGGAGTACCAAACGTTGGGAAGTCGACCTTGTTGAACCGCTTAGTAAAAAAACGGGCAGCTCAAGTAGGAAACCGACCAGGGGTCACAAAGGGGCAACAATGGCTTCGCTCTAGTAAGGATTTGGAACTTTTGGATACCCCAGGGATCCTATGGCCTAAATTTCAAAATCAATCAATCGCTAATAAATTAGCATTGACTGGTGCGATTAAGGATAATTTATATGCAAGTGATGATATTGCATTATTTGCTTTGGAATACTTCAGGAAGTACCGCACAAATGAATTAATGAAACGCTATCGTTTGAATGCTGATGATATGGAGAGCAATAACGTTGATCTATTGTTAAAGATCACGAAGCAAATTGGGATGAAAGACGATTATGAACGAGCCTCAGTGCGTTTGATTCAAGATGCGCGAAAGGGTAAATTAGGGCGGTTTACTCTTGATTCGATGGAGCTGGTTGAACCTGATGAAAAATGAAACGGTAAATGAAATCAAACATCGATTAGCTAAGATCGATTCTTTAGACGATGAACGGCTAAAGTTGATTGCAAAAGATGCGCGAAAAGGCGTGCAAACCGCTTTAAAACAACGGATTCGCAAGTTGCAAAAAAACGCAGATCAAATGGCTGCGTTTTTGCAACGCTCCCAAATTGAACGTTCGCTTTGGCAACGGGGCTTGAATTATATTGCTGGGGTGGATGAGGTCGGCAGAGGGCCTCTTGCAGGGCCAGTAGTATCAGCTGCGGTCATTTTACCCCATGATTTTGACTTAGTGGATGTAAATGATTCTAAACAATTGACGCCAGATCGTCGTGCAAAATTGGCACCCTTGATCAAGTCAAAAGCCTTAGCTTATGGAATTGGCGTTATGGATAATTCTGTTATTGATGACGTTAATATCTACGAGGCAACGAGATTAGCAATGAAGTCAGCTGTCAATCAGTTAAGCATTCAACCTGATCGAATTATCGTGGATGCGATGCAAATCGATCTGCCAATTGAACAAATTTGTTTAATCAAGGGGGATGCTAAGAGTATTTCGGTCGCTGCTGCTAGTATCTTAGCAAAGGTTTATCGAGATCAGTTAATGGATCAATATGCGATTCAATATCCTGAATATGATTTTAACCATAATGCTGGTTACGGAACGGCAAAGCATTTATCAGCATTAGCAAAGTTTGGCGTGACCCCTATTCATCGCATTAGTTTTGCACCAGTCAAAAAAATGATCAAAAAATAATTTAATTGCGTATCTTTCCTAAAATGAAGGGATTGATATAAATGCAGGCAAGAAGATTATTACTGAAGTTAAGGATCTGTCGTGGAATTAGTTTTAGAGGTGAATATCGAGTCTATCAATGGCTTAAAAGTAAAAAGTGGAATTCAAAAATGGAATTATCTGCTTTAGATATCATTGAGATTGCACAGATTAAAAAAAGCGCACAGGCTGAATTTAAAGCCCATTTTTTCAGTAATCAATTGGAGTCAGATATTATTTTAAACGAACAAATGTGTAAGTATACGACCATTTTGGATGATGATTATCCACCTAATTTAAAAGAGGCTGCATTTCCACCAATGGTCTTATTTTATCAAGGGGATATCCGACTTGCGCATTGCCAATTGTTGGGGGTCGTTGGGAGTCGCAAGAACTCCAATTACTCTTTTCAGTCGCTTAGAATTTTACTTCCCGAATTAGTTAGGCATCAAATCGTTACGGTTTCTGGTTTGGCTACCGGGGTAGATGGTCTGTGCCATCAAATGACGATTCAAAATGGTGGGAAAACGATTGCAGTGATTGGAACTGGACTAGACTATTGTTACCCCAGAAGCAATGTTCAACTACAATCAATTATTGCACATGAACACCTATTGCTATCTGAATATCCATTGGGCGTGAGCGTCCGTAAACATCACTTCCTTGAACGAAATCGCATTATTGCTGGGTTGATTAAAAATATTATTATCGTAGAAGCTGCTAAAAAATCGGGAAGCTTGATTACCGCTAATTTAGCCCTCCATAATAACCGCAATGTAATGGCAATTCCTGGTCCGATCAGCCATTTGCTGTCGGTCGGTTGTAACGAGTTAATTGCCGAAGGGGCTAAGCCTATTTTAACCGTTGAAGATATTTTAGAAGATTTTTAATTTGACACAAACCCTTAACTGCAATATTATGTGAGAGATTTAATGAATAAAAATAAATAATTTGATTGAGGGATTATTTAATGACTATAAAAACAAAAACTTCTACATCGAAACGTAAGAGAACAGTTAAGAAAAAGTTAGTAATCGTCGAATCACCGGCAAAAGCAAAAACAATTGAAAAATATTTAGGACGGACTTACCGAGTAATTGCAAGTAAGGGCCACATTAGAGATCTGCCTAAGAGTAAGATGGGGGTCGATATTGAAAATAATTTCGAACCGCATTACATTTCGATTCGAGGAAAGGGCGATACGATTAAGATGCTGCGCTCAGAGGCTAAAAAAGCAAAGGCAATTTACCTAGCATCTGACCCTGACCGCGAAGGAGAATCGATTGCATGGCATTTATCACATCTATTAGGATTAGATATTAATGATAATAATCGGGTCGCCTTTCATGAAATTACTAAGGATGCCGTCAAAGATGCCTTTAAAAACCCCCGAAGTATCGATATGAACTTAGTCGATGCTCAACAAGCCAGACGGGTATTAGACCGTCTAGTGGGTTATTCCATCTCACCATTGTTATGGAAAAAAGTAAAGAAGGGCTTGAGTGCTGGACGGGTCCAATCGATTGCTTTGTGGCTAATTATTGATCGGGAACGAGCAATCAGAAAATTTGTTCCTGAAGAATATTGGACGATTGATAGTGAATTCAAAAAGGGACGCTCTAAATTTAATGCCAGTTTTTACGGTTTAGATGGCCAAAAGACAGAACTACACAATAATAACGACGTTCAAGCTGTTTTAGGAAAACTTGATAGCAAGGCTGATTTTGAAGTCGTTAGTGTCAAGCGCCGTGAAAGAAAGCGCCAACCCCAACAACCATTCACGACCAGTACGATGCAACAAGTAGCGAATAGGCAGTTGAATTTTAGAACTGGTAAGACAATGATGGCTGCTCAACAGTTGTATGAAGGGATTCATTTAGGTAAAGATGGTAGTCAAGGTTTGATTACTTACATGCGGACGGATTCAACTAGAATCTCAGCAATTGCTAAACATGAAGCCGCTACTTTTCTTCATGAAAATTATGGAGCTGAATATGCAGCTAATAAGCCGTTGAAGGGGAAATTACCTGAGGGTGCCCAAGATGCCCATGAAGCGATTAGACCGACTTCTGTGATGCGGACGCCAGATAGCGTTAAGGAATACTTGAACAAAGACCAGTTTAGGCTTTATCAATTGATTTGGTCGCGATTCTTAGCTAGCCAAATGACACCTGCTTTAATGGATACCATGACCGTTGATATAGAACAAAACGGGGTTAATTTCCGTGCTAATGGTTCTAAACTGAAGTTTCCCGGTTTTTTGAAGGTGTATGGAACTCGTGAAAAGGACAATAACCTTCCTGATTTAAATGAGGGGGATGTTGTTAACCTAGTTAAAACGAATCCTGATCAACATTTTACCCAACCACCTGCACGTTACAGCGAAGCTAATTTAATCAAGGCATTAGAAGAAAATGGAGTTGGACGCCCATCTACTTATGCCCCAACGTTAGGGACGATTCAAAAACGTTATTATGTCAAGTTCGTTGGTCGCCGCTTTGAGCCAACCGAATTAGGTGAAATTGTTAATGGCATTATCGAGGAATATTTCCCTGATATTATTAACATTGATTTCACTGCTGATTTGGAATCTAAATTAGATGAAATTGAAGATGCTAAACAAAACTGGGTCAATGTCGTTGATCAATTTTACGAACCCTTTTCAAAGGAAGTCCACCATGCTGAAAAGACAATGGAAAACGTCCAGATCAAAGATGAGCCAGCAGGCTTTAATTGTGAAATTTGTGGCGCACCAATGGTGGTTAAGATGGGCCGTTATGGTAAATTCTATGCTTGTTCACGCTTCCCAGATTGCCGTAATACGCAGGCGATCGTAAAGGAAATTGGGGTTGTTTGTCCGAAGTGTAAGCAAGGCCAAGTAATTGAGAGAAAATCAAAGAAAAATCGGATCTTTTATGGATGTTCTAGATATCCAGAATGTGATTTTGTTACTTGGGATAAACCAGTTGGCCGCAATTGTCCACGCGATGGGCATTTCTTAGTCGAAAAGAAAATTAAGGGCGGGGTTCAAGTCGTTTGTCCAAATGGTGATTATGAAGAACCAGTCCAAAAATAAGGGATTATCTGAAAAGGGTAATGCCTTTTCTTTTTATCGATTAACGTCAAAAGTACTATTTTACTTTAACTAGGTGAAAAAATGAAAAATAAAGAGTTAATAAAAAAGTTTATCAACTACCTACAATTTGAAAAACAATATTCTGAACAAACAATTCGCGCGTATATTTCTGATTTAAATGAATTCAATAAAATTGCAGCAGGTAAGGCCGATCAATCATTGTTAAAAGCTAATGAAATCGATGTTGAAAATTACTTAAATTTTTTAAATCATAAAAATGACGAAAGAAATACAATTTTAAGAAAAATATCGGCAGTAAGATCATTTTATAATTATTTAATTAAAATCGATATCACTAAAAACCAGCCGTTTGAATATGTTCATTTGAAAAAGAAACAAAATCGGCTCCCTAAATTTTTATATCCAAACGAGATTAAAGAATTGTTTAAATCAGCTCGTAATGGAACAAATGAAGCCTTAATTCCTAGAAATGTTGCTATACTAGAAGTACTATTTAGTACTGGACTAAGAGTAAGCGAATGCGTAAATCTGACCTTTGCTAAAATTGATTTTAATAATCGGATTATGAATGTGTTTGGAAAGGGTGGCAAGCAACGCTACGTTCCATTTAGTAAGGAAACTGCTCAAGCTTTGAATGTATACATTCGTAAAAGCAGGAATCCATTAATGGCAAAATACAACAAAAGTCATGATAACCTATTCATTAACAATTATGGAAATCCACTGACCGCTCGTGGAGTTGAATATATTTTAGATGTAATTTTAAAGAATAGTTCACTAAATAGTAATATTTATCCGCATATGTTTAGACATACGTTCGCAACGGATATGCTAAATAATGGTGCTGACCTTAGGAGTGTTCAAGAGTTATTAGGACATAGCAGTCTTTCAACAACTCAAATTTACACGCATGTTACAAAAGAGAATCTACTAAAAAATTATAATCAGTTCTTCCCACGATCGAAGGACTAAAGGAGAATGAGTAATGACAGTAAAATTTGAAGCAACTACGATTTGTGCAGTTAGACATAACGGGCATATTGCAATGGCTGGAGATGGCCAAGTAACGATGGGTGAAAAGGTAATTATGAAGGGGACCGCTCATAAAGTTCGCAAAATTTATGATGGTAAGGTGGCTGTTGGATTTGCCGGAAGCGTTGCAGATGCTTTTAATCTAGAATCCAAGTTTGAAGCTAAGCTTAAAGAATATAGTGGCAATTTAAAGCAGGCTGCCGTTAAATTAGCGCAACAGTGGCGTGGTGATCAATCCCTTCAAAAATTAGAAGCGTTATTAATCGTGGCTGATAGTAAGGATTTATTATTAGTATCAGGTTCTGGTGAAGTGATTGAACCCGACGATGACATTTTAGCAATTGGATCTGGTGGTAACTTTGCTTTAGCAGCCGCTTTAGGTATGAAACACCATGCAAAAGATATGAGTGCAAAGGAAATTGCTGAAGCCTCAATCTATATTGCAGGAAGTATTGATATTTTTACTAATCAAAACATTATTTCAGAAGAGTTATAATCTATAATTAGACTAATTTTAAGGAGATTCAAGATGAAAGCAATTGATAAAACCCCAAAAAAAATCGTAAAAGAATTAAATGAATATATCATTGGTCAAGATGACGCTAAAAAAGCAGTTGCCGTTGCATTAAGGAACCGTTATCGACGGATGCACCTATCAAAAGCAATGCAAGAAGATATTACACCCAAAAACATTTTAATGATTGGACCTACTGGAGTCGGTAAAACTGAAATTGCTAGACGATTAGCTAAAATCGTTAATGCTCCATTCGTTAAGGTCGAAGCAACTAAATTCACTGAAGTGGGTTATGTTGGTGGTGATGTAGAATCGATGGTACGAGATTTAGTTGAAAATGCTGTTAAACAGGTTAAAGATGAACGGTTTAGCAAGGTTGCTGGTCAAGCTGAACAAAGAGCCAACGAACGGATTGCTGAATTGATGGTTCCAGATGATAACCAAAAAGCAAATCAAAATGCAGATATGAAGAACATGATGGACATGTTGAACCAATTACAAAAGGGTAAAATGCCTACCAACATGGAACAACCTGAACGAAAGCCAGTTAGTGAAGAAGTAAAACAAAAGCGTGCTCAAATTTTAAAGGAACTTGAATTAGGCCAACTTGAAGACCGCATGGTTGAAATTGATATGGACGACCCTAAACAATCAATTTCTAAGCAAAATAACATGCTTGGTCAAATGGGAATCGATTTAAATGACACCCTTGGGAGTATGCTACCAAAACAAAAAATCAAAGCCCATTTGAAGGTTTCAGAAGCACGTGAAGTATTAATCAGAGAGGAATCAGAAAAATTAGTTAATGATGCTGACCTCTACCATGAAGCCATTAACCGAGTGCAAAACACAGGGATTATCTTTATTGATGAAATTGATAAAATTGTCGGTGGCCAATCCCAAAATAAGGGTGAAGTTTCAAGAGAAGGGGTACAAAGAGATATTCTCCCCATCGTTGAAGGATCTAACATTAACACCAAATATGGGCTAGTTGATACTAGTCACATCCTATTTATTGCTTCTGGGGCTTTTGCTGAAAGTAAACCCAGTGATTTAATCGCTGAATTACAAGGGCGTTTCCCAATTCGAGTGGAATTAGATTCACTTAGTAAGGAAGATTTTGTCAATATCTTAACTAAGCCTAATAATGCGCTAATTAAGCAATACATTGCATTGATCGGAACCGATAATATTAAAGTTACTTTTACTATTGAATCTATTCAAAAAATTGCCGAAATTGCGTATAATGTTAATCGTGATGTTCAAAACATTGGAGCTAGAAGGCTTCATACGATTTTAGAAAAACTATTAGAAGACCTCTTGTTCGAGGGCCCAGACATGGAAATGGGTGATATTACGATTACTGAGCAATATGTTGAAAATAAAGTTGGTCATTTGGCTAAGGACCAAAATCTATCTCAATTTATTCTTTAATTATGTAATTAAGTGATTTAAGCTAATTTTTTTGCTAGAATTGATTTATAACTAATTATAGATGAGGATGATAGCATGATATTCACTTTATCAGATGATAACTTAACAATTAAAGTTAATTCAAAGGGTGCTGAATTAAATAGTATCAAGGGTGATAACGGAATTGAATATCTTTGGCAGGCTGATCCTGATTTTTGGGGACGGCATGCCCCTGTATTATTTCCAATCGTTGGTCGGCTCAAAAACGATCAATATGAATATGAAGGTAAAAAATATTCATTAGGGCAACACGGCTTTGCTCGTGATATGGAATTTGAATTGAGTGACAGAACGAATGATTCGATCACAATGGTCTTAAAATCAAATGCGGAGACTAAAAAGAGATATCCATTTGATTTTATGCTATTCGTTAAATATACATTAGATAAAACAACGGTAAAGGTTGATCTAACCGTTATGAATCCAGCTGATCGGGCGATGTACTTTTCAATTGGGGCCCATCCAGCATTTAACGTTCCATTAATTCCTGATCATCAATTCAATGATTATCAAATCAAAGTTACCCCAAGTGAAAGCTATCCTCAAATTCCACTAGTAAAATCATTGAGTTCTGCAAAGGATAGTACTGAATTGAACTTAAAACAACCAATCAACATTAATCGAGAATTATTTAAAAATGATGCTGTAATCTTAGATCTAAACAGCCGTTCGGTCGATGTTATGATACAAAACGCTCTTAATCAAGAAGAGCATCGGGTCTCATTGCAGGCCAAAGATGCGAAGTACATGGGATTATGGTCTCAATATCCTAAGGATGCTCAATTCGTCTGTATTGAACCATGGTGGGGGATTGCTGACGATGTCGAATCTGATGGATTATTGATTCATAAAAAGGGAATCAATCGTCTTGATGCGGGTGGTCGTTTTGATGCTCAATTCAACATTACGGTGTACTAGAAATTAAAAAAGGCGCTCACCAATTCGGTAAGCGTCTTTAATTATTTAATGGTTACTGTGTTTATATTTGATCCCAAAATGAACTAACCTTTCATTCCCGTTGATGATTCTTTGAATATTTTTACGATGACGATAAAAGACAAAGATAGTTAGGATAATCGCAATCGTTGCCAATAATGAATCGTGGATCAAAATGGCCACAATCGAGACAAAAATAAATGTGCAAAGACTAGCAAGACTCATCATGCTACTCAAGTATAAAACCGTAATTAATACTAACGTTGCTAAAACGAATAAAATTGGATTATAGGTTAGTAGCATCCCCGCACTAGTTGCAACGGCCTTGCCCCCCTTAAATCGATCGAAAATCGAAAAGGTATGCCCTAAGATAGCGAACAATCCAAAAATTAGTTCAGTTAAGTGCATCGAACCTAAATTAATGTTAAAAATTAATGGTAATGCTGCTGATAAGGAACCCTTAGCAATATCCATAATTAAAACGACTGACCCAGCAATTGGTCCCAACACTCGTAAGGTGTTAGTAGTCCCAATATTCCCGGAACCGTGTTGTCGAATGTCAACGTTAAAAAAAGTTTTTCCAATCCAAATCCCGCTCGGAATGGAACCTAATAAGTATGCTATGATTAATAATACCGCGACTTTCAAAATGAACCTCCCAATAAATTGGTTAATCGTAATGATGCAAATTAACCATCCCGTTCACTTACAAATTATTCATACTAAAACATTATACCATATAACGTTAGGGCGTTCGTTTTAATAAATTTGCAAAGTTGTTCAAATAAGTTATTATTATATAGACTGTATTCTGAAAGATAAAGGAGTTTTCTCATAATGGCTAAATCAAAACAAGAATATGATGATTCCTCCATTCAGGTCTTAGAGGGCTTAGAGGCTGTCCGTAAAAGACCAGGAATGTATATTGGATCCACTAACGGCAGTGGACTCCATCACTTGGTTTATGAAATCGTTGATAATGCCGTTGATGAGGCATTAGCTGGTTATGGCGATGAAATTAACGTGACGATCCATAAGGACAATCGCTTGACCGTCGTGGATCATGGGCGTGGAATGCCAGTTGGGATGCACTCTTCTGGTAAACCGACTCCTGAAGTGATCCTCACCGTGTTACATGCAGGTGGTAAATTTTCCGAAAATGGTGGCTATAAAACATCTGGAGGGCTCCATGGGGTCGGGTCCAGTGTTGTCAATGCTCTATCGACAGAACTAATGGTCACGATCGTCCGAGACGGGCATAAGTATCAAGAAAGATTTGAAAATGGTGGGCATCCGATCGGGACGCTAGAAGATTTGGGCAAGACCAATGAACACAGCGGAACGAAGGTAACTTTTAAGCCCGACCCTGCAATTTTTACCACGACGGTATTCAATTACGAGATCTTAAAGGAACGCCTGCGTGAATCAGCTTTCTTACTCCGGGGGATCAAGATCACGTTGACCGATGAACGAAGCGATCCACAAAAACACGATGAATTCCACTTTGAAAAGGGCATCGAAGAATTCGTTGAATACCTCAATGAGGGTAAGCATACCTTGGGACCAGTGATGGATTTCGATGGGACTAAGGACGGTATTAAGGTAGAAGTGGCAGCTCAATATAACGATGGGTACACCGAAAATACACTCTCCTTCGTTAATAATGTGCGGACTAAGGATGGGGGGACCCACGAATCTGGATTTAGGAGTGCTTGGACGAAGGCATTCAATGAATATGCCAAGAAGGTAGGATTATTAAAGGGCAATAAAAAATTAGATGGCTCTGATGTTCGAGAAGGGCTCTCAGCAGTCATTTCACTAAAGATCCCAGAAGAACTATTGCAATTCGAAGGGCAGACAAAGGGGAAGCTAGGGACTCCAGAAGCGCGTTCGATCGTTGACAGCATCATTAGCGAAAAGTTAGTTTACTTTTTGATGGAAAATGGTGATTTTGCCCAACAACTAGTACAAAAAGCATTACGCGCCCAACAAGCACGCGACGCTGCTAGAAAGGCCCGCGATGAAAGTCGTGGTGGCAATAAAAAACGTAAAAAAGAACGGTTACTATCCGGTAAACTGACCCCCGCTCAATCTAAGGATGCCTCTAAGAATGAATTGTTCCTAGTCGAAGGGGATTCAGCTGGTGGTTCTGCTAAACAGGGCCGTGATCGTAAGCATCAAGCAATCCTGCCACTACGGGGGAAAGTCTTGAACACCGAACGGGCTAAGTTACCTGATATTATGAAGAACGAAGAAATCAGCACCATGATCTATACCGTGGGCGCTGGTGTGGGTTCTGATTTCAATATTAAAGATGCGAACTACGACAAGATCATCATCATGACCGATGCCGATGATGATGGGGCCCATATTCAAATCCTACTTTTGACCTTCTTTTACAAGTACATGCGGCCAATGATCGAAGCTGGACGTGTCTACATTGCCTTACCACCACTTTACAAGGTGCAAAAAAAGGTCGGCAAAAAGGAAAAAACCGCTTACGCTTGGACCAATGATGAAATGGAAAAATTGACCAAGGAATTCAAGAAACCATATACCCTGCAACGTTTCAAGGGACTCGGTGAAATGAACGCTGACCAGTTATGGGAAACGACCATGGACCCAAGTTCTCGGACGTTAATTCAGGTCCATATCGATGATGCTAAATTAGCAGATCGCAGAGTTACGACCTTAATGGGTGATAAAGTTGCGCCTAGACGGGATTGGATCGAAAATAACGTTCAATTCAACCTAGAAGAAGAAGGCAGTATATTAGACAATACTGCTAAATAGTTAATCAAGGGAGGCCCAATTAATTGAAGAACGGACAAACAATTGAACGGCTAACGCTTGAAGACATCATGAGTGAACGATTCAGTCGTTATTCAAAGTCGATCATTCAAGAAAGAGCGTTGCCCGACGTGCGGGATGGCTTAAAGCCAGTTCAAAGAAGAATCCTCTATGCCATGAACAAAGATGGAAATACCTATAATAAGGGGTTCAGAAAGGCCGCTAAGTCGGTTGGGAACGTAATGGGTAACTTTCATCCCCACGGAGATAGTTCAATCTACGAAGCATTAGTAAGAATGAGTCAAGACTGGAAGCTACGTGAACCATTGATCGAAATGCATGGTAACAATGGATCCATGGATGGGGATCCACCTGCTGCGATGCGGTACACGGAAGCAAGGCTCAGCAAGATCGCAGGTGAAATGCTCAGAGACATTGATAAGGATACTGTTGATTGGGTATTGAATTTTGACGATACCGAATATGAACCAGTTGTCCTCCCAGCACGTTTTCCGAACTTATTAGTTAATGGTGCAACTGGAATTTCTGCTGGTTATGCAACGGACATCCCCCCACACAACTTAGGGGAAGTGATCGATGCCGTGATCGCATTGCAAAAGAATCCAGATGCAACGCTTGCGGACCTAATGCAATACATCAAGGGCCCCGATTTTCCAACGGGTGGCATCATCCAGGGAATCGATGAGATCAAAAAAGCATATGAAACTGGCAAGGGTCGCATTGCTGTTCGTTCTAAGACGGCGATCGAATCCCTTCGTGGTAACAAGCAATTGATTCGGGTCACTGAGATTCCATACGAAGTCAACAAACTGCAGTTAGTAAAGCAGATGGATGAAATCAGAATCGCTAAAAAGATCGATGGAATCGCTGAAGTGCGGGATGAAAGTGATCGTAATGGACTTTCAATCGCCATTGAATTGAAACGCGATGTTGATTCTAAGGGGATCTTGAACTATCTTTTCAAGAATACGGATTTACAGATCTCATATAACTTCAACATGGTCGCCATCGATAACATGCGTCCAGAACGGTTATCGCTTAAGCGTGCCTTGAGTTCATACCTTAATTTTCAAAGACTCGTGGTGAAAAAGCGGACCCAATTCGATTTAGATAAGGCTTTAGATCGTCAAGAAATCGTGCAAGGGTTGATCAAGGCGTTATCAATTCTGGATGAAGTGATCAAAACGATCCGCGGAAGTAAGGATAAGGCTTCTGCACGCGAGAACTTAATTCATGAATATGACTTCACCAAGGCCCAAGCTGAATCGATCGTTAATTTACAGCTATACAGATTAACGAATACTGACGTTACGCAATTAAACCAAGAAGCAGCCGCTCTTGCTGAACAGATCGATAAATTCAAGGCGATCTTAGCTGACCCTAAAAAGTTAGACACGGTGCTTAGAAACGAGTTGCGTGCGATCAAGAAGGCGTATGCTTCAAGTCGCCTCAGTGAAGTGGAAGCCGAGATCGAAAACCTTAAGATCAGCACGAAGGTAACGGTCCCTGATGAAGATGTCATGGTATTAGTTAGTGACGATGGTTATTTGAAACGTAGTAGTATTCGATCCTATCGGGCCTCTGAGGTCAACGAAAATGGTTTGAAATCAGATGATCATCCCATCTTCATGCAACAATTGAACACTCGTGATCACTTGATGATGTTTACTAATAAGGGTCATTTGATCTATCGCCCCGTATTTGAAATTTCAGAGACGCGTTGGAAGGACACGGGTGAACACATCTCACAGACGATTGGGCTTGCCGATGATGAAAAGATCATCAAGACGTTTGCTTTTAAGGATCTCAAACAAGTCGGTCACTTTATGATTGCCACTAGCGATGGATATATCAAGTTAACCGAATTTAACAAGTTGTTACCAGGGCGGACCTATAAGAGTCATGCCAGTGTGTATGAGAAGTTAAAGGATTCTGCGGCGCAAGTCTTAACGATCGAATACCTGACTGGCGATCTGAACGACCACCAAGTCGTAGTTGCTAGTCAAAATGGGATGGCAACACGTTATGAACTAAGTGAAGTGTCATTTAGTGGTGCTAAAAGTACTGGGGTGCGCTCGATCGATCTAAAAGACGATGACCAAGTCGCTGGTTGTCAATTAGCGACTGAGGATTCCATAATGGCGATCGTAACTCAACGAGGGGCTTATAAAAACCTACCTGTCAATCAAATCCCATTAGCTGGAAGAGGACGGCGCGGGGTGATCATCTTAAAGGCCCTCAAGTCCCAACCACATGCAATCGCTGCTTTTGTGACGGTCGCACCGATCGATTTAGAACAACCATTGCATGTCTATACCGACAGAAGACGGATGCATGATGTGATTCCGATCGATCACCCAATGAGTGAACGATATTCGAACGGTTCGTTCGTAATCGACGTTAAATCAGAAGGAGAACCGATTTCAATTCAAAAAGCTTTAAATTAATTTCCAAAAAGTGCTAAAATATAATGGAAGCGTCATTATATTAACTATCTAATAGAATTGGGGCAATAATAATGAGTAAAGAATTAGTTTTTGGACACCAAAATCCAGATACCGATGCAGTTAACGCAGCCAAGGCATTCGCATACCTACAAAATAAGTTAGGTCACGATGTTGAAGCCGTTGCATTGGGCGAAGTCAATGATGAAACGAAGTTCGTCTTAGATTACTTTGACGAACCAGCACCACGGGTAATCACGGCTGCTAAGCCAGAAGTCGATTCCGTAATGTTAGTGGACCATAACGAATTCCAACAAAGTGTCAGTGACATTAAGGATGTTACCATCACCCACGTCGTTGATCACCACAAGGTGGGTAACTTTGAAACTGAAAAGCCACTTTACATGCGTGAAGAACCACTAGGTTGTACTAGTACGATCGTCTACAAGCTCTTCAAGGAAAACAACGTTGAAGTGCCTGCAAAGATCGCTGGTCTAATGCTATCAGCAATCATTTCAGATACTCTATTATTACAATCACCTACTACCACTGATCAAGATCGCGATGCAGTGGAAGCATTGGCTAAGATTGCCGATGTTGATTACAAGGATTACGGGATCAAGATGTTAAAGGCGGGAACGAACGTTGACGCTAGTTCCGCTGACGAATTAGTCGACCAAGACGCTAAGTCATTCACGATGGGTGGCAAGAACGTGCGGATCGATCAAATTAATGTTGTTGACCTCCAAGATATCCTAAAGCGGACTGACGAAATTAAGGCCGCCATGGAAAAGGCTAGTGCAGCAAATGGTTTTGATCTTTACTTGGTATTAGTTACCAACGTCTTAGACAGTAATTCTGCATTGATCGTTACTGGTGACCCTAAGGATGCGGTTGAAAAAGCCTTCAATGGTAAATTAAACGATGCCGATGTAATGAACTTGCCAGGTGTTGTTTCACGGAAGAAACAAGTGGTTCCTCCATTAACCGAAGCATTCGAATAATCTTTGAACTAAATAGTAATTCAGTTGACCAGTTTTAACCATCTCGTGGTGGTGAAAGCTGGTCAATTTGTATCTAGCAGTTCTTACTTTAAAATTGTAAGCATATCATTTGCAATTAATCTCGAATTATTTAAACTATTAATATGTAGTGTAAGATATATTTTTTTACGGGGGGATTTTTAAATGACTGAATACGATAAAAGTAAATTAACTAGAGAACAATACGATGTTACCCAAAACGCTGGAACGGAAGCCCCATTCAGTGGTAAGTACGATAACTTCTATGAAGACGGCCTTTACGTTGACGTGGTTAGTGGACAACCATTGTTCACTTCTAAGGATAAGTATGACTCTGGTTGTGGGTGGCCTGCATTTACGAAGCCCGTTAATGACCAAAATATTAAATCGAATCTAGATACGTCCTATGGGATGGTGAGAAATGAAGTCCGTAGTAAGGATGCAAACTCCCACTTAGGGCACGTTTTTCCAGATGGACCTAAAGACCGCGGTGGCCTCAGATACTGTATCAATTCCGCCGCACTGAAGTTCATCCCCGTTGATAAATTAAAAGAAGAAGGGTATGGAGAATACCTCAAAGATTTTAAATAATGTTTTGCAAATGCGAATAAATCTAAAATGAAAAGAGTGATTTGAATGGAAACTGCAATTTTTGCTGGGGGCTGTTTTTGGTGTATGGTAAAGCCCTTTGATACGATTCCTGGAATTGAAAAGGTGGTCTCAGGATATACTGGGGGCCACGTTGCTAACCCAACGTACGAACAAGTATGTAGCCATACGACCGGGCATACCGAGGCAGTTAAGATTACCTTTGATCCCAAGAAGATCTCATACGCAAAGTTAGTTGAAATCTATTGGCACCAAACTGATCCAACCGATGCATCCGGACAATTCCAAGACCGTGGTGATAGTTACCGCCCAGTGATCTTTGTGAACAGTCCTGAACAAAGAAAGATCGCTGAAAAATCCAAGGAAGATTTACAAAACAGTGGGATGTTCGATCAACCGATCGTCACTCAAATTGAAGATGCCAAACCATTTTATCCTGCTGAAGATTATCACCAAGACTTCTACAAGAAGGATCCACTCCGTTACGTGATGGAAGAAAGTGGTGGCCGTGAAGCCTTCAAGAAACAACACTGGAATGAAAAATAATTAAAGCTTTGAAAAAGTACCGTTGAATCGAACAATTCAACGGTACTTTTTTATTTATAAATAATTATTCATCAAAACGAATAATTTTTCAAATAGCTACCACTTAAGTGACACAATTAACTTTTTCAACTCGCAAAAATGCAAATAAATTTAAATAACCATACATCCCTACCACCATGGCATTTAAGAACGTTAATATTTTTATATCCAACCTATTTAGATAGTGCTATAATACTTTATGTAACAAACGTAACTTTATGTACGAATGCGTTATATACAATATACGCATAAACGTCCCTAAAGTTATACACTATCAAAAGGAAGTGTCGATTATGTTCAAAAAAACAAGCAAGAATTTATTACTATCTTCGACTTTGGGATTCCTAGCAATTGCTGGAACGACTGGTTTATTAGCCCACGCTGATTCAGCAGCGACTCAACAGTCTGCAAACGTTGCCGTTACGCCGGGCAGTCTCGCAGCTTCAGCATCTAACATTACTTTTACAAGCGTTGCCGTATCTGACATCGCTAATAGTAGTACGGCTGCTAAAGCCTCCTCTGCATCCCTTGCGACCGATGATAATCGTGGGTTAGGAGCAGTCGGGTGGAACGTTACCGTTGCCGTAAGTTCATTAACTGATGGAACTAATAAAAATTCCTTGAACGGGAGTATTAACTTCGCACCTACCGCTGCCGATAATGGCGCTACCGTTAATCAAAACGCCACTGCTAAGATCGGTGACAATTCTACCGTTCAAGTCGTTCAAGGGAGTAACGAAGGCCATACGATCACGAACTTGAATCCTGTTTTGAACTTGAATCAAAACGCAAGCGTTGTTGCAACATCATACTCTGCTTCCATTAACTGGACCATTAACGGAAGTACAGTTAATTCGGCTGCGACTAGTGCATCCAACAATGACTAGGGTCAATAATGAAGACCAAGCTTAAGCGTATCTGTTTATTAGTTAGTATTTGCTTTGCAACGAATTTATTGGGGTTTGGCCAAACGGGGCATGCGGATGATGGCAATGCTAAGTTCAGCTATTCGGTAGCGATCGATGATGCTAATAATACGTCTGCCATTCAACAAAAGGTCAAGCCAGGCGAGGCTTTGAATGTTAAACTGGTCTTTGCCAACAACAGTGGTCAATCGCAAAAATTAAAGCTGAATTTCAATACTGCTGTTACTGGTGATAACGGTGTAATCCAATATAACTTTAATAATTTAAAGGACCGTTATTTTGGTAGTGTCAATTTTAATCATTTGATCACAGGCCCTAAAGAAATCGAATTAGGCCCGTACCAAAAGGTGATTAAACAATACACGCTTACCGTGCCTAAAAAGAAATTTGATGGGGTGATCGCTGGTGGCTTTTACGTTATTCAAGGAAGCAGTGGGCATCAAAGTCAGCAATCAGGGGTCAGCTTTAAAAACACGATCGCGTATGCCATCCCGATCGTGTTGCATGAAAATGACCGCATCATTAATACTAAACTTGGGTTACACAGCGTATCAGCAAAGATCGATTATGATTATCCAACTGTTATCGCTAAACTCGATAACTTAACGCCAACGATGTTCGGCCAAATGAATATCAATGCTAAGGTTGTCGATAATAACACTAATAAAGTCGTATTCAAACAGCAACAAGCCAACATGAACATGGCACCATTAACGCGGATGAGCTATCCGATCGTTTTAAATCGAAAGTTGAACGCTGGAAAGTATAAATTGCAGTTAGCAATTACTTCTGGCAAAGCCCATTGGCACTTTCAAAATGATTTTACGATCGATGCAAAGATAGCTTCAGCAACGCAAAAACAAGTCCATTCCAAATCGCATCCACCAATCTTAATTTATCTGTTATTCGGTGGATTGGGGATGGCTGCATTAATGGTAGGGGTCTACTACCTTGGCAAACACAGAGCCTAAATATTTGAAACCAATCATTGAGCATTGCAAAACTAATGTTCAATGGTTGGTTTTTATTATACAAGTAATCAAGATAGGGATATTAGGGATGTTTTGATTTAAGGCCAGTTCGACTAACTGGTCGACTGCAATAGCGAAACTGATCACTGAGCGCCTCTTATTCATTTTTGCTTATTACGTCTATATCACGGTTGTTTACTAATAGTGATATTGAAACGTGATTATAAAAGCTTTTATAATCATATCTCAAAAACATATCACTGTTTTAATGAATTAATTAAAAATAATGATATAATAATCATCAGGTGGTGATTATAATGGCAGAAGAAAAAGTATATCCAATCAAGGATGATCAAACACTACGGGATGTAGAGGATACGTTATTGCATAACTTCGCTAAGAGCGGACCTAGGAACTATATGATCTTTCAACTCGGTAAAGCAACTTTACTCCGTTGTAGCGATGTAATGAAATTAAAGTATTCAGACGCATTCGATGTAGATGGCATCTTAAAGGATAGTAGTTACATTCATGATCAAAAAACTGGGAAGCAAAACCGTTTGTATCTAAAACCAGTCGCCAATGATTTATTACAATATCAACAATGGCGACAAAAGCTGCTTAGAAATCGGCATCAAAGTTCTGAATGGCTCTTTCCTTCAATCATGTATCCAGATCGGCATATTACCGTCAACCAATTTTATAAGATCATGCAACGAACAGGAGAATTATTAGATATTGATTATCTTGGTACCCATACCATGCGTAAAACGGGCGCATATCGACTCTATGAGCAGACTAACCATAATATTGCATTGGTGATGCAGTCATTGAACCATTCTAGTGAGGCGATGACATTACATTACCTCGGATTGGATGAGATCACAAAAAGAAGTATTTTTGATACGATCGATTTTGGTTAAATAAAAACACCTTAGAAACTCTGATTTCTAGGGTGTTTTTATTTTAAGCTTCATTTAAGTTTATTAGCCATTTCCTAAAAACATTGTACATTTCCTTACGTTGAATAAGGTTTGTTTGCGTTTGGTTAAAAGTGATTCCAAATGATGCCAGAATCAAATATACTAATGTCAATTCAAGAGGAAAGAAGGAATTCAACATTAAAAATAAACTATTGATCAGTATCCTCTCAATCGCTTTAGTGGTACCAATTGCTGCTAAGTGGGTCTATCAACCGCAACGTCTGGTCACAATTAGAAATGAACGTGACGATAATTAATAGCAAAATATAAAAGCAAAGGAAGTCTTTATTATGAAAAGAAATCATAAGAACATTCTAGTTTCCATTTTATTAAGTGCTTCATTATTAGGATTTACCGCCACTCCAATCAACAAAATCCAAGATCCGTTGGTCCATGCCGCCATGGTCCAAAACAATAAACCAAGCGCCAAACCTGATTCTAAAAACTCATCCTCAAGTTCCAGTAGTGCTGATATCACGGGTAACAAGACCGTCACTAGTAATACGACGCAAAGTGATGCTGATTTTAGCACCAATCAGAAAAATAAATCCGCTGTGTTAGTCAAAAATGGTGGGAACTTGACACTCAACAATAGTGTGATCGCAAAAACAGGTGAAACGACTAGCGAGGACAACAGTAATTTTTTTGGCCAAAACTCCGGATTACTAGTTACTAGTAATGCGACGGCCACTGTCAATGGGCTAACTGAGACAACAGCTGCCAACGGGGCGAATGCGGTGTTCTCAACTGGATCGAATGCGACAATTAAATTGAACAACGCCAAAATCAATACCACAAAGGATTCATCTAGAGGGTTAGATGCCACTCAAAAGGGGAGCATCGTTGCTACTAACACTAATATTTCAACCAAGGGGAGCCATTCTGCAACCCTAGCCACTGATCGTGGGGGCGGGAGCGTTTCATTGAACACTGGTAACCTCAAGACCGCTGGGGATGGTTCGCCAATTATTTACTCCACTGGTAAAATCAGCGTTAAGAACGTTCAAGGAAACGCAAGCGATGCAGAAGCTGCTGTGATCGAAGGCGATAACAATATCAACGCTGCTGATTCCCACTTGACGGCCAACAAGAACAATGGTGTCATGTTGTACCAAAGTATGTCTGGTGATTCTAAAACAGGGACTGCCTCGTTCACAATGAAGGGTGGTTCACTGACATCTAAGGTTACTGATGGCTCAACGGGGACGACTAAGCATACGGGAGCATTGTTCTACGTCACCAACACGAATGCAAAGATCAATTTGAACAACGTTAAATTAACGAACGCATCTGATACATTGATTAGAGCCGCTAGTGATCGGTGGGGCAATAGCAATAGTAACGGCGGTAAACTAGCATTCACCGCTACCAAGCAGGCCTTGAACGGAAACGTTGAAGTGGCTGCCAAAAGCTCAGTTGCATTGACCTTAAGGGATGGTTCTAGTTTATCTGGAAGTATCAATAATGCCGATAGCAGTGGCTTAGCAAAGCTAACGTTAAGTGCAGATAGTAGTTGGAACGTCACCAAAGACTCTTATTTAACGGCTTTAGTTGGCAGTAAAACTTCAATTAAGAACATCAAATCAAATGGGCATAACGTTTATTATGATAAAAGCAACAGTAGTAATGCCTGGCTTGATGGGCAAACTTATAAGCTAACTGGTGGCGGCAAACTAATGCCGAAATAATTAGCGCTAAGTTCAAACAGTTGCTTTACGTTATATTATGATTATAATGTAGTTAATAATTAATATTGTTCGAAATAAAGAAAAGATGAGTAAGTTAAGTTATGACCTATAGAGAGATGCGGATGGTGGAAAGCATTGGTCTTGCTTGATTGAAGATGGTCTTTGCATCCTTTAAGTTACTGAGTTGAATTATGAAGTAACTTCGGAGCCTTCCGTTAAGAAGTTAAAGCGTGGTAGTTTTATAAACTATCAAAATAAGGTGGTACCGCGGAAAAGAGTGCTTTCGTCCTTTTTATTAGGGATGTTAGCGCTCTTTTTTTAATTTAAAGGAGGAATTTAAATGGCAAAAGTTGCAGTTATTACTGGTGCAGGACAAGGAATTGGTGAAGGGATTGCCCACCAATTAGCAAAGGATGGGTTTGCAATCGCTGTTGCAGATATTAACGCACAATCCGCAGTGAAGGTCGCAAATGATCTAAAGAATGCAGGCTATTCAGCTCATGCTTATACGGTCGATGTTTCTGATCGAAAAGCGGTATTTCAATTAGCGGCGGATGCGGTCAATGATCTCGGTGAACTAGCCGTGTGGGTCAACAACGCTGGAATTGCGTTCATTGATTCAATCGTTGATTCAGACCCTGAGAAGTTCGAACGATTGATCGACGTGAACTTAAAGGGGACTTTTTGGGGCATTCAAGCCGCTGCCAAGCAATTCTTAAAGCAGGGCCATGGTGGACGAATCGTAAACGCCGCCTCGCTAGCCGGTGTGGAAGCTTCCGCATTGCAAAGTGCTTATTCAGCATCTAAGTTTGGGATTCGTGGGTTAACACAATCCGCAGCAAAAGAATTAGCAGCAGATGATATCACGGTGAACGCTTACAATCCAGGTGTGGTCAGGACCCCAATGCGGGATGCAATTGATAAGCGCACTTCTGAGATCAAGAATATCCCAATCGCCCAACAACGCGCCAACGTCTTAACCGAAATTGACCGCGGTCGTGAAGCATTACCAGCAGATGTTGCCAACGTCGTATCTTGGTTGGTATCGCCAAAGACAGAATACATTACCGGCCAATCGATCATGGTCGATGGTGGGATGCACTACCTCTAAAAAACAAAATATTGATTCCAAATCGACGGTTCGTTCAATCACGGATCGTCGATTTTTTAATCCAATTATCATAATCGATATAAATGGGACAAAAAATGACATATTTAAATATACATCTTGTAAGCCCTAAAGAGTTGTTTTAATGCATAAAAGACGCTGATAATACATAAAATGAATAATCAAATAATTAAAAGGAGATTAGAATTGACATTTTAATCTTATGATTAGTATAATTAATACTAATTTAATCATTTGTGCAGTTCAAAGATGATTCGATGTTATTCTTTTTCACATTGAGGAGGCTCTTGATGCAACCATTTAAAATTATTCCAGTTGGTGATCAAGCACTGTCGATCAATTTTCCAAATCAGATCGACGAATCGATCAACCAACAGATTCAGACCTTAGTTAAAGCAATCGAGCAATTGCAAATCAGTGCCATTCAATCATTAGTTCCTGCCTACCATACCTTAATGATCACATTTGATGCCCTTGAAATTAGCTATCAGCAGTTACAAGAACGCCTAACCCCACTATTGAATGATGATCGCTTGGCATCAAAGGGACCGCGTCGGATCTTACAGATTCCGGTTTGTTATGAAGCTCCTTATAATCCTGATTTACAAGCAGTGGCTGATTTTGCAGCTATGACTCCAGAAAACGTCATCAAGCTGCATACCGACCGACCGTACTTAATTTATTTTATGGGCTTTTTACCGGGGTTTGCTTACATGGCCAGCGTCGATAAAAAGATCGCGATGCCACGTTTAGCCACCCCGCGCGTTAAAATTCCAGCCGGAAGCGTTGGGATTGCTGGGATTCAGACTGGTTTTTATCCAGTCGATGCGCCCGGTGGTTGGCAGTTGATCGGCCGGACCCCGGTGAAGTTGTACGACCAACAGCACCCCGAATTATTTTTTCACGCTGGTGACTTCGTGCAATTCTTTGCCATTACCAGCCGTGAATATGAACAGATCAAAGCTGCAGATCAGCAGGGGACTTATACAGTAAAGGTGGTAATCGAGAATGAATAATTTAGTCGTTCTAGACGGTGGTTTGCAAACAACGGTGCAAGATCTGGGCCGTTTCAACCATCAAATCGATGGGTTCCCAACTTCGGGATGGTTAGATGCAGATGCAGCCAAGCTAGCCAATTTGTTAGTTGGTAATCAGCTAACGGCCGCCACATTGGAATTTTGTCTCCTCGGTGGCCGCTACTTATTTCAAGCCGCTACGTTCATCGCCTTTGCCGGGGGCCAGTTCCCGCTAACGTTGAACGATCAACCAATTAATAGCGACCAGGCGATCCAAGTCAAAAGCGGCGACGTCTTAACGGTGGGGGCGGTCCAACATGGCCGCTATGGATACCTAGCAGTTGCCGAGGGAGTCTTAGAGCCCCTGGTAATGGGGAGTCGCGCGACCACAACGCGAATCCGGATTGGCGGACACCTGGGGCGAAAATTGATGTCAGGTGATCGCATCCCCATTGGCACGACCCAACGCTTAACTAGCTTCGCATTCAGAAAAGTTCAAAAGCCACAATGGCCGTCCACTGATGAAGTTTTGACCATTCGGATCACTAAGGGTCCTCAATGGGCATTGTTCGACCCAAAGGATACGGAATTGTTCATCAACAATTCATATCAAGTTGGCCCAAATGCTGATCGGATGGGGTATCGACTGGCCGGGAATCCGATCGAAATGGGCGTTGCCAACATGCTATCAGAAGCGACGCCTTTAGGGGGGATTCAAATTAGTTCAGATGGAAAACCGATCGTTTTATTAGCGGATCGCCAAACGACCGGTGGATATCCAGTAATCGGGGTCATTATCTCAGCTGACCTGCATAAGTTCGTGCAAAGCCAGCCCAAGCAGTTGATCAAGTTTCAATTAGTATCACTAGCGGATGCTCGAGCTAAGCTTTTGGAACAACACGAAAGCAGCCAAAGGCTAGCTGAGCGGTTCGAACAACGCCGATTTAAGGCCCCGATTGGAATTAACCGAGGGGCTGCCCAACGCATTCAGACGTTATTTCAATAGGAGGAATTTAGATGGACTTAAAGGTCGTAAAGAAATTGATTCAATATTTAAAAAGCAATGGCTTAAGCGAAATCACTTACCGCAGTGGGAACGATGAAATCACGTTAAAACAGGAATTAAAAAATCCTGCCCAGCCGAATCCAGACTTAGTGAGTCAGACCCCGCCACCGGCTGCAAAATCAGCTAGTGCTGAAACGCAGGCAGACAACGTGATCAAAGCGCCACTGGTGGGCGTCTTCTATGCTGCTAAGTCCCCAGATGAAGCTCCATTCATAGCCGTCGGTGATCATATCAAGGCGGGGGATTCGATCGGGATTATCGAGGCGATGAAGGTAATGACACCAATTAAAGCCGATCGCTCAGGAGTCGTCACTAAGGTATTGGTGGCCGATGGAGAAGAGGTGGAATACGATGAACCACTTATTCAAGTCAAGTAAACCCGTTACCGAGTGGCCGTTTCATAAGTTATTGATCGCCAATCGGGGTGAAATTGCGGTCCGAATCATTCGGGCATGCCGTGCTTTGGGGATCAAAACGGTCGCAGTCTATTCAACTGCGGACAGTAAGGCGCTGCATGTAAAACTAGCCGATGAACGGGTTTGCATTGGCCCGCAAAGTGCTAAGCAGAGCTACTTGAACATGGCCAACTTAATTGCAGCTGCCAAAATAACCGAGGCGGATGCCATTCATCCAGGATATGGTTTTTTATCTGAAAATCCAGAATTTGCCCGCCGCGTTGTTGAAAGTGGCATCACCTACATCGGAGCGGATGCCAAAGTCATTTCCCTACTTGGCAATAAGGAAGCCGCCCGCAAGACGATGCATCAATATGGGATGCCAATCGTAAAGGGCAGCCCGAATGCGGTAACGAGTGTGGATGCTGCGGCTGCCCAAGCCAAATTAGTGGGCTATCCAGTCATGCTAAAAGCTAGTTCTGGTGGTGGCGGCAAGGGGATGCGCATTATTCCGACCGCCGCTGACTTTGCGGCTAACTTTAACATCGCTCAAGAAGAAGCGATCGAATCATTTAACGATGGGCATATGTACATTGAACAATACTTAAAACATCCCCGCCATGTTGAAGTGCAGATCATTGCCGATCAATTTGGGCACGTGGTTTCAATCGGCGAGCGCGACTGTACGATTCAATCCCACAATCAAAAGGTAATGGAAGAAGCGCCCGCCGTTGTCTTAAACCCAGCTGACCGTGAAAAGATGCTCTCGATCTGTGAGGCAGTGGTCGCCCCGCTGCATTACGTCGGGTTAGGCACGATCGAGTTCTTATACAACGGGCCAGGTCAATTCTACTTTATGGAGATGAACACGCGAATCCAAGTGGAACACCCGATCACCGAATTGACCAGTGGAATCGACTTGGTCCAAGCGCAGTTGATGGTATCCGCCGGTGCCGAGTTAGCAGAGCAACGGCATGTTGAAAAGGGCTTTGCCCTGGAATGTCGGGTTACGGCCCGCTCTGCTGGGCAGATCACTGGCTTACACCTGCCAGGTGGCTATGGGGTGCGGGTTGATAGTGCACTGTATCAAGGATATAAGGTCCCGCCATATTACGATGCAATGATCGCCAAGATAATCGTCTATGGCAATCAGCGTTCCCAAGTCATAAAACAGATGCGGGCGGTCATTGATGAGACCGTGGTGGCTGGGATTGATACTAACTTGAATCTATTAGCGCAGATCTTAGCCGATGCAGACTTTGAAAATCTCAATACGGATGTGAATTGGCTAGATAACAAAATTACACTCGCTAATCAGGAGTAGGAGGCAACGCAGATGACAATTAACAACACAAAAATTGCATTAACCAAATTAAGTCCCGTCGAATTACGGCATTTAATCCGAAGTGGTGAATATACTGGCCAGACTAGCGGGTTATGCACTGGATACACGCAGGCCAATTTAGTCATCTTACCGCGTGAACTCGCCTATGATTTCTTATTGTTCACGCAACGCAACCCGAGACCCTGTCCCGTTTTAGAGGTCAGTGACGTGGGGAGTAAAAAGTTAGTGGACTTTGCGACTGATATTGACTTAGCTAATGATTTTCCGAAGTATCGGATCTATCGGGATGGTCAATTAGCCGCCGAAACTACATCGGTAGCAGATATTTGGTCGGATGACTTCGTCAGCTTCATCATTGGTTGTAGCTTCTCATTTGAAGCCGAATTGATTGCTGCTGGGATCGAAGTGCGAAACATCAGCGAGCACGTAAACGTTCCAATGTTCAACACCAACATCCCGTTGAAACCAGCGGGGGCGTTTCACGGGCAGATGGTGGTCAGCATGCGGCCGATCAAAGATGAATTAGTGCCGATCGCCGTTCAAGTTACCGCTAATATGCCTAAGGTGCACGGGGCGCCGATTCAAATTGGCCATCCCGAAGAAATTGGCATCACAGACCTACAAAATCCGGATTATGGGGATGCAGTGACCATCAAGCCTGGGGAAACCCCCGTCTTTTGGCCATGTGGAGTGACACCCCAAAATGCGATTATGCAGACCAAACCGCCGCTGGTGATTACGCACGCACCGGGGCATATGTTAGTGACCGATGTCATTAATTCAACATTAAAATATTAATAAGGGAAGTGTTAGTAATGGTTGCGATTGATTTGAACAGTGATTTAGGGGAAAGCTATGGTAGATACGATTTAGGAAATGACGCTGAAATCATCCCGTTGATCAGTGCATGTAACATTGCATGCGGGTTTCATGCGGGCGATCCCAACGTCATGCAACGCACCGTGCAATTAGCCGAGGCGGCAGGGATTGGAATCGGGGCGCATCCCGGTTTTCCTGATTTAAATGGCTTCGGACGGCGGTACATGCAAATGGACATGCAGGCGGTTACCAACATGGTGACCTACCAGGTAGCGGCGTTAGCTGGTTTTACGAAAACGCATCGCTTGCACCACGTGAAACCGCATGGCGCGCTTTATAACGCAGCCGGCAAAGACATCGAGCTAGCCCGCGCAATTTGTCAGGGCATCAAAGCCTTTGATCCCAATTTATTGGTATATGGCCTAGCCAACAGTCAATTAGTCACTGCAGCCAATGAATTAGGGTTACCAGTAGCCCAAGAAGTCTTTGCAGACCGAAACTACCAAGCCGATGGGAGCTTAGTGCCACGTTCTAAACCCAACGCCGTCTTGAGTGACCCCACCGCAATTGCGCATCGGACCGTTCAAATGATCAAAGAGCAATCCGTTACGGCCATTACCGGGGAAACCGTTACATTAAAGGTCGATTCGATATGCGTGCATGGGGATAACCAAAAGGCATTGTCAATCGTACGGCAGTTAGTTGCCCAGCTTAAAGCAGATTCGATCGACATTGCGACGGTTTAAGTAATCGAATAATTGATAGGGGGATGAATTAACATGGACAACAAAGCGAATCCAGTCACCAACAACCACAGTAAAAAAATGAGAAGTGTTGCGATGGGGGCCGCGTTCTTAATGGCAATGGCTGCCGTAGGCCCTGGTTTTTTAACTCAAACAGCGACTTTTACTGGGAAATTGGGTGCTAACTTTGCGTTTGCAATTGTAATTTGTATCGTCATGGATATAATCGTTCAATTGAACATTTGGCGAATCATCGTTGTTTCAGGCAAACGGGCGCAGGTGTTAGCCAACGAAGTCTTTCCAGGCTTAGGATACTTACTTTCAACATTAGTTGCGGTCGGCGGGCTGGTCTTTAATATCGGAAACGTCGGGGGTGCTGGCTTAGGGCTGAACGTTTTATTTGGGATTTCACCAGAAAACGGGGCCGTCATCGCAGCAGTAATTGCAATTTGTATTTTTATCGTTAAGAATGCATTGAAAGCAATGGATCGAACGGTTCAGCTCCTGGCAGTTATCAAGATCGGGATTTTGATCTATATTCTATTTGTAACTAAGATTCCATTCCAAGCAGCTGCTACCCATGCGTTTACGCCAACCCACGTTGACTTTTACTCAATCGTGACCATCGTCGGTGGGACCGTTGGTGGATACATTTCATTCTCAGGTGGCCACCGCCTCTTAGACGGGGGTGCCAAGGGTGTTAAAGATATCAAATACATTAATGAAGGGGCATTGACAGGGATTACATTAGCTTCAATCATTAGAATCATGCTCTTCTTAGCTGGACTAGCCGTCGTCGTAGAAGGCTTTAAACTAGACCCAGCCAACCCCGCAGCTTCTATTTTTCTACATGCAGCGGGGAACTTTGGTTATAAATTCTTCGGGTTGTTATTGTTTGCTTCAGGGATGTCTTCTATTCTAGGATCAACCTTTACATCAACATCATTTCTGGACTATGCAGTTAGTGAAAAATCAACGGCACTGTTTAAGAAATACCGTAATGCCATTATCATTAGTTTCATCGTATTTTCGACGATCATTTTCTACTTTATCGGAAATCCCGCTAAGGTACTCGTGTTCGTAGGAGCATTAAACGGCTTCGTGCTGCCAATTGCATTAAGCATCTTATTAATTGCAGTTCGCAGAAGTAAAATCATGGGAAACACATATCATCATCCAGTATGGCTGACAATTACCGGATGGCTCGTCGTTATTTTTATGGCATATGCCAGTGTCGATACATTATTAGAACTATTCTAAGAGACTAAAAAGATCGTCTTAAGTTGATTGTGAATGCTTAAGACGATCTTTTTTATTTATTATTAAATGCAACTATTTTCAGTTAGAAAATTAAAGCGCCCAGTTAATTTTAAATAGCTGGACGTAATAATCTAGATTAATTGATATATCTTCTCTTTGAATTAAATATATCACATAAATTTATATTTTCAATCAAAATGATTGAATTTAATAATTACTGCATTTGTTGTTGATATTTCAATTTTAGATATAACTTCAGATAATATATATTATGTAAAGTAATATAAATTAATTGAAATTGTAAGTCCCTATTCATTCGGTAATTAAAAATCCAGCAACCAAATTTGATTGCTGGATAACTAAATTATTTTCTAAATCGATTGCCTAAAGAAATAATGGTTTTGTTTTTGGATATTAAATACATAATGATAACTTGAATTACGACTGTGAAAATTTCCTTAATGAACCTGGAAAGAAAAATAACTTCAAACGGAACGTGATTCAAGATTACCACCCACAACGTATTTAAAAGCAAGTTGACTAAAAATACTACAATTAATTGTGATATAATAATCGATTTTAACGTTGGTTTTCGGTTAAAGAAAAACAATCCGAAAATAACCCCAGTTAAAATTGCTGATAGCGTGAACCCTGGAAAGTATATTTGTCCAGAAGTTAGCGTTAAAAAGATATCAGCAAATCCACCGATGGTCCCCGCCCAAAACGGCCCGAACCACAGTGCAATTAAGAAAGTAGCAATGAACGCAAAGCTAAATTGGATCTTATTGGGAACCAAATAGAACGTAAATAAACTACTTCCTAAAATTAACCTAATCGCAGTGAGTAATCCTAAAATCGCAATTCCACTTGCGCTAGGTTTGGCAAAAATTTTCTTTTGTGTATGCAAAAGAGACATCTCCTAAATAGAGCTGCCACTATAATTGTGGCGAATGCGGGACTAATATCGCAAACGCATCGTTTTTCGTCCAAAGTTCACATTCCGTTCCAATGGCACTTGACGCATTAATCCCTACTCCGAAATATTTTATAATAATTTTAAAATTATTATAATATCTTTTATTTTACACGCAACCATAAAGATAATCAAACCCATCTGTTACTTATCAAAGTCGCGCATCCAAGCCAACGCTAGTGATTTATTACCTAGATGGGCGCCAACCACAGGGCCAAAATAGCTTTGGGTTACAGATAGATTAGGATACATCGTTTTAATTTTATCTGTCCATGCTTGACCATCTTCTGGATCGTTTCCATTGATTATAATTACCCGAATCGGATAGTTTAATTGGTTAGTTCGACTTGCAAAAATTTCTTCAGCACGTTTTAAAGCACGCTTACGTGTACGGACCTTATCAAATGCAACGATTTTATTGCTGTCATCATCGAACGTTAATAACGGCTTTATATGAAGCAAACTACCAACCATCCCCGCGGCATTTGACAATCTACCGCCCTTGACTAAGTTCTTTAAATCATCAACGACAAAGATTTCATCAATCGTTGCCCTTAAGGCATCTAATTCACTAATGATTGTTTCTAATGATTTACCAGCTGAAACCATTTCAGATGCTGCAATTGCTAGATATCCCATTAATTTAACTGTAATTTTGGAATCATATGGAATGACTTTAATATTACTAATCGTAGGAGCAATTGCCATTAACTGGTTATAAAGTCCTGAAATGGTGCTTGATAAGTGAATACTAATAACAGCGTCATACCCTTCTTGAGCTAGTTGATCATATAGTTCGATAATCCGCCCGGTCGCTGGCTGAGCCGTACTGGGAAACTCTTTTGCAGTTTTTAATTTATGATAAAATTCTGGAGTGTCGATATCAACACCTTCATCATATGTTTTACCATCAATAATCACTGAGATTGGTAAAATATGAATATTATATTTAGCAAGCTCATCCTTAGATAAATAAGCAGTACTATCAGTTACAATTGCAATTTTCATGTATTCATCAATCCTTTAATTTTTTGCACTTACACTTCCATTATAACATTAATGGCTTTTTTGTTATAATACACTTATAAAATCATACTGAAAGTAAGTGATCAAAAGTGTCATTTGACGGAAGTTTTACCCACTCGATGGTAAAAGAGCTCAATGATAACCTCAAAGGGGGGCGAATTGCTAAAATCAATCAACCCTATCCAAATGAAATCATTATTACAATTCGTTCGAATCGAAAAACATATCCCCTTTTACTATCAGCGAACCCTAGCTATGCGCGTGCCCAAGTAACGAATATTCCATATGTAAATCCCCCAGTCCCCACTAACTTTAATATGACGCTTAGGAAGTATCTAAGTGGAAGTGTGCTAACCGAAATTACTCAATTACAAAATGATCGAGTAATGCAATTACACTTTACGGTTAGGAATGAAATTGGTGACCTTAAATCAATGGTCTTGATCATTGAAATTATGGCTAGGCACAGTAACGTTATCTTAGTTGATGGCTCTGATCGACGAATTATCGATGCGATTAAACGAATCGGTCCTGACAAGAGTCGCTATCGGACGATTTTACCAGGGACAGAATACATTAATCCCCCTAAGCAAGACCGCTTAGACCCATTTCAATTTAATGATGAATCAATGTTAAAACAATTAGTTAATGATTTTCCGAACCAAGATGTTTTAGCCAGTGAATTACAAAAAACATTTCAAGGATTGGGCAAGGATACAGCCAATCAATTAGCGCGTTTTTTACATCAACCAGGCGAATTAGGCGCACACTTTACCCAATTTTTCGATCAGTTCAATTCCCCCACCGCAACCATGATCGAACAAGCCAAACCAGATTTTTTACCATTCATTCCAATTGGTGTTGATTCACCAACCAAACAATATGACTCGTTAAGCACCCTTTTGGATGATTATTATCAGACCAAAGCACAAAAAGATCGGGTGCGAGAACAAGGTGGGGTCTTGATCAAGGTAACTAGAAATGAACTGAAAAAGAATCGAACTAAGTTGAAAAAGTTACGTAAGACCATTGATGAAACCAAGTTTGCTGATGATTATCGAATTAAGGGTGAGATTCTTACTACTTACTTGAATCAAGTTCACCACGGAGCCAAAATGATCGAGCTGCCTAACTTTTATGATAATAATCAACCGTTAAAAATTAAACTAGCTCCTGATAAAACCCCTTCACAAAATGCCCAGTGGTATTTTAAACAATATCAAAAAAAGAAAAATGCGATTCAATTCGTTAATCATCAAATTGAATTGACCAATGGTGAGATTGATTACCTTGAGAGCATTGTCTCTCAGATCGAATTAGCAGAACCTAGTAATTTAGTCGACATTAAAGCCGAATTACAACAAGGTGGTTATTTACGTGATCATGAACATCAAAACAAGAAAAAACAATTAAAACGTCAAATTAGCCAACCTGAACAGTTTAAAGCTAGTGATGGTACAACGATCTTAGTTGGGAAAAATAACCTACAAAACGATAAATTGACCACTAAAACAGCTGATAAACGTGATACTTGGTTGCATACTCAAAAAATTCATGGATCCCATGTGATCGTGCGTTCTTTTGCCCCTAGTGATCAGACACTTTTTGAAGCGGCCATGTTAGCTGCTTATTATTCTAAGGGCCGTGATTCTGCGAACGTCCCCGTCGATTACGTTCAAGTTCGCCATGTTAAAAAGCCTAGTGGTGCAAAGCCAGGGTTTGTCATTTATGAAGGCCAAAATACACTTTACGTTACCCCTAACCAAAAGATCGTTGAAGAACTTAGGGCTAATAATCATCAATAAAAAAAGAGCAGTTTTGACTGCTCTTTTTATTTGGCATCAGGATCAAAGCTAATCTTAGCCCCCACTTCTTGATTGGTCGAGCCCACTGCTTGATCGATCTTAAGATCAATGAATGGAAACGTTGGATTCATTTCAGCAAACGGTAAAAATGATAGTTCCCTAAAGGTTTTATCCAAATCGTCTGAAGTTAAGTTATCAGTATATAATTTTATTAGCATTTTAATCCAGTTAACGTTGGAAATACGATTTAAGAATATCGTTTCAATAATTCTGATCGGTCTAATCCCAACGACTTTAAAAAGCCCTTGATCGGCTAACACTAAGATCTGAACGAGGCCCTTCCAATAGGAATTACTAATTAGCTCCCGTGCATCCCCAATCAACGGTTCTAACTCATCGATAGTAATGTCATAGGGGAATGCTAAGTGAGAAATATCTTTTAATTCGTGGTTCTTACCAGAAGCTAATTTGACCGTATTAATAAAGCGACTTTCTTCCTTCGTTACAAAGAAATTCATAGCAAAGCTCGTTTTTTGCGGAAGGGTCACCCCAGTTTCTTGATCAGGCGGTAACACCACAACGTTTAAATTCGGGTATTGTTTGAGTTGGCGAACTAAGTAATGCCGATTTCCTGGCACTACGACGATTTTAGGTTTCTCGATTTCTGCGATGTTCAAGATTGCACCGATTTGAATCGGTTCAATGTATTGCTTATCACTCAACTGCGGACTGAGTGAGACCGAGTTCGGGTTATTGTTCATAACGATCGTTTTATAACCCAGTCGATGCATTTGAATCAATACTTCCGAAGTATAGTAATCGGCTGCTGAATTAGGACCCAGCCGATTTCCACCGCGCCCAATTACTAATGCTGAACGATCTGATAATTGGTGTGATTCGTTCTCGCGCTCAAAACTACTGTAAAAAGAATAAATCGATGGGGTTTCTTCCCCTGCTGATGGTTCGATCATCTTATAGGTTGGCAGACTATTATTGATCTTACCGAGGTATCTGACCTTATCCAAATCTGTTTGCCAAGCAGCGGCTAGCATCCCATCCCCGAACCCGCTGCGATGGGCGATGTGCATTGCATGCTCGGTTAACGGCTCGTTAACAACTAGGTTTTCGACCGCCAATAGCTTTTTGAAACGCTTAAAATAGAAGGGATCGATCTTGGTCAGTTCTGATAAATCTTCGACCGGGTAGTTCCTCCTTAAGGCCTCGATCAAAACTAAGATTCGACTTGCTTTGGGATGAATCAACTGGCTGATCATTTCATCGTCACTTAACTCTTCCATATTGGGGAGTGCATCTCTAGGATTGAACTGTGAACTACGCATGGCCTTTAAAATCGCCTCTTCTACAGTTCGCCCGATTCCCACCGCTGAACCGATCGATTTCATTGATTGATCCAAGTGCTGATCAACGTTTTTCAGACTATCATAGGGCCAAAGTGGAATTCGAATTAAAATCCGATCCATTACTGGCTCCATGAACGTGGTCAATTTTGCATATTCATGTGGAAGGTGAATGTCTGCAAAGCCATTCCCTAGCATTAACTGTGCTGACACGTAATTTAAGGGATACCCAGTTGCAAGGGTGGCTAAAGCAAAGCCCCGATTGTAGTTCGGGCTGACCTTAGTAACAAAGTAATTATCATTATCAGGGTTCAGTGCAAAACTAACCTCACAGCTACCAATGATTTCTAGTTGTTCTAACACCTTAAGCGTTGCTTCACGCATCCGTTGATAAACAGAGTCGGTAATCGTTTGGATCGGTGAAACTGCGATTGAGTCTCCTGAATGGATTCCAATGGCATCGATATCCTCGACTCCGTTAATAATTAATTTAGTCCCGTTGGGATCACGGATTCCGACGATACTTAGTTCTTTATATCCTACAATGCTCTTTTCGATCACACACCGATTCAATGTCGAATCCGTGAATGACTCGGTCAGTGCAATATCAAGGTCATCAAAGTTAGTACAAATCGTTCGGCGACTATTGATCGAAGAAAGGACTGGTTTAATAATGATGGGGAACCCCACTTGACGAACGAGATCAAAGGCTTCGGTATTCGAATGGACGATCGTAGATGAAATGATCGGTTCATTGATCTCCTTCATTAACTGACTGAATCTTAATGGGTTACCGATCAATTTCAGTGCCTGCTTAGAAAGGCCTAATAGTTGCACCGAATACTTGGCCAGTAATTTCATTTCAATCAATTTTTGACAGATTTTGATGGCGTTCGAACCCCCCAATGTTGGCAAAATTGCATCGGGATGTTCATTGCGAATGATACTGACCACGTTATCGATGTCCACCGTTTCAATAAAAGCACTGGCTGGTTGAATCTCAGTCGTCGCGATCGAATAAGGATTGTTATCGATAACGATACTCTTGACGCCGACCCGTTTGAAACTAATGATGGTCTGAAAAACAGCAGCATCTAACTCGTTTTCTTGACCAATTTTGGATGGCCCCCCACCAATAATTAAAACCTTATGAATATCTTGATTGATCAACTTGTGATCACCTCCTTTGTGAACCGATGTTTTCTAGAAATTCATCGAAGATATCCGAAGCAATCGTGGGGCCAGGTTCACCATCTGGTGAAAATTGAACTGACAATGCAGGATAATCACGATGTCTAAGTCCCTGGACGGTCCCGTTATAAAGATCAATATACGTCGTGATTAAAATATCCTTGTTGATTGATTTATAGTCAACAGCATATCCCTGGGCCTGAGAAACGTAAATCACTTGATTGGTTATGATCTTTCGGACGGGATGGTTACTACCATGATGCTCATTGGCTAGTTTGTAGACCTTTGCGTGATTAGCCAATGCAAATAACTCGTGGCCGAGCCCGATTGCTAGCAATGGGAATTGGCTTTGTAATTCGCGAATCATTTGTAAGGTTGACTGGGGTAAGTCAGCCGGATTACCAGGCCCCGTGGAAATAACGATCCCATCTGGATCTAAACTTAAGATCATTTCAATCGACGTGTTCCAAGGGACTACCACCACATTACATTTTCGTTCATCAAGGCGTCTTAAAATCCCCTGTTTTAGCCCAAAATCGATCACAATGATATTGAAACCATTGCCTGGATTCGGATACGGTTTAGGGGTCGCAACTTGTGAGACCTGCTGATTAGTCAATACGGTCGCATTTAGCTGGTCAAAAGCATGTTCATCATCAACATCAACAATGCTTGCCTTCATCGTTCCCTGCTTAGTGATGTGATGGGCTAATTCACGGGTATCGATTCCAGAAATCCCTGGAATTTCATGTTGTTTTAAAAACGTATCCAATGATTGCTTGTGTTGGTGATTATTAGTGGTATCAGAATACTCACGGGTAATGACCCCCTTGATACTAGTAATGATCGATTCATAACTCTTATGATTAATTCCTACGTTACCAATTGTCGGTTGGGTGAACACGATGATTTGATTATGATAAATTGGATTAGTAATGGATTCTTGATAGCCCATCATATTTGAATTAATAATGATTTCTCCAGTCGTGGTGGCAAGAGCTCCGAACGCTTCGCCAGGATACGATGAGCCATCCTCTAGGATTAAATAGCGTTTTGTCATTTTACTGCTCCCATCCAATTGCAGGATTACTTATTAACGATTTCAACAGCATCGCGTTTATCGATTTCTTGGACTGACACTTGAATTTTTTCGTTTTGAGCACTAGGGATGTTCTTTCCCACGAAATCAGCTCTGATTGGTAATTCACGGTGTCCACGATCCACTAATACTGCTAATCGAATGCTGTTTGGTCGACCAAGTTCTGAGATGGCACTTAATGCTGCTTTGATTGTCCGTCCAGTGTACAAAACGTCATCCACTAAGATCACGTTCTTGCCCTCAACTGAAACGCGTTCATCACTTGCAACAACGGTTGGGGTTTCTTTAGCACTATCATGTTCAATATCATCCCGATACTTAGTAATATCCAATGCGCCAACTGGAACCTCCACATTTTCTAGCTTTTGGAGTCGATTGGCAATTCTCTTCGCGAGATAAATCCCCCGTGTCTTGATCCCTACGATCACGAGGTCTTTGATGCCCTTATTTTTTTCAATGATTTCATATGTGATTCTAGTCAAGGCACGTTGCATTGCCATCTTATCGATAATTACTTTTGCCATTATATTTTCCTTCCTTTAATAAAAAAGGCTGCTAATTCGATCACTCGAACAGCAACCATTTTTTCAGTGGTTATATACTATCAGAATATTTTAATTTCATCAGTTTGTCAATGCTAAGGCTGCTGATGACGCAATTGCTTAAGGGTTTTTTCAAAAATCGGTGGAATCGGGGATGAAAATGATAACTGTTGACCGCTTCTCGGATGTTTAAAACCTAACACTTGGGCATGTAAGAATTGCCCATGCCCCTTAATCGTTTTACGGGGGCCATAGAGGGGATCGCCAACTAGTGGATGGCCAATCGACTTCATATGGACTCTAATTTGATGCGTTCGACCAGTCTCCAATTGACATTCGACTAACGTATAATTAGCGAATCGTTCTAAAACATGGTAATGCGTAACAGCATGCCTACCATTTGGGACAATCGCCTGTTTTTTACGATCCTTTTTATCACGTCCGATCGGCGCATCGATCGTTCCATTATCATCCTTGATCACCCCATGAACTAACGCAACATACTTACGAAGATTCGTCTTATTCTTTAGTTGCTTTGATAATGATTCATGCGCCATATTATTCTTGGCCACCATGAGCAATCCAGATGTGTCCTTATCGATGCGATGAACGATTCCAGGCCTCAATGTCCCATTGATGTTAGAAAGTGGCGTATGATACAAAAGTGCATTTACCAACGTATGGTCAGGATGGCCTGGAGCGGGATGCACGACCATCCCCTGTGGTTTGTTAATGACGATTACATCCTCATCTTCGTAAACGATGTCTAATGGAATTGGTTCGGCATCTAAAGCCAACTTCTTGGGTTCTGGAATCATAATGGTGATTTGATCGCCCGTTTTGACCTCATACTTGGGCTTAACTGGCTGTTGATTTACCATAATATTTTGTGATTGAATCAAGTCTTTAGCTCGTGAACGGCTGAGCTCAGGAGCTAGTTCTGAGCAGACCTTATCAATGCGTCCCGATTGATTAGTAATTTTAAATGATTCCATTATTGTTTAGCACGATCTTTCTGCTCACTCTTCCATAACATCAATAACAATAAAATGACCCCAATTGTTAAACATGCATCAGCAAAGTTAAATACGAAATTTAAGAATGGTAAATTCAATTCAACTTGAAACATATCAACTACATAGCCGTGAATTAGTCGGTCGATGAAGTTACCGATCGTTCCAGCTAATAGGAACGTGATCGTTAACGCATAACCAAATTTTCGATGCAGCTTGAATAGATAATAAAACATCACCAATCCAGCAATAATGGAAATGATAATAAAAAAGTTCATTTTTCCCTGTAACATGCTCCATGCAGCACCGTGATTATGAAGATTAGTCAATGCAATGACCCCTGGGATCAATTGATCACTTTGGCCCTGGGCCATTGAGATTGATACCCAGGCTTTGATTCCCTGATCAGCACCGATTAGGATCACCAAGAGCCCAAAAATATATATAAAAGGCATTCATAACTTCCTTTCGTTCTAGAATAATCCAGTAATTTCACCGTTTTCCTTGATATCCATATCCAATGCAGCGGGATGGCTAGGCAAACCAGGCATGGTCAAAACATTCCCAGTTAGCGCTACAATAAACCCAGCCCCTAATTTAACTTGGAATTCACGGATATGAATTTTAAATCCAGTGGGTGCTCCATGAACCGATGCGTCATCAGTAAGTGAATATTGTGTCTTGGCCATACATACGGGGAGTTTGTCCCAGCCATTTTTTACGATTTGCTTGAGTTGTTTTTGGGCCTTACTGGAAATTTCGATTCCACTGCCTCCGTAAATTTCGGTCACGATTTTGTTGATTTTAGTTTCAATTGGATCTTCAACGGAATAAAGCGGATTAAATGGCTTTTCTTGATCAGCAGCAGTGACAACTAGCTTTGCTAGGTCAACAGCTCCCTTGCCACCCTGGGCCCATTCGTAGCAAGTAACGCTTGGAACGGCAAAGTTATCATCAACGTATTTCTTTAATTGGTTAATTTCAGCTTCAGTATCACTGGCAAAGTCATTGATTGCAACGATGACTTGCTTACCATACCGACTCATTGCCGAAATATGGCGTCCTAAATTGGCTGAACCCTTTGCTAATGCATCCAGATCCTCAGTTTCTAGGTTATCCTTATCAGCGCCACCATTCAGCTTCAATGCCCGAATTGTTGCAACGAGCACTACGACATCTGGAGTCTTGCCTAACCGTGGTGAGACGATATCCATAAACTTTTCGCCCCCTAGGTCAGAACCAAATCCTGATTCAGTGACGGTATAATCAGCAGTATTGAGTCCTGCCTGGGTTGCAATGATACTGTTACATCCATGGGCGATGTTTGCGAATGGCCCCCCATGGATGTAGGCAGGGGTGTGTTCAATCGTTTGGACTAGGTTAGGTTTAATCGCATCCTTTAACAATAAGGTTAATGCCCCTTGAACCTTTAGATCCCGAACGTAAACGGGCTTACGGTCATAAGTATAACCAATTAAAATATTACTAATGCGTTCCTTTAAATCCTTAAGATTGCGACTAAGGCATAAAATGGCCATTAATTCACTAGCAACGGTGATATCAAAACCATCTTCCCTAGGAACCCCAGATGTTCTACCGCCAAGGCCAATAACCGTGTGTCTTAGTTCACGGTCATTTATATCTAAAACCCGTTTCCAAGTGATTTGGCGTGGATCAATATTTAATTGATTACCGTGATGAATGTGATTGTCGATTAATGCAGAAAGGGTATCATGAGCCTCAGTAAGGGCGTGAAAATCACCTGTAAAATGAAGGTTAATATCTTCCATCGGAATAACTTGTGAGTATCCCCCACCAGTAGCACCACCCTTCATGCCCATTACGGGGCCTAATGATGGTTCTCTTAGTGCGAGCGCAGTCTTATAGTTCAATTCGCTCAATGCATCGCCTAGTCCGACTGCCATGGTCGTTTTACCTTCACCGGCAGCGGTTGGGTTAATCGATGTAACTAGGACTAACTTACCCTTAGTAGCTTGATCAGCTACTGGTAACGTGATTTTGGCTTTATAGTGCCCATAAGGCTCGATTTGTTGTTCAGTTAAGCCTAGTTGCCCTGCAATTTTGCTAATTGGTAATAATTTACTATCTTGAGAAATCTCAATGTCTGTTTTCAAAATTTTCCACCCCACTTATTTATATGCGTTTATTATACCATTGATTTCAATCACAGAATTAGCTGGTAACATAAAAATACAGTGTCTTTTGTTATAATCAAAGGTAAGTGTAAACTTATTAATTTTTAAATTTTCAATATTTTGCATATCAATGTCCAACCAATTAGGATTCATAACGTGGCCAACCTTAAAATGATGGTCTTCAATTGTAATTTTACGGAAAAGAATTTGAAATGCGCTAATTAGAACAAATAAAACAAAGAAGAAGAGTGTGATCCATGAGAATTGGGTTACTTCGAGCCAAAAAATAATTCCTAATAGCAACAAAACGAATGTCCAACTCCAACAAATCGTTGAAGTTAATGGGTTGGGTTGGTAAAAAAATGTTCTTTTAGTCGTTGTCATTAAAATTAGATCCCTTCGAATGGAGTGTAAAAAAATGTACAAGCTATATACTGATGCAGCAACATTGAACCATGGCGATATTAATCACGATAAAAGTGCTGGTGGGATTTTGATTTTGAACGCTGGTCAACAATTGCAGTTAAAGGTCCCCCTTACAGATGCTCATGATAATCATACCGCCGAATTTGAAACCTGTATTGCTGGATTTAAAAAACTAATTGAATATATTCCTAATAATTTGCTAAACCAGACCATCGTTTTTTACTACACCGATAGTAAGATCTTAGCAGATAGTTTAACCAAAAAGTATGCTAAACACTATCAACCATTAGTTGATGAGATTTTAAAATTACAATCGCATTTTCAATTAGTCATGAATCAATGGATTCCGGAAGCGGAAAACATGGGAGCTCATGAGTTAGCCCAACAAGCACTTCATCATTACTTCAAATAGGTTTCAATCGGTTTTGTAAATGCTGACCAGTCGGGATGTTGAGGAGCAATGATTTCTTTCGCCAATAACTTTGCGATCATTGGCCCCGTTGTTAATCCAGATGATCCAAGGCCACCACCAATTAAACAGTTATCTACATTAGGTAGATATCCAAAATAAGGCGCAAAATCGTCTGTATAAGCCCTCGTGCCGACTTTTACATAGTCAATATTGTCCTTATTAATATCTGGAATCAAGCGATTTGCACTTGCTAAAAGATCACTGATCACTTCTGGACTAGGTGATAAGTCAAATCCCATGTCATTTTCATGGGTCGCACCAATGATGACTTCACTTTGATTTAATGGGATAAAGTCCCGCTCCCCCTCTGGCATTAAAACGGGCATATTATTCAATTCTACTGGATTATTTAAATGAATTTGAATCAATTGCCCTTTTTGGGGGCGCACCATTAAATTTAATCCAATTGTTGCTAGCGTTTCTTTCATCCATGCGCCGGTACAGATAATGATTTGGTCAAAAGCTTGCTCTTTAATTATTTTTATTTTTTTATTTTCTCTTGTTAAAGTAACTTTTTGCTTTTTACTGATAAGGTTACGCATTTGCGCAATCCTTAAAAGATGCTCCGTATAACTTTGTCCATCAATACGGGCCCCGCCACTGACGAATAACCCAGGGAGTTGATTATCAACCGAGGGAATCAATTGACAAACTTCATCAGCCGTAAGTTTGCGTAACTGCCCCATTAACGGAGCATCAAAACGTCTGGTTTGAGCCAATGCCAGGAGCTCATCGATTCGTTGCTCTGTATTTCTAGTAATGATCGTCCCGCTTTGCTGGTAAGTGGCTTTATCCATCTGTGTGGTCGTTGCCAATTGATTGACCACCTCAGCCCCCATCCTTGCTAACCGATACCACTTTTGGTTGCGCCGTTTTGATAGCCATGGTGAAATGATCCCAGCAGCCGCTTTGGTGGCCTGCCCAATTCCATCATCAAATAAGGTGACCTCTAAATTCTTCCAATTCGGCGCTGTTGCTAAGTAATATGCAACCGTACTACCAACGATTCCACCACCGATGATTGCAATTTTGCGTTTAGTCATTTTGATGGTTCTTTCTAAAATCAGGATGGCCCCAGTATTGGAAATAATCGGTCCTAATCGAACCGTTGTAGAGTTTCCGTTTCTTAGTTGCTTTTTCACCGTAGTGTTGTTCGAATTCTAAATCACTGGTTAAAAAGTATTTTGACCAGGTCTGCAGCGGCTTAAATACCTGCCCCATTTGATGATAAAGCCGAATAATGCTTTCCTTATCGCTCATCCGTTCCCCATATGGTGGGTTGGCTACGATAACCCCATTCATTAAGTCCGTTTTAAAGTCTTGTACGGCCAATTGCTTCGTTTGAATGTCGTACAATAATCCAGCTTCTTGAGCGTTACGCTTAGTAGCTTCGACCATGTTCCCGTCAATATCGGAAGCAAAGATCTGTAACTCAGTATCATAATCAGCATGTGAATCAGCTTCATCGCGAACCTGCTGTGATAGATCGTTTGGGACCCAGTCCCATTCTTCGCATTGAAAATCACGGTTAAAGCCAGGAGCAATGTTTCGAGCAATCAGGGCCGCTTCAATCGGTAATGTTCCAGATCCACACATCGGATCCCAAAACGGCATGTCTGGCTTCCAGTTCGTCAACATAATCAATGCTGCCGCCATGTTTTCCTTTAATGGTGCAATTCCCTTTTCGACCCGATAACCCCGTTTGAACAAACTAGAGCCAGTCGTATCCAGTGTCAACATGACCTTATCCTTATTGATCACTACTTCCAATGGAAACTTTGCCCCAGTTTCTGGAAACCGAGTTCGCCGATGATAAACAGCACTCATTTTACTAACCACTGCTTTTTTAGCAATTGCTTGGGCATCCGGAACGCTATGCAGTTTAGAGTTTTTGGAGCGCCCTTCCATTGGAAATTCAGCATCCATCGGAAGTAGCGTCCCCCAATCAAGTGCCTTAGTTTTTTCAAATAACTCATCAAAAGTAACCGCTTTAAATTCACCGACCACAATTTTGATTCGATCGGCAGTCCTTAGCCAAACATTCGTGGTTAAAATATCCTTGATCGTTCCTTGAAAGCGCACCCGACCGTTCTCTACCTGTGTTTCATAACCTAAATCACGTAGTTCTTTGCCAACCAATGCTTCGATTCCAGCAGCACAAGTGGCGATTAAATTAAATTTTTGCATGTTATTGCTCCTTTAAAAAATATAAAAAAGGGGTGAGAGTTAAACTCTCACCCCTTCCTGAAGGTGTAAATCCCTGTAAGCCATGTTTTGTGCTCAATTAAAATTTCAGGAAAAAATTAATTGAGTAGTAATCATCTATCTGAGAAATAAAATTTCTCCCCCATGCTTGGTTCAATTTCCGTACATGAAGCTCCCCTACCGTAGTTTGGGTTTCCCGCTCGAGGGGTTTACCGCGTTCCACCAATTGGATTTCTCCAATTGTTTCGTCACTGTGGCACTTTACAGAGTATTAAAGCATAGCCGAAGCCTTAGCTCGTTTCTCCGCCATAATTACCGAATGGTAATTCCTCGGCTTATTTTTTCGCCGAGCACGAACACTACAGACATCGCAGTCTGTGCGAGAGTGGACTTTCCTCAGCTGATACGAACCAGCCGCGATTACTCAGGATTTACACCAGGTTATAAATTAGAAACGATGGGAGTCAGTTGAACCATTACCCATTTGCGTACCAAAAACCCGTCTTTCCAGATTGGATACTCGTTTTAAAATATCGATCGTCGTCGCATTGTTCATAGCAGGCGCTGGATTTGGTTGTTGGTTTTGGAAACCATCGTTAAAACTATCATTACTAGCTGATCTATTATTTGTAGTGGTATCTTGACCCATCGCAAGCTGACGATTAAGCTCGTCAACTTGGCTCTTTAAACGGTCATTTTCATCCCGCAGTTGTTGATTCATCTTATCAAATGAATTGTAATCCTTGATTACATCATCTAAGAAGCCATCAACATCATTAGGGTCGTACCCACGCATCTTTTGTCTAAATTCCTTATTCAAAATCTGCTTAGGAGTAAAATGAATTTGTTCCATCGTTTATTACACCTCACGAATTTCTCAAGCACGAATAACATTATACCAAAAAAATAAATTATTGAAAACTATTATTTTGATTTTCTTGATATTCATTAGCGGCTTCTTGTAAATCATCAAAATCGATCATTCTTAACTGATAGTCATTAAAACCCATGTAGTTATGAATCGCTTGATAATCATATTGCGCTTTGCCTTGTTTATCTACATCATAAATCATAACCGCCCCATCTGTATGCTTTAACATAAATTCTTGATAATTTCTTAATTGTTGTGGAGATTGGTAGGGCAGATTGCTAACACTTGCAGTAAAATCAACCTTTGACTTTAAAGCATTCAGTTTCATTTGATTTTGTTCGTTCCATTTATTACCGAAATCGGCAAACGGCAGCATCATTGCAACTTGAAATTCATCGGGATAATCCTTTTTTAAATCGTTAGCAACCTCAATTTCCCATTGTTCAATGCCCATTTGTCCGCCTGTAATAATCCAATTATATCCCGATTCAATTGCTTGAATGGTTATATCATGCAAAACTGATTTTAAGACCGCTAACTTCGGGTCTCGATCATTAAAGACCCCCAATTCATAGCTTCGATAACCAGTTAACCAAAGTCGTTTCAAGAAACCACTCCTTCTAAAAAAAATTTAAAAAAACCGCGATAATTGGTATAATTAAAAAAGTAAGTTATTATTTATATTTTAACACATTTAATTTGTTAAAATAAAAGATTGAAAGGTGGTTATATGTCCATTAACTATCCGGGCGGGACTTCCCCCCATAGCTCCCAACCACAAATTAACCACCCACTTAGCACGGTTAATTACGGTGATCGTGGAATGACCCTTGAAGATGAGTTAAATAAGAGTAACCAATATTATCTTGCTAATGATATTGCAGTAATTCACAAAAAGCCGACCCCCATTCAAGTGGTCAAAGTTGATTATCAAAAGCGGACTGCCGCGGTAATCAAGGAAGCTTATTTTAGCAAAGCTTCTACTACTGACTACAACGGTATCTATAAGGGGCGCTATATTGACTTTGATGCCAAGGAAACCAGAAATCAAAATGCATTTCCATTACGTAATTTCCACGAACACCAAGTTGAACACATGCGTAAATGCACCCAACTTGGTGGTATTTGTTTTGCAATTATTAAATTCGTAAAAACAGACGAAATCTTTTTATTCAAGGCGACTGATTTATTTAAATTTTGGGACGCTCAATTTACAGGGGGGCGTAAATCCATTCCAAAATTGACAATTCAAGAACTTGGGTACAATATTAAATATCGACTACAACCACTAATTCCCTACCTAGCGGCTGTTGATCAGATAATTGGTTAAATGAAGGAGTTTTTTTGCATGTCAGATAATAATCAAGAATCCCGAGTGAATCGGAATCGATCTAAGTATCGAAATGGCAATCGCCATATTTTAAGAAAAATCATCCTTAGTCTGGTTGCATTTTTTGTTGTAATCATTACGCTAGGGTTCGGATTATTCTTCTACTACGCCTCGAGTGCCCCTCAAATTACCTATAATGCCCTTTCAAGTGATAATTCCACTAAAATTTACGATTCAACGGGGAAGGTCATTTCCAGATTAGGGGCACAAAATCGTGAATACGTTAAGTCACAAAACATTCCGACCCAACTAAAAGAAGCCGTTGTCTCTATCGAAGACCGCCGCTTTTATAAAGAAGGCGGTGTCGATCCCCTCAGAATCCTAGGGGCTGCATTCGGTAACCTAACTGATTCATCGCTAGGCCTCCAGGGTGGTAGTACGTTAACCCAACAGCTAGTTAAATTATCAGTATTCTCAACTGCAGCATCTGATCAGACCTTAAAACGAAAGGCCCAAGAAGCATACCTAGCAATTAAGGTCAATCGTCAATACTCAAAGGATCAAATTCTAGAGTTCTACATCAACAAAGTTTACATGGGGAATAATGTTTACGGAATGCAAACAGCTGCTGAATACTACTACGGTAAAAAACTCAGCAAGTTGACCCTTCCTGAATATGCCTTGTTAGCTGGGATGCCTCAATCACCTACTAATTACAATCCATACGTATATCCAAAATATGCGAAGGAAAGAAGAGACCAAGTCTTACAGGCCATGGTCCGTAATAAAGAAATTTCACAATCTGATGCTGATAAGGCTAAGGCCGTTAGTGTCAAACATGGGCTTGCTAAGACCCACCATAATACTGATGTCACATCGGTTAATGAAAAATACATTGACGCATATCTAAAGCAGACCCTTCAAGAACTCAAAGCCAAGGGTTACAATACTAATTCAGGATTAAAGATTTATACCAACCTTAATTTAGATAACCAAAAGTACCTTTATAACTTGGCAAATAATAATCAATCAATTGCATTTCCTAATAATCAATTTCAAGTTGGGGCAACAATGATGGACTCCAACAATGGAAAAGTGGTTGCAATGCTTGGTAACCGTAAAACTAAGATTTCATTCGGTCTTAATCGAGCAGTGCAAACTGATCGATCAAGTGGTTCTACAATGAAGCCATTAATGGATTATGGACCAGCAATCGAATACCTGCACTTCCCGACCTATCAGACCGTCCAAGATACTCCATTCACTTATCCTGGGACCACAACTAAGTTAATGGACTTCGATGACCGCTATGAAGGTGATATCTCAATGCGGCGTGCGTTAGTTGAATCCAGAAATATTCCTGCGATCAGGACATTACAAGAAGTGGGAATCGATCGAGCAACCGAATTCTTAAAGGGGTTGGGGATTACCCAAAAGAGTCAATTCCAGCTTCAAAATGGGATCGGTGCCTATATTTCTTCTGAACAAGAAGCAGCCGCATACGCTGCATTTGCCAACGGTGGGACTTACTACAAGCCTTACTACATTAATAAGATCGTAGAAGCCAACGGCAAGGTTCATAACTACGCTAGCAAGGGAACCAAAGCAATGTCATCGGCCACTGCATTTATGATTACCGATATGCTAAAGGGAGTCATGACGGATGCAAATGGTTCTGGAACGGCTGCTAAGGTTGATGGTCTGTATGAAGCCGGTAAAACTGGAACGACCCAATACCCTGATAATTACTTGAGTTCAGTTCCTAGTTATTCTTCGATGGATTCTTGGTTCACTGGATATACCAAGAACTATTCCCTATCGATCTGGACTGGGTACGATAAACCGCTAGAAGCCAATCACTACGTTACTGAACAACAATCAGCAATTGCCCAACAAATCTATAAGTATCAAATGGCATATGCATCGCAAAACAAGCCAAATGAGGATTGGACCAAACCAGATGATGTTGGCGAAGTCAGCAGAAATGGTAAAACTGAATACTACGTTGTGGGCTATAGCAACGGGGTCATGAATAATAGTAATTCATCTAGCAGCGCATCTTCTTCAGTCAATTCCAATTCGAAAAGCGATAGTGAATCAAGTAGCAAGGATAGCTCAAATAGCACTAATAATTCTTCTGGTCGTGCTTCTAGTGATATTGAAAGCAAGCCAAGCGATGGGAACAAAGATAGCAGTAGTTCTTCATCCAGTAGCTCTTCTTCATCCAGCAGTAGTTCCAGTAGTAGCGACAATACCAATACCAATGCTACAAATGCCAATAACAATAATGACCAGAATCAAAACAATGGCAATAATAATTAATTCGATTCAAAAAAAGGATGCTCGATTTATTATCGGGCATCCTTTTTTGCTACTTAATTTTAAAAATTGGAATATCGGGCCAATTACCATCATCATTATGATTTGAATTTGCTGGATTCTTCTTGTTGCGGTAATTATTTAATTCTTTTTCAACATCAGCTGCCGTTCGAATGTTTTTCTTTTCCCAATTCATCAAAATATGATCAATATACTTTAAATTATAAACTTGATTTAGAACTGCTTCACGTAACGCTAGTTCAATTAGTTCTGGTGAATAATGGCTTTGATCGATCCAACCACTAATGGTTTCCAATTCAATTGGTGATAAATCACGACCGAATTCACGTTCAATGCTAGCAAAAACGTGTCGACGGCTATTTACCGTCATACTGTCGGTAACATTATTTTCACTATATTCTGGAGTCTGACTAGTAGTTACTGGATAATCGTTGTCCTGAGCACTTAATTCCGCCAATTTTTCATATAATAGATCAAAATCGTACTGATCGAAATCCTTACCGTTTTGGTCTTGCTTAGTTTCAATTGTCATTAGCTTTTTTTGAATTAAATTATGCAGGATTTGATAAATATTTTTACTATCAATATTAGTAGCAGCACTGATTTGATCAATATCAGGGGCGTTGATTCCCCGATCAAAAAAGCGCTTAAATTGAAGATAGATAATTAATTCATTGGCATCCATCCCTAATTTATTATAGTTATCTAATAAGTAATTAGGGATCACAGTTTGGCCACCGATAATTAACCTTTGTGCAAATTTATCCATTTTGAATCTTCCTCCTCACGATTTTAAAAATAAAAAAGTAGCCCCGCGGCTACTTCTATTTTTATGCGCTTATGGCTTAAGACGGTTTAATAGTCTTGGGAACGGAATCGTTTCACGAACATGATCCTCAAGGGTCAACCAAGTTAAGATTCTTTCTAACCCCAGTCCGAAACCAGAATGAGGAACACTACCATACTTTCTTAAGTCCAGATACCATGAATATTCATTTGGATCTAAACCAGCTGCTTTAATTCGATCAAGCAAGTACTTGTAATCAGTAGCTCTTTCAGAACCTCCAATAATTTCACCATACCCCTCTGGTGCTAATAAATCTGCACAAATAACTACGTCATCACGAGTTGGGTGTGGTTTCATGTAGAATGGCTTAAGCGACTTAGGATAGTTCAAGACAAAGACTGGGCGGTCAAAATGATCAGCTAAGTAAGTTTCTTCTGGAGATCCAAAGTCATCCCCCCACTTAGTATCAAAATCAGCCTTTTGAAGGAGTTCGACTGCTTCATCGTAACTGATTCGTGGGTATGGCACCCTTGTGTAACGCTTAAGCGTTTCAATATCCCGATCTAAAATCGATAATTCGTATTGACAATTATCAATTACGCTTTGAACTAGATATGCAATATAACGTTCTTGAATATCCAAGCTTTCTTCTTGATGCATGAACGCCATTTCGGGTTCGATCATCCAAAACTCAGTCAAATGACGCCGCGTCTTTGATTTTTCAGCACGAAAAGTAGGTCCAAATGAATATACTTTCCCAAATGCTTCGGCACCTGCTTCTTCGTACAATTGGCCACTTTGGGACAGATAGGCGTTGGTATCAAAGTAATCAATGTGGAACAACTCGGTCGTCCCCTCAGGAGCACTACCAGTTAAGATCGGTGCATCGAACTTTACGAAGCCTTCCTTCCCAAAGAATTCGTAAGTTGCCCGAATCACTTGGTCTCTAATTCTAAGGACCGCAAATGGACGCTTGGAGCGAAGCCATAAGTGCCGATGGTCTAACAAGAATTCAATCCCATGTTCCTTAGGCGTAATTGGGTAATCTTCGGTCTCAGAAATCACTTCAATGTCTTCAATTTCCATTTCATAACCAAATTTAGAACGTTCATCCTTATGAATGATTCCAATTACGTACATACTAGTTTCTTGTCTTAACTTTTTGGCTTCTTCGAACAATTCTTCAGAAACGTTTTTCTTGAGCACGACCCCTTGGAAAAATGCCGTTCCATCCCGTAATTGTAGGAAAGCGATCTTCCCACTAGAACGCTTATTAGTTAACCACACCCCAATTTTAACTTTTTCATCAACGTGGTTTTGAGCGTCGATAATATTAATCTGTTGCATTTAAAACTCCTCCGTCCTTTGTAATTAATAATCTATACGTTTGTAATCGTTTGAATTGCTCGACCATTAGAATAATTCAAAGTGTAATAGCATAGCTTATTAGATTGGTTTAAATAACTAACGATCCAAACCGGTTTATTATTAAATAGCGATGGTGCAGCATTCAGGATTTTTTTAACTTTATCAGCTGATTTGACCTGATTAATTGCATCGGTTTGATTGATCCCCTGACTAGCATTTAAAACCGTTGTACTACCGTTATCCTTGCTAATAATAACATAAAGATTTGAATTATGGTTATTAGTTCCTTGAACTGTATAATAAGTCCGGTTCAACTCGGACGTGTAAAACTTATCCACATTTTGAATTCCTGCTTTTTTAGCAATCGTAATTGACTGCCCTTTCGCGCGGCTAAGTGGTCTTTGAGCCCGAAAAAGTAGGATACAAAAGATGATAATCAATAGCGCAACCACACCATAGGTAATTTTTCTGACCTTTCGACGGTGCTGCTGGCGTAAAAATTCTCTTTGCATGGCGAACTTCCTTTTTACATTGACATTAACAATAACATTATATCAAATCCAAAATAAAATTGATTTATTTTTTAATAAAATTTTTAAAGAAATTAGCAATCGTAAATATTAAGTGATCAGCCGAGATCAACGTGGTTTTAAATTGCCCGTTAATGCTTTTTAAAATCGTTTTGCCAAATGGTTTCTTAACGATACGCGAATCTAAGATGCCAACGAATTGATTGGGGACGCTTAACGCAAGCATCCGATTTAATTGTAAAACCGCATTCGGCAGCAAGAATTGATTGAAAGGATCATTATGATTCTTGGCAATTTGATTTAATATAAAATGATTCCGTTGCGAATCATCTTGAATCAATGGTAAATCAGCAATTAAAATCGAATCAAACTGCTCAACGATTAACTGGCTAACTTTTAAGGTCTCCATTGTCCCAAGCACCGTTAATTGCCCATCATTTAAAATATTTTTAATCAACTTAGCTTGATTGCCGCTAATTTGCTCCGCCATCACGTTAAAGCGTTCATTAACGTGATGTTCAGTTAGTGCAAAATAAACCTGTCTTAACAATTGATACGAGCTAAATATTAGATAGTTCTTCTTGGGACCATCGGTAAGTAACTTCATAACTATCTTGACATAGTAATCAACGTTTGCGTACTCATAATTACTAGCTAATAGTGGTGAGTCTTCGATAATCGTTATCGGATTTGGCTGCACTGAATTATTAATTTGAATTAACCGTTTATTCCTTACAACCATCCCCAGCTTCTTGAACATGAAGTCAACGATTCGTTCATCAACGTTCAAATTATCAACTAACAATACTGGCGGAAAGTACTTATATAATAGTTCAGCTAGGTCATTTTCAGGTGATAATAGTTCCTCAGTAAAAAAAGCATTGTTAATATCGTGAACTTGATTAGCATATACCGATATCAATAGTTGCTCACTACGTTCCCTTAGCTGGTGACAAAAATCATGATACCTTTTAATTTCACGAGTCATTTCTAAAACAAGGGCTTGAAAATGATCGATTACAGACTGTTGGGCGATCGAATACCCGCGTTTCGGTCCATTAATAATTCGGTTCGCATTTTCAAAACAGGCCTTCCAAGCAGTTTTAATGTTGTTCAAACGTTGCTTTTCAAAATTATATTCATCACGTAGTTTTCCACTGTCCAAGATGCCCCGTAAATGATTATCATTGCCATTAACAAATTCACGACCTAAAAAACGAGTTGAGAGTCGTTTTTGAATTGCAGCTAACGTATCGTTCATTAAATTCAAGTCACTACTAATGTGTTTGAGTGATTTTTTGAACTGCTTTTGATCACCAATGATTTCATTAATGCATAATGAGTGGGTATTATTGATCGTCCCTTGCATCTTTCTGATCAAAACGTTGATATGATTTAAGTTGAGTGTCACTTTATTGGCGTTTAAAACGCTATTGTTCAACTCTAAAGCATTGTCGATCACTAACAAAGGTTTTTGATTTTGCTGGCTAATCTGTTTGGCATGGCGCAATAAATAGTCATGGGTCGTTATTATTAAGTTCGAGTATTTATTATGGTTTCTTGCTCGTCGCAAAAAGTCAATCCGATAAAATGGTTGACTGGGGCGAATCGACTTGATGCCTTGATGATTGATCTCATTTACGAACGGTGAATCCTTGATCGAAATCAACTCATTTAAATCCCCAGTCGTGGTCATCGTTAGCCACACTAACAACTGGGCCTTCATGAACTGAAATTGAGTCGATTGATCGGCGACCCTTAAGTTCACAAAGAATCGATTCAGATCAATATAATTATTAGCCGACTTTAAAATTGAATAACTGACCTCAAACGGGGCTAACTGCTTGATCACAGGAATCGTCTTATTTATAAAGTCAATTTCACTCTCCTGGCCTCCCAAACTGATAATGATCTTTTGGTTATGGTTATGACTAATATAAGTCAATGGTAACCCATACCCAAACTTCTTGCCGATGCCCTTGTTAGTTGCCACAAACAGATTATCAGAAGGACTTTTACTATAGTTATCATATATTAAGTTCATCAACTTAACTTGCTCTGGAATGAATTTGATTTGATGATCAAATTCCCCTAATTTTTGATGCGCATTAAAGGGAAATGTGTATTGGTGGTTATCATTATGCTTATGATAACGATTAAATTTACGGACGACCAGACCATGTTTTTCCATTAAATAATCAGGGAGGACCCGTTTACTATGCACCTGTGATTGATAAATCGATTGAATTAAATTTCCAGTATGCAATGGTAATTGCAAATTCAAACCTAAAATTGACTTTAACGTTTGAATCGGCAAGGTCCGCAACCGTTCAACCAATACTAAAAAAAGGTGCGCAGTTGCAATAGCATCACTACTGGCAGCGTGGGGATGGTCATGGACGATATTAAAGTAACTGGTCAGATCACGAAGCCGATAACTAGGGACCATGGGCAACAAGATCTGACTTAAGGTCACTGTATCCACCGCTTTAATATTAAGTTTAGCGTGGCCGACCCTTTCAAATTCATGATTTAAAAATGGAAAATCAAAATTAACGTTATGGGCCACAAAAACAGTGCCAGACAATAATTTATAAATCTTATCCGCTAATTCCGCAAACGTAGGTGCAGATTTAATTTCAGAATTAGTAATTCCAGTCAGTTTAGTAATTCTGGTTGGCACCCTTGTTTCTGAATTAACATCCGTAGAATATACTCGAATGATTTTATTATTTTGCACGAGTGTACAACTGAATTGAATAATACGGTTGTCCTCATGGGTACTATTCCCAGTAGTCTCTAAATCAACCACCGAAAATACAGTGTTAGAATTCATCAAATTCACCAATCTTATTCGCTCAAATTTTAAACTAATATCATGATACTACATTTAAGAGATTTATTCTAAATTTAAAGAACCAATTCGAGCATGCCCAAAATTCGTTCACTATCGTATCAGACATCGCGATATTGCGATTAAATAATCTAGACCAATCTAATTCAGAATGCCTTGAACGATAGTCAAAGTCACGTTCCCTAGGATTGAAAATCTTAAAAAATCAGTAACTATAAATATCTAGGCTTCATTAAAATTAATTTTATGATACTATAAATACTGATTTTAGAAAGCGAGCGATAAAATTGAAAAATGAAGCGATCGGAAAAAGTCATGCTAAAATTATTTTGATCGGTGAACACAGTGTGGTCTATGGCCACCCTGCAATCGCCTTTCCCATTGATAGCATTCCAATGACGGTAACGACAAAAACGATCCCGAACGGAATTAGAATCAATAGTGAATTTTATAAGGGGAGCTTAAAAGAAGCCCCCATTAATCTTTTGGGCATCAAACGATTGATCGAAGCGATCTGTCGTAAATTAGCAAAACAACCAGTTAACATCCAAATCAATTTCACGAGTGAAATCCCTTCTGAAAGAGGGATGGGTTCATCAGCTGCCGTTTCAATTGCACTGATCAAGAGCCTCTACAATTACTTTGAAGCGCCGTTGAACAAACAAGAAATGTTCGAACTAAGTGACATCGAAGAAACCATCACCCACGGTAACCCTAGTGGCATTGATACCGCCACGGTGAGTTCGGAATCGCCGGTCTGGTTCATTCATAAACAACAACCAGACTCGATCGAAATGAACTTGAATGGGTATATGGTAATTGCTGACAGTGGGATTCGTGGTCAAACCGACGTAGCGGTTAATTCGGTCCGCCAAATCGTCAATCAGGATCAAAGAGCTAAAGAAGCGATCGGCAACCTTGGTCAATTGACCGAGCAGACAAAAATCGCCCTCCAACACGATGATATCAAGCAACTGGGTCATCTACTCAATCAAGCTCAGTCTCAACTAGATTATTTAGGCATCAACATTCCTAAGACCGAACGCTTGATTCAAGTCGCCACCGCAAGTGGTTCTTTGGGCACCAAATTGACCGGGAGTGGCTTAGGTGGTTGTATTATTGCCCTATCGGATAACCATGCCTCCGCTTTAAAAATTGCCAATGCATTATCAAACGCGGGCGCCGTTAGTACCTGGATCGAAACTTTTTAGGAGTGAACATTATGCAGGAGCAATTCACATGGGCACGGGCTCATACCAACATTGCATTAGTTAAATACTGGGGCAAGCTCGATGAGAAGTTGATCATCCCCCAAAATAGCAGTCTTTCGTTGACCCTGGATCATTTCTATACCGATACAGGAGTCTGGTTTACGAATCAGATCAACGATGATCAATTGTTTATCGATGATGTCAAACAACCAGTCGCTGCCAAGGTCAAGACCTGCCTAGACGTAATCAGGACCATGGCTAAAATCGATACGCGGGCCATCGTTAGATCATATAACCACGTACCCAACTCAGCTGGATTGGCATCTTCGGCATCGGCATTTGCGGCCCTTGCCACTGCTGCTTGCCATGCGGCGGGACTCAAATTATCAAAAAAACAGCTGTCAATGATCGCAAGAAGGGGCTCTGGATCAGCAACGCGTTCCATCTTTGGGGGCTTTGTAGAATGGCATGGTGGCAATTCGAATGAAACATCGTATGCCATCGACGTCAACCCGCCATCTCCCATGGACATTAAAATGATCACCGTCGTCTTGAACCGTCAGCCCAAAAAGATCAGTAGCCGTACAGGGATGAAGGCATCAGTTAAGACCTCACCATACTACCCCGCCTGGAAAAAACAGGCCGCAAGTGATTTGAAAGCCATCAAAGTGGCAATTCAAAATAATGATTTTGCAACCCTCGGCCACATCGCAGAAACCAATGCAATGCGCATGCACGCCTTAACACTTAGCGCCGACCCTAGTTTCAATTATTTCAATGCAGATAGCTTAAGTGCGATCGATTTAGTTCAATCGTTACGAACGAGCGGTATTGATTGTTATTTTACAATGGATGCCGGCCCTAACGTTAAGGTCCTATGTCAATCTAAAGATGAAGCGTTGATCATTAATAAACTCAGAACCATTTTTAATGCGGATGATATCGTCGTATGTAACCCTGGTCCTGGTGTTACAATTATTAAGGACCCACGCTAAAGAAGGGAAATGATTTTTTGATAACCGTTAAAGCACCCGGCAAATTATATATCGCAGGCGAATACGCAATTGTTGAGCCAGGCAACCCTGCAATTTTAATTGCGGTGGATCAATTTATTGAAGTGCAAGCTAATTTTCAAGAATCAATTAGTTCTGCTTGGTCAGACCAAAGTCCCACTAGTGAATTAAAATGGCACCGAGCAAATCCAGCGATTCGTTTTAATGAATTCGACCAAGGGTTCAGCTACGTCGCTTCCGCAATTAAAACAACCGAAGAATATTTACAGCAAAATCATTATGTAATTAGAGATTATCACCTTGCTATCCATAGTGCATTGAATAGTCAAAATGGCCGTAAATACGGATTGGGATCCTCTGCTGCGGTCACGGTCGCAGTTGTAAAAGCAATCTGTAAAATAGCAAATTGTAATGCGAGTTCGATGACCATCTTCAAACTCGCAGCCATTGCCCATTTAAAAGTGCAAGGCAATGGTTCATTAGGTGACGTTGCGGCTAGCGTTTATCAAGGCTGGATCGCATATCATTCATTTGATCGTAAGTGGCTATTGAACGTTTTAGAAACCCATTCCATTACAGCAGTCGTGAAAATGCATTGGCCACACTTAAGTATCGAACGCCTAATGCCCCCTGCTGATTTAGAAATCATGATTGGTTGGACCGGCACCCCTGCTTCTACTGCCCACCTATTAGGCCGAGTGACCCACCAAAAGGTTGATCAATCAGATTTTTATCAACACTTTTTAGCAGCTAGCCATAAATGCGTTGATAAAATGATCAATGGATTTCAAAATAATGATTTAGCGTTGATCAAAGAACAGATCAAAGTCAACCGTAGTTTATTAGCCGCATTAACGGCCCATACTGGGGTTATGATCGAAACTTCTAAGCTGACACAATTATGCAATATTGTAGAGCAATTCGGTGGTGCTGCTAAATCATCTGGAGCTGGCGGTGGTGACTGTGGTATTGCCATCATTGATCGTTCAACTGACATTCATAAAATCATTGAGCAATGGGAACACTGCCATATTGATAAATTAAACCTGCACGTTAGTTATCATCGACAGGAGGAATCTAATGATCAGCCGTCATTCACATCGTAAGAACGAACACGTTTCACTAGCGGAAAAATTTTTTCAAACAAATGCCAACGCTGGGTTTGATCAAGTCCGTTTCATTCATCACAGTCTTCCTGAGATCGGTATTGATCAAGTGGATCCCGCTACCACCCTTTTTAATGGCCAGATCCAACTAAAGTGGCCATTTTACATTGAGGCAATGACTGGTGGCAGCGATGAGACCGGCAAATTGAATCAACAACTAGCTCAAATCGCTAATCAGACTGATCTAGCAATGGCTAGCGGTTCTGCTAGTGTTGCCCTTAAGGACAAAAAGACCCATCCTAGCTTCACTACGCTTCGTGAGAACATGCCAAATGGCATCGTATTTGCTAACATTGGCGCCGGACATTCACTAGCCGATGCCGATCAAGTGATCCAATTACTCGGTGCGGATACTTTAGAAGTCCACCTTAATGTCACCCAAGAGATTATTATGCCCGAAGGCGATCGTGATTTTAACTGGCAAGCAGAACTGACTAACATCGTTCAAAACGCTAGCAAGCCGATCATCATAAAGGAAGTGGGCTTTGGGATGGATCAAGAAACGATCAAAACCCTAGTTGAGCAAGTCGGCGCTCGGGCCATCAACATTAGCGGACGTGGTGGAACTAACTTCGCTTTAATTGAAAATTTTCGGCGTAAACACAAAGATTTGGCATTCTTATCTGAATGGGGCCAAACAACTGTCGAATCGCTGCTGGAAGCCCAAGCTTACATCCATCAAGTAGACATCATTGCCTCAGGTGGGATTCGTAACCCATTAGACATCGCTAAAGCGATTGCATTGGGCGCTGATGCTGTTGGCGTGGCCGGTGCGATTTTACACCAGTTGATTCAAAACGGTCCTGAAAAAACGGTAACTATGATTCAAGAATGGCAAACGGGATTAATCACGATTATGACAATGCTAGGGTGTCGCACGATTGCCGATTTACAATCAAAAAAATTATTACTTTCATCAGAATTAATGAATTATATCACCCAACGACAAATTAAATACTAAAAAACGAGCTACTGTTCATTATGGACAGTAGCTCGTTTTAATTTAATCTTGCTTAATATAATTATCGTTAATCTATTTAACAAAAAACCGTAATCCCTTGGGGAAAAAGTTCTTAATCGTCCCATTAACGTTCTTACCAAATGCGACTGCTTGATCATCACAGATCAATTGATACCATCCCTTAGTAATAACAGCGTCATTAGCAACCTTGATCGTATCGCCGTGAACATAATCGCCCCATTTTGCATGGTCAATTACCACCGTTTTTTGCATGTCCCGCGGTTGAATCGCTAGGGCCAACGCATAGCTAGGTTCAAACCGTTTCTTTTTGAACGTTCCTAATAATAAGCCTGGCCGCATTACCTTTAACCCCTTTAAAATAGGCGTTTCAGCATTTAACGTGTACAATTGATCGCCAAAACAAATTAAATCTGTTTTGGGAAAAGTCTTGATATTGGATTTCACAAATGCGGACCAAAGTTGTTTTTGTTCAGCAGTTAGATTGCCCCGTTCATACTTGATCTTACTAGGTTCTTTCATCCCCTTTGTCAATCGCAACTTAGCAATAAAGTGGCCTTCACCCTTAAAGAGATGTGGGAACAGTCGGACCGCCTTTGCAATTTCTGGATTGCCATCTGCCCATTGCGGTTTTGCATCGACCATTCCATCGTATTTCTTAATTGCAACCATTTCAAATGGATATTCAGCAAGGAGCCAAGCAATAATTTGCTCATCTTCTTCTGGTGCAAAGGTACAGGTAGAATAAATTAACTCACCACCTGGCTTAAGCATCTGAATTGCATCGGTTAAAATATCACGTTGCCGAACTGCACATTCACTAGGATAATCGCGATTCCAATAATTAATGGCATCTGGATCCTTATGAAACATCCCCTCCCCAGAACAAGGAGCATCGACTACAACTTGATCGAAATAAGCAGGAAAGTGCTTCCGCAACGTTTGTGGGTCTTCATTTAAGATCATTGTATTTTGCGCCCCAAAACGCTCTAAATTTTCCACTAAAATCTTAGCTCGTTTATAATTAATTTCGTTGGAAACCAATAGACCAGTGTTGTCCAAGAAACTAGCTAAATGCGTTGATTTCCCACCAGGAGCAGCACAAAGATCCAATACCTTCATCCCATGCTTTGGGGCGGCCACTTCACCTACATACATTGCACTGGGTTCTTGACTATAAACAGCTCCGCTTTGATGGTCAACGGATTTTCCATTGACCTTCCCGTAATAGCCCCATTTACAATACGGAACTGGATCAACTAATTCCTCTTCTTTAGGCCGATGTTGTTTAAGCGGATTGATTCGAAATGCATGGTGGACAGGTTGTTCAAAGCTTTGAAAAAAAGCCTTGGCCTGATCCCCTAATAATTGTTCATATTTTAATTTAAATTGTTCAGGCAATTGCAAAACAATAACGCCTCCTTGCTTAATAATTGACAAACTAATGAATAATAAGTGATAATTTGTTTAAAAAATAATTGTATAGGATGAAAAAGATGAACCGAAAACTAATTGCACTTGATTTAGATGGCACCACATTAAATAATAATTCAGAAGTTACTGATTCCACCGTTCAGGCCGTTCAAAAAGTAATTAAAATGGGCCACATTGTAAGTATTGTCACTGGCCGCTCAACAAGATTAGCCTTGCCCGCATATCGCAAATTAAACCTTAAGACCCCTATGATTAACTTTAACGGGAGTTTAGGCATCGTTCCTGATTATGCCTGGAGTGGTGAATACGAATTCTCCGTTGATCGTCATATCGTTTTAGATCTATTAGCCCATAAAGACGAACTTGGCATCAATATTATCGTTGCAGAAGATCAAAATTCGATGTTAGCTAGTCGTCCCGCAAGCGATGAACTCTTTAAGGTCTCATGTGGATTCTTTCCAAATCATGTTGAGGCTGATCAGATCTTGAATAAAAATAATCTCACTGTTAATCCCGTTGACATGGCAATTGATTATGATGTTACAAAGTTACCTCAATTAGAAGCATTCATTGCCGATCACTACGGCAACCAAGTTGAAATCGCTCACTGGGGCGGACCACTTTCCATCTTTGAAATCAAACGCAGTGGCGTTGATAAGGGATATGGCATCAACCACCTTGCTAAATGCTTTAACATTGATAGCCGTGATATTATCGCAATTGGCGATCAAGTAAACGACTTACCACTACTCAGGGCTGCTGGTACTAAGGTCGCCATGAAAAACGCGGTGGATTCCGTCAAGTCGATTTCTGACGTTATCACAGAATACAGTAACGAACAAAATGGTGTCGCTAGATACCTTTCCTCAACATTTAATTAGTCCTTGGTGTGTCCCCGAATAACTGGGCAGCTTGAACAGCACGTTGCCAGCCTTGATAGCATTTATCACGAGTTATCTGATCCATTTTCGGCTGAAAAGCAGTGAACTTTCCAACAGTCATCTTAATTTCATCAATATCATGCCAGTAATTAACGCATAATCCAGCTAAATATGCCACCCCGAGTGCTGTGGTTTCAGAAATTGAGGACCGTTGAATCGGAATATCTAAAATGTCAGCTTGAAATTGCATGAGGTAATCATTATTGGCAGCCCCACCATCGACCCGCAACGCCTTTAGCTTCAGCTGGGTATCAGCAGCCATCGTATTAATGACATCCTTAGTTTGATATGCTAATGAATCAAGCGTGGCCCGTACAAACTGCTCACGACTTGTCCCCCGCGTTAGTCCAAACACTGCGCCACGGGTATTTTGGTTCCAGTATGGAGCACCTAGCCCCGTAAAGGCTGGGACCACGTACACTCCATTATCCGCTGCTGATTCAGCCATTTGCTCGGTTTCAGAAGCATGCTGAATGATGCGCATCCCATCTCGCAACCACTGAATCGCAGAACCTGCCACAAAAATACTTCCCTCCAGGGCGTAATTGACCTTACCGTCAACTCCATAGGCGATCGTGGTTAGCAACCCCTTATCAGAAATGGTGGGCTTAAGCCCCGTATTCATAACAATGAACGCTCCCGTCCCGTATGTATTCTTAACCATTCCTGGTTCTAACGCTAATTGGCCAAATAATGCGGCTTGCTGGTCACCAGCAATTCCAGTAATCGGTACTTGAACCCCCGAAAAAGTGAAATTAGAGGTGTATCCAAAATTGTGTGAAGATGGTTGCACCGTTGGAAGCAATGACGCTGGGATGTCAAGTAACCGTAAAATTTCGGAATCCCATTTTAAATCATGGATATTGAATAGCATCGTCCGACTGGCATTGGAGTAATCAGTTGCATGAACATGCCCACTGGTCAATTTCCAAAGCAACCAAGTATCAATGGTTCCAAAGTATAAATCCCCATTTTCAGCCCGTTTTCGAACTCCTGCAACGTTATCCAAGATCCACTTAATTTTCGTAGCTGAGAAGTAGGAATCGATCACTAATCCCGTTTTCTGGTGAATTAAGTCCGTATAACCCGCCTTTTTTAATTCATCCGCAATTTGACTGGTTTGTTTTGATTGCCAAACGATTGCATTATAAACTGGTTTGCCAGTCCGCCGATCCCAAATCACAGTTGTTTCGCGTTGGTTCGTAATGCCAATCCCTTGAATTTTATAGGGCGGAATTTCCGCTGAAATCAAGGCCTCTGAGATAACGGTTTGAACAGCACTCCAGATTTCATTGGCATTGTGTTCGACCCATCCCGGCTTTGGAAAATACTGTTTAAATTCTCGCTGGGCCTTTTGTAAAATATGACCATGGTGATCAAAAATGATTGCCCGTACGCTAGTGGTCCCAGCATCAATCGACATGATATATTGTTGATTCTTCAATCCAATTACTCCATTCGTAAAATCTTTAATATGTCATATTATACCATGATTTCATTACGGTTCTTTGATATTGAGCAATCATTAAAATTTATAAAAAATGAGAATCAATTTAAATGTGCTATAATTATTAACCAAATGAAATTGACAAATAGAAAGGATCTTGTAGCATGAATTCAATTCCATATTATTCAGCATGTACCAGTATTTTAATCGGTAAAAAAGCTAGTATTGATGGTTCGATCATGATTGGTCGCAATGAAGATGCCAAATCATCTTGGCCTAAACATTTAAAAATTTTTGAACGGAAGCATTTCTCCACCCCTCAACAATTTGAATCCGGTGATAATGGTTTTAAGATGCCACTCCCAACCACCCGTTACCAATATGAATCCACTCCCGAATGGACGGATAAGTACGGACTGTTTGAAGAAGACGGTTTCAATGAATATGGCGTTGCGATGAGTGCGACCGAAAGTACCTACGCCAACGCTACCGTCCTTGGCTATGACCCGCTTGAAAAAGATGGTATCAGTGAAGAGGCAATGATTACCGTGGTTTTACCATATGTGAAGACTGCACGCCAAGGGGTTAATCGATTAGGAACGATCGTGGAAAAGTATGGGACTAGTGAAAGCAATGGAATCTTATTTGCAGATAGTGATGAAGCATGGTATATGGAAACAGGCTCTGGGCATCACTGGGTCGCAATTAAAATTCCAGATGATTGTTACGCAGTGATCTCAAATCAAATGGCTATTCAGAAGATTAACTTTGCTGATTCTGAAAACTTCATGTGGTCAAAGGGCATTCAACAATTTGTTGATAATAACCACCTCAATCCAGATATAAATGGCCAATTCAATTTTAGAAACATCTTCGGTACCCATAGTCAATCCGATGCCCACTACAATACCCCACGTGTTTGGTATGGCCAAAAGATGTTTAATCCAGAAATTGAACAATCTCCAGAAAGCCAAACAATGCCATTGTTACGCAAACCTGCCAAAAAGTTATCGGTTGACGATGCTAAAGCCTATTTAAGTTCGCATTTCCAAGAAACCCCATTCGATCCAATTGGGAGTGGCTCTAAAGAGGATAAAACCCGTTACCGCCCAATCAGTTTAGCTAAGACGCAAGAGTCGCACATCCTTCAATTACGACCTAACCTCCCAAAGGCGATTGGTAACATTCACTGGTTAGCAATGGGGGTTGCTGCCCAAAGTACGTACGTCCCATTTATGAGTGGGATTACGAAGGTCCCCGATGAATACCTAGTGGGGGCGCAAGATTATGATGCTAAATCAGCATACTGGATATTTAAATTGGCGGGCGTATTAGTCGATCCACATTACCTAGAATTAAACGATCTATTACAAGCCACCCAAGAATCGCTCTCAATTAAATATCGCCAATTAATTAATCAAGCGGATAGCCAAGCTGTGAACCTTTCTGATTTAGAAGCGAGAACAGTGGCTACCGATATTAGTAACCAGGCTGCTAACCTTGCTTTAGATGCTTATCGCGAATTGAACAATCGCTTAATCTCAGCATCTACTGATTTTTCACCGTTAAATTATAAACAAGATTTAAATCTATAATACAAAAATAACCACCAACTAAAATGAGTTGGTGGTTATCTTGTTTAATTTTTAAATTAACGTTTGCGACGAGTTGCTGGGATTCTAGCAGACTTACCACTAAGTTCACGTAAGTAGTAAAGCTTAGCACGACGAACCCGACCTAATCTAAGCACTTCGATCTTTTCAACTCGTGGTGAGTGAAGTGGGAAAATTCTTTCCACACCCACACCACTTGAAGTCTTACGAACGGTGTAAGTAGCTTGGATACCTGCTCCACGGCGTTTGATTACAACACCAGTGAATAATTGGATTCTTTCACGGTCTCCTTCAACAACCTTAACGTGAACACGAACAGTGTCCCCTGCACGAAAATCTGGTACATCAGATTTTAATTGATCAGCATTGATCTTTTCGATTAAACTATTTTGACGCATAAATATATCTTCCTTTCAACTAGCATTCATGTCAAAGATTCTAACAGCGGAATACCGTTTTAATTGGTGTTAAATACAACAAAAATAATATTATCACAGACCGTAATGATTGTAAAGGCGATTAATCATAATCTGGGTCTGGATGTTCTTCTATTTTGACCTCAGCTAATAACCTTTTTTGTTCAGCGGTTAACTTTGCATAATCAATTAAATCTGGCCGTCTTAACAACGTCTTTCTTAACGCCTCTTTTTGCTTCCATTCAGCAATCTTTTGATGATTTCCACTAATCAATACGTCTGGAACTTTCATCCCCCTAAAATCAGCTGGTCTGGTGTATTGGGGATATTCCAATAACCCCGTTGAAAAGGAATCGCCAGGAGCGGACTCCTGATTTCCTAAAACATCTGGCAATAAGCGGGATGTTGCATCAATTATTGTCATTGCTGGCAGCTCGCCACCAGTCAGGATAAAATCACCCATTGAATATTCATCGGTAACTACGGTCTTGATGCGTTCATCGTATCCTTCGTAATGGCCACAAATGAAAGTAAGATGGTCTTCTTTGGAGAGGTCTTCAGCCACTGCTTGATCAAATTGTTTGCCAGCAGGATCCATTAAAATCACTCGCCCAGTAGAATGAGCATCTTTTTTAGCAGCTGCTTGGGTCGCCGCAAATGCATCTAATACAGGTTGGGCCTGTAATAACATTCCAGCACCACCACCAAATGGATAGTCATCAACATTATGGTGTTTATTGGTGGAATAATCACGAAAATCAGTCACATGCACGTCTAAAATACCCTTTTCAATGGCTTTACCCACGATCGATTCCTTCATTGGACCATCGAACATGTGTGGAAAAATGCTAAGCACGTCAATTCTCATTATTCTAAGCCCTCCAATAAATCAATGGTTACTCGTTGTTGATCTAGATCAACTCTTTTAATTACGTCGTTTATTTTTGGTAAAAGTAACTCTTTACCATTTTCGCGGGTAACGATCCAAACATCGTTTGCTGCGGTATCCATAATATCAGTGATTTTACCCAAATAATTATCAGCTAAGTCATATACGGCTAAGCCCAAAATTTGGTGATAATAATACTCACCCTCTGCTAGGTCATCTGCCGATAATTGAGCATCAGTAATTTTAAGTGTGGATGGTTTTAAAAATTCGATATCATTGATCGAATCCAACCCCTTAAAATGCAGGATGACAAAGTTCTTTTGTGTCCGAACCTTATCGATCGTTAATTCCACTTGCTTCCCGTTTGCCAAAAAGGCGGTCACTTGGTTACCGACCACAAACCGATTTTCTGGAAAGTCGGTCGTTGAAATGACCCGTACTTCGCCACGAATTCCTTGGGTATTTACGATTTTACCAATGTTATAGTATGAAATGATAATTACCTGCCTTCTATAATTGAACTAAAAAAACTCTTAAATAAAACCAGTGGTTTTATTTAAGAGCCTTATTTTTGACCATCTTCAATAATCAATCTAACCCGTTTATTACCATTAACACGGACACTGTAGACAATGGTCCGAATCGTCTGGGCAATGTGGCCCTTTTTACCGATGATTCTTCCCACGTCCTTAGGGTTGGTTTGTAAATGATATTCATAAAACCGGTCAGTCTCATTATGCTGAATAGTAATATCATCTGGATGTTCCACCAGAGGTTTAACGATTGTTTTAATTAACTTGTCAAAATTAGTCGTCATTACTAATCACTTATTTCTTAGTGGATTTTGATTCGTGGTATTTCTTCATGATACCTGCGTTTGATAATAAGTTCCGAACAGTATCTGAAGGTTGTGCTCCTTTACCTAACCAACTCAAGATATCGTCTTCTTCAAGCTTAACTTGTGATGGTTGAGTAAGTGGGTTATAAGTACCAACGATTTGGATGAAACGACCATCACGAGGACTTCTTGAGTCTGCGACAACGACACGGTAGAAAGGACGCTTCTTTGAACCCATTCTTCTTAAACGGATTTTAACTGACATTCAAACACCTCCTATATTTCTTTTAACAAATAATAATATATCAGTAATTCAACAAGATGTAAAGGTTTTTTTCTTTACACCACTGATTTTTTTCAACTCATCATTCGAAACGACCCAAAAGGCTTGCCTTAGCCGCCGAATCGATATAGCTATTATTACGCATAATAAAGGCTTGGACCGATTGATAATCGTTAAAGTCAACCTTAGCATCGATCAACTCTGTCGCTAACAACTGCTTGGCAAGCCCAACGATCTCTGGTGTGATCTGATTAGGCATAAACGGATTATCATCATCAACTAATTGCCATTGGTCGGTTAGCAAATAAAATGCACGTTTAATCTTTTGATCACCATTAAATAATGATTTTAATGTTGTTGGATCTAATAATTGCATTGAAACCCCTCCTCAACTATCGTTTTGAATCAATTGAAATCATTCGTCCTGGAAATGAATTTCGGAGCGAAAACTCATTTACTGGCGTGGTTAAAATCCACACGATATTTTTAAAGTCATGCGCGTTGATTGACTTCTCCCCATGACCGTCTGTCATGATGATGGTTAAAGTATCATTAAACTTATTACGTTGTGAATTCATAAAATCAAATATCGCTTGAAAGCTCGTTCCACCGCCACCGTTTCGTTGATATTTAATCTGATGACCATTATTAGCATGGTAGCTAGCTTTAAAATGAATTACCGAATCAAAACTATAAATGGTCACTAGGGCCGCTGTTTGGTTCAAAAATCGGCTAATTTCATTTAACAACCGACTAATTTCTTGGTCGCCCATCGAACCAGAATTATCGACAAAGATATTAATCCTTCTGATCGTATTGCTAATTTGACCAGCTAGTTCCATTCGGTATCCCTGGCGCCGATTAAAGCGGGCCCTTGAATCCTGCTTTTCAAATGGTAGCATCCCTAACCCCACTTGTAATAAATGGCGCCAATCTTTTATCTTAGGGGCCTTAGCGTCATGATCGATCGCTGCAACTACGTTTCCAGGCATGGTGCCACGTTGCTTAGTCGGTGTCTGTCGCCAAGCACGGTTGACCATTTGTTGCAACTGGCCTCGTTGTAAAGCCCGTTCTTGCTCATTGAATGCTTGCCAACCAGAATGGGCATCATATTTTTGGCGACGCTTGTGCATTAGCGCCGCTACTTGCCTTTGCGATGACTGCTGATTGCTAGGCTTAATTCGTGCTAATTGGGTCAAATAGTAATGCGAACCCATTTGATCGGGTAGATTCAATCCGAATTGAAAATTTACCTGTGCTAACAATCGATCATCGAGGTATTGATCAACGACGAGGTCGCACGCTAATTGATTCAACTGGTTCACCCGTGGATACATCAGGGGGTGGGCAAATGTTAGGTGCAAAGCAATTTGCTTTAATACCAAGTCTAATTGATCAGCCGTGAAGTTGGCCTTGCAAAACCGATTGGGGTTGATCATAATAACAATTCGATCGACGGACCAAGTAATGCCGATGGCCCCCTGAAAAGCACCATCGAACCTCCTGGGGAGCTGTAATAATAATTCACCATAGTACCGCGTGGTTTTAAGGATTTGAATCAACTGCCCACTAATAATGAGATCGATCTGATTTTCTGCATCGTCTGCATTGTTTTGTAAAGCAGCTAAGCGATTGGCTACTTGCATTGCACTCACCCCCACTAAAGGTTATCAAAACCGACTTGCTCAATTTGTCGATACAATGCTTGATAACCGATTCGATCGGCCTTAGCCCCCTGATACAACTGCTCAATTTGCTCTGGATTATCGACCAATGCTAAGCAACAAGCATATTGACCATCTGGATTAACGTCTTCCATTAATCTAAGGAGCCGCTTCACAAAATCACTAGTTAGCTCTAAATGCCTTTGAATCGCTACCTTAAGGACATTCACCCGCGCTACTTGATCTAAATTAATAAACTGCTGAAGCGCGGCTGGCAATTCAATTTCAAACAACTGATCAGCGATGACGCTTCGATCGCTTTGGCTTAAAAATTCATGAAGTGCTACGGCAGCCTGATTACCAATATCACCAGCAAAAATATCTAGTTGAATTAACTGCCTTTGTTCAACGGGCAGTTTCAATAGCTCAAAGTAATTATTAGACAGACGCTCCCATGCTCTGGGCGTTGGAAAAAGATCATCCCCACTGATTTTAGTACTGAGCATCGTCGGATGTTGTTTTAAATAACTAATAATCAGTGGGTGGATGTGCGCATCTGATTGCGCCCAATTTAGCCAATCGTTAATATCGGTTTTCATTACCAGGCGAACGGTCCGATCCTTGATGGCATCATCACCACCGAATACTTGGTATTCACTATCTGAAAAACCACTCATGGTCGCATCTGGATTTTCAGCAATGATAATGTGGACCTGATCAGGCAGGCGTAAACTATTGATCGAGCGTTGCAACACCAAGTTCATCAATTCACTTTGAACGCCTTGGCTACCCCGATTGAATTCATCTAAGAACCAATAGATGGGCTGTGTGGGGTGCTTTTCCGCAAATTGGATGATCTCGATCAACTGGTGAGCATAACCGAATTGAACGTCAGCTAATTTTCCGTAGGCTTGCGTCTCAATAAATGAATCACTGGTCAGCGGTGGTACTGGGATCGCTAGGTCACCCTTTTCAGATAAACTGACAACGGTCGTAAATAATCGAGCACCATTTTGGCTTGCTAAATCAGCCACCAATGCTGATTTACCAATTCCAGCTTCACCGACAATGTTCGGGACGTTCCCCGCCTTGATCACTACATTAGCAGCCATTAATACTTGTTGGTAGTTTAAAGCCATTTTAAGTCCCTCCCAAATTAAAAAGCCATTCCACAGGTAAGCGGTAATGACTTTTTAAATTACTTTTTCCGCTTCTTATTGCGGCGTTTTTTGTTCTTTTTAATTTTACGTGCCATTCGTTTCATAGCAAGGTTAGACAGTTTGCCACCGATGCCGCCACCCATCCCGGGCGTATTGCCACCAAGGCCTTGCATCATGTTTTCCATCCCGGACATGTTGCCGTTCGACATCTTATTCATCATTTTCTTCATCGAATTGAACTGCTTGATCATGCGGTTAACCTCTTGAATCGGTCTCCCTGACCCCCTTGCAATTCTTCTACGTCTGGATGGATTCAACAAATCTGGATCTTCACGTTCCTTAGCAGTCATTGAATAAATCACCGCTTCAATGTGTGCAATATCCTTTGGATCCATATTAACGTTCTTTAAAGCTGGGTTATTCGCCATCCCTGGAATCATCTTCATGATGTCTTCTAGGGGCCCCATCTTTTGAATCTGCTTCATCTGATCCAAGAAGTCGTTAAAGTCAAAGGTGTTCTCACGCATCTTTTCAGCCATCTCTTCGGCTTGCTTTTGATCATAATCCTTTTGGGTCTTTTCGATCAACGAAAGGATATCACCCATCCCAAGAATCCGTGAAGCCATTCGATCAGGGTGGAAAACATCTAGATCGGTTAGCTTTTCACCCTGTCCAACGAATTTAATCGGTTTGTCGGTCACGGCCCGAATGGACAATGCAGCTCCACCACGGGTATCACCATCTAACTTCGTCAATACGACCCCGGTCACGTCTAATGCATCATTGAAACCTTCGGCAGTTTCAACGGCGTTTTGACCAGTCATCGCATCTACCACTAATAGAATTTCATCGGGATGCACCATTTCCTTGATGTCCTTTAACTCATCCATTAGTTTTTCATCGATCTGCAAGCGACCAGCGGTATCAATAATCACATAGTCATTATGATTTTCCTTGGCCTGTGCCATTCCCTTTTCAACAATTTCACGCGGATCAACATCGGTCCCCATTGCAAAGACTGGCACGTCAACTTGTTGACCAACCTGTTGTAATTGGTCAATGGCAGCTGGTCGATATATATCAGCTGCAATCATTAACGGACGGGCTTTTTGTTCATCCTTTAATTTAAGGGCCAACTTACCGGCTGTCGTCGTTTTCCCGGCCCCTTGCAAACCAGCCATCATGATCACGGTCGGTATTTTATCAGATTTATTAAGGGGAACTGCCGTCTCACCCATCATCTTCGTTAATTCTTCATCAACGATTTTAACGATCTGTTGAGCGGGGTTCAATCCCTCTAAAACATCCGCACCCTTAGCACGTGCTTGGACTTTTTTAACAAATGACCGAACCACGCCAAAATTAACATCAGCTTCTAATAGCGCCAATCTAATTTCACGCATGGTTGCTCTTAAGTCAGATTCGCTAACTTTACCCTTGCCCCGTAAATTTCGCATGGCTTTTTGGAGTCGTTCAGTTAAACCTTCAAATGCCATTATTTCACCACTTTCATTCTTCTTCTATTTTTTCTAAATCAGCTACTAATCCCACTAACTTTGCATCGGCAGCATAATTAACCTTAACGTAATCCCTAATGCGATCAGTCTTCTGGTTGCGCGACACAAAATCACGATAAAGGTGGAGTTGAGATTCATACTTTTCAAGAATCAATTCAGTCCGCCTGATGTTATCGTAAACTGCTTGGCGGCTAATTGAAAACTCTTCTGAAATCTCTCCCAATGAATAGTCATCAACATAGTAGCGTTGCATATAGCTATTCTGCTTATTCGTCAGTAATGGTTCATAAAACGATAATAACGAATTAATTCGGTAATTCTTCGATAATTCCAAAGCGATGCCCCCAGTTAAGATTCCTTTAGCTTATAGAATACATAATCTAACGACGTTCCGTCAATTATTTTAATAACCCCTTGAACAATCCATAAACAAAGTCACTAGCGTTGAATGGTTGCAAGTCACCAACTTGTTCACCTAATCCGACGTACTTGACTGGAATATGCAACTCGTTTCTAATTGCTAACACAATTCCACCCTTAGCGGTTCCATCTAGTTTCGTCAACGTGATTCCGGTTACATCGGTCACCTGCTTAAACAACTTGGCCTGATTCAATGCATTTTGACCGGTCGTAGAATCCAATACTAACATTACTTCATGGGGCGCCATTGGGATTTCACGGGTCAAGATCTTCTTCATCTTGGAAAGCTCATTCATCAAATTAACTTTATTTTGTAACCGTCCAGCTGTATCAACGAATAAAACATCGTATTGCCCCTTCTTGGCTTTTTGGACCGCATCGAAGACGACTGAGGCGGGATCACTTTTTTCAGGTTTCTTAACAATGTCAACTTCATCACGCTTGGCCCAAACGTCTAGTTGCTGAATCGCACCGGCTCTAAATGTATCAGCAGCAGCCAACAAGACCTTCTTGCCTTGGTCATGATACAGCTTTGCCATCTTACCAATGGTGGTGGTTTTACCCACCCCGTTGACCCCCACGAATAAAATCACGGTCGGTCCCTCTTTAGCAAAGTTGATCTGATTGGTCTCACCATTGCCATTTTGGTCGTATAGTTCGATCAACTTTTGAATTACGACGTTTTGAACTTCATTTCTGGACTTAACGTTTTTTAATTTCACTTCATCCCTAAGTTCATCAGTCAAATTGACCGCCATATCAAAACCAACATCGGATTCGATCAACGTATCTTCCAGGTCTTCAAAAAATTCTTCATCCACGGACCTAAAGTTAGCGAAGAGCTTATTCAAGCGTTGCCCAAATGATGAACGCGACTTGGCAAGCCCATGTTCATACTTAGTGGCTTCTTCTTGCGGTTCAGTTTCTGGTTCTTGTGATTCTTCTGGTTCTTGTGGTTCTTGTGGTTCTTGTGGTTCTTGTGGTTCAACATGTTCTTCATCAGCCGCAGTTGCTGATTGCGCCGAATCTTCACTTGATTGTGAAGAAGATTCAAGGTCTTGAAGTGAAGAATTTGATTCAACAGATTCATTTTCAGAACTAGTTGAACTTGCTTTAGCACTTGGCTCAATTGATTGCGTTGATTCGACAGATTTAACTTCTCCGCTAGCAGAAGAATCTACCGCTTCTTCACTGCTAGTAACGGGTTCGGTACTTGCTGAAGACTCAGATTCACTAACTGCATCTGAACTGGTTGCGATTGCTTGTGAGGAGTCACTACTTTGCTCACTACTGGTCTGACTGGCTGAACTAGCGCTACTAGATTCAACACTAACCGAAGATTGAGCATTTTTGGATTCCCCTTGATCTGCTTCAGATTGTTGATCTTTCTTTTTATTGCGACGTTTAAAAATATCAAATAATCCCATTTATATCATCCCTTCGTTGCTTGCGCGTTTTTTAAATCGACCGTCAAGACCTTAGAAATGCCAGAGTCTTGCATCGTGACCCCATATAAATTATCAGCATAAACCATCGTTTCCTTCCGATGCGTAATCACGATAAATTGAGTCTGATCCCTTAGCCTTTGGATGTAGCGTGCAAACCGATCCACGTTAGCAGGATCTAGTGCTGATTCAGCTTCGTCCAAAATTACAAATGGCACTGGTTGCAGCTTTAAAATCGAAAACAACAGTGCGATTGCGGTTAATGAACGTTCACCACCCGAAAGCAATAACATGCTTCTAAAGCGCTTTCCAGGTGGTTGGACCATAATCTCAATCCCAGTAGTTAAAAGATGGTGCGGATCAGTCAGTTTCAACTTAGCATCCCCGCCACCAAAAATTTCCTTAAAGGTGGTGCGAAATGCTGATTGTAATTGATCAAAAGTCGTTTTGAACCGTTGCTTAACGGTGGCATCCATCTGGTTCATCGTCGATTCTAATTGGCGTTTCGATTGAATCAAATCATCAGCCTGTTGTTTTAAAAATTGATAGCGTTCATTCACCTCATCAAATTGCGTGATTGAATTTATATTGACTGGCCCTAAGGCTTCGATTTGTGTTTGAAGCTTCGTCATGCGTTGGTTAATTGCTTTTAAATCCTCATTAACGGTGCAATCAACTAACTGTTGCAAAGTCAGTCCATATTTTTGGCTGGCGAGCGTCCGCACTGATTTTAACTGAGCGGTCGTTGTCTGGATCCGTTGTTTTAAATGCTCAACGGTAGATTGGGTCTGCAACAATGCATCTTGTTTTTGAGTAATTTGCTCATCAATCGGTGCAAGTACTTGCTTTAATTTGGTTATTGACTGCTTTGTATCTGCAATCTGCTGTTTTAAATCAGCTTGATTTTGCTTAACAACGCCAATCTTATTATTTAAAGCAGCACTAGTCAATTGACCATTAATTTGTTCATTTAAATGCTCGATTGTTTGGTTCAACTTAATCTGTTGGCTTTGGTTAGTTGCTAATTGGGCATTCAAATCGGTGATCTTTTGTTCAACGTGCCGTGCCTCTGACTGGGCCAATAGTAGTTGTTCTCTTTTGGTTTGCTCATCATTTAGCGCTGATTGATGTTGTTGTTCTAAGTCCTGCTTAGCTTGATTTGCCCGTTTTACAGCGGATTGGTTTTCTGAAATGCGTTTGTTAACCGCTGCTAGTTCATCTTTAAAATCCACATCGGCAGCTTGCGCAAAATTAGCGCTTAACGTTTGTAAATTAACGCGTTGACTAGCAGCCTCGCGTTGCTTATTTTCAATTGTCGTTTGCAGCTGTTGCACCTGTCCGCTCAACATTTGAACATCCTGTTTAAGCGCTAGTTGATTTTGTTGATCTAAATCATTTTGCTGTTGAGCTTGTTTTAAATCAGCTTGACTGGTTTTAACTGATTGCTCTAAAGAAGCTAGCTTTTGTTTCGATTCCTGAACAGCTTGATTTAATTGATGCAACTTTTCCTTTTGAACTAGCATCCCAGTGAACCGTTTTTGGTTCGCCCCACCGGTGATTGATCCTCCTGCATTAACAACCTGGCCATCTAAGCTGACTACCCGAAACCGATGGTTGATCGCAGTCCCGATTTTTATCGCTGCCGCTAGGTCTACTGCCACCAAAACATTTCCCAACAAATAATCACGCACTAATTGATACTGAGCAGGCATTTGGACCAACTGATTTCCAACAGCAACAAAGCCTTCGATTCGTTCCGCTTGCTTTAAAATGGCTGGCGGGACGGAATGATTAGTCAAGCTGTTAATCGGCAATAACGTGACGCGCCCCAGTTTATGAACCGTCATGAACTGAATCGCTTCTCGACCACTTTGATTATCCGTTACCATTATTTGTTGCAGCCGACTGCCCAATGCAGTTTCAATTGCATTCACGTAGTCACTTTCAACATCTAAAAAGTCAGCAACGGAGCCAATAATGCCGTTCAACTCATCGCGATGGTTCAACAAATTACGGCTGCCCTGAAGATAGCCGCCATGTTGATTTTGAAACTCAACCAATCCATCCCGATTAGCCTTGAGTTCTTGACTTTTTTGCAACGCTCGATACCAATCACTTTGGTTATGATCAGCCGATTGACGCAACCTTTGCACTTGTGAGTTATTACTAGCAATTCGATCATTAATCTTATGCAAGGCAGATTGTTTGGTGTCCAAGGCATCTTTTAGCCGTTGGAGCTGTCCTTTGAGCTTCTCGACTGCAGCTTGATTATCAGTAATCCTTGCGTTAATCGCTGTTTGCTGGCGATGAAATTGTTCGCTATCCTTGCTGGCATAATTCAAACGGTTCTTAAGATCACTTGACCGTTGCAATAATTCTAAATATTGATCTCTAAACGATGTCAATTGCTCGTTAACGGTCGTTAGCTTGGCGGCTAGTTGTTTTACCCGTGAAGCCTTTAATTGAGCTTGATGTTGTTCAATGATGTTTTGTTGGGTCGTTTGAGCCTCATTTGCTGTAATGACTTGATTTTCAATTTCTGAATACTGTGATACGAGGTGTTCTAAGTCAGCCTTAGCATTGGTTAACTGCTCCGTTTTAAAGGTTGATTGCTGGGAAGCTAACTTAATTTGACTGTTATATTGCTCCATTTGACTAGTCGCTTTGAGCAGCTTTGATTGTGATTTTTCTTGAGCAATCGTCAGTTCGTCTAGTTGGGCTTGGATGCCTTGCTTTTGTTGTCTCAAACTGTCAATTGCTTGATTCAAAGCCTTTACCTGTTTGTCTGCTTCTTGATATGCTTTTTCATTTGCCGTGTACTCAGCCACGAATCGTTGTGCATTGCCAGCTAATTGCTTTTGGTGCCACTGACCAAGCGATGCTTGTAATCGTTGGTACTCACTTGCCGCTTTACTCTGGGTCCGTAACGTTTGGACCTGTGATTCTAACTCTAAAATAATATCATTGACCCGACTCAAATTATCATTGGTCTCGCCCAATCGATGATCGGCTAACTGTTTGCGCTGGCGATACTTATAAATGCCAGCGGTCGTTTCAATGAGATTACGCCGCTCTTCTGGCTTACTATTGAAGATGGCCTCAACGTTTCCCTGTGAAATGATCGAAAAAGAACCAATCCCGACCCCAGTGTCCATCAATAAATTATTAATGTCCCTTAGCCGACACTCCTTTTGATTTAAATAATAAATGCTATCACCATTACGAAATAACTTTCTAGTTACTGTTACTTCAGTATAATTCGTATTTAAATAGTGATCGGAGTTATCAAAAGTTAGGGTTACTTCAGCACGGTTCAAAGCCCGATGACTCTTAGAACCAGAAAAAATCACGTCTGTCATTTTAGTACTACGTAAATGTTTAGCAGATTGTTCACCTAAGACCCACCGAATTGCTTCGATCACGTTACTTTTGCCGCTCCCGTTCGGTCCAACGATTGCTGTTAAACCGCTTTGAAAGTCAATCGTTGTCTTTTCAGCAAATGATTTAAAACCAACTAATTGCATTGATTTTAGTTTCAAAATAATACCCCATTCTATAAAGATTAATTAAAGTGCTTGAGCGCCTGCTTAGCAGCTCCTTGTTCCGCATTCTTTTTGGAATGGCCACTACCGATTCCATATTCCTTCCCATCAATGGTAACAGAAACCTTAAAACGACGGTGATTTTCGGGACCATTTTCATCTAACAAGTGGTATTCGATCGCCACTGGCCCGTTGACCTGTGCTTTTTCCTGTAGTTCGGTCTTATGATCAAAAAATTCATCAAACCAACCTGCGTCCAGTTTTGGGAAAATGACCTTATGGCAGAACCGAACTACCGGTTCCATCCCTTGATCTAAGTACACTGCCCCAATAAATGATTCAAAAATATCACAAAGTAATGAGTCGCGATTCCGCGCGTTCGCCTTTTCTTCGCCGTGCCCCAATCGAATATACTTATCAAAATGACATTCACGAGCAAAGCTACTAAAACTTTGTTCATTTACCATCGCTGCTCTTAAACGGGTTAATTGGCCTTGAGGTAAATTGGGATACCGTTTAAAAATATATTCAGAAACCACTAGTTCATAAACAGCATCCCCAAGAAACTCAATTCGTTCGTAAAATTTTAAATGATGGCCAGGGTGTTCATTTACATATGAAGCTTGTGTAAATGCTTCATCCAGCAGCGTTTCGTTATTAAATTTAATTCCATAGTTATCCGCTAATTCTTTATCAAAGACTGCATCCATTTTTAATTTCACTCCTAATATTAATTCAAGAAAAAGCGATTACCAAAAGTAATCGCCCCCTTTAAATGTATTCTAATGTTTTAAGAATGACTAACGATATAATCAACGGCTTCATCGACCGTATTTAATTTTTCAGCATCGTCATCATCGATACTAGCGCCAAATTCACTCTCTAAGTTCAAAACAAATTCAACAAAATCAATCGAATCAGCATCCAAATCATTTTTAAAGTTCAAAGAACCAGTAACCTTACTGCGATCAAATTCAAATTGATCAGCAATCATATCAGCTACTTTATTAAAAACTTCATCTTTTGTCATTGTTATCCCTCACCAATTTAGTTATTCTTTGCTTCTTGCTTAATTGCCTTCATTGCATCAGCATGGGCGCTAAAGTAATCAACAATCTGACCGACCGTATTGGATTCGACCATGGTATGAATTTGTCCTAAAGTATTCCGTACGGTAGTCGCCTTACTACTGCCGTGCATTTTTACGACTGGCGCCTTGACCCCGATCAAAACCGCACCGCCATACTTAGAATAATCCAACTTCGTATTGATTTGCTTAAAAGTATCCTTAAGGAAATAAGCACCCAGCTTATCCTTTAAACCACCATTCATTATACTACTTTTGATCAAATTTAGCATCGTCAATGCAGTTCCTTCGGTACTCTTCAAAGCAGCGTTCCCAGTAAAACCATCCGTGACAACAACGTCAGCAGCCCCGTTCAATAATTCACGGGATTCAACGTTACCAATAAAATTAAGATCGTGGTTGGCAGCCAGGAGTTCGTGGACGGCCTTGTGCAACTTGTCACCCTTATCGGCTTCGGTCCCGTTGTTCAAAAGCCCCACCCGTGGGTTTTTAATTCCTAAGACGGCATCAGCATAGTAACTTCCCATAAATGCGTATTGGTATAGATGGAATGCCCGTGAATCAGCATTCGCCCCCACGTCGAGCATTACAAACTTATCATTTGGCCCCTCGACCATCGGTAACGTTGTAGTCAATGCGGGCCGTTCGATTCCCTTGATTCGACCAACGATGAACAAACCAGCAGCTAGTAATGCACCAGTGTTACCACCCGACAAAAATGCATCAGCTTGCCCATTATGAACGGCTTGTGCGGCTTGGACCATACTCGAATCCTTTTTATTCTTGATCGCTTTAACGGGTTCTTCACCCATTTCAATCACCTGGTCAGTATGGATTAGTGTAATCCGTTCATTATTTGCTACTAATGGCTCGACCTGATCTTTAGGACCGTATAATTGGAATTCCATATCTGGATAAAGGTCACGAGCCATTTCAACCCCCTTTACAACTTCAGTAGGTGCATAATCGCCACCCATTGCATCAACAGCAATTTTCATCATATCTCTCCTAATCTAACGAATCATTCAGCGATTCATCATTTAAATATTTAACTAACGGTAAATTATCAGTCTGAACGGTCCATTCGGGATCGCTGACGATATTTTTAGCTTCCATTTGTGCATATGAAAGCATTACTAAGTCGGCTACTGGATCTCCGACCTTAAATTGCACCTGTCCCGATTGCTGGCGACCCATGACATCTCCTGAACCACGCAACTCTAAGTCCTTTTGAGCAACGATAAAACCATTCGTGGTGTCGACCATGACTGCCATTCGTTTTTTACCAACTTCATTTTTAGGATCGGCAACCAAAATACAATAGGATTGTTTGTCGCCACGACCGACACGCCCCCTTAATTGATGCAATTGGGCTAACCCAAAGTGATCGGCATTAAAAATAAGCATCAATGAAGCATTTGGAACGTCAACCCCGACTTCGATCACGGTCGTTGAAACCAGGATTTGTAATGCTTGTTTTTTAAAGGCATCCATAATGGCGTTTTTCTCTTCATCCTTCATCCGACCGTGCAACAAGCCGATCTTAAATCCTGGTAAGTAATTTTCCAGCATTTCAAAAATCGACTCAGTACTTTGCATGTCAGACTTTTCAGATTCTTCAATTAACGGTGCGATTACGTACATTTGCGCATGTTGATTTAAGCGTTCCAAGATGAAAGGCAGTGCATTGGTGAACTGGTTACTAGTGATCCAATAGGTAATAATCGGCTTTCTGCCAGCCGGCAGCTCGTCGATTACTGAAACATCCATTTCTCCATAAGCAGTCAGGGTCATCGTTCGGGGAATCGGGGTCGCAGTCATTGTCAAAACGTTAGGCGCATCCCCCTTTTTCCGAAGTGCTCCTCTTTGATTAACCCCAAAGCGGTGCTGCTCATCAATGATCGCTAACCCCAGGTTTTTAAATTCAACGTCAGATTGAATTAAAGCGTGCGTCCCGATCATAAGATCCACTTCCCCACTCTTTATGCGGGGAAGGATTTCCCTTCTAACCGCTGGTTTAGTATCACCTGTCAACAATACAATCGAAAGGGGGAGATCAGCAAAAATGCGGGATAGACCATTAGCATGTTGTTCCGCTAAGATTTCAGTTGGGACCATCAAAGCACTTTGGTACCCTGCAGTAGCCGCAGCATAGATCGCAATCGCTGCAACGATCGTTTTACCACTACCCACATCCCCCTGTAGCAATCGATTCATTTGGGAATGATTGTTCAAGTTCGCAAGAATTTCATTAACCACCCTTGACTGCGCTCCCGTTAATTCAAATGGCAGGTGCTCAATGAACGCATCAACGGCTTTCCGATCGTAATTAATGTTAACCCCTGTAAAATCATGATCACGCAATCGTAATAACTGCATCCGCATTTGAAAAATAAAAAATTCTTCAAACTTAGCGGTGCGCAACGCTAGCTTAGAGTCTTCTAGCGTCGCTGGAAAATGCATATCATGGATTACCTGGCGATGTGATTCTAGTTGGTAGCGTTCACGCAAAGATGATGGCAGTATTTCTTCTATTTGATCTTGATATTGATCGTAGGTCTCTTGAATTAAACTTTTTAGGGTCGATTGCTTGATCGTTTTATTTACAGAGTAAATTGGCTCCATCTTATTGGTCGTGGTACTAATAATTCGCATTCCCACCATCGATAATTTTTGCAGGTCTAAACGCCCGAAAATAACAATCGGCTGATTGGTGGTGATTTGCTTTTTCAACCATGGTTGATTGAAAAAATGGACCCGAATCGCATTATTTTCAACTTGCATTAAAAAGGTCAACCGCGTCCGCCTATAACCATATCTGAATATCTGTGGTTGGTCTAAGACCAGCCCCCGCAGTGTAACTTGTGATTGTGGCGGAATTTCAGATAATGATTGAACATTGAAATTATCATAACGAAACGGAAAATAATTCAAAACATCATTGATCGTTTTAATGCCTAAACTATTCAATACCTGTTTTTTTTTAGGACCAACTCCGTCCAAATTGATAACTGCGTCATTCAAATTAGTAATTTCAACCACCTCCGAATAAAAAAATCGGAAATAATTCCGATTAATTACCTTTATTCAACAGAAACTAAAAATGGATAGATTGGTTGATCACCCTCATGGATTTCAACTTCTAGGTCTTCATCCATTTTCATAATCTTATCCTTTAACTTTTGAGCTTCACGTTCATTCGCACCATTTCCGTAAATAATGGTGATTGCTTCACTATCTTCATCTAACATTGCTTTTACCATTTGGGTCGCAGCATCGATCATATTCGAACTAGTAACGGTAATTTTACCATCTACAATTCCCATGTATTGATTCTTTTTAATGTGAACCTGATCCAATTCGGTGTCCCGAACTGCTTGGGTAACTTCACCACTTTTGACAAACTCTAAATTAGCTTCCATGGCGGCTTTTACCTTTTCTAAGTCGGCTGATGGATCATATTCCAACATTGCAGTCATCCCCTGCGGAACCGTCTTCGTATGAACGATAACGGTCGGCACGTTAGCAACCTTAGCTGCCTGTTCGGCTGCCAAAAAGATATTGCTGTTATTAGGTAGGATCACCGCACGCTGTGCATGTGAATTATTGATCGCATCAACGATATCTTGAGTACTAGGGTTCATTGTTTGCCCCCCGTTGATCAAATCGGTAACGCCCAAGCTATTAAAGAGCGTGCCAATCCCCTGCCCACTGGAAACGGCAATGACCGCCGTATCATTTGGACGGTCGATTTCATCCTTAGTGGGTTCATCGTCAGCATCATTATTGATGATATCTTCTTGTTGAAGGCGCATATTATCAACCTTCACCGTTGCTAAATCACCAAATTGTTGCCCCCAAGCTAGGACTTTTCCAGGGTGTTCAGTATGAACATGGACCTTAACGATCTCATCATCGTTAATTACTAATAAGGAATCGCCCAGCTTAGCCAGGTAATCATAGAATGGTTGGTATTCAAATTTTTGATCAACTTGCTTACCATGCCCAATTCTGACCATTATCTGGGTACAATAACCATATTTAATATCAGCAGGATCGATTTCACCCTGCACACTCTTGTGATGCTTAGCATCAATCATTTCAGCCACATCTGCATCAGTAGGATCGTTTTTGGCAACGAATACTTCCCGACCGTTCAATGAATCAGCGAACGCCCTAAGTACAAATGCTAGTCCCTGGCCACCAGAATCGACCACGCCGACCTGCTTTAGGACTGGTAATAAATCGGTAGTCGTCTTCAATGCAGCATCGGCTGCATCACTAACCACATCCATGAGTTCAGCAACATCCATGGAGGAATAGACTTCCCGACTTTTTTCGGCTGCCCCATGAATGACCGTTAAAATGGTCCCCTCGGTTGGTTTCATCACAGAACGATAAGCAGTTTTAGTAGCTTCGACTAGCGCATCGTTCAAATCCTTAGCATCCAAGGTTGGCTTTTTGTTAACCGATTTAGCAAACCCGCGGAAAATTTGTGATAAGATCACTCCAGAATTTCCCCGTGCGCCCATTAAGAGCCCCTTTGCTAATGATTCGGCTAGCTCACCAACGGAATTACTATTCGAATTGGCAACGTATTGCGCACCACTAGCTAATGATAAATTCATATTCGTTCCAGTATCGCCATCTGGCACTGGAAACACATTTAAAGAGTTAATAAAATCAGCATTGTTTTTAAGCGTTGCTGCGGCCGCTTGAATCATCTTTCTGAATTGATGACTGTCAATTTCCGTTACTATCAATTGATATCCCCCTAGACAAGAGGTAAGTTTAGATTTAATCGTTTAAAACTTGAACCCCTTGGACTATCACATTAACTGCGTTGGCAGTAATGCCAAGCATGGTTTCCAAATTATATTTTACTTTTGATTGAACATTACGACATACTTCAGAGATCTTAGTCCCATAGCTAACAATGATGTTTACTTCAATCGCAATCCCATTCACTTCTTGTTTAACGACTACTCCTTTTGAGTAGTTTTCATTTCTTAAAATACTATTGACATTATCACGGAGTTGCTTTTTACTAGCCATTCCTACGACTCCATAATTATCAGTAGTTGCACTACCAACCACTGAAGCAATTACTTCACTGCTGATATCAACAATTCCATACTTTGTCTTAATTTTAACGGCCAATCCAATAGCCTCCTTAAAAGATTCGAAATACACTATAAACAATTACTAATATTACCACAAGAACTGCACAATCAAAAGAGTTGAACCCGAATTTGACTTATGAAGCTGTCAAGTAAAAATACTTGAAAGAAAAGTATTGCAAAAAGACTGATAATATGCTAAATTATTGTAGTGTATTAAAACAAAGAATAAAAAATAAATGTAAGGAGGCATTATCATGGCTAAAGACTTTATCAGCGGTAAGAGAACCCATTTCGGTAACAAGCGTTCTCACGCCTTAAATTCTTCACGTCGTAGCTGGAAGCCAAATTTGCAAAAAGTTCGGATTTTAGTTGATGGCAAACCTAAAAAAGTTTGGGTTAGTGCCCGTACCTTAAAATCAGGTAAGGTTACTCGTGTCTAATGACTTTAAATAAAAAAGTATTATTCTAACCCTAATAGGTTGGAATAATACTTTTTACTAGGATATCAATCCCAAATATTAATTTGGTGATTGGTATCCTAGTTTTTTTAATAATATATTATTATTGTAATCCTTAATCCATGTTTTCATCGCATTGATTAAGGATTTTTGGTATCATAATGCGTGTTCATCATTTCAATTTTCATGATATGAAAAAATGATTCCATTTGAGTATCAATTAAATATGTTCCCTTAAGGGACATGGAATGAATAGCTTCCAACTATCATTCCGATATTGAATTCCTTGATCAATATGCACAATTGAATGCTTAACAATGTTCTGGATGCTTTTTAATGCCTGGTTCAACGGATTGATAATTTACAAATGCTTTGGCGTAAATGTAATCGAGAAAAATCAAATAAATAAAGTAACGATACAAAAAGTTACAAATGTATCGTTACTTTACATAAGATTTATTATCTGAAGCATGGAAAAGAAAAAACTTAATCCAATATTTGGTTTTCGTAGCATTCTTCCATATAATCACCAACGGCAAAACCTAAGTCATGTAATTTACTCGTTATTTCAATAGGACTTCCGACTGGAATTAAAATATCTTTTTTATTTCCAAACTCAATAGATGTAGATTCGCTGTATTCGTGTATTCCATCTACTATACGGCCAGCATAAAAATCAAAGTCCATACCAGAAACAGATGAATCATTTAGTGCTTCAAAAATATAACCACCATCTGTTAAAATTGGTGCAAGTAAGCCCTTTGAATTTAAATTTTCTGTGTCAATTGGTATCAATGATATTTCGGGATTTAAACCAAGTCCTTTAAATTCAGTTGACACATTTATTTTAAATGAGTATTCATGTTCGTTGACTTGGTTATATTCTATTAAATCTGAATAATTTATATCAGTGCTTATTTGATCGTTTTCGTGATTTGTTTCGTTATATATCGTTAAATCTTCTATGGCTAATTTCTTTAAAAATTCTGGATCAAAATAATTTAAATTGAAACCTTTCATTATAGAGACATTGTGTCTCTTGATAATATTTTTAACGGTTGAAGCATCGAAATTTAATAACATTTTATTTTACAACCCCTCTTTATTAATTTAGCACCACACTAACGAACTTAATAATATCATGTTTTCATTAGTGCATAAACGATTAAGTGTTTCACATTAAAAGAACAGGAGGAGAATAATGGCAAAGAAATCAAACCTTAACGTCAGAATTGATGAGAACTTAAAAAATCAAGCTAAAGAAGTTCTGGAAAGTATTGGATTAACACAAAGCAAAGCTATTGATTTATTTTTTAGGCAACTCGTAATAGATAGAGAACTCCCCTTTAATGTTAAGCGGAGATCTAAAACTCAAAGAAGTAGTCAATGCTAAAGTGTCAAGAACAACAAATAGTTGTTATTATATATTGAAAATGTCAGATGATCGTATCTATCAAATGGCTTTTAGCGATCATATGTCAGTAGAATATTACTTTTTAGATGAAGCATTACAGGCTGAATATCATATTAATTTAGCTCAAGTAATCAAAGAATTTTGATATGATCCCAATAGGTTGGACTAATACTTTTTACTAGGATATCAATCCCAAATATTGATTTTGTGATTAATATCCTAGTTTTTAATCTATTATTATTGTAATCCTTAATCCATGTTTTCATCGCATTGATTAAAGATTTTTTGGTATTATAATCCTTGTTCATCATTTCAATTTTCATAATATGGAAAATTGATTTCATTGAGCATTATCTAAACATTTCCCCTTATAGTTGTCACTGTAAATTGTATTTTTACATGATTCTTTGGGCTCTTTTATGGTTAACATGACATCCATTATTATTGAATAGTGCTGTTTTACCAAACTTTTTATCCGTCTTTAACCATGAGTAGATTGTTGCAACACCCTCAATGCTATATTTATGGTTAAACGTAGTTGATCCAACTCCAAAAAGATATTCTAAAACAACTTTTAATCTAAATTCATAACTATATTTTGCCAAAATAAAGACCCCCATATGCTGAACATTTTCTGTCCAACATATAGAGGGCTCTTCACAGTTTATAACTGGTCTTTTTTTATTTGTCACGGCTTTGAATTACTGCCATGACCCCTTGATCAAATTCAAAGTGGCCAGTCTCGCCAATAAATTCATTACTGGCCAAAGAAACTGGATTTTGAATTGGATATTGATCTAGTTGATATCTTTCATCATTAAGCGTTAAAGTCATTTTGTTCAACGGCACGAACGCCAGGTACTTTTTATCGGGTTCTTTTGTAATGGTGTGCTTGCCCGGTAAAAAATAACTAATCGTATTCTGCTTATCGATCAAGCGAATCTTGGGCGCGTATGCTCTAAACCGTAATTCTAAAACCATCAAAAAGTTCGCCAAAAAGTGATCGATTCGTCCGCCAGTTGCACCATAAATGTCAATTGCATCGGCATGAAAGCGTTCAATTGCAACCTTTAAGCCTAACTGAGTATCGGTATCGTCTTTTTCTGGATTAGATTGATGATTGCCATGAACGTGGGCTTGGACTAACTTCAATTCAGCTGAGCTCATTGAGTCAAAATCACCAATTGCATAAATGGGATCGTAGCCTAATTTAATCAACCGTAGTGTCCCTCGATCAACGCCAATCCAATCACCATCAACTTGGCGTTCTTCAATCGCTGCAGGCCAGTTTTCGACCGGACCGCCACTTAACAAGTTAATCCGCTTTACCATTACTTAGTCGCATCCTTAATTGCTTGAACCTTACTTGCAGGATCATCAGCACCAAATACATATGAACCAGCAACGGCTACCGTTGCACCAGCATCATAGGCTTCTTTGACGGTTTGGTCATTAATCCCTCCGTCAATTTCAATATCAAAGTCATAGCCATTTTCCTTCTTAATGGCGTTTAGTTCAGCGATCTTCTTAACGGTTTCTGGAATAAACTTTTGGCCCCCAAAACCAGGGTTAACGGTCATTACTAACACTTGATCGACCAAATATAAAACGGGCTTGATTGCTTCCACAGGAGTCCCTGGGTTAATCACTACTTCGGCCTTCACGTTTTGATTCTTGATCATTTGAAGGGCCCGATGAATATGGGGAGTCGATTCAACGTGGACTCCGATCAAGTCAGCACCAGCATCGGCAAAGGTATCGATGTAGCGTTCTGGGTTTTGCACCATCATGTGAACATCTAAGATCATCTTTGAGATCGGTCTGATGGCTTTGACCCAGTTAGGTCCATATGAAATGGCTGGAACGAACATCCCATCCATGATATCAATATGGAGGTATTCAGCACCACCCTTTTCAACCTTTTCAATATCCCTTTGTAAATTAACGTAATCTGCACTTAAAATTGATGGAGCTACTTTAATCATTTTCATTTTCCTCATTTCTTTTTATTATAAATGGGCTTACGGTTCTTGAGCATATTAAACAGTTGTAAATAATCATCGTAACGACTTTTTAATATTTCACCATCAGCAACCATTGCTTTAATTTTACAACCAGGTTCATTCACATGTAAACACCCTCTGAACTTACAATCAGGAGCGTTGCGAACAAATTCTGGAAAGTAATCCCTTAGTTCTCGATAATCAATGTCAAAAGTATCATAAGATGAAAAACCAGGAGTATCAGCAACTAATCCACCTGCAATCGGAATCAAGGTGACTTTACGTGTCGTATGCCGCCCTCGGTTCAATGCTTGAGAAATCTCACCCGTTGCCAGGTGTAAAGAAGGGAGAATCTTATTCAATAACGTTGATTTACCAGCCCCCGTTTGCCCCATAAAAACAGTTAAACAGTTCGCAAAATGTGCTTTTAGATTTTGTAATGAATCATCATCAGATTGCTGATGCGCACAAATTGTCGTGTACCCAATTTTTTGGTAATCATCAGCTAACGATTGAATGGTAGAAAAGCGTTTCGGCGTTAATAAATCTAACTTAGTAAAATAAATGATTGGCTTGATATGGCTGATACCAAGCGCAATCAACTGCCGATTTAATAAATTAATACTAAACTCAGCCTCAGTCGTAGCGGTGACCACCACCGCTTGATTAATATTTGCTAACGGCGGGCGCACTAGCGCATTTTTGCGTTCAGCAACGCTTAAAATATAGTCATTTTCAAACTCTACGATATCACCTACGACCGGCTTAATCCCGTGTTTTCGAAAGTTACCACGCGCCCGTGTACGGTAGGTCTTGCCATCAGAATGAACGTCAAAAAAACCGCTCAATGATTGATAAATTCTTCCCTTTGCCAATTAAACACCCCTTTTGTCTTATTATACTAAATTTTATCTAGATAAAAAATCCTAATTAATATTTTTCACATAGCTGATGGTTTTACCATCTCTAATAATTTTATATTCACCGGGGGTCTTTCCGTCCAACTTAAATGGAATGATGAACTTAGTATCTTGATAAATCGTAATTCGGCGATAAAGATGATCGATCGAATTATCCTCATCTTTAACGTAAATATCAATATTGTTTGAATTATTGTTATTACTCTTATATGGTAAATTAACATTAACGTTTAAAGTATGGGAACCATTTTCCTTTCCATTGGCCTTTTCACCCTTGGAAACTGAAATAATAATGTTATCACCATTATAAACGGTCAAGCCATCCCCTGGATTTTGGTTGAACACGATTCCAGCTGGATATTCATCATTATATTGATAATCGAAGGTTGGATTTAACCCCATCATCTGAACATAACTAGCAGCTTCATCCCTACTTAGCCCGATCAAACGTTTCATCATGAACTGCTTAATCCCGTCAGATACCTCAAATTTAATCGTTTTATTCCGAGGACTATATGAATTGCCCGGAATAAAATTCTGTTTTAAAATTTTACCACTGCCGAACGTATCAGAACTAGAGTACGTTTTTTCAACCGTAAAGCCTTGGTTTTCCAACTCCTTAGCGGTAACATCGAAATCCTGGCCAATATAATTACTCAAATCAATTTTACTGACCCCATTGCTAAGTACTAACGTGACCTTATCGTTGCGAAATAGCCAGCGCTTGGCTGCTGGATCAGTATTGAACGCTTGATTGATTGGCACGTTATCAGCATATTGATACTTAATACGGTCGACCTGTAGGCCAGTTGATTGTAATCGTTTAATCGCTTGCTCCTTGGAGAGTCCATTTAAAGATGGGACCTGGACAAAAAAGAAGTGGACCGTCAATCCGAAGACGACCAAAATGCCAACGACAACTCCGACCCAAGTCCCCCAAAAAACCTTTCCAGGATTTTTAACCGATTTATTGGGATTCGATGAACCATCTGCCGTATTATCCAATAAATTTAAATCATCAAAATTCATGACTTTAGTTTCATCTTCAACATCAAATGAATTTTGCGGGGTAAACCGTAGCACCCGTTTTAAATGGGGGGCGATGTTTAAGGCCTTTTGCATTTCAGAAATCGATTCAAACCGATCCTTGGGATTTTTAGCAGTCGCTTGTAAGACGACATTTTCGACTGCGAGCGGAATCTTATTTTTGCCGTTGTTAATTGGTGGCAATGGAGCCTTAGAATGCTTTAAAGCAATCGATACTGGATTATCACCATCGAATGGTACCTGTCCTGTAAGGAGTTCATACATAATGATTCCGAGTGAATAAATGTCAGAGCGCTTCGTTGCAACCTCACCTCGGACCTGCTCAGGAGATAGATAGTGAATCGAACCTACGATTGAATTAGTTTGCGTCAGCGTATTTTCAGTTGCAAAAATTGCGATTCCAAAATCGGTGATTTTCACATTTTCTGAACCATCGATCAAAACGTTCTCAGGCTTTAAATCACGATGAACGATGTTATTTTGATGGGCAACACTGACTGCATCTAAGATCTGATTCATAATCTTAATCACGTTCGGAACCGAAATGGGAGCATGTTCCTTAATATAATTTTTGAGGTTCGTCCCCTTAACGTACTCCATGATTGAATATTGAATCCCATCATCTTCTTCGAATCCATATATTTTGACGATGTGTTCGCTATTCAAATGGCTAATTGCCAGTGCTTCTCTTTTAAATTGCGCCTTAGTATGCGGATTATCGCGAAAGTCGACCCGTAAGAACTTTACAGCCACAAATCGATTGGTTTGAACATCCTTTGCAATGTATACATCAGACATCCCCCCCTGACCAATTTGATCAATAACTCGGTAACGACCGTTTAATAAACGTCCCTTAATCATGATCATCAACTCCTTGATCAGATTGAGTTTCAATAATTAAAACCGTGATGTTATCAGTGCCACCGTTCTGATTCGCCACTTCCACTAATTTGCGGCATTTATCGTCAGTGGAACGACTAGATGCCAATATTAACTTAATTACGGACTCTGAAACTAAGTCGGTCAACCCATCACTACAAAGTAAAAATTGATCTCCTAATTGAATATCTCCATCTGAAATCGTCGGTTCAGCATGATTAGAAATTCCGAGACTCCTTACGATCACGTTCTTATAAGGATAGGAAAGCGCATCTTTTTTACTAATTTTACCAGCCTTGATCAATTCATTTACATAGGAATGATCTTCCGTCAACTGGGTTAACTTAGCGTTTCGAAATACGTACCCACGGCTGTCACCAATATTACAAATAATGTATTTTTGATCTAAGCCAATCACGCCTACAAAAGTGGTCCCCATTCCCCTTAGCTGTTGATCATGCATCGAAATTGCTAAAATTTCTTGGTTCTCAAAATTAATTTGTTGATCGAACCAATCGGCAGCATGCTCGATCGATTGTAAGCGTTCCTTTTCAAAGCGTTTACCAATGCCATCGACTGCCATCTTGGAAGCAACTTCGCCAGCACGATTACCGCCAATGCCGTCAGCAACAATTGCTAGCAAATTATGATTTTGATCATAAAAAAATGAGGCATCGTCTTCATTTTTGGGGCGCACCATTCCGATATCAGTCTGATAAGCAATTTTTAATCTCATTAATCTAATCACCTGTTTTTACTAAATTTGCAACAAAGAATCCATCTGAATCAAAGTCATCCGGATAAATTCTTACCTCACCACTCTTAGATTGAATACTATCTAGCTCAATGGGCAGCATTTTAAATTCAGGATGTTGGTCCAAGAACTGCACCAATACATCATGATTTTCCTGATCGATAATGGTACAAGTACTATACGTTAATTGACCACCTACTTTAATTTTGGGGGCAATCGCATTTAAAATCGCTAATTGAATCTTAGCAAGGTGTTCTATATCTTGAATCGTTTTTTCATACCTAATTTCAGGTTTGCGTCTCATCAAGCCCAACCCTGAACAAGGGGCATCCACAAGCACTTGATCAAAGGTTTGATCATCATAAACTGAATCCAATTGTCGTGCATCAAGCGCCTTGGTCTTAATATATTCATTTAAGTGCATCCGTTGGGCATTTTTGACCACCTGTTTCAAGCGACTGGCGTGTAAGTCGAGTGCGATCACCTGGCCACTTTTTTGTAGCGCCAGTTGTTCTGCAATCTGCGTTGTTTTCCCACCGGGCGCTGCACAGGCATCTAATATCAGCTGATCTGGCTTGATCGTCATGGTCTCGACGGGGAGCATTGCACTTTCGTCTTGAATCGTTAATTCCCCGTTCTTAAATTCAACTGCCGAGTTCGCAGAACGCTCCTTTAATATCAGACCCTCATCAGCAAGACGACTTTTGGTAACCACAAAGCCAGCTGATGATAACTGATGCATTAATCGTTCTTGATCGATCACAGCGGTATTCGTCCGAACTGATTGCTTAGCGGGATGATTCAGCGAATCTAAAATGTGCGTCGTTTTAGTTGCCCCCACTTGATTGATCAATTGTTGAATAATCCAATCGGGGACACTGAATTGCACCTGCATGCGTTCAATTTGATCTTTGATCGAATCAGGTTTGCGCACGCCATTGCGGTCCATTTGATGCAAGATGCCAGTGACCATCTTGCGAATGCCATCGTGCCCCATCGTTTTAGCAATGTTAATCGATTCATTGAAAATGGCTCGATTGGGAATGCGGTCTAAGTATTCCATTTGGTACAAAGCTGTTTTTAAAAGAACTAATACCCATGGTTGGACATTTTTAGGATTCTTGATGAAGGGGGCAATTTGATATTCTAACGTTAATTTATGTTGAAGCACCCCGTACACAATATTTGTTAAAAGGTTTACATCCCGTTCTTCGATATTGCTATTTTGAATAATTTGATTCAATTGGAGGCTTGAATACGCCCCCTGTTCAATTTTAGTCAGTGTAATCACTGCTAATTGACGTGGATTATCTTGTTTAGTCATTGGTAATAATTTGCTCCCCAACTTGGATGGCTTGCCCCGCACCATTCAAGTAATCACTGATCTTTTGTTTTGGCTTACCAGCTGGTTGAATTACATCCAATTGTAACGTTGTTGAATCCCCCGCTGCGATCACCAATTGTTTTTTAGTTTTTGCTACTACCACCCCTGGTCTTTCGGTAGTCGAATCCGTGAGCGGCGTTGTCTGCCATACCTTAGTCCGCTTGCCATTTAAAGTCGTAAAGGCAGTTGGATCAGGTCGTAGCGCGCGTACCTTCGCATCCACCAATCGAGCTGGTTGAGTAAAATCGAGCCGTTCTTCACTCCGTTTAATGGTTGGTGAAAACACCACTTCAGCATCTGCTTGTGGCGTCCGATCAGCCGTTCCATTTAATAACTGCGGAATCACATCCAATAGCATCGTGCGGCCTAAATCACTCAACTTAATGAACATTGAAGCGGTATCATCATTTGATTCAATCGGAATTGCCCGTTGAGCAATTACATCCCCAGCATCCATGGCCTTAACCATGTACATAATTGAAATGCCAGTTTCAGAATCACCATTCATAATGGCATATTGAACTGGTGCACCACCACGATACTTGGGTAGTAATGAACCATGAACATTAATCGCAGCCACTTTAGCTGCCATTAATAACTTATCTGGCAAGAATTGGCCAAAAGCAGCTGTAACGATAATGTCGGGCTGTAATGAAATTATTTTAGCCATTTCAGGACTACCACTGATCTTTGCTGGTTGCAATACTGGTAAATTCAATTCAATGGCGGCTTGTTTGACTGGTGAAGCGGTCAAAACCCGTTTTCTGCCGACTGGTCGATCGGGTTGGGTGACGACTGCTTGAACATCGTAGCCGTTTTCAACTAGTCCCTTTAAGATGGGAACGCTAAAGGACGGGGTCCCCATAAATACAATTGATGTCATTTGCAAATTCTCCTTACATAAAGCTGACGGGTTCAGAATCGATTGAAATATAGATTCCGTGCCGCGTCGCTGTTTGATAATGATTTAAAATATATTCCAATAGCTGCGGGAGCTTTGGTTCGTGTTTATATTTAACCAGTACTTGATAATAATACTTTTTATTAATCCGTGAAATCGCAGATGGTGTTGGTCCCAAAATAATGTTGCGATTCCCTAAATGCTGTCTTAAAAAGCGGTTAACTTCATAAATGGTCTTGGCAGCTTGATTTTCATAGTTTGCACTGGCGGTCACTCGAATCGTAAAGAAGTATGGCGGATAGTTAGCCATAAAGCGCAACCGCATTTCCCAACGATAAAAAGCTTCATAGTCTTGATCCTTAGCGAATTGGATCGCCTCATTATCGGGATTAAAAGTCTGAATGTAAACCTCGCCCTTCTTTTCAGCCCGACCAGCTCTTCCGCTGACCTGCGTCAATAGTTGAAAGGTTTTTTCATTCGCCCGAAAATCAGGGAGCTCTAGTGAAGTATCGGCATTTAAGACTCCGACTAAGGTCACGTTTGGAAAATCAAGCCCCTTTGCGATCATTTGGGTCCCCAATAAAATATCAGCTTGCCCACTACCAAATTGAGCCAGTAGTTTTTCATGGGCGCCCTTGCGCTTCGTAGTATCGACATCCATTCTAATTACCCTGGCGTTCGGGAATAGCCGATTCAGCTCTTGTTCCACTTTTTCGGTCCCGGTTCCAAATGAACGGAGCTGATGCCCATGACAAATCGGACAAATATTGGGGATCGGTTGCTCAAATCCACAATAATGACATTGCATCCGATGCCCATTTAAATGCAAAGTTAATGAAATATCGCAATTAGGACATTTCAAAACAAATCCACAATCTCGACACATTAGAAATGAAGAATAGCCCCGTCGATTAAGCATTAAAACGGATTGCTCTTGTTTGTCCAACCGATCTTGAATTGCTGTTAAGAGAGGCCTGGAAAAATCAGTTTCACCGTCATCCTTCACCACATTACGCATATCGACAACGTTGACGACTGGTAAAGATTGATGGTTGATTCGATGGGGTAACATTAATAACTGATAGACCCCCTTCCCAGCACGAGCGCGTGATTCTAAGGAAGGCGTCGCACTACCCAACACAACTGGACAGTGGTTATATTGACCACGCCATTTGGCAACGTCACGGGTATTATAGCGGGGTGGATCTTCTTGCTTATAGCTACTATCGTGTTCTTCGTCCATGATGATGACCCCGATATTGGTTAGTGGAGCAAACACAGCTGATCTAGCCCCCACCACTATTTTAGCATCGCCTGAATTCACCCGCCGCCATTCATCGTATTTTTCGCCCATTGAAAGGCCACTATGCAACATGGCAACTAAATTACCGAACCGTCCCTTGACCCGATTGACCATCTGGGGCGTTAATGCAATTTCTGGAACTAACATTAGGGCTGTTTTACCAGCTACCAATGCCTTTTGAATCGCTTGAAGGTACACCTCGGTTTTACCAGAACCAGTCACCCCTTCTAGAAGGTAGACATCGTCTGATTCGCTTTTAATCGAAGCTGCGATCTTTTCAACCGCAACTCGTTGATCATCATTCAAGGCCAGTGGATAGTTCTTGTCAATATGATGATTAGCGGGATCACGTAAAACGGTCACCATTTCTTTTCGCGCCCAGCCATTTTTAACAGCGGTATTAATCGTTGAAACATTAATCCCCAGTTCACTGGATAATGCTGATTGAACAATTTGACGTTCAGGATTATCAATTAACCACTTTAGGATCTTTTGCTGAGCCGTAGCTCGTTTACTAACGTTTGCAAGGGCTGCTTTTAATTCATTAACATCTTGATTAGCGCTAATCTTTACGACTTGCTTAGGGCGCGCTTGGTTTTTGACCACATAATCGACTGATAATTGATCTGATTGCACCGCATCAATTATCGCCTTCATTTGGGCTGGCGTAAAATCTGCTTCATTGTATTTGAGCTCGCTACGATCACCAAATAAAGCCATTAATTCTTTACTTAATGGCTTTCCGGTCGTTCTTAATACCTTGGTCGATTTGGCACGCATAACACTTGGTAACATCGTTAACACACAGCTAATCCGAAACGCAAATGTCGTTTTCGCCAACCAGGCAGAAAGTTGCAACATCTCAGAATTAACAGCAGGGGTTAAATCCATGATCGAATCAATGGGCTTGATTTCCCCGTCATAATCAACATGGTCAGTAAAACCAACAATGAAGCCCTGGACTTTTCGCTTTCCACGACCAAATGAAACGATCACTCGGATCCCTAACTTTAAGTCATCCGCTAGTGCATCTGGAATTTTGTAAGTGTATGGTTTGTCAGTTTGCATTGTCGGAACGTCTACTAACACTTGTGCAAATTTCACCGCAAATCGAATCCTTTCTTATTTTAAATCAGTGGCAATCAGCCGAACTAATTGATCTGCAATCTGTTGTTTAGGTAATACTGCAGTTTGAATTGGTTCGTGATCGTCCAAAAAGAACGTCACTTGGTTATCATCACTACTAAAGCCAATTTTTTGATTAGCAACATCATTTGCTACTAACATGTTCAACCCCTTGTCACGAAGCTTCTTTAACGCGTTTTGCTTTAGGTTATTAGTTTCAGCCGCAAAACCAACCGTATACTGATCAGGCCGTTTCACCTTAGCAACCGCCTTTAAAATATCGGCAGCTTCCCTAAATTGGAGGGTGAACGTTTCCGATTGAGCATTCTTTTTAATTTTTTGGTTTTGAACATGCAACGATTCAAAATCGGCAACAGCAGCAGTCATTACTAATACATCGTTTTCATTCATTAATTGTAGCACAGCGGTCTTCAATTCCGCACTAGTTACCACCCGAACTATTTTCATCCCGTTTGGAATCGCCACTCTAACGTCAGCACAGATTAAAGTAACATCAGCCCCTAGCTTAGCAGCTGCTTTGGCAACGGAAATCCCCATTTTACCTGAAGAAGCATTCGTAATAAATCTGACTGGATCGATTGGCTGGCGAGTGGCTCCCGCTGTTACTAGCACCCGTTTATGCTTTAAGGGCAATTCAGTCGGAGCATTCAATGCCATTAGTTGCCCAAGGACAAATTCAGGTTCAGCCATTCGGCCCTTAGCTTCATAGCCCTCTGCTAAAAAACCAACCGTGGGGTCAATTATTATACCCCCGTCAGCACGAACGGTCGCTAAATTACGCTGGGTCGCAGGATTTGCCAACATCTGATCGTTCATGGCAGGGACGAGTACCTTCTTTGCACTAGTTGCTAGTAAAGTCGTCAGCACCTCGTTATCAGCAATCCCGTTGGCCATCTTCGCAATCGTGTTCGCATCAGCAGGCATTACCAATGCTAAATCAGTCCACTGGGCTAATTCAATATGGGTAATTTGGTCGTCATGCATCCCAGCAGATTGATTGGTTACGACTGGAAAATGAGAAAGGGCTTGAAAACTCAATGGCTGAATAAATTTACATGCACCATCGGTCATTAAGACCCGTACATGGGCCCCCGCTTTTACTAATAATCTAGTCATCAATAAACTCTTATAAGCAGCAATACTACCAGTGACATAAAGGGCAACGTTTAAATTTTGAATCATTTTAACCTCCGAATATTAAAAAAGCCCTTGTGAATTTCACAAAGGTTTCTAGAGTAAAACAATCAGTCTAACGGTCAATCTGAACAACGCCCGCAGCAATTTCTTCGAACGCCTTTCCGATTGATTTTTGTGACTTGTATTCTGATAATAATGGCTTAGCACCATCATCTAGTTCATGGGCACGCTTACTGGCCAACATGATCAAAGAATAACGAGAGTTAACTTGCGTTAGTAATTTATCAACAGATGGGTATAATAACATTAATTTTCATCTCCTAACATGGAAAGGTAATCGGGCATTACCCGAGTCACCTTTAATCGTTCGCTTCTAACGATGTTTTTGATATTAGCAACAGCATTTGCCACTTCATCGTTCAAAACCGCATAATCATAATTACGCATCATCTTAATTTCACCAACTGCGGTATGGATCCGCTTATTAATGACTTCCATTTCATCAGTCCCCCGGCCGATCAAACGGTTCTTTAATTCCAATAAATCAGGTGGGGTCAAAAATACGAATACCCCTTCAGGTGAATTAGCACGAACCTGCATCGCACCATTTACTTCAATCTCTAAAAAGACATCCTTGCCCGATTCAAGGGTTTGGTTAACGTATTCGAGTGGGGTGCCATAGTAGTTATCAACATACTTAGCATACTCTAGCATCTCACCATTTTTGATTTTTTCTTCGAATTCTTCTTTCGAAACAAAGAAGTAATCAACCCCGTTTTTTTCGCCATCCCGTGGTTTTCTAGTCGTCATAGAAATTGAATACTGAAAATCAACGTCTGGTTCATTAAAAAGCGCTTTTCTAACGGTTCCCTTCCCAACCCCAGAAGGCCCCGATAAAACAATTAACATTCCTCTTTTGACCATTTTTAGATATCCCCTCAAAATAAACTATTATTTATATTATCACTTTTTTTGACTAATTTATCAACCCATTATTAAGATTAAAGCTGTTTCTTTTCAGAGGCCATCTTTAACATTTCACCTGCGTGTTCGAGGGTCAACTTAGTTACCTTCTTACCTGCTAGCATTCTAGACAGTTCAGAAACCTGTTGATCATGGTCTAACTTTTTAATGGTCGTTTTGGTGCGGTCTTTTATGACCTGTTTGCCAATAAAGTAATGATGATCACCCATTGCAGCGACTTGGGGCAGGTGGGTAATACACAAGACTTGCTCGGTCTCAGCAATTGCACTGATTTTTTCGGCCATCGCTTGAGCGACCCGACCACTGACTCCAGTATCAACCTCATCAAAGATAATTGAAGTAATGCCCTGGGCACTAACGAAAATGGTCTTCAATGCCAACATGATTCTAGATAGTTCCCCACCAGATGCAATTTTAGATAATTCATGGAATCCTTCCCCCGGATTCGTTTGAATATAAAATGAGACGTTCTCAATCCCGCTACTGGTATAGTGATGGGCAGCCAATGGTTCAAAATGAACTTCAAAACGTGTTTGCGCCATGTATAAATCTGCTAACTGCTTATGAATCGATTGGGCCAGCTTAATCGCATACTGATGCCTAATGGTGCTCATTTGCTCACCTTGTTTTTGTAATTGCGTTTCAACTTTTAAAAGCTGCGCATCCAAATCACTGCTATCGCTTTGATCAGCTTCCGTTTGGGCGAGCTCGTCACTAATCCGCTCATAATAAGCTAAGATCTTATGAATTGAGTCTCCGTACTTACGTTTGAGCTGATAGATCAAATCTAATCTAGATTCAATTTCAGAAAGACGATTCGCATCAAATTCCTGTAAATCAGATTCATGTGAAATTTGATTAGAAGCATCTTGAAGGGCGTAATAAGCATTTTGTAAATCGGCACTAATCGCTTGATAATTTTCACCATATTGTTCGATCGACTGCATTGAATTCATTGCATCCCCGATCATATCCAACGGACTGAGCGTATCATCACCATTGATGTGCACAAAACTCCCCTTCAAGGCATCGCTAATGTTTTGATGGTTCAATAATTGGTCGCGCTCACTCACTAGTTCAGCCTCTTCGTTTTCCAAAAGGTTCGCTGAACTAATTTCATTGACTTGGAATTGAAGCATGTCAATGTGTTGAGCCCATTGTTGTTGGTTATTATTCTTATCTGCGACCAGTTGTTTTAACTTGCGGAACCGTTGGTAACTTTCTCGGTATTGTTCCCGAATTTTTTTAATCGGCGTTCCAATGAATTCATCCAGTAAATGTAGATGCCGTTCGGGACGCAATAGTTCTTGGTGATCGTGTTGCCCTTCGATATCAACAATCGTTTGCCCAACACGCTTTAACGTATTCGTATTCACCAACATCCCATTAATCCGACAAACATTCCGCCCATTTCGGGTAATCTCACGTTGTAAAATCACGTTATCATCATCATGATCGATTCCGAGCTCATCCAATAGTCGATAGGTTAACCCCGCCTTAGGAAAGACGAATTGCCCCTGAAGAACTAATTTATCTGAACCAGTCCGAATCAAAGACTTAGAACCGCGACCACCAGCTAATAATCCGATCGCATCCATTACAATTGATTTTCCGGCTCCGGTTTCTCCGGTCAAAACGGTCATATGGTCTTCAAAATTAACATCAATATGATCAATAATCGCTAAATTTTTAATATTTAATTCCTGTAGCAATGGAGAAATCCCCCTATACTAAAAAAAGACTTGTTATCTAAGTCTTTTTATTTTACCACTAGTTGATTCAATTTGTCTCGTAATTGATTAGCGGCATCATCAGAAGTACAAATAATTAAGATCGTGCTATCATCAGAAAGCGTCCCAAAAATTTCATCATAGTTCATTTTACCTACTAATGAACTAATCACGGGCCCACTTCCGGGCGAGACCTTAATCATCACGTTTTTATCTTGCACCGCAATTGAGATCAAAGAATCCTCAACTGCTTGTTGGAGCTTCTTTTCAATATTGATTTTTTTCTCCTGTGGCAAACTATACTTATAGCCACCAGAGCGGGAGGGTACTTTTACTAACCGCATTTCTTTAATGTCACGAGAGACCGTCGCTTGGGTTACTTTAACGCCCACCGCATCCAGCATTTTAACAAATTCAGCCTGATTGCGAATTGCTTCCTTACTAATTAACTGTTTTATCATGTGTTGTCGATCTCTTTTTTTCAATTCAGAACCCCCCTTTGATCCTATTTCTTTACGTTCAATGTTTCATCAGCTCGTTGTAATACTTGATCAACGGAAACATCGGGTGAAATCATGGGCTGGTCAACTGACTTTAAATGAATCAAAAATTCAATATTGCCCTCGCCACCCTTAATCGGTGAGTAGTCTAGGCCTAATACAGAATAGCCACTCGCCACTGCAAATTGCACGATATCATTTAAGACGGCTACATGCACATTATGGTCACGAACGATCCCATGTTTCCCAACGTTTTCTCGACCAGCTTCGAATTGAGGCTTGACTAATGCCACGACCTCGCCATTCGGCTTAATGATCTGTTTTAATGGCGGTAAGATTAAGTGCAATGAAATAAATGAAACATCAATCGACGCAAATTCTGGTTGTCCATCAGTAAAGTCAGCTAGCTTACTATACCGAAAATTGGTGTGCTCCATTACGATTACTCGTGGGTCATTGCGCAGTTTCCAAACCAACTGGTTACTACCAACATCAAGGGCGTAACTTTGTTTAGCACCAGATTGGAGCATTACATCTGTAAAACCACCGGTCGAAGAACCAATGTCTAGAACGATTAGTCCACTAACGTCAATTTTGAACACCCGTAGCGCCTTTTCAAGCTTTAAACCACCGCGACTAACGTATGGCAGAGCACGGCCCTTTAAGTGTAATTTGGTATCAATGGGGATCCGTTCACCGGGCTTGTCCAATCGTTCCTCATTTTTACCCAAGACTTCTCCGGCCATGACCGCCCGTTTAGCCTTTTCACGCGAGTCAAAAAGCCCCTGCGCAACTAACAAAATATCTACTCTTTGCTTTTCCATTTATGCTTCCGCTCCATTAAACTTGAAAATACGAAAAAAACGATGCCAATAGTGACGTATCAATATTTTTTTCGGTTTGAATCTTCTGTAATGCTGCCCGCCCAGTATCAATCGTCTTCGATAACTCTTGATAAGAACGGTCGAGCCCAAATAAATTCGGGTAGGTGTTCTTGATCGCATCCTGGTGAACCGGCTTGCCCAATTGCTTGGCAGTACTAGTCACATCTAAAATATCATCATAAATTTGAAATGCTAACCCGAACGCCTCTGCAAATTGATTCAATTCATCATTGCAGTCTTGATGATCAGCTAGTATGGACCCCGCTCTCACTGAATATAAGATCAAGTCACCAGTCTTATGGCGATGCAGCTTCTTTAGATCACTAAATGCCAACTGCTGGTTTTCATAATAAATATCATCAGCTTGGCCTGCAACCATCCCAGATGGCCCGGCTAATTTGCTGAGTTCAGATACCAACGCCACCTTCATTTCAGGGGATAAATCATTATCGACCAGCCACTGAAAAGCAAGCGTCAATAATCCATCACCCGCCAGCGTGGCCATTCCAGCGCCAAATCGGACGTGATTCGTGGGTTGGCCCCGCCTTAAATCATCGTTATCCATTGCGGGTAAATCATCGTGGATCAATGAATAGGTATGCAATAATTCAACCGCACAGGCGCCCTTTAATCGAGAATGATCAATTGGGACCCCAAACGTCTTTAGGGTCGCTAGGGTCAATAATGGCCGAAGCCGTTTTCCACCCGCTGCAACTGAATAAAGCATCGATTCTGATAGTCTTGGTTGATCAACATCGACTGGCAGGTTTTCAACTAAAAAGGAATTAATTTCAGCTCGATACTGAGCTTCAAAATCCCTTAACCGTTCATCAATGGGCATTTTAATTTCCCTGGTCCCTGTTAAAGTTACTTTGGGTCCCATCATCATTCATTACTTGGGTCAACTTATTCTCAGCATTAGCTAAGGTCATTTTTAATTCTCGGCTAATTTCGACCCCCCGTTGAAATTGATTCAACGCTTCTTCTAATGGCACGTCTCCTTGTCCCAATCGTTGAACGATTTGTTGTAATGCTTGCATATTGGCTTCAAAAGATGGTTTTTCTGGCATAATTAATCGAGCTCCCTATTTATAATTTGTTTAATTTCAGCTTTAGCAACCCCGTCGATAAACGTCAAATCAATTTGATCATTAACGTTCAAATCGGTGATTTTTTTAACTGCATAATCATTCTTTGATACAAAGGTGTAGCCCCGACTCATTGTTTGGAGCGGGCTTAAATGATTCAAATTACCAACGATTCTTTTAAATGTATAGTCCTTATTATTGATAATGTTATTAATTTTAGATTGTAACTGCTGTTCAATCAGGTTCAATTGATTGCGTTCATTTTGAATCAAACTATTTGGTGATTGGTAGTTCAATTGATAAATTAAGTTTTGTAACTGTTTTTGCTTATACTCTATCTGACCATACAAAGAACTATTTAATTGATCAACTAAAGTGTCTAATTGTTGAACGTATATCTCATATAAACGTTGCGGTTGTTTAAAAATATATGAATTCATAATTTCATTTAATAAATTCTTTTGGCTACTAATGTAGTTAGAAAAATTATTTATTAAAAATTCACTATTATTATTAATAAGTTTAGAGATACTTGCGAAATCGGGAACCGCTAATTCTGCAGCCGCAGTCGGTGTAGCTGCACGTCTATCAGCAACTAGATCAGCAATCGTATTGTCGGTCTCATGCCCTACCGATGATATTATCGGGATATTAGAGTTATAAATAGCGTCGATCACTGGTTGTTCATTGAAGGGCCAAAGGTCTTCAATAGACCCCCCACCACGACCAACGATCATTGTATCAAAATTACCTATTGAATTTACGCGTTTGATTTGGTTAGCGATGCTGTTAGCAGCTGCTTTTCCCTGCACTACGGCTGGAAACAACACTATTTGAGCAATTTTAAACCGTCTTCTCACGGTGGTAATAATATCCTTAATTACTGAACCACTTTCAGAGGTAACAACCGCAATTCGATTCGGATATTGTGGAAGTGGTTTCTTATGGGCTTCATTAAAATACCCTGCACTGTTCAGCTTATTTTTTAGCTGTTCGAAAGCTAGAAATAATGAACCAACGCCTTCTGGCTCAATTTTGGTAACATACAGTTGATAGTTACCACCCACAGTGTAGGTAGAAACACGTCCAACAATATTAACTTTCATCCCATCTTTAGGTTCAAACATAACGTTCCTAAAATCGGATGCCCAAATCACGGCACTGATTTTACTTTTGTCATCCTTTATTGAAAAGTATTTATGGCCTTTGCGGTCCTTATAATTTGAAATTTCACCAGTAACATAAACCACTTTCAAGTAAGGATCTTTTTCAAACTTTAGATTAATATAATGGTTCAATGCAGTGACTGATAAATACTGTTGACTATCTACCATTCTTATTCTTCGCCCCCCATGATGCCAGTTCAACGGTTTGACGCATCAAGGTCGCAATTGTCATTGGGCCAACTCCACCTGGAACTGGTGTAATGTAGCCAGCAACTGGTTCAGCAGAGTCATAATCCACGTCCCCGACTAACTTGCCATCCTCATTTAAGTTTTGGCCAACATCAATTACAGTTGCCCCTGCTTTCAAGTCATCACCTGATACCATGTGCAACTTACCGGTCGCAGCAACGACTACATCGGCTTCCTTAATAAAGTGCTTAGCATCTTCTGAATAGTGATTAAGCACCGTAACCGTGGCATTTGCATTGATCAGCAATGCTGCCATTGGTCGCCCAACGATAGCACTTCTACCGATCACAACTGCTTTTTTACCAGTCAGATCAATGTCATATTCTTTAAACATTGCCATTACACCCTTAGGGGTACAGGCAACGGGATAGTTCTTAGGTTCATTTAAAAATAGGTTTCCAACGTTAACGGGATGAAAACCATCAACGTCTTTTTCAGGTTTGATCGTTCTGGTAATCAATTGTTCATCAATTTGTTTTGGTAGTGGGGATTGAACTAAGATCCCATCGATTGATGCATCGTCATTATATTCATTCACAACTTTTAATAATTCAGATTGTGTTGTTTCGGCAGGCAGGTGGTTCACAATGGATTCGATCCCTAATTGTTCTGCCTTTTTATGCTTATTTCTAACATAACGGGCACTAGCTTGATCGTCCCCAACTAAAATGACTGCTAAGCAGGGCTTAATCCCTAAAGTATGTAATTCATTAACCATTTGCTTAGTTTCGTCATTAGTTTTCTTTGCTAATGCTCTTCCATCAATAATTTGTGCCATGATTCCATTCAACCCCTTGATTTTTTATGAACTTAATTGTTTCGTACCCATCTTTATTTTAGCATAACCAAGATTAATTTAAAAAAGGATTCGCACAATGTACGAATCCTTTATAATAAAATTAAATTATTATTAATTTTCGAATTTGATTAGTCTTCGACCAAGTGGGAAAGCACGCCGCTAACAAAACGACGGGAACGATCGTCACTATACTTTTTAGCCAGTTCGATTGCTTCATTAATCGCAACTTTATCTGGAATATCATCAACATAATCGTGTTCGTAAAATGCAATTCGTAAGATGATCAGATCGACCTTGGCAATTCTGCTGATCGACCAGCGTTGCCCTAAGTATTGGCTAATCTGTGAATCTAATTCAGATTCATGATCTAACACACCGTCAACTAATTGACGTAAATAATCAGGGTAATTAGCTTCATCATCTTTTACAATTACATGGAAAAAACTTTCCTTATCAGTTTCCTTATTTGTATTAATTGCAAACAAGGTCTGAAAAGCAAGCTCTCTAATTTGGTGCCGATTTAAACTCACTTTTTACTCACCCTTACTCTTATCGTTATCCGCAAATAAATCATCAGGATCAATTTTGCTTTCAGAATGAGCATGCACAATCCCATCAACATGAACATTAACATCCAAGACATCCAACTCAGTCATGAACAATAACTGTTGTTTGACCTTATCTTGAATCTCTAATGCTACCTTAGGAACTGAGACACCATAATCAACATAGACATAGATGTCAACGCTAACTTGGTCTTGATCATTGAAGGAAAGCTTGATCCCCTTTCCAAAATCTTTATGACCAAATAATTCATTCACTCCCGTAGCAAATGAACCACGCATTCTTTCCACTCCGGGAACTTTAACGGCAGCAATGCTTGCAATAATTTCAAGCACCCGCGGGGCGATATTGATCGAACCGCCGTTTTCCTTGCTACCCTTTAATAAAGTGTTACTCTCTGCCATAAATATCACCCTTTCATTAAATGCCGGTATTGATATTGTAATTAAGCTCTGGAGATATAAGTCCCATCCGTAGTATTGATGGTCAACTTGTCACCAGAGTTAACGAAGAATGGGACTTGGACTACTAACCCAGTCGTCATGGTTGCGGGCTTAGAACCACCTGAAGCGGTATTTCCCTTGATACTTGGTTCAGTTTCAGCAACTTCCAAAACAACCGTATTTGGTAAGTCGACCCCAAGGGTTTCACTACCGTATTGAATCACGTTTACTTCCATGTTTTCTTGAAGGTAGTTCATTTCTTCTTCAATTTGGTTTTCTGGAATCGTGATTTGTTCGTAAGTATCCATATCCATGAAGACACAACCAGTTGGATCACCGTAAAGGTATTGCATCTTTCTAGTCGTAATTGGAGCTTGTTCCATCTTAGCCCCGGCACGGAAAGTCTTATCTTGAACGGCACCCGTTCTTAGGTTCTTTAACTTAGAACGAACAAAAGCGCCACCCTTTCCTGGCTTAACGTGTTGGAAACTGATGATCTTCCAAATTGCGTTATCCACTTCGATTGTTAAACCATTCTTAAATTGTGCAGTTGAAATTGTAGCCATTGTTATTCCTCCTATAGTAGAAACAATGATATTCATATCTTAATTATCTTGAATATTATAACATACTTGGCAACTATGTGATTATCGGTCACAAAATAAAAAGGAGCCCCTTAAGGCTCCTTAGTTATCTTTTATCCGTATTATTTAGCGACAGCTTCAGATACTGGGTATACTGAAACTTGACGACGGTTACGGCCTAAACGTTCAAACTTAACGATCCCGTCAGCAAGAGCAAATAAAGTGTCATCGCCACCACGCTTAACATTTTTACCTGGGTAAATATGAGTACCACGTTGACGGTAGATGATTGCACCCTTTGTAGCCATACCACCATCAGGAATCTTAGTTCCTAGACGACGACCAGCTGAGTCACGACCATTAGCAGTTGAACCTCCCCCTTTATGGTGAGAGAAGAATTGTAAGTTCATTTCTAACATTTGATTACACCTCCACGGATGGAAATTATCGATTTATTTTTAAATTAACGTATTGTGAATAACTATTCGCAATCTCAGTCATGCCTAATTCAAACGCTGCAAGCAACGTCTGGACTTTCAATGACTGCTCGTGATTACTAATGACTGGAACCTTGACGATCAATAATCCACCGTTAACGGCATCACTTTGAACATCAGGGGTAACTCCAGCAACCGTCTGTAAAGCATTCGTCGTAGTAATCGATAATGCCGAGACCGCTGAACAAACAATGTCTTGACCATATTCACCAGAATCAGCATGGCCTGTTAATTCGAATGAAGTGATCAAATCACCTTGATAATCAATAATTGTTTGTATCATTAATAACTCCTTAATTAAGCCTTGATTGAGTCAATCTTAACCTTAGTGTAAGGTTGTCTGTGACCCTTCTTGGATTGAGAACCCTTCTTAGGCTTGTATCTGAAAATGGTAATCTTCTTTTCACGACCTTGCTTTTCAACAGTTCCTGAAACAGAAGCACCATCAACTAGTGGAGCACCAACCTTAGCTGAGTCACCACCAACGAATACAACCTTGTCAAAGGTAACCTTGTCACCTTCGTTAGCATTGAGCTTTTCAACGAAGATTGATTCACCTTCAGCAACCTTGTATTGCTTACCACCTGTAATAATAATAGCGTACATTTATGTGCACCTCCTTAAATAATTTGCTTAGACTCGCCGAAATTAAGCGTCGCAAAACGCGAACTTAATACTTAAATCGTGCGGTTGTAGCTGTGGAAGTCCACAAATACAACAATGACTAGTATAGCCTACCTAATCATCAAAAGTCAAGCCACAAAAAAACATTAGTCCAAAAAGACTAATGTTTTTTTAATGCCATCTTTAATGTCGCAGGAGAGACTCGAACTCTCGACCTACGGTTTAGAAGACCGTTGCTCTATCCAACTGGGCTACTGCGACATTCAAACAACATTAATGATTATACGAGATGAAACGAAATGTGTCAATCCATAATTTTAAATTATTTGGGATCAATCGCGGTCCAAATTAACCTGGTGGTTGAATTCAGTATTGATATCATCAACGCTGAACCCTAAATCAGCTAACCCTAATTTCAAAAATAATTTCCACGCATGGTTAAAATCAGTTTGACTGTGTTTAAAGTAAGCAGCAAATAACATATTTTTAGTTGCTAGGTAAATCTTGCTTAGATCCGTTTTTGTAAATTGATGACTTAATTTAGTCAACTCTGCATCGTCGATCAACACATTACGGTTCCAATTTCTCAGGTTGGCAACTAGTAAAAATGCCCGCATTACCTTTGCATATTGAGCCAATAATTCAGCAGAACTTTCGGTCGGACGCTCTGCTTTAGCAATAAACCAACCCATCATATCTGCAAGCTTAGCAAAAGAAACATCCAATTCAACAAATGCATTCTTGAACCTGGTATCTGGTAAATATTGGAGTTGATTTTTTTGTTCATATTGACGGTAATAGTTTACCGCATTGATTAACAGCGTTTTAAAATCCAAATGAGCCCCTCCCTGTAATTATTTTGCGTCGATTTCTAAATCGGCAAGGTTATCTAAGTACCAATTCTTTAGAAAGTCGTACTTTAATAATAACTGGAACCAAGAAACGTTCTCGTGCTCATCCACTACCTGCAGGCCCCAATCTGGTTGTTCATCATCACCGTTATTAAAGATGTTTAACTTCACGCCATCTAAGTCCAATTGGGCTCCCGTAAATTGATATGACATTAGGGAATAGCCACTTTGCGAAGCACTTATAAATAGCTCATCAATGATTCGAACCGGAATCTGAGGGTTTTTAAAGGCGTGAAAATGATTGTTGTTGACTGCTAAAATACTATAATCCACATCATACCCAAAATCATTTTGCATATACTTAGCAAACTCAATTAGGGTGTTCACTGCAATGATGATCGGAGTCGATCCCACTTCTGGATTTAAGTTCACCACAAATAAGTTCACGAGTGAATCACTGTTAAATTGAGTTTGCTTCGTAGCAAAGTCTTGGTAGAAGATATGCTCACCATGCTTCACGTCAGTATATGCAACCGCACTTTCATTGACGATAAATTTAAATGCATCGCCATCATCCAATTGGGTTAGCCGTTGAACGACATCCCCTGCAGTCCCGTTCATATCCATTTGAATCATTGATGAAATATTATGCTCTTCTAATAACCGTGCCATAAAGATTAGGTACAGGTCAGCCTTAGAATATTTAACTGGATAAGTAACAAAATCCCCATCAAGCTTAAAGTCGATCAACTGGTTGATTGAATCTAATAATTCATTTTTATCATCAGTATAGATCATATTATCGAATATCTTAGTGTAGTCAGCCCCATTGCTCAGGCCCTTTTTTAGATTTTGATTATATTCAAATAGCGCAATGCTCATTTTCCGATCACTATCTTTCATTACTGTCCACCCCTTCGTGCTTAGCCAAACTGCTCATGTAGTCATGGTAAAGGTGTGATTGATTTTCCATGAAATCGCTAAAAGTTTGAAAAGCATCCCGAATACTTTGCTTTTCATAACTAATGATCGTGTCTTCCTTATTTAAATCGAGGATCTTAGATTCATTTTCCTTGATTTGTTTAGCCCCCGCTGAAGCCAATTCGTCTTCATGCACTAGTTTTTTATACTGCTTAGTCAATTGATGATGCTCTTCTTTAACCTTAGCTGCATCCCAAGGCATCGTGAACTTGGACTCGTTTTCACGGATTGCGACCTTCAATTCACTCTTCTTTTCATCACGATCATTTTTAGAATCAATCATGGTTTGTAATTCCTGGTTGTTATCAGTGATTTCCATGATTTGATCAGAGTAAAACGTTTTGTTTTCAGCTTCTAATTCAAATGAACGCTTTAATTGATCCAATTCAGCTTCTTTAAATTTGAAATTAACGGCTAAGACATCTAATTCACCGAATAACTTATGGTCCCACCAATTACCGAAGTAAATCAAAAAATGGCCGAATTTATATTCATTGTAATAAAAAAATGGATATGTTTGTGCTAAGTATTTAATTAACCGACGGCTTAAGTAGTGGCTTAGTTCAGTTCTTAAATCACTCACTAATAGTGAAACATCATATTTATCATCCAATGGTTCCGCTGGTTCCATAATGGAATTGAAACGTTCAGCGTTAATTAATTGATAGATAGTTAAATCGTCGTTTTGGTGCAAAGCATTCCGCAATGCATTTAGATGTTCGATTTTGGCATCTAAACTAGCACTGAGTTCATCAGCACTAGTGTCTAAATTATCATTATTCATTGTTTACCCTCGCTCTATTTCATGTTTTAAGACCACATTCGCTTTAAAACAAAAATGTAGCCAACTGGATATAGTTAACTACATTATATGATATCATAATTTAAAAATTTGGATAAATATTTTTGATTTTAAATTGTTTTAAGTTTGCCACGGAAATCGGCTAATGACTTATAGCCCTTATCAGCCATGATCCGTTCTAATTCTGCGGTGAGTCGTTGGTAGACACCCATGCCCTCCATTTGGAGTTGGGTCCCAACTGAAACCAATTCAGCACCACAAAGGATGTGGGCGAAAACATCTGCTCCCGTCTTGACACCCCCGGTCCCAATGATCTTGATCGAATCATTTAACCGTTGCCGTAAGGCCCGCACGTTAGCCAAGGCCGTTGGTAATACCATTTGGCCCCCTAAGCCACCAAAGCCACCCTTAGGCTTGATCACAACTGATTCACTGGCTACATCGACCCAAAGACCGTTACCAACTGAATTGATCGAATTGACATGCGTCAACGGGAATTGGTTCAAGACTTCAGCAATTTGATCGAAGTGCACTAGATCAAAGTATGGTGGTAATTTGACCCCGAGTGGCTTTTTGTAAAATGAAAAGATCTCATTCAATAAAGCTGCGGTCCCCTCAACATCATAAGCCATTTGGGGTTTGCCGATCACGTTCGGGCAGGAAAGATTTAATTCGGTCAAACCTTGATAGTCAGAATCTTGAATTTGGTGTAACAACTTCACATCATCAGCTGCTGATAGACCAGCCACTGATAAGATCGTTGGCTTTTGATGTTCACCTAATACATATTTAATGTAGTAGTCAAAGCCATAATTGGGTAGCCCCATTGAATTAATCGATCCCTGTTCGAATTCATAGTAGCGTGGCGCTGGATTTCCATCCCGCTTTTCAAGGGTGGCACTCTTGGTCACGATTCCTCCCATGTATTCATTGTTCAATAAATCATCTAGTTCTTCAGTGCTTTGGCAGTGCACCCCAGATGCGTTCAAGAATAATTGATCGAAAGTAACCCCGTTAATGTGGCCTGTTAAATCTAACTTAGTCATCGTGTTCCTCCTAATTATAATGGCTTGATCTCAAATGAACGTGCTTCTAACACATCCAAGAAGACTGAGACCGTGTCCAATGCGGTGAATAATGGCACTTCATTTTCGATTGCGGTCGCTCTGATCTGACTTTCGTCGTTTGCGGCCCGCTTCGTATTGTCAACGGTGTTCACTAATACTTGGAGCTGATCATCTTGTAGTTCGGTGATCGCATTGTTCTCAGACTCTTCTAATTTGTCGATCTTGTTGGCAGTCAAACCGTTTTGTTCAAAGAACTTAGCAGTTTGTTCGGTCCCTTGAATTTGGAAACCAAGCGCCTTGAACCGTTTAGCTAGTTCCAATGATTCCTGCTTGTCAGCATCAGCAACGGTAAAGAGAACGTTCCCGTGGTCTGGGACCTTTACTCCAGAAGCCACGAATGCCTTATACAGTGCCTTCGGGAAGGTGGTGTCTGAACCCATTACTTCCCCGGTCGACTTCATTTCAGGTCCTAAGGTACTGTTGACGGCTGGTAACTTGCTAAAGCTAAATACGGGGGCTTTAACGTGGACGGTCTGTGGTTCTGGGACCAAGCCCTCTTCAAGCCCTAATTCTGGCAAGGTTTTGCCAAGCATTACTTGGGTCGCCACTTGCGCCATTGAAATGTGGGTGACCTTAGATAGGAATGGAACGGTTCTAGAGGCCCGTGGGTTAACTTCAATCACGTAGGCCTTGTTGTCATGGATTACAAATTGAATGTTCATTAAGCCGACCGTATTCAAGTCCTTTGCCAACTTGATCGAGTCTTCAATAATTTGTTCCTTGATGTTTGGTTGCATGTTCTGTGGTGGATAAACCCCCATTGAATCACCAGAATGGATTCCGGCTCGTTCAATGTGTTCCAAGATTCCCGGAATGACAACGTTCTTCCCATCTGAAATGACGTCGACTTCTGCTTCTGAACCCACGAGATATGAATCGATCAAGACGGGGTGTTCATTTGACACCTTTACGGCCCGGTTCATGTATTCACGTAATGCGTCGTCTGAGGTAATGATTTCCATTGCCCGCCCACCGAGCACGTATGAAGGCCGAATCAAGATTGGGTAGCCAATTTCGTTGGCAACCTTCACGGCTCCATCAACGGTGGTGGCAGTCGCACCCTTTGGTTGTGGTAATTTTAGCCGATCGATCACTTCACCGAATAATTCCCGATCCTCACCACGGTTAATGTCTTCAACGGTGGTCCCTAGGATCTTGATGCCCCGTTCATGTAGTGGTTCTGCTAAATTAATGGCGGTCTGACCCCCAAATTGAACCACTACCCCTAGTGGCTTTTCGTGGTCAATGACGTTCAAGACGTCTTCAAGCGTCAATGGTTCAAAATATAATTTATCTGAGATCGAGAAGTCAGTCGAAACCGTTTCTGGATTGGAGTTCATAATAATGGCTTCGTAGCCCGCCTTTTGAATTGCTCTAACGCTGTGGACGGTGGCGTAGTCAAATTCCACCCCTTGTCCAATTCTGATTGGCCCAGAACCAATTACTAGAATCGATGGTTTGTCAGTCACGACTGATTCATCTGAATCTTCGTAGGTGCCGTAGTAGTAAGGCGTCTTGGATTCAAATTCACCAGCGACCGTATCGACCATCTTGTAAACTGGTAACACAGCGGTTTGTTTTCTGAGCGCTCTAATTTCATCGCCGGTCTTGCCCCAGATTTTACCGATCACGTCGTCAGTAAACCCGTTTTGCTTGGCAAGCCGAAGGGTCTCTTCATCTTGGTTGTTTTTCAACTGCGTTTCAATTTCAATAATGTGTAAGAACTTGTCCAAGAAGAATTCATTGATCTTAGTGATATCATGAATCTTTTCAAGTGCAACGCCCCTTCTTAACAGTTCGCAAATCACGAATAGCCGGTCATCTTGGGCTGGCACTAATTGATCCAATAAGTCCTGGGTATCAACATTAGCCAAGCGTTGATCAAAGACGTACTTGTCATCGATTTCAAGTGAACGAACGGCCTTTAGGATCGATTCTTCAAAGTTTCGCCCAATCGCCATTACTTCACCGGTCGCCTTCATTTGCGTCCCTAATTTCCGACTGGCAGCGGGGAACTTATCGAATGGCCAACGGGGAATCTTAGTAACTACATAGTCCAAAGCGGGTTCAAATTCAGCTAACGTGGTTCCTGTGATCGGATTCGTGATTTCATCCAAGTGAAGACCAACGGCGATCTTAGCGGCCATCTTGGCAATTGGATAACCAGTTGCCTTAGAAGCCAATGCCGATGAACGCGAAACCCGTGGGTTCACCTCAATAATGTAGTACTTGAAACTATTCGGGTCTAGCGCCATTTGGATGTTGACCCCACCTTCGATCTCAAGGGCGCGAATGATCTTTAAGGCCACATCCCGCATCATTTGGTAATCGCGGTCTGAAAGTGTCTGGGTTGGTGAGACCACCACTGAATCCCCAGTATGAATCCCGACTGGATCGACGTTTTCCATTGAAGCCACGATCAATGCATTATCAGAGGCATCCCGCATCACTTCAAATTCAATTTCCTTGAATCCAGCGATCGATCTTTCAACCAAGACCTGCGTCACTGGTGATAATTCCAATCCGTTGGTAGTGATTTCATTCAATTCGGCATCGTTATAGGCAAAACCACCACCGGTCCCACCAAGCGTGTAGGCAGGTCTAATCACAACTGGATAACCCACTTCGGCCACAAATGCTTGGGCTTCCTCTAAGGTCGTTGCGATCCGTGATTCTGGGACTGGTTCGTGCAAGCGTTCCATTAAGTCCTTGAACAATTCACGATCCTCGGCCTCTTCGATCGCATGCAGCTTAGTCCCCAATAATTCAATGTGGAGTTCTTTTAAGATTCCCGAATCAGCCAGTTGTTTAGCCATGTTCAAACCAGTTTGCCCCCCTAAGGTAGGTAAAATGGCATCTGGCAATTCTTGTCTGATGATCTTGGAAACAAATTCTAACGTGATTGGTTCAACAAAGACCTTATCAGCAATTTCCTTATCGGTCATGATTGTGGCTGGATTGGAGTTGATCAAGATCACCTCATAGCCCTCTTCGCGTAATGAAAGACAGGCTTGTGAACCAGAATAATCGAACTCAGCAGCTTGGCCGATCACGATGGGACCGGATCCGATAACAAGAATTTTATGAATATCAGTTCGCTTTGGCATTAGTTTTGACCTCCGTTGTTTTCCTTGATTAGCTTAATGAATTTATCAAACATGTATTCAGAATCATGTGGTCCAGGGCAGGCATCAGGATGAAATTGAACTGAGAATGCCTTGTGGCCCTTTAGTTTGACCCCTTCGACCGTGCCATCATTAATTTCTTCATGGGTAATGATCAAATCGGTATCTTTTAGTGATTCGCGATCAACGGCATACCCGTGGTTTTGGGAAGTAAAGTTCCGTCGGGTACACTCAATGTCGCTAACGGCATGGTTGAACCCACGGTGACCAAACTTCATCTTGTAAGTCTTCGCCCCGTTGGCAAGTGAGAATAATTGATGCCCTAAACAGATCCCCATCAATGGGTAGTGTTCTTGTAATTCGCGAATCGTTTCGAGAGCGTATGGGTATTGAGTAGGATCACCAGGCCCGTTCGATAATAAGATCCCAGCTGGATGCGATTCCATAATTTCTTTAACGGGGGTGCTGCCTGGGAACACGATCACGTTGGCATTCCGTTTCGTTAATGCTTTAACGATCGATTCCTTCAATCCAAAGTCGAGCAATGCGATCCGCACGCCATCACTGGGCGCTTGGTAAATGTTCTTAGTAGCGACTTGCCGTGCCTTGGCGATCAATTCAGATTGGTAATCACGTTGAAACATTTGATCGATCTTCTTTTGGTCTAATTCGCTAACGATCACCGCTGGCATCGAACCTTCGTTTCTGATTTCCTTCGCTAATTTCCGCGTATCAACACCCGTCAAGCCAGGTAAGTCTTCTTGTTCAGCATATTGTGCTAGGCTCATTACCGAACGGAAATTACTAGGCCGTCGTGCTAATTCGTGGACGATGATCGCATCGACTGCGGGTTGGAAACTTTCAAAATCATCGCTGTTAATTCCATAGTTACCGATCAATGGGTATGTAAATACCATTGCTTGACCGTAGTAACTGGGATCAGTAATCGTTTCTTGGTAACCAGTCATCCCCGTACTAAAGACAACTTCAGTGAATACATCCTTATTAGATCCGAACCCTTCTCCAGAATATACAGATCCATTTTTCAATACTAAGTAACGCTTCATTGTGATCCTCCTCAAATGTGTGATTAATAAACTTGCTTGCCAGCTACGAATGTTGCAATCGTCTTCCCGTAAACTTGTTCACCAATGAATGGTGAATTTTTGCCCTTCGATAAAAAGTCAGCGGCATCGATTTGGAATGGGTGGTCTAGATCCATGATCGCCAAATCTGCAGCATCCCCGACCCGCAATTGACCGGCATCGGTCAAGTGAAATGCGTTGATCGGATTTTGAACCATCCACTTTAATGCGGTCTGCAAATCAACTAGGCCACTCTTTACAAAGTGAGTGTAAATCAAACTGAATGCAGTTTCAATCCCAACGATGCCAAATGAAGCCGTCTTCATTGAGCCACTTTTTTCTTCAACGCTGTGGGGCGCATGGTCAGTCGCTACCATGTCGATGGTGCCATCCAATAACCCAGCGATCAATGCGGCCCGATCTTTCGGACTACGCAATGGTGGGTTCATCTTCATCATCGGATTGTCCATTTCAATCATTGAATCATCCAACAACAGGTGGTGTGGCGAAACTTCAGCAGTCACGTGCAATCCCTTGGCCTTAGCGATACGTAACAGTTCAACGGACTCTTTCGTTGAAATATGGGCAACGTGATAATGAACACCAGTCGCCTTGGCAAGCACTAAGTCACGGGCTAATTGAGCAGATTCGCTCAAACTACTCATGCCTGGGAGGCCAAGCTTGTCAGCTGCTGGCCCCGCATTCATCACTCCACCATGAATCAAGCTATCATCTTCAACGTGGGCTACGATTGGGCGTTCAACTGACTTGGCTAATCGCATTGCTTGATACATCGTATCGGCAGTTTGCACCCCATGTCCATCATTGGTAAAGGCGATGGCGCCTTGGTCTGCCATATCGCGCATATCAGTTACTTGATCTGCGGTTAAGTCCCCTGAGATCGCAGCGTATTGCTTGATTTTGATCACGCCATCCCGTTGGTTCTTAGTAACCATCTTCGCAAAATCAGCAGGGTTATCAACAACGGGCTTAACGTTCGGCATTGCAAAGACCGTCGTAAATCCACCATGCGCAGAGGCCTTACTACCAGTTTCGATCGTTTCTTTATAGGTCAAACCGGGGTCTCTGAAGTGCACGTGCACATCGACTAAGCCTGGGATGACCTGGTTATTTTGTGCATCAAAGGTTTTATCGACTGCAACATCGATATTAGAATCGATTGCAGCGATCTGACCATCTTCGATCAAAATTGAAACGATTTGGTCATTCAAACGGGCATTCTTAATTAAGGTTTTCATCAATTAATCCTCCAATAATCCACGTTGGTCCAAAATAGTAGCTAGAATTGCCATGCGTGCGAACACCCCGTTATGCATCTGGGTAAAGATTCGCGACTGGGGAGCTTCTACTAATGAAGAAGCAATTTCGACCCCTCGATTAACGGGAGCGGGATGCATAATGATGGCACTATCCTTCATCAAATGCGCCCGTTCCTCGGACAGGCCATAGGTGTGATAGTAATCACTAGGGGTGAATGATGCGACCGCATTTTCATTCAAGCGTTCCAATTGCACCCGTAATAACATGACCACATCTAAATTAGGTAGCATCTCATCCACATCACCACAGTAAGTTCCAAACTGATCAAAGTCTGCTGGATACCATTCCTTAGGCCCACTGAAGAAGACGTTGACGCCCAATCGATTTAAAATTTCGGCATCTGATCTGGCCACTCGTGAATGGGCAAGATCACCTATGATGCCAATGTTCAACCCTGAAAATGAACCGAATTCATCATGAATCGTCATCAAGTCTAGCAACGTTTGCGATGGGTGTTGGCCACTGCCATCCCCTGCATTCACCAATGATAGTCTGATGTTTTCATCATCAACTAATTGTTGATACCAACCGGTTTTGGCATGGCGAACAACGGCGATGTCAATGCCGATTGCTTGTAGGGTCTTAATTGTATCACCCAGCGACTCACCCTTTTTAACCGAACTAGTGGCTGGATTGATACTAATTAATTCGATGCCTAGTTTTTTTTCAGCCATTTGAAATGAACTATGGGTGCGCGTACTATTTTCAAAAAATAAATTAGCAGCATAGACCGGCCTAGTTAGCTGGACCGTTTTTTTACCAGTTTTAAATTGTTCACCCAATTTAATCAAATCATTAATTTGTAAGTTTGATAAATCATTAATGTTTAAGAAATGGTGATCACTTGATACTTGAATCATTATATTTCCTCCTCAAAAAACAAATCAATTCGAAAGCGGTTAGGTAGGTTCAACTACCCTCGCTGGGGTTGCTTAGATGAGTTTGATATCGGTAAAAAATAAAAGGGCTTCCCGATTATGATAATCAGAAAAGCCCTTTGGTTTGGTCTTAAAGTATGTATCCAGTGCTATAGTCCACACCCATACCATCTCAAACCTTGGCGACTCTCTGGTCAACTCTTAAAGGATATCAACTTCATATGTTGTTTGTATTATAGCATTGAATCCAGCATAAGACAATCACAAAATTAAAAAGGGGGCCGATCAAATCGGCACCCCTTTTTAAAATGTTTTAATCAATAACTAGATGAACTTAACGAACTTCTTGTTACTGGTTAGGTACTTACCCTTTCCAATGTAGAAACGAGTAATTCCCTTGTACTTAACAACCTTGTTTACCTTGACCTTAGAACCAACCTTGTAGAATTTCTTGCTGGTCTTAAAGCCTTTTTCACCATGAACAATTGCACCCTTAGGATTGATAACCTTAACGGTATTACTTCCATTCAGGTCTGATTGTTGATAGTAAACATTGGCTACATAAGCATGGTTCGCAGTGATGTAAGCACCCTTTGAACCAGAGATTACGTTCTTGATGTAGTAACGAACGAGGCCACTAGCAGAAACCGCAATCTTCTTGATCTTGAATCCATCGATGTTCTTACCGGACATCTTGCTAGACTTAGCTAACCGTTGATCAACTGCAAACGTTGCCTTGTCGTAAAGGTAAATCTTCTTCTTGTTGTAGACATATGATGAATGCTTAGCCAACTTAGCGTTGAATTCATTAACGTATCCATCAACATATCCCTTTGCCTTACCACGTAGCGACGATGTAGCAATCGTATCAGCCTTAGCAGCAGCTTTACCACGTGCGTATTCACTAGCATAATCACTTTGTCCGACTTCATAAGCTCTCGCAAAGTCACTAGCATAAACTGATGAAGCTCCAGAAGCAACAACCGATGAAGCATTGTTAGATCCAGCAACGTATCCATCATAAGCACCTTGGTAGGTCGCTTCACTAGCATATGAAGCATTCTTAGCAATGCCACTTTCGGCATCGTTCAATCCAGCACTGTAGTAATCAGCGGCAGAACTAGCATTAGATGAAGCGGAGCTAGTAGCTGATGAACTGGATGATGCGCTGCTAGCTGATGAACTAGCGGCACTAGATGCACTCGACTTAGCAGCACTAACTGATGCGCTGTAGCTAAGCGCAGCACTCGCAGCGGAGGAAACAACGCTGCTTCCACTGGATGCAAGAGCACTGTTCATACTGATTGTTCCAGCAAGCGATACTGCAATTGAATTAGCAACACTCGCAGCTGCAGCGGCACTGTTAGCAATGCTGTTCTTAACGACTGCATCACTAGCAGCAGCATCTGCAACTGAACGAGAGTAACTAGCAACGCTATTGTTACCAACGTTAGCAGCAGCACTGGCAGCTGAAGCAGCACTAGAAGCAGCAGCATTATCACTGTTTACATCAGTCCGCGCACTTTGTGCAACGCTGTTTGCTGAACTAGTGGTGCTGTTAGCGGAACTAACCGTAACCGCAACCGAAGCAGCAAAGATTGCAGCTGCATTCGTAACTGAAGCAGCGCTACTTGCTAATGAAGCAAGTGATGCAAGAGAAGCATCGCCTGGGTTAGCACTAGCAATTGAAGCCAAGAGGCTTGCTCCAGCAGCAGCTGAACTATTGTTAGCACTAATTACTGGCGTAGCAACGATTGCATTGGAGTTAATTACTGAGTCAACGCTAGATGCGTAGCTCGTAAATGCAGCAGCGCTATTAGTAGTGCTGTTTGCAGAACTAGTTACTACGGAATCACTAACGGCAACGCTAGCATTCGAAGCAGCTAGGTAAGCATCGTTTGCAAGACTCAATGCTGATGATGTCGTTGCATTCAACGAATCGGCTGCAACTTGATCAGCAAGTGCCTTAGCAGCAGCAGAACTAGCAACTTGTTGGTTAGAAGCAACTAACGAAGCAGCTGAGTTAACCAATGTGCTGTTAGTCATTGCATCCCTCATTGCTGAAGTAGCAAGACTGTTGTAAATATCACCAGCACTCCGGTTACCATTTACATAGTAAGAAGTAGCTTGAGCAGCGGTAGAACTAGCGAAAGTAGCATCCTTTTGAATGTCATTGTTAGCCGAACTTACAGCTGCACTAGCTGAATGAGCAACAGACTTAGCAGCACTTGCAATGCTGTTTTGAGTAGCGACATCACTATTCAAGCTATTTACAGCACTAGTAGCAGAGCTAGCAACGCTGGCTTGGGTAGCAAGAACACTATTCGTTGGGAATTGAGCAGTCATGCTTGCAATTGCATTATTTGCACTGGCAACCGAACCGTTATCAATAGCGGTAGCCGTTGATGCTGAATTAGCAACGCTTGCATAACTATCAATTGCACTGGTGTTGATGTTAGCACCACTAGCCACACTCGCAGCAACTGAAGCAATAGAATTAGCAGAACTATTCACTTGCGATGCAGTGTTAGTACCAGCATTTGCAGCCGCAATTTCATTGTTGATTGCGGAGTTTGCAGCACTCGCAACTGAACTAGCACTTTGCGCAACGTTGTTATCAGAAGTGGCAGTCGATTCAGCAGCTGAACCAACGGAAGCTAATGAAGCAGCTTCGCTAGCAGCGCTATCGGCTTGGTTTCTGTAAATTACAATCGTTGCAACAGCAGATTCAGCAACTGACCGTGCAGAACTGGCGGTCATGCTGTCACCACTTTGTGCAGCAACACTAGCTACTGAATCAGCACTTTGGGCTGAAGCATTGGCACTATTAGCAGCGCTCAATGCGGAATTAGCAGTTTGACTAGCACTCTTAGCTAATGCAGAAGCAGAACTAGCAACGCTGGCAGCTGATGAAGCTTGACTAGCAGCACTATTGGCAACTGAAGCAGCGGAGGAAGCAAGTTGAACGTTTGATTGAACAACTTGATCCTTAGGATAAGCAGTCGCAGCTGATGAAGCAGCGGCTGCATCCTTAGCAGCACCTTGAGCAGCGTTCATTGCACTTTGGGCTTGTTGTGAAGCAACCAAGCTATTCGATGCAGTTTGAACACTTACCGAACTAGTTACTTGTGAATCCTTAACAACTGCAGCAACGTCTGATTGACCGTTTGCAGCAGCCGATGAGGCCCGTGCAGCATCACTAGCAGCCGAACTAGCTTGTTCAGCAGATTGCGTAGCAGCATTAACCACTGCTGACAATGAGTTAGCAGCACTTTCATCATTGACAGCTGCAATGGCTGCGGATGAAGCAACCGCGGAGTTAGCCTCGGCAACGCTGAATGCGCTTGACGCAATTGAGACCATTGCGCTTGCAGTCGCAGCATTAGTAGCAGCAGATGAATTGTACTTGCTTGCGTTTTGGTAATCGTGAACACCAGTAGCACTAGCAGCTAATGATGAGTAAATGTTAGCAACCCGTGCAGCTTCACTAGCAGTAGCATTGGCACTGTTAGCAACTACGGCAACTGAACTAACTTGAGCAGTCGCAGCATATGCCAAACTCTTTTGTGCAGAAGCATCGGCATTCAAGCTAGCTATTTGTGGTGCGACCGAGTTGATAACTTGAGCCGCAGCACTAATGGTAGCATTGCTGGAATTAGCAGCAACGATCGAGTTAACCAAGCTAGCAGAATTCAATGCTTGAGCAGAATCACTAGCAACGGCAACGGAAGCAGAAGCCGCAATTGAGGCATTATTACTAGTGGCGTTAAAGTCATTAGCAACGTTAGATGCATAGTTCGAAGTCCCACTAGCAGCATTTGATGCGTTGGTGTTGTTGTTACCAGCATCGCTTTGGGCTGCAGAAGTAGCAGCGGAGTTAGCGGAACTAGCAACCGCAGCAGCGCTGGAAGCGACACTTTGATCACTGATTGCAGCTGAAGCAGCGGAACTAGCGATGGACTTAGCAGCACTGGCGATTGAAGCCTGAGCACTGGCATCGCTTTGAAGGCTATTCATTCCACTAGCAGTAGCGGAAGCTTGACTGTTGTAGATACTTCCGGCAGAAGTATCACCACCAGCAAAGGCGGAACTAGCAGCAGAACTTAAGCTGTTAACCGTGCTTGCGGCATCGTTGGCTGCCTTGGAATCGGCAGTCGCCTTCGAAGCAGCGGCACTGGCAGCACTGGCAGCACTATTAGCAGCACTGGATTGCTTATCAGCATCTGATTGAGCACTATTAGCCGTGTTTGCAGCATCCGAAGCAATTGAAGCTTGCGAGTGGATGAAGCTATCAGATGGATTTGCACTAGCAGCAGCACTAGCTTGTGAAGCATCGCTTTGGGCACTACTACTGATGCTGTTAGTAGCAGAAGCAGCAGAGTCAGCTTGACTAGCGTAACTAGATGCAGCAGATGCATCGTTGTTAGCGTTATTAGCAGCGCTACTTACGGCAGCCGATTGGCTACTTGCCACGCTGGAAGCGGCGGAGCCACTGTCGGCACCTGCACTTTGGGCAGCGGAAGCAGATGAAGCAACTGAGTTAGCGGAGCTAGCAACTGAAGCGGCACTGGTTGCAGTGCTATTTGCACTATCAGCCTTGGAAGCAGCAGAGCTAGCGGCACTAGCGGCACTAGCGGCAGCGGATGCAGCACTGTCGGCTCTGGACTTAGCAGCATTCGCAGAATTAGCGGCACTCGATGCAACTGAAGCAGCACTGGATGCGGTAGAACTGTCACCACTTTGGGCGGCAGAGCTAGCGGCAGCAGCGGCACTGGATGCAATTGCTGAAGCCGTTGAAGCATCGTTTGAATCGGAACTGGCAGCAGAGTTAGCGCTCGTTGCAGTTGAGTTAGCACTCGATGCGATCGATGCAGCACTTGATGCTTCAGAAGAAGCTGAGTTAGCAGCACTGGCGGCACTGGTTGCGGTGCTTGCGGCAGAACTGATCAAACTGTTACCAGAGTGTGCGGAAGCCTGACTGTTAGCGGCAGAAGCAGCATTGTTGGCAGCACTAGCAGCAGATGAAGTAGCCGAGCTATCAGAAGTAGCTTGACTGGCAGCGGAACTAGCGGCAGAAGCAGCGCTTGAAGTTACGCTGGTATCTGAGTTAGTAGCACTACTATCACCAGCAGCTTGGCTGGCAGCAGAGCTAGCAGCACTGGCATCACTAGCAGCGGCACTGGCGGTAGAAGCAGCGGAAACGGCCGAGTTAACAACACTGTTTTGAGCTGCGGCAGCGGCTGCAGTAGATGCAGCAGCAGAAGCGGCTGATTGGCCAGCTACAGTCGCTGAGGCTGCAGTTTGACTTGCGGTATTAGCATTATCAGCATTCGTAGCGGCAGCGGATGCGAAACTAGCGGCAGTCGAGTTGTAAGCACTGGCTTGTGAGTAGTTACCAGCGCTATTAGCTGAAATGGCTTGACTAGCGTTGGTGCTTGCAAGACTAGCGTTGGTCTTGGCATTGTTAGCTTCACTATCAGCAGTTGATGCAGCCGTGCTTGCAGCAATGTAAGCAAAGCTTGCAGCACTGGAGTAACCATCAGTGGCACTCTTATCGCTGTTAAGGGCTGAACTAGCACTTTGATATGCTGAGTTAGCACTGCTAATTGCAGCGTTGCTTGGGTTGTTAGAAACGTAGTTGCTCATTGCTGAAGCTTGTTGAGTAGCGTTGTTGGAGTAACTAGTTACCACACTATCAGCAGATGATGCGGTTTGACTAGCAATCTTAGCAGCGGAAGCATTCGCATCAGCACCACTTGCGTATGAAATAGCAGCGGAACTAGCGGTTGAAGCCGTGTTACTTGCACTATTAGCTGAATTGTTTCCATTGCTTCCTTCGCTAGCAGCACTACTTGCAGCAGTAGATGCACTGGATGCAATTGAGTTTGCGGCAGATGCAGCCTTGCTATCGTTATCAGCTTGGGTAGAAGCTGAACTAGCGATCGCAGCGTGGGAACTAGCAGCACTAGCGGCACTGGCAGCAGCATCACTGGCAGACTTGGCAGCAGAAGCAGCAGAACTGGCAATTGATGCAGCTGATGATGCGGCACTACTATCACCAGTTGAGGCAGCCGTACTTGCTGCGGCTGCAGCACTACTTGCGGCACTGTTAGCATTGGATGCGGCACTATTAGCAGCATTCGCAGCGCTTGAATCATCAGCAGCAGCAGATGCGGCACTCGAAGCAGTTGATGCTTGATTACTTGCATCGCTAGCAGCTGAGTTGGCAGCGGAAGCAGCAGAGTTAGCTGCGGAAGCTGCGGAATTAATGACCGCATTGCTTGGGTTAGCAGAGGCAGCGGCATTTGCCGAAGCAGCAGCAGCACTTGCTGACTTAGCATCTGAACCAGCAGAAGTAGCAGAATTACCTGCAGCACTGGCATCTGATTTAGCACCACTCGCAGCACTAGCGGCCTTAGAGTTATCTCCGGAAGTTCCTGCAGAAGCGATTGCAGCAGCTTCTGAATCAGCACCGGCCTTAGCAGCAACCAATGAAAGCATTACACCTGAAGCAGCACTTTCATCGTTAACGGCTTGACTAGCGGCACTTTGGGCAACCTTCGTCAAGCTAGTCGTTGCATCAGCAGCACTAGCGGCAGATGAAGCTTGTTGACTTGCAAAGGCAGCGGCAGATACGGCAATGGATGCGTAGCTTGATCCATTGACGTTATTACCAGTTGAGAATGCAAAGCCAGCTTGTACATTTGCACTAGAGATTGTATTGATAGCACTGGCAATTGCGGAACTAGCAGTCGTGATCACAGCAATTTGTGAAGTAACCGCACTCGATGCACTTCCAGCGATGTATCTTTGGGTTGCAGCATCGGAGTTGTAACTGTTAATTGCATTAACGGCGCTCGATGCGTATGCAGCAGCACTAATGAAGACTGCATCACTAGAATTAGTGTTGAAGTAGGAGTTGATCGAACTAGCAATGACGCTAGCTGATTGAACGTAACCACTTACCGTGGTAGCAGCTGAACTAGCGATACTGTAAGCAGAACTTGCAGCGGCACTATTAGCATTGGCAGTCGAAGCATCAGTTGAAGTAGCAGCAGATGCTGAACTAGCTTCAGATGAAGCCCCACTTCCGGCGGCGTTACCACTCGTTGCAGCACTGGCGGCACTATTAGCGGCACTAGCAGCACTGTTGAAGTTACTGATTTGAACGCCGATTTGAACAACATCATTAGCAGCCTTAGAAGCGGCATCACTAGCGATGTTAGTGTAACTAAAGATTGCACTGGAGTTGTTGATCATCGTTTGGGCAGTGACGCTAGCAGTAGAAGCAGCTTCACTAGCAGTCTTAGCATAGCTATCACCAGAAGTGGTGTTACCAGCCAAGTATGCGGAGTTAGCAGAAGCGACGTTCGTTGCAACTGCAACCGAAGCACTTGAAATCGTGGTTGAAAGTGAACCATCTGAACCATGAACGCTAGTAGCTAAAGCAGCAGCATTCGAAGCAATAGATGCTTGTGAACTTGCATCCACAGAGTATGAATTGATCATCGAGTTAGCTGTACTTGCAGCTGTCACAGCACTAGCAATTGATTGGTTCAAGGAGTTGTTCTTGGCAAGCGTAGCGATACTATCGTTTACAGAATTGATGCTAGTTGCATTGGAACTAGCTAACTTAGCTGATGATGATGCATCAGAAGCGTATGAATTAGCAGAAGCAACGTTGGTAGCATCACCTGAGTTGACACTTCCAGCAACCACATTAGCGGAACTAGCAGTACTGTTGTTAGCACTACCAGCACTAGCACCGTTGTTTGCAGCACTCGCAGCAGAACTAGCAGCACTTTCGGCAGCTGATCCAGCACTGAGAGCAATCGAAGCACTATTTTCGTCAGCCTTAGCCTTAGATGCAGCATCAGATGCAACAACAGTTGCACTCGATGCAAGGGCAGCAGCTGATGCAACCGCAGAAGCTTGTGAACTCAATCCAGGCAATGCAGCAGATGCTTGGGCTGCGTAAACGGAACCAGTATTGGCATCACCCTTAGTGTAGGCGCTATTAGCAGCGGCAACTAAGCTGTTAACGGTACTTACGGTCACGCTAGCTGCATTGGAGATGGCAACGGCACTTGCAGCGGCGCTAGAAGCAACTGCGTAAGCACTATTGGCAGTTGAAGATTGAACAGCTGCATCGGCACTGTAACTAGCAATCGCAGCAGAAGCTGAGTTAACCAATGCTAATTGTGATTGAACATACGTGTTGCTTTGGTTAGCAGAAGCTAATGAGTTAGCGGAAGAAGCAAGCCCTTGGGCGTTACTACTAAAGCCACTCACAACTACGGCAGCGGAACTAGCTTCTGATGCAAAGATCGAAGCTTGGCTGGCATCGGTAGTCGCATTCGAAGTGTTAGTACCAATTACAGTTCCATAGCTATTGGCTGAAGATGAGGTGCCGGAGTTATTGCCAGCAGCAGCACTCGCAGCACTAGCGGTTGAACTAGCAGCATTGGAAGCACTCGTGGCAGCAGATTTGGCACTATCAGCATTACTACTGTCAGCTGAAGCTTGACTTGCAGCGGAATTAGCTTCTGAAGCGTGGTTCTTCGCAGCACTGGCAGCAGAGGAAGCAGCGGCGCTGGCACTATTAGCAGCACTGGCAGCAGAACTAGCAATGGATGATTGCTTAGATGCGGCACTACTATCACCACTTGCGGCAGCAGTACTTGCAGCACTGGCAGCACTAGATGCAGCGGAGCTGGCACTATTAGCAGCACTATTAGCTGAGCTAGCAGCAGATGAATCAGCCGAAGCTTGACTTGCGGCAGAACTAGCAATTGAAGCATGTGAACTAGCAGCACTCGCAGCGGAACTAGCCGTTGACGCAGCGGAACTAGCTGTGGATGCATCCGAACTAATTGTAGAATTGCTTGGGTTAGCTGATGCAGTAGATGCAGCACTCGCAGCAGCTTTGCTTGCGTCTGCAGCAGAGTTAGATGCGGAACTAGCATCTGAATTAGCAGAAGTAGCGGCAGAACCAGCAGCGGCAGCAGCGCTGGATGCAGCACTACTATCACTATTAGCCCCTGCAGAAGCAATCTTAGCAGCTTCTGAATCAGCACCGGCCTTAGCAGCAGCCAAGGAAAGCATTACGCCTGAAGCGGCACTTTCATCGTTAACGGCTTGACTAGCAGCAGTACTTGCAACCTTAGTTAAGCTAGTCGTTGCATCAGCAGCACTAGCGGCAGATGAAGCTTGTTGACTTGCAGTGGAAGCGGCAGCTAAGGCAATTGCCGTGTAGCTGGAACCAGTGACATTATCACCAGTCTTGAAGGCAAAATCAGCTTGCGTATTAGCATTTGAAACAGCAATCACTGCACTTGCAATTGCAGAACTTGCATTCGTGATCACAGCAATTTGTGAAGTAACCGCAGACGATGCACTTCCAGCGATACTCTTTTGCGTAGCAGCATCGGAGTTGTAACTGCTAATTGCAGTTACAGCACTGGATGCGTATGAAGCAGCGCTAATGAAGATGGCGTCACTAGAATTACTGTTGAAGTAGGAATTGATCGAACCAGCGATGACGATAGCTGATTGAACGTAACCACTGACTAAGCTGGATGCGGAACTAGCGGTACTGTAAGCAGAACTTACAGCGGCACTATTAGCGTTAGCAGTCGATGCGGCAGTAGATGTCGAAGCAGATGCGGAACTAGCTTCTGATGATGCCCCACTTCCGGCAGCGTTTCCACTCGTTGCAGCACTAGCGGCACTATTAGCAGCACTGGCAGCACTATTGAAGTTGCTGATTTGAACACCCATTTGTTGAACGTCATTAGCAGCGTTAGAAGCAGCCACACTGGCAACCGAAGTCAATGATGCAATTGCACTTGAGTTATTGATCATCGTTTGGGCAGTGGCACTAGCGGTGCTTGCAGCCGTACTTGCAACAGCAGCGTAGCTATCACCAGCACTGGTACTACCAGCAAGGTAAGCTGAGTTAGCGGAAGCTACGTTGTCAGAAACTGCAGTTGAAGCACTGGAAATTGTACCACTAAGTGCTGAATTAGAAGCATGAATAGCATTGGCAACGCTAGCAGCACTGGATGCCGTGATCTTTTGTGATTGAGCATCAGTATTGAGCGATGCAATTGCAGCATTTGCAGAAGCGGCAGCACTAGCAGCACTAGAGACGGATTGGTTAAGAGAATTACTCTTGAATAAACTAGCGATACTACTATTAACAACCGCAATACTATCAGCATTCGATGAAGCTAAACTAGCTGATGATGATGCATCGGAAGCATACGAGTTCGCTAGGCTAACGTTCTCAGCTTCACCACTGTAGACACTTCCGGCAACTGAATTAGCGGAACTAGCGGTACTGTTTTCGCTATTACCATTGGAGTTGGCCCCAGATGCTTGACTAGCGGCTGAATTAGCAGCACTAGTGGCACTTGCTAATGAAATTTCAACAATCGAAGCAGAGTTTTCAGCATTTACCGCATCGATAGCAGCTTTAGATGCTACTGCAGAAGCAGAGCTAGCAATTACAACTTGATTAGATGCATCATTTTGGTAATTAACTAGACTAACAGCGGCACTAGCGGCTTGAGAATTAAAGATTGCTCCAGCCGTTGGATTTCCATCGTTGTAGGCACTATTAGCTTGACTAGCAAACGCATTAACTGTAACTACCCCATTAGAAACGGCAACACTATCAGCGCTAGCTTGATTAGCAGCAGCCCTGGCGGCACTCGCAGCATTTGAAGCAACTGCATTAGCACTAGCAGCCGTATTGTTGTAACTAGCAACTTGACTAGCAAGCGAAGCAGCAACACTATTGGCACTAGATACTAAAGAGTTTCTTGGGTTAGCAGAAGCTAAACTAGCAACTGCAGCAGCTTGCGATGAAGCCGTACTGTTGTAACCATCGGTTACGGTCGCAGCGGAACTAGCGATCTTAGCAGATGATTCTGCCCCACTGGCATCAGTGTTAGCAGCACTAGCAGAAATGGCAACCGCACTCGCAATACTTGCAGCGGCACTATTAGCTTGTTTTGCACTGCTTTCCCCAGCACCAGATCCAGCAGAAGCGGAATTAGCAGCACTCTCAGCACTGGATGCAGTTGAGCTAGCACTAGCGGCAGTACTACTGTCATTAGCAGCTTGGTTAGAAGCTGAACTAGCAATTGCAGCGTGGGAACTAGCAGCATTAGCGGCACTGGATGCAGCATCACTGGCAGACTTAGCGGCAGCAGCAGCAGAACTAGCAATTGATGCTTGCGTGGATGCAGCACTACTATCACCACTTTGGGCAGCGGTGCTTGCAGCAGCGGAAGCAGAACTGGCAGCATTATTAGCATTAGATGCAGCATTATTAGCAGAACTGGCAGTGCTTGCATCACTAGAAGCAGCATTCGCAGCACTCGATGCGATTGATGCTTGGGAACTTGCATCGTTTGCAGCTGAGTTTGCAGCGGAAGCAGCGGAATTAGCGGCTGATGCAGCGGATCTAATTACAGCGTTACTTGGGTTAGCAGAGGCAGCTGAGTTGACAATAGCAGCACTAGCACTAGCAGCAGCTGCTGATGACTTAGCAGAATCAGCTGAGTTAGAAGCTGAACTAGCATCTGAACTAGCAGAACCAGCAGCAGCACTGGCCTTCGCATTATCTGATGAAGCCCCACTGGTAGCAGATGAAGCAACAATGGAATCGCTGCTTGCTTGGCTCGCATAACTAGCAGCGGCACTGGCGGTTGAAGCAGCGGCAACAGCAGAGTTAACAACACTGTTCAAGCCAGAAGCAACCGATTCTTCGGAAGTTGCAGATTTAGCAGCAGCTTGCGCAGTTGAATTAGCAGTAGCTGCAGTGTCACTCGCAGTATTAGCAGCAACTGCATTATTAGAAGCATCTTCAGCATTCTTAGCAGCAGCGGAGTTGTACTTGCTTGCTAATGAGTAGTTACCAGCACTATTAGCATCAACTGCATCACTAGCATTAGAACTAGCAAGACTAGCGTTGATACTTGCGGCTACGCTAGCACTATTGGCAACGGAGGCAGCGGAGCTTGCGGTACTGTAAGCAGAACTTGCAGTACTTGAGTAACCATCAGTAGCACTCTTAGCACTGGATAATCCAGCACTAGCACTTTGATATGCTGAGTTAGCAGTACTAATAGCAGCGTTACTTGGGTTGTTTGAAACGTAATTGCTCATTGATGATGATTGTTGCGTAGCATTGTTGGAGTAGCTAGTAACAACACTATCAGCAGATGATGCAGTTGAATTAGCGATCGATGCAGCACTAGCGTTTGCATTGGCACCACTAGCAGCAATCGATGCAGCACTATTAGCTGAATTAGCTTCAGAACTGGCACTCGCGGCAGCCGAACTACCAGCACTTCCAGCATTGGCAGCAGCGGCATTAGCAGCTGAAGCAACGCTATTCAATGAACTAACGGCAATGTTAGCATTACTTTCATCATCAACGGCTTGGCTAGCAGCAGTACTTGCAACCGTCGTTAAGCTAGTTGAAAGTGAAGCATAACCACTAGTTGCAACCGCAGTGGAACTAGCAAAGGTAGCGTATGATGCAGCACTGACCATCGCAGAACTACCAGCTGAAGTGTTTCCAGCTTCATAAGCTGAAACAGCGAGACTGTTGGCAACACTAGCAGCAACAGAGGCATTGGATACCGCAACAGAAGCGCTACTGATCAATGCGTAGTATGAGTTAACAGCAGAGTCAGCACTGGATGCGGTACTCTTTTGATTTTGGGCATCAGTATTGAGGCTGTTAATCGTAGCAGTAATGCTATTAGCAGATGAAGCGTAACTCTTGAATGCGGAGTTAGTTGGATCGTTGTTCAAGTAACTGTTAACGATACTATCTAAGCCGTTAGCTGAACTATTTACCCCACTAACCACACTAGCAGCACTCGATGCAACCGCGCTGTATGAGTTTGCAGATGTTACATCCGTTCCAGCAGTGCTAAAGTTGGCGTTAATTTGAGAAGTAGCTGAATTGTAGGCAGATGATGCTGAACTAGCAGCACTGTTTCCACCATTAGCGGCACTAGCTGCAGATGCTGCAGCTGATGATGCTGAGTTAAAGCTACTGATTTGAACCCCAATTTGAACCACGTCATTAGCAGCCTTAGAAGCGGCAAGGCTAGCGATGTTGGTCAATGAGAGAATTGCACTGGAGTTGTTGATCATCGTTTGGGCAGTGACGCTAGCAGTAGAAGCAGCTGCACTAGCCGTCTTGGCATAACTATCACCCTCACTGGTGTTACCAGCTAGGTAAGCGGAGTTGGCAGATGCAACGTTGTTAGAAACCGCAACGGAGGCACTGGAAATCGCAGCACTAGCGGAACTATCACCAACACTGTGGATGCTAGTAGCAACGATGGCAGCGCTGGCAGCCGTACTCTTTTGAGCTTGCGCATCAATATTGAGTGATGCGATGGTGCTATTAGCTAAGCTAGCAGCAGTAGCGGCACTAGCAACGGATGCATTCCCAGAGTTTGCGGATGAAAGACTCGCAATGTTACTGTTTACAGAATTGATGCTAGTAGCATTGGAACTAGCTAAGCTAGCTGATGATGATGCATCGGCAGCGTATGAGTTAGCAGAAGCAACGTTGGTAGCATCGCCTGAGTTGACGCTTCCGGCAACGGCACTGGCTGAGTTAGCGGTGCTGGTATTGGCAGCCCCACTCGTTGCCCCATTGTTAGCAGCGCTGGCAGCTGAACTAGCAGCTGTGGATGCGCTACTCAATGAAACTTCAACGTTCGAAGCAGCACTTTCGGCAGCAACTGCAACACTGGCAGCTGAACTAGCAGTTATAGAAGCGGCACTTGCAATCGCAGCTTGAGTCGAAGCATCAGTTTGGTAAGCAACTAGGCTAGCAGCAGCACTGGATGCTTGGACGTTGTAAATCGATCCGACCGTAGCATCACCAGTAGCGTAAGCTGAGTTAGCTTGACTAGCGAATGTGTTGACCACATCCACACCCTTAGAAACGGCAACACTATCACTGGATGCTTGCACAGCTGCGGAACTAGCAGCAGAAGCAGCAGAAGCAGCAACTGAGTTAGCAGAAGATGCCGTAGCATTCAAGCTAGCAATCGTTCCAGCAGCAGAGGTAGCAAATGATACGGCGCTCGTTACAACGGCGTTGCTTGAGTTAGCAGAAGCTAAATTAGAAACCGCAGCGGCTTGCGAAGCAGCCATACTGTTGTAGCCACTGGTTACGGTCGCAGCGGTACTAGCGATCTTAGCAGATGATTCTGCTCCACTAGCATCAGCATTGGCAGCATTAGCGGCAATTGAAACTGCTGATGATACGCTAGCTGCGGAACTCTTAGCTTGTGATGCACTGCCTGATCCAGCAGCGGAACCAGATGCGGTTGAATTAGCAGCAGAGTTAGCATTTGAAGCAGCAGAGTTAGCACTATCAGCAGCATTGCTGTCATTAGCAGCTTGGTTAGAAGCGGAACTAGCAATTGCAGCGTGGGAACTAGCGGCATTAGCGGCACTAGCAGCAGCATCACTGGCAGACTTAGCGGCACTAGCAGCGGCACTAGCAATTGATGATTGCGTGGATGCAGTAGAACTATCGCCCTTTGCGGCAGCACTACTTGCAGCGGAAGCAGCCTTACTTGCATCACTATTAGCACTGGCAGCCGTGCTATTGGCCGCACTAGCATTGCTTGCATCACCAGCAGCATCAGATGCAGCACTAGATGCGATTGCTGCATGTGAACTAGCAGCGCTGGCAGCGGAGCTAGCAATTACAGCAGCAGATGCAGCGGCTGATGCATCAGAGCTAATTGCAGCATTACTTGAGTTAGCAGAGGCGATTGAGCTTGCGGCAGAAGCAGCTGTACTAGCTGACTTAGCAGCTGAACCAGCAGAAGCAGCAGAATTACTTGCAGCACTGGCATCTGATTTAGCACCACTCGCAGCACCACCGGCGTTGGCATTATTACCTGAAGCACCAGATGCAGCAATCGAAGCAGCTTCTGAGTCAGCACCGGCCTTAGCAGAAACCATTGAAAGGATAGCACCAGAAGCGGCACTTTCATCGGTAACGGCTTGACTAGCGGCAGTACTTGCAACCTTAGTTAAGCTAGTCGTTGCATCAGCAGCACTAGCTGCAGAGGAAGCCTGTTGACTTGCAACAGTAGCAATAGATACTGCAATTGATGTGTAGCTGGATCCATCCGAGTACTTACCAGTTGAAAATGCAAAGCTAGCTTGCGTATTAGCATTGGAAATGGCAGTGATGGCACTGGAAATTGCGGAACTAGCATTACTAATTACAGAAATTTGTGAAGTAACCGCAGTTGATGCACTTCCAGCGATGCTCTTTTGCGTAGCAGCATCGGAGTTGTAACTGTTAATTGCGCTAACGGCACTGGATGCGACAGATGATGCACTAATGAAGACGGAGTCACTAGAATTACTGTTGAAGTAGGAGTTGATCGAACCAGCGATGACACTAGCTGATTGAACGTAACCACTGACGACGTTGGAAGCAGAACTAGCAACGCTGTAAGCAGAACTTACAGTCGCGCTATTAGCATTGGCAGTCGATGCATCGGTTGAAGTAGCAACAGCTGCGGAACTAGCTTCTGATGAAGCCCCACTTCCGGCAGTATTACCACTCGTCGCAGCATTAGCGGCACTGTTAGCAGCACTGGTAGCACTGTTGAATGAACCGACTTGAACTGCAATGCTTTGAACATCATCAGCAGCCTTAGAAGCAGCCACACTGGCTACGGAAGTGTAACTAGCGATGGCAGCGGAATTAGCAACCATTGATTGTGCATACGTGGAAGCATTGGATGCTTCAACACCAGCTTGTTTAGCATAACTGTCCCCAGCGGTATTGCTACCAGCAAGGTAAGCTGAATTAGCAGCAGCGATGTTGTTAGCAACGGCACTAGATGCAGATGCAATCGATGCACTAAGACTTTCATCAGTTGCTTTAACACTCGTAGCAGAAGCAGCGGCATTAGATGCAATTGACTTTTGACTTTGCGCATCAGCATTGTAACTAGCAATGGCAGTATTAGCCGAGTTAGCAGCACTGGCGGCACTGATAATCACTGGGTTAGTAGAGTTGCTTTGCACCAAACTAGCGAGACTGTTGTTAACACTATTAACACTAGAAGCACTGTCATTAGCAGTAGTTGCATAACTAGATGCAAGGGCTGCATATGAGTTAGCAGCGGAGACATTGGCACTGTCACCTGCAGTTACACTAGCGGCAACTGAACTAGCTGAAGTAGCGGTACTAGACCCATTGTTGGCAGCGCTAGCAGCATTAGATGCGGTACTATCAACACTGGATAATGATACTTCGACACTTGATGCAGACTTTTCAGCATCAACCGCAATGGAAGCAGCTGTAGATGCAGCTGTAGATGCTGAAACAGCAATGCTAGATTGAGATTGCGCATCAGTTTGGTAAGCAACTAGACTAGCAGCGGCACTTGATGCTTGAGAATTAAAGATTGATCCACCAGTGGCATTTCCCTCTTTGTAGGCACTGTTAGCTTGACTAGCCAATGCACTAACTGTATTTACCCCATTAGAAACGGCAACACTATCATTAGCAGCTTGAGATGCAGCAACAACAGCAGCACTAGCAGCATTGGAAGCAACTACATTGGCACTAGAAGCCGTAGTGTTATAACTAGCAATTTGACTAGCAAGCGCAATGGCAACACTATTGGCACTGCTTACTACGGCATTGTTTGGGTTAGCAGAAGCTAAACTAGCAACCGCGGCAGCTTGTGATGAAGCAGTACTGTTGTAACCACTGGTTACGGTCGCAGCAGAACTAGCGATCTTAGCAGATGCTTCTGCCCCACTAGCATCGGCATTAGCAACACTGGCAGCCGTAGAAACTACACTAGCGATACTTGCAGCGGAACTGTTAGCTTGTGATGCACTGCTTGATCCAGCAGTGGAACCAGATGCGGCTGAACTAGCAGCATTGGAAGCACTCGTGGCAGCAGAGTTAGCACTAGCAGCAGCACTACTGTCATTAGCAGCTTGGTTAGAAGCTGAACTTGCAATTGCAGCGTGTGAACTAGCGGCACTAGCGGCACTGGATGCAGCATCACTGGCAGCCTTGGCAGCAGAAGCAGCTGAACTGGCAATTGATGCAGCTGATGATGCGGCACTACTATCACCACTTTGGGCAGCACTACTTGCGGCAGCAGCAGCACTATTTGCGGCTTTATTAGCATTAGATGCAGCATTATTAGCAGAACTGGCAGTGCTTGCATCACCAGAAGCAGCAGTCGCAGCACTCGATGCGATCGATGCTTGTGAACTTGCATCGTTTGCAGCTGAGTTGGCAGCGGAAGCAGCTGAATTAGCGGCAGCAGCTGCTGAACTAATTACCGTATTGCTTGGGTTTGCAGAGGCAGCGGCATTTGCCGAAGCAGCAGCAGCACTTGCTGACTTAGCAGCTGAATTTGCAGAAGTAGCAGAATTACCTGCAGCACTGGCATCGGAAGCAGCACCACTCGCAGCACCACTGGCCTTAGAGTTGTCTCCTGAAGCCCCTGAAGAAGCAATGGCGGCAGCTTCTGCATCAGCACCGGCCTTAGCAGCAACCATTGAAAGGATAGCACCAGAAGCGGCACTTTCATCCTTAACGGCTTGATCAGCAGCAGTTTGGGCAATTGTCGTTAAGCTAGTCGTTGCAGCAGCAGCACTAGCTGCACTATCGGCTTGTTGACTTGCAACAGTAGCAATAGATACTGCAATTGCGGTGTAGCTAGATCCATCAGCATTCTTCCCAGTCATGTAGGCAACACTAGCTTGCGTATTAGCGCTAGCAATCGCACTGATAGCACTGGAAATTGCGGAACTAGCATTACTAATTACAGCAATTTGTGAAGTAACTGCAGTCGATGCGCTTCCAGCAATACTCTTTTGCGTAGCAGCATCGTAGTTGTAGCCGTTAATTGCGCTAACGGCACTGGATGCGACAGCAGATGCGCTTTGGAAGACGGAGTCACTAGAATTACTGTTGAAGTAGGAGTTGATTGAACCAGCAATGACACTAGCTGATTGAACGTCGCCACTGACAACGCTAGAAGCGGAACTAGCGGTACTGTAAGCAGTACTTACAGCAGCACTACTAGCATTAGCATTGGAAGCATCCGTTGAAGTAGCAGCAGATGCGGAACCGGCTTCAGATGCAGCACTACTTCCGGCACTGCTTCCACTCGTTGCAGCACTGGCGGCACTGTTAGCAGCACTGGCAGCACTGTTGAATGAACTAACTTGAATTGCAATGCTTTGAACATCATCAGCAGCCTTAGAAGCAGCCACACTGGCTACTGAAGTGTAACTAGCGATGGCAGAGGAATTAGCAACCATTGATTGTGCATACGTGGAAGCATTGGATGCTTCAACACCAGCTTGATTAGCATAACTGTCCCCAGCGGTATTGCTACCAGCAATGTAAGCTGAATTAGCAGCAGCGATGTTGTTAGCAACTGCACTAGATGCAGATGCAATGGATGCACTAAGACTTTCATCAGTTGCTTTAACACTCGTTGCAGCAGAGGCGGCGCCAGATGCAATTGCCTTTTGACTTTGCGCATCAGCATTGTAACTAGCAATGGCAGTATTAGCAGAGTTAGCAGCACTGGCGGCACTAGTGATCAATGGGTTAACATTATTGCTTTGCGCCAAACTAGCGAGACTGTTGTTAACAGTATTTACGCTCGTAGCGGCATCACTAGCAGTAGTTGCATAACTAGATGCAAGGGCTGCATATGAGTTAGCAGCGGAAACATTGGCACTGTCACCTGCAGTTACACTAGCGGCAACTGAACTAGCTGAAGTAGCGGTACTAGATCCATTGTTGGCAGCACTAGCAGCATTAGATGCGGTACTATCAGCACTGGATAATGATACTTCGACACTTGATGCAGACTTTTCAGCATCAACCGCAATGGCTGCAGCAATAGATGCAGCTGTAGATGCTGAAGCAGCAATGCTCGATTGAGATTGGGCATCAGTTTGGTAAGCAACTAGACTAGCAGCGGCACTGGATGCTTGAACATTAAAGATCGATCCAGCAACTGTGTTTCCTGCACCATAAGCAGCGTTAGCTTGACTAGCCAATGCACTAACGGTAGTTACACCATTAGAAACGGCAACACTATCAGAACTGGCTTGGTTAGCAGCAGCTCTGGCGGCACTTGCAGCATTGGAAGCAACTACATTGGCACTGGAAGCCGTAGTGTTGTAACTAGCAATTTGACTAGCAAGCGCAATGGCAACACTATTGGCACTGCTTACTACGGAATTGTTTGGGTTAGCAGAAGCTAAACTAGCAATCGCAGCAGATTGTGATACAGCCGTACTATTGTAACCACTGGTTACGGTCGCAGCGGAACTGGCAATCTTAGCAGATGCTTCAGCACCACTGGCATCAGCGTTGGCAACGGTGGCAGCAGTATCTACTGCTGATGATACACTAGCAGCGGCACTGTTAGCTTGTGATGCACTGCCTGATCCAGCAGTGGAACCTGATGCGGCTGAACTAGCAGCACTATTCGCACTGGATGCGGTGCTAGATGCAGAAGATGCAGTACTGTTAGCACTAGATGCGGTACTGTTAGCAGAACTAGCATCACTTGCGTATGAGTCAGCAGCCTTTTTCGCAGCAGCGGCAGCGCTAGCGGCAGCTGATGCAGCATTCGCAGCAGAACTAGCAATCGATGCCTCTGTTGATGCAGTACTACTATCACCCTTTTGAGCAGCAGAGGAAGCAGCAGAAGCGGCAGAAGCAGCAGTCGAATTAGCAGCTGATCCAGCAGCGGCAGCAGAATTAGCACTACCACTTTGTACGATTGCATTCGAGGAATCAGAAGCAGCCTGCGTATTAGCAGAACTAGCAACCGCAGCAGCGGAAGCAGCCGATGAGGCCGCGGCAGCAGCACTCGATGCTAACGATTGAATTACAGGGTTGTCCTTGTTGGCACTGGCAGTTGCTGAAGCAGCACTAGCACTATCAGCAGCTGTGCTGGCAGTCTTTGCTGCACTCGCTGCATTGTTGGATGCCGAAGTAGCGTTATTACTTGCAACACTAGCATCAGATTGAACCGCAGCACTATCACTCTGGGCACTACCATTGTAAATGGATGCTTGGCTAGAAGAAATTGCCGCAGCACTAGCGTAACTTACAGCAGAACTAGCATTTTCAGCACTTTGGTAAGCAGAGGTAGCGGCGCTGTTAAAGCCAGAAGCAACAACAGCTTCGGAACTAGCAGAACTAGCAGCACTGACCGCAGCAGGCGTAATTGAAGCAGCAACTGAACTAGCAGCATTCGCATCAGCAGCATTTTGCGCAGCGGAGGCTGCCGCAGCGGAGGCATTGGAGTTCAATGAATTAGCTTGGGCGTAGTTTCCAGCTGATGTTGCAGCAGCAGCAGCGGAAGCGTTGGCACTCGCAATACTTGCGTTGATGCTGGCCATCGTGCTGGCACTATTAGCAACGGAGGCAGCGGAACTAACTGCACTGTAAGCGGAACTAGCGGTTACAGAGTAACTATCAGCAGCGGTCTTGGCACTGGTCAAACCAGAACTAGCACTGTTGAAGACCGAATTAGCAGAACTAATTGCAGCATTGCTTGCGTTAGTGGAATTATTTACGATTGCACTCATGGCAGAACTCATACCATTAGTGTTGTTGGAGTAGCTAGTAACGGCGGCATCAGCGGATGATGCAACTGAATTAGCACTCGATGCAATCTTAGCATTCGCATTCGCATCGGATGCGGCACTACTTGCAGTGCTACTTGCGGATGAAGCTGTACTACTTGCACTGGAAGTAGCAGAAGATGTGCCTGATCCAGCATTGGATGCAGCAGATGAAGCGCCAGATGAAGCTGAAGTCATTGAAACAATGACATTAGATGCACTAGCTAAATCTTTTCTAGCGTTGTCAGCAGCAATCGATGCCGTGGAAGCCCAACTAGTAACGTTGTTTGCCGCACTGGTGGCAATTACTGCGATGGAACTAGCGTTATTAGCATAGCTAACTGCATTGCTGGTATAAATGGATCCACTAATCGTATCCCCGGTAGCGTATGCACTAAGGGCTTGACCATAGTAACTGTTAGCACTATTTACAGCCCCACTAACACTTGCACTTGCGGAAGCGATTAATGCCACCTGTGAAGTTCCGGCGGAAGAAGCCGTAGATGCAATACTATTTTGTAATGAAGCATCGGCATTAAAGCTATTAACCGCGGTAACAGCACTAGTAGCAACTGATGCTGCACTCTTAAAGATCGAGTTCGTTGGATCATTGTTAAGGTATGCATTGATCGAGTTTGCAATTGAGTTGGCGGAAGTAACATTGCTCGTCATTGTTCCAGCAACTGAACTTGTGACAATGTAAGCGGAGTTGATAACACTATCATTTATAGCGGCAATCGATCCGGAAGCTGAAGTTGCGGAACTAGCGGATGAAGCCTGACTACTTGCACTTGAACCGGTACTACCACCACTTTGGGCAGCGGAGTTTGCAGCACTGGCAGCACTAGCGGCACTATTAAATGAACTGATCTGAACGCCCATTTGTTGGACATCTTGAGCAGCCTTAGAAGCAGCCGTGCTGGCGATATTAGTGTAACTGAGAATGGCACTAGAATTATTGAGCATTGCTTGAGCAGCAGTGCTTGCAGTTGCAGCAGCAGAACTTGCGGCAGAAGCAAAACTATCCCCATCGGTGGTACTTCCAGCAAGGTAAGCTGAGTTAGCGGAAGCTACGTTATTGGAAACAGCGATTGAAGCCGTTGAAATTGCGGCACTCAATGAGCCATCAGAATTGCTGTGAATTGAGTTGGCAACGCTTGCAGCACTGGAAGCCAAGCTCTTTTGTATTTGCGCATCAGAATTAAATCCTGAGATTGCAAAACTAGCCGAACTAGCTGAAGCAGCGTAACTAGCAAGTGATGCATTCGATGCATTGGCACTCACTAAGGAAGCAATACTATTGTTAACCGTGGTAACACTATCTGCATTGGAAGAAGCTAAGCTAGCGGATGATGATGCATTCGATGCATATGAGTTCGCCAAACTAGCGTTGGTTCCGTTCGCAGAAACCACGCTTCCGGCAACGGTATTAGCGTTGCTAGCGGTACTATTGTTGCTACTACCGTTCGAGTTAGCACCAGATGCTTGACTAGCGGCTGAACTAGCGGCACTAGTGGCACTGGCAACAACGCTGGCAGCGGATGAAGCAACGGCTTGATCAGAGATGGCAGCCAATGCAGCACTGGAAGCCAAAACAGTCGCACTGGAAGCAGCAATCACGGCATTGGAAGCTGCAGTGGATAATGCGGCCATCCCAGAAGCAGTTGCAGATGCTTGGGAAGCAAAGATGGAACCGTTGGTAACGTCACCATTAGTGTAGTAGCTATTGGCAACACTAACCAAGCTGTTAACGTTACTTACGGCCACACTGGCAGCGGTCGAAGCTGCGATCGCACTGGCAGCGGCACTGGATGCATTCGCATAGGCGCTGTTAGCAGCAGCGGATTGATTGTTAGCGTCAGAAAGAGCGCCAGCTGCGGCAGCAGAAGCAGAGTTAACCAACTTAGCTTGTGCTTGCACGATCTGGTTTTGCCCGTTAGCAGAAGCTAAGCTATTGGCAGCAGTCGCGTTGCTAGTAACTTGCGTATTGAAGTTACTTGTAGCTACGGCAGCAGAACTAGCTTCTGAAGCGTAGAACGATGCCGAGTTAGCGTATGATTTCGCGGTACTGGTGCTGATGCTAGTAGCCCCATTGTAACTACCTGCTTCACTCGATGTTCCAGATGTAGCACTTGAAGCCCCACTTCCGGCAGAAGCATTCGAACTAGCGGCACTATTTGCACTGGATGCGGTACTGGATGCAGAAGATGCAGTACTGTTGGCACTGGATGCAGTACTGTTGGCGGAACTAGCGTCACTTGCGTATGAGTCCGCAGCCGACTTAGCAGCAGCGGCAGCACTAGCGGCATTTGAAGCGTCGTTAGCAGCCGAACTGGCGATTGAACGCGCCGTACTTGCAGCCGAAGAATTCCCGGATTGGGCAGCCGTGGAGGCAGCACTAGCGGCGCTACTTGCAATACTGTTAGCCTTTGAGCCAGCAGCTGCTGCTGAAGTAGCATTACTGCTTTGGACAATCGCATTCGATGAATCAGCAGCAGCCTGTTTACTTGCTGAACTAGCAATGGAAGCAACTGATGCAGCCGTTGAAGCAGCAGTGGAAGCACTCGATGCTAACGATTGAATTGCAGCGTTACTCTTGTTGGCATTCGCAGTTGATTGGGCAGCACTGGCACTGGCGGCAGCCGTGCTTGCAGTCGTTGATGCACTCGCAGCATTGTTAGATGCCGAAGTAGCATTATTACTTGCCGCACTGGCATCGCTTTGGACCGCAGCACTATCGTTTTGCGCATTATTATTGTAACTGGATGCTTGACTTGCGTAACTAGATGCAGCACTGGCGTCACTAGTGGCGGAAACAGCCGCTTGGGCATTGGAAATTGCCACGCTAACGGAAGTATTGTATCCAGCTGCATCACTTTGGGCGGCTTCTGCTTGAGAAGCAGCAACCGAAGCCGCTTGCGTTGCAGTAGCAGCATTGCCACTATCAGTTTGCGCAGCAGCAGCGGCAGACGCAGCAGCAGACGCATAGCTAGATGCATTCGCAGTCAAAGAAGCCGCCTGCGTATAATTCTGGGCAGTATTAGCAGAAATGGCCTGCGAAGCAGCTTGGTTTGCCAAACTAGCGTTAACACTGGCAGCAACACTGTCGTTGTTCGTCAAACTAGCCGCACTGCTGGCGATAATGTATTGCGAACTAGCGGTAGCAGCGTAAGAATCAGCACTGGACTTAATACTGCCTAAGGCTGAACTAGCAGCACTGTATTGCGAACTAGCGCTGCTTAACGCCGCATTACTGGATCCGCTGAACTGACTAACGATGTTACTCAACACCGTCCCCTGCTGGGTCGCGTTATTGGAGTAGCTAGTAACAACTGAATCAGCAGATGAGGCGTCCTTGTTGTATTGAGAGGCCTTCGATGCATCAGCATTGGCTCCATTCACAGCAGTTGAAGCAGCCGAGTTGGCAGAATTAGCGGAACTTTGTGCTGAGTTCGCCGATGAAGTCCCACCACTAGCAGCGGAAGTGGCATAGTTGGAAACGGAAACGTAGGCATTCGCAATTTCGGTATAACCAGATGCAGCTGCCGATGAATATGTCCCGGTAGAAGTTACCGCATATCCAGCCCCAGTAGTTAACGACTCGATTGGATAGGTCGCAATCGCAAAACTGCCGAATAATGCATTAGCACTGCTTGCCTGCAAATTGGCATTTGAGACGTAGGCATTTCCACCCGTAATATCACCCTTAGCATATTCAGCAGATGCCGCTGCAGATAAACTTGAAACGGAAGTTGAGTATTGGGCAATCCCGCCAGCAATGGCATGCATTTGACTCCATAGTGAAGTAATATTTTGAGCTAAACTGTCAATCAAATAAACTTCAACCTGGGTTCCACCACTGGCAGTATTAACAGTATTGAAACCTTCGTTTACCTGTGAATTAGCAGTGCTGAAGGTAGTATTATTAGGATCCTTCGCAAAGTAGGAGTGAACGTATGCAGTCTGTCCAGATCCAGTTGGATAAGCAGAAGCAACCGAACTATTGACACTGTGAATATAACTTTGATAAGAAGCAATTTCAGACATGAAAACGGAATTAGAACCAAAGGCCGAATTCATTACACTATTCATATTACTGAAGATTCCAGAAGCACTATTTGCGGCAGAATTACCGTTACTAGCGTTAGAAGCCGCACTTGAAAATGCGGATGAGGCACTATTAAAGGAACTCAATTGAGTGGCAATCCCACTAGCATCAGCAGCAGCCTTAGAAGCAGCTACACTAGCTGAATTAGTCAAATCTTGAATTGAGCCAGAATTATTCAGCATCGTTTGCGCAACTGAACTAGCACTATTTACCGCAGATTTGGCGTTCGAAGCATTCGTATCACCACTGGAGACGTTCCCAGCTAGATAATAAGAATTGGCAGCTGAGTCGTATGAACTCACGGCCGCAGAATAGCTATTGACATTAGACAATAGACTCGCATCGGATGCATGGAGCAAACCGGCTGCACTAGCAGCACTGATGGCGATACTAGATTGAAGCCCAGCATCACTATTGTAGCCACTGATGGCCACTTGAGCAGAATTAGCAGCGGAAGCGTAGGTAGATAGCGTCGAGTTCGCAGTATTCGAAGCAAAAATGCTTGCAATCGTAGCATTCGCAGCAGAAACACTGGCGAAGTTACTGCTTGCTTGACTAGCATATGAAACCGCGATGCTGGCGTATAAACTAGCAAGACTGGCATTCGTCGAGTTAGCACTGTTAACACTGTTAGCAACTGAGCTAGCACTGTTGGCAGATGAAGTGTTCGTAGATGAATTGGTAGAAGCAGATGAAGCCGTCGAATTGGCAGCAGAAGCCGAATTAAAGGCGACTGAAATTACAGACAATGCTTGGTCGGCATTGCTTTTATCAATGATAGCTTGACTAGCCGCAGCAGAAGCGGTATTTTGAGCCACTGAAGCCACTGATGACTGGTAACTAATGTCATTGGCTTGATCGGACATCGCAGCCGCAGCATTCGAAGCGTTAGTAGCAAAGGAATTCCCGAGGCTAACGTTTCCGGCAGCATAGGCACTGTTAGCGGAAACAACCGCATTCGAAACCTTGGCGTAGTTAGAAGCAGCAGCGGAAATGTCACGGTTAACTTGGTTGGAAGCCGCAACGGCGTCCCCAGCAGCAGAATTAGCAGTTGATGATTGGTTCACAGCATCAGCATACGCAAGCGAAGCAATCCCACTTTGGACAACTGCAACTGAATTGGCGCTAGAAATAACCGTATTGTAGGAGTTCGCAGATGCTAAGGATGCAATCTGCGTTGCAATGCTCCCGACTGAACTATTGAGCCCACTGGTGGCAACGGCAGCCGAGCGAGCGGCGGAAGCGTAACTATTGGCAGCATTAACGTATCCGCTGAGTATGCTAGCGTCATTTGCAATGGAATTATTATAAGAGGAAGCAGAACTATTGATCGAATTTGCGCTGGCGGATCCGCTCGTAGCAGCACTACTGTTCCCAGCAGCCGCACTGGCGGTACTCTGGGCAGCACTATCGGCTGAACTAGCGATAGCTGAAGCATTCGAAGCATCATTAGAAGCGTTGCTAGCATCAGCGGCAGCACTCGATGCGGTCGATGCCGCTACACTAGCGATGCTGGCCTGAGTACTTGCAGCAGCAGCAGCTGAACTAGCGGCACTCCGCGCAGAACTAGCTGTGGAACTATCCCCACTATTTGCAGCTGAAGAAGCCGCACTCGCAGCTGAAGAAGCCGCAGCTGAAGCCGAACTGGCGCCAGCTGAAGCACTGGATGCAATGGCACTTTGCGAACTGGCCACTGAATTGGCACTATTAGCCCGACTAGCAGCAGAAGATGCTTTGTTAGCGGCGCTGCTAGCATCATTTGCTTCCGAAGTTGCCTGGGAAGCATACGAACTATACGCTGCATTACTAGATTGAGCAGAGGCCGCACTCGCCATTGAACTAGCGATTGAACTGGCATCAGCAGCACTTTTAGCCGCAGTCGATGCCGAATTACTAGCACTATTAGCCGCAGTCGATGCCGCAGTCGAGGCAGAGTTGGCCATCGAACTAGAACTCTGTGCATTTCCAGAGTAGCTTCCAGCAGTATTAGAGTAGCTCCCCGCAGCACTGGCATCACTGTCAGCCGCACTGGCGGAGGCGGCGCTGTTGGTAAGAGCGGTGATCGAGGCACTTAAAGTGGCTGCATAATTAGCATCTGAAATGGCTTGGCTAGCATAGGCTTGGGCTGAACTAACAATACCTGTCATCGTACCAGACATTGTAGTAAGATATGGTCCATATTTACTAGTAGTAGCAGCTTCCTTTGCGGTTAATGAGTTATATTTATTAACATTTGCAGAGTTCCCTGCTGATGCCGCAGATTGGGCTAATTCATAGTATGAAGAAGCCAAACTTGCTATAGTAGCAATAGCATCACTATAGCCACTGTAACCTGCTAAAGCAGAACTAGCTTGTGTAACTGCAATTGATGCATTGGATACTTGAGCTGACGCATCATTGCTCAATGAACCCAGCTGACTATTAATTAAGTTGATCGCACTCTGCGCACTGATAATTACTTGATTTCCAGAATTAACGGCATCGCTAGCGTAACTATTTACAATCGCAGCACTATTGTTACCAGCAGCAGAATAACTATTTACCACCGTGGAAGCCGATTGAGCTTGAGAATAAGCAGAATCAACAATTCCATTTTGGATACTAGCCCCACTATAAGCCGCTGCGGCCTGAGCTGAAAGATTATTAACACTAGTATTAGCAGAGTTAGCAGAAGTGGATCCACTAGTATTCGCATTATTAACCGCACTCGATGCATTGTTGAAGGCGATATTAGCAGCACTAGCAGCTGAACTTGCGATCGAAGCATCAATTGATGCTCTAACCGATGCACTGGATGCTAGCGAAGCATAGCTTTGGGCACTAATCTTAGCAGATGAAGCCGCATTGTCAGCACTCAGAGCCGCACTCGCACTACTTGCAACCTGGGCACTATATGATAAAGCAGAAGCACTATCACCAGTTGAGTATGCACTACTTGCTAGGATTGCATTCGAAGAGGCTGCACTATACGCATTGCTTGCAGCAGTTGCGTAGCTAGCAGCAGAAGTTGATGCAGCATTAGCTGATGAATTAGCATTCGATGCGTCCGAAGTAGCACTCGTTGCGTCATTACTTGCGGAGATTGCAGTAGAAGAAGCACTCGCAATGGTTACAGCAGCACTCGAAACGACCGCAGCCACGCTTGAAGTCGTAGAATCATTCGACGCATTGACTGGGTACAAATTAGCCATTGAGCTAACAGCAGTACTTTGGGTGTTGATCGAGCTAACATAGGTTGTAGCCATGCTTGAAGAAGCACTTGCCGAAACCGAATAACTCGACGCTTGCGTACTGTAAGTAGCTGCACTAGATGCTTGAACAGAATTAGCATCATTAGCGTAACTTTGGGCTGATGAAACGTTTTTATACATATTGCTGACATCGGCAGCAACGGAGGAAGCACTAGCAGCGGCATTAGAAATGTTAGCTGATTCGGTGGCCATTTCATTTTTAATACTACTCAATTGGATGTTGAGTGATGATAGGACGCTACCAGCTCCAGATAATGTATTATAAGCCCCTTGAGCAGCACCAGCAGATGCTTGCGCTGGAAGTAACTCAGCATATCCTGAAGAATAATATGATTTAGTAGCGCTACTTAATCTAGCAGAAGCGGCACTGTAAGCAGCGCTCCCGTTACTATAAGCATTGCTAGCGTTGGCCAATGGAGTTGGACTACTGGAGTTTATGATTGCCAGAGATAAATTGGCCAGAGACGCAACTGAACTTTGGTCAACAATTGCATTACTAACTGAATCAGCTAGGGAGGCATATGATGCTAAATTAGATTCAGCAGTTGATCCTTGGCTAACGTAATTACTAATAAGGGCATTGTTCGGAGTAGAAGATTGTGCATTGGACAGCGTATTGGCAGGAGCACTCGCAGCATTTTTAACTGCACTAACGCTCGTAACTGTACTTTGTGCATTAACAGCCTGTGCAGAAGCATTTTGCGAGACAAGCGGCATTGCATTGGAATAGCTTGTATAAGTGCTCCCGGCAGCAGAGGCAAGGCTCATTAAAGCGCTTGCACTGTTTTCATCGTCAGTTGGATCGTAATTGAAGCTGTCTAAACTACCAGCAAGCCCAGCTAGTGAATTTGCTGCATCAGCTGCCGCAGCAGCAGCTTGTGAAGCTACTATTGCTTGTCCTTGTGCTGAAGTAACTGCCGCATTAACACTGTCAATAGCGGCTTGGATTGAGGACTTTTGATCCTGTGCAGCCTTTGCATATGATACGGCACTAGTTAGAGCAGCTGACGCAGCCGCAACATCCGAACCACTTAATGCTGAAACACTATTATAATATGACTGAGCAATGGATGCAGCTGACGTGGCTGATGAAGCATTTGAAAAGATTGCAATTGCTGCAGAAGAAAGTGCGTCAGAAGCTGACGATGCAGAATTTGATTGAGCCGTAGCTGTTGATGAGGCCGAAGAAGCAAGTGAAGTTTGTTGTGATACTACCGAAGTGGCAGCACTAATTCCACTAGCAATTGAACTTAGGGTCGCCTGATTACTAGTATTACCGTTTGCACTAGCAACACTCTCTGCACTACTTGCCTTAGCATTAGCAGAAGAAGCAATGATTGCGGCACTACTATAGGCGCTAGCAGCAGCATTATTGGCAGCTGATGCACTATTAGTTTGATTAGTAGCATTAGATTTAGCATTGGTAGCAGATTGAGAGTTGGCTGAAGCAAACGTAGATGCCCCAGAAGCCAAAGCAGCTGCACTGTTAGCACTAGAAATCCCTGCATTAGCTTGAGAAATCAATTCATCAACAACGACTGAATTTGAACTAGCAAGTGATGCAGCATAAGAAGCAGCAGAAACGGCTGTTGACAATGCTATATAACCAACTTGAGCAGCAGCCAATGCGGATGAAGTAACTGAAGAATCCGAAGTGGTAACATTAGCAGTCCCTGATAAAATAGTTGCATATGAACTTGCTAATGTGATGTATGCCGAAGCGTTAATTGCAGTGGCAGCAGAAGCTGCTAATGATCTGGCTTGGCTCATGTAAGAGAGCGCATAGCTGGAATTGGTAGTAGCCGAAGCACTCGCAATTGCACCACTCGTAGCTGGAGTTGAAGCTGCATTCCCAAAGAATTGTAGATTTCCATCTGAATAAGCACTGGCAGCAACGCTTAAGTTATAAATTGCAGCAGAATAATTGTCAGCAATCGTCTTTTGCGCAGAAGAAATGGTACTAGCTTGAGCGGCCTGAAGACTATTATAGTATGAAAGAAATGTAAAGTAGGAATATTGAGAGGCAGCACTAACGGCTTTAGACCAAGCTGATGCCGTTGATGAGTAAGCCGAACTAGCAAATGAGGCGGCACTGTTAGCTACGGCTGCTTGGCTACTTCCAACCGGCACAAATAAACTTTGGTTAGCAGTAACCGCACTTTTAGCGGTCGCATAGTAGCTACCAGCAAGTGTATCTGGCTTTGATGCGTACCCGTTTTCATACCCTAATTGATAATCAATTGTATTGTTGTAAATGGCATTGTTAAAGTTAATATCATTTTGACCTTGGTTATAACCCTTAGCATAGTTCGCACCAGCAGTATAATCATTATAAAGTGATCCACTACTGCTACTTTCATTGCTGTTAGCAGTCTGGCCATCCTTACCATCATCATATGCCATTACATTCACGGTAGCTTCCTTGGTGGCTTTAATGGTGTTCAAATGGGCTGTAACATAGAGCAAGTAACTTTGATAAGCAGTATTAACATCACTCAATTGATCGCTAGGAATCGTAAAATTCCAATTTCCGTTTCCATCTGCTTTAGTAACATACCAAACACCCTTATCGTTTGTATCATCGGATGCTTCATAAGAATCTCCCGCATACAAAGGCGCGTTAGTAGTATTGGCACTTTGATAATATGGAATCTTAATGTAAGAACCTGGGGTAGCCCATCCAGAAATGTATCCAGTTTTAGAATTATAATTAACTCCCCCGATTTGGACATCTTGAACGTGGTCCATTTCGATATAATTGCTAAGTCCCTGATTAGCTCCTGTAAGAGGTGATAGTGATTGACTAAAGGTAGTTCCGTTCAAAATGTAACCAGTGGGGGTAGTAGATGTCTTTCCAGTCGTGGGATCAAAGTATTGAACCGTGACCCCGCTACTACTACTAGCTTGGTTTAGAATAACCCCTGTATATGGTCCATATTTGTTACCATTAGCATCAACAAATGTAACCGCTTGTCCTTTAATGGTAACTCCCCCGGCCATCATTACAGAACCAGAAACATTATTAGACTTCATCTTAATTGTTTCAGGGTCATTGATAACAACATTTCCTTGGGCGTTAATTAAAGTAATTGCACCTGTACCATCAACACTTTCAGTAAAGACTGACTTACTATTTAAATTCATGGAACTACTTCCTGAGATGTAAATTGCAGAAGTAGAAATTCCACCTAAATTTTTACCGACAATGTTTAATTGTCCTTGGTTAGAAACGTTAATACTAGAAGCTCCAGCTAAGTAAATAAAGCCAGATCCATTTTGACCACCAGGAAAATAAGGAGCTTGAGTTCCACCAGAACCGTCGGCAGTAACATTTAATTGGGCCCCATTAGCTACATTGATGTTTCCACCACCAGCTGAGTAAATCGCAACAGGCATAGTATAACTTGAGTATACAGCATAATTAGTATTAGGATTAACATACGGATTAACGTTCAAAACACCACCGGCATTAACGTTCACGTTCCCAGTCCCCATTAAATAGATTCCAGCATTCATATTATTAACTACTGGATCTTCAGCACCATATCCAGCTGGTCTTAGGGTAACGTTAGCTCCATGGTCAACGGTAGCATTACCACCAGCCGTGATTTCCAAAACATTCCCGTTATAAGTAGAACCATTAAACGTAGATCCTGGCAAAAATTCAACGGAAGCAACTTGGAAGTTTTGTTGGTTAGAACCACCGCTGTTCGCAGATTTATCACCCATTGGCCATCCTTCTGCCTGGGCAACTCCATTGGTTAAGACACCTAAGTTATTATTCGTCGGCATCGTTCCGGTATTATATTGCGCATTTACAGCATAGGCATCGTAGTTTTTCCCACCGTTAATAATAACGGTACTCTTGACCGGATTATCATTAACATTGATGGATCCGCCGTTTTGCTGGGCAACCGTATCTGCAATATTATTTGGGTTTCCTAAAAATAGTTTAGTACCTGTAGCAAAGGCTAATTGACTCCCAGTGTAGGTAATATTATCATAGTACAAATTTTGAGGAGTTTTAGGAGGAGTGAAACTACCAGCGGTAATTGGTCCGTAGTAATCCGTTCCAAATGCCGTCATGTTCTGCATGATTACGGTGGACGCACCTAAAACATTATAAGAAGCTCCGGCAAAGTCAATCGTGGACGTGGTTCCATCCATCCGCAAACCGTTCACAGTAAAGGTCGTCCCATTGTGGGAGTTAGAAACGTTGTCATTATTATTATAGTATTTACTCCACAAGTTAAAGTTTCCATCGACGTTAATGTGGGTAATATTGGAATTTAACATTGCCGCATCAAACTGCGATGCCGTTGTAACGTTAATGAACCCACTGGCCGTCGCTGCGCTATTGGCATTCACAGAGGCCTGTGATGCTGTCGCACTGGTGGCACTGGAAACTATCGTAGCATAGCTGCTAACGACCACTGTCCCAGCACTAAGGCTTGATAACGCATTACTATTGGCGGTGTAATAACCGTTAGTTGAAGATGCAACGGATGCAGCTGAACTATATAGACTCGTCATCGAAGAGGCGTCTAAAGTGGCCCCGTTTGCCGAAGCACTTGAAGCAGCCGATAGTGCCGCCGATAAAGAATTTAACGTGGTTAATGCATTGGTTGCAAACACACTTTGTAGCGTCATTGTCGTAACGTAGGCAGATAAGCTACTGTAGGCTGAACTAGCGGACAGTGCCCCCTTACTAGCCGCACTACTACTTGTATTGGTGGATGAATCGGCGTAACGAATCGACAGGATGTTCGCAGAATTTACCACAGCAGAAGCTGAAGTCACTTGATTACTTCCCTGCGTATATTGAGCTGCTATTGAATTAGCAGAAGCAATCGCTGTACTAACACTAGCAATGGCTGAAGTTAGGCTATTGGTATCAGTATCACCTAATCCATCATCAGCATCCCGATACAACAACTCCACGTTCGCCGCATCCGAAGCAGATAGCTTGTTAACATCTAACGTTGAAACAACGTTATTGGAATTAGCTACTACCGTTTGTAGATCGGATATTTGAGAAGATGTAACATAAGCACTATCACTTACGTTAGCAGCACTAACTGAGATCACGCTAGATTGAACTGCATTGTCTGAAGCAGTACTAGATTGATCAGTAGTCGAACTGCTATCTTGTGAAGAGCTATTCGAAGTCGATGAACTATCAGTACTCTTAGTTGTACTACTAGATACAGTCGCCTTAGCAGCTAATGAAAGCGCAGCACTAGATAGACTAGCATCTTTACTGATACTGTCACTAGAAGTAGAGTTAGAGCTGAGTGAACTAACACTGAGTGAACTAGCGTTATCGCCACTGGCACTACTTGCGCTTTGCTCATTTGAAGAACTGCTGTTATTAGCAGAACTAGAAGCATTATTATCGCTTGATGAACTAGCAGAAGTCGTACTGCTAGAATCCTTAGCAGCACTCGTATCAGTCGCGCTACTTGTTGAATTACTGTTTTGATTAGAAGCATTAGTTAGGCTTGAACTAACGTTATTTCCACTATTATTAGCAGCACTAGAGTCAGCACTACTTGAACTACTAGTCGTGCTAGAACTTGCATTGGTGCTTGAGTCCGCATTATATTCATCACGATCCGCATTCGAACCGTCAGAAGTATAGTTAGCATCCCCAGTCGTGTCGGCATGAACCGTCTCGTTGGCGATGGCAGTCCCTCCACCAAGTACTGTTAACATTGATAAGGAAACAACAACCCATTGCTTCTTAACTTTTCTAAGTACTTTTTTATCATTTACTTTATTAAATTGATATTTGTTATAAAGCAAAGTAATTCCCCCTTATGTTTGGATATTACTATTGATACAATGATTAATCAATTGTCTCATTATACTGATCGATACATAATTCCTATTTAAATTTATCGTTAATTTTGCCCCTAAAAGGCGATAAAAATTATAACAGACAATAGATATTCAACTGTCATTATACCACCAGTTGACCTTATAACAATAGTAAATAGAATTATTATAATATTTCTGTGTAACAATTAGATACAACAGTATATTAGTTAAATATCAAAAGCCTTCATCAAAATAAAAAATAAGCAACTAACTTGTAAAGAAGCCAATTGCTTATTTATATTATTCGAATTTTTAATATTTTATTTATAGAGATATTTGTTTAATAAGTCTGTAACAGTGAAACAAATTTAATTACCCAACATTCCCCAAAATTTGGAATTACTTATTAAAAATAAACTAATCGTACGCTTTTTAATTTTTACTAATAAAGTGCATTGCCGACCAAAATGAATCGATCACCGTCAACCCACTGCAATTTTTTAAACCCATGCCACTTAATTTTGCGGACATAGTATAACATTACAGTGCGGCGGTAGAGTCCCAAACGTTTCAAGCGGGCATCATAAAAACTGATTCTGGATTTATGACTAGCCTGTTTGCGTTGGCCATAACGAAAAATCGTTTTCCGATTATAAGAATCGTTCGGATGGATGATGAGCTTATTATTGAACGCTTCCACATACCCTTCCAGATAGGAACGGGATTTATTCGCTAGCTCCTTAGAAACAATGTGATCATCCCTAGCCTGGGCCTTCCCTGCTTGATATTCATTTTCAAAATTAGCATGGGCGTTTTGATACTCTTCGGCAAAATTGGTCTTACCATCAGAAAAATCACCTAATTCAGCAGCCATCTGCAGTAATTGACTAATATCAGCCGCTGAATTAGCACTAGCAACGGCCTGCCCTAGCCTAGCAGTCTCACGACGCAATTCACTAATTGCACTATTCCCACTCGCGATCGTATCGACGTTCGCGGATACCATTTGATTCGCATAGTGAATCCTTGATGCGTTCGAACTCATTTTATTTAATCCACTGTCAATGATACTCCCCGCCGTTGAGACCTTACTAGCCAGCTGATTCGTTGCAACGTAATTTCGATTCGTATAGGCCTTGCTAATTGAAACATTGAATGAATTAATATTGGCAACCGCAAGGGACGTAATCTGATCAACATTTTGATTATCACTATTGAGTGAGTGAATCACCGCAACTAACGACTGGGTCTGTTCAAAAGCGGCTTGTGCACTATCTTGGAAGGATCGAGCTACAACTTGATGGCTCATCGCCTGTGAAGCTGCACTTGCAGCCATATTATCATGAGCTAACGAAGCAAAGTGCGTAAGCTTTTGTTGACTGTCGATCAGCATGTTAATATTTCTCATCGCAGTAGCAACCAATGATTTTGTCGTGAGCTGCTCATTATCGACCGCAGCGTTAATCGAGCTAGCCTCATGAATTGGAGCTGCGACTCGACTTAACACCCCTGCCAGCGAATTGCTGAACGACTTAGCCGCTGAATTTGCGGACTGTGCACTTTGCATCAATTCACGTTCTTGGGCGAGACTATCGACCCTGTCAACGACTTGGTTATAAGTCGAAAGCATTGTCGAACTATTTAATTTGATCGTGGCTAAGTCATCATAAAAATTGGTCCGTAGCTGGGATAGCTGGTGGCCAATCGATTGAATATCGATCAATAACGACTGCAATGAATCGTCATATGTGACCTTTCCAGATAGGGCTGCTGCAGAACTAGCTAAGCTCTTATAAACGTCGGCAATGCCAAAATTAAGCTCATCAGCATAGCTATTTGCCAATTCCATGTATGAATCCATCGTATGGTTCATTTGATCAGCGGATGCGGTTAGCGAGCGGGCCATTTGGTTATTACTATCGACCTGTTCTAAGTATTGATTAGTCAATCCTAAATTAGACTGTGCGATTTGGTTCAAGCTGTTCGCCTGGCTACCAGTCAAGCTTGCTTGCCAAATTTGATTTTTTAATTCGAGGTCATTGGAAAAATCACTAGTTAATTTATCGATCATATTAATCGTTCCAATAACGCCGTCATTAATATGGGAGGTATCTTGGGCGTAGGAACTAATTTCATTTCCAATACGACTAGCTTGACTAGCCGCATTATTAATTTCGTTTGCTAAACTATTCATTAAATCAACTTCCATACTATGCTTATTATGTTTTTATAATTGGATTCACTTTATTAATGATACATTAAGTTATTTCGGTTGTAAATTATTTTGCGAAGATATTAAGCACCCATTAATCGCTAGCTGAAGCGCTTTAGAAGCAATTTTACAAAATGAAATAAAAAAACAGCCGTTATTAAACGACTGTTTTTTTAAACTGAGAATTCGTACACTAAATGAACTTAACGAATTTCTTATTACTTGTAATATAACGGTGGTTGCCTAGGTAGAACCTAGTTAATCCCTTGTACTTAACGACCCGTTGAATCTTGATCTTAGAGCCGGTCTTAAAGTGACGGTTGTTCGTCTCGAACGTCTTATCACTGTGCGTCCAAGCCCCCTTCGGATTAATGACCCGAACCGTTTTACGACTGTGCTTAGCAACATCACTTGATTGATAGTAAGCGTTCTTCACGAAACTAGGTTTGACGGTAATGTAACCGCTAACGTTTTGTGATGAAAGGTGGCTCTTAACGTAGTAACGAACTAACCCATTCTTTGAAAGTTTGATCTTCTTAATGGCAAATTCGTAGACCTTGTTTTGGGCAAGTTTAGCCCGTTTAACGATCCGACCATTATTCGTGAACGTTGCATCGTTATAAACGTAGAGCGTCTTAGTATTGTAAACGTACTTCGCATGTTGCTTGAACTTATTGTTGAAGGCGGCAACGTACCCGTTTTGATAGCCGAGGGCCTTGCCACTGACTGAACTAACCGGCATGCTTTGCGTCTTTGCTTTAGCTACTCCCGCTTTGTAGTCTCTAAGCCCTACTCGGTAAGCCTTTGCATAGTTAGCAGCATAAGTTGCATCGTCATTATCAATCCTTTGGGCCTGCTTCTTCGCACCGGCCATGTAACCATCATAAGCTCCCTTATAACTTAAGTCATCAGCCAATGTGGAACGAACGTGCTTATTCAGCTTAGCATCTTTCATCCCAGTTGCATAGTAATCAGTAGTAGCGGTGGACGAATCACTAGTGCTACTACTTGAAGTACTAGTCGAACTAGCATTGGAACTGCTGGATTGCGCAGCACTAGCAGAACTAGCAGAACTACTGGTAACGAACGATGATTGGAGAGACGTTGCTTGAGCCACTAAACTAGCAACTGCACTAGCATCGCTAACCGCCCGACTAGCCGCACTGGAAGCAATCGCATTGACTGAATTCATAGCAACAGAATTGCTATTCATTCTTGCGATGCCGCTATCAGCAATGCTCAACGCTAGCTGAGCCGTATTAGCAAGGCTATTTGCAGTACTTGAATCACCCTGAGCGTATGCCGAGCTAGCAGCGCTATTGATCGAGTTGGCCTGAGCGACTGCGGTCGTAACCACTTGGTTCGCACTACTGTTATCAGCACTGAGTGAAGCCGCATAGCTTGATGCCAAACTGGTTTGGCTATTAGCACTAGCGGTATCGGAATTAAGCGCATTAACGACGGTGGCGATACTACTTACGCTACTGGTCATACTTGCAATGCTATTGATCTGACGCGCCCCACTCGTTGTTTGGCTATTAGCGGAACTGGCCACACTAGCGTAGTAGCTAGTCTGATTGACCTGGGTGTTGACCCCTGAATAAGCGGATGAAGCAAGCATCGTGAACACTGAAGCTGAGTTCGCAAACGTACTGGTACGAACGGCAGTTGAACTAGCCGCCACTGCAGAACTAGCTGCTGATTGGGCGGTCACTAGGGCTGCATTGATGGTGGCACTAGCAGAACTGGCAGTCGAGCTGGCAGTTGAAGCTAATGCACGTGCCGTAGTGGCAACCGAATTAGCCGAGCTAGCGACCGATGCCATCTGACTAGCCGCATTCAAAGAAGTAGCAACGGTACTATAAGCGGACTGTGCTAAGCCTGCATAGACGCTACCCATTGCAGAACTGCCCTGGGCATAGTATTGACTAGCCTGACTAGCGTAGCTTTGCCCCACTGAAGCAACACTTTGGGCATTGCTATTGATCGTTGTAGCAACACTAGCAGCCCGATCAGCATTTGAAGCAGCTTGACTTGCGAGCAATGATTGTTGATTAGCAACACTGTTGGCACTGGCGAGTTGACTGGCGGCACTGTTGGCCACACTAGCTTGTTGAACCACTTGGCTAACGGCGGAATTGGCGGTTGCTACGCTATTAATAGCACTGAGCACCCCGCTGGCAGCGGTACTAATTTGATTAATCCCACTAGCGGTACTGCTTACGGTATTGCGACTTTGCTCAGCACTCACAGCCTGGCTATTCGCAAAACTGGTGAGACTGGCCACTGACTGTGCAATTTGCCGTGCTTGGTTGAGTTGATCAGCACTAACGGCCGATTGAGCAGCCACGACGGCCACACTGGCTGCACTAGCGGCTGAATCCGCAATGCTATGGGCATTACTATTTGCAGCATAGGCACTGGCAACGGCTTGGTTAGCTGAACTGAGCGCTGGACTGAGTTGGGTAGCAGCCTGAGCCGCAGAATTAACCAACCCTAAAGCAGCGTTGGCCAAACTATCATAAATGCTGGCAGCATGCTCATCACCAGTAGCAACTGCTGAACTGGCCTGAACAGCGTAGGAACGACCAACACTAGCGGATTGGGCAGCGTTACTGCTCAACGATTGAAGCTGCAGACTAATCCCTTGCGCCGTACTAGTGGCTTGACTAGCAACACTAGCGTTTGATTGCGCCACGGAATTAGCTGAGCTGACAACGATCGCTACGGAACTTACGATCTGAGCTTGAGAATTGACCAAACTATTGTTAGCGTTACTTGCAACTAAGCTGTTCGCAATTGAGCGTTGCCCATCAACAAACCCACTAGATTGGGCGGTCGCAGCAGCTAAACTAGCAATTGCACTGGTTTGGTCATTAACAGAACTATCGACACTGTTAAAGGTATTTTGTGCGCTGTTTACCGCGCCTGCGTAGCTAGTAGCAAAGCTAGTCTGACTAGCGATTCTCATCGCAGCAGTCACGGTAGCACTGGCGGAATTGATCACTTGCTGTGCAGTGGATACAACGCTTTGGGCTGAACGTGCCGTTTCATTAGCTGTCTCAGCAACCCCTGATAGTTGATCAGCACTTACTTGGGCGGAAGCAACGGCCGTTGAAGCAGCCTGCGCTAAGCTATGCAAAGTAACTGCTGCATTCGAATCACCACGACTATCGGCAACTGACGCAGCGGAAGCATAGGCCTTTCCGGCACTGGCCGATTGAACGGCAGCATCCCTAAGCCCGTTGGCCACGCTGGTTGCACTATTGGCAGTTGAGGCAGCTGCACTGGCAATTTGGGATTGTTGTTGAACAACTTGATCAGCAGAATTAGCTTGACTAGCAGCAACGCTGGCAATCGAAGCCTGAGCACTAATGGCACTGTTGCTAGAAACGGAAGCGTTCAAGCTTGCGATCGCATCCGCAGCATTGTTAACGAAACTAGTAGTTTGACTAGCAGCGCTGGCCATTTGATTAGTTGCTGACTGTGCGTACCCAGTAGCACTGGCTGTCGTGTTAACAACACGGGCGACTGAACTAACGTGGGCCTGGCCACTATCGATCGAACGATCGTATGCACTCACCGCACTCGATTCCTTACGGGCGGCTTGTTCTGCAGCCTGTGCAGATGCAAACGCACTAAGGGCAGCTTGATGTGCGGTCGTGGCTACCGTAGAAGCAGAATTAAAGGCGCTAGCGGCTGAAGTAACCAAGCCATTGGCTGATGAAGCAACCGCCGTGAACGAATTGGCAGCCTGTGATGCAGCACTAGCGGCTGAATTAAAGACCGCAGCTTGACTAGCAGCTGCTGAAGCTGAATCGTTCGCCCCTCTGGCAGCTGCATTGATGGCAGCACTGGCAGCAGAACTAGCGGAACTGGCATTTAAACTAGCAATATTGGCATTAAAGGCTGCACTTTGCTTAGCATTATTAACCACGTCATTTTCACTCGCAACGACCGTAGCAGCAGATTTGGCGGTCACTACTGCTGAATTTGCAACTACTCCAGCAGATTGAGCCACTTGATTAGCACTATTCACGACGCTATTCCCAGCATTAACGGAAGCAATCGATTGCGTAGCACTAGCCAAATCATTAGTAGCATTAGCAGTGGATTGCACTAAGCTTGAGTCGGCCTGCTTATTTTCACTGGCAGCACTCATACTCATTTGGGCTGCACTTTGGGCAACGCCAGATGCAAGATCAGCAGTCGTTGCAGCAGCCCTAGCAGCGGAAGTGGCAGCACTGACGTAATCAGCTGCCATGGCCGCAGCATCAGCTTTACCTACCGCAGCTGAAATATTAGCTGCGATCGAATCAGCAGTTGAGCGCGCAACACTGGCGGCACTGTAGGCATTTACAGCACTGGTATTTGCAGCACTTGCACTGGCCATTAAGTCGGTTGCACTTTGCGCAGCGGATTGAACGTTGGTCAATGCAGAATTAGCTAAACTGGTGTAGGTTTGGGCGTTACGTGCATCGTTTTGGGCAGCCGCAGAACTAGCGAGGGCGGCAAATGCCCGTCCTGCCGAAGCATTCGAACTAGCTGCACTGCTAAGCGATTGCACTTGACTAGTGATCGCACTAGCTGTAGATGCAGCAACACTAGCAACCTGAACTTGTGATTGAACAGCCCCGTTTGCACTCGCAACTTGTCCAGTTGCAGAACTAATGAATGTTGATTGAGCGTTCAACACGGCGTTATCAGGATGAGCAGCACTCAAACTAGCAACGTGAGTGCCAGCTTGGTTAGCTGAGGCAACGACTTGATTAGTCGATTGGTTCGCTGATTGGACCTGCGCACTGGAATTAGCAGCATTGTTAGAAGCAGCATTCGCAAAGTTGCTTGCGCTCCCAATAATATTTTCAGCGCTGTTCATCGAATCGTCATAACCACTGATTGCGCTTTGAAGACTATTAGCAACGCTAACTGCTGAAGCAACTACCGAAGCATTTGAGCTAGCATTACTATGTGCACTAGCAATGGTACTGTTGGCAACACTGGCTACGCTAGCAGCAGAGCTAACGAGCGAACTAGCGACACTAGCAACGTTGGTAGCGGAACTAACGACTGAAGCATTGTTGCTGGCAGCGACTTGATAAGCACTGGCTTGGCTAGCGGCAACACTAGCGGTCGTAACATCACCATTTTGAACCGCTGTCGAAGCAACGTGTGCAGCAGAACTAGCCGCAACCGCATTTGAGTTTGCAGCAATGGTAGCACTTTGGGCCACCGAGTTAGCAACACTGGTCTGGACATTTGCAGATGCAGCCACGCTAGCAGCTGAATTGAACGTACTTGCAGCCCCACTAGCGACTGATGCAGCTGAGTTAGCGGCGCTTGCAGCACTTTGCGCCGTCCCGTTAGCTGGGTTGGCAGATGCAATCGCATTGGCAACGCTAGCGGCACTCGTGGTCGCAGTAGCCATGCTTTGGGCTGCAGCACTGTTTGCTGATACAGATGCATTATTCGCACTCGCATTAATAGCAGCTTCGCTGGCTGTCTGTGCATTGGCGATCGCAGCACTAGCGTTAACACTAGCTGAATTAGCCGCATTGCTAGCGGCACTAGCATAACTGGTTTGTTGAGCGACAGTATTAGCAGTTGATTGGGCGTTTGCGATCGTCGTTGCAGCAACACTAGCTACTGATTGGGCGGAATTAGCGACACTATTAGCAGCACCTTCTGCCGCGCGTGCTGCAGAAGCAGTCGCTGCTAATTGACTTGCAGCACTGGCAAGGGAAGTCACCTTGTTCAATGCTGAACTAGCAAGACTCGTGTAAACGCTTTGGACGTTGTTATCACCACGGTTACCAGCTTCAATCGCAGCGGAGGCGTATTGTTGCCCATCACTTGTAGCTGCACTGGCAGTATCACTCAAGTATTGAACCGCGTTGCTAGCACTATTGGCAACTTGATTGGCCGAACTAGCAACCGATGACTGCCGTTGCAATTCATCATTGGCACTAGCCAATTGGGTCGCTGCAGAATTAGCAACTGAAGCCTGCGTGCTGATGGCACTGTTATTAGCAAATGCCCCACTCAGACTGTTGAGTTGGTCAGTAACACTGTGGGCAATAACATTGGCCTGAGCGGTCGATGAAGCAACTACACTGAACTGGGCATTAGCACTCGTTGTTGCGCTAGCTGCCTGGCTGGCAACACTACTTGCGCTATTAATTACGGATTGAGCACTATTGGTCGTTTGAACATAGCTACTAAATGCGACTGCATTGTTGCTGGCAGCATTGGTTGCAGAACTAGCGACATTAGCGTACGATCCAGCATCATTGTGGGCACTGATGGCCGTATTGTTGGCTGAAGTAGCGGCACTAGCGGCTTGACTGGCAACTGAGTTAGCAGCCTGAGCTGTGTCCTTAGCGCTGCTTGCAACCATTGAATTGGCGCTGGCTACAGAATTAAAGGCACTGGCTTGACTAGCATATGAACTAGCAGCACTGGAATTCCCGTTATTCGCAGCTGAAGCCGCCTGACTGGCAGCAAAACTAGCCGCACTTGCATTTGAGTTAACGACGCTGGTTGCACTCGAAGCGATCGCACTAGCAGAGTTCGCCTGACTAGCGGCTGATGATGCAACACTACTTGCCGTTTGGGCGTTCGCATTCGCACTATTAGCAATTGCTGCAGCCGAACTAGCAGCACTGGCGGCGCTCTTCACAACGGCGGTCGCAGAATTGTTGTTAGCAACCGAACTAGCTAAGCTGGCCGCAGAATTGGCTGAAGCCGCTTGTGATTGCGCATTGGCAGCCGCAGAACTGGCGGTTGTACTTGCTGCATTCGCACTATTAGCAGCACTCGCAGCGGCACTGTTATCAGCATTTGCCGTGTTGGCGGCACCAGAAGCATTCGATTGGTTACTATTTGCACTGATGGCAAAGTTGGCAGTCGATTGAGCTGCTGAGACCACCGCACTCGCAGAAAATGCGGTTGATTGGGCAGCGCTGGCAGCTGCATTGGCGCTACTTGCAGTGCTATTAGCACCACTGGCCACTACAGCCAGTTGACTAGCCGATTGCACGGAGTCATTCACATCACTGAGTGCGGAGCTAGCTAAGCTGTTATAGATGCTTGCAGCGTTCGAATCATTCTTGCTGGCAGCATCACTAGCAGCTGCCGCATATGATTTACCAACACTAGCGGTCTTAGCAGTAGCGCTAGTAACTGATCCAACCGCACTATTGGCACTGGCGGCGATGGCAGCAGCAGAACTGGCGGTAGCAACATCGCTTTGCGCATTTTGATTAGCAGCTGCAGCTTGATTGGCAGCAGAACTAGCAAGTGCTGCTTGAGCACTTACCACACTATTATTAGGATATTGTGAACTCAAACTGTTCAATTGACCAGTTGCACTGCCGACCGATTGGTTAGTAACACTAGTTAAACTAGCGTTGTTGACAGTATTGGTAGCATTATTACCAGCAACACTAGCGGCAACAGAAGCGGCATTACTGATCCCACTTAGTTGACCTTGCGCATTACTCATTGAACCGTTATAGCTATCAACGGCACTGGAGTTAACGGCGGCTTGACTAGCGGAACTAGCTGCGGAATGGGTCGCTTGGTTAGCGCTGGTAACGATTCCGTTGGCTGAACTGACCACACTGGCGGCCGAACTGGCAACGTTACTTGCCGATGATGCCGTTACAGCAGCGGAACTGGCAGCCTTTGCCCCATCACTGGCGATGGAGTTATAGGCACTAGCTTGACTAGCGGCAACACTAGCCGTTGAAGCATCACCGTTATTAGCGGCAGAAGATGCGACAATGGCAGCCGAACTAGCGGCTGCCGCATTCGATTGGGCAACACTGTTGGCGGATGAAGCAACTACACTGGCTTGGCTAGCGGATTGTTGAGCAGCATTCGCAACGGAAGCAGCGGAACTAGCAACACTGGCGGCACTCGTAGCGTTGGCAGCGTTAGAACTGATCGTACTGTTAGTTGGGTTAGCTGATGCAATCGCATTCGCATCGTTGGCAGCCGATTGGGCAGCGGAAGCACTGGCAGCAGCGGATTGGGCAACGGTACTGGTTGCGGCACTCGCATTGCTTGTGGCTTGGTTATTGGCACTAGCGGCACTGGCGTTCGCATTAGCAGCATTCGCATTCGATGCAGCGGAACTAGCGTCGTTAGTAGCACTGGCAGCAGCACTAGCATTCGCACTGGCACTAGTAGCGGTTGCACTGGCGGCGTTCACTACTGATTGAGCTGCACTAGCAGTCCCACTGGCAGCAATAGTAACGCTGTTTGCGGAACTAACCACTCCAGCTAATGAACTAGCAGCGCTTGCAGCACTGCTGAGGCTGTTGATTGCCGAACTGGCCAAACTGTTAAAGACGCTCGCGACATTCGAGTTGCCTGCAGTGACAGCTGAACTAGCGGCAGCAGCATATGACTTCCCGTCGGTAGCCGTTTGAGCAGCGGCACTGCTGAGCGAGTTGAGCGCACTGTTGGCACTATTGGCAACTGAATTAGCGGAGCTGGCAGTTTGTGATTGTTGTTGAACCACGCTGTTGGCACTGGCAGCTTGACTAGCAGCACTATTGGCTAGTGAGGCCTGTTGACTAACCGCACTATTATCCTTGAACGCAGAGCTGAGTGCATTCACCTGACTGGCGGTGCTGGAAACGAATCCGTTCGCCTGTGAAGTGGCGCTGGCATTACTGCTTACTGCGCTATTGGTGTTATTGGCCGCAGTCACAGATTGATCAGCGGAACTACTTGCTGCATTGATCTTTGATTGGGCCTGGTCGATAGCGGCGTTGTCATTATTGGTAACACTGGAGTTGACCACGGCATTGGAAATCACTTGGCTAGCGGAACTAGCGGTCTGACTAGCACTTGCAACGACACTGTTGGCAGAGCTGGCCAAACTTGCCTGGGCGCTTGCGGTAGCACTGGCGGATTGGGCATCGTTATTGGCAGCACTGGCAACGTCAGCCTGCTTACTTGCGGTGACACTGTTGGCACTGGCAACGCTAGCAGCGGAGCTAGCCGTACTTGAATCACCAGCCTGGGCCGCCGAAGAAGCAACGATGGCGGCGGAACTAGCGGCATTCGCTGCGGATTGAGCAACACTGTTAGCACTGGAAGCACTGGCGTGGGCGGAACTAGCATGAGCAGCGGCGGAACTAGCTGAATTGGCGGCATCATTGGCAACACTTGCGGCACTGCTTGCTTGTGATGATGCTGAATTAGCAGCACTAGCGACACTTTGCGCCACACTGTTATCTGGATGGGCACTTGCAATCGAGTTGGCTTCGCTAGCTGCCGATTGAGCAGCACTAGCATTCGTATTCGCAGCTCCTGCACTGGCTTGAGCAGCACTGTTAGTAGCACTGGCACCATTAGCAGCAGTATTGGCAGCGTCGTTATTAGCATTTGCGGAGGCTGCATTGGAAGCGGCGGCACTCGCATTCGATTCAGCACTAGCTGCTGAGTTAGCGGCACTCGCTGCGGCGTTGGCACTGGCATGGGCCTGTGAAACGGCCTGACTAGCGACAGTCGCATTGGATTGAGCCGCAATAACGGCAGCCTTAGCATCATCTGCACTGTGGCTCGCAGCAGTAGCTTGATCAGCTAAGCTGCTTGCCGAACTAGCGGCATTGGCCATCTCACTTTGCGCAGAACTAGCCAAACTGTTGTAGATGCTGGCGGCATTCGAGTTACCACTTTGGGTCGCCACACTCGCAGCGGCGGCATAGGAAGCCCCATCGGAACTGGTCTTATTAGCAGCACTGCTGAGTGAACTAACGGCACTGGCCGCGCTACTAGCAACTGAAGCAGCGGAACTGGCGACCGTTGATTGACTTTGGGCAACTTGGTTGGCACTGTTGACCTGGCTAGCAGCAGAATTAGCGTTGGCGATCTGGGCACTGACCGCACCGTTACTTGAATATGCAGAACTCAAGCTGTTAACCTGAGCGTTTTCACTATTGGCAGCACTGGTCGTTTGTGCAGTGGCACTGGTAATCCCATCGGCATCCGAATGATCAGCGGAAGCGCCACTCGCAGCCCCACTGGCGGTAGCACTGGCACTGGTGAGCTTGGCTTGGTTATCGCTCATCGCACTATTGTAGCTATTGACCGAATTGGTGTTGGCACTCGCAGCAGAAGCCGCACTGTTAATGGCGCTGCTGTAAGAACCAGCGGCGGAACTAGCACTGTTGGCAGCGGAATTGGCCGAACTGACCACGCTGACCGCGGAACTAACGACCGCACTGGCCGATTGGGCAACACTAGCTGCTGAGCTGGCAGCCTTAGAATTATCGCTGGCGGCGGAATTAAAGGAACTGGCCTGACTCACATACGAACTAGCAGTGCTGGCATCACCATTGGAAGCCGCACTGGCCGCCTGACTAGCAGCAGAATTAGCGGCACTGGCGTTAGCACTAGCGGCAGAAACAGCATTTGAAGCACTGCTCTTAGCGGCGTTGGCTTGATCAGCTGCTGAAGAAGCGACCACGGAAGCGGCATTCGCCGAACTAGCGAGGCTGTTCGCCTGGGCGGCAGCAGAATTAGCAGCACTGGCAGCACTTTGCACCGCACTGTTATCTGGGTGAGCGGAAGCAGCGGCGTTCGCATTTTCGGCACTCGATTGTGCAGCACTGGCGGCGGCATTCGCACTTTGGGCCGTTGAACTAGTGGCTGCATTCGAATTAGTGGCACTGTTGGCAGCGCTGGCAGCGGCATCGCTACTGGATTTAGCAGCATTGGCGGTGGCGGAAGCGGAGCTGGCATTCGCATTCGCCCCACTCGCCGTTTGCTCTGCGGAAGCGGCAGCAGTTACAGCAGAATTAGCTGCATCAATGACACTAGCAGCAGCACTGGCGGTGCTACTTGCTGAGTTAGCGGTGTTTTGAGCGCTATTAGCTGTATTACCAGCATTGGTGGCCACGATTGCTTGCGAACTAGCAGCATTGTTATAACTACTTACGTCACTAGCAGCGGAGTTTGCCAAACTATTGTAGAAGCTTTCATCAGTCGTTTTACCGGCAGCAGAGGCTTGACTGGCCTGAGCGGCATATGACTTCCCGATTGCAGCGGAGTTTATGGCAGCGGAACTAAGTGCATCAACGGCACTGCGAGCACTATTGGCAACGACCGCAGCAGAACTGGCCGTTGAAGATTGTGCTTGGGCAACGCTGTTGGCACTGCTGAGTTGATCAGCGGCAGAACTAGCGGCCGCAGATTGCGCATTGATGACCGCATTGCTAGGCACTGCCGAATTTAGGCTATTAATGGCACTGATTGTCCCTGCGGCACTGCTGGTCAGTTGACCAGTCGCACTGGCGATCGAACTAGTAACGGAACTGGCGTTATTAGCGGTGTTGGCCCCGGCAGTGGCGGTGTTGCTGGCACTCCCGATTTGAGTGGCGGCACTATTGAGCGAGCCGATGTAGCTATTAACGGATTGGGCATTGTTAGTAGCTGCGGAGGCTGCACTGGAAGCGACGCTATTGTATGAGCTAGTCGTACTATTAGCACTGGATGCCGTTTGGTTAGCGGAACTAGCCACACTCGCAGCGGAACTAGCGGTTGAACCTGCAGCTTGGGCGTTGGCGTTCGCGGAACTGACAACGTTAGCGTTCGAACTAGCAGCTGAATTAGCAGCACTGGCTTGGCTGGCGGCTGAATTAGCGGTATTGGAATCGCCATTTTGGGCTGCGGATGAAGCAACGCTGGCAGCGGAACTGGCGTCGTTAGCATTCGAGTTCGCAGCGGATGCAGCACTGGAGGCGATGCTAGATGCCGAGTTAGCCTGATCAGCAGCCGATGAAGCAGCATTATTCGCACTGTTTGCAGAACTAGCGGCACTATTAGCCTGTGAAGCCATCGAATTGGCATCACTGGCTGCACTTTGGGCGGCACTGTTGCTAGGTTGAGCAGATGCGATCGAGTTCGCCTCGCTCGCAGCAGCATTAGCAGCACTGGCGCTGGCATTGGCTGAATTAGCAGCCGAGCTAGCCGTACTGTGCGCCGAGTTGGCAGCCGAAGCTGCGGCACTAGCGGACTTACTGTTGTCATTGGCAGCACTGGCTTGTGATTGAGCAGCTGAAGCAGCACTGGCAGCAGAACTAGCAGCATCGGCAGCATTGGCAGCTGCTGTGGCATGCGATTGAGCAGTATTGACGGTTGCACTAGCGGAGCTAACGACTGATTGAGCAGATTGGGCACTACTTTGGGCCCCACTGGCAACCGCGTTGGCTGAGCTGGCGATCGTTGCCAAGCTGTTGGCGGAGTTAGCGTAGCTATTGGCGTTACTCAAAGCAGAGCTAGCGAGACTGTTGTAGATGCTAGCGGTCTTGGAATCGCCATCGTTAGCAGCACTATTGGCTGCTGAAACGTATGAATTCCCGGAAGCCACATTTTGGTTGGCACTACTGCTAAGGGCGTTGATCCCACTATTGGCGGATTGGGCAACCGAAGCGGCTGAACTAGCAATTGCTGATTGTTGTTGAGCAACGCTGTTGGCACTGGAAACCTGGCCTGCAGCGGAGTTGGCCACACTGGCCTGACCACTAACGATACTATTATTGGAGTATGAAGAGCTCAGGCTATTGATTTGGCCAGTCGCACTAGTAGCAGCCGAATTAGCCTGGCTCGTGGATCCAGCAATCTGGCTGGTAACTGAACTAGCGGATTGTGCTGCATTGGCTGCAGAACTAGCAGAGTTAGAAGCTGAATTGAACTGGCTTTGGGCGCTGCCCATCGAACCGTTGAAAGCACTGATCGAATCGGCGTTGTTGCTAGCACTAGCCGCTGTCGAAGAGGCTGCGCTGTTGAATGAACTAGCGGCACTAGTGGCAGAGCTGAGCGCACTATTGGCGGAGCTGAGCACGTCAGCAGCGGAGCTAACGACTGCACTGGCCGATTGCGCAGATTGAGCAGCCGAGCTAGCAACAATTGCGTTCGAACTAGCGGCGCTGTTCGCATCAGCAGCAGCCGATGCAGCAGCACTGGCGGTCTTGGAATCACCATCCTGGGCAGCTGAACTAGCCACACTCGCAGCCGAGCTGGCAACGTGGGCGTTGGAGCTGGCGGCACTAGCGGCATTGGATGCCTTTGATTGGGCTTGGCTGGCCTGATTAGCTGCAGATGATACTACACTAGCAGCAGAATTTGCTGAATTGGCCGCACTGCTGGCCTGCGTTGCTGCAGATTGAGCCGCATTGGCAGCACTTTGCGTCGCACTATTTGGATTAGCAGATGCGATTGAAGCTGCACTTTGGGCGGCAGAATTGGCAGCATCAGCAGAAGATTGAGCAGCGCTGGCGATTGATTGGGCTGCACTGTTGGTAGCACTAGCAGCATCGTTGGCACTTTGGGCAGTACTTTCATTAGAACCGGCAGTAGATGCCGTAGCACTAGCGGATTGCGCACTATTGGTAGCAGCGGAAGCGAAGCTAGCGGCACTGGCAGCATCGTTAGCCTGCGATTGTGCAGTTGAAATGGTGGAACTAGCGGAGTTTACAACAGATTGAGCGGAACTAGCAACGCTAAATGCCACATTAGCCGCACAATTAGCATTGGTGGCGGTGGAAGCTAAGCTATTCGCATCGCTAGCATACCCACTCACGTCGCTGAGCGCGGAACTGGCCAAGCTATTGTAAATGCTTGCCATCTCTGAATCACCCTTGCTGGCAGCAACACTGGCGGCAGATGCGAATGAGTTCCCAGCACTAGCTGATTTAGTGGCCGTACTGTTGACCACGCTGGTGGCACTGGCGGCACTATTGGCGACTGAAGCTGCGGAACTGGCAATTCCAGATTGTTGTTGGGCAACCTGGTTGGCACTGGAAAGCACACCAGAAGCAGAACTAACTGCTGATGATTGCGTATTGATTGCAGCGTTACTTGGGTAAGCAGAATTCAAGCTATTGACCTGGTTCGCCACTGAATTAGCGGAACCATTGGCCTGAGTGGTAGCACTAGCCACTTGGCTGGTGGCTACACTTGCGTTATTAGCACCGTTCGCAGCGGCGGTGGCGGTGTTGCTAGCACTCCCGATCTGGGTCTGGGCACTTTGGACCGACCCGTTATAACCGTTAACGGAACCAGAGTTATTGTTAGCTGCTGAAGCAGCACTCGAAGCAACATTAATGTAAGAATTAGCGGTGCTATTAGCGTTCGAGGCAACACTATTCGCAGAACTAACTGCGCTGTTAGCGGAACTAACCGTTGATTGGGCACTATTAACATCACTGGTAGCGGAATTAGCGGCATTGGAGTTAACAATCGCATTCGAACTAAAGGCACTGGCTTGACTAGCAGCGGAACTAGCGGTACTTGAATCCCCACTTTGGGCGGCGTTTGAAGCAACACTGGCAGCGGAACTAGCAGCGGCAGCATTCGAACTAGCAGCACTCGCAGCAGATGAGACAACGTCGGCAGCGGAACTAGCCTTAGCCTTCGCCGATGATGCGTCTGCGCTGGCGGAGCTGGCCTGGTTAGCAGCAGAACTGGCTTGACTAGCAGCTGATTGCGCATCACTGGCAGCACTTTGCGCCGCACTGTTGGATGGATTAGCACTCGCAATTGATTGTGCAGATTGGGCAGCAGAGTTAGCAGCATTGGCGTTCGATTGGGCAGCACTAGCGCTATTGGCAATCGTACTGTCACTGTTGATCGAACTAACCACGGAACTGGCAGCTTGATTACTACTTACTGCTGAACTAGCGGTAACGCCAGCTGATTGAGCCGCGGTAGAGGCACCATTGGCAATGCTTTGGGCAACCGCGGCATTGCTAACGACAATCGCAGCACTTGCGATTGCTGAACTAGCGGAATTAACGACTCCCTGGGCGGAAGTGGCCGCATTTTGTGCACCACTAGCGACAGTGTTGGCAGAAGTGGCAACGCTGGACAGACTGTTAGCAGAACCGACATAGCTGTTCACATCGCTGAGCGCAGAGCTGGCCAGGTTATTGTAGATACTTGTGGTGGTCGAATCATCGCGGTTAGCGGCATCACTAGCAGCGGCGGCATATGACTTCCCGACACTGGCCGATTTGTTAGCAACGCTGTTAAGAGCATCCATCGCACTGGAAGCACTATTAGCAACCGATGCAGCAGAACTGGCGAATGATGATTGCTGTTGGGCAACTGCATTGGCACTGCTTGCTTGGTTAGCCGCAGAGTTAGCCACTGAAGCTTGTGAGCTAATGATAGCGTTATTCGGGTAGTTGGAAGTAACGCTGTTGATTGATCCCGTGGCACCAGCGACACTGCTGTTCGTTTGACTGGTGGTATTAGCGACTTCACTAGTATTAGTAGCTTGGCTGTTCGCACTGGTGGTGGCGGAATTAACGACATTGCTAGCGGCGGACAAACTATTTTGCGCCGATTGCATTGATTGATTATAGCTATCAACGGCAATTGAGTTTACACTGGCGCTGTTGACAGCATTGTTGGTCACACTGCTGTATGAACCAGCGGCACTGTTGGCACTACCTGCGATCGAGTTAGCAGAACTCAAGTTTGCGTTGGCAGAACTAAGAGCCGCGCTCGCAGAAGTGGCTGAATTAACCGCAGAGTTAGCGGCGGCTGAATCTTGACTAGCTTGACTGGCGTATGAAGCAGCCTTGCTAGCCGCATCACTAGCGGCTGAGGAATCCCCCGCTTGGGCGGCACTAGCGGCATCGTTGGCAGCAGCACTAGCGGAACTGGCATGAGCATTAGCATTTGAAATTGCAGCACTGGCGGTGGCACTAGCGCTGTTGAGTTGAGAAGCGGCATTGGAAGCGGCACTGGAAGCCACTTGGGCTGAATCAGCAGCTGATTGGGCAGCGGATGCGACCGAATTAGCAGCACTGGCAGCACTTTGCGCCGTACTATCATTAGGGTGCAAAGAGGCGATCGAATTAGCAACACTGGCAGCACTCTTCGCAGCATCAGCACTGGATTGGGCGGTGTTGCTAGTAACGGATGCCCCACTGGCAATTGAATCCATCGATGACTTCGTTGAACTAGTGGATTGGGCAGTATTAGCAGCCGAACTAGCGGCGCTGGAAGCTTGACTAGCAGCGTTGAGTGCATTTACGGTCGTATTGATTTGGGCGTTCAACGTGTTCGCACTGTTTTCATCAGATTGGGCTTGGGTCGCAGCACTCTTGGCACTGTTAGTAGCGGTGGTAACTTGACTAGCTAGTGTTGAAGCTGTCGTCGTAGCAGATTGGACCTGGTTCACCAAACCAGCCGCATTGGCGTTGAATTGGTCCCCGTACGATTGATTGCCGTCAGCATATGCCTGGCTGGCTAGGCTGGTGTAGAAGTTCACCATGTTCGCGTTGGAAATGGTTGCTTGGTTCAAACTATTAAAGTTGGCAGCAAGCCGTGCCGCATTCGATGCAGCCACACTTGCGTTGCTCCTTTGTGATGCTGCATCAGCATTCAAGCTGCTGATGCTACTGAACGTTGCACTGACAGTGGCTACGGCGGCACTCACTGCAGGATTGTTGGAATAAGCTGACACTACCGATGAAGAAACGATATTGGCGTTAACGTAAACGCTATTGACCTGACCAGCAGCCGAACTAGCGGTACTTGATGCAGAAAGAGCTTGATCAGCATTGGTGCTAGCAGCATTAAAGCTGGCTTGAACCGTGGCAGATGCACTGGATGCCAGGTTGTTATTAGCGGATACCTGTGATGACGCCCCTGAATTAGCACTACTGAGCGAACTGGCATCGCTATTAGCGGAACTGACCTGGGCATTAGCACTGGCAGCAGAACTATTGACGGTTGCTACCGAATTAGCAAGTGAGTTCAAAGCACTTGAAGCGCTGTTAGCAGCGCTATCAGCACCAGATGCAGTAGCATTGTATGATTCAGCAGATGAGTTAGCCTGACTAGCAATCACTGATTGATCTGATGCAGCAGAAGTATCGCCACGACTAAATGCAGAAGCGGCACTAGCGGCGGCATTGCTGGCAATGGTAGCCTCGGATCTGGCAGAATCCCGTGCAGAATTAGCAGCAGTATTGGCAGATGTGATTGCACCACTCAAAGCACTGGCGGTACTAGTGGCACCATTAACTGCGGAAGCCTGTTGACTAGCTACAGTTGCAGCACTGTTGGCAACAGAAGCGATTGATTGGGCCTTACTGTTGTTAGGGTTAGCGCTCGCCACCGAATTAGCATAACTAGCGGATTTGCTGGCAGCACTAGCGGTTTGAGCAGCTTGGTCCGCATTCATGCTAACGTTGTTCGCACTGTTGGAAGCGTTAGTAACGCTATTAACGATATTGGCAGCATGGGCGCTAGCACTGTTGGCAGCGGTATTAGCTGCACTGGCATCGTTACCAGCGTTGGTGGCGTTCGCACTGGCTTGACTGGCGGCAATTAAGCTGGCCTTGATTTGTTCAGCAACAGAACTAGCAAGTGAAGCATTCGTTGAGTCGGTCTGGGCCTGAGCTTGTGCACTCGCCCCCGAACTATTGGCGTTGCTAGCAGCGGTTGATTGGGCAGTAATTGTTGAATTAGCATTCGATAGCTCGTCTAGAGCAGTATCGGCCATGTTGCTGTAGAAATCACCAGTATCAGACTTACCGTTCGCATAGGCACTATTGGCCTTGCTAGCGTAGGAGTTGACCTTGGAAACCGCCCCACTAGCAACCATTGAAGCGGAGTTGGCAGCAATCGTGGCACTTTGCGCTGCTACGTCGGCACTACTTGCAAGACTCGATTGACTTTGAGCATTCGTATTCGCATTCGCTGCTTGACTCACGGCACTCGTCATGTCACCCACCAAGCTATTAACAAAGCTATTTGAGGAGTTGGCACTAGTAAATGAGGCAACCGCACTGGCGTTTGATGCCACGCTTGAATTAGCTTGTGAAGTAGCGGCGGCCAGTGAACTAGTGGTAGCAGAGTGAGCTTGGGCACTGATGCCGCTCACGATCGACGCATTCGGACTGTTCAGACTACTTGCCTTGCTATTCGCACTGTTCATTGCAGTGCTTCCGATGGCTGCACTAGCACTAGCAGCACTAACGGCAGCCCCAATGGATGTGACCGAGGCATTGACAGATTGGGCGCTACTATCGTATAACGCAGCTTGACTGGCAGCATTGCTAGCGGTGCTGGTAGCAGCAGCAATGCTTGATGCTAGTTGACTAGCGTTTGTAGCCGCTGTTTGAGCAGAAGCCGCATTACTATTGGCGGCACTCGTGTAGGAGTCCCCTGAACTTAATAAGCCTGCTTGGTAGGCGGATTGAGCTGAACTGGAGTTGGAATTAAATGATGCGTTAAAGCCATCAACAGCAGAATTAAGACTACCGATGGTCTCCTTCATCCTATCAACAGCTGTACTAGCCGATTGCGCAATGCTGGATTGTGAATTGGCGTCTTTTTGGTATGACGATAGCGTTGAATTAGCGCTGCTTAGTTGACTGGCGTAACTCTGGTAAACAGCGTTACTAGGGTTGCTGCTCAACAATGTCCCTACGAAAGAAGCGTTGGAACTAGCGGTGTTACTATAATTGCTCACATTGTTAGCATGAGAAGACGCAGCGCTAGCGTATGAACTAACGCTCGTTGTATAGTTAACCGCACTGACTACCAACCCCTTCGCTGAACTAACAGCGGATTGGTTCGTGGAATTATTAGCTGCTGCTGATTGAGCGTGATTAAGGTTTGCAAGCGCATCTGAATAAGCACTCTTCGCAACACTTTGTAGCGCACTAGCAGAAGAGGCATCCCGAATGGCACTGGTAGCAGCAGTCGTAGCGGTACTCAATGCATCGGCAGTGATCTGGGCGTTACTATTTGCAACGGATTGATAGGAATTCATCGCAGCCACGTTTGAAGCAGCTTGGGATGCTAAGATCTTCCCTAAGTCAGTATTCCCAGTATTAAATGCAGCAGCGGCCTGACTATTGAGTGCGTTCACCTGCGAAGCGGTTTGAGCAGCGTTGTAGTTAGCCTGACTAACGTTCGAGTTTGCAGAGGAAGCTAGTTGACTAGCACTATTGGCGGCGCTGGCCCAGCCATTAGCGGTGCTGCTCAAGTTAGCAGCAGCTGTATTAGCAGATTGGACCACGCTATTTTGAGCAGAAACGACCGCATTAGAGGCGTTGTTAGATGCTAGCGGCGCAAGGCTATTTGCACTACTACTAATGTCGCTAGCGTATGAAGCCGTATTGCTGGCCGCACTGGATGCTAAATAAGCATTGAATGAGGCATTCGAATTATTGACCGATGCTGATTGGGCAACGATTGCGGTAGTCGATGCAATGCTAGAAGCAGACTGGGAGGTTTGGACTCCAGCATTATTACCAGAGATCGTAGTCGTAGCGATACTGTTGGCCAGGCTATTGGCAGCGGAGGCATTCGCAGCGTTTTGACTAGCGTTTTGGGCATCCACGATGCCTTGACTAGCAGCTGAACTAGCCACACTGGTTAACGATGCAATCGAACTGGCGGTGCCACTAGCTGAATTAGCAATGCTATTTGCAGTGGCAACCATCGAATTAGCGGTATTAATGTAGCTGTTTCCATCACTATCTTGCCCAGCATCAAATGCTGAATCAGCACTTGCTGAGAGACTCGCAACGCTGTTAGCAATATCATTAATGGAATTCTTGCCACTTGAGATGGCTGAATTTAAAGCATTGGCAACTGATGATGCTGAGTTAGCAATACTAGATTGTAAACTAGCATCAACTGAGTTTGAATGAGCACTACTTGCCGCCTGTTGAGCTTGGCTGGCCGCACTAACGATGGCTGAATTACTAGCGCTGCTTATAGCCAGGGCCGAAGCTGATCCAGCAGCATTGGCTGCCGTAGAGTTATAAGCCCCCGCCGCAGTGTTGGCGCTGTTTGCAGCACTGGCGTAACTATTAATTGCACTACCGTTCGCAATAGCGGCCCCACTAATCCCGTTAATTGCGGATTGGTTCGCGTTGACTGAACTAGTGTTATTATTACCGCTATTAGCAGCGTTGGCAGCGGCACTGGCCACTGAACTGGCAACGCTAATGGCATTGGCAGCTACCGAAGCGGCACTAGTTGCGCTGTTCATCGCGGCATTAGCGGCATTAAATGCAGAAGCAGCTGCAGTCTTATTAGCCGCAATCGTTTGTGACTGAACATTGATGTCGCTGTTCGACGATCCGATCGCATTAGACAGCGAAGTGATTTGTTGTTGATACAAACTCCCCAACTGATTGTTCCCGGTAGCGTAGGCATTGGTAGCTTGGGAACTCAGTTGATCAAGGGTATTCAACTTATCCTGGGCATTTTCCTGGTCACGACTGGCAATGGAAGCCGCCTTAGAGGCACTGAGGCTAGCTTGGGTGGCGATGCTATTTTGACTGCTTGCCACCGCATTAGCGCTGTTGGCAACGACGTTAGCAGAATTGACTAGGGCAACTTGACTACCAACGAAGCTGTTCTTAGGGTTGGCAGTGGCTAACGAACTGGCGATCGCACTATTACTATTGGCCACGCTGGTCGCACTACTGGTAACTGAAGCAGCGGAACTAGTGGCACTGGCGTACGAGCTCACTGATGATTGATCACTATTAAGAGCGTTCACGCTAGCACTTGCACCACTGTAACTATTGCTAGCTGCAGTAGTGGCGCTGTTAATTGCGTTATTAGCAGTTGCTGAATCGCTGGATAGCGAAGTAGCGGCAGCAGAAGCACTACTGATCAAAGCGTTCGCACTGGCGGCGTTACTAGCGTCGTTGCTAGCCTGACTGGCGGCGTTTTTAGCAATTTCAGTTTGCGTATTTACAACAACCGCTTGACTAGCGGCAACACTGGCCGCTGAAGCAGCGTTACTTGCAATTGAATTTGCATCAGCGGTAAAGCTATCACCCAACGATTGATTACCAGAGATGTAGGCACTAGCGGCCGAACTGGTAGCGGAACTTAAAGAACCAGGGGCTAATGCAATCGCTGAACTAGCACTAGCAATGCTAATTGCAGCCGAAGCAGCCACAGAGTAAGCACTAGATGTAATCCCCGATTGAACCGCAGCGTCTGAATTATAAAAACTAGCGTTATAGGCAGCGTTACTTGCCACGACGGCGTAGCTACTTAAAGCGTAGTTACTAGGGTTTTGACTTGCCAGGGTTTCAACTGCACTCGCATTGGTTGAGGCTGAGCTATTAATATCTTTGGTCGAATTTGCAGCATTTGAAGCAACAACGCTGTAAGAGTTAGCCGCACTAGCATTAACGGAGCGCACCGTCCCAATTTGGGTCGCGGCTGAACTCACCTGGTTGGCGTTGCTCTGGTTAGCAGCGGCAATACTTGCGGTAGCCTGGGCGGAATTGAGGGCGGCGATGGCAGCAGCGGCAGCATCTTTAGCTTTGGTCTGTTCGGATTGGGCAGCAGAAGCATTGGAACTCGCTGAAACAGTAGCAATACTAGTTTGAATAGCCGCACTGCTTGCCTGACTAGCTGCTGAACTCGCCACTACATCGGCACTGGCAGCTTGGCTACTGTAAATAGAAGATGCATCACTGTTTTTAGCGTTAGCAGCGCTGGTTGATAACGAATTAAAATCATTATGCGCACTAGTGGCACTGCTGTTCACCCCATTATAACTATCCGTTGCGGAAGCCGCGCTTTGCGCATCGTTGTAATTATTAGTTGCACTACTATAGTAACCATTTGCAGCATCCATTGCGGAAGTGGCAACACCTGCAGCTGAACTCGCAATACTACTTTGGAGCGAAAGGAGCGAAGTTAGTGACCCCGCACTCGATCCATTGGCTTGACTATTCAATTCGTTCGCAATACTAGTAGTGGCAGCAGCAGCTGAACTCGCCAGACTCTTATAGTAACTAGCTAAGCTAGAGTTAGCAAAAGCTAATGACGCCAAGATCTTAGCGGCATTGGCCTGACTAGCAGCGTTTGAAGCCCCCGCACTGGCATTTTCACTATTGTACGCGCTGAAGGCATCTGAAACCGCACTCCCAATCGAATCATTGGCTAAACTAAGGATTGCATTAACACTACTTAACACCGAATTAGCGGCGGAAGCAGATTGATTAGCGTTAGAGACATTGATCAAAGCCTGACTTGCGTTTGAATATTGACTAGCGGCGTTAGATGCTGCAGACGATGCCAACACTGAGTTGGATGAAGCGGTACTGTAATCACCATTTTGGGCGGCCGCCGATGCTGCTGAGTAAGCCGTTGAAGCCTGGGCACTGGCAGTATCAGCATTACTGGAGGCAATAGACGCAGCCCGACTTTGTTGGGTGGCATAGCTACTAGCCGAGGTAACTACTGAGTAAGCTGAAGATGCTTGTTCAATGGCTGGATTGACAACTGAAGATTGGTAAGAAGTAATCTCGGAATAAGCCGTTGAAATCTGCGAATTACTAGAATAAGCGCTATAGTATTCACTGGCTTGACTGGCAATTTGGGAAGCCAGTGAGGCTGAGAATGAGACTTGCCCAGAAGTATTAGTAGCAACTGAATTAGCAGCATTAATTCCGTTGGAGAAGCTACTTACTACAGCACTGGCGGAAGCGGTTTGGCGATCGTATGATGAAGCCTGACTAGATGCACTATTCGCTCCATTAGCATATGAATTAGCCGAACTAGCGTTGAGCACAGCTGAATAAGCACTGCTAATTGCACTAGCGGGGGCACTGGCAGCTGCTTGATCTGAGCTAGCGCTGGACTTCGCATTGGCGGCCACGACCGAATTACTGGCGGCAATTGAAGCTTGGGAGCTAGCTTGCAGGGCAGCACTAGCGGCAATGCTGGCGTAAGATGATGCAAATGAATTTTCGTTCGTTGCTCCAGAATAGTTCCCGTTCGAATTATATTGCACCGCTTGGTTCGCATGTGAACTGGCTTGGGAACTAGCAGAACTAATTACAGAATTCAAACTATTGATGGCACTAGCAGCACTGCCATATGCCATACTGGCACTGTTGGCCAAGCTACTTTGGTTATTAGCATCGGAATTCAACGAGTTTAAACCATTCCCGTTGAAATTAGATGCAATCACATTTTGGGCGCTAGCTATAGCCGAATTACCGGTGATGGTTGCGGCAATGCTATTGACGCTTCTGGAATTATTCATTGCAGAATTGTAGATACTATTCGTTCCACCAGTGGCTGAATTAGTAGCACTGGCGTCGCTACTAACGTTATTACTTGCACTGACGGCACTGACCGCACTATTCCCAGTTGTTGAAGCTGATTGAGCCGTGCTATTGGCAGAACTGGCGTTGGCTGAGGTATTTGCAGTTTGGGAAGCAACAACGACGCTGTTAGCCCCAGAATTGGCCTGGCTAATTGCGTTGGCAGCTGAACTAACAACGCTCATATAACTGTTTGCTTGGGATGCTGCAGTATCAGCAGCTGATCTTTGGCCACTGGCAATTTGGGAAAAGCTACTTGCCGATTGCGCATTTTGGCTCGCCAAAGAAGCGTAGCTAGAAGCGCTTTGGGCGGCAACTGAAGCGGCACTTGAGTTGCCCTGCGACATGTAGCTATTCGCACTACTGGTTTGTGCAGTGGCGGCTGCGTTATTGGAACTTGCCGAACTAGCGGCAGCATTTGCTGCATTTGCCGCTGATTGGGTGTTGCTGGCAGCCACACTCGCCGTTGAACTTAAAACACTAATTTGAGCATTAGCACTTTGAGCAGATTGACTGGCAGTGCTGGCCTGGGAGGCATATGATTGCACCGCAGGATTACCAGAATTAGCACTGGCTAACGAGCTTAGTTGTGAATTTTGGCTACTAGCGCTATTAACCGCATTGCTAGCGTTACTACTGTTATTTTGAACATTACTGGAATCCTGACCCGCAGTTGTTGCATCACTTTGGGCCCCTGAAGCATACGATGAGGCACTGGCAGAAGCGCTCGCGGCGTTGTTGGCGTACGATGAGGCTAAACTCCCCTGGTCAACGTTGTATACGACGGTCGTAACGATGTTGCCAGTGCTATCACTAACGTTACTAGTCGTTGCTACGCTAGTTTGATTTGCAGTATATCCGCTAATCGTTGGTGAAGGAACAGCGGCAAATGAATCGCTACCCTGAGCAGTCCATTTTCCGTCAGTGACCTTCCCAGTAACTTTATTAGTGGTCTGAATCTGGTTAAACGTAATCGTTTGGTTCACATCATTCGCAGCAGATGATCCATTTGCGTATTGATAATGGATGGTCCGATTTACGGTTTTAGTATTAGTTACCTGAGTAGTTCCTTCGTGCAAGAGCACGTAGTAGTTTTGATCCACTAAGTCGTTATTATCAAAGTAAGTATTGTCGGAGCTATTGGTAAAGCCATCACTATCTAAGACATAACCACTATTAAGATAACTATTCAGGCGATTCTTGGTGTTGTAGTTTAGACTTCCACCACTATCCCCTTCCAAAGTATCCCGTTGTAAAATTTGGCCAGTCGTCTGATCGACGTAGTTAATATTGGCTTTTTGAATCGAGGTGTAGGTCATGCTGTTTAACTTAATTGTTTGGGTCGCTGCAGAATAACCAGTCGCTGCCGTTAAGTTAAAGTAGGTTGCTGGATCGTTTTGATCATAGGTGATTCCCTGCGAAAATGTAACTGAGTTAGCACCACTACTATCATAGATGGTCGCAGTTAATGTCCCCTGTCCAGCAGTACTGGAAGGAGTGTAGGAAATCACGATCCGATGTGCATTCCCATCGGTTGCATTGATTCCACTATTGGCGTCAATACTTTGAACGGTATCTTCGTTAATATGTCCGTAACCGCTAGAATCAGTATTTACAAACGCCCCGTAGGGTGATGGATATGAATCTCCAGCAGACTTAATCTTGGTCCCGAAAATTCCGTTCAAATAGTTGCGATAAATATCTTTTTGATAGGTATCCAAATCCCCATCCAATTGAGTCGTCGTATTTCCGTTGCTAGGGGTATCTGGGAACGTATCAAGCTTAAAACCAACGGCATTCGGAATTCCGTTGATCCCAATTCCACCACCAGCAAGCCCCTGTTGATTTCTAGCACCCTTGTAGAGCACGAACCCGATCCCATCAGCGTTACTACTGAGGGTCACATTACCGTCCAGTGTAAAGGACTGTCTTAGGTCCAGTGAACCATTGTAGGCAACATTGGTACTCTGGGATTTGTCATTAGTCAGAGTCAGGGTATTCGATGAAATGTCTAGGGATGGGACTGGATTATTTCCAGTTAGCGTGGAGGTCCCATTGGCAGTCCCGTTCAGAGTGAAGCTAGTTCCGAACTGTTGAGGACTATTCAAAGTCGTTTGGGTCCCAGAAAGATCTTTATTAACAGTGGTAGTGGTGTTATTTGGGGTCACTTTAGAATAGTCAGTCGTTTGGGTCGTGGTATCGCCAATTCGATCACTTAGCCCCGCAGCGTCCACTTGATCTGGATATTCACTGTTCATGACCACTACGGCGTTGCTGGCGGCCAGATAGGCGTTCGACATCATGGAATAGTAAGCCGAATTAGCAGCGACTAAAGAAGCCAGTGAATTTTGATCACTAGCATTAAGTACTTCGGCAGTGAGTTTGGTGGAAAGTAACTGCGCAGCAGTACTTTCGGCACTCCCGTTGGCGCTGTAAGATTGAGCCACTTGGTAGGCAGACGAAACAGCACTAACGTTACTATCGTTAGCGCTGATGGCTCCACTATTTTGAATCGTGACTAATGCCAAGCTATTAATGGCACTAGCATATGAGTCAATCTTTGCAAGGCTACTCTTCACCTGTGCAATCGCACTGGCATTGCTTTGGTGCGCAGCATCAGATTGGCTATCCGCTGATTGACTAGTGTTATCACTACTACTGGATTGATCGGCACTAGCACTCGATTGACTATCGTTGCTAGTACTATCCAATGCACTAGTCGTACTTGCTGAGCCCTGGGTATTACTGATAACACTCGAACTGGTGGTTGAATCAGCACTCACCGAAGCATCAGTGGTGCTGAGTGCAGAACTACTAGAGCTGGCACTTTGTACACTATCTCTCTGTTCGCTGTTACTATTTGTAGCATTGATCGAACTTGATTGCACTGCATTGGTTGATGATGAAGCAATGCTTGACTCATCATCATCGGCATTACTATCACTTGCCGATTGAGTTAACGTACTGGCATTAGCGGTTGCATCTTCATGCGCAATTACGCTACCTCCGCCCATTACAGTCAGCATTGATAGCGATACCACTACCCAATGCTTTTTAATCTTTTTAAGCTTTTTCTTATCGTTTACCTTGTTAAATCTAAGTTTATTATAAAGCATTCTAACATTCCCTCTTCGCAATCCATTTACGGCACTATACACTTAATATCATACAAAATGAGCACTCACATGTAAAGGTCTTTATAATTATTAAAGATAAACAAGGGCAATAAATATACATATTATATATATTCATCATATTTATAATCAATAAAAAAAGAGACCATGGAATAAAACCATAGTCTCATCGATAAATTAATTTTTATTTTAATAGTGTTCCATGTATTGCTTACGTTCCCATTCAGAAACTTGAATCTTGTATGCGTCATATTCAAGGTGCTTAGCAGTCGTGAAGCCCTTGATCAAACGTTCGCCAAGTGCGTTCTTAATAACGTCGTCCTTAGCTAATTCATTCAAAGCATCCTTTAATGTTTCTGGAAGACTTTCGATATCGTTATCAGATCTTTCTTCTGAATCCATCTTGTAGATATTACGGCTAGTTTCAGGCATTGGCTTGATCTTGTTCTTTAATCCATCTAAACCAGCTTCTAGTAGCACTGCAATGAACATGTATGGATTAGCAGTAGGATCACCACTCCGTAGTTCCAAACGAGTCCCCATTCCACGAGAAGCAGGGATCCGAACAAGTGGTGAACGGTTTGAAGCAGACCATGCAATGTAAACAGGAGCTTCATAACCAGGTACTAAACGCTTGTATGAGTTAACGGTTGGATCACCAATTGCAGCAATGGCCTTGGCATGCTTCAATAATCCACCCAAGAAGTAATAAGCAGTTTCTGATAATTCTAATTCACCATTTTTGTCAAAGAAGGTGTTACCATCTTCGTTAAATAATGACATGTTCATATGCATCCCTGAACCATTAATTCCACTAAGTGGCTTTGGCATAAAGGTTGCATATAAACCATGCTTCTTAGCAATCGTCTTAACCACGATCTTAAAGTTTTGGATATTATCTGCAGTTTCTAACGCATTTGCGTATTTGAAATCAACTTCATGTTGACCTGGAGCAACTTCGTGATGGGCAGCTTCAACATCAAAGCCCATCTTTTCCAATGTAAGCACAATTTCACGACGACAATCTTCACCTTGATCCATTGGAGCACGGTCAAAGTAACTACCTGAATCATTCAGCTTTGTAGTAGGATTGCCATTTTCATCCATCTTGAACAAGAAGAATTCTGGTTCTGGTCCAATGTTAAATGATGAAAAACCAGCCTTTTTCATGTCTGATAAGACCCGAACAAGGTTATTTCTAGGGTCCCCTTCAAAGTATTCTCCGTTTGGCTTTCTAACTGAACAAATCACTCCAGCAATCTTGCCATGTTCTTCACTCCATGGGAATGTCATCCAAGTAGAAAGGTCTGGGAATAGGTACATATCACTTTCTTCAATTCTAACGAATCCTTCAATTGAAGAACCATCGAACATAATCTTATCATCCAATAATTCATCTAATTGACTAATTGGTAATTCGACGTTCTTAACAGTTCCGAATAGGTCGGTAAACATTAATCTTAAAAAGTTAACGTTATCTTCCTTAACCATTCGTCTGATGTCATCTTTTGTGTAATCATGCTTAGTTGCCATAAATAAATCGCTCCTCACGTTGGAAATCAATTTTTACATCGGATTGTTAAAAGGGTTACCATTATCAGCTAGTCCACCGAGATTTAAAAACTCCTTATGCAATAAACGCCTTGCTTCATCATCTGAAATCGACTTCGATAATGATTCTTGTTCCTGCTTGCGTTTAGCCTCTCGTTTGGCAAAGACCGCTTGAATATCCGCAATGTTAAACCCTTCTCCTAAGAAGTCCTTAATCTCCAAGATTCGATCGATATCATTTAGAGAATACATGCGACGGTTCCCCTCGTTACGCTTGGGTAATACCAATCCCTGTTCCTCATAATATCTAATTTGTCTTGCAGTCAAGTCGGTTAATTTCATTACAGTTCCAATCGGCAATACCGATAATGAACGGCGTAGTTCTTTTTCGCTCATAACGTTTCCCTCCAACATCTATAATCATATCATCTTTTTTCCATCCGTCAAGGATTTATGTTACTTTTTATAACATCAGAATCCGTTTTATTTATTTAACCACGTTTGAACGGTTTCTTCAACCATTTTTAATGTCGTCGGGTGTTGTAATAAGTTAAACCACTTAACATTCATTTTATTCCGAAACCAGGTTAGTTGTCGTTTGGCATAGTGTCTTGAATCCTGTTTTATTTTAGCAACTGCGACGTCTCGTTCAATGGCTCCACTTAAGTATGGATACAGTTCTCGATAACCAATCCCCTTTCCAGCAGGTAAATCAGTTCCACCTTGTGATAATAGCCACTGGGCTTCATCGAGCAATCCGTCTTGTAACATCAAATCAACGCGTTGGTTAATCCGCTCATAGACTAACGCACGTTCTGCATTCAATCCAATCAAAAGCGAGTCATATTGATTCGATGCCAATTGGGGTTGTTCAGAGAATCGGTGCCCCGTCTTTTGGTAAACCTCTAATGCCCGAATTACCCTGCGAACGTTGTTAACTGGAATTTGCGTTGCAGCAACGGGATCAACTTGCTTTAAACGTTGCCACATTGCGTAGTTACCGATCGACTGCGCCTGGGCTTTTAACTCAGTTCTGAGCTTTCGATCGGATTCATCATCGCCCCCCAAAGCAAGGTTATCCAAGAGGGCCTGCAAATAAAAGCCAGTCCCACCAACAATAATTGGTAACCGCCCCCGTGCGCTAATGTCATCGATCCAATGGGTCGCATCTGCAATAAAATCAGCAGCTGAGTAGCGTTCGTTAACATCTTTGATATCGATTAAATGATGGATAACACCATTCATTTCCTGAGGCGTCACCTTAGCCGTTCCAATATCTAAATGACGATAAACCTGCATCGAATCTCCTGAAATAATCTCGCCATTGAATTGCTTTGCTAATTGAATGGATAATGCTGTTTTACCAACCGCAGTTGGCCCTACGATTCCTAATACCTTTTGCAATTAAATATCCCCTTGAATTTTTTTGCGCATTTGCAACGCTAACCGCGGATCATCAGTGATCAATCCGTGATAGTGACGATGCAAACAAAATGCGATTTCGAACTTTTGGTTGACGGTCCACGGTCTGAAGTAACGATGAAAACTAAAAATGGGGTGGGCCATCAATATCCTAACTTCTGGATGAAAATTATGAATTAATTTTTGTTTAAATAGATGCCGCATCGAACGGTAATGATAAATCATCAGTCCCGCAGTTTCGACCTGCGGAGCTAGTCGAGCCATCTGCTCCGTAGTCGCCAGGTTAAAGCTAGAGTAAATCAAACTAAAATCATAATCATGGGTCGCAAAGTAGTTAGCAACCATTGACTCAATCCCTTGATAATGAATATGATCAGTTTTAATTTCTAGGTTCAAGGCCCCCGTAAAATGATTTTGCACCAAGCATTGGACCATTTCATCCAATGTCGGAATCCTCTGCTTGCCTAATTTCGGATGGGTTTGATTAGCATTTAGCTGTTTTAATTCTGCCAAAGTAAAGTCCTTAACTAAACCATGCCCATTAGTGGTTCTTTGAACATTCTCATCATGAATAATAACTAACTGCCGATCCTTTGTTAAATGAACATCAGTTTCAATTCCATCTACGCCCATTTGAATCGCCATTTCAAATGCTACCAAGGTGTTTTCTGGTGCATCATGTTTAGCGCCACGGTGTGCAAAAATCATTGTTTTCATAATTAACAGCATCCTTTGCCTTAAATATTAAAATTCTTATCCATCATACTGGATAAATTACTATAAATAAAGCATAATATAATTGAAAGTAAATCTAAAGAGGAGGCTTTACTATGCGCAATTTCAGTAAAGGATTTTTAGCTGGCGTATTCGCAACTGTCGGTTGTGTTGCAGGTGCAATGTTTTCATTCAAAAAAGCAGTCGTTGATCCAATCGAAGATCAAGAAGCTAAGTATGAAGAAAACAGAAAGCGTTCATTAAGAAAGAGCCGTTCTGCACACCAAGGCTAAATCAATAATAACTAAAAAAAGAGGTGCTTATATTAAACTAAGCATCTCTTTTTTTAGTCTTGCCATTCCAATTTCGATAACCATTTTTTAAGACGTAGATCTGACGATACCCCTTTTTATGCAAAAGTAGTGCCGCGCGTGTACTAATGGTTTGCCCTTGATCATATAAAATGACTGGTAAATCAGGCCGAATATCGCCATAAAATTGACGAATGGTAGAATACGGAATACTCCGTGCTCCCAAGATATGGCCAGCGTTAAAATCACGTTTTTCACGCAGATCAACAATTTGGGCGCGTCGTTTTAACGCGTTAAATTGGGTTTCATCAATTACATTTGCGACTTGTTTTAGTCGGTAACGATTGATGAGAAACCATGCCCCCCAAACGGCTAAAATAACAATAAGCGTAATGAAAAATGTTAAGCCTGACAAAATTTAATCAGTCCCCTCATGCAAAAAATTATTTGCTACTTCCAAATGCCTTTTCAGCTAATTCGGCAGCTCCCATTACCCCTGCGTCGTTCCCTAATTGGGCTAAACGAATGCGAGTAGAGTCACGAACTGGCTTAAATGCATTTTCTTGGAAGTATCTAGTCGTTGGTTGTAAGAGGGTATTTCCAGCGTTAGAAACCCCTCCACCAATCACGATACTTCCTGGGTTAAAGATGTTTCCGATGTTTCCTAATGCAAGTCCTAAGTATGAACAAACTTGATCTACGACTTGGTTAGCTAAAATGTCACCATTATCTGCTAAGTAGAAAATGATCTTAGAAGTAATTTCTTCGCGGGCATCTTCTAATTCCTTTAACCGAGAAGTCCCAGTAAAGTTAGCAGCTAAGTCCTTGGCAACGTGAACGATCCCAGTAGCAGAAGCGTATTGTTCTAGACAACCACGCTTTCCACAAGTACATAGGTAACCGTTTTGAACTACGGTAATGTGACCAATTTCACCAGCAGCACCGTTGATTCCGTGAACTAATTCACCATCAACGATAACTCCACCACCGACTCCGGTTCCTAAGGTAACGAAGACAACATCGCTTTCCTTACTTCCGGCCCCGCGCCATGATTCACCTAATGATGCAGCGTTGGCATCGTTATCAGCAACGAATGGAAGGCCAACACCCTTTTCAATTTGTTCCTTAATTGGTTGTGGAGTGGTCCAATTGAGGTTATATGCCCCTGTAACAGTTCCCTTTTCACGGTTTACAGTTCCTGGGGTCCCCATTCCAATTCCAATGAAATCACTTTTAACGTGGTTAGCATTATCCATGGTTTCATTGATTGACTTAATAATATTTGGAACGATGTGACTACCATTTTCACTAACGTCAGTATCAATTTTCCACTTGTCCAAAATTTGACCGTCAGTAGTTAAAAAAGCCATCTTGGTAGTAGTCCCACCTAAGTCAATTCCAATTAATTTATTTGCTGCCATTACTAAATTCCTCCTAAATCGTGTTTCCGCGCTTCTTTTCGTTCTTCAATCCTATGTTCATGATTCAGAACTAATTTTGCGTTGATAAAAGATTTGTCAGAAATAACGTGAGCCTCGTGTAAATGATCCAATTCGAGGGCCATTACTTCGATATCCCACAGTCGTTTTCCAACATAAACATAAATTCCAAATTGTTTTAGTAATTGTTGAACATCATACAACGTTTTCATTGTCCCACATCCTAAAGTAAAATGCACTAATAATTTAGTACTTTCCAACATATCCGACATAGAATAAGGCTACTGCGATGATAACTAGTGTGATTGTAGCTAAAATCTGCTTAGGTAATGAAATAAAGCGCTTTCTTGGTAGCCCAACAAAATAGGCGGATAGGAACCCACCTACTAAACCACCAATGTGCCCTGCGATATCGATGCTGGATGAAAAAAGATTAAATCCTAAGTTCAACAAAATAAAGAAAATAAATGATCTCGTCATTTGCTTAATATATGGATTTTCCCAAAAGACTTCTCCAATCATCAAAAAGGAGCCGAACAATCCAAAGATCGCAGTACTAGCCCCTGCGGACAGCCCATCATTAAATGCAAAACTAGCTAAATTACCAACAATTCCTGAGATAAAGAAAATCAAAGCGAACCGAGTGTGGCCAAATAACGTTTCTAGTTGAGTTCCCATATAGTATAACGTAATTCCGTTAAATAAAATATGGGTAATGCTCAGGTGAATAAAGATCGGGGTTACTAATCGCCAGAGCTGACCATCAATAATCAACGGATTATATTTAGCCCCGAAGCGAACTAGATTAGCAACATCGGCAGTTCCACCATCCAGACTCATCACTATGAACACCAATCCCATTATCCCTAATAGTGTATAGGTAACGAACGGTTTCGAATTGATTTGTGCTCCCCTATTTTTCAAAAATGCACCCCATTAGCTAATAATTGTTTTTACCCTTATATCATACTTGTTTACGTCCCAATTGGGAACCGCACACAATTGAGCAGGTAAAGCTAAGCTAATCGTATTGCCTAAATAATCAGCCAAGTAACGATCGTAAAATCCGCCCCCAAAGCCAAGTCGGTCGTGGGTCTGGGTGGCAAACGAGAGCCCTGGTACAATGATCAGGTCAATCAAATGCTTTTCGATCACCAGTCCATTCGTTGGTTCCATAATCCCGAACTTCGTTTTAAACAGTTTTGTCGTGGCATCATAAGTAACAAATTCCATTTGAAAGTCGGGTAGCGTGCGCGGTACTACGACGCGTTTACCAGCCTTTAAAGCTTGTGCAATGATTGGAGCGGTATCAAGCTCAATCGCAGAACTAAGCGTAATTGCGACTGTCTTAGCAGATTGCCAATCTGGATGCGTAAATAGCTGTTGATATAAATTTTGATCTACATGCTGTGTGTTTTTTAAAGCCGCTATAATTTGATTTCTAAGTGCTTTTTTATTCATTTTAATTATCCTAGATAATAAAAAAGGTTTGGGTTAACCCCCAAGCCTTATTTTGTTTCACGGTGTAAAGTAACTTTACGGTCACGTGGACAATACTTCTTTAGTTCTAGACGATCGGGGTTGTTCCGACGGTTCTTGCTAGATAAGTAGTTACGTTCGTGACATTCAGTACATTCTAAGGTAATGTGTACGCGCATTATTATCCCCCCAAACATTAATTAGTTTTTTAATTGAGTTTAACAACTATTGACTAAATCATTCTATCATTTTTTCAGTCATTTTGCTAGTAATTTCAAAAAGATTGTTAAGGAAAATTACTTAACAGTTAATTTGCATTGCTCAATGTCGAAGTTGATTGGACATATTTCCAGTAAGCAGCGTAAATTTCCTTCGCCAAATTAGTGTTATTGTCTTCTGCATCGGTTGGCAAGTTCGGAATTGCTAGGGCCACCACCACTTGTGGATCTGATGAAGGGGCATACGAACCTAAACTCAGTGTAACCGTTTCGTTACCGTGTTTACCACCATAGTAAGTTTGCGCAGTCCCCGTCTTAGCTGATACGGATGGCTTGATCGTATTTAAGTTAATTCCAGTCTTGTACTCATTAGTCCCATGGACAACATCATAGAATCCATCGGTAACGACCTTCTTTTGGGCCTGCGTCATGTTAATTTCGTTCAAGACCTTTGGTTCGAATGAATACTTAACACGTCCTAGCTTACCACTCGCAGTCGTTCCTCGAATCGATTGGACGATATGAGGTTGTAGACGATAGCCACCATTTGCGATCGTCGAAATATATTGTGCAATCTGTAAAGTAGTGTATGCATCATAGTTCCCAAATGAAAGGTCTAAGGCATGCCCGATATTAGCAGCGCCACCTAGCCCTTGAATTCCGGCTGATTCTCCAGGAATATCAATTCCCGTTTTCACACCGAGACCAAATTGATTAAAGTAACCACGCATCGTATTAAAGACGTCTGGGTTCATGGTCAACGGACCACCTTCGACATACTTAAAGTGGCCTTCCTTCATGGCTAATTGCATCATATAGGAGTTAGATGAAACTTCCAAAGCGGTCGAAGCATCGATATTCATGTTCGCTTCACCATTTTTATTAAACCAAGAAGTCTTCTTAGTTCCACCAGTGATAATTGGTTTTTCAGTCAAAATATCGTTCGTCGGTGTAATCACACCATCCATCAACGCTCCTGACACGGTTGCTCCCTTTACCACGGACCCCATAACGATGGAGTTATTAATCGCCCCTAGTTCATTGGAAGTGACCTTACCAGTCTTTGGATCGCGATTGACACCGGCCATCCCGATGATCGCACCTGTATGGGGATTCATTACCACGGCATAAGCACCAGTTGAATCACCAACACTACCACTTTCAGCATCGCGCACTAAACTTTGCAATTTGTTTTGGAACTTATTATTGATGGTCAACTGCAGGTTATCACCCTTTTGTCCACCATACTTTTTAATTTCCTTGGTCACACTAGTGCCCCTTGTTACTTCCACTTGGGTCTGGGCCTTCGTTCCCATTAACGTTGGTTCATACAACTGTTCCAAATAACTTTGTCCAACGCTATCATTTCTAGAGTATCCTTCAGAAAGCAATTCATTGATCCGATCACTAGGCAAACCGACCTTTTCAGATGACACCGTTCCGATGATACTTTGAATGGCACTGCCCTGTGGATATTCACGTGACCAGCTCGTCCCAATTTGAATCCCAGGCATTTCGGAGATGTGCTCGCCGACTTCAGCTACTTCCTTGTTACTTACGTTATTGGTCTTAATGTAAGTCGTTGAGAGTTGATAAGCCCCGTTCATCTTGGTATAAATCGTTGCTGGATTTTCCATTTTACTATTTAAATCAACGTTTTTTAAAACGTAGTCGACTTCTTTTTCAGTCAAATTATCAGTCGTGTAATTACCATTGAGCTTATTTTTAACGTTTTCAGCGTTAGTAGGATTGGCAATATAGTAATTCGCCATTTGCCGTTTGGTTAAGGTATCGGTCGGTACGGTAATGTATTGACTTAATGCATTTGCAATTTCATACATTTTAGATGGTAAAACATTGATCCCCTTAGTGTATGTAATCGCGCGGTGTGTATTATTACCAACTAATAACTGTCCCGTCGAATCATAAATCATCCCCCGTTGGACATTATCAGTTTTGATCGTCGTATCTGAACGATTAACTTCAGCCTTGTATTGATTCCCATCGATCACTTGCAAATACGCTAATTTACCAATTAACGCAGCAAACAAGATTCCAACGATTACGAATATAAAATTCAATCGGAATGAAATCTTGGATTCACCATCTTTTTTATGGTGACTAAAAAGGCCCTTAAAAAAATTATTCAAAACAATTAAATCCCCTTACGCATTTCATAATTATTCCTATAATGATATTTTATTTACTTCTGATTGATTGTACAATAAAATTATTGCTTTTTTAACTTATTTTATATTTGAGGTGCGAAATTTAATGAAACGCTTTTGTAAAACTTATTGGTTCTTATTTCTCAGTTTTTTAATTCCATTTGTTATTATGGCATGTTACTTCGCTTATCGCAACATGGCGCCATTTGGTGACCAAAGTATTTTAACTGTCGATATGGGCCAACAATACGTCGATTTTTATGCCTATTTTAAGCACGCCATCATCTCAGACCCGACCAGCATCTTTTATTCATTCTCTAAAGCTCTCGGGGGTGAAATGGTCGGTTTATGGGCTTATTACTTAACTAGTCCCATTAACTTAATCTTATTATTGTTCCCGTTAAAAAACCTCTCAAGCGGCATTTTATTGGTCACCTTAATCAAATACGGACTGGCAGGACTGAGCTTTGGTTATCTCGTTTTCAAAAAAACCGCTACTTCAAAGATTTTAATCCCAGGTTGGGCAACCGTATACGCACTGAACGGCTGGATCATCGCTAACCAACTTAACTTAATCTGGTTAGACGCAATGTATATGTTGCCATTGATCGTCTTAGGAATTGAACTACTCATCGATGAACAAAAGTGGAAAACATACCTATTTAGTTTAGCAGCAATGCTCATCATTAACTACTATATGGCCTACATGATCTGTATTTTTTCAATCTTGTATTTTGCATACTATTCAATAACCAAATGGCATTCAAAACGCCAATTTATTGGCAATACAATTCGGTATGCAATCAGTTCCTTACTTGCGGGAGGACTGGCCGCCTGTTTATTAATGCCGACTTTTGCGGCCCTGTTAATCAGTAAGGCGAGTTACACGGTCACCAAATTCAAATGGCAGTTTGAATACGCTCCACTCAAGATGCTAGCTAAGTTCTTTAACGGCGCATTTAACTTTAAACAGATGCCGAACGGAACGCCGAACGTCTTTGTCGGTAGCGTTGCCATTATCGGATTCGTTTCATTTTTCTTTATCAATCGATTCAAACTTCGCCAAAGAATCGCTGCTGGACTGATCACTGGGTTTTTAGTTATCTCGATGATGTTCCAGCCACTCGATTTGTTCTGGCATGCAATGCAATTCCCAATCTGGTATCCATACCGCTTTTCATTTATCTTTTGTTTTTGGTTGGTCTGGATCGCTTGTCAAGCGCTTAATCAAATCGACTTCCTTCGCGAATGGGCCAAAGTAGTGGTAATTGCAATCATTGCTAGTGGGATCCTTTACATTACGTTCAATTTTAAGACCTTCAATAATTTCTTAACGGTAGAAAACGTTTCCATCGGGATTATCCTGATGATTGCAGCCACCCTATTGATATTTTGGGTGCGCAACAATAATTACTTTCCAGTCGCTATCATTATCCTAATCTGCGGAGAAATGGGTTATAACGTCTTTAGTTCATTGAACAATATTTCATACGTTACCAATTCCAATTACGTTGATTACACCAGCAACTTAAAACGGCCGGTCGATCAAATCAAGGATAATGACGATTCATTTTACCGTATCGGCAAGACATTTTACCGAACTAAGGATGATCCATTCGAGGTCAGCTATAATGGTGGTGACCATTTCTCCTCTACTTTCGAACGGGCCACGCCCCAGTTCATGGAAAACATTGGTCAACCAGATGGGGATGGCTTTACCGAATATTCGAACGGAACCGTGCTATCAGATTCACTGCTCTCAATGAAATATTGGCTCAATGCCGATAATCCTAGCTCTGATCAATATTTACAGCCACTTACGACTAGACCAGACTTGAATCGTTACCACCTTTTGCGAACTAGGGATCACGTGCAAACGTACGAAAACCAAGAAGCCCTCCCGATCGCTTTTGCAAGTAACAAACAGGTCTTCCAAAGTAATCTAGCGACTGATCCGACCCGTTATCAATCAAATATCATAAATAATATGATGGGTAACGATACCAATGATCGCCTATTTACAGCCATCAATTTTGATAGTTCAATCTTTAGAAACGTTCCACACCAATCCAATTTGACAGGGACGTTTATTCAAAAACAAGATCTATTAAAACCAGCCAGCATGATGCTGACGTTTACACCAAAGACTAATGACTCGTACTACCTAACGTTCGGCAGTTCAATCAACTTCGGTAGTTCTCAAGATAGCCAAAACGTGAAGGTCTATCGCAATGGATTGGTTTTAAATCAATACCCTACTTTTCGTAATACCGTGATTGCAAACGTAGCCTCAAATGACAAGGGTAAACCGATCACGATCAATATTGAATTATTGAAAACGAATTTATTATTGCAAAACTTTACGCTCTACCAATTCAACAACCAAGCCTTCGAAAAACAAGTAAATCAATTAAAACAACACGCCGCCAAGATTACCGCATTTAACAGCCGCATGTTCAAGGGGCAGATCGAGATCACAAAGAATCAACAAGCCCTAACAACAACGATTCCTTATTCGAAGGGCTGGCGATTGCTAGTGAACGGCAAACCACATCCAATTAAGAAGTGGTCGAATATGTTCATTGGGGCCCAGCTCAAACCAGGGAAGTATGATTTCGAACTATCATATTGGCCACCATTACTCACTCCAGGATTGATCATATCAGCCGTCTCTCTGATTATCATCGGTGGATTAATAATCATCAAACGCAAACCAAAAGCATAAAAAAAACGAGTTCAGCAAACTGAACTCGTTTTTTTTACGCTTATCTAAGCATTACTCAACCTTAGTGATCTTAACGGTCATATCACCAGCAGGAATTTTAATGGTCACAACATCATTGACCCGATTGCCTAATAGGGCCTTTGCAATTGGCGAATCGTTAGAAATCTTTCCTTCCAGTGGATCTGATTCAGCAGCTCCCACGATTTGGTAAGTTTCTGCATCACCATCTGGTTGTTCAACAAAGGTAACCTTTTTCCCAACGTTCACGATGTCAGAATCAGTATCTGCATTATCAACCACTTCTGAATATTGAAGCATGTGTTCAATGGTCGAAATACGCCCCTCTAGCATACTTTGTTCATTCTTAGCGGATTCGTATTCGGAGTTTTCTGATAAATCACCATAACTCCGTGCAATCTTAATTCTTTCAATAATTTGGGGCCGTTGATTCAAGCGAAGATCGTCTAATTCCTTTTCGAGGTTCGCTTTCCCCTCAGCAGTCATTGGAAATTTTTCATCAGCTGGCATTTAAATCATCCTTTCAAGTTTAATTAAATTGATGTGTCAATGTTATTTTCAACACGATGATCACCGTGTTGAATTAAAATGGACTTAATTTTAGTGGTTAATAAATCAATTGCCACTTCGTTCTTTCCACCTTCAGGAATAATGATATCTGCATTCCGTTTAGTTGGTTCGATAAATTCATGATACATTGGACGAACCGTATCCAAATATTGCTGGATTACTTCATCCACCGTCCGTCCTCGTTCTTGGGTATCACGTCTAATTCTTCTGATCAGTCGAATATCATCATCAGTATCAACGAACACCTTGATGTCCATTAGGTCACGAAGTCTTTTATCATCCAAAACTAAAATTCCCTCTAAGATGATAACATCCATTGGGTCTTGATGCACAGTTTCGGTACTTCTTGTTAAATGGGTGTAATCATAGACTGGCTTTTCAATGGATTTATAATCCAGTAGTTGATTGATTTGTTCAATCAATAAATCAGTATCAAAAGCTAATGGATGGTCATAATTGGTTAATTCACGCTGTGCCATCGTTTTATGTGATTGATCCTTATAATAAGCATCTTGTTGTAAAATCATTAGCGAATTGCCTAGTAAGTGGTTAAAAATGGCCCGACTAACAGTTGTCTTACCACTTCCGGAACCACCCGTAACCCCAATTACAACCGGCCGTTTTCTTTTTTCTGTCATAATTATAAATCTCCCCTAGTCATCTTGCTTCGTCGTGTCTTTACTAATGCTTTTTAGTGAACTGATCTGATTTTGAGAATAAAAGACGCGCTTATTGCTCTGATCATTTAAATAATACAAATAACCCTTTGATTGTTCCTTGGGATTTAATGCAGCAAGGATAAAGTTTAAACTGGGGTTGTTGACCGGACCTGGTCCGAACCCAGTGTAAATCGAAAGGTTATATGCTGATTTTACCAGATAATCGCTTTTGGTCAATTTATGCAAATAATTATTCGAAGCATATGCTACCGCAATTGAAGAATTCAAAGGTAATCCAGCATTGATTTTATTATATAAAACTCCAGCAATAATTGCACCGTTTTTAGTATTAACATTTTCCCCCTGTACTAGTGAGGCAATCGTCAATAGCTGTTGAACGGTTAAATTCTTTTTCTTGATTTGATTATAGTATGGTTTTAATTCCGCATCGGACTTAGCAACCATCTGGGTAACTAATTGCTTCAAATTACTGGTGCCATTCGCACTATAAGTAGCAGGGTATAAATACCCTTCTAATTGATAGCGTAAATCCTTACTCTTAGTCTGTGAAGCTAGCAGTTTTGGATAACGTTTAGCAAGTTCCTTAACAAAGCTTTTATCATTGACTAAACTAAGGAATTCGTTACGACTGTAATTAGTTCGTTGGGCCACCGTATCGGCAATCGTCGATATATTGTCACCCTCTTTGATCACTACCTTACCACGTAAAGCCCGAATGGATTCAGCGGAGCCACCCTTTTTCAAAAGGCTCGCAATCTGGTGCAAGCTCATTGAGGGTGAAAATTCATAGTACCCAGAACGAAAATTATTAATATTATGGGCTTTTACATAATAATTAAATACGATCCCGCTTTTCACGATCCCTTGATCTTGCAAAATCGAACCAATTTTTTTATCCGAGGCCCCCATTGGAATATTGACCTCAGTTGTTTGGTGATTGTTCGGATTCAAAGGCTTTAAAGATGTTTTAATGTAATTATGCCCTAAAAATACAATGAATATGAATAAAATGATTAAAATCGAAACGATCCAAAGAATGATCTTTTTACCAAACTTAGCAACTTCCTGCGGATCTTGATCAGAATCAGAATGATGTTCGCTCAATTAATCCGCCCCCAATCGTTTTGAACATTTGAGCGGGTTCAAATTAACGAATTGTGACGTCAAATTCATTTTGCAGTGCCTTTGTAACCTTTTCAAATGCTTTATTAACATCATCATCAACCATTGTATCATGCTTATTTTGATAGGTAAGTGAATATGCAACTGATTTTTTACCAGCTGGAATCCCCTTGCCTTCGAAAATATCAAAGAGGTGGACGTCAGTTAAAAATGCGCCCCCCCGTTTCTTGATGACGGATATGATCTGTTGGTTCGTAACCGATTGATCAACTAGCATTGCGATATCACGACTAACTGAAGGATATTTAGAAATGGCTGTTGATTGTTGGTCTTGTTTAGGCATATCAATTAGCTGTTGTAGATCAAATTCAAATCCATAGGTCGCCTTGATCTTGTATTGCTTAGCGACACTCGGATGAATCTGGCCCACAAACCCTACAAAGTGTCCGTGGACATAAACGTTAGCTGTCCGCCCTGGGTGCATGTCTGAATATTGATCGGTAGCCTTATACTCAACATCTCCGGCAACGTTCAATTCAGCTAACAATAAATCGACGATTCCCTTAATTTGATAGAAGTCGGTCTCAGTCGACTTATGATCCCAAGCACTAGGGGTCAAAGAACCCGTAATTACCCCGGCAACGTGTTCCACTTCAATTGGCCGTGATTGTGATTCTTCATCCTTATAAAAAACGCGTCCTTGTTCATATAAAGCTACATCGTTGACGCTGCGGGCTTGATTATATGCAATATCATCTAATAACCCACTTAAGAGGTTCATCCGAAGGGTCGTATGATCGCTACTCATTGGGAAACTTAGGTTCGTAGCAAAACTTGGCCGCATCATAAATGAAGCTGCCTTATCAGCGGAAGTTAATGCATATGAAATCGCATGGGTCAATCCAGCGCCCTCTAAAACGTTGCGCGTTTTTCTAATTAGCGCTTGTTTAGGCGTTAGGCGACCAACCGTCGTCCGACTAAGTGGCAATGTACTAGGGATGTTATCGTAGCCATAAATTCTTGCAACTTCTTCGAACAGGTCAGCTGGGATACTGATGTCCCAACGTCTCACTGGCACGGTCACGGTATATTCACCACTATTTTCCACAACTGAAAAGCCTAATCGTTCAAAGATTGCAGTGATTTGAGAAATGCTTAGTTCAGTTCCTAATACCTGATTGATCCGCGCAGCAGTAGTTTTAACCACGCGTGGTTGGGCATGGTCATCGCTGGCCGTTACCATTCCATTTTCAACGACCGCGTTCCCATCAGTACTAATCAACTCAGCAGCGGCATTCAAAGCTTCTTGAACACTACCATGATCAACACCTCTTTCAAAGCGTTGGGAAGCATCAGTATGAATCAAATGACGTTGTGCAGTCTTTCTGACCTTGACTGGATCAAAAGTAGCACTTTCTAACACAACGGTCTTGGTATCAGCAGTCACTTGGCTATCAAAACCACCCATTACTCCAGCTAACGCCACTGGTTGCTTAGCATCTGCCACCACGATGTCATCTGCCACCAATTCATTATCATTTTCATTTAGGGTCTTTAATTGTTCCCCGTCCTTGGCGTGCCGAACGACCAACTGATGATCCACGAGTTGATCGTAATCATAAGCATGCATCGGTTGTCCATACTTGAGCATGATGTAATTAGTAGCATCAACAACGTTATTAATTGGCTTAATTCCAGCATTCCAAAGCCGAATCTGCAACCAGAGGGGGCTACTTTGAACCTTGACGTTCGATAATACCCGTACGTTAAAGTTCGGTGCGATGGAATCATCAGCAGTAGCACTAATCAGATCGCTAGTTTTATTGCTACCAGTTTCCTTTAAATCAGGATGGTCTAATTTCAGTGGTAAATCATAGATCGCTGCTAGTTCATGGGCCGTGCCGTAAATGCTTAACATATCTCCACGGTTAGGGGTAACGTCTAGGTCGATCAATTCATCGTCCATCCCGATGTATGGATAAACATCATCGCCCACCTTAGCATCTGATGGCAGGAAGTAAATTCCTTCTGACCATTCCTTTGGGACCACATCCTTAGCAAAACCAATTTCATCTAACGCACAAAGCATCCCGTTGGAAACTACGCCCCGCATTTTACTACGTTTGATTTTTAAGTTATCGCCAACCCTAGCGCCTACTTCAGCGACGATCACCTTTTTATCAACTTGAACGTTCGGTGCACCACACACGATTTGAATCGGTTCATCTTCACCAACATCAACTTGGCAAATATGCAGGTGATCTGAATCGGGATGGTCTTCCATTGAAACGACCTTCCCAACTACTAATTTTTTAAGCCCGTCAGCTGGACGCACTACGCCATCAACTTCAACGGCCGTTCTTTCGATCTTTTCGGCTAATTTATCGACAGGGACGTTCAAGTCCAGGTATTCTTTTAGCCATTTATAAGAAACAAGCATGTTTTAACACTCCTTAGTTAAATTGAGATAGGAAGCGGACATCATCTAAATAGAAGTCCCGAATATCTGAGACCCCGTATTTCAACATTGCAAGCCGATCAGGTCCTAAACCGAATGCAAAGCCAGTGTATTTTTCAGGATCGACGCCTGCATTTTTCAAGACGTTTGGGTGCACCATTCCAGCCCCCAAAACTTCAATCCAGCCGCTGCCCTTACATACGCTACAACCCTTACCCATACAATTAAAACAGGTAATATCAGCCTCAACTGATGGTTCGGTAAATGGGAAGTAACTTGGCCGTAGCCGCACGTTAAATTTGTCGCCAAATAACTCATGGGTCAATAGTTCCAAGGTCCCCTTTAGATCACTCATCGTAACGTTTTCAGAAACCACCATTCCTTCAACTTGATGGAATTGATGTGAGTGAGTGGGATCATCGGTATCACGTCGATAAACAACCCCTGGTGAGATCATCTTTAGTGGGCCCTTGTCGAAGTCATGCTTTTCAAGCGTCCGCGCTTGCATTGGTGATGTTTGGGTCCGCATCAAGATTTCATCTGTAATGTAAAAAGTATCTTGCATATCACGTGCTGGATGGTCCTTTGGTAGGTTCATCATTTCGAAGTTATACTTATCTTCTTCCACTTCTGGACCGCTAAGCACTGAATAACCCATCCCTAAGAACAAGTCCGTAATTTCATCAATGATCGACTGAATGACATGGGGATGACCCTTGGCTACTGGTGTACCAGGCAACGTCACGTCAATTTTTTCATTAGCCAATTGAGCATTCAATCGCTTGGCTTCTAATTCAGCGACCTTAGCATCCAATGCAGTTTGTAGGTCATCTCTAATCTTATTAGCATAGCTACCGACCTTGGGCCGTTCTTCAACTGCAAGGTCTTTGATCCCCCGTAACGCCTTAGTAATGGGACCCTTTTTCCCCAATAGCTTTACCTTTATATTTTCATGAATTGCTTTAATATCAGTCGCATCATTGATGGCTTTAATTCCACGATCATGAATTTGACTTAATTCATCCTTTAAACTCATCTTTATCCTCCTTAATTGCACAAAAAAAGCCTCATCCCTACAAAAAGGGACGAAGCTGCGCGGTACCACCCTACTTTAGATGCTAGATCAAAGCCATCTACTCTCAAAATCAATAACGGTGATCACCGGATATTTTTTGTTCATTAACAAACTCCCAATATCTGTTCAGAAAATGAATTCAATCGACCTATAGCTACTTTCAGCATCTATAGCTTCTCTGTGAAACGGTCAACCTACTAATTTTTCATCGAAACATATCTAGTTTGATATTAAACTATTCATAGCAATTAATCAAGCCTATTTTTAGGCGAACCACTTATTCGCCCAATTATGAACTGAGCTCATAATGGGCTCTAGCTCTAGTCCCTTTGCGGTCAATTGATATTGGATCAATGAAGAATCCTTAAATGTATTTCTGGAAACGATTCCTTCGGCCTCTAGTTCTTTAAGGCGTTCAACTAAAACTCGATCACTACACTTACTAATCGTCTTAGCAATGTTCTTAAATCTGAGGGGGCCTTCATTTAGTAATGTTTCGATGATCAATCCATTCCATTTTTTGCCTAAAATCGCAAATGTCTTTTGAAACTTTGGGCAAAGGTGAAAATCTGGAGCACATTGATCAGCTTTTAATTCGTCCATAAAAAATCCCTCCTGTAATAAATAATCATGTATTATCCATTTTATCGATATTTCAAATTTTTTCAAATATTTTCCTTACTTTTCGGTTAAACGGTCCTAAAAATTCATGAATTGCTGCATAATCATCGACTAATGATACAATAACGCTCTCTTTGTATTTTGGTCGTGCCAATGTAAAGCCCCACATATGTTTTAATATAATGTCGCGTTCCATTGGTGAAAGCTCAGTTATTTTTTCAGCGTTCTTTAATGCTACGCGGGGATGAATAAAGGCGTGTGAACCTAAATTGAACTTAGTGACCCGCCAGTCATAAAAGAAAAAATCGTGTAACAATCCCCCACGTGCAATGGCCCGATAGTTCAAATGGAATTTTTTAGCAATTCGATAGCTAACGTATGAAACGTAAATCGAATGATTAAGCCTGGTAGAGTGATGGTGTTGGACGATCGTGGCCATCCGCTTTACTAACGGTTGCGCCAATAAATCTGAAACGATTGAGACGTACTCCTTATCATTGCGCCAATTAGAAGCATCCAAAATGATTCCTCCCTACTTTTGTAAGTGAAACATTACGATTCCAGCAGCAATCGCCACGTTCAAGGATTCAGCATTTCCCTTCATTGGGATAAATAAATTAGCATCAGTGGTCGCAAGCAACGCCGATTGCATTCCATTGCCCTCGTTGCCCATTACCAATGCAAAGTTGGATTGTGGAGTAATTGTACTTAGCGCAACGGCGTTCGGATTTAACTCAGTCCCATAAACTGGATAACCCTGTTCATGATATTCGTTAATCCATTCAGCGAGGTCTGCTTCAGCAATTTGAACGTGGAACTGGCTGCCCTGCATTGCTCGTGATACCTTTGGAGAATACTGACTAGCCGTTCCAGAACCAAAAACGACTCCAGTTAGCCCCATTGCATCGGCAGTCCGAACCATCGTTCCGATATTACCTGGATCTTGAACTTGATCCAATAGTAGCCATCCGCCTTGAGCATAATTAGCTGCTACTTGGGCACTCGGCTGAATTTCAACCACGGCAAAAATGCCCTGGGGGGTTTTAGTATCACTAATGTGGTTCGCAACTTCATTAGTCACTACGACATAATCATATTTATCAACAAAGAAATCCCCGTCAGCATCTAGCCGCGCTTGGGTCACGATTATCGTAACGATTGGTTGATCATAATTAATGGCTTCAGAAACTAAGTGCCATCCCTCTAATAGGTATTGGCCAGCCCCTTGGCGCCCGTGTTTGGTTTTTAATTTCGTCCAGGCTTTGACCTGGCGATTTTGATTTGATGTAATTTTTTCCATTATTTTCTCCTGTATAATCCGCAATTAATATTCTAACATATTTATTGTGATATAATTTTATTGTTAACTATTTTTTAAGTAAGAGGTAATGAAATGAAACCAACTTTAGAATTAATCGTTTATGGAACCGTCCAAGGGGTCGGATTCAGATGGGCAACCAAACAAGTTGCTGAACAACTCAATATTAATGGTTCCGTCGAGAACCTAGCGGATGGATCAGTACGGATTTTGGCTCAAGGTGAGCACAAACAATTAGATCAATTCGTAGATCAAGTTAGACAACCATCAAACAGTGCTGCAGAGGTAACTGATATTAACCTTAGTTTCACTAAGCACGATGCTTTTCATAATTTTACCACGATTTAATTTGCAAATTCGCCGTGATTAAATTACGATATTTAAATAGCATATTATGATGATTATAGGAAGGATTTTTGATTTAAATGAAAAAGTTAAAACGACTGAGTGCACTAGCAATGGCTGGTTCATTAGTCCTATTATTAAGTGGTTGTGTCCAAACCGATAAGAACGGCCAACCATACGGATGGTATTATGATCTATTCGGTAAAACAGGCGAAAGCATCATGAATTTGATCGCTAAGTTCGTTGGTGGTTATGGTTGGGCATTGATCGTCCTTACCGTATTAGTTAGATTAGTGCTATTGCCACTGATGGTTAATCAAATGCGTAAGTCTACTACTCAACAAGAAAAGATGAGCCTGTTAAAACCACAACTAGATGAAATCAAAAAACATCAAAAGGCTGCTAAAACCCAAGAAGAACAGGCAGCTGCCAGCCAAGCAATGATGTCACTATACCGTGAAAATGGGGTCAGCATGACTGGTGGAATCGGATGTTTACCAATTTTGATTCAACTACCAGTGTTCGCCGCACTGTACGAAGCAATTCGATTCTCACCCGAACTTTCCAAAACCATTTTCTTTGGAATCAAGCTTGGCGATAAAAACATCGCATTAGCAATCCTCTCATTCGTTGCTTATATTATTCAGGCCTTATTATCCAAACAGGGACTACCAAAAGAACAACAAAAACAAATGCAGGCAATGCTATTCATTAGTCCCATCTTCATATTAATAATTGCCTTTCAAGCTCCTGCTGGATTGGGAATCTACTTCTTCATTGGCGGAATTTTTGCATGTATCCAAACCCTGATCATTAATCTGTACCGTCCAAAGATCAGAAGAGAAGTGGCCGAAGCTGCTAAAAAAAATCCACCGAAAAAAGTTGATTTATCATCCTTAGTAGCCACAGAAAATAAGCCTAAGCAAACTAATCAATCCAGTAATAATAACCAGAGAAATCGGAACCGTAATGCTGGAAAACAAAATCGCAAGTAAATAAAAAGAATTGATAATTTTAAAATTATCAATTCTTTTTTTATCTACAGGTTAGCTTCATTATTATTTTCAGCATCCCTTGCTTCTAATGCCAATCGTTGTTCCTTGCTTAAAATTGGCAATGAGACACTAAAAATCGAACCCGAACCAACTGAACTTTCGACGGCAATCTTACCATGGTAAGCCTCAACCAATCGTTTTGCGATCGATAGACCTAATCCATTACCACCTTGATCACGGCTTCTTGACTTATCAACTCGATAGAAACGATCAAAAACATTGCGCATATTTTCTTGACTGATTCCTTCACCGAAGTCTTGAACCGATAATTCAACACTTCGCATATTGCGGGATAATGAAACGTGAATGATCTTACGCTCGGCTGAATATTTAACCGCATTGTCCAGAAGAATAATCAATAACTGTTCGAGATGGTTACGGTAGATCTGTGCATAAACCGGTTTTCTAACGTCATTATCAAACGTGAAGTTAAAGTCTGGATGCAACATCTTAAAATCATTAAATTGCTGTTCCACCACTTCTTCAACATTCGTGATGCGATCTCGATAATTTAAACTGGCCTGTTCCACACGGGATAGCTCAAGCATCTCATTAATCAAGCTTTTCATTCGATTAATTTCAGCAATCGATGAATCAATCGACTCATCAAGCACGACTTGATCTTTTTTCCCCCAACGCTTTAGTAAGTCCATGTGGCCTTGAATCACCGCCACAGGCGTTCTTAATTCATGTGAAACATCTTCTACAAAGCGTTGCTGTTGCTCAATATAGCGTTGCATCGTATCAAGCATTTCATTGAACAGGGTCCCTAAATCAGTTAATTCATCATTTTGATTTAGCTTGGGCACCCGCTTAGAAGTCTTCGGGGAATCACTAACTTCATCGATGGTGCGCCTAATTTTATTAATTGGTCGTAGCAAGTAAGCAGCCATAGCATACGCTAGTAGTGATGATATCGCAGTTGTCATGATCAATAATAATAGTAAAATAGCGACTAACTTGTTCGTTGATGAGTGATAATCATTTAACTGATCAACGATTCGAACGTAACCAACCACGCTCCGCGTTCCCCGTTTAAAGATGGGCGCATCACCAATTAACACAAGTGAATGGTTCACTCGATCGCTGTACACCCGTTTACTAATGATCGAATGCGTCAACGGCTTCGGATTAGAATTACCCACCATAAATAAAGACTGTTTTTTCGCATCGGAAACACTGATCGAAGTGTTATTACGCGATAAATCGTTGAACACTGAATCAGGAGCCACTAATTGGTCATCGCGCTGATTTGGATTTAAGCGCGGTGATAATACATTGTAAACGTTATCGTGATCGAACTTATCGAGTGATTCCAAACGATTCGTAACGCTATTCAAAGTACTTTTGACATGGTCCATTTCCTGATCTAATAATACATCAGAAAAGCGATTATAAATTAAGAATGAAAAAATTGATACAACTAGAAAAACAACTACCGACGTGCCGACAGACCATTTCCATTTTAAGGAAATCCATCTTCTCCCGTTACTAACGTCATCAGATGATGCGTTTTGTGATTGTTGCTTATCTTGTTTTGAAATCATGAACGCATCACGTATCCTGTCCCACGCACGGTTTGAATGTAACTCTTGTCGCCGTCGCGATCAATTTTATTTCTCAGGTAACGAATGTAAACATCAACCACGTTCGTTTCAGCATCTGAATCGTAACCCCACACCTTGTTCAAGAGAACGTCACGTGCTAAGACAACGTTTACATTTTCCATTAACGTTAATAGTAATTCGTACTCCCGCTTGGTAAGGTCAATTACCTCGTCACCACGCCGCACGATCCGACTTTCCTTTTCGATCGTAAGGTCCTTAAAGTGAACCACCTTTTGTTCTTGGGCTTTTTGATGACCTTCGATCTTAATTCTCCGTAAGAGGGCCCGAATCCGCGCAAGTAATTCTTCAATTGCAAATGGCTTTACGATGTAATCATCGGCTCCATGATCGAATCCAGATACCCGATCAATTACTGAGTCACGTGCGGTCATCATAATAATTGGGGTATCCTTCTTTTCACGTAATCGCCGTGCCACTTCCATTCCGTTCAATTTAGGAAGCATTAAATCGAGTAAAATGACATCAAAGTCATCATTAATTGCTTCTTCAAGTCCATCCCGACCGTTTCCAGCAACCGTAACGTCATATCCTTCATGCTTTAGCTCTAATTCAACGAAACGAGAGAGACTTTTTTCATCTTCAACAATCAATACATTGGTCATAACTGTCCCACCTTCAATTTTTTCATATAATTCCATTTTAACATAAATTAGATATTTTTAAGCAACGTCTAATCGTTTTAGCAGAAAAATAAAAAGCTTTCAGAACCCATGGTGTTCTGAAAGCTTTTTTAATCCTGATAATTAGTTATTAGTGTTACTAATAACATCTTTACCATCGTAATAACCACAACTTGGGCAAACGAAGTGTGACTTACGTAATTCACCACAATTTGGGCATGGAGTCAAACCAGGGACATTCAACTTAATGTGACCCCGACGCATGCGCTTCTTAGCTTTAGAAGTTCTTCTTGCTGGTACAGCCAATATAAACCCCTCCTTCTTTTTAAAATATCCACTAGTGAAATTTTTAAGCCTTACTAATCTTGATTAAAGAAATCTTTTAACTTGGTAAGACGTGGATCAACTGGTTTATCATCTGTCTTAGGATGTTTATAGTCATCCTCCGAAATTACTTGCCAATCATCACCTTCTGGCATAATGTTTAGTTCGGACTCTTTCGGTGACAGAATATGCATTGGGATTTGCAGAATGATATTATCAGCTACGGATTTATCAAAATCAATGGCCCCATCTTCATCGGTGACCAATGCAATCTCGTTAGCGTTACTATCATCTTGTTCGAAGCTCCTTAAGGCAGCTTCATCTGGAACATAGACTTCATTAATGCTAAAGTCTAATGGCAATTTAACAGGCGTTAATGAACGAGATGACGGAACCGTAATTTCGCCCTTGACCTGTGCATTCACAATTGCCTTCCCCTGATTATAAAAAACATATGATTCAACATTTACAGGCTGAACATCAATGATTTGATCAGAGTATCTAGATAAAAGGTCATCCTTTAAATCTAATTCAACTTTTTCAGAAAGTGGTACAGCTTTGTAATCTTTTAAATCACTCAAATACCATTTCATAGCAGTTCCTCCTAATGCAACGTGATTAATTATACATATTAGCAATTTTAATGTCAAGGTAATTTCCTTGATAGCTTCATTTTTTAATAATTGGGTGCCGATACAAATCCTCGAACTGATTGGTTTGCATCTGAATCAACATCCCAGCCTTAAATTCAACTGCCAACTGTGATTGTAGCACTGATTGACTTATCTTTGAAATAATTGGCCACTCAATTTGTTTTTTGACCTGATTTAAATACTGTTGACCAAGTGGACTAAAACCTAATACCCGAATGTATGGAGATTGACCAAGCATTTGGTGTGCGTCCAATTTTAATAATGTGGCCACTAATAACCGCTGAATCCGCGGATAGGTGTAGCGCTTGGTCTTAACGGCATCAATAAAGTCAGTGAAACGAGCATTTTGAATGGCAGCTTGTTTTAACCTTGATTCGATACCCTCGGTCATTTGATAAACCGATCGTAAATCAGCCAGTGAAGTCGTTAATAACTGATAACGCAACTGGGGCCAAAAAAGTAACCAATCCAACAGCTGCGGTGTTGATGATAACAATATCTTCCGCGAACTTGCTGGCAACACTTCTGATACCCCTGCATCATCGTTCTTCGCCAATAGTGCACGACGAATGGCAGTTGCACTAGCAAATTTAGTCTGCCAATTTTGATCATGATGTTGACTACCGATTCGCTCGATGGGCACCAATTTAATCGGACTCGCCAATTTATGAACTGCACGCGCATAGTTAAAAGCCAAGATATCATTAGGTTGGTCGATTGCCACCCCTAACTGAGATTTAACCGCTGCTTGCAATAAAGCAGGATAGCTCTGCTGATAATCTTTAAAGTGCTGTTGATCACCCTTCACTTCAAGTTGGCCCAGCCGTTTAAAATCATAGTTCGAATGTTCACAGCCGAACGCTAAGGCATCACACTTTAATTGATCAACGATCCGAATGGCTTCATACGCGAAGATATCAGCAGGCTGAACTGCTCCAAAAACTGGTAACTCGACTACTAGATCGACGCCACCAGCCAACGCCATTTCAGTCCGCTGCCATTTATCAACAATTGAAGGAGCGCCTCTTTGCACCCAATTACCACTCATTACGGCAACTGTAACGTCAGCGTGGGCTAAGCGTTTTGCCATTTGGAGCTGGTAAAGATGCCCGTTATGAAACGGATTATATTCTGCAATAATGCCGACAGCCGATAACATCAGTTACTCCTTTTTCGCAACGAAAAACCACCGTGTCGTATCAGGTTGAACATCGGCATCACCGAAATCAGCACTAGGTTTAACGTTAGTGAATCCCGCCTTCTTGAGCGTCTTAAGATAGGTTGGCATTGGATAGGTCCGTTCTAAATGTAATTCAGATATCTCATCGTAGGCTTCTTTAGCTGGATTATAGTTAAAAAACGATAGATCATGTTCGACTGAATGGGGTGCATCCCCTGAATATGAACGCCACATGAAGGCCCTTGACTCATCATGATAATTATACATATACCCTGGATAAACGACATCGGTCTGATACGGGGTGATCACATCGAACAAGAAGACCCCATCTGCACTCAAGTGTTGTGCGACCTGAGTAAACATTTGTAACAACTGGTCTGCATCTTTTAGATAACAAATTGAATCATCAAAACAAGTGATGGTCTGAAAGGTATCCAATCCCTCTAGATCAAGCATATTCCCATTTAACAAGGGAAAGTGCACTCCGCTTTGATCCGCCTTTTGACTGGCAATCGCTAGCATGTCGGTGGATAAATCTAGCCCTACTGGTTCAAACCCCCGCTTGGCAAGTTCGATATCCATTCGTCCGTTCCCACATGCTAAGTCTAAAAATGCTTTGGACTTAGCATATTTTTCAACAAAGCCAACCCACTTCACGTACATTTCTGGATCGAACAATTCGTCGTATAACTCAGCGAATTCACTGTAGATCATTATTCAACGACCCAGCTGCTCAAATCTAATTCAGCAGCGTCAGACCATAATTTTTCAATGTCATAAAATTCACGTTGTTCCTTTTGGAAAACATGAACGATAACATCCCCTAAGTCGATCAAAATCCACTTAGCTTCATTCTTGCCCTCAACTTGTTTAACATTGATCGATGCTTTTTCTGATTCATCAACGATTGCTTCAGCAATTGCTTTTACCTGCCGATTAGAAGCAGCGTCCATAATCACAAAATAATCAGCCATCAAACTGACTTGTTCAACGTTTAGAGCCACGATATCGTGAGCTCTTTTATCATCAGCAGCTTTTACAACGACTTCTAATTTTTCTTTACTATTCATCATTTATTATTTATCCTCTCTGTACAATGCGGAGTTAGGTACCCAAGCATTAAAAGTATCAATTGTTTTTGGAAAAACCGCAACATGTTGATTGACTAGATAATCTAACGTATGGAAGGTTTGATAAGCCACTCCATTCGCTAAATTGTCAAACGTAATCGCACGGGCTTCTTCCACCCCAGGAAAATCACGACCAGTTTCGATATAATCGGCCATGTAGACAATTTGTGCCAACTTACTCATGTATGGAGCACCAATCGTGTGGTACTTAACGGCATTTAAAACATCAATATTGTGAATGCCCAATTCATTTTTAACTAGGATCCAACCAACGTAACCATGCCAAACTGCATTCCCGTAGTTGAGTAAAGTGGGGTCTAATCGATATTCCTTAATCGTTTTCACAAAGTCCTCATCGGGGCGTTGTTTCGCGTAATCATGAACTAATCCGGCGATACTGGCCATTTCTGTATCCACGCCATTCAATTGGGCTAATTTAATCGCCATTTGTTCAACTCTTTGCACATGGGCAAATCGCTTAGGACGCAGTGCCGCATTTAAACGCTTTAATAATTCGGCTCGATCATACGAAACAATATTTTCTTGATAATTCAAAAACACTTCACTCATAAAGATGATTCTCCCTTATATAATTAGTAACTGCACTGGGTACTAAATAACGAATCGACTGGCCTTGGTGAACCTTGCTCCTAATCAGCGTTGAAGAAACATCCATCATCGGAACATCGACCCAAACCACTGGGTACTTGGAAGTGATTGGATAGCCACTTCGCTTAACCCCAACGAATTGGACCATCTTAATCAAGTCATTGATTCGGTACCATTTTGGAAGATACTCTACCATATCACCACCAATAATAAAGTAATAGTTATTATTAGGAAAGCGTTGGGTCAACTCCTTAATCGTATCAAAACTAAAACTCTTCCCGCCCCGCAGGACTTCGGATAATTCAATCCCTAATTTAGGGTTATCCTCTGTTGCTAATCGTAACATATTAACCCGATGGCTCGCATCAATTGCGCGCTTTGGATCAACATGTGGGGGGACGGCATCTGGCATTAATAAGACTCGATCCAAGCCCAGTTGGCTTCTCACTTGATCTGCAATAATTAAATGACCAGTATGCACTGGGTTAAAAGTTCCACCCAATAAACCAATGTTTTGCCCATTTTCACGATGACCAATTATTTGCGTTAGCGTTTTAACATTACTTTGATATACGACCTTATTCATCATCAATTACCTCTAGATTTGTTTAACATCCTCAGAAATATGCCGATTTTTAGCTTGATCCGCAATCTTAAATAATAAGACCGTGCGGCCAATTGTTTGGACTACTTGAATTTCACTATTATGTTCCACAAATTCACGAACATCTTCGGGTTCTACCGCAGAGTTTTGTAAGATGTTGACCTTCATTAATTCGCGATTGTTCAACGCATCATTAACTTGGTTCAACCAATTATCACTGAGCCCTTCCTTACCAATCGAAAACAATGGTCTCATTCGGTTCGCCTTCGCTCTTAAAAATCGTTTTTGTTTCCCTCTTAAGTTCATTTAAATTCTCCTATATCATTGAACGCCGCATTAAAACGGCAACCTGCTTGGGAGCCCATCCTGCAACCACTACGCCTGCAGGAACGGTTACCCAACCTAATCCTTCAATTACTAAATCACTTTTTTCAGTGGTTTTAAACTCATGCCGCACTAATTTCGGAAATTGCTTTAGATCATCCCCACTTGGCGGGGTCAATAGATCACCAAGGTGTTTTTCATAAAATGCATCAGCATTCATTAACTTCGTCCGATGGACAAAAAGATTATTCTCAACGTATGCAGTAAAACCATGCTTACGATCACCTACAACATAGTCAAAGCGTGCCACGCCACCAAAGAAAAGCGTCTGTTCTGGATTTAATTGGTATGAACGTGGCTTAATTTTTTTCTGTGGTGCCACGATTTTTAAATCCCGTCCGTTCAAATAATGGGCCATCTGTTGAGCGTGAATGATCCCTGGAGTATCAATAATCTGTTTCCCATCGGCTAGTGGGATTTCAATTTTATCTAACGTTGTCCCAGGAAAACGGGAAGTCGTAATCAATTCCTTAATCCCCGTGCTTTGTCTAATAATTTGGTTAATCAAGGTCGACTTACCAACGTTGGTCACCCCAACTACGTAAACGTCGCGACCCTTGCGTTTCTTATCGATCACTTCTAGTAGGTGGTCAACCGAATCGTTAGTTTTAGCGGACACCAATTCAACATCAATTGGCCGAATCCCATTTTTATTGGCCTGCTGGCGAATCCAGTCAGCCAATTTACTCCGCTTAAATGAACTAGGTAATAAATCAGACTTATTTCCCACCATCAAGATGGGGTTATCACCGACGAAACGATGTAATCCTGGAATTAAGCTTCCGTTAAAATCAAAGATATCCACTACATAAACGATCAAGGCATCGGTATCTTGAATTTGACTTAGCAACATTCTAAAATCATCATCAGTCAAACTTACTGGTGAAATCTCATTATAATGACGCAATCTAAAACACCGTTTACAGTAAACATCCTCATCATTATCAACTGCATTTTTAAGGGCTGATGCAGGAACAAATCCCAAACCATCTGGGTCCGTGGTCTGAATCTTAGCTCCACAGCCAACACATCTTAATTCTTCATCTTCCATTATTAATTAATATCCTCCTGCCATTTAAGATTCGGGTACTTTTGTTGTAACTTTCTTATTACCCGTTTTTCAATTTTACGATTCACTCCGGTAATCCAAGCATCACTATTCACGAGTGGCTTGACCAATACACTCCGCACGCCAGCATTATTTGCGGACCAAACATCGGTCATGATTTGATCTCCGACCATAATGACTTGATCACGATCAAGTTGATATTGTTTTAAAGCCCGCTTGATGCCATTCGGCAGCGGCTTCATCGCCCGTGAAATAAATGATAATTTTAAATTACTAACCGCACGCTTAACTCGTGAATGCTTGTTATTAGAAATGACCACAAGGCGAATATTGAACTCGGCTAAAGTCGAAAGCCAAGCTCGTAATTGAGGAGTGCCGTCTGGATTGTTCCAAGGGATAACCGTATTATCCAAATCTGTGAATACTGCTTTAATCCCCATTGATTGTAAACGCGCCGGCTTTAAATCATAAATTGCTGAAACCATCCAGGTTGGTTTTAATTTTTCGATCATAGCTTCTCCCCATAGTTAAATATTATGTAACCGTGTTTAGTGTAAACAACACGGCAATCCAATTTAGATAAAAAAACTTTCACCAAGTAAAATGTCTGGTGAAAGTTTTAATTTCTGTTATGCTAAAGCTTTTTTAGCAGCTTCTGCGAATGCCTTAAATGCATCTGCATCGTTAACAGCTAAATCAGCTAACATTTTACGGTTAACTTCGATATTTGCTAACTTCAAACCGTGCATAAGCTTGCTGTAGCTTAAGCCATTAATTCTGGAAGCAGCATTGATCCGTGCAATCCAAAGCTTTCTGAAGTTGATTTTGTTGTTACGACGGTCACGGAATGCATAAGTACGTGACTTCATAACTTGGTCTTTAGCAGTCTTGAACAAACGGCTCTTAGCACCGCGGTATCCCTTAGCTGCTTTTAGCATGCGCTTACGGCGTGCATGTGTAACGGTTCCACCTTTAACTCGTGGCATATTAAATTCCTCCTAAATAATGGTTCTCAAATTAAATTACTTTAATAACTTAAGGTACTTCTTAGTGTTTGATGCTGAGATTACGTGAGTTCCACGTAATTGACGACGTTGCTTCTTAGTCTTACCGTGGAAACGGTGACTAGTAAAAGCATGCGCACTCTTTAAACCACCCTTAGCAGTTTTCTTGAAACGCTTTGCTACGGCGCGGTTAGTTTTGATCTTAGGCATTATAAATATCCTCCTTCAAAAATAATAATAATTATAATTTTAATAATTATTTCTTTTCATTGTCGTTTGGGGCAAGCATTAAGAACATGCTCCGCCCTTCCATTTTAGCTCTTTGAGTAACAACCGCAACATCCTTAGTTGCATCGGCCATCTTATTTAAGACATCCCGACCAATTTCTTTATGGGTAATTGCACGCCCCTTGAAACGAATTGAAACTCGCACTTTAGCACCCTTGCTTAAGAATGTTTGAACACGCTTTAACTTCGTATTAAAGTCATTCGTGTCGATGGTTGGACTTAAACGAATTTCTTTGACGCTGATTGTCTTTTGACTTTGACGAGACTTGCGAGCCTTTTTTTGTTGTTCGAAACGGTACTTACCGTAATCGAGAATCTTTGCAACTGGTGGCTTTGCTTTAGGTGCAACTAAAACAAGATCTAAATTAGCATCCTCTGCTAACTTCAATGCTTCAGCCTTAGTCTTCACACCGAGTTGTTCGCCTTGAGCGTCAATTAAACGGACATCGCGAGACCGAATTCCTTCATTGACCATCATATCGTTTGCTATGGTAATCCACCTCCAAATAATTTAAAAAGCAGAAAAAGCGGGCGCACTAAGGCACCCGCTTTTTAATCCGAATCAAATTCAGATTTTTTACCGTACATTTGCCCAGCGACAATTATCACTCAGGCGAGAAGCGGGATGCTTCTGCTTTTTATCGTTACTAATAATATAACAGTTTCTAACTAATCCGTCAAGAATGAATTAATCTTCTCGAGAATAGTTATTGATATCATTTTTAATTTGTGATTCAAAATCAGCAAATGATTCTGTATTACTTTCTTCATGTCCGTAACGACGAACGGAAACGTTTTCGTTCTTCACTTCTTCGTCACCAACCACGATCGTGTATGGAATCTTATGGGTTTGGGCATCACGAATCAAGTAGCCCATCTTTTCAGCCCGTTCGTCAACTTCGGAACGAATTCCTTCCTTGCGAAGTTTTTCGTTAACCTTGCGAGCGTAGTCACCATGTTTTTCTTCACTAACTGGGATAATCTTAACTTGCTTTGGTGCTAGCCAAGTTGGGAATGCACCCTTGTATTGTTCGATCAAGTAAGCCACGAATCTTTCCATCGTTGATACTAATCCACGGTGGATCATAACTGGACGGTGTTCCTTACCATCTTCTCCAACGTAATGAAGATCGAAACGTTCTGGTAACATGAAGTCTAATTGGATCGTGGAAAGTGTTTCTTCATTACCCAATGCAGTGTAAGTTTGAACATCAAGTTTTGGACCATAGAATGCAGCTTCCCCTTCAGCTTCAACGTAGTCTAAGCCAAGTTCATCCATGGCACCCTTAAGCATTGATTGGGACTTGTTCCACATTTCATCATCATCAAAGTACTTTTCAGTATTCTTAGGATCGCGGTAACTTAATCTGAAGTGGTATTCCTTAATGTCGAAGTCGTTGTAAACGTCCATCATTAAGTGCAAGATCTTCTTGAATTCTTCTTGGATTTGGTCTGGTGCAACGAACGTGTGACCATCATTTAACGTCATTTCACGAACCCGTTGTAAACCACTTAACGCTCCTGATTTTTCAAATCTGTGCATCATCCCTAATTCAGCCACCCGCATTGGTAGATCACGGTATGAACGGATATGGTGGTTGTAAATTTGGATGTGGCTAGGACAGTTCATTGGCCGTAATTCTAGTTGTTCACCATCACCCATGTCCATTGGTGGGAACATGTCTTCACGATAGTGTGCCCAGTGTCCTGAAGTCTTGTAAACGTCTAGATTCATCAATACTGGCGTAACAACGTGTTGGTAGCCGTTGTTTACTTCCTTGTCGATAATGTAGCGTTCGATGACCCGACGGACCGTAGCACCATTTGGCATCCAATAAGCAAGCCCAGCACCCACTTTAGGGTCAACGAAGAAGAGGTCCAATTGGTTACCGATTACTCGGTGGTCACGTTCCTTTGCTTCTTGGCGTTGCTTTAAGTCTGCTTCTAAATCATCCTTCTTAAAGAATGCAGTTGCGTAGATTCTTTGTAACATTGGGTTAGATGACTTACCTTCCCAATAAGCACCAGCAACTGAAAGGAGCTTGAAGAACTTAAGTGGTTTAGCATCTGGTAATACGACCCCTTCGCCTAAGCTCAAGTAATCGCCGATTTGATAGAAGACCACCTTATCATCCTTAGCTAACTTACGAACTAAAACAGCTTGGTAAGGATCACCATCAACTTGCTTTAAAGCATCTTCAAGTGATAATTCCTTGCGTTCTAATTGTACATCATCCTTAACTAATTGGTTGATCTTATCAGCTAAACCATCTAATTCATCAGCACTGACTTGACGATCGTTCTTATCAGTATCAACAAAGAAGCCATCTTCATCAGAAGTACTTTCCCCGAAGCGAATGTCTGCGAATGAGTCTGCTAATACGGCCTTTAATAATTGTGCAGCAGTCCGCCGTAAAACAGTCAAGCCTTCTGCATCGTCCTTAGTAACAATTTCAATCTTACCACCCTTTTGAAGTGGTGTTTTCAAACCAAATGATTGTCCATCAACCTTACCAGCAACTGACTTTTTAGCCAAACTGATTGAAATTGACTTTGCGATATCTTCTGTCGTAACGCCAGCGTCAAATTCTTTTACGCTGCCGTCTGGAAATTCAAATGAAAGTTGAGCCATATTTATGATCCCCTTTAATATTATTATCTTTACTAGACTAAAAAACGTCCCATGCGTACTTCAATGAGCACACATGGGACGTCGTAATAAGCGCGGTTCCACCCAATTATCCATAGTAAATAAGCCTATGAACACTTAATTTAGTATCTAACGTTAACCAAACGACCTATTATTTCCAATAGGCAGTCAAATGAAGTGGTAACTTCCGACCAAATTAGAAGGACTTTCAGCAAATGCCCCTCTTCCCTAATAAATTTGGATTCGCAAATCATGTCTTCAAACACTTTTAGCTAGTAAAGATTTTTCAATTATCATTAAACTATTATTTAGCAATAATGTCAAGTAAAACACCTAGCTTACTGCAAACGCATATTTTTACCATCCATCTGGTACTCATTCGCTAGAAAACGAATTCTTTGCATAATTCTTCCAGAACGGACCTTATCTTCTTGATTCCGTTTATCGTAGGGTAAATGATCTTCTTCTAGGGCATTCATCGAATAATTTGAGCTAAATAGTGTCGGCAACTCATTTTGCATTCGATACTCTAAAATAACTCCCAATACTTCATCTCGAATCCATTCAGAAAGCACGTCGGCTCCAATATCATCAATCATTAAAATTGGGGCCTTCTTGACTGAATCAATTTTAGCACCAGTCGTATTAAATTGAATTGAATTTTTTAATTCAACCGTGAAACTAGGAAAGTTAATCAAAGTCGAAGATAAGCCTTTTTTAGCAAGCTCATTTGCGATTGCTCCGAGGGTATATGTCTTACCAACCCCAAACGTTCCCCAAAGATACAGCCCCTTAACAAATTGATCAGGATGATCAGATAAACGATGGATAAAATCCATTGCAACTTCTAGGAGGTGCACCCGTGCGTCACTGCTCATTAGATAACTGTCAAAACTAGCATCACGAGTTTGCTTTGGCATTGCAATCGACTTAACCCGATCCTTCATTGCCTTCGTCTTTTGTTTTTCAATCGTCGCTAGGGTCGGTGAGTAGGTAATATCGATCAACTTCCCATCAAATGTCAATTGTGGTTGATATCCAGGGATCATTTCCCCACCGCGTGATAGCTTATTCTTTTGTTGAACGTATTCATAAATGCGGGAGGCAGAATGGCGAACCGCATCGTTACTAATATGATGTTCATTAATAAACTTTTTAACATCAGGATCAGAGCAAGCTTGATTCATTAAATCACGGTAACTACTTTCATTGCCAGTATGATTTTTCAACACGTTCTGTAATTCTTCTTCCAACTTTTTAATATTTACACCCCCTAATTATCTTCACGGAATTTTCTAAGCATTTCCTTGCCCTTCTTTAGGCTTTCCTCACTGATTGGCTTTACATCGGGTTGATAGTCCTTTCTTAGCCAATATGGGACCGGCTTTTTGACCATTGGTTGCTTTCTGCGATAGCCACCATTTCCCTGAAAATTACGGCTACCATTATTACTGCTAGCCTCTTTTTTACGATTGTAATCCTTAATGGCAAGCATTGCATCCCGCGTCGTTTTAACATGATATTTTTGAACCCACTCGTTTGCGATTCGTTCAAAGCTATCTTGATAAAGCTGGGTTTTGTTCATATCCACTAAAATGTGGTAAACCAACATATTGATTACGCTCGTGTTCATTACGTTACGGTTCAACATTTCTTCAATCATTTTATTTTCAGAACTGGAGGGAAACCCACCAAGTTGATGTTTTAAATTCTGTAAAAATTGAAGAGGTGGAAATTGACTTACATTTTTTAATAGTAATTTTTCCTGATCACTAAAATCATCATTTTGAGTTTCAGCATCATTATTAGCATTTTGATTAGGTGGCACCGATTGTTTTACTGGCGCTTTTTGATACATCCGATTGACCAAAATCTTTAATTTTTCAGGATCAAAAACATTGTTCTTAATGTTAGTCGACTGAATGATCAACCTAGCCAATGCGAGCTCGTCAATGCCATACAAACGGTGTTCATTCAAGATTAAATTATAGTTCTTTTTCACCTGATCAATCCGCACATACGACTTTGCAACACTGTCTAAGACCAATTGAAAATCAAAATCATCACTAGCCGCTAATTGAGGCTGTGAATTAGGGGTTGGTTTCTGGGTATCATTCAAATCGTATTCTTGCTTTAAATTACCAATCGTATTCGGTTGATTGGTGAGTTGATCAGCATCGATCTGAAATGAATCCAAGAAATCTTGAGTAATTTCTGACGCATGTTCCATTGGAAAGGGCTTGATCAAAAGGCGGTCGGCAAGCTCGTGATACATCTTTTCACCAATGTTTTCCAATAGTGCCAAGCTTAATAAATCGTCATTAAAAAACTGGCGATTCGTTAGTGGGGGCACTAGTTGATATAACATTATCGGTTTAGCATCCGTTGGCTGCACGAACGTTTTCAAAAGTCCCGCCCCTTCTAATTTGATGCGACATTCCGTAAACTCCCTAAAATCAAATTGAAGAAACGAAAATAAGTCATAGTGAGAGCGTTGTCTATAATCAACCTTTTGTTCATTACTATATCTCCAAAACAAGCGAATCAATGCAGTCGCATTGCAGCCAATTATTGGTTGATACAACAAATCAATGGATTCACTCGCTAAATCAGATAATCGTTCATTTTTAACAACAATAAAGCCTGCCTGAGGATCATTTTGTGTTAATTGATTAGCCATTATTTATCATTATCCTTTGATTCTTTATCATGATCACGGTTCATGACTTCTTTCATTTCATTATAAAATACCGTCATATCCTTAAACTGCCGATAAACACTTGCAAAACGAATATACGCAATTTCATCAACATCTGATAAAGCCTTCATCACATACTCACCAATTAGTTGGCTGGAAACCTCTGTTTCGCCGATCGATCTAACCTTAGCTTCAACTTCATCAACGATTTTAGTCATTTTATCCATTGAAACGGGTCTTTTCTCGGCAGAGCGAATAATCCCGCGTAACATCTTATCACGACTAAATTCCTCGCGATTCCCATTATGCTTAATCACTAATAGTGGTGCCGACTCAATTCGTTCAAAAGTGGTATAGCGATATCCACATTTTTCACATTCACGGCGTCTTCTAATTACAGTCCCATCATTGGTAGGTCTGGAATCAACTACCTTTGAACTATTTTTATGACAATGGGGACATTTCATCTTAATCACCTCATCGTTTTATCGTAATTTATCCAGTAATTTTAACACTTGTTGGCTAGTTTGACTAATCGAACCTGAGTTATTAATGACCACATCTGCTAAATTTTGCTTAATTGATTGCGGCCACTGCTTACCAATTAAACGAACTGCTTGTGTGGTGCTAATGTGATTACGCATTTTAAGTCGCGAAACTTGAATTGTTGGATCACATGTAACCATCACTACCAAATCAACATAATTTGCATACCCTAATTCATATAACAAAGGTGCATCTAAGACCACCAAGTCAATTTGTTTTAGGCTATAATCATGAATTTGATCTAAAATCATCCCACGAATGTATATATCCATCGTCCGATTCAATAACAACAGTTTGGCAGGGTCTGCAAAAACGATTTCCCCCAAGCGTTTTCGATCGATGGAATATTCGCCCGCAATCTCATTGCCAAATTTTTCTACAAGCTCATTATAACAATCGGTCCCCCTTAACTGGAGGGTGTGGGCAATTGCATCCGCATCGATAATTGGAACGCCATGGGCTGACAATTCCCTACTAACGGTGGATTTACCAGTCCCAATGCTACCAGTTAAGCCTAATAACTTAGTCATTAGCACTTACGATTCGTTGACAATTGGGACAAAAGCTAGTCCCCCGTTGAGCAACTTTGATTTTTTCAATCGGGGTTCCACAACGTTCACAAGGTTGGCCCTTTTTGCCGTACACATGCAATTGACTTTGGAACTGGCCTGCTTCACCAAAGGCATTCGAATAAGAATGAACGGTCGTTCCATGACCCTTAATTGCCAGGGCAATTTCTTTAATAATATTCTTCCGTAATTCGCTGATCTGTTCATCTGAAATCAAATTAGTCTGTTGTTCTGGATGAATTTTACTCATCCAAAGGACCTCATCAGTATAAATATTACCTAATCCAGAAATATGGTCTTGGTTCAATAAAAATGGCTTGATTTTCCCACGACTTTTATTCATGATCCGTTTCATGTAATCAAACGTTAAATCTGATTCGGTTGGTTCGGGACCAATCGTTCCTAATCCTGAAAGGGTCTTTTCGTCACCATTTTTAATTAAATACATCCGACCAAATTTCCGACTGTCGTTATATCTTAATTCCCGACCATCGGCCAAATGCATAATAATATGGGTATGCTTACTAGGCTTAGTGCCGTCTTTTTCAACGTCGTACTTACCTTCCATTCGTAAATGTGAAACAACGGTATGCCCATTGTCCAACCTAAATAATAGGTACTTCCCCCGTCTGTCAATCTTAGTAATTGTACTATCAGCTAGGCAGTCGATAAATGTTTTCGGTTCTACGTTTAGCATCTTAGGGTAAATTACATCAACACTTTTGATGTGAGCACCCTTAACTAATTCGGTCAGTCCCTTACGGACGGTTTCAACTTCTGGTAATTCTGGCATTTTTTAACCTCTCTTTATTTACTTGCATCGTACCAAGTAGCGCCAAAGTGACTAGCTACCTTTAGCGGTACATGTAACTTAACTGCGTAATCCATTACCTTAGGAACCAGCTTTTCGAGAACGGGAATTTCTTCCGCTGGGGCCTCAAAAACTAATTCATCATGGATTTGTAATAACATCTTTGCTTGCATCCCACTAATTGCTTTTTCCATATTAATCATCGCAATCTTAATAATATCAGCGGCACTTCCCTGAATTGGTGAGTTCATCGCCGTTCTTTCAGCAAATGAACGAAGGTTGAAATTACGAGAATTAATATCTGGCAAATAGCGCCTACGGTTGGTCAGCGTTTCAACATACCCCTTTTCATGGGCCTGTTCAACTGAATCTTGCATATATTTGTGAACGTTTGGATATTCAGCAAAGTACTTCTCAATGAACTGTTTAGCATCAGCACGGCTAATCCCTGTATTACGAGCTAATCCGTAGTCACTGATTCCATAAACAATCCCAAAGTTAACGGCCTTAGCCTGTCTTCTTAAATTAGGGGTCACTTCATCGTTAGAAGTCAATCCAAAAATCCGCCGAGCAGTTGAAGCGTGAATATCATCATTGTGCAAAAATTCGTCTTGCATATTGGTATCACCACTGATCGATGCCAAGACCCTTAATTCAATTTGTGAGTAATCAGAAGTAAAGATCTGCCAATCGGGATGGCTAGGGACGAACGCGCGTCTAATCTGGCGGCCTTCATCAGTCCGAATCGGAATATTTTGTAAGTTCGGATCAACTGAAGACAGTCTTCCCGTTTGTGTTAAAGTCTGCAAATAACGCGTATGGACCTTATTATCTGCGGGTGAAACCACTTTTAGGAGCCCATCAACATAAGTCGATGATAGTTTCGCTAATTGACGATATTTTAAAATATCATCAACGATTGGCGCATCAGGAGCTAACTTTTCTAAAACGTCCACTGAGGTGGAATAACCCGTCTTAGTTCGCTTAATAACTGGTAATTTTAATTTCTCAAATAAAATGGTGCCGAGTTGTTTGGGTGAGCCAATATTAAATTCTACGCCAGCTTCATTATAGATGGCCTGTTCAAATTCGGCAATCCGCTCAGATAGCTTACTGCCCATTGCGCTCAATTGATCTTGGTCGACTGCGATTCCATTAATTTCCATCCGTGCCAAAACGAATGCAATTGGCAGTTCAATTTGCTCGTAGAGTTTCGTTTGATCGTGATCGGCTAGTTCTTGAAACATTTTCGTCTTTAATTCTGAAATCGCATTTGCCTTGGCTGCCAAGTGGCCAAATAAAACGTCATCATCTGCTGGAATGGTGCGTTTAGCACCCTTCCCATAGACGGTTTCATCACTTTGAACATTGTAGTAACCATGTTCACTAGCAACCCTACTTAAATCATTCCGATTATCATTAGTATTCAAAAGATAAGAAACCAATAGCATATCAAAATCAACATGATTAAGCTCAACGCCAAGCCGATGTAATCCTACATAGGCCCGCTTAGCATCAAAAACATCAATCTTAATGGCAGAATCAGCCAATAAATCCGCTAGCGGGGATTGCTTTAATAATTCCACATTCCTCGATACGTACCAACCAGCACTCGTACCAATTACAAACCCTACAAACGGTGCGGTGTGATAATTATCACCATCCATGGCTAGGTAAAAAGTCAATTCTGAGCCTAAGTCCGATAATTCATTAATATTATTTTCATCTAGGACCGTAAATTTAACATCAGGATCAGGTTGACTATCCATTTCACTTAAGAATTTTCTGAAATCCATTTTTTGATAAAAAGCAGTTAATTCAGCTGATTGATCTCCTAAATAAGCCAAATCAGATACGCCAATTTTAATCGGTGCATTACGGTCAATAGTAGCCAATTGCTTAGATAATAACGCCTGGTCATGATCTTCAATCAAGTGCTCCTTTAACTTTTTAGCGGTAATTTCATCAATATGCGCATATAAGTTTTCGATCGAACCGTACTGCTTAATTAATTTATCAGCTGTCTTGGGTCCCACCTTATTAACGCCAGGATAATTATCGGAATTATCACCCTGTAAGCCTTTTAAATCAATGATTTGAGCTGGTGTAATCCCCATCGTTTCTTTCACGTAATCCGCAGTGTAATGTTGAGTTTGACTAACACCAGTCTTAGAAATACTAACAGTAGTTTTATCAGAACATAGCTGGGTGAGATCGCGATCCCCAGTAACGATGGTCACTTCATAGCCATCAGCTTCGGCCTGTTTAGCGAGCGTCCCGATAATATCGTCTGCTTCATAGTCTGGTAACTTGTAACTTTTAATTCCGCGAGCATGCAAAAGCTCTTCAATATATGGGAACTGTTCTATCAATTCTACTGGTGTTTTTTTACGACCACCTTTGTATTCATGGAACAACTTAGTCCTAAAAGTAGTTTTACCAGCATCAAATGCAGCCAATGCAGCAGTGGGCTTAACAACATCTAACATATTGTCTAACATTGTGTTAAATCCGTAGATGGCGCTGGTATGTAAGCCATCATGATTAGTAAATCGATCGTCATATTGATAGAGGGCATAAAAAGCTTTAAATGCGATGCTATTACCATCAATTAATAGTAGTCTCTTATCAGCCATGTATAATCTCCTTAGTCGTTATTTTCGAATTATTCCTTTTAACATTATATAACAATTCAAAGCGATTTAAAAAAGAGACCTTCGATATTATCATCGAAAGTCCCTTCTTTTTTAGTAATGATTAGCTACGGTTATTACCGCCTGCTCCAAAGATTTGTAATAAGCTCAAGAACAAGTTAATGAAATTCAAGTAAAGCATCAATGCTCCACCAATAGCAATTCCAGTAGCGGAGCTACTATCACCATTTTGGTTATAGAATTGCTTTAGCATTTGCGTATCGTAAGCAGTCAATCCGGTAAAGATCACCACTGAAACGATTGAGATGATAAGTGATAACATCCCGATGTGTAAGAACATGTTAATCAACATCGCCACGATGATGGCGATCAATGCCGCCGTCAAGATCGTGCCCATCTTAGCTAAACTCTTCTTCGTGATAAATCCATACACACTCATCGTAATGAATAAGCTCGCACTCGAAACGAATGCTGCTACGATCGATGTACTCGTGTAGACCATCAAGATGTTCGAGAATACGAACCCGGTCATTGCCGAATAAATAAACAATAACGCCAAGCCTAACCCGGCATTACGCATCGCTGCGTGTTGAATGAAGAATGGGATAAACGCCCAAACTAACATTAGTACTAGTGCGGCACCACCAGACATCGAAATTCCATTTTTAACTACTAAGAATGCAACCAATGCTGAAATTAAAATCGAAGAACCCATCCAACCGTAAACGCGGGCAAAAAATGAATTGACCCCGACGGCGTTGTTAACAGCTCTTCTATCTGTTGGTTGATCAAAATTATTCAAGGAAATCCCTCTTTTCTATAAATTACATCTATATAAACTATTTAGACAATTATACCAAACTAATTGGTAATCATAAATCATTTTAACCATTAATTTACGTTTGGCCGTAAATCATTTAACAAATTTTCATAAATTTTTTCATACTTTTGAATATCACCAGCCCCCATAAAGATGATTACGGCATTTTTATAGTCGAGCAGTGGTGATAGGTTTTCAGCTTGAATCAATCCACCGTCCTTAGTGATTTTATTAACTAAATCTTGACTCGAAACATTCCCCGTTTTTTCACGTGGTGAACCATAGATTTTAGTAACGTAGACTTTATCCGCCTTATTCAAGCTCTTAGCAAAGTCATCTAAATAGGCAATCGTCCGACTAAAAGTGTGGGGTTGGAAAACCGCAACAATTTCTTTATTAGGGTATTCTTGTCTAGCAGCATCCAAAGTGGCATTGATTTCCGATGGGTGGTGCGCATAATCATCAATAATGACCATGTCTGAGACCTTGCGCTGTGCAAACCGTCTTTTAACCCCCTTGAAAGTTAAAAGCTCGTTTCTAATTTCAGCCAAATTAACATCTTCAAAGTATGAAACCGCAATGACTGCAAGTGAGTTCAAGATGTTATGTTCACCAAACAGTGGAATCTTAAAGTTACCTAGTTCCTTGTCATTATGAATGACATCAAAAGTTGATCCCTCAGTTGTCCGTTTAATATTTACGGCTCTAAAATCATCATCCTTATTAGTCCCATAAGAGTAAATCGGCACGTTAGCAGTTAATTTCCGTAGGTTTTGGTCATCACCCCAAATAAAGATTCCCTTCTTAACCTGATTAGCAAAAGTTTGAAAAGCATCGAATACATCATCGATTCCAGTATAGTAATCGGGATGATCAAAATCAATGTTAGTCATAATTGCGTAATCTGGGCTAGTGGCTAGGAAATGACGACGATATTCATCAGCTTCATAAACAAAGAATCTAGCATCTGGCACACCCTTCCCACTACCGTCACCAATTAGGTAATCAGTAGCAGAAATCCCACTCAAAACATGGGCTAATAAACCAGTTGTACTGGTCTTACCATGGGCACCAGCGATTCCAATGCTAGTATAGCCATTGATCATTTCACCAAGTAGTTCATGATAGCGATAAATCCTTAAACCCATTTCACGGGCCTTCGCAATTTCTGGATGATCATCTTTAAATGCATTTCCAGCAACGATGGTGAGTCCTTCATGAATATTATCAGGATCAAATGGTAAAATATCGATCCCTGCTTGTTCCAATCCCCGTTGCGTAAAAGTATATTGGTCAATATCAGAACCCTGAACTTGATAACCCTGATCATGTAAGATCAAAGCCATCGCACTCATCCCAGTTCCTTTAATCCCAACAAAATGGTAAATTGTATTCTTATCCAACTTTATTTCCCCCTACCTATTCTGGCACTCTTTTATATTAGCAGAATCCCCCTGAATAGCTACTAATTATTATTAAAGATTTATTTTTTTATAATCATCTTCAGTAAGATATACTTCACGTGGCTTAGAACCATGTTGACCAGAAATATAATTCTGTTGTTCTAAATCATCGATCAAAGTGGCTGCACGGTTATAGCCAATTGAAAAGACCCGTTGTAATTTCGAAGTGGAAACCGTATTTTCCTTTGCAATATAAGCCAATACTTCAGGCATTAGTTCATCTTGTTGATGAACCATATTGACCTTTTTCAACAACGACTTCGGATTAAACGCATACTTAGGCGTCCCTTGGGTCCTAACCGCAGCAGTGATGCGCTCAATTTCTTCATTGGTAACGAACGTTCCTTGAATCCGCAACGGCTGACTCTTTCCATTGCCTAAATAGAGCATGTCACCACGTCCCAAAAGACGTTCCGCACCCGCAGTATCAATAATCGTTCTAGAGTCCACTTGACTTGAAACCATGAACGCAATTCGAGTTGGAATGTTGTTCTTAATGGTCCCCGTAACAATATCAACACTTGGCCGTTGTGTGGCAACGATCAAATGAATTCCAGCTGCCCGAGCCTTTTGGGTGATTCTAACGATGTAATCCTGCACTTCAGTTGATGCCACCATCATTAAGTCAGCCAACTCATCAATGATGATCACAATGTATGGCATTTTCAATTCAGGTTGATTATTTTCATCAGCCTTGGTATTGAACTGCTCAATATTCCTAGCACCACCAGCGGCTAGCTTTTCATAACGTTCATCCATCTCCTTGACCGCCCACTTCAAAGCAGCGGAAGCCTCGTTTGGTTCTGATATTACTGGGGCCAAGAGGTGTGGAAGCTTATTATAAGGGGCTAGTTCGACCGCCTTTGGATCAATCAATAATAACCGCAGTTGCGCTGGGGTCGCTTTATAAAGCAGTGATACCAATAGGCTGTTGATGAACACACTCTTCCCTGAACCAGTGGCACCAGCAATTAACCCATGGGGCATTTTTGAAATATCGGTTACCTGTGGCTTTCCAGTTAGATCGACCCCCAAAGCAATCGTCAACGGTGATTGTGCATTTTTAAATGATTGATCATCTAAAACTTCTGATAGCATTACTGGGCGCGGCTTGGGATTTGGAATTTCGACCCCCACCGTCGTCCGCCCAGGGATTGGGGCTTCAATTCGGATGTCCTTGGCGGCTAGCGCTAGTTTTAAGTCATCGTTTAGATTAGTAATTTTACTAACCTTAACCCCCAACGCTAACTTCACTTGGAACTGGGTAACGGTCGGCCCATTGGTCCAATCAACAACTTCAGCGTTAACGTGAAATGCATGTAAAGTTCGATCTAAAATTTCTGATTGTTTAATGATCCAATCATCCAAATCATCATCATCTTGGAAGTGCGGTTCATTTAACATGCTAAAGCGCGGGAACTGATAACCATGCTCGTATTCAGTCCCGCTGCTTAATAGTTCATGGCCAGATTTATCACTATCATCATTATTTGCTGGTTCGTCAATCGGCTCATCATCAGGTGTTGGCTGCAGTGTTTTTACATCCGATGGTCGTGCGATAGCCTTAGGGTGTTCATCTTCCTGGGCTGCTTTCACTTCTTTCAAACCATCTTTGAAAAATTCCACATCTTTTTGGGCATCTTGTTCATTATTTAAGATCGCAGAAAGCGGATGCCCTAACCCACGCTTAGGGGTTTTAGAATTAGCGGACTGTTTGGTATCAACAAATGCCGATTCAGAACGCTGCGTCTTATCCTGCGGGGTTGCTTCGCTACTACTTTTACTTCGATCAACGGAATCATTCATTTCATCGGCATCGTTATCACCAACCTCAACTGATTGAGAATCAGGTTCAAAATGATGCGATGCTTTAGAAGACGGCGCTACATCAGAAGCAGACTGGATCCCCTTATCTGCATCGGATTGCTCATTTTGTAAGCGTTGATAGTATTCCTCATCACTTGTCGGATTAGCATAATGACTGCTGGCTGCTGATTCAAACCCACTGACATTTTCACTAGCATCGCTAGTGAAATCATCTGAAAATTGCTCAGCAGCAACACTTTCTGGATGTTCATCAACAGCGCCAAATTGAATTAGATCCGAATTGGCACGTGTATCCAACCCATCGTCAAATAAAATACAATCAAAATCCTGCTTATCTAATTGCTGAATTATTTTCAGATAGTAACGGCCCAGCTTAGACTCGTTTAAATATTCATCACCAACGACTCTTTTCGCATAATTGCCCTTTGGCGTGAAAGCATTCGTCATTTTAGAAATCATGTTCTCACCATTAGTTCTAAAATTACCGCTACTAGAGTCACCCGTGCCTCGGATATCTTTTCGATTGCCCCTAGTCATCTTATTGTTAGAATAACTATCTTGATTATCATTTGATTTTGGTTTTTGTAAAAAGCGTCTATAAAACGCTGGTCCATCATAGTGATTCATTTTATTCACCCTTAATTTACGTTAAATTATTAGATTATGTAAAAATAAGGAGTGACCAACTCCTTATTCAAATAGATTTTGTGCTTTTATAAAATCAAATTTAGTGCCAACTTGGTAATCATCAGGTAAGATCAACGCCCCAGGTTTTTGAGGTGCGTTCGGCAACCTAAGTTCCCTTCCAGAACAGATCATCCCATCGCTTGTAACGCCCTTTAATTCACCAGGCCAAATTATCAAGCCACTTGGCATCATCGTCCCGACTTCTGCAACTACAACTTTGATGTCTGCTTGCATGTTTGGAGAACCGCTGACAATTTGAAGAGTCTTGCCATCTTGGACCTCAGTTTCAGTGATTTTAAGGTGGGTCGACTTAGGATGGTCAGTAACCGTCTTTACGTACCCCACCACGAATTTAGGCTCTTCATCAACGACTAGTTGATCTGTAAAACCAGCATCCTTTAGAACAACGTTCAATTTAGCAACGTCATCTGCGGTCAAAGTTACTTGTCCGTTTTGATCCTTTAACGCTGGTAAAATCTGACTCGCTGCAAAAAAGTTAAATCCCAAAGTTTGTCCAGATTCTGCTGCTGAGACTTTGAAAACATCACCTTTATGTTCAACGACTTGGTCTTCAACATCTGGGTGCATTATTACAACTAAAACATCCCCCATTTGGGATGGATTATAACTTGCTATCACTTTTGTATCATTCCTTCTAAAATTAGTTTAAAGAGCCGATAAAGTTTTCGACTTGCGCTTGCGTCTTGCGTTCCTTATTAACGTATCTGCCCACTTCTTCACCGTTTTCAAAGGCAACGAAGCTGGGAATGCCAAAAATATTTAATTCAGCAGCTAAATCAATGTTATCATCTCGATCAACTGAAAGAAAAGTGTATTCGGGGTGATTGGCAACAATTTCAGGCATTGCTGGTTTAATAACAGTACAGTCAGGACACCAACTAGCGGTGAAAAAAAGCATGTACTTACCGTTGGCAATCTTTTGCTTTAGTTCTGATAAGTTCATTGGTTGTAATTCTTCCATGGTTATTCCTCCCTTTAAATCCATGCTAATAATTATAACTTAAATCACAAGCAAATTATTCTGTTTTGATTATAATAATAGTATAGCGTCAAATTCAATAGAAATCAGGTGTAATTATTGAAAAATAGAACGAAAATGAAAATGGGGCTCAGCATTATTGCCGTTGCAGCTTTAGGATTTATCAAAGCAGGCGTGCACGCTAAAATTGAAAAAAGAATCTATCAACAACTCCACCGCCAGTTTGCGCTTCAAAAGATCTATGGAACATGGTTACGGCCCGAATATCAATTAATTACCGAAAATTATTACCTCGGTGGGATCAACATCTTAGATCATCAAACAATTATTGAATATCAATTTACTGCCAATCAACGAGGTCAAATCATCGATCTTTATAAAACAGATATACACCCAATTAAGCAGTTTTAAACGTTATCACAATTTTATAGATTGGGCCGTTTTGACTAAACTTAGCTTCGTATTCAGTTTCAACGTTTTCAGCCTGTTCAGGACTATTGTGTAGATCTAAGGATACAAACTCAAAGTTGGTCCCAAACTGATTGAACGAAATCAATGAATATTCAAACAGTCCCCGATTATCAGTCTTAAATTCAAGTTGATGACCAGCTTTTAATACGTCTCGATAGCTAGCTAAGAAATCAGGTGAGGTCAATCTACGCTTGGCATGCCGCTTTTTAGGCCAGGGGTCAGAAAAGTTAAGGTACATCTTATCAATTTCTCCCGCCTTGAACAGCGTATTGACCAAAGCTCCGTCGGTTTCCACTAATTGAACGTTGGTCAGACCCTCTTCGACTAACTTCCGCAAGGCGACCGCAATTACTGACTCTTGTAGTTCGATTCCGATGAAATTGATTTCGGGATTGCGTTTGGCCATTTCAATGATGAATTGCCCCTTCCCAATCCCGATTTCTAAGTGGATCGGTTGTTGCTTTGTAAAGCGTTGGTTCCATTTTCCCACCCATTCTTCGGCATTGGTAACGATTAGTTCAGGTTTAGATTCGATGTAGGGCTTGGCCCATGATTTATGTCTTACTCGCATTTGAAACTCCTTTAGTTTAACTTCTTGTTAATTTTATTAGTGATCAATTGATTCGTGAGCGCCCAAACCTCAGCAAGATTTAAAATCAAGCTAAGCCCAGCTGTGACGATTGAATGACTTCCAATCAAGGTCATGATCGAGAAAATAACGGCTGAAACCAGCAATAAGATTGAAATAATCCTTTTAAAACTGGCAATTTGGAGCTGGGGAGCAACTGGATAGACGTGGGTGAACACATTGTTAGCAAAGTGAAAATAAAATGGAATTAATTGAAAACCGATCAAGTACAGGAACAACAACCCAATTAAAATTGGGAGGTAGGTCCCACCAACCCCCACTAATAGGATTGCGCCAATCACCGTTAACCTAATGTGTAAGCCACTATATTCACCATTTCTGACGATTGAGCGCCCGTAAAGGTATAAATAAACGTTCTTGGGCGTCACTTTGATTCTATTGATCAAGAAATCAAGGTAGCGGCGCCGTTTAGTCGTCCCTTGAATGTTTGGAACATCAGTAAAGAGGTTGAAGAACTTGTAAAGCGCAAGCATTCGCGTATTTTCCATTTCGATTAAATAACGCCAATCAAGCGATTTATTAGCAAGGTGCCGTTGTTTAGCAGCTGTCATAACCAGATATAAAGCGCTGATCAGCATCCCTAAAGCGGGAATTAAAACTGTAATCCCTAGTGCAACCACGTTTAGCAGCCACTTAAGTCGCAGATGCGATTGGTGGTAGTAAGCTTGATTCAAAGCTCCATCAATGTCGGCACTCTTCAAGAAGACCATCGTCAATAAAACCCCCACCAGATCGAACAAACTCCAATTCATCGTTACCCGCATAAATGGTAATAACACGAACCAAATTGCTAATTGGGGGAGCAACGCCATTAAAATACTATAATTACGTGCTGATTTTAAATAATTGACCATTTCGGCTTCCCGTGGAATTAAGAAAACCCGATCAGCTGGTTTGATCAGCGTTGCGAGGTGACTAAAAACTTGGCCCATTAGGGTCACTAATAAAATAACGATTACTGACCACCAAAGCCCAGGGTGCAATTGCTTCAAGAGGTTCGAATATGATAGTCCCAGCCCCCCGATCAAAAACATCAGTGCAATCACAAAAAAGTCATTGAATACATAACGCATATACTTGGCCATTTCACCTAGATGGTGGGCTAAACGTTGTTTAAATAAATCGCTCATTACGCCTCACCCTTGGCTAGCGCAAGATAGATGTTGTTCAAAGAATCGCCCGCATTCGGGAATGCTTCCTTGATTTTAGCTAGGTCCCCTTCAATCTTAATTTGACCATCGTTGATCAATACAAAGCGATCACAAAAGCGTTCGGCAGTGTCTAAAACGTGTGTTGACATTAAAATACTGCAGCCCTGTTTTTTACGATCTTTAATCAACGCCAATAAATCGTTAACTGCCAGCGGATCAAGCCCTAAGAATGGTTCGTCGATCACAAACATCTTGGCATCGGTCATAAACGCACAAACGATCATCACCTTTTGCTTCATCCCCTTGGAAAAGTCAACGGGGAACCATTCCAGTTTGTTATCGAGTCGAAACGTTTTTAATAGCTGGTGGGCCTTTTCCCACGCCTGATCATGGTCAAGTGAATACGCCATGATCGTCATTTCAATGTGTTCACGCAGCGTTAATTCGTTATATAACACCGGAATTTCTGGAATGTAGGCGAGCTGTTGTTTATAATTTTCATTATTGTTGGTAATTTGATACCCGTTAATCTCGATCGACCCTGAAAATGGGGTTAATAACCCGATAATGTGGTTGATCGTAGTGGACTTTCCAGCTCCGTTGAGCCCGATCAATCCCACTAGTTCACCGTCTTGAACGTCAAATGAAACATCCTTTAATACGGGAACTTGCGAATAGCCCCCAATTACGTTTTTTACCTCTAAGGACAATTCAATTCCTCCTCTATTTTTAGTTTAACTATATTATAGCATAATGCAAAGATGACCCTTTATTTTCAAAAGCATTTTTGGATAGTGTATAATTAACTTAATAAATAATAAGGTAGGTAATTAATATGACTGATTGTATCTTTTGTAAAATTATCAACGGGGATATCCCCAGCTACACTGTTTATGAAGACGACATTGTCAAAGCGTTTTTAGACATCTCACAAGCCACTCCTGGCCACACGTTAGTGATTCCTAAAAAGCACGTTCCAAACATCTATGAATATGATGCTGACTTTGCCAGCCAGGTCTTTGCCCGCATCCCTAAGATCGCCCGTGGAATCCGTAAGTTCAACCCTGATATCAAGGGGATGAATATCGTCAACAACAATGGTGAAGTGGCCTACCAATCCGTATTTCACTCCCATTTTCATTTAATTCCTAGATATTCAAATAAAGACGGCTTCAGCATGAACTTTGCGGATAATTCTGGGCAATACGATGACGCTAAATATAATGAAATTGCACATGCAATTAAGGAACAAGTGGAGGAATGAGCATGAAGGGATTAGCCAAGTTAGTCGGTGTTTCAGCTGGTGCGCTGGGGGTCTATTTAGTGGCAAACCGTGAATCACCTCAACAATTCTTTACGAATGTTAAAAATTTTGCAATTCAAAAAACTGAGCAAGCCAAAAAATTTAATCATGACCGCGCTCAATTCACGGATGCGTTGAATAAATTCAAAGCTGAATTAACCAGAAGTCAAAAAACAATTAATGACGTTCAAACTATCATCAGCGAATATTCATTTGAAATTCAACCCCACCTCGATATCATCAATCAAACGATCAAAAAGTTAAAATAGTCGTTTCATTTAATTTTTGTTTAAGGTCAATTTTGCATGTGTCGATGAAATCCGAATTGTGTTATATTGGAACATGTTGAATATCAATACTTATATTAATTTTGTACGAATGGATGTGTTTTTTTTATGAAAAAATGGCTAGTTGGAGTAGCCGGAGTATTTTTGAGTTTAACCTTAGCAGCCTGTGGTAGTTCCGCTGTTGCAACTACTAATGGTGGTAAGATTACTCAAAGCCAATACTACAGTAGCTTGAAGGAAACTTCTAATGGTAAACAAGTCCTTCAACAAATGATTTTGAACAAGGTACTTGAAAAAAACTATGGTAGCAAGGTTAAAGATTCACAGGTTAACAAGCTATTTAATCAATACAAGTCCCAATATGGATCACAATTTAGTGCAGTTCTTCAACAACAAGGACTTACTAATTCAACTTTCAAGGGCCAAATTAGAGATAACCTCTTGTTAGAACAAGCAGTTCGGGCTAACACTAATTTCTCCGATTCAGCACTTCAAAAGCAATTCAAGAGTTACCAACCTAAGATTACTGTTAACACGATCTTAGTTGCTAAGAAGTCAACCGCTGAAACTGTAATTAGCCAACTTAAGAGCGGCACTAGTTTCGCTACCTTAGCTAAGAAGTACTCTACTGATACTTCCACTAAGAACAAGGGTGGACGGCTACCAGCATTTGATAACACTTCATCATCTGTTGACTCCGCATTCAAGAAGGCAGCATATAAGCTTGAAAAGAAGGGTGATTACACTACTACCCCTGTTAAGACTCAATATGGTTACCAAGTAATTCAAATGGTTAACCACCCTGCTAAGGGGAGTTACAAGGATCACGTTAGCGAATTGAAGGATCAAATCGTAACTTCAGAAATGTCAGATAGTACTGTATTACACAACATCGTTGCGAAAGTACTTAGAAACGGTAACGTTGACATCAAGGATAACCAATTAAAGGATATTCTAGCTAGTTACATCACTTCAGAAAGCTCCGATTCATCAAGTAGCAAAAAATAATTAACCAAAAAAAGTCCTACTGAATTTAATATTCAGTAGGACTTTTTTAGTCCGTAATTTTACTTGCCACCAAGGAATTGTTTAGCATCATTGAACCATTTACTAGTTTGTTTTTTCACTTTATCAAAACCACTTTCAATGTTCTTACTAATGCTATTGCTGCCATTCTTAACATTATCCCAAATGTTAGAACTACTATTACTGTTATTACTACTGTTTCGTTCATCAATAATCGTTTGGGCATCCTTAACGTCAAATTGAGTCTGCTTAGTAGTCGGAATGATTGAGGTCATTTCACTCTTAAATAGAGGCCCAATTCCAGTTCCACTAAGGTTTTCAAGATGATGATTGCTATTGGTATCATCAAAGCCTTCCCAAGTAGCGACCACCGCATTCGGCGTATAACCAATGATCCACTTATCACGAGTTGCATCAGCATCGGCTGTCGAATCGGCCTCTGTACTACCAGTTTTTCCGGCCACTTGATAGCCATATGGCTTTGCATCGACTCCGGTTCCGTTATCAAAAACGCCTAGCATCATACTAGTCATATTTTTAGCGGTCGTCGCAGACATCACCCGCGTCCCCTTTTGTTGCGCAGTATTATCAATCACTACGTTCCCAGAGGCATCAACGATTTTACGAATATAGTAAGGTTTGGTAGCTACCCCATTATTTGCAAACGCTGTATATGCACCAGCCATTTGTTGGGGAGAAACCCCAGTTGAAAGTCCACCTAGTGCTAATGAAAGGTTCTTATCACTATTAGAAAGCGGAATTCCAAATTTCTTTACCGATTCATAACCACTTTGAATCCCGATCTTGTTTAATAACCAAACTGCAGGCGCATTCATACTTTGGGCCAATGCTTCATACATTGGGACCTTCCCTGTATATTGGTCGTCATAATTTTGTGGGGTATATTTATTTTTACCATACGACTTCTTTGCGTTTACTAGTTCTGAGTCAAAATTATAGCCATTCTCCAACGCTGGAGTATAGACCGCAAGTGGCTTCATGGTCGAACCAGGTTGACGTTTCATCTGGGTAGCACGATTATAACCCCTAAAAACATGTTTACCACGACCACCCACTACTGCATTTACGCCCCCAGTTTGTGGATTGACAGAGATCGAAGCCGCTTGGACCTTGGTTCCATCAGCAGCATTGTTCGGGAACATGCTAGGATCATTAAAGTTATTTTGCATTGCAGTTTGCTGACTTTGGTTCAAGTTAGTATAAATTTTATATCCACGGTTCATAATATCAGCTTCACTCAGCCCATACTTACTAATCGCTTCATTGATAACTGCATCAAAGTAATAAGGATAACGATAACTATCCTTATAGGTATAATTATCCTTAACTTCAATTGGTTGCGCCTTGTACCTAGCGGCTGCCGCCCTAGTCAGTTTGCCATTTTCGACCATTAAGTCCAAGACGGTATTCCGACGTTGTAAAGCTAATCTAGGGTGATCAATCGGATTATAACCACTCGGATTCGTCAACATCCCTGCTAACACCGCTGCATCTTGAACTGGTAGGTTCTTGACCGATGTCCCAAAGTAACGCTCTGCGGCATCGCTGACCCCATAAACACCATTACCAAAGTAAGCATTATTCATGTACATCGTTAAAATTTGATTTTTAGAATAGACGTTTTCAACCTGAATCGAAATAAATAGTTCCTTCAATTTTCGAGAAAAGGTTTGTTCTTGTGATAGATAGGCGTTCTTCACTAGTTGTTGGGTGATCGTACTTCCCCCACCACTAATGTAATCATGCCCTAAAACTTTATTTTTTACCCACAAGAGACCAGCGCGACCGAACCCGCTAACTGAAAAACCATGTTCACTATAGAAATGCCGATCTTCGGTAGATAGGATCGCATCTGGAACGTTTTGCGAAATGTTTTTCATCCCAACATAGGTTCCCTTTTGCGAATATAACTCCCCGGCCTTTTTATCACTAACATCGTAGATAACAGTTGAACGTTTTAACGATGAATTAAGATTTTGAACATCCATTGTTTTGGCAACGAACGTTAAATAGGTGCTCATCGAAAAAATAATTCCCATTACGACCATAATAATCCAACGATTAATATGATAACGATGCCAAATGTACTTTTGCACTTTTCTAAATTTTTGCCAGTAGGTGTGTGTTAATTTCCCCACCGCACTAGATTGATTCTGTTTCATTAAAGGCATTTCGCCTCCTTCAAATATTAACCTTAATTGTACCATAATTAAGATATTTGATATGATTTTGGTAATAATTTTAACGATTTAAACCAAAAAATCTGCCATTATAAAATGACAGATTTTTTAATAAATTACATTTCATCGGGTGACTTAACACCTAATAATCTTAATGATTCCTTCAATACGATCGAGACACTCTTAACTAATGATAAACGGGCATTTAACATTTGCTTATCATCAAGGATGCGAGTATGGGCGTAATATTTATTGAACGCCTTTGCTAATCGTAAAGAATACTTCGCAATTACTGATGGTTCAAAGTCAGCACACGCATCCTTAACAATCATTGGGAAGTCATTCAATAATTTGATGATCTCCCATGATTCAGGATCGTCTAAGTCGCGGCTGCTACTGTCTGCATTGAATTCAGGAACCCGTCTTAAGATACTTTCTGCCCGCACTCTGGAATATTGAACGTATGGACCAGTTTCTCCTTCAAATCTTAATTGATCTTCTAGCACAAAGTCGATACTATCCATCTTATCGTTCTTCAAGTCACCAAAGATAATGGCCCCCACACCGACTTCTTGAGCCACTGCATCCTTGTTCTTAAGATCTGGATTTTTCTCTTCGATTTGTTGCTTAGCCAATGCAATCGAATCATTCAATACTTCGTCCAATAGGATGATCCGCCCGGAACGCGTCGAGAGCTTTTTACCGTTCACGGTGATCAAACCAAATGGAATGTGGTGTAAGTCCTTAGCAGAAGGCACGTCCATTTCTTCTAAAACGGCCTTTAATTGCTTGAAGTAGTAAGTTTGTTCTGAACCAACCACGTAGAGGTTCATTGCTGGATGGTATTCACGATCACGGTAAATCGCAGTCGTAATATCACGGGTAATGTATAGTGAAGCCCCATCACTCTTTAAGATCAAGGCAGGGTTTAAGTTATACTTGCTCAAGTCAACGATTTGCGCCCCCTGTGATTCCTTTAAAAGATGCTTATCTTTTAACATTTGAATCACTTCTGGCATCTTGTCATTGTAAAATGCTTCCCCATTATAGGTATCAAACGTAACACCTAATTTAGCGTAAATTTGGTTGAAGGCTTCCAATGATACGGAGCGGAACCACTTCCATAGTTCAGTCGCTTGCTTATCACCATGTTCTAGCTTACTGAACCATTCCCGAGCTTCATCGTCTAATTCTGGGTGTTCAACGTCTTCCTTATGGAATTTAACGTAGTATTTCACTAAGTAGTTGATTGGATCGCGTTTAACGTCTTCTTCGTTCCCCCACTTCAGATAAGCGGTGATCAACTTACCAAATTGAGTCCCCCAATCACCTAAATGGTTATCCTTGATTGGGTGATAACCGTTCTTAGCCAAAATGTTGGCAACGGCGTTTCCAATTACAGTTGAACGCAAGTGCCCCATTGAAATGGGCTTGGCAATGTTTGGTGATGACATATCGATTGGCACGTTCCCATTTTGACCATCTTGATTTTGACCGTAATCTGCTTTTTGGGATAGAACGGTCGTTAAAACATCACGACTAAATTCAGGCTTGCTCAGGAAAAAGTTAACATATGGTCCCATTGCAACGACCTTTTCAAAACCAGTTGCATCGATCTTATCAACTAGGTCCTTGGCAATCATTTGCGGTGCCTTGCGTAAGACCTTTGCCAATGTAAAGGTAGGAAAGGCAAGGTCCCCCATCTTGGAGTCCTTGGGCCGTTCGATTTTTTGTAATACGGTTTCTTGGTCTAAGCCAGATTCAGCATCAAGTGCAGAACTAATCAACGCAGCAACTTGTTGTTTGTATTTATCCATGTCATTTCCTCCTGAAAAATTAAAAAGTCCCTTGCAAATAAAATTTGCAAGAGACGGATGGTTTTATAATCCGCGGTACCACTCTAATTGATATGATTATCCGCTTAATATTCAAAATTTAAAATCTAAAAAGCACGCCTTCAAGACCATGGATAATTCGGCTCGCACCATCCCGAAATCGCTACATATTCATAAGTCCCTACTACTCTTTTATCATTGATTGATTTATCGAAGATTCGATAAAGCGGGTAACGAGAATCGAACTCGCGACCTAAGCTTGGGAAGCTCATATTTTACCACTAAACTATACCCGCATTACAATAAAATATTGTAACACATTCAAAATAAAAAGTCACTACCTAAATGGTAATGACTTTTTATTTTTAGCTATACTTCTTTACGTTCCCCTTGATAAAGTCAGCTGATTTTTGTAACTTGGCTTGTTCTTCAGGAGTTAAGTCTAATTCAACTCGTTTTACAACACCCTTCCGACCAACAACGGCTGGATATGATAAGTAAACGTCTAAATCAGGTTGATAGTTAGAAACTGGTAACACGCTCAATGAATTGGATAAAACAGCATTGGCTAATTTAACTGCGGCAGTGGCCACCCCGTAATTAGTGTATTGCTTCCCCTTGAAGACTTCGAAACCACCCTTACGAGCACCATCATCTAAAGCATCTAGATCTAGGCCGTTTTCAGCAGCTAATTCTGTGATTGGCTTATCAAAAACGGTTACGGTCGACCAAGCAGTAAATTGAGAATTACCGTGTTCCCCTAAGTTGTACCCATGAACTGAATGGGGGTCAACGTGTAATTGTTCACTGACTTCACGTAACATTCGTGCTGAGTCCAATAAAGTTCCAGTCCCGATCACTTGATTCTTTGGTAAGCCAGTGTATTTTTGATAGAATGAAGTAATTACATCACAAGGGTTAGAAATATCAACTAACACCCCGTTAAAACCAGATTCTTTAAGGTTTTCAGCAACTTCTTTTACCTGAGCACTGGTAAATGGTAATTCAGCAAATCGGTCTGAAGATTCACTACTTTGTAAGCTAACCTTCCCCATTGCTGAGATCACTACGTCGGCATCCTTTAATGCTGAATAATCATTAACCGTAATATTTGTATGGAATGGTAAATTAGGCATTGCATCTCTTAAATCAACTGCATCTGAGACGACCTTGGCTTCATTGGTGTCGATCATCACCAATTCATCCGCAAATCCTGCTGAAACTATGTAATGGGCAACCGTTGAACCAACGTGCCCACTTCCGATTACACCGATTTTTCTTGTCATAAACAATCACCTCAAAAATTAATTTTTAATTAGAATACAGTAACAATATAACACTTATATTATTATTTTGCACGCATCCTTTAATAATTCTTAAATTTAAGTGTGCTAAAATGAGAATATAATTTAATTTTAAAGGGGGCCATCTCGATGTGGGTCACATTGAACTTTGTGCTATGGGGATTATTGATTATTTCACTCATCACTGGTTTCACTCGCGACTATGCAAAACGAATTATTCAATCGCTGATTTGGTCCAGGATCTTTTATTTTTTGATCATCAGTAGTCAATTCGTGATTAGCATTCGGATCTTTCACCATAGTGCGATTTCCGTTATCATTAGTGACGTGCTTTGCATTATCTCAGTCGCAGTGATCGAACGGAGTTATCAAAAATTAGAATCACAAGTCCTAACGCGCTTGGATACACTTGGATTATCTTGCACTATTTTAGCGGCAATCATTGCCCAATCACTTGCACTAAGGTAAAAAAAGATCCCAAAAGTTATTTCAACTTTTGGGATCTTTTTATTTTGCTTTTCGATACTGTTCAGCTAGTGCGATCGTGCGATCTACTAATACTGATTGCGCATCCATTACGGGATAGGAATGGTTACCAGCCCGTTCTTCAGCAACAGATAACTCGGTACAGCCCAGGATGACGATGTCACTTTTTAATTCGTTGACCATTCGATCTAAAATATGGTGATAACGCTCCTCATTGACCGTCCCGTTTTCCTTGATGTCATGATAGATCAGGTTCATGGTCTCATTTCTGATCTCATCAGTAGGCTTCACAACTGTTAAACCGGCCGCCTTAATTTCATGGTCATAAACCCCGTCATGTAGCGTTCCGTTAGTGGCAATCAATCCGACACGCTTAACAGCTGGATACTTATTTTTGATCTCCTTTACCGCTTCACGGGGCATGTGTAAAATTGGCACGTCCGTTTGCGACTGTAACTCATCAAAAAAGTAGTGCGCCGTATTACAGGGTAACGTAAAAAAGGCGGGATGCAACTGTGATTGTTGTTTAATATCTTCAATTAAATCAGGGAGCGGACTGGGTTTGGTATGGTCCAAAATGTACTCAGTCCGATCTGGGACCGTCGCATGGTTGACCAAGATATAATTTAAATAGTCTTGGTCGCGATGGGCCGGTGTCCGTTGATTCAAAAGGTGGATATAACTTTCAGTCGCTTCGGTCCCCATTCCCCCGATAATCGAAAAAAAGTGCTTCATTCGAACTACCCCTTATTAATTGCAAAGTACTTCGCAAAATTCTTACTATAATTGTGGAACATCCACTTCATCAATGCCCACCGTTTTAAATTGCGGTCCTTGGAATACCAGAATGTCGTGCCGTATTGATGCTTATCAATCAGTTTCAGCGCGGCATGCTTTTCAACATTGTCCTTGGCGTATTGCTTGAAAACTGAAACACTGACCCCTAACCAGAGGTAATATTTTTCAGGATCATCATTCGCATAGACGGTTGGCTTAGTATCGAGGGAGTCAAAGGCGTAGTCTTGGACGACCCAATCCGCTAAATTATAGCCATTCAAGGTAACAAAGAAACTACTCCGCCCTTGCCGCAGATTAATTTCAAATAACTTGAACGAACCATCCCGCACGTCGTATTTCATATCAAAATTAGCGTACCCAGTAAAACCAATCTTTTCTAAAAACGTTTTAATTTGATCATAGATGACCTGGTTGTACTCTGGAATAATCGCAACGTAATTGCCGATCGCAGATGGTGCACAATCTTCTAATAACGGATGACCTAAACACATCATCTTAACATGGTGGTTCTTATCCACATAGGCATTCAAGACCCGCATATTACTGTCGTCACCCGGAATGAAGTCCTGCAAGATCAAATCAGATTGGTACCCATTATCATAAATCTTGCCAACGATTTCATTAAATTCCTTTTCAGACTTGATCGTAAACGCCTTTTTGCGTCCCTCGAAGTGCACATCGAGCCATTCCACACTGTTCGTCGGTTTCAAAGCGACTGGATAGCCAAATGGTTGCTCGATTGGCTCAGCGTCTTCATACATATCCTTGCTGATGATCTTAGTCTTTGGGTAGGGCAGGTCATACTTATCACAGGTCTTGTAAAAATTTTCCTTACTGTTCAATTGCCGAATCAAATCATAATCTACGTACGGACAAACGAACACATCTTCTAACTCTTTTTTATGCTTCGAGATCAATTCAGCATAACCATCCCCACACCCAATTAAGATGACGGGTTCTGGATGATTAGCATAACGTTCTTTTAATTTTAACATTGCTTGGATCCATGCTGGATCTTCACTAAAGCCTGGAATCAGCTCTAAATCAACGATCTTAGTGAACCGTGTCGGCGCTAACTGAATTTCGGCATACGCCTTCACTGGTTTACCATACTTTTCATAAAGTGAGCGTGCCATTCCATAACAATTAAAATCACTCCCCAACAAAATCGGGGTAAATTCTGTTTCACTCATTATTTTAGAATCCCTTCAAGATATTTTTAACTACTACCGAATCGGTTTCGTAGGGCACATCGACGCCATTGATCTTTTGATATGGATCGCGTCCCTTACCAGCGACTACGACCATGTCGTGTTCACCAGCTGCATTGATTGCCCGTTCAATCGCTTGTTTGCGGTCCATTTCAAAGTGCACTTCAACTCGGTGATGATCAATGTGGGCATCGATTTCATTTGCAATTGCTTTTGGATCTTCAAATGCTGGATCATCAGTCGTAAGAAAAGCCACATCGGCGCTTTCGGTCAAGGCCTTGCCAAACCCTTCACGCCGATCTTCACCCTTATTCCCAGGACTACCGACCACAACGATTACCCTCCCTGCTGGATTTTCACGCTTTAAGAATCCTAACAGGGCATGCATACTAGCGTAGTTATGGGCATAATCAACGTAAACCGTTCCATGGCCATTAGCATGATAACTTTCCATTCGTCCAGGAATCAAAACGCTAGCCAGCCCGCGATCGATCTGCTCTGCATTGGCACCAGCCAAAGCAGCGGCAATGATTGCAGCCATCGCATTCGATTCATTATAATCACCAGCAAGCGCTAGTTGATAATCAGCTGCAATTGATAATCGCTTTGCCCGTTCATCATTTGCAAATACCTTAATTGCATTATGTTCCAGGGTATCAGCAGTACTGATGTAACTAAAATCGATTGGTAACGGTAATTGAGTTTTAGCATGTTTACGCGCGAACAAATAGATATCAGCTGGTTGAGAAGTCGCCTTGGCAGTTTGATAAACGTCATTCAAGTAATCAGTCTCAGCATTAATAATGCAGACCTTCGAATTGACCAATAGTTGTTCTTTGCAATGCAAGTAATCAGCAAACGTCGGGTGTTCATTGGCTCCGATATGATCTGGTGAAATGTTCAAGAAGATTCCGACGTCAAAGTGTAATCCATAGACCCGATTTTTCTTGTATGCTTGCGATGATACTTCCATCACCAAAGTTGTCATCCCGTTAGTAACTGCCATTCGCATATGCTTAAAAACATCTAGTGATTCTGGAGTAGTCAGATGGGACTTAAAACGTTGACTCGCTTTGGGTCCAACGACCGTATCAATGGTTGAAAACATTGCGGTCCGCCCGTTCGTTACTTCCTGCAAACTAGCATCGGTAAAGTAAGAAGCAGTCGTTTTCCCCTTCGTCCCAGTATAGGCGATAATGAATAGCTCATTTTGGGGATAACCATAAAATGCCGCTCCTAATAAGGCCATTGCTTTTTGCACATCACTGACAATGATTGCAGGTAAGGAAGCCGCAGCAGTGGGCAGTTCTTGTTCAGCTAAGTAACCAGTGGCACCATTGTTAACGGCAGCCGTCAGGTATTCGGGTTTAAAATTGCCCTTGCAACAGAATAACCCATTGGCTTTGATCGCCCGAGAGTCATATTCAATATTTGTAAAGCTAACTTGGTCGATCGGCCCAACGACCTTGGTCAACAGTGCGTGCTCTTGTAGTAGTGTGATAATTTCCGCGCTTTTTAAAGCCACTGCAATTCACCCTTCCTAAAACAAAATTATTTTGTTTTATGAACTTTTTTAATCGTATCAGCAGATGTATTTTCTGGGAAAAACACTTCGTACCAAAGAATGAAAGTATAAATTGTGAAAATCTTTTGCATATTTGATTTTCCGCTTGCGTGTTCCTTTACGATTCGTTGTAATTCATCAACATTAAAGAACCGTTGCGCAACGTCAGAAGTGAACGCTTCTTCAATTTGTTCGTGGAATTTAGGCATGTTCATCCATGAAGCAATTGGGGATGGGAAACCTAATTTTTCCTTATTAGCAACCTTTTCGGGTAACGCAGCCATTGCTGCTCTACGCAATGAGACCTTAGTTTCACCCTTATGGATTCGCGTCTTGATTGGCATCGTAGCAGCAAACGCAGCCACTTCACGATCGACCAATGGAGTCCGCACTTCCAAGGAGTTACACATGCTCATTCGATCGGCCTTGTGCAAGATATCAAATGGTAACCACGTATTGATATCGAAGTATTGCATTTGCGTCATTTCATCCTTACCACTGACTTCATCAAAGATGTGCTTAGTGAATTGTCCTGAATCCTGGTTGAGCGATGGATCCTTCAAGACTTTCGCACGGTCATCGTAGTTAAAGACGTAGTTGACCCGATAGTAACGTTCACTAAGTGGTTGGGCCCCTCTGATCAAGAAGCGGCGACCATGGAACCGTGGCATTTTTTCAGCCACTGCAGCCAAGCCCTTCCGAACTGCCTTAGGAACCCATTTTTGGTAGCGTTCAAACGGAAATGCTTCTAAGTAAGTATTGTAACCACCGAAAAATTCATCGGCTCCTTCACCAGATAGTGCGGCTTTTACATCTTGGCGCGTCCGCTTGGATAAGTAGTAAAGTTGGACGGCGGATGGGTTGGAGAGCGGTTCGTCCATGTAATACATCATGGTTGGTAAGAAATTAAAGTAATCATCCCCATTAATGTATACGGGTGTGTTCTTTTGACCAATTTCCTTCGCAAATTCTGTTGACCATGCTAATTCACTGTACTTAGAGTTTTTAAAACCAAGTGAAAATGATTGAATTGGCTTTAGCTTCGAAGCCTCATTCAATACGTAACTGGAATCAACACCACTTGATAAAAAGCTCCCCACTGGAACATCTGAGATCATGTGTTTTTCAACGGAGTCCTTAACGATCTTACTAATTTGCTTAGCGTCACCATCAATGGTTTGATTTTCATCAACGTGATCGTAATTAAATCTAAAGTAGCGGTGCAATTCAGTCTCGCCGCCAATGTGGTGAATAAAGTATTGTCCTGGCAATACCTTATAAACATTTTTAAACATGGTATCGCGAGATGGAATAAATTCAAAACTTAAGTGGATTGGCAACATATCAATATTTAACTCTTTATTGAACATTGGGTTATCCAAGAAAGCCTTAATTTCTGAACCCCACATGAAGGCATCACCATCATCGTAGTAATAAAGCGGCTTAATCCCAAAGTGATCACGAACCCCAAAGATTTCTTGCTTCTTGCTATCATAGATAACAAATGCGTACATTCCACGGAGCTTTTTAAGTAGTTCTGGACCCCATGCTTCATAACCGCGAATTAAAACTTCAGAGTCAACGTCAGTATAGAACTTGTAACCCTTTTGCTTTAATTCTTCTCTGATTTCTTCATAGTTATAAATTTCACCATTAAAAGTCAAGACCTTAGTATTGTCCTCACTAAACATTGGTTGCCCACCATGTGCTAAATCAAGGAAGGATAAGCGCCGAAATCCCATCGAAATATGATCATCTTGAAAGTATTGTTCGTCATCAGGACCTCTATGTCTGATCCGATTTGCCATATTAACGATCGTATTGCTAGGGACATCCTTTTGATTTACATAACCAGTGAATCCACACATATTAATTTTCCCCTTTGTTATTATCAATTCTTATTTATTTTTAAATTAAGTTTAAATATTCTTCAAATACTAATTGTATCAAAAAATAGTTTAGCAAACTACCAACGTTGCCATTTCTTAACAAAAGTTGAAAAGCAGTTTACCATAATTCCTAGTTATTTATAATAACCATTTCTCGTAATTTAGCAACTAAATTATGATAATCAGCTTTATTTTATTTCCAAACTATAGTAAAATGAATGTTGCTTTGCCCCAATGGCGGAATTGGCAGACGCGCAGCGTTCAGGTCGCTGTTTGATTTTATCAAGTACAGGTTCGAATCCTGCTTGGGGCATTCTAATAAAAAGGAGAAGACAGTTGTCTTCTCCTTTTTATTTTCGCTGATCAAAATATTTATGAAATTCGCATGGCGCTTCACAACGATCAATCAAAAAACTAGGCAGCTCGGCCTGGGCCCGTTGTTGGGAACTAATCGCTAATTCATACCGCAAATCAACGTGAAAATGAGCTCCCTCATTTTTTAATGGATTAGCAGGAATCGAAATAATGTTTAAATCCCGCAAGCCATTCAATGAATCATTGATTGGATGGGTCGCAAAGCCAGTCTCTTCACGATACTCACGCTGCGCAGTCATTAATGGGGTCTCACCCAATTCGACGTGCCCCGCTGGTAATAAAATCGTGTGAAGGTAGGGATGCTTAATGAACCAAATCGATTGGTCCTGCCAAGCAAACGCACTGGCGCTAAAGTGACCGTGCATGTTTTTACGATCGAACATTGCGGTTGGATTTTGTTGAATGAATTGCCGCGCCGTTTGGTAAGCAGTCTCTTTAATCTGGTATTTAGAATCATGGAGCCGCTCAATTAATTGAAGCATTGCAAACGCGTCCATCCTATTGATCGCTCCTTGGAAATTCTAGTTGCTTACGCATCTGTAACATTAGGTTAGTCTCTTCATAATCGTGTACTCGAATGATTTGGCCCCCCATGTGGACCATCATTAATTCTGCCACCAGGGTGGACCAAATGTTTTGCGAAGCATCTATGCCAAACAACTTCTTGAACATGCTCTTGCGCGAGATGGCAATTAACGTTGGGATGTTCATTTCACTCAATTCCCGAATCGTTCTGATCAAGTCGATATCTGTAGCCTGACTATCCTTAGCCAAGAACCCAACTCCTGGATCAATGACCCAGTTATCATCATGAATGCCAATTTCATCGAACGTCTTTTTCCGATTAGCAAAGAACTTCGGTAGTTGGTCTGGTCCCCATTGACTAATCCGATTATTATACATCGCAACCAATGCAGGATGGTATTCTTCAACCAATTTTAGCTTGGCGGGATTATCTTCAAATCCGTTCACATCGTTAATGATGTCAGCCCCAGCATCCAAGACAGCCTTAATTACATCGGGTTTATATGAATCGACAGAAATGATGGCCTCAGGGAAGGCTTTTTTGATCATTTTAATGTAGGGAACGGTTCTTTTAATCTCCACTGCGGGAGTGATCTCTTGATAACCAGGGCGCGTTGATTGGCCCCCTAGATCAATAATCTTAGTGTTATTAGCCATAAATGATTCGACCTTGGTCAAAATCTTTTGATCGTTTAGGGTCGCATCGCCGTCAAAAAAGGAATCAGGACTAGTATTTAAAATGGCCATTACCGCAGGATCGATGGTAAGGTCCAACGCAAAGTTAGCCCCCCGCAGCATAATTTGGTGACGTTTGTAAATGGCGGTCAGCTCAGTAACTAAATCGGGATGCAAGATTTCCTTGCTGTTTAGGAGTTGGTGTAGTTGAACCTTGCTAATCACCATTGATAGTGGATCGGCCCCCCAGTTGTTAATGTGTAAGAGCTGCAACAAATTACGTAGTCGCTCATTCACATAAGCTTGTGGAATCTCAATGTTGATTAAATCATTTTGGTTTTGCATGGGTACTTCTTTAACTGGCATGTTAAGCTTCCTTTCCGTTGATCACTTCCATCACGCCCCTGACCGTATAAAAGGAGCCAACGACTAATTTTAAATCTTCTGATTTGGGATCAATTTCATCAAATGTTTTGGCCGCCTCAGCAATGGTTTCCACATTAAAGACCGAATTGGTACCAAATTTGACTTCCGGTTCATTTTGGAACAATTTATATAGTTCTTCGGCAGGTAAGCTGCGATCTGGATTATCAGGTGTCACGGTCAAAAAAATGGCGTGTTTGATCCCCTGTAATTCATGAACACATTGTTCGACTTCCTTATCAGCTAAAAAACCGACCATAATCAATTTAACTTGTTGTGTCCCTAACTCATTAACGGTATCTACGAATGCACGGATGGCATCTCGATTATGAGCCCCGTCAACGATCCACCCATTCGAAAGGGTGCTAAAGCATCCGAGCTTTTTAGTCACTTCAATTCCTTTTGATAATTGCCCCCTATCAATTGAATCGGGGTGATCACGTTCATAGACTTCCCACCACTTAATGGCCAGCTTGATGTTTTCAGACTGTGCCCTGCCGTGTAAATTAGTGGTGAGTGGCAGCACATAATCATGATAGACCAATAATAAAGCCATGAAATCAGTAGGAGAACTCATTATCACATCGAATGTTTTAATATCATTAGCAACGTTAACCGAAGCGTGGCGGGCATTGGCCACTTGGTCAATAATTTTCGCCACTACGGGAGGCTGATTCGGATAACTGATGACCTGTTCACCTTCACGAATCATCCGCGCCTTCGTTGTCGCAATCTGTTCGAGCGTGTCCCCCAAGAATTTAAAATGGTCCAACCCAATCAAAGTAAAAATGCTATAGTCCGAGTGGTCAATCGCATTGGTCGCATCCAACTCACCACCCATTCCACATTCCAAGATCATGAAATCAACCTTGGCCATAATGAACGACTGCACCGCAATCAAAAACCAGGTCTCAAATTCAGAAATGTCATTTTCAAAATCGATTCCCAGTTGGCTTACCTTCGTTCGAACTGCTTTTTCGGCTGATAAGAATTGATCTGAAGTGATTTGGTGGCCCTGCAAATGAATTTGTTCTAGGGGATCTAGAATGTATGGACTGGTAAATAGCCCGACTGATTTGTTAGCTGATAATAAAATGTTATTGATCAGCTGAGCCGTGCTTCCCTTTCCATTAGTTCCAGCCACACGGATAACGGTTCTTTTCGGCTGATTTTCAACTATCTTATTAACAATTTTACTGAGCAGGTCGATCCGTTCCATTCCATCGTATTTCATAGTGTGGTTAATTTGATTGAGTCCATCTTGATATTCCTTATTCAACTAGTTCAGCCTCATTTCTTCTAACAATTCACGTTTAGTGGTTGGATCCTTAAAAATGCCTCGATAATAAGTGGTTCTAGTGCTGCCGGCTTCTTTTTTAACCCCCCGCATCTCCATGCACATGTGGCGAGCATCGGCAATTACGGCGACCCCCTTCGGATGAAGAATGTCATCTAGTTGGACCCCAATTTGGTGGGTAATGTTTTCCTGGACGCTGGGCCGACTAGCCACAAAGTCGACTAAGCGCGGAATCTTGCTTAAGCCGATAATTTTACCATCCCGTGGGACGTATGCCACGGTCACCTTGCCAAAAAATGGTAATAAGTGGTGTTCGCACATCGAATAAAATGGGATGTCGCGGACGATCACGGTCCCGTTATCCTCAACGTCTGAATTAAAGACCTTATAATTAGTAAACTGGTTATTAAGGGATGAAAAAACCTCCCCGTACATCTTGGCCACCCGCTTGGGGGTTTCAACTAGTCCCTCACGATCGGGATCTTCGCCGACCGCTGTTAGGATGTCCCTAACTGCTGATTCGATTTTATTTTGTTGTTCTTCATTCATAACTTGATCAAACTTCCAATCCCTTCAATTTCTTGGCCATCGATTCGATCATAGGCCGCTTGTAATTTAGTAGCATCACCGTCATAGATCTGCATCAATGGTCGTAAAACAAACTTACGATTATTCATTTCTGGGTGGGGAACCACCAGTGTCTCGCTAACGATATGTTCGTTGCCGAATAAAATAATATCAATATCCAACGTCCGAGGTCCCCAGTGAATTTTTCTGACCCGATGGAGTTTTTGTTCGATTGAATGAATCAAACTCAAAAGCAGTTCGGCACTCAAACTGGTCTGAACTTGGGCCGCAATGTTATAAAAGTCATCCTGCTTCACTCCACCGACTGGCGATGTTTGATAAACATCAGAGACCTTAGTAACGGTGACATTAGCAGCTTGATTCAATAGGTCGATAGCTTGTTGAAGCTCGTTTAGCTTATCGCCTAGGTTACTCCCTAAACTTAAATATGCAGTTGTCAAAATAATTACCTTTCCAATTCAATTTCCACGTTATCCAAAACCCCGTCGATTGGCAGGGCGATTTTTCTGATTTTGACGATCAGGCGATCCAATTGCGCACCGTGGTGCTTTTGAACCTCGGCAATGATGCTTGCCCCTAAGGTTTCAATTAATTCGACACGGCTGTTGGCCACTACGGAAGCAACCTCATCAAATACCAAACCGTAATTCAAAGTATCCTTTACGTCATCAGATGTTACTAGTTGTTTAAAGTTGGTTTTCATTATCACATCGATTTGAATATCCTGCCCGACAACGCGTTCTTCAGGCAATACCCCAATGTGGGAATGAAATTGCATGTTGTTCAAACGAATCGTTTCCATTTTTTCACCCACTAATTTTGTTTATATACAGTCTATCATGCCAAATCATAAAAGAAAAAACAACAAAAAAAGAAGCTAGATTTTAAAAAATCCAGCTTCTTTTGGATTATTATTTAAAAGCTTTACTACCAATATCAGTTCGGTACTCATAGTCATTAGAATTAACAAATTGGCTCAGTGCTGAATTTACTTTGGTTTGAGCTTGCTTTAAGTCTGAATCGTTGGCAATGACCATCAACACTCGGCCACCATGGCTGACGAGTTTGTTATTAACTTCAGCGACCCCGGCATAACTAACGCTGATCTGATCATCATTAAAACGTGGTAATGGTAAGTGGTCCTTGTGTTCAGCTGGATAACCGGCAGCGGCAATCACTGCTCCTAAGTAGTATTGACCAGTCTGCCACTTTGGTTTCACAGTTTTCCCTGCCATTAATTGTTCAATTACGGACCCGAAGTCATCCTCTAATTGGGGTAAAATAACCTGGGTTTCTGGATCACCCATCCGCACGTTGAATTCGATCACCTTAGTATCGGTCTTAGTTTGAATCAAGCCGGCGTAGAGAAAGCCGGTAAAAGGATGCCCCTGGGCCTTCATTTCTTCTAAGACGGGCATGATGATATCCTTCATTGCCCCATCCACTACGGACTGGCTAAACTGTGGAACGGGACTGTAAGCCCCCATCCCACCGGTGTTAGGTCCTTGGTCGTCGTTTTTGAGCCGCTTGTGATCTTGGGCAATCCGCATTGGGACCACATTAGTACCGTTCGCCATTACGATAAAGGAAAATTCTTGCCCCGCCATGAATTCTTCGATCAATACTTCAGAATCAGGTTTGAGTTCAAAGAGGTGATTAATCGAATCCACGGCAGTCGCTTCGTCCTTAGCGATGATGACACCCTTCCCAGCGGCAAGGCCGTTCGCCTTGATCACCACCGGAAAGCTGCCCTTACGAACGTATTCGATTGCTGCAGCTGCCGATTGAAATTCCTGGTAGGCAGCAGTAGCCACGCCACGGTTTGCCATGATCTGCTTTGCATAGGCCTTGGAGCTTTCCAATTGAGCAGCAACCTTAGTGGGACCAAAGATGTTAAGACCATTTTCCCTAAAAACATCCACGATTCCCATCGATAATGGGGCTTCGGGGCCCACAATCGTCCAGTCAATGTGATTTTGCTTTGCAAATTCCACCAGGGCTTGAAAGTCCATTTCATCAATGTCAACGGTCCCCACGTTTTGAATTTGATTCATCATTGGGTTTCCTGGAGCTACGTAAACGTTTCGATCGCCATTTTCAACTAACTTCTTTGCGATTGAATATTCACGACCACCAGAACCAACCAAAAGCCAATTTTCCATCCTAATCTCTCCCAAATATATTAGTGCTTAAAGTGACGGGCGCCACTGAATACTAATGCGATACCGAGTTCATCGGCCTTTGCAATTGAATCTTTGTCCTTGATACTTCCACCTGGTTCAACGATGGCCTTGATTCCATGTTTAGCAGCAAATTCAACACAATCATCCATTGGGAAGAATGCATCGGAAGCTAAAATGGCGTTGGCAAAGTTAGGCTTGTCAGCAGCTTTTTCGATCGCAATCTTAGTTGAATCGATTCGGTTCGGTTGCCCAGCCCCTACTCCTAGGGTTTGGCTATCAGTCGTAACAACGATGGCGTTACTCTTAACGTGTTTAACGGCGTTTTGGCCGAATGCCAATGCCTTTAATTGAGCTGCGGTTGGTTGAACCTTGGAAACAACCTTGAAGTTAGCTGGCGCTTCGTGAAGGAGGTCGCGGTCTTGAACTAACATCCCACCGAGCACACTCACTTCGTCCTTGCCCTTAGGATCGATTGGTCCAAATGGCAACGTCAATAGTCGAATGTTCTTCTTCTTAGCTAAGACGTCGTAAGCTTCATCGGTAAATGAAGGAGCAATGACGATTTCTAGGAAGATTGCGTGCATCTTTTCAGCAGTGGCTAGGTCGACTTCGCGGTTCAAAGCGATGATTCCACCAAAGATGGAAACAGGATCTGATTCATAAGCCAGGTTCCAAGCAGTTAATAGGTCATCAGCAGTCCCGATTCCACATGGGTTCATGTGCTTTAATGCCACTACCGCAGGCTTTTCTGGGAATTCAGCGATGATCCGCAGTGCAGCATCAGCATCACGGACGTTGTTGTATGATAATTCTTTCCCATGGAGTTGCTTGGCGTTTGCAAGTGAGTACTTTTCAGGAATTGGTTCACTGTAGTAAGCAGCCTTTTGGTGACTGTTTTCACCGTAACGCATGTCTTGAACCTTTTCGTAAGTTAAAGTGAGCTTTTCTGGGAATTCTTCCTTGGTTAAGTATTGAGCGATCAAGGCATCGTATGCTGCAGTGTGACGAAAGACCTTCGCAGCCAAGTGGCGATGGTAAGCAGCATCTAATTCATCGGCGTCGTAGCGCTTAATGAATTCAGAATAGTCGTTCACGTCGGTAATGACGATCACATCTTGGCTGTTCTTAGCAGCTGCTCTTAACATTGAAGGACCACCAATATCGATGTTTTCGATTGCATCAGCATCGGTTACGTCTGGTTTTTCAATCGTTTCTTTGAATGGGTAGAGGTTCACACATACTAAGTCGATTGGATCGATGCCTTGATCTTTAATTTGTTGCATATGTTCTTTGTTATCACGACGCGCTAAGATTCCAGCGTGAATGCGGGGGTGTAGAGTCTTAACCCGACCATCAAGCATTTCATCAAAATTCGTAATTTTTTCAACTGAGATTGCGTCAACCCCACCATCCAATAATGCTTTCAAAGTTCCGCCAGTGGAAACCACTTCGTAGTCACGTTCTTCCAGTTGTTTGGCGAAATCGACGATTCCAGTTTTATCAGAAACACTTAATAATGCTAACTTTTTCAATTTAGAGCACTCCTTTTTTTATTAGTTCAAAAATTGTGTTTGGATATAGTTGATGTTCAACATCATGGATCCTAGTTTCTAAATCTTCAATCTTATCATCTGGGTACCGATCAACACTTTGTTGGGCGATAATTTGACCCGTGTCGACCCCAGAATCAATATAGTGAATTGTCACTCCAGTTTTGGAAACGTTGGCTGCATAAGCATCCTCAATTCCGTGCAATCCTGGAAAATTAGGCAGTAATGCCGGGTGAATATTGATGATTTTCTTGGGGTAAGCATCCAATAAAGTCGGGCCAATGATGCGCATGTAGCCAGCTAAAAAGATGGCCTCGACCCCAGCGGCCCGTAAGTGGGTCAACATGATCGATTCGCGATGTTGCTTAGTAACACCCTTCTTTGCTTCCACCACCAATGCTGGGACGCCGAACTTAGCGGCCCGCGTTAAAACGTATGCATCATGGTGATCACAGATCAATAGTTTAATATCGATCGGTAAATCAGCCTTCGCAATCGCTTCAAAATTGGTCCCGTTCCCAGAGGCGAAAATGGCGACTGGAAGGGGCTTGGCATTAGTTGATTTCGACTGCTGCTGCATTGCGTTTCACCACCTTACCAATTTGATAATATGCTTGTGATTGTGCCGCTAAGTTCTTTTCAACGGCGGCCACGTTTGTTTTTGGAACCACTAATACCATTCCAATTCCCTGGTTGAAGACCTGGTCCATATCACTTGTGTCCAAGTGACCCCATTCTTGCAGTGCCTTAAAGAGCGTTGGGACTTGCCAGCTACTGCGGTCAATCTGGGCGGTCAAGTCATCTGGAATGCTGCGTGAAAGGTTATCAGCGATCCCCCCACCCGTAATGTGGGCGATCGAGTGAATCAAATCGGCTTGAATCGATGGGTTGACCGCATGGTAGTAGAGCTTAGTGGGTTCTAATAACGCGTTGATCAACGACTGATCGAACCCAGGATAGGTCTTATCAACGTCTAGCTTTGCGTCTTTGATGATCTTACGGACCAACGAAAAACCATTTGAATGCACCCCGCTAGAAGCCAGGCCAATTAAGACGTCGCCTTCCCTAACGTTGTCAGCACTCAACAATTCGTCCTTATCACCAATCCCAACGGCAAACCCACTTAAATCGTAGTCACCATTGGTGTAGATACCAGGCATTTCAGCCATTTCACCACCAATTAGTGATAAGCCAGCTTGCTTACACCCATCCGCGATTCCAGAAACAATCTCCTTCATTTGAGCAGGGTCTAGTTTGCCGACCCCGACATAATCCAAGAAGAAGAGTGGTTCTGCACCCTGGGCCAAAATGTCATTTGCACACATTGCAACTAAATCAATTCCGATCGTGTTGTGGAGGTGGGCTTGAATTGCTAACAACAACTTCGTCCCCACCCCGTCAGTTCCAGAGATCAAAACTGGGTTTTTGAACTTCGTAAAGCTGTCCTTCAAACTATATTCGGCACCAAACCCACCGATGCCACCAATCACATTTGCATCCTGGGTGGATTTTACGATCGATTTGATCTGGTTAACCGCTTGGGCGCCACTTTCAATGTCAACGCCCGCTTCTTTATATTGGTCGGCCATCTAATTCATCCCTTCATATAGGTGTAAACGCTTTGCTTCCTTTGCATACATTTCTTCATAATCATAAAGTGGGGTGGGGTACTTACCATCAAAGTAGGCCGTACATAACCCGTGGTACTTGTTATTAGACTTCAAGCCGATCGAATCGATCAACCCTTCTACACTAAGGTAGCCGAGTGAGTCGGCCCCGATTTGGTCACGAATGCCATCAACACTGTAGTTAGCCCCAATCAATTCACTTGGCTTTTGAATGTCGATTCCGTAAAAACATGGGAACTTCAAGTCAGGAGACGCAATCCGCACGTGAATCGACTTCGCACCCGCATCCCGCAATAATTGCACGATGTAGCGACTAGTGGTTCCCCGCACGATCGAATCATCGACTAAGACGATGTCCTTGCCTTCAATAACGGGCTTGACCACGGATAGTTTCATTGAAACCCCGCGTTCACGCTTCTTTTGGGTTGGTTCGATGAAGGTCCGAGCAACGTATTGGTTCTTGATCATTCCCATATCGTATGGGATTCCACTTTCGTTGGCATACCCAATCGCAGCGGAGAGTGATGAGTTGGGCACCCCGATTACGACGTCAGCCTTAACGGGATGTTCGCGGGCAACTTGGGCTCCCATGCGCTTTCTAGCTTCGTGGACGCTGACCCCGTGAATTACGGAGTCTGGACGGGCAAAGTAAACGTATTCCATCGAACACACTGTTAATTCGGTGTCAGTTGTATAATGGTCGATCTTAATCCCGTCGTTGTCGACCTTGATCAATTCCCCTGGTTCGAGGTCACGGATAAATTCGGCCTTGACTTGGTCTAATGCACAGGTTTCACTACAGATCACGACACTACCATCGGCACGCTTCCCCATTACCAATGGCCGTAAGCCGTTAGGGTCACTGATCGCATACATTGCATCGGTTGACATCAAGACGTATGCAAAACCACCGTGCATTCGGTTCGCAGCATCCTTGATTTTGTCAGTGAAGTCATCCATTTCAGAAACTTCGATCAAGTCCCCGAAGAGTTCACTATCGGAGTCGGATTGGAATTGAACACCCTTGGCCTTTAATTCCTTCTTTAACGTATCCGCATTCGTCAAGTTCCCGTTATGCGAAATGGCGAAGTGATTCTTGGTGTTTTCAAATAAGAATGGTTGGATGTTGTTAATGCTGTGACTTCCAGCAGTGGCATAGCGAATATGACCAATTGCTGAATTTCCATTCAAGATTTCCAACGTTTGTGGGTCTTCAAATACTTGGGCCAATAAACCTAAACCGCGGTATCTATGAAGTTGGTTATGGTCATTAGAGGCAATTCCAGCCCCTTCTTGCCCCCGATGTTGTAATGCATGTAACCCGTCGTATGTTAAGCGAGTTGCATCAGGAGTCCCCCAGATTCCAAAGACACCACATTCATCATTTAAGCTTTTGACTTCATTAGCCATGAGAGTCCCTCTTTCCAAATTTGATTCATTTCATTTACATCTAATTTTAAATTATCGTTGCTTAATGCTAGGTTCAATTCATGATCATCAGTGGTCGTCCCTAATAATGTCGCGTGATTGCCAACTAGTTGTTCAAATGCTGCTTGGTCGGCTTTGGCAACGGTGATCACAAAGCGGGATTGGGTTTCCGCAAATAGTTGTTCACGGGTCAAGTCAGCCTTCCCGTTAAAGCCGAGACCGTTTGCAAACAGGGTTTCTAAGAGGGTCACGATCAGTCCCCCTTCGCTAACGTCATGGACACTGTCAACGAGCTTGTTGACAATTGCTTCATGAACGAGCTTTTGGTTTTCAGCCTCAGTTGCTAAGTCAAAGTGGTCGATCTTACCACTGATCTTACCAGCTAATAACTTTTGAATTTCTGAACCACTGTAGTCATCAAAGGTTTTGCCGACTACGTAGACGAGTTCATCAGCAGCCTTAGCATCCGACTTAGTAATATTGTCGTTTGATTCGATCAACCCGACCATCCCAATTAATGGGGTTGGGTAAATCGCTTGATTATCAGTTTCATTATAAAGTGAAACGTTCCCGCCAATTACGGGTGCATCGAATTGTTCACAGGCCTTTGCGATTCCTTCAGCAGACTTGCTCATTTCGAAGTAGCTTTCAGGATCATCGGGGTTCCCAAAGTTCAAACAATCGGTAATCCCAATTGGCAGTGCGCCACTCGCCACGATATTTCTAGCGGCTTCGGCAACGGCGATCTGACCCCCTTGGAATGGATCCAAGTAGATGTAACGGGCGTTACAATCGGTCGTCATCGCAAGCGCCTTCTTAGTGCCACGGATCCGAACCACTGCGGAATCACTTCCGGGTGCTAAGACGGTGTTGGCTTGAACCCGACTATCGTATTGGCGATAAACAGACTGCTTCGAAGCAATCGTTGCTTGGCCTAAAATTTGCTTGACCATTGCCCCTAAATCATCAAATTCAGGTGTAAATTCAGCAACGGGGGCTTTGAGCCGAGCTGGTTCAACTAGTGGGTGGGTGTATTCTGGAACGTCATCGACTAAGGTCTTGGTTGGAATATCACAAACCAATTGACCGTGTTGAGAAAGTCGATACTGGCCATCATCATTAACGTTCCCAATTACGACTGCATCTAAGCCGTACTTTTCAAAAACATCTAAAACGACTTGTTCATGGCCCTTCTTAACACAGAGGAGCATTCTTTCTTGTGATTCGGAAAGCATGATTTCATAAGGCGTCATTCCCTGTTCACGTTGGGGCACGAGGTCTAAGTTCAAATCGACTCCACTGTCAGCCTTGGCAGCCATTTCAGCAGAAGATGAGACCAACCCAGCGGCTCCCATATCTTGAATCCCGACTAGGATATCACTGTGGTTGTGCGTAATTTCGAGACAGGCATCGACCAAGAGCTTTTCCATGAATGGATCCCCGACTTGAACGGCAGAACGGTCGGATTCTTCTTCCTTACTGAATTGACTAGAAGCAAAGGTCGCACCATTGATTCCATCGCGCCCAGTCTTTGCACCAACATAGATGATCGAGTTCCCAGTTCCATGAGCCCGCCCAGCTTCAATATCGGCTTGATCCATGATTCCGACACACATAACGTTGACAAGTGGGTTACCATCGTAGCACTGGTCAAAACTAATTTCACCACCGACGGTTGGAATCCCGATACAGTTACCGTAACCGGCAATTCCAGCTACGACCTTATCTAATAAAAAGCGGTTCTTAGGGTTAGACAATTCACCAAAGCGGAGGCTATCGAGTGAAGCAATTGGCTTGGCACCCATTGAGAAGATGTCACGGATAATGCCACCCACTCCGGTCGCAGCCCCTTCGTATGGTTCCACGAAACTTGGGTGATTATGACTTTCGGCCTTGAAGACAACGGCTTGGCCATCGTTAATGTCTAACACCCCAGCCCCTTCACCAGGCCCTTGAATCACGCGGGAGCCCTTGGTCCAAAACTTACGTAGAATGGGCTTGGAGTTCTTATAAGAACAATGTTCACTCCACATTCCAGAATACAAACCAGTTTCAGTAAAATTTGGGAGGCGTTTTAAAAGTTTTTTGGAAATTAAATCATATTCGCCATCAGTTAATCCCCAGTCACGATAAATTTTTTGATCTCTAATTTCTTCGGGGGAAAGTTCAACTTGTTTTTGCACTGCTATTAGCTCCTCACTTGATTTAAGATTGATTGGAATAAAGTTAGGCCGTCGGTCCCACCTAAGATGGCTTCAACCGCTCTTTCAGGATGGGGCATCATTCCCAAAACGTTCCCTGCTTTGTTGGTAATTCCAGCAATGTTTTCGTAACTGCCGTTCGGATTATCTTCGTAAGTAAAGACAATTTGATGGTTATCCTTTAATTCTTGTAACGTTGCATCATCACAGTAGTAATTTCCTTCCCCATGGGCGATGGGAATGTTAATGACTTGATTTGGTTGATAGCCGTTCGTGAACATCGTGTTGGGGTTGACCACCTTCAAAGGGGCCCAATCAGAAATAAATTCCATGCTAACGTTATTTTGCAGTGACCCTGGTAATAACCCAGCTTCAACTAAGATTTGAAATCCATTGCAGACCCCAAGGACTGGCTTACCAGCATCTGCTAATTTCTTGACCGCTGGCATAACGGGTGCAAAACGAGCAATCGCACCACTTCTTAAGTAGTCACCATAAGAAAAGCCACCAGGAATCATTACGCCATCGTATTGATCCAAATTAGTTTCATCTGATCTGACCATGTCAACATCTTCACCAAGCGCATCTTTAATTGCGTAATACATATCCCAATCACAGTTAGAACCGGGAAAACTAATTACAGCGAATTTCATTGGTCTCTATCCTTCCTCTACTTCATAACGGTAGGTTTCCATGTTTTGGTTCACTAACAAATCTTTACAAATTGATTCGATCGTTTTAACCGCAGCATCCTTACTATCAGCCTTGATCTTTACTTCAAAGAACTTTCCTTGTGAAATGGATTCGATTGAAGTGTAATCCAAACGGTGTAAAGCATTCTTAACAGCTTCACCTTGTGGATCTAGAATTGATGGTTTGTGCGTAACATAGATTTTAGCTAAATACATTTTAAAAATCCCCCTATTGTAGCGCTGCTTGTAATTTTGATAGAATTTCGCGATAACCAGTCATCATGTCACCAGTTTGCTTTCTGAACACATCCTTATCTAGGGATTGCTTTGTGTCAGCATCTAAAAGACGACATGAATCGGGTGAAATTTCATCAGCAAGGATAATTTGGCCGTCATCAGTGATCCCAAATTCAACTTTAAAGTCAACTAGGATGATGTTCATTGATTCAAATAGTTGCTTCATTAACTGGTTAACCTTTAAGGCGGTCTCACGCATCGTTACCAATTGGTCTTCACTCGCAATATCAAGTGCTTCGGCATCAGAATCGTTAACCAATGGATCGTGGAGTTCGTCGCTCTTAAAGAAGTATTCTACGACTGGCTTCTTTAGGGCTTGTAAATACTTAGTTCCAAACCGTTTTTGGAAATGCCCTGAAGCAAGGTTTCTAATTACCACTTCTAGTGGAATCATGTGAACGCTCTTGTTCAATTGATCAGTGGCGTCCAATTGTTTCACGAAGTGGGTCGCAACGCCCTTGGAATTCAAGTAGCCAAAAATCAAACTCGAAATTTGGTTATTGACTGCTCCCTTATCTTCGATCAATTCATTTCTTTCCCCATCACCTGCAGTGGTGTGGTTAGTGTAGTGAACGCGTAATACTTTCGGATCGTCTGTAGTGTATAATTCTTTGGTTTTTCCTGAAGCAACTAATGCCATTTGAATGCACTCCTTATTTAAATTGGTTAACTTGTGCTAATAAATCGTCGAATGAATCCCCGATTACGGTGATGTGGCCCATCTTGCGACCTGGTCTAATTTCAGCCTTCCCATAATCATGGAAGTGCCATGCGGGGTTCGTTGGTAAACCTTCGCGCGCTTTTGTAAGGTTATCACCTAATAAATTGACCATCACTGCTTTGTGGTCTTGGGTAATTGTGGGAATTTCGAGTCCACAAATACTTCTGATGTGGGCCTCAAATTGTGAAACATTGCAGGCCTCGATCGAATAATGGCCTGAATTGTGGGGACGTGGTGCCAATTCGTTGACCAATAGTCGTCCATCAGCCATTAAGAAAAATTCAATCCCTAATACCCCAACGAGTGCTAAGCCATCGGCAATTTTAGTTGCAATTTGACTGGCTTGTTCGTGCACTTCTGAATCGACGCGCGCTGGAACGATACTGGTATGAAGGATGTGGTGTTTGTGGATATTTTCACTCAATGGGAATGGAATGATCTTGCCACTAGCATCCCTTGTGACCATGATTGAAACTTCCTTTACAAATGGTTGTTTCTTTTCAAAGATCCATTCACGATCGTTCAACTGGCTAAGCGCTTTTTCAACATCTGATTGATCATTGATGTCGATTTGGTCATGGCCATCATAACCACCCTCACAGGTCTTGAGAATGCCCGGAAAACCAATCGTCGCAACCGCTTGTTTTAGATCATCAGCCGTGTTGACAGCGGCAAATTCAGTCACTGGAACGCCATTATCCTTTAAGAAATTCTTTTCATGCAGCCGATGACTAGTAATCGTTAGTTCATCAATTGCTTGGGGGACATCAGTTAAGTTCGTCACTTTTGAAAGGGCTTTTTGATCAACGTTTTCAAATTCATAGGTTAAAACGTCTGATTTTTGAGCCAATTCTTCGAGTGCGGCTTGATCATCATAATCAGCCACGACTTGAAAGTCAGAAACTTGGGCTGCAGGTGCCCCTGGGGTTGGATCTAAGATGCCCACTTTATATCCCATTGACTTAGCGGCTAGTGCCATCATTTGGCCTAATTGGCCACCCCCTAAGATTCCAATGGTGGCTGGTGGCAAAATAGTCTTAATTGAGTTGGTCATTACTCTTGATAGCCTCCTCGGTTTGTTCATTTCTGAACTGAACTAGTTTTTGATTTACATCTTGATTGTGTAATGCAATGATCTGAGCAGCTAAGATTGCTGCGTTCTTAGCACCAGCATTACCAATCGCAACGGTCGCAACTGGAACTCCAGATGGCATTTGAACCATTGATAACAATGAATCCATCCCGTTCAAAGCCTTGGTCTGAACTGGGATTCCAATCACTGGAAGCGTAGTATTAGCAGCCATCATCCCAGGGAGATGGGCAGCACCGCCAGCAGCAGCAATAATCAACTGATAATGTTCGTCTTTTGCTTTAGAGCCAAATTCCTGTAATTGTTCTGGCATCCGATGAGCAGAAATGACGTGCTTATCACAACTAACTCCTAATCTATCAAGCATTTCAGCAGTTTGCTTTACTACTGGCCAATCTGAGATTGATCCCATTACGAGTGCAACTTCCATCAAAAAGTCTCCTTTATTAATTTGGTACTTTAATGATACCAATTGAATGGAAATCCGTCAACAAAAACACGAACAATTAGAAATAAAGATCATCTTAAAGTTCGGTTTACTGTAAAAAGGCTGTAAAAATATTGTAAAAAAATAACGCCCATCATGGGCGTTATTCTTATTTTTGATTGCTAAAGGCAGTATTTAATTTACCAAAGTCAACCGTTCCTAATCCAGTTGCTTGGTTATATAATTTACCAGGTTGTCCCGTATAGTAAAGATTATTATTATTAGTCGCGCTATCTAACGGGGTAAATGGTGAGTTAGAAGCCGCTGCAAACCGATAAATTTGCGGATTCCAAAAGCCCATTCTTTTCCCCTGCGCACTGTTGATAACAGCAGCCATCCCTGCAATTTGGGGACTGACCACGCTAGTGCCACCTGTAACGAACCATTTTCCATTATGATAAGAAGAATAGCCTGTATTTGGATCAGCATTGGCAGAAATATCAGGAAGGTTCCGTCCTTCACGAGTTCCAATGATCGTTTGGGGATTATTTAAGCGGTTCAAATAGCCCTTACTATATTCCCAAATTTGACTCGCCCGAAATGTTCCAACCCCACTAAAGCCAGATTGGTAATCAGGGACAGAATTGAGTGTACTAAAGCCCCCACCACCACCTGAAAAGTAACTTGTTATCCACTTGGCAGGGTTCTTAGTAGGTGTTAACGTTGGTTGATTATCAAATTTAGGATATAGAAAGTCATTACTCCATGCTCGTTCTTGAGCAACAGTATATTTCTTTCCATTAATAGTGTAGTTTCTTGGTAACGTTGTTCCACCAACTGCAGTTACATATGGTGAGTTAGCTGGTGTATCAACCGTTAACTTCGGGTACCGATTCTCACCCATCCCATCATAAGCACCGTTATCACCAGAAGAAGCAAATACGCTAATCCCTTGAACCGCAGCTTGTTGGAATAATAAATTCATAATTTGATTATAGTTAGCTGGTAGTAGCCCACTTTTAATCTGACTTTTAACCTGGTTTTCACTTTGTCCCCAACTAACCGATAGGGTGCTGACCACATTTTTGGAAATCGCAGTTGCAAATGAATTGATCATTCCAGTTGCGGATGGATTGCTTACGTAAACATTAATATTGGCTTTAGGAGCAACTGCACCAGCTTGCTCAACATCCATTGCTGTTTCATCCTCACCATTATAGGAACTCTTCCCAATTTGATAGGTTTTAATTCGGTTCGCCTTGGCAGGAATTCCTTCTGAGTCCCAAAACTTATTTGCATCGCTAGCATGGAACTTCGCAAATGAAATAATTCCGATGGTTTGCCCTGCGCCAACGTGGTTATTCTTATAAAGCGCTCCCGCATTATAGGTATCCATAAATTTTTGAGGCGCTCCCTGATAAGTATTAATTTTGCTTTGTTGACTAGATAGTTTTGCAGTGATTGTTTTTTCAGGATTAGTATAAGTATTATTATTCAATCCAAATATGCCTAACGTCTTGTTGTTAATATTGTTAGGTAACTTATACTTATGATTAGTTTTTTGATAACTATCCCCAGTTACCTTAATATTATTTAGCTTAACTTTGAATGCCTTTTCAACATTCTTAGTTTTACCGGTAATCTTAACGTTTAAGTTCCCAGAATACACGGTCGTCTTAAGATGATACTTTTTAAAATACTTAGTAATAACGTTAATCGTCCCACTAGACTGACCATATGTTTTAGCAAACTGTTTGGGGGTTAAGTACTTACGGTAATTATCGTTACCCGGCGTAACAGTGCGATCGATATAATTACTCAGTTGATTTTCAGAGCGTGGTTTTAAAATTAAGTTAATCGTTTGGCTTTGATTACCATTAACGGCTGTTACCACTTTTTTAGTTGTAACTTTTTTAGCGTAAACACTAGTTTCTAAAACTGAAAAAGTCGTTACACTAAAAGTAGCGATTACTCCGAATCGCATGAACGACTTTAAAATTTGTGAATATTTATCTTTAATTTTAATCATTCCTCATCTTCAGATTTATGTTGCTGTTTTATTTTTTGTTTAGTTTTGATAATAATTACTGAAGTTAAAGTAATCTGTAACAAAATACAAACAATTACCCACGTTGTAATGATTTGAAATTCGCTAATGTTTAAATTCATCGTGATTACAAAAGTAGTAATTACCACTATCAATATGAAAACAATTAGCCAAATATAATCCTTTTTATTCAATAAACCACCATTTCTACATTTTATTATAAGATTTACAAATTATCTGTTAGAATATAAATATATTATATAATATCTAGCTATGCTAAACAAAGGAGAGTCATTATGCTTAAAGATTTTAAAGCTTTTATTGCTAGAGGAAATGTAATTGATTTAGCCGTCGGGGTCATTATTGGATCTGCATTCACTGCTATCGTTAAGTCCCTTACTTCTGACTTGATCAATCCATTAATTGGAATTTTCTTAGGAAAAATTGATCTATCCGGAATCGTGTTCACAGTGGGCAAAGCCCACTTTAAGCTAGGTTCTTTTATTAACTCCATCATTAACTTCTTAATTATCGCATTTGTAGTTTTCATAATTGTTAAAGTCGTTAATAAACTTGTTAAACGCGATACTAGTACTAAGATCAGTACTACCGATCAATTATTAACTGATATTAAGGGGTTAATTCAAACGAATGGTCAAAACCCAAATGGAGATTCTAATGCTGACTCTGCTAGTAATGCTTCAAGCAGTGCTGCTGATTCATCATCAGCAACTAGTCAAAACTCTAGCAAATAGCCCATTAAAAATGGCATTTAACTAATTAAATTGGTTAAGTGCCTTCTATTTTATGTTGTTAAGTAAAGGAAGGTTAAATTTTGATAATTACTTCTGGAATGATCGGCGTTGGTAAAACGACCCTGACCGGTAAACTTGCTAAGCACTTCAATAGCCGCCCTTATTATGAACCTGTAGGTGACAACCCCGTATTACCATTATACTATCGTGATCCAAAGCGATATGGTTTTCTACTACAAATTTTCTTTTTGAACAAACGTTTTAAGATGATCAAAAGGGCATTAAAACAAAATCACAATGTTTTAGACCGTTCAATGTATGAAGACGCCCTGTTTACAAAACAGAATAATATCGATGGTAATATCTCAGATACTGAGCTTGCGGTCTATAATGAACTATTAATGAACATGCGCAGTGATCTTTCTTCGATTCCCAGTCCCCATCAAGACCTCATGGTATATGCTTATGCTGATTTTGACACGATTCTTAATCGGATCAAAAAAAGAGGGCGTGAATATGAACAATTTGATAAGAACCCCGAATTAAAGAATTATTATTATCGATTATGGGAAACATACCAAAATTGGTTTATTGAATATGATGAAAGTCCTAAGATTAAAATCGACCTTCAAAAATATGACTTATCAAATCCAAGTAATCTGCCCATTGTATTAAAACAAATTGATGCTGCCGTTCTAAAATTTAATGTTTAAAAATTAAAATCCGTCTAAAGTTGAATTCACCATGAATTTAACCTTAGACGGATTTTTGATTTAGTTATTATTCATTCAGTTTAGCTAAAGCACTACCATAAATCGCCATTGCTAACATTAAATCATCAATTGGCTGAAATTCATTAGCTTGGTGCATCGTATTCTTAGTCCATGGGAAAAGGGCTCCGAAAGCGACCCCTCTTTCCATTAGCCGTGCAAATGATCCTCCACCAACAACGTGTGGCTTTGCTTCATCATCGCCACTTAGGTCTTTGTATACAGAGACCAATGTTTTAACGATTGGATCATCGGCTGATACATAGTGGGGACCCATATCATCTTCTTGGGTCACTTTGCCACCCTTAGCACCTGCATTTAACCCCTTCATAATATCAGCGGGTCCCATGCCCTTTGGATATCTGAAATTAGTGTTGACCATTCCACCATCCTTAATATCGAAACGCATGATTCCAATGTTCATTGTTAGATCACCCATTACATCGTCAGTTAAGTTAATCCCTAAATGGTGACCTCTGGAATCATCGTGCAGTTTATTAACAATAAATGAAATAAAGTTATTTGCATCACCCGCAAATTGGTATTGACTGAGGAACAGTGCTAAATAAGTCCCCGCATTTACACCATCGTCTGGTTCCATTCCGTGAGCAGATTTACCAATCACGTGCAATTGCAAGCCCCCATCGGTAACTTGAGAATCACCGCTAACTGGGTATGAATCCAAGAATTTAGTAAAATCATCTGAAACCTTTTCATTATTATCAGATTCCAATACTGCAAACGCATCTCTTGGGACCATATTATCACGTAATCCGGATTTAAAACTACGGAGGGTAAATTCGGTATCTTCTTCACCATTATTATTACCACTAAATGTGGTTACAAAAGTAGTGTTTCCCTTCTCACCATTAATGACTGGAAATTCAGCATCAGGAGAAAAGCCAAAGTCAGGTGCTGGTTCTAATGATAAATAGTGTTTGATTCCAGTCCAGTTACTTTCTTCATCAGTCCCAATTAAGAAGCGGATCTTAAATTTAGGTTTAATCCCAGCATCTTTTAACATCTTTAAGCCATAATAAGCTGCTAGTCCGGGGCCCTTATCATCAGAAGTCCCCCGCCCGTAAAGAACGTTATCCTTAGTCGTTAATTCAAATGGATCGGTGTTCCAACCTTCACCAGCTGGCATTACATCGGCGTGCACAATGATTCCTAGGGTCTGATCACCATCACCGTATTCAATATAACCAGCTAAGTTATCATAGTTTTTGGTTTTAAAACCATCCCGTTGCCCAATTTCTAAGTACTTAGCCAATGCAGCTGCAGGACCTGGTCCAAGTGGAAATTCATCAGTTGCGTGTTCATCATCACGTTCACTATCAATTGATACGAGTTCCTTTAAATCTTGTAAATAATCTTCTTGATAAGCCTTTGCTTTTTGTTTCCAATCAACAGTCATAAAGATTAACCTCCTAAATTTATGTAGCTATTTCAATTTTAGCATAACTTAAAATAGTTGACATGTTTAAAGCAGCTAAAATAGAATGGTATAATAAATTCAAGAGGTGGAAACAATGAAATACATTAATAAATCGATCGTCGAACAAACGATTAGAGTTAGACCTGATAATAGTTTTAAGGGTACGTACGGCCATATCACGCTAGTTGGTGGCAACGCTAATTTCGGTGGTGCGATTATTATGGCCACAATGGCCGCCGTCTATTCAGGAGCGGGATTAGTCACGACTTTGACCGATCCTATCAATCGCACCAGCATTCACTCCCAACTACCAGAAGCAATGGTGGCCGATTATCATGACTCGGCTACTTTAAAAACCTCAATAAGTGGTGCGGATGTAATCGTAATTGGGTGCGGACTTGGTACTGATGATGAAGCGTTAGCGGTTTTAAAGGCGGTTTTTGAAACCGTTAAGCCGAACCAATTTTTAGTGATTGACGGATCTGCGATCACAATGGTAGCTAACCAACACTTATCCTTGCCAGATGCCCACTTGATCTTTACTCCCCATCAAGTTGAATGGCAACGATTATCTGGAATCAAACTTGCTGATCAGTCAGATACTAATAAGAACCGCTCCGTTCGCGATCAACTAAATGCCATTGTTGTTTTAAAGTCGCATCGAACCCAAGTCTATACTAAAGACGCGGTTTATGAAAATACAGTTGGTACTCCTGCTCAAGCCACTGGTGGAATGGGTGATACGCTTGCTGGCATGGTCGGTGGTTTTGTTGCTCAATTCGCTAATAAGGAAAATGCCGTCGTTGCTGCAGTTTATGCCCATAGTGCCATTGCAGATCAACTAGCTAAAAGCCAATACGTTGTTTTACCACATCAAATTATTCATCACATTCCCCAATTTATGAAGACGTACGAAGCATAATAAAAATCCTCCTAAGCCATTAGCTTAGGGGGATTTTTATTTAATGTGTAGCGTCGTTCTTAAGCGCCCGATGCGAGCACCTAGGACTTGATCTGCGATACGCGTCTTTAAGGTTAAGTATAAATAAACAAAGCCACCCAGGCAGACAGCAAAAAGGGTCACGATTCCACTCCCCACCGTGGATTGAATATTCATAAAGTGTCCTAATGACCAGTTAAGCGCAAAAACTGATATCAAAGCAGTAACGTATGTCAAAATCGAAAACAGCAAAATTTGATTAGTTCTCTTAACCACTAGCCGATAACTAATATGAAATTGGCGCGTCAAGGAACGCAGAATTAACCAATTTGTTACTAAGAAGCCCAGCAAAGTTGATACTAACGGCCCGAAAGTTCCAAACATTGCAACTGCTGGAACCTGACAGATTAATTTGACAATGGTCCCAATGATAAAGAACTTAACCGCCAATTTATTTTGATAAATCCCCTGCATGATAGCAGAAATGACCGTGAATAAACCAAGTACGATCGAGACAATTGAATAAAACGAAAGGATATTAGCAGATAAATGACCATAACCAGTTCCGTTAAATAAACGGTTCAACGGTCCTGCAATGGCAGCCATCCCCAACGCTGATGGAATCATAATAAATTCAAATAGAATCAATCCACTAATAATTTCACGACGAATTCCGTCAGTATCATTATTAGTATAAGCTTTAGACAGCAACGGTACTACTGTAATTGCCAATGCAGAAGCTAATGAAATCGTAATCATCACTAACTTATTAGCATTTCCCGCATAAATGGCAAACAGTTTTTGTAAAACAACTTCTGGATAATTCCTAAAAATCCGCATTAAATCAAAAAAGGTAAACTGATCGATCAATTGAAAAATCAAAACGCCGGCTCCCAATATAATGAATGGAACGGCTTGGGTGATGATTTCTCGATATAGTTGAATGGTCTTAACTTCTAATTGATTGTTACTATTATCAACTAGGCGACGGTAGTAATTCCGCCGTTTAAAATAGTAATAACCTAAAACTAACAATCCCGCTACCGCACCCATAAAGGCAGCAAAAGTAGACTGAGACACAGCGGTGATCCAATCACCCTTGATCACGCCAAGATGCATAATCAATAGCGCTGTTACCAACATGTAAGCAACCCGAACTAATTGTTCCACGAATTGCGAAATTGCTGAAGGCGCCATGTCTTGATACCCTTGAAAAAAGCCCCGCGTTAAACTCATTGTAGGAATGATTAAGATTGCCCACGCTAACGCTCGCATTACCGGAATTACATTTTGATCGCCATTATCTAAAAACGGTGCTGCAAAGTATAACAATCCCGCAAAGATGACTCCGGTACTGATCGATAATAACAGCCCCCGTTTATAAAGCTTAAAGCCGATTCCATATTCATTTAAAGTATTATAATGAGCCACCTGTTTAGCAACCGCAGATGGAATCCCTGCAATGGCTGCAATCAATAACACTCCATAAACGTTATATCCCTGAACATAGAGGGCGTTCGCCTGAAAGAAGAATCCTGCAAACCAAATTCGCCATGGAATGATGTACACTGCTCCCAAGATCCTAGATAAAATACTACCAGCGGTCATCCAAGCGGAGCCCCTTAGCATTGTATCTCGCGATTCTGTATCCCCAGAAGCTAATTCCACTTCAGATTCCCTTTGACTTTCTTGCATTTTTATTTCCTACTTTCTAACCCGATTTCTTGATAAAAAATTACATAACTTGTTTATTCTAATCAAAAAAGCAAGCGATATCAATATCTATTTGCCATTTGATAATAAAGCTTAAATAAAAAAGTCCACCATTTGGCGGACTTTTAAAAAATGAAAATTATTTTAATCAGTGACGATATTAACGATTTTACCAGGAACTACAATTACCTTTTGAACCGTCTTACCATCAGTAAATTCTTTTACCTTTGGATCTGCTAAGGATTGCTTTTCAACTGAATCCTTGTCAGCATCCTTAGATGTCTTGATGTGGGCACGGACCTTCCCGTTGACTTGAACTACCATTTGCACAGTGGATTCAACTAACTTACTTTCATCATAAGTTGGCCATTCTTCGTATGCAATTGATTCATCGTTACCACACTTGCTCCATAGTTCTTCAGCAATGTGGGGAGCAATTGGTGAAAGCATCTTAATAAAGCCTTCCACATAAGCAAATGGTAAACTATCAGCCTTGTATGCTTCATTGATGAAAACCATCATTTGTGAAATTGCAACGTTAAACCGCATCTTTTCAATGTCATTAGTTACGGTTTTAACAGTTTGGTTATAAACCTTATCTAATTTACCATCATTAAAGTTCGTTACCCGATCACGGAGATGGTTATTATCATCCATGAATAACCGCCAAACACGGTTCAACCAACGATATGAACCTTGAATTCCTTCGGTACTCCAAGGTTTGGCTTCAGTCAATGGTCCCATGAACATTTCGTAAAGCCGCAGCGTATCAGCACCATATTCCTTCACGATATCATCAGGGTTAATAACATTTCCCTTGGACTTGGACATCTTTTCGTGATTGGTTCCTAGGATCATCCCTTGGTTAACTAACTTTTGGAATGGTTCCTTGGTTGGAACGACGCCGAGATCGTACAATACCTTGTGCCAGAACCGTGCATACAATAAGTGCAAGACCGCATGTTCAGCTCCACCAACGTAGAGATCAACTGGTAGCCAGTACTTTAATTTTTTAGGATCTGCTAGTTGCTTGTCGTTATGCGGATCGATGTAGCGTAAGAAGTACCATGAACTCCCAGCCCATTGTGGCATGGTGTTGGTTTCACGCTTCCCCTTCCGACCGTTTTTATCAACAACGTTGACCCAGTCAGATACATTAGCAAGTGGACTTTCACCAGTTCCAGATGGCTTTAGATCACTGACATCTGGTAGTTTCAATGGTAATTCATCTTCTGGTACTAAAGTGGTTTCACCATCTTCCCAGTGGATAACTGGAATTGGTTCTCCCCAATATCTTTGCCGTGAGAAAATCCAATCACGAAGTCGGTAGTTGACCTTCTTATGTCCAGCATCATGTTCAGTTAACCAATCAATGGCGGCCTTAATGGCGGTCTTTTTATCCATTCCATCTAAGAAGCCTGAATTAACGTGCTTTCCATCACCAGTGTATGCTTCCTTAGTGGTATCGCCACCTTCGATGACTGGCTTAATTGGTAAATCAAACTTCTTAGCGAATTCATAATCACGGTCATCATGGGCAGGAACAGCCATGATGGCACCAGTTCCGTATGATGAAAGAACGTAATCACCAATCCAAATTGGCACTTCTTCACCGTTAATTGGGTTGATTCCGTAAGCTCCAGTAAAGACCCCGCTCTTATTCTTGTTCAAATCGGTTCTTTCCAAATCGGACTTGGTTGAAACTTCCTTGCGGTATGCAGCAACGGCATCCTTTTGGTCAGGGGTGGTAATTTGATCAACTAAGTCGTGTTCTGGAGCTAAAACCATGTATGTAGCCCCAAATAAAGTATCTGGACGGGTGGTAAATACTTCTACCTTCTTGTCTTCATGGCCCTTAACCTTAAAATCAACACTCGCTCCAACGGAACGGCCGATCCAGTTACGTTGTTGTTCCTTGATGCTTTCAGGCCAATCCAAGTCGTCTAAGTCATCGATCAAGCGATCAGCATAGGCAGTAATTCGTAAGACCCATTGGCGCATTGGAACCCGATAAACAGGGAAGCCACCCCGTTCGGTCTTACCGTTGATTACTTCTTCGTTGGCAACCACGGTCCCACCCATTAAATCAGGTGCCCAGTTTACTTCGATTTCATCTTCGTAGGCTAAGCCCTTCTTATATAATTGTTCGAAAATCCATTGGGTCCACTTGTAGTACTTAGGATCCGTGGTATTCACTTCACGATGCCAATCATATGAGAAACCAAGCGATTTAATTTGTTTTTTAAAGGTTTGAATATTCTCTTCAGTAAACTTACCAGGATGGTGGCCAGTCTTCATTGCGTATTGTTCAGCAGGGAGCCCAAATGCATCCCACCCCATTGGATGTAAGACGTTCTTACCCTGCATCCGCTTCATCCGCGCCATAATATCGGTAGCGGTGTATCCTTCTGGATGACCGACATGTAGTCCTTTTCCAGATGGATAAGGGAACATATCCAAAACGTAGTATTTTTCTTTATCATAATCATCACTGGTTGCAAAAGTATCATGCTTATCCCAGTAGCGTTGCCATTTCTTTTCAATATCTGTGTGATCGTAAGGCATTTATATTCCTCCCTTTTCTTAAACAACAAAAAAGCCCCATAGAAAAAAATTCTATAGGACGATTATTCCGCGTTACCACCTAAATTCTTTACCCAAAAAGGCAAAGCACTCGAGTCCTTAACGCGGAAAACGTTTTAATCTACTTATTTATTAGTTTCAATTAAGAATTAATAACGATGAGTTCGTCGGTTAATTATCTAAATTCACACTAACCATTTAGTCTCTGAAAAAAATTAAGCCCACTACTATTTCGTCTAATTTATGTTGTTCAATTTAATGTTATAATAGCAAAGTTAACTCATAAAAGCAAGCGAACTACTCATTTAATTTTAATGAAGGGACGAATCGTTATCATGAAAATCAAACCCGCTTTATATTACAGCCATTCATTACTCCAAACGGTCGTTGAACACGGTGACACCGTTATTGATGCGACCGTAGGCAACGGCAATGACACAGAATTTTTAGCAAATTTGGTAGGACCCAATGGAATGGTTTATGGTTTTGACATTCAAGAATTAGCAATTGAGCATACCAATAAACGACTGGCAGAGCAGAATTTATTGAACCAAGTAAAACTTTATCATCGCGGTCATGAACAAATAAATAATACCCTTCCACCTGAACAACTAATTCGGGCTGCAACCTTTAATTTAGGCTATCTGCCAGGTAGTGACCATAAAAAAATTACTACTGCTAATACAACCATTCCAGCAATCAAGGCGTGCCTAGCACGGTTACAGCCAAATGGTATCATAACGATCGTTTTATACTATGGACACCCTGGGGGTAAAAATGAAAAAGAGCTTGTAATTCAATTTTCTGAACAACTCGATCAAAAAGAGTTCACAGTATTAAAATATCAATTCATCAATCAGGTCAATAATCCACCCATTTTGATTGCCATCCAAAAAAGATGATGCCTAAATTCTAGGCAACATCTTTTTTACGATAGGTAATATTAATAATTAAAGCTAAAGCCACAATAACCGTCCCCACTAAAAAGACATCATGCAGGGAGTTATACAAAATATTTTTTAAATTAGGGAGTAACTTAGCCGGAAGTGTTGCTGCTGTGACTGGATCCATTAACTTGTTAATCATTTTAATTGAAGTTCCAGAAACTTGCAGGGTCCCGACCCTTAATGAAGTATTCATAAAGATTCCAAAAATTGCAATAAATAAGGTTTGTCCAACCGTTCGACACAAAACATTAAATGAAGTAGCAGCCCCAACATTATTGTCAGCAACTTTATTTTGTACTACGACAATCGGATTCGTAGTGGCAATCCCAAATCCTAACCCACAAATTGATGTTAATAAGATAAATAAATTAAATGCCATTGTTTGTGGAGCAAGCACTAATCCAAAAGCACCTATTAATACTAAAACGATTCCAATGGTCGTAACATCTCTGGAATGTAATCGCGTAATTAACCAACCTGATACAAATGAACCTAATATCCAAAGAATCGAGCTAGGTGTAATTGCTAATCCAGCAAGGGACGCCCTTAATCCCATTAATCCTTGAATCCAGTTGGGAACATAAACTTCAATACACATTACAAAGCCACTAATAAAAAACGTTACAATATTTTGAGCAACAAAGGAACGATGTTTAAACATGCCCATCGGAATAATTGGTTCGACACATGAATGTTCTCTTCGAATAAATAAAATAAAGCTAACGAACAAAATAACAAATAAAAACGCTAGTCGACCTAAATTAATATTGCGATCACCAATGAGTTGAATCATTGCCATCAAGGATAATAGAATTACTGCTAAATAAATCGTCCCTAAGTAATCAATATTCATTGTCTTTCGATCATGATCTTCATTCAAATAGAATGCAATTACCCCTAATATAATTAAACCAATTGGAATATTTAATAGAAAAATCCAACGCCAATTAAATGTATCAACGATAAATCCTCCCAATAATGGTGCAATTACAGCTGAAATCCCCCACCCCGCTCCGTTTAAGCCAATTACTTTAGAACGTTTGGAAAATGGATAGATATCAGCAATTATTGCATATGAAATGGGTAAAATCACGCCCGCACCAATTCCTTGAATTGCACGCCAAATAATCAACATTTGCATACTGGTAGCTAATCCAGATAATAGTGAACCAGCAATAAAGACACTCAAGCCAGTAATTAAAACTCTTTTTCTGCCAAGTTGATCAGATAATTTCCCATAAATGGGGGTTGCAACTGAACTGGTTAATAAATAAATAGAAAAGACCCAATTCATTAATGAAACTCCATGTAGTTCTCCAACGATCGTTGGCATTGCTGTTGACACAATTGTTCCTTCGATCGAGCTTAAAAAAGTTCCAACAAATAACGCAATTGTAATAATTAAGGTATTCTTTTCACTATTTTGTTCGTTATTCATATTTCCACCTATCTTAAATAATAAAAAGCCCACCCGTTAATATAGGTGGGCTTTTTATTTAATTATTTATTAAATAATGATTTTAATTCATCAACTTTATCTGTGTGTTCCCATGGTAGATCAACATCAGTTCTACCAAAGTGTCCATAAGCAGCAGTTGGTTCATAAATTGGTCTTTGAAGATCAAGCATTTTAATAATTCCAGCAGGTCTCAAATCAAATACCTTTCGAACAGCTGTCGTTAAAGCTTCCTCTGAAAATTCACTCGTGTCATAAGTATCAATTGAAATCGAAACAGGTTCTGCAACCCCAATGGCATAAGCAAGTTGAATTTCAACTTTATGAGCAAGCCCTGCTGCAACGATATTTTTAGCAATGTATCTTGCAGCATAACTAGCAGAACGGTCTACCTTAGTAGCATCCTTACCTGAAAAAGCTCCTCCACCATGATGAGCAGCCCCACCATAGGTATCAACAATAATCTTTCGACCAGTTAAACCAGCATCACCCTGTGGACCACCAATTACGAAACGACCAGTTGGATTAATGAAATACTTGGTTTTATCATCGAGTAAATCATTAGGGATAACTACTTTAATGACTTTATTTATAATATCTTCCCTAATTTGATCTAAATTAGCCTCTGGACTGTGTTGAGTACTAATAACAACTGTATCAACTCTAAATGGTTTATCGTTGTCATCATATTCGACCGTAACTTCAGCCTTAGCATCAGGTCTTAAATAAGAAATGGTACCATTTTTTCTAACTTCTGCAGTTTTGCGCATCAATTTATGGCTAAGTGAAATTGGAAGTGGCATTAATTCAGGAGTTTCGTCAATCGCATACCCAAACATAATTCCTTGATCACCAGCACCAATTTTATTTAAAATATCGTCGTCTGATCCTTCACGGCTTTCAAGAGCATCATCAACCCCTTGTGCAATATCTGGTGATTGTTCATCAATTGCAACCATTACAGCACAAGTATCAGCATCAAAGCCTAAAGAACTGTTAGTATAACCAATTCTTCTAATTGTATCTCTAACTACTTTCTGAATATTTACATATGCAGTCGTAGAAATTTCACCAAATACAAGCACTAATCCAGTTGTGACTGAAGTTTCACAAGCAACCCGTGCATTTGGATCCTTTGCAAGTAGTGCATCTAAAATTGCATCACTAATCTGATCAGCAATTTTATCTGGATGGCCTTCAGAAACAGATTCTGAAGTAAATAAATGTCTTTCTCTCATAATATATTAATTCCCCCTAATTATTTTGGTTACAAGGCAGCTTCACTGAATGTGAATCCTATCGGGAATAGACTCATAACTATATAAGAGTATCATAAAAGTAATCGAATTAAAAGAATGGTATGATTCAATTGTTCAAAAATTAATCAAAAGCACAAAAAAAGATTCTCATAGTAAATATGAGAATCTTTTTTAAGATACCGGAGGTGGGGTTCGAACCCACACGACCTAAACGGTCACTGGATTTTGAGTCCAGCGCGTCTGCCAATTCCGCCACTCCGGCAAAAAATATAAAACAAAGGCGGTAACCGGATTTGAACCGGTGATAAAGGTTTTGCAGACCTCTGCCTTACCACTTGGCTATACCGCCATTTCAAACTATTAAAGAAAGTTATCACCATGGGATAAAGCCTAATAATCAAACTATTTAGTTTGAATTAAGGGCGGTATGTGGGAATCGAACCCACGCGTGTCGGATCCACAAACCGATGTGTTAACCACTTCACCAATACCGCCATAGCATTAAACAGGGATAGTAGGAATCGAACCCACATCAACGGTTTTGGAGACCGGTATTCTGCCCTTGAACTATATCCCTAAATTATGGAGGGGAGTGGATTCGAACCACCGAACCCGAAGGAGCGGATTTACAGTCCGCCGCGTTTAGCCAGACTTCGCTACCCCTCCGTAAATGGCGCGGGACAGAATCGAACTGCCGACACACGGAGCTTCAATCCGTTGCTCTACCAACTGAGCTACCGAGCCAAAAAATTGCTAGGGTAAATATTTAATTTTTGAATTAATCAAAAAACGGTCCGTACGAGACTCGAACTCGTGATCTCCGCCGTGACAGGGCGGCGTCATAACCAACTGGACCAACGGACCATTTTTTTGCAATTTTATATCATTAGTAAAATTAATTACTAATGACCCGTACGGGATTCGAACCCATGTTACTGCCGTGAAAGGGCAGTGTCTTAACCACTTGACCAACGGGTCATACAACATAGTATGGAGAGTGAGGGATTCGAACCCTCGAAACAGGCTTTAACCCGTTTACATCATTTCCAATGATGCTCCTTCGGCCTCTCGGACAACTCTCCAAGAACTCCGGCAGGCGGGCTCGAACCGTCGACAACCTGATTAACAGTCAGGTGCTCTACCAACTGAGCTATGCCGGAATAATTGCGTGGCAACGTCCTATCCTTGCAGGGGGCGATCCCCCAACTACTTTTGGCGTTCAAAAGCTTAACTTCTGTGTTCGACATGGGAACAGGTGTATCCTTCTGGCCATCATCACCACACTATTTAACTGCGAGAACTTCGTTCTCTCAAAACTAGATAATATCTTATTCTTCCGTGAGAACAACCTTACTTGGTTAAGTCCTCGACCAATTAGTACTGGTCCGCTCCATGCATCACTGCACTTCCACTTCCAGCCTATCTACCTGATCATCTTTCAGGGGTCTTACTTCCATAAAGGAATGGGAAATCTCATCTCGAGGTGGGTTTCACACTTAGATGCTTTCAGCGTTTATCTCATCCATACATAGCTACCCAGCGATGCGCCTGGCGGCACAACTGGTACACCAGCGGTATGTCCACTCCGGTCCTCTCGTACTAAGAGCAGCTCCTCTCAAATTTCCTACGCCCGCGACGGATAGGGACCGAACTGTCTCACGACGTTCTGAACCCAGCTCGCGTACCGCTTTAATGGGCGAACAGCCCAACCCTTGGGACCAACTACAGCCCCAGGATGCGATGAGCCGACATCGAGGTGCCAAACCTCCCCGTCGATGTGAACTCTTGGGGGAGATAAGCCTGTTATCCCCAGGGTAGCTTTTATCCGTTGAGCGATGGCCCTTCCATACGGTACCACCGGATCACTAAGCCCGACTTTCGTCCCTGCTCGACCTGTATGTCTCGCAGTCAAGCTCCCTTCTGCCTTTACACTCGTCGAATGATTTCCAACCATTCTGAGGGAACCTTTGGGCGCCTCCGTTACTGTTTAGGAGGCGACCGCCCCAGTCAAACTGCCAACCAGACACTGTCTCCCACCACGATCAGTGGTGCGGGTTAGAGTGTTCATACAGCGAGGGTAGTATCCCACCAATGCCTCCATCGAGACTAGCGTCCCGACTTCTATGGCTCCTACCTATCCTGTACAAGCTATACAAACACCCAATATCAAGTTACAGTAAAGCTCCATGGGGTCTTTCCGTCCTGTCGCGGGTAACCTGCTTCTTCACAGGTATCTCAATTTCACCGAGTCTCTCGTTGAGACAGTGCTCAGATCGTTACGCCTTTCGTGCGGGTCGGAACTTACCCGACAAGGAATTTCGCTACCTTAGGACCGTTATAGTTACGGCCGCCGTTTACTGGGGCTTCGTTTCTGGGCTTCGCCGAAGCTAACTCATCCACTTAACCTTCCAGCACCGGGCAGGCGTCAGCCCCTATACTTCATCTTACGATTTTGCAGAAACCTGTGTTTTTGATAAACAGTCGCCTGAGCTTTTTCACTGCGGCTGCACATAGTGCAGCACCCCTTCTCCCGAAGTTACGGGGTCATTTTGCCGAGTTCCTTAACGAGAGTTCACTCGCTCACCTTAGGATTCTCTCCTCGACTACCTGTGTCGGTTTGCGGTACGGGTAGTTAACTACTAACTAGAAACTTTTCTCGGTAGTGTGACATCAACGACTTCCCTACTAAATTTCGGTCCTCATCACACCTTGTCAACACGGTATTAAGCATTTGACTCAATACCTGACTTAGTGCTTGAACATCCATATCCAACAGGATGCTACGTTTAGCCTCCTACGTCCTTCCATCGGTCAAACATAGTTAACTAGTACAGGAATCTCAACCTGTTATCCATCGCCTACGCCTCTCGGCCTCGGCTTAGGTCCCGACTAACCCTGGGAGGACGAGCCTTCCCCAGGAAACCTTAGTCATTCGGTGGATCAGATTCTCACTGATCTTTCGCTACTCATACCGGCATTCTCACTTCTAAGCGCTCCACCAGTCCTTACGGTCTGGCTTCATTGCCCTTAGAACGCTCTCCTATCACGCAACATAAGTTGCGTCCACAATCTCGGTAATATGCTTAGCCCCGGTAAATTTTCGGCGCAGAATCACTCGACTAGTGAGCTATTACGCACTCTTTAAATGGTGGCTGCTTCTGAGCCAACATCCTAGTTGTCTATGCAACTCCACATCCTTTTCCACTCAGCATATATTTAGGGACCTTAATTGGTGGTCTGGGCTGTTCCCCTTTCGACGGTGGATCTTATCACTCATCGTCTGACTCCTGGATATAAATCAATGGCATTCGGAGTTTATCTGAATTTAGTAACCCAAGACGGGCCCCTCACCCAAACAGTGCTCTACTTCCATGATTCTCGACTCCAAGGCTAACCCTAAAGCTATTTCGGAGAGAACCAGCTATCTCCAAGTTCGTTTGGAATTTCACCGCTACCCACACCTCATCCCAGCACTTTTCAACGTACACGGGTTCGGCCCTCCGGTGTGTTTTACCACACTTTCAGCCTGGACATGGGTAGATCACCTGGTTTCGGGTCTATCACAACATACTATATCGCCCTATTCAGACTCGCTTTCGCTACGGCTCCGACTTTTCATCTTAACCTTGCATGTTATCATAACTCGCCGGTTCATTCTGCAAGAGGCACGCTATCACCCATTAACGGGCTCTAACTGCTTGTAGGCACATGGTTTCAGGAACTATTTCACTCCCCTTCCGGGGTGCTTTTCACCTTTCCCTCACGGTACTGGTTCACTATCGGTCACTAGGGAGTATTTAGCCTTGGGAGATGGTCCTCCCGGATTCCGGCAATGTTTCACGTGTATTGCCGTACTCAGGATCCTGAACTGAGGGAATTAGATTTCGTCTACAGGGCTATCACCTTGTGTCGCAGAACTTCCCAGATCTTTCGACTATCTAATTCTTTGGTAACTCAAATGTTCAGTCCTACAACCCCACCGAGTAAACTCGATGGTTTGGGCTGTTCCCCGTTCGCTCGCCGCTACTGAGGGAATCGAATTTTCTTTCTCTTCCTGTGGGTACTTAGATGTTTCAGTTCCCCACGTCTGCCTTTCAATGAGTATGAATTCGTCATTGAATAATAAACGATTAAATTTATTGGGTTTCCCCATTCGGAAATCTCCGGATCAAAGCTTACGTACAGCTCCCCGAAGCATATCGGCGTTAGTCCCGTCCTTCATCGGCTCCTAGTACCAAGGCATCCACCATGCGCCCTTAATAACTTAACCTATTACCACGTAGTGGTATTTGGTTAATTGAGTAAATACGAATAAAACTAATTTAAAAAACTCAAAATAACGCGGTGTTCTCGGTTGAAATTGTATTTAATACAATTCAATAATTTGGAAAAATTAAAATATTATCTAGTTTTCAAAGAACCAAGTTTGAGAGTAGACCTCTCAAAACTAAACAAAACTATGACTGTGCAAGGTTCCGAATTATTCCTTAGAAAGGAGGTGATCCAGCCGCAGGTTCTCCTACGGCTACCTTGTTACGACTTCACCCTAATCATCAGTCCTACCTTAGGCGGCTAGCTCCTCAAAAGAGGTTACTGCACCGACTTTGGGTATTACTAACTCTCATGGTGTGACGGGCGGTGTGTACAAGACCCGGGAACGTATTCACCGTGGCATGCTGATCCACGATTACTAGTGATTCCAACTTCATGCAGGCGAGTTGCAGCCTGCAATCCGAACTGAGAACGGCTTTAAGAGATTAGCTTGACCTCGCGGTTTCGCAACTCGTTGTACCGTCCATTGTAGCACGTGTGTAGCCCAGGCCATAAGGGGCATGATGATTTGACGTCGTCCCCACCTTCCTCCGGTTTGTCACCGGCAGTCTCACTAGAGTGCCCAACTGAATGCTGGCAACTAATAATAGGGGTTGCGCTCGTTGCGGGACTTAACCCAACATCTCACGACACGAGCTGACGACAACCATGCACCACCTGTCATCCTGTCCCCGAAGGGAACGGCTAATCTCTTAGCTTTGCAGGAGATGTCAAGGCCTGGTAAGGTTCTTCGCGTAGCATCGAATTAAACCACATGCTCCACCACTTGTGCGGGTCCCCGTCAATTCCTTTGAGTTTCAACCTTGCGGTCGTACTCCCCAGGCGGAATGCTTAATGCGTTAGCTGCGGCACTAAAGGGCGGAAACCCTCTAACACCTAGCATTCATCGTTTACGGCATGGACTACCAGGGTATCTAATCCTGTTTGCTACCCATGCTTTCGAGCCTCAGCGTCAGTTACAGACCAGACAGCCGCCTTCGCCACTGGTGTTCTTCCATATATCTACGCATTTCACCGCTACACATGGAGTTCCACTGTCCTCTTCTGCACTCAAGTTTCTCAGTTTCCGATGCACTTCTCCGGTTAAGCCGAAGGCTTTCACATCAGACTTAAAAAACCGCCTGCGCTCGCTTTACGCCCAATAAATCCGGACAACGTTTGCCACCTACGTATTACCGCGGCTGCTGGCACGTAGTTAGCCGTGACTTTCTGGTTAAATACCGTCAAAGCTTGATCATTTCCTATCAAACTTGTTCTTCTTTAACAACAGAGTTTTACGAGCCGAAACCCTTCTTCACTCACGCGGCGTTGCTCCATCAGACTTGCGTCCATTGTGGAAGATTCCCTACTGCTGCCTCCCGTAGGAGTATGGGCCGTGTCTCAGTCCCATTGTGGCCGATTACCCTCTCAGGTCGGCTACGTATCATTGCCTTGGTAGGCCATTACCCCACCAACAAGCTAATACGCCGCAGGTCCATCCTAAAGTGATGCAAACGCATCTTTCAAACAAAAGCCATGCGGTTTTTGTTGTTATGCGGTATTAGCACTTGTTTCCAAATGTTATCCCCCGCTTTAGGGCAAGTTACCTACGTGTTACTCACCAGTTCGCCACTCACTTCGATGTTAAGTCAAGTTAATGCAAGCATCAACTATCATTAACGGAAGTTCGTTCGACTTGCATGTATTAGGCACGCCGCCAACGTTCGTCCTGAGCCAGGATCAAACTCTCATCTTATGATGAAAAGCTTAACGTTAGCTCTTCTTAATTTTGTTACTTTTTAAAGCGAATTGACTTCGCATAAGTTTTTTGTACTTCATTTAAAATGAAGTTCCTTACACATTTTTTGTCATAATTTTGTTCAGTTTTCAAAGATCTACTTCAGTCAGCTTCTTTTATGATTTGAAACTAACTATTAAATGTTATCACAAAGTGTTGATTAATGTCAACATCTTTTGAATTTATTTTATAAATCAATCGATGTCTTTATGACAACAAAAAATATCTTAACAAGATTAACAGTTTAAGTCAACCCTTTTTATTTAGAAATTTTAATTTGATCAATTAAAACATCTTGCAATGGTTTGTCAGCTGAGTCAACCTTAACATTAGCTATCTTGTCAACAACGTTCATTCCACTAACCACTTGGCCAAAAACAGTGTGTCTAAAATCTAACCACGGGGTCCCACCATTCTTCTTATAAGCATCAATAATTGGTTTTGGAAAATTAGCGTCTTCAAGTTGATTTAATATTTCAGCATTGATTTTCTTACTTTGAACAATAAAGAATTGACTTCCATTTGTATTCGGACCAGCATTAGCCATCGATACTGCACCACGAATATTATAGAGTTGATCAGAAAATTCATCTTCAAATGGTTGATGCCAAATACTTTCACCACCATTACCCGTTCCGGTTGGATCGCCAGTTTGAATCATAAAATCATTAATCACCCTATGAAAGCTACAATGATCATAATAATTAGCATTAGCTAATTCAACAAAATTTTTTACAGTATTAGGGGCTTCATCAGGAAATAGTTGAATTTTAATGTTTCCCTTGCTGGTTTCGATAGTAGCATATAACCCATTTGCTTTATTCGTTTCTAATTGTGGGTATTCAGTCATTTTAATCCTCCTACTTGTTCAAAATTAATTAATCAAACACTAAATATTATCCATGGTTTTGCAGATAAAATCAAATGCTATCTTTTATTTTTTTATAAATTAGATTGCAAAAGCGAATCGGCTATTACCTTTTCTGCTAGAATGTAATTACTAAAATTTATGAGGAGCGAGTCTTTTGGGACAATTAATCGATTTCACACTAAACATTGATAAACATATTATCAATATTGTTAACAACTTTGGAAACTGGACTTATCTAATTTTATTTCTAGTCATATTAATTGAAACTGGTGCAGTCATCCTACCGTTTTTACCGGGGGATTCATTATTATTTGCTGCTGCAGCACTATCTGCAAATGCTAGTTATTCTTTAAATATTTGGATTTTTATTGGATTATTTTTAATTGCATCAATCGCTGGAGATTCAATTAATTTCTTAATTGGTTCGAAAGTAGGAACAAAAATGCTAAATAACAAATGGGTGCAAAAAGTAATTAAACCAGAACAGATCGAAAAAACAAACTACTTTTTTAAAAAGCACGGTTCTGCAGCAATCTTTTTAGCTAGATTTATGCCGATCATTCGGACATTAATCCCATTCGTTGCTGCTAGCAGTAAAATGAATTACAAACGATTCGCTATCCACAACATTCCTGCATGTTTCACCTGGGTATTAATCTGTTGCGGTGCTGGATACTTCTTCGGTAATATTCCTTTTATCAAAGAACATTTTTCAGCAGTTATTTTAGGAATTATTTTGATTTCATTAATGCCAGCGATCATTGGGCTAATCAAAGAAAAAATTAGTAAATAAAAACCACCGTAACGGTGGTTTTTTTATTTTAGATCGCGTTTACCAAGATAATATAATAAGCAATTTAAAACGGCGATGAAAATAATTAATAGCAAAAATGATTGAACGAAAAAACCAATTGGCAGTGCATTAATAATGGGATCGTAATCAGGATTAAAAATCCAATCTTGGTTTCTAAAAACCAATTTGTGAAAAAGGATAAACCACTTATCAAAATTAACTAATACAACCGTTACCAATGCTAATAACGTAATCATTAACACCTTAATCGGTACCATCATTCTCCATCGTTGCTTTAACAATGATAATTTTATTATTCCCCTCAAAGTAAACAACCCTGAAACAACCATAAAAAGATTGTTGAAAATAATTAAATGTTTAACATCACTAAAATGCTTGATTCCATTAGCAGTTGAGGCAAAATGATGAAATTTTAAGTGTTGATAAAAAGGATTTTGAATATAGTTTATGATTCTTAAATAATCACCCATAATAAAATTCGCTTTGATTCCAGTTGACCGTTCTAAATTCATTAAATGAATATCAATCCAGTAAAGCGGTGTTAAATTAACGACTAAAAAAATTGCTAAACTTAAACAAAAAAGCTCTAATAATAGGCAAAAAAGATAATCTCGCCAATTGCTAATCATTAGTTAATTTCCAATCATCCAAAGAATTAATTTGCCAAGTTGGCTTAATATCCTTTTGAGCAATCTGTTCTCTAGTTGATACTCCTGTATATACTAATAAAGTATCAATTCCGAAGTTGATTCCAGCCGAAATATCAGTCATATAGTTATCACCAACCATCACCACTTCTTCTTTTTTTAAGCCAATAATTTTTAAAGCATTTTCTAAAATGATCGCCTTAGGCTTTCCGATCAAAGTGGGAACAGTTTGAGTTGCATAACGAACTAAGTCTACTAATGATCCAGCGCCTGGCAACATTCCGCGTTCATTTGGGATATTAGTATCTGGATTGGTTCCAATGAACTTAGCCCCATGTTGAATCGCAAGGGTCGCTACACAAAATTTTTCATAAGTGACCTCAGTATCTAATCCAACTACTACATAATCAGGATTATCACTAGTAATTTCAAAATTGCGGGCTTCAAGTGCATCTACCAAACCGGTTTCCCCAATTACATATGCCTTACGATGAGTAGCATCTGCATCATCATTCATAAAATCAGCAGTCGCTAGCCCAGCTGTATATACATTTGATTCATCAACATGAATATCGTGGTTTTCTGATAAATTTGCGACCACATCCCTAGGTAACTTGGTCGTATTATTAGTAACAAATAAAAACGGAATTCCTGCTGCCTGAAGCCGCTCAATAAAACGCTTAGCCGCTGGAATCCTTTTTTTACCAGCATAAATGGTCCCGTCTAAATCAATAAAGTATCCCTTATAACGTTTCATAAATTAAATTGATTCTCCTTTACTTTTGCTTCTGTCTAATTTTGAAATGTCGTTTGCCCTTTTCTTTTGATTCAGAAACGATCATTGACTTTCGTTTTTCCAACGGCGGCTTTCTTTTAGTCACTTTCTCCTCAATAAAAGCATGCTTAGCACTTGTCCTCCGACTGCGGCCTCGATTGCTATTGGTTGAGCGACTATTACGATTACCCCTCCGTTTAGTTGGTTTTACTCTCTTTACCTCTTGATTGTGTAAAATAAAATATGGAGCACCAAAATTACAATATTCAACTAAAAAATCGCTTACTGCACTAATCTTATTAGTCGGATTAACATTTCGATCATCAGAATAAAAACCCGTTAAACGTAGTTGACCATATCCAATATCACCCAAAATATAATCATACTTACTAAAAAAGGTATTGTAAGCAAGCCTTAATTCTTCAATATCGAACGCTTCGCCCTTATTCGTAACTAATTGATAATGATAGCCATTAATCAATAAATCCGTATCATTAGTTTGGCTAATTTCTGCCAATGGTTTTCGACTGGTTCGACTTTCTTCAAATAGTTCTTCAATTTTGTTTCGGTCCAAGATACTCCTCCGCTCTAATTTTTATTCAGTGGATATTGAGTTGCTAAATAATCACTGAAGACATCCCGTAATGGTTGATCATAATACATGTGATTCTCACCCGCAATTGATACAGTTGGAAAAAATGGAATAAATAAATAGTGGTCCAACAATGCGATCGAGTAGCGTTCTTCATTTTTTACCACTGTCCCATCAAATTTTACAATATCATTTTTAGCATCATATTCAATCCCTGATAACTCTATTTTACCAAAAATATCACCTCGAAAGCCCATTCCCTTTTGCGGAAAACGACTTAAAAAGCGTTTATTTTTTTCAATTTCCCTCATCAAGCGCCATAAGTTATAGCCACTTAACGTCGTTTTCATTACATGCATAGAATGGGGCAGCAATTTATGAATTTGATTTTTATCAACTACCCCCGCTGGTAAATCGGTCAAAAATAAACCCGCATTGATAATTGCCGCCTTAGTGCCTGCCTTGTGTTTCATTGCAGCGAGCCCAATTTGACTGAATTCTCCACCATGAACCCAGTCCATCTTCATCTGATGGTCAATTGCTGCTACTTTGCGGTTAGCCAAGAGTTGCTCGCCCTTTAGTTCATATCCATCAATTTCGGCTTGATCACTAGCCAGTGCCGGTAAATCAGCTGTTTTTACAACGGAAGCCGATTTACTTATGACTTTATGATCATCGCCAATTTCTAGTTTTACCGTTCCAACATAATGACCCCACTTTTCACAACCAGTAAGGAGGGTATCATTATCCAATTCACCATTTACTAATAAGTGATGCGTATGTGAACCGAAAATAACATCAAATTGAGGATACTTAACTGCATTGGAGCGATCATTTCCAATCCCTAGATGCGATAACATAAACAAGACATCATATTGACCCTTATATTGTTCAAGCATTTTTTGAATGGCCACTTGCTCATTAATAGGCTGCCACCCCACTAGCGGATAGGTCAATACGTATGGAGCTGTGAACCCCATAATCAATACTCGCGTACCCTGCTTCGTTACGATTTTCTTGACGGGTTTAGCCCATTTAGGTTGTTCGCCAGTCTTTAAATCCTTTAAATTGCCCAACACAACGTCAAAATTCGCATCATCATAAAGATGATTCATTTGAGAATGTGTATTCGTGAGCCCCTCGTTATTACCAATCGTAACGGCATCATATTTAACTTCGTTCATTAGATGGATGTTGGCTTGACCGTTAGTCGCTTCCGTTAGTGGGTGGGCCCGATCAAAAGCATCTCCAACGTCAAAAACTAACACCTGATAACCATCAGCCTCTAATTTATTACGCTGGTTATTGATGTAACGTCTAATCTTTGGCCAATTTTCAAAATGTGAATGCATATCATTGGTATGCAGAATTGCTATTTTTTCTGTCAACGAAATCATCCCTTCTAATGTCTTTTTGCAAAATCAATTGCCTTTTGCTCAATTATCGTTTCGATTTCTGCTTCAGATAATGGGGCGCCAAATGGGGGGCGCTTTGCCAGGTAATCCAATTCTGGACTATCAATGCCGACGTTAATGTTCTCCTTAATTGGAACTGCGTAATGATGAATATGCCCATGTAAATTAATGATTTGATGAACAATTCCTAACATCATTGGGTAATGCGTCATATAGTATTGCCGATGATCGAACTTAATGATTACGCCTACGTCATGGAATTGAAACTTAGGTTTTCCATTCACAATAAAATTATGTTTATCTAAGTACTTAAAAAAATCACGACTATCATGATTACCCTTGATCAAAATTAAATTACCGTTTAATTGTTTAAGCACTTCAAAAATCTGTCGATAGGCTTCTTTTATGGGCTTAATAAAATATAGGGCAATGTCACCTAGATGATAAACGGTATCGGTTGGCTTGACGCGTTCATTCCAGTTTTGAATAATGGTTTGATTCATTTCAAAAACATCTTTAAACGGCCGTGGTGCAAAGTCATTAAAACCTAAAATATCCTTATGAAAAAAATGCGTATCTGCTGTAAAATAATTCATCTCAATCACCCTCATATTTAACATTATATTACATCGTTTTCGGTTTTTTCAAAAAGAAGCTACAAAAAAACTACTTTCCAAATTGAAAGTAGCTTTGCAAAATTATTTATTTCTTTTGGTACCGATCACGTAAACCATGTAAATTACGATCAACCAAATAATCGAACCAACCAACGCAATTAAAGTATCAAATTTAAATAGTAACACAACTGCGACCATTCCTAAGAATGCAATTACAAAATAGTCGGATAACGGGAACCAAGGGGTCTTAAATTTTAGTTTATCCTCTTGATTATCAGCCTTGACCTGCTTTCTGTACTTAATATGAGTAACTACGATTGAGCCCCAAATAAAGATGAAACAAGTCGTTGCCACACTGGCGATGAACGTAAAGACTCCTTCTGGAATCACCATGTTCAAGATTACGGCAATCGCAATGATTAAAGTCGAAGCTAAAATGGCGTTGCTCGGGACCTTTTTCTTAGAAAGTCGATGCATCTTTCTACTGAACCGATTTGATTCGTTGCCAGTCAAAGAATAAAGCATCCGCCCAGTGGTAAAGACCGCACTGTTACATGCCGAAGCAGCGGCGGTTAAAACCACGAAGTTAATGATCGCAGCCGCAGAAGTAATTCCAATGTTTTCAAATACTTGGACGAACGGACTGGCATTTTGACTAATATCGTTCCAAGGATAAATCACCATCAAAGCCATTAATGATCCAATGTAAAAGAGCAGGATTCTAACTGGTACCGAATTAATACTCTTTGGAATGACCCGCTCTGGATTCTTCGTTTCAGAAGCGGTCATCCCAATTATTTCAATTCCCACAAAACTAAAGATCACCATTTGAAAGGAAAGAAAGAAGCCCGCTGCCCCGTTGGCAAAGAACTTACCATGGGTTAAATTACCAATGCTAACTGGTCCCACTGAAGTTTGGTAATGGATCAAAAGTAATACGACTCCAACAACAATCAGAGAAATAATTGCCACCACCTTAACGATTGCAAACCAAAATTCAGTTTCACCAAAAGCAGATACGGTAATCGAATTTAATAAGAATAAAATAATCAAAATTACCAACGCGGGTAGCCATTGTGGCATCCACGGAAACCAGAATTTCATATACAAACCAGCGGCAGTGACTTCCGCCATCGCAATTGCAATCCATGAGACCCAATAGGTCCATCCAGTAATGAATCCCCATTTAGGACCCAAGTATTTAGCAATAAAATCAATATATGAGGTACTATCAGGATTGGACATCAATAGTTCCCCTAGTGAACGCATTAAAAAGAAACAGGCAATTCCAGCAACTATGTATGCAAGTAGAATTGATGGCCCAGCAAAATGAATTGACTGACCAGCTCCTAAAAATAGTCCCGTTCCAATCGTTCCGCCAAGCGCAATTAGCTGAACATGGCGTTCTTTAAGTTCTTTGGACATTTGTTCATCTTTTTGTCCCATTTTAAACACTCCTTTATAATGTAAATTAGTATAAACTGGGTTCATAAAAAATCACAACCAAGTTAAAAAAACGCTAGCACCAAGCGAGAGAGTAATTTAGCGTTATATCAATAATAATTCACTTTATAAAAAGTTAAATGAATTTATTTCACTTTTAGTTGAAATAAAAAAAGTAGCCGATTAGCTACTTTTTTTATTTGATAATGATTTAGTTCTTTTTCAATCTTTCAACATCCCGAACAATCATTAATTCTTCATTAGTAGGAATCAACAAAGTCTTAACCTTAGCATCATCAGTACTAATATCACGTTCTTCACCGCGAATATCATTCTTCTTTGGATCAACTGCAATGCCAAAGTAGCCTAATTCGTCGGTAACTTCTTGTCTAATCATGATATCATTTTCACCAACACCGGCAGTGAATACGATCGCATCAACACCATTCATTTCAGCAATGTATTGACCGATGTAGCGAATGATTCTATTCTTGTACATTTCTCTTGAAAGATAAGCCCGATGATTCTTATCTTGAACCCCTTCGATTTCACGCATATCAGCAGAAACGCCTGATACACCAAGTAATCCAGATTTGTTGTTCAAGATCGTGATCATGTCACTAAGCTTATCAATGCCTTCCTTTTCCATTACGTATGAAAGAACGGAAGGATCAACATCCCCAGAACGAGTGGCCATCATCACACCAGTAAGTGGTGTGAATCCCATTGAGGTATCGTATGACTTACCACCCTTAACGGCACACATTGAAGCTCCTGCACCAATATGCATGATGATCAACTTAAGGTCTTCAACTGGCTTACCAAGCATTGCGGCAGCTCGTTGGCTAACGTAACGGTAACTAGTTCCGTGAGCACCGTACTTACGAGCACCATATTTTTCATAATATTCATAAGGAATTCCATAGGTATAGTTCTTTTCAGGAATTGTGGTATGGAATGAAGTATCAAACACAGCAACACTAATAACGTTTGGTAAAATCTTCTTAAATGCCTTAATCCCTAAGATATTAGCAGGTTCATGAAGTGGTGCTAATTCTGATAAGTCTGCTAGCTTTTGTAAGACATCATCATCAATAACAACTGAATCTTTAAATTCTTCTCCACCAGCAACGACCCGATGACCAACCCCAGTGATTTCATTGTAATCACTAATAATGTCAAGGCTCAATAGCTTGTCTAATACCAACTTGATTGCTTCTTCATGGTCCTTAACATCTAGGGTATCCTTATATTTCTTTCCGTCTCCATACTTAATCGATACGGTTGAATCGGGCATCCCAATTCTTGCGATATCCCCACTAGAAATTAATTTTTCAGATGGCATTTCGAACAATTTGTACTTCAAAGTTGAACTACCAGCGTTAATTGCAATTGATTTTCCCATAATTATTCTCCTTAAAAATAGTATTATGACTTAGCTAATAAATCCTTTTGTTCCCATTCAACGATTTCTGCAATAAATTTTTGAAATGCAGATTGATCCTTGAATGAAGGAAATTCACCAATCATGATTTTATTCACTTGCTTTGCACCATCACCGTGGCGTTGTAAGATCATAATTGCCTTTTGAGTATTTTGATTTGAAAATAGCTCACGAGGCAGGTTCAACATCCCTTGCAGGTATGCATTATCTTGCATCCACTTCAATAGTGTTTTTGACTCCTCAGTTTGAAATAAATTACTAGGAACCAAGAATACCCCAAAACCACCTGGTTTAACATGGTTCATTCCCTGCTCGATCAATAGATGATGGGCGAAAGAATGACCATTTTTAGAACTAGTGGCATAATTTCGTACGTTTTCATCAATCGGATAATATCCAATTGGTAGATCTGAAATTACTAAGTCCACATTGTTTACCAAAATGTTATTGATCGAATCTTGGTGGATTAATTCTACTGGTAATTGTTGCATCTCAGCGTTAATCCCAGCAATTGATAATAGTGAATCGTCATTATCGATTCCAATGCCATGCACATCCGCATGTAATTCAGAAGATAATTGATGCATCACTGCCATTAATAAATTCCCACTACCAACTGCTAAATCCAAAATATTAATCTTAGACTGGGACTTAAAGATCCGCGTAAGCAAATAGCCAATGATGAACGCAATTGTATCAGGTGTTAATTGGTGGTTAGCCTGAATTTTATCCTGAACGACTGCCTTAATCATAATCATTTGAATGGCCTTACGAACATCTTCAGAATCCATATTTTGATAATCAACCTGTTCATATAGTGACTTTAATTGGTCAGCAACATCGGAATTTGGTTGATCATTTTCAATATGAACATTATTATTATCTAACATGTTATTTCCATTTTCAATAAATGAATCTAGATAAGATAAATTCAATGCTTTTTGCAATAACTCAGTCGATTGATCCAATACCTTAAAAAGAGTCTCAGTATCTTTTTTAGCCAGTATTCTCAACCTCCTTAGGTAAAGTGATTAGACAATAACCAACATCAATATTACCAGAAAATTGTGAATAAATTCAAGATTGACAACGATTTAATTATTTTTGCGATTTTAAAACCAATTCCACCCGTTTTTGATAGTCGAGACTAATTGAGTTATTAGTACGAATCTCCCCATTGATTGCCTTAATTTGAAAATATAGCAGTGTTGTCATTAACAATAAAATAATTATTGCAATCAAAGTCATTGAAGCTGTTCTCATTATTGACTACCCCGTTTTTGGTAATAATGATCTGGCATTAAATACATCCCCATTTTCCATTATTAACTTACTTTTTAAAATTCGATTATGATAACTCCATTCAACACGACTAACCCCATCGATTAATGGGACGTATCCACCATGATCGGTAGTCATTTTAATACTATTATTTGATAATGAAAGCTGATATTTTTTATGGTGAGCAGTTAAATTAAGCCTGTCTAATTCATTTGAAACGTACTTAAATCGATATTCATCAGATTCGAGCATTTGTAAATACATATGAAAAGCAGTCAGATGATTCTCCTGCTGGCGTCGATTCAAGCTATAGTTGATAATTATTCCACAAAGTAAAACCACCATTGAGGCAATCATCAATGAAATAATACTTTCTACGATGGTAAAGGCGTTTCTAGTGCCTACTTTGTTCCATAATAACTTTTTCATACCGTTCCCGTTCTCGTTCCATTCTAATCCTACTATTCATCAATTTAACATTAATCGTTTGCAAAAACGTCAAATAAAAGGTTACTGCTGTGCTGATGATCAATAACGCTAATAATGAATCGGCTAAAGTAAATCCATCCCTATTATTCATACTTGATTCGATAAACTCCCCACCCTAATTGAAAAGTTTGTTTGACTTTTCGTTGATAATTTTGTGAATCCCAATTAATCGTTTTGGGGCTAACGTGCCCATTACTTTTGATAATCACTTCTTCTCTTGGCTGTAAATTAACCAGTCCCTTTGGGTAGTTCAGTTGTTCTAATGGCGTATCATTAGCATAAATAAACTGTAGCTGATGTTTATAAAAAACAACCCTTACCTTAATTTGTTTTTCAACCGCTAAGCGTTCTGAATATTGCCACTGTTTTTGAAAAGATTGCCAAAAGATTCGTTCTTGCATTCGACCAGCGCTATGACCATTCACACCAATTATTCCAATCATTAATACCATAATTGCAATCACCATTACGATCAAAGATTCTAGCAGTGTGAATCCAGATCTATTTTTGAGCATTATTGTCAACAATTCGAATCCCATTTTGCTGGGCTTGTTTAGCTTGTTTTTCACTTAAGTATCCATTGCTTACTAGCATTGCATAGGTGACCTTATCATCACTGTTTTCATTCAAATAACTATCAATTTGGGTTTGCACCACTGATTCCATCGCAGTACCATGAATTGATTTGGCATTGTTTCTTTGGTTGGTTAAATTCGGAATAACGATTAAAATCAAAAGGGAAATAATGAATAACACGATCGTCATTTCAATTAATGTGAATGCTTCTCTTTGGCTTTTAAATTTAAATTTCATTACTTATAAACCTCGCTTAATGTATCGTACATCGGTAACAACATATTTAAATAGGTGATTACGATTACCGCTCCAATCACCACAAAAATAACTGGTTGAACAATTGAAATGAGGCGTTGAGACTGATTCCACATCTTATCAAAAGATAATTTAGAATAAACAGCTAGTTTCTTAGCAACTAACTGAGCTTGATCGCCATGATCAAAGAATAGTCCCGCCTCATTCGGTAAAAAAGCATGTCGTTCAATAATACTATTAATTGAGCGACCAGACTGAATCGATAATTCCAACTCCCTGCCAATTTCAAATAAAATTGAATTAGCTTGAAATCGTTTTAAAACAGTGGCAATCGATCTGGCTTCTAAACCACTGGCCATTAATAATGAAATGTTACTTGCAAAAAAGTATGCATAATATGATTGAATGATTCCACCAATAATAGGCACCCGCGCATAAAACTCAGCTCGCTTAATTCGAGTTTGTTGGCGCAGCCACATTCCAAAACAAATTAGGCTGCCGCAAAAAAGCGGTAACAATAGCCACCACCAAATTTGACCATTATTTTTTATTGAATCTGAACCACCAATCATGCTTAATTGGGGACTTACGAATAACTTAATTCCCACAATAATGATCATCAATAAGCCCACTAGGAAGAACGGATAAATCAATAGTGCATTCAGTTTAGTTCGCTGCTTATTACGTTCTTCAATAAATTTTTGGATGCTTTGAAGGGTATTAACTAGCTGTCCATGTTGTTCAGCAATTTCAATTTGATTAACGATATCAACTGGAATGTAGTTAATCAATCCGTTGGCAAAGGATTCCCCAGCATTCAATTGATTTATTATGTTATCAATAAATTGATCCTTAACATGTAATTCACTGATTAATTTAATTGCCTCACCAATCGAAAATCCGTTTTGTAAAAGTGCATTTAAGGATTCAAAAAATTGTAATTGCTTTTTAATTGAAAGTCGCTTATCCATACCACACCCGCTTTCGCTCCTCATCACCAATTAGTTTAGCGCTCACTAGTTGATCTAAATCAGTGCGCCAGGTTTTAATTGAATCGGTTTGGGTTAAATGTTGTTCAAAAATGTCTTCAGCCGTGACTAAATTAAAGAGGGCCTTAGGTTGCTCATCGTTGCTAAACAAGAGCCGTTGATATGAAATTGTATTTAAACATTGTTTTAAATAATCGAGCTGCACCCCTAAATTAGTTAAACGCTCGATCACGCCTAATGGACTTTTAGCATGCAGGGTGGTCAACACTAAATGACCACTTAAAGCAGCCTGAACTGCTGCTTAAGCGGTACTGGCATCACGAATTTCACCAATGATAAATATATCAGGTCGATTTCTAAGTCCTACCTTTAACAGTTCTTGATAGCTCATCAAAGCATCCGAATTAACCTGTAGCTGTAAAAAACTAGGTTCGTAAACTTCGACTGGATCTTCGATTGTCATAACCTTTTGATTTACGCTATATTCACGTGCCAAATGATAGATCGTAGTCGTCTTTCCAGAACCAGTGGGCCCTGCAAAAACAATTAACCCTCTTTGAACGGACCGCTGCTTTAAACTTTGGTATTGTTCAGGTTTTAAAAAATGAAGCGAATGGCTATCCAGCGGATAAATAAGTCTAATTACCATTGCTTCACGACTTTTAAAATCCCCAACGGTTGAAAATCGTAGATAACAATGATAATTTTCATGGTGCCACTCCATTGCTCCCATCTGCGGACGGCGATGTTCACTAATTAACATGTTCCCATTATATTTAAAGTAATTAATTATTTTCAGTCCAATTGATTTAGGAATTGATTTAACAGTGATGATTTGATTATTATAATGACGTTCGATCGTGTAATTAGTTTGCTTGGGTACAATATACACATCTGCTGAGCGCGCTTGATAAGCTTCTATCAAGACTGAAGTAATCAGCGTTTTAACATCCATAATATCCCCTCCTTAATAATTAATTACGCAATTTATATTTATCCCAATCAAAAAATCCCCAACCAACTAAAAAAGTTGATTGGGGATTTACAAATAAATATTAAGTTAATTATTCAACGTTATCTGGTAATTCAGCGGCTTCGTAAACATCTTGAACGTCATCGTTTTCAGATAGTTCATCGATTAAGCCAGTGTATTGTGATAACTTAGCTTCTGGAACTTCGGTTGTTGTATTTGGAATCATCTTCACTTCAGCAGTATCTAAATCATACTTTTCTTGAAGTGCATCCCTAACTGCTTGCATGTTCGATGGGTCGGTGAAGACTTCAAAACGATCATCGCTAGCCTTCATATCATCGGCACCTGCATCCAAAGCATCCATTAACATCGTATCTTCATCCACATCTAAACCATCGCGAAGGATCACAATGTATCCCTTACGGTCGAATAGGTATGAAACGGAACCAGAGGCACCTAATGAACCACCATGGTGGGTGAATGCAGAACGGATTGCAGAAGCAGTCCGATTCTTATTATCAGTCAAGGCGGAAACCATTACGGCAGTTCCACCAGGTCCATAACCTTCGTAAGTAATTTCTTCGAACTTAGCTCCACCAACACCGGAAGCCTTGTCCAATGCACGTTGAACGTTTGCCTTTGGCATATTAGCTGCCTTAGCTTTGTCCATTTCTAGCCGCAATTGGGGGTTACCGTCTGGGTCAACACCACCAGCCTTCGCAGCTTGGTATAAGTTACGTGATATTTTTTGGAAAATCTTTCCACGCTTAGCATCTTGAGCACCTTTACGTCCCTGGATGTTATGCCATTTTGAATGTCCTGACATAAATTAAGCACTCCTCTCTTTATAATCCTAAATTAAACAAATACAATTATAGCAATATCTAAAAAGCTAATCAAGGTAACAACCCTAATCAACCACTTTTGCGCCTAAACAATTTTGAAAATGATTCAAAGCCCAACTCTGCGCTTCATCTGACAGTGTTGCCACACATGATTTGTGAACTACTAAATTATAACAACGATTGTACGCATCCATTGCCGTGTGTAATACACAAATATCAGTACAAACTCCCGTTAAGTGGAGCGTATCAACATGGCGTTCACGTAACCTTAAATCAAGGTCAGTCCCAGCAAACGAACTATAACGGGTCTTATCAAAAAGGTGAACCTTTTCATCCCCTTGATTTTGTTGATACCAATCATCAACATGCCCGAATAACTGTCGACCCCATGAATCGCGAACATTATGGGGTGGGTATAGCTTAGCTTCAGGATGGTAAGGATCATTAGGGGTATGAACATCGGTCGGAAAATAGATCCAAGCCCCTTGTTCCTTCATTTCATTAGCTAACTGAACAATTGAATCGTCAAGTTCTTGAGCTGGCTTTCCACATGTCAAAGCACCCTTATCAGCTACAAAATCATTTGTGTAATCAATAATCAATAGCGCCTCATTTGATTTCATAATTATCATTCCATTCTAAATTAATTTGACTTAGTTGAATCACGTTTAATAATTTGGTGAGAAAGTCGTACGTTTTTTTCGTCAACCTCATCATGATTCATCAGCTTAGTTAATAATCGCATTGCGACTGCCCCAATATCATAAAGAGGTTGAACTACTGAAGATAATTGAGGGCGCACAACACGAGTAAACTTAGTATCATTACCAGTTATAATTTGAAAATCATTGGGAACTTTAATCCCATTATCAGTTAGTCCATTCAAGATACCAGCTGCTAGTTCATCATCACTAACAAAGACCCCTTCGATTCCCGCTTGAACTAAGCGAAGTGCTAAATCATAACCAGATTGATAACTTTCATCCGTAGAAAAAATAAAATCACTATTAAAATGGATATCATTGTCAGCAAGTCCCATCCGATAACCAACTACTCGATAATCAGCATTGATTGCATAATCTAGTGAACCACAAACCAGCCCCACCTTAGAACAACCATTTGCCACTAAGTTACTAACCGCTTCTGAAGCAGCTGCTTGATAGTCAATATTAACGCTTGCTTCTAGTTGATTTTTACTAACCGTTCCAGCCAATACGACCGGAACAGTCGATCCTTCAAATAGACCCCTAAGCGTCGGTTCAACATCATGACCCATAAAAATAATTCCATCAACTTGCTTAGTCATCAAAGAATTAAAGACCCGCTTTTCCTTTTCCTCATTCCCGTCGGAACTAGCTAAGATAATATTATATTTGTACATTGCAGCAATATCATCAATCCCACGGGCTAACTCAGAAAAATAAATATTAGTAACATCTGGTACAATTACCCCAATAGTAGTGGTTTTCTTACTGGCTAACCCTCTTGCAACTGCATTAGGATGATAATTTAACTTTTTAATTGCACCCAATACCTTATCACGCGTATTTTTACGAACATTACTATTTCCATTTACCACCCGTGAAACAGTTGCCATGGAAACATTTGCTTCCCTAGCAACGTCGTATATGGTAACCGTTTGTTTTTCCATGAAATAGCCTTCCTTTTCTTTATAATAGCGCTTACATATAAATTAATCCTTTTTAATATAACAAATATCATCACTGCAATCAATTTATAAATAAAAAAGCCTCTCAATATTGAGAGGGCTTGAAACTAAGTATATTAAGTTATTTGGAAGTGCCATTGGGATAAAAGGTTTCCACTTTTTTGTCATTTTTGAAGACATCATCAGCATTAACAACGATATCATCTTGGGCATCTTCAGATGTACTCCCTAGTTCGTCTCTTAAACGATCTGCGGCAGTGTGAAATTGAGTAGTGTTACTTTCATCATTATCATCATCAGAAGCCTCTTGGAAACGATCATTAATCTTATCAGTAGCGGAGTTAAACGCTTGCTTTGCGTTATCGGTAACTTCATTTGTTTTTTGTCCTAACGTTTCCTTGGCATCGGAAAGCGCATCGTTAGCATAAAATGCATAGTCAACTGCCCGATCCTTTAAATCATGGGCAGTATTATTTACCTTTGTAACAATTTCCTTTTGTTTGGCTGGGTCTAAACGCTTAAATGCAAAGTATGCAGCGGCACCAGTCAATCCTAAAAATAAACCAAATCCGAATCCTGCTTTTTTACTCATAACAAACACCTCTAAAATTGATTATTTTTTACTTTTCTTTTTCTTGTTACCAAAAGCGGACTTACCAACTAAGCTTAAGACTTTTCCACCAAAGCCTAATTTACCACCATTTTTAACCCGGCTTGTAAGGTTTTTAGTAGAATCATTTAATTCTGAAACACTAACCCCTAAGTCAGCTGCTGCTTGAAAGACAGGATCAATTGTATTGACCTTGTCGTTTAAATCCTTAAGCATTGAATTAGAACTTGCCAAAATCTTTTCAGTTTGATTAGAAAGTACGTCCACATCATTGGTAATTGATTTTAAGCTTTGATTAACTTCATTTAAGGTCGTAACCAATTTCAATAAAAATACACCAATGAAAATTACTAATAATAGAAAAGCTAAAGCGGCAATAATACCTGCAGTCATCTAAATCCCTCCCAACAATTAATTATTAAACCTACAATTAAGAATATCATTTTAACCAAAGTTTGACAATTAAAGTTAATTACTAATTATATTGATAAATCTGTGTTAAAATACTGTTATTATATCTAAGGAGGAATTAGTTAATGTTTTTCGCAGAATCTGTGATTACTAAAAATAGTTCATTTATTCAAAAATACTTAGCAACATTCAAATGGGATAAAATATTAAACAACTTAACTAGTACGATTTTTTCAGTCGTTATCATTTCGATTTTTTTCATTATCATTAGTCGGTTGGGAAAGTTCTTTATCAATAAGGCTTTTAAACAATATGGAAAAAGCAATAACACTAAAAATTCAAGCAAGCGAATCACGACCTTACACGTAGTTGCCAAGAACTCATTTCAATACGGATTAGTGTTCTTCTGGATCTACTCGGTACTATCCGAAGTGGGCGTACCAATCGGTACCTTACTTGCCAGTGCTAGTATCTTCAGTGTGGCAATCGGGATTGGGGCTCAAGGACTGGTTACCGATATCGTTACTGGATTTTTGATCCTATTCGAAAAACAAATCGATGTAGGTGAATACGCAACCTTGACCCTTACCAACGGTTCATCGATCGAAGGAACGGTAACATCAGTTAATTTAAGAACGACTGAATTAACTAGTTTTAATGGATATGTTAACTACATTCCAAACCGTCAAGTTGCTGCGATCACTAATCGGAATCGGAGTGAAACACGGGCCATTATCCAAATTAGAATCAATGGTAATACTCCAGTAGAAAAAACGATTGATATCATTAATAAAGTCAATGATGAATACGTTAAGCAATATCCAGACATCATCGCTGCTCCAGATGTTTGGGGAGCTACCAACACTCCTGACGGTAACGTTGCAATTCAAGTCAACATCCAAACTAAGAATGGTCAACAACTATACATTCAACACGAATTCTTAGGGCACTACTTAGATGCAATTTCAGATGCTGGCATCGAGTTACCAAAGAGTCCATTAGTATTAAACTAATTAAAATAACCAATAAAAAAAGACGATTTAAAATCGTCTTTTTTTATTGGTTATTTTTCCACCATTCGTCAATTTGATCCACTAATTTTTGAGTAGCTCGGCCCCGATGACTAATCGCATTTTTTTGATCATCAGTCATCTCACCCATTGAAAGCTGCTTTTCGGGAACGTAAAATAGTGAATCATATCCAAAGCCATTGTTCCCACGCGGTGATTCTAAAATTTCTCCATGAATATCACCATTTACAACTAATTTAGCGCCACTAGGCTTGAACAACACTAAACAAGTCCTAAACGTTGCCGAACGGTCTTGTTTCCCCTTTAAATTTGCCAATAATTTGCGATTATTAGCTTCGTCATCATGATCACCTGCATAACGCGCTGAATAGACACCTGGAGCATTATTTAGGGCTGCTACTTGCAGTCCTGAATCATCAGCTAAAACAGAATGCCCAGTAATTTTAGCAACTGTACTAGCCTTAATGGTCGCGTTTTCCTCAAAAGTAGTCCCGTTTTCTTCAATTTCACCAATTGATGGAAAATCAGCTAAAGTCTTAATGTTAAATCCATGCGGGGCAAGCATTTCCTTAAATTCTCGAGCCTTGTTTTGGTTATTAGTGGCAATGATTAAATCCGTCATTATTCATCCTCCAATTCTGTTAATTCAACATGACTAGCGGTAATTGAACGTTGAAGCCAATCTTCGGCAATCGTTACAAATTTATCAATTGAACCAGTGGTAAAAAATTGATAAGTTGCCAAATGATCTGCAGGCGCTGAAAGGCCTGACTGGCGTAACACCTCAACTACTTGTTCACATACCGCTATTCCTGGATCAACTAATTTAATATCATTGCCAATTGCTTTTTGAATCAACGATCGCATAATGGGATAGTGAGTGCACCCCATTATTAAGGTATCAATATCATGGCCTAGCATCGGCTTGACATCAACATCTACAATTGATTGATCTAACGGGCTATGGTACTTACCGTCCTCAACCATGGGGATAAATCGTGGACATCCTAGACTAAAGACATCCACGTTCTTGTTCAACCTTTTTAATTCCTGCTCATAAGCATGGCTCTTGACGGTTCCATTAGTTGCAATTACCCCAATGCGATTATTTTGCGTCGTTTTAACTGCTAATTGACTTCCGGGATCGATCACACCAATTACTGGAATTGACAGTGCGCGCTGTAAAACAGGAAGTGCCTGAGCAGTAGCTGTATTACAAGCGACCACCAACAGCTTAATGTCTTTTTTTATTAAAAAATGTGCAATCTGCATTGCAAAAACTTGAATCTGTGATTGGCTTTTTTCACCATATGGTAATCTGGCTTCGTCACCGAAATAAACAATTGATTCGTTCGGCAGCTTGGTAATGACCTCTTTGGCAACCGTCAGGCCACCAACTCCAGAATCCATGAATCCAATTGGTTGTGAATTCATTGTTGATCCCTCTTTCGAATGTTATGAAACTATATTATCTAACATTTTTAACCAACCTTCAAGATATAAGATAGTTTAAAAGGTTCGCCAAAAATGTTTTAGTGCGTGTATAATGGAATTCATAAATGAAAAAGAATTGAGGTTGAGAACGGATATGACTAAAGAATTATATCAAAAATTCATTACCAATCCGAAAATAAAAAATAATTGGCCAGCAGCTTTCCTACGCGATGAAGTAATTACTGACCTGCTAGGTGATGACGTTCATAGTATTCTTTACTGGGCTGGCAAACGAATGGCGCGCAAATACGCCACTAATAATCAATCCGAATTGGCCATCTTCTTTGAGCAATCAGGACTAGGCCATCTTACAATGAATAAGGAAAGTGAAAATCTAATTGAGTGGTTAGTGAGTGGTCCAATCGTTGATGCTAGAATTAATGCTGATCATGATGCCGATTTCATGTTTGAATCTGGATTCTTAGCCCAATCAATTGAACAACAACGTGGATTAGTCACTGAAGCAGAGCTTGATAAAAAGAAACTTAAAAAGGGACAAGTAATCGTTAGCGTTCATATTGATCCCCAAAATACCACTGATGAATTTGAAGCAGTTGCCCCATTTGATGTCATTTCAGATCAAATTCAAGAAAATAACGATTCTGAAGATAGTGAGCAAGAATAAATAAAAAAATCATGACTAACATTAGCCATGATTTTTTATTTATTCAATAATTAATCAACGTATTGATCCAATACCTTAGCAAGTTGTTCTTTACTATGGTACCCAACAATACTATCAACTACCTTACCGTCTTTTTTAACCAATAGGGTTGGGATACTCATAATCCCAAATTTTTGAGGCGTTTCTTGGTTTTGGTCAACATCCATTTTATTGAACGTAACCTTATCACCCATTTCCTCAGAAAGTTGATCAACAACTGGTGATTGCATTCTGCAAGGACCACACCATGTTGCCCAAAAATCAGTTAGAGTAACACCCTTAGCAGTATCTTGTTCAAAGGTTTTATCAGTCGTTTCCGTAACCATCAAATTACCTCCTAAAATTCTTATTTTTAACTAGTTTAACACGGTTTCAATTAAATGCAATTAAAAAGCATTGTACACTATTTAAATTTAACAACGGTCGAACCATCCCCACCTGCATTAGCTGGTGAATAGCCAAAACTCTTTACCCGTCGATTGCGCTTTAAATAGTCGGTAACACCCTTTCTAAGTGCACCCGTCCCCTTCCCATGAATGATCGTCACAGACGGATAACCAGCTAGTAGCGCTGCATCAATATAACGATCAACTTCATGCATCGCCTCATCATACCGATGACCCCTAAGGTCTAGCGAAGAAGACATTCCTGAAGACTTAGTCCGTCTAACTGTATTGTATTGACGCTTGGGTTCTTTTTTGGGTTGGCTCAACTTTTCTAGGTCGGATTCGTCAATTTTCATTTTAAGAATACCCATTTGGACTTCCCAATTATGATTACCAATTTTATCAACTAAAACACCAGGTTGACCATATGATTTAACCATCACATCGTCACCCTTGTGAAAATCATGCTTAGCCTTTTCACGTTTTAAAACTCGGTTATTCTTCAAACTCAAATCATTATGCAAAGAGTTTAACTTTCCCTTAGCATCCATTAATTCATTTTCCTTAACGGCTGTTTCAGAAAGGTGCTTTTGCTTTTCATGAAGCTCGGCAATAATTTTATCCGCTTGCTTCTTAGCTTTAGCAACCACCTCATTAGCTTTTTCTTTTGCGGATTGATTCAACCGTTCACGTTGGTGCTCGTATTGGTTAAACTTATCGGTCAATTCTTGGTGTAACTTAGTCGCATCGTTCAACTGGATCCGTAGTTGTTCAGCATCTTCACGAGCCTGCTTAGTTTGATCAGCTAGTTGTTTAATCATATTATTGATTTCTTGACTACTTGTATCAGTAAATGAACGGGCCTCTTGAATAACGCTTTTTTTCATTCCAAGGCGTTCTGCAATATTTAGCCCATTACTTTGCCCAGGCACTCCCACCAAGAGATGATATGTGGGCTTGAGCGTTTCAATATCAAATTCCATTGAGGCATTAATCGTCTGGGGACGATTATAAGCATACGCCTTTAGCTCAGGATAATGAGTCGTAGCAATCACTTCACTATCGACGACTCCAATTTGGTCTAAAATGGCAATTGCTAAGGCCGCACCTTCCTTAGGATCGGTTCCAGCACCCACTTCATCAAGCAGAACGAGACTGTTTTTAGTGATGTTACGCAAAATTTTAATGATGTTATCCATATGGGAGGAAAAAGTACTCAAATTATTTTCAATTGATTGTGCATCCCCAATATCGGCAAAAATATTATCAAAAACAGCCACCTGACTGCCCTCATTAACAGGAATAAACAAACCTGATTGAGCCATTAGTTGTAGTAATCCAACCGTTTTAATCGTAATTGTTTTCCCACCAGTATTAGGACCAGTCACAATAATTGCCCGATACTCATCACCAAGCACAATCGTATTACCAACGACTTTATTAACATCGATCAATGGATGTCTAGCATTTTTTAGATTTAAAACATTCTTTGCAGAAATTTGTGGCAAGGTAGCCTTAATTTGTTTAGCATAACGAGCCTTTGCATTAATCAAATCTAAATGACCAATGATTTTGAAATTAGCAATAATTTCGTCTTGGTACGGAGCGACCATCGCGGAAAGTTCAGCTAAAATCTTAACTTCCTCATGGCGAGCAGCCAATTGATCACGCCGTAATTGATTATTGAGCTCAACTACTGCAGCAGGTTCGATGTATAAAGTCTGTCCAGAAGCACTTTGATCATGAACGATTCCGCCAAACTTAGATTTGGCTTCAGCTTTCACTGGAATTACATACCGTTCGTCACGAATTGTAATGATCGATTCACTAAGGAACTTAGCTTGATTGCCCCGCAGGTATTTGCCCATCCGATTACGAATGTTATTTTCAGTCCGTGAAATTCGCTTTCTTAAGCCATATAGTTCCTCAGAAGCTGAATCCAAAAGCCGTCCATCAGGGTTTAAAGCTTTTTGCAACCTTGTTGTAATTTCTGGAATCAACGCAAACGATTGAATCAAATCATAAAGACGATGAAGTTCCACTTTATTTGCCTGTAAATTATCAAAAAAAGTCATTAATCGATTAACAGTGATTAATACTTGCATAATTTGAGCTAGTTCAGTTCCATTCAAACTAGCGTTAATCGTTAAGCGCTTCATATAGGGACGAATATCATTTAACGTCACTAATGGCATTGCTTTTTGTAATCTTAATATATGTGCACCATCATCAGTTTCTAATAGTGCGGTTTTGATTAGCTTTCGATCACTAATGGGTTTTAAGCGACGCAATTCGCTATTCCCAGTACTAGTTGATAAAAAGCCATGAATCGCTTCTTTAATTTTATTATACTCAAGGGTATCAAGAACCTTTGAATTCATAATTCAATCCTCCTTAATTAGAGTTTAACCAGTGATAAACTACATTAGGGGTAATGATTGGGGTTTGATTTACAATCATTTGGGCAATTCCAGAGTTAACGTATTGAGTTGCAAACCAAGTTCCATCAGCCTTTAATAACAAGTTTAAAATGATCAAAATCATTCCATAGCACATTAAAAAACCACTAAATGCACCTAAAATACCATCTAGCTGTTTTAAAATCGGTAGTTTCGTAATGGTTCGTAATATTCGTCTAATTCGCATCATTATTAAATAGCAAACTACAAAAGTCCCCAAGAATGCAATTATACTAACTATTGATGAATCAGCACTATTGAAAATAGCTAAAATCCAACTTTTAGGGTATTCAGCAAAGTGCAATGCGATCCAAAATGAAACAATGTAACTAGCAATCATAAATAAGCTAGCCACCAATCCCCTTCTATAACCAATAATGGTACTAATAAATAGTAATAGTAATATTATAATCGTCAACATCATTATTCATTTTTTGATTTGGATTCAATTTGATCCAATTGTCCTTGTAATTTTAATTGATCTGAAATTGCATTAAAGGCTAGTAATACCATTGCATCTTCATAACTAATACTTGAAGATAGTTGATTTAATTGGTTCAATTGCTTATTCATCAAATCTGTTACTGCATGCATATGCTCCATTGAACTTTTGCCAACGAACGTATACGTTCGATTACCAATCTTAGCTTTGAACCGCTTTTTAGTTTCACTCATTATTAAATTCCCTCCAAATACTTCATGCATTATTTTATCATGAAACATTATTGCAGTTAGTAATTCACAAAAAAACTCCCAACAATTAGCTGGGAGTCGTTATATTATTCGTCTGAATCATTATCTAAAAATGTATTTAGAACGGATTCAACAATATCCCATTCTTTCTCAGACTCAATCGGCATTAACTGGCCACCTTGAGGATCAGCAGGATCTTCACCCTTTGGTAGTGCATACGCCTCAATGTCCACTTCATCGTCATCTTCTTTACCAGCAGGGTAAACTAAGATGTAGGACTTGCCCATATCTTCTGATTCAAATGTGAATAAAATCGTGTAAAGCTCCTCATTCCCCTGGTCATCAACTAGGGTAATTTGTTGCTTACCATCTTCATTTGTTGTTTCAGTCATTATATTCTCCTTTATTCGTTCGTTAATTTTCCCTTACGGTCTAAATAACCCTGCAGAATTAATTCCGCAGCAACTTTATCGATTACTTTCTTACGCTTTTTTCTAGAAGTATCTGCTTCTTCAACTAGCATTCTTTCGGCTTCTACGGTCGTTAATCGTTCATCTTGAAAATCAAATGGAATGCCAAATCGCTGATTAGCCATCCATGCATACTTTCGACAAGCATCCACCCGTGGGCCAGAAGTGTTATTCATGTTTTTAGGGAGGCCAATAACGAATCCAGTCACCTCATATTTAGCAACTAGTTCCCCTAAACGATGCCACCCAAACTCTTGATTATCTTCATTGATCGGTATAATTTCAACACCCTGTGCTGTCCAGCCGAGCGGATCGCTAACCGCAATTCCAACGGTTCTTGAACCAACATCTAATCCCATTAACCTCATTTATTTATATCCTCATTTTTTTTATTCTTATCAAGATAAAAACGCACTAATTCTTCAATGATTTCATCACGTTCATGACGTCGAATCAAATTTCGAGCATCGTTAAAACGAGGAATATATGCTGGATCTCCTGAAATTAAATAACCAACAATTTGATTATATGGATTATAACCCTTTTCTTCTAGGGTTTTGTACACAATTAAAAGTGTATCATGTACATCTTTCGGTGCTTTATTAAAATCGAAGTACATCGTTTTATCTAAAGAAGACATCTACAACACCTCACAAATTATAACATTCAACTTAATTTTACTAAAAATCAATATAAATCTCAAATTGAATCAAAACATTAATTAATTCGTTCATTATTAACCAGTTGTCTTATTATAGCATACATAACGAAAAAAACTCTAATGGTTGAATGATTTTCAACCATTAGAGTCTTTTTATTTAACTATTTTTGTTCTTTAAGCCAATCTAATGCAGCACTCATCGCGTCGTTTAAACCAGCAGGATTCGTCCCACCAGCTTGCGCCATGTTAGGACGGCCGCCCCCACCACCATTGATGTTAGCAGAGATTGCCTTGATCAAATCGCCAGCCTTTAAGCCAGCCTTGACCTTTTCATCACTAACGGCAGCGATTAGGTTCGCCTTATCCTTACTGTTAGTTCCAAGCACTAATACATCGGACAGACCCTTTGTCCGCCAGGTATCAGCTAGTTGACGAAGTTGGTTCATTCCAGAATCCTTAATAATCCCAGTAATGATCTTAACGCCATTAACATCCTTTACATTTTCAAAAACGTTGTTAGCTTGTTGACCAGCAATCTTAGCTTCAAGGGATTCTTGCTTTTGTTGTAGTTCCTTAACTTCTGATTGAAGTTGAGTTACCTTATTTGGCACGTCCTTGATTTGCTTAGTCTTCAATTCAACTGCAATCTTGTTCAATAGGGATTGTTTGTCATTCAGAAATTCGTATGCTTCTTGGGAAGTAACGGCTTCGATTCTCCGCACTCCAGCACCAACTCCTGATTCTGAAACGATCTTGAACAAGCCAATTTCATTCGTGTTCTTAACGTGATCACCACCACAGAATTCGATTGAGAAATCTCCAGCACTAACCACTCTGACCTTCTTACCGTACTTAGAACTAAATACGGCTACGGCACCCATTTCCTTCCCAGTCTTTGGATCAGTTTCGATCGTGGTCACTGGTAGTTCCGCAAAGATCTGGTCGTTGACCATTTGTTCAACCTTCTTCAAGTCTTCATCAGTCACAGAACCAAAGTGGTTAAAGTCAAACCGCAAGTAGTCTGGTTCCACTAGTGAACCAGCTTGTTGAGTATGACCACCAAGTACGTTTCTTAATGATTGATCCAACAAGTGGGTTGCCGTATGGTTCTTTTCCACCTTGCTGTGGAAGTGACGGTCAACGACTAACTTGTAAGTCGCACCCTTTTGCATTGGTTCAAATAGTTCAACGGTGTGTAAGTTTTGGTTGTTCGGTGCGTGTTGGACATCGAGCACCTTGGCAACTAGGTTCCCATCGTGATCTTCGATGACCCCTTGGTCGGCCACTTGACCACCCATTTCAGCATAGAACGGCGTCTTATCAAAGATAATTTCAGCCTTCCCCGCTTTGACTTGATCCACAAGCTTTTCATCAAACACGATGTCTTCGACCTTCGCGTTTTCGACGATCAATTGGGTGTAACCAACGTATTCACTAGGGGTCTTAATGTCAACTAGCAAGTCGCGTTGAACACTCATGGCATTGCCATCGTCACGGGCGTTACGTGCCCGATCCTTTTGCTTTTGCATTTCATTCTTGAACCCTTCAGCATCCACGCTCATTCCAGCGTCAGCCAAGTATTCTTGAGTCAATTCAAATGGGAATCCATAGGTATCGTAAAGCTTAAATGCATCGGCTCCACTCATTTGCTTACCATCTGAAGCCCGCACTTGATCCATCAAGTCGTTCAAGAGGTTCAAACCATCTGATAGGGTGTCATTGAAACGATTTTCTTCTGATTTGATAACCTTTTCAATGTAATCAGCATTCTTCAATACTTCTGGGTAGAACGCCTTCATAATTTCACCAACTACGGGAACGAGCTTGTAAAGGAAGTTTTCAGTAATCCCAAGATCTCGACCAGCGACGATTGCCCGCCGAATCAATCGGCGAATCACATATCCACGGCCAACGTTGGATGGAATCGCACCATCATTGATGGCAAACGTAATTGCCCGAGCGTGATCAGCAATGATCTTAAATGAAATATCATCAGCGTGCACCTTACCATATTCACGGCCATCACTGAGTACTTGCGTCTTTTCAATAATTGGTAAGAATAAGTCGGTTTCAAAATTCGTAGGTGCATCTTGGAAAATCGAAACCACCCGTTCGAGTCCCATCCCCGTATCAATGTTTTTCCGAGGAAGTGGTTCGTAGGTATCATCTGGTTTGTGGTTAAATTGGGAGAACACGATGTTCCAAACTTCAAGGTAACGTTCGTTTTCCCCACCAGGATAGTTTTCTGGATCATCGGGTGCTAAGTCGTTGAACTTTTCACCACGGTCATAGAAGATTTCTGAATCGGGACCTGAAGGCCCTTGGCCAACATCCCAGAAATTATCTTCCATGTCGATCAAATGACTAGGATCAACTCCTGCTTCGATCCAAAAGTTTCTGGCATCTTCATCTTCAGGATAAACGGTCATGTAAAGCTTATCTTTATCCCAACCGAAATACTTTTCTGAAGTTAGCAATTCGAACGCCCAATGGATGGCTTCTTTTTTAAAGTAATCCCCCACTGAGAAGTTCCCTAACATTTCAAATAGCGTTTGATGCCGAGCAGTCTTTCCGACATTTTCGATATCGTTAGTCCGAATACTTTTTTGGGAACTAGTCATCCGACGATTCTTAGGAACAACCCGTCCTTCAAAATACTTCTTCATGGTGGCAACCCCAGAGTTAATCCATAATAATGATGGATCATCAACTGGAATCAATGATGCACTTGGCATGATCGTGTGACCACGTTCTTCAAAGAAGTCCAAGTACATTTGGCGAATTTCACTACTACTTAATTTTTTCATCAATAAACCCCTCCAAAGGCACAAAAACACCGTTGCTAGTAAAGACGCTTTTAACGCGGTACCACTTTACTTGCAACGATGTTTTCGTTTACCTCTTTAATTCTCAATAACGCTGAGTAGCGTAACTTTGAAATGGATAGCCCGCAATCTAAACTTGCAGACCTTGCAATAACCGACCTGTCCCTAATTTCCATTTAGATTTTGGATGTTCCAATTTGTTATTTGTATTTTTATTCAACTCAATTATACAATATTTTTAACTATTGAGCCAACTTTTGCACTGAAAAATTAACGGTATCGTTGGGAACTTTGCTTCTTTTGCTTCCGTTGTTGACGGGCTTCATTACGTTGTTCAACCCGCCGATTAAATTCATCATTTCGTTTAATGGCGTTCTTAATGCGCCGCTTGTAGCCCGGCTTGACCTTCCGCTTATTCTTCTTCACCATCCCAATCATAGTTGGTTCTAGCTTTTTAGAACGATTACGGTGGGTCTTACGGCGATTACGGTCATATGAATCAACGATTTCATGGTCCTTAATCGCCTTAGGTTGAAACTTAATTCCCATGTTTTCAAGTTCAGCAACGCGTTCTTCTTCACCAGGTTGATAAAGCGTAATGGCAGTTCCAGCCATCCCCTTGCGACCAGTTCGACCAACACGGTGAATAAAATAGTCCAAGTCCTCTGGGATATCATCGTTGATCACGTCAGAAACCCCATCGATATCGATCCCTCGTGCAGCTAAATCAGTCGCTACTACGAACTGAAATTCAAGGCGTTGGACCTGCTTCATGATGCGCTTGCGTTCTCGCGGCTTCATGCCCCCTTGGATCATTCCGACTTTGAGTCCCTGTCCTACTAAATAGTCGTGGATTTCTTGGACCCGTGTTCTGGTATTAGCAAAGATCAACACCAAATACGGTTCACCAATCGTTAACAGTTGATAAATCAAATCATTTTTATCCTGACCCTTAGTAGAAATCAAAAAGTTATCAACGGTAGGGCTAATCACTGATTCGACTGGGATTTCTTCTGAGACTGGTTGATTCATGTACTTCTTCAAAAATGGTTCTAGTTTTTGTGGAATCGTAGCTGAAAAGACCATCATTTGTAGGTCATCGCCAAAACTAGCCGCAATTTTGTCCACTTCGCCTAAGAACCCCAGGTCTAGGGTCATATCAGCTTCATCGACTACTAAACGATTCGCAGTGTGTAAATCGAGGGCTTGGGTGTTAACTAAGTCCAAGATTCTCCCAGGCGTTCCAATAATAATTTGAGGTTGTTCGTGCTCTAATTTTTCAATCTGGCGTTGCTTATCAGTTCCACCCACGTAATTAGCAATGTGAATTGGCTTGTCGCTATGGCTAGCTAACTGCTTAGCATTTTCATAGATTTGATAGGCTAACTCCCGACTAGGGGTGGTAATTACAGCTTGAACAACCTGCTTATCTAGATTTAATTGATCAAAAATTGGAAGTAAAAAAGCGTGGGTCTTACCGCTTCCAGTAGCGGATTGACCAATAACGTCCTTCCCCTTTCTAATCACTGGAATCATTTTAGCTTGAACCGGTGTTGGTTCGGTAAATTTTAATTCTTCCAATGCTTCGTTAATAAACGGCTTGAAGTTGAACTGTTTAAAAGTGGTACTCATATTAGGCAATTACTCCTTTATAATTCTGTGCAGCATCACTGATTGCTGCAATTACCTGCTTAATTTCTGCATCATCTTTAGCAACCGCACCACTCGCTAATGGATGGCCACCCCCACCGAAATGTTTCGCAATTTCATTGATCACGGGACCCTTAGAACGCAACCGCACCCGATAGGTTTCATCTTTTTGTTGAACGAAAATGGCCCAGTTCTTCACTTCCTTAAGCTTACCTGGGAGTGGAACTACTGCAGATGTACTTTCGTCACCTAACTCTAAATCCTTTAAAATTTGGTTGGTCAAGATAATATAACCCGCACCACTATCCAAGATTTGAAGATTTTGGTAAACATATGCAGATAGGCGCGCTAATGGTAGATCGATTTCATCTTCAATTTGATTGACATCACTAGTTGAAAAGTCTAATTGCGCAAGTCCAGCGGCCACGGCGAACGTATGGGCAGAAGTAGAAGGATACTTAAAACGACCGGTATCGCCAACGATTCCGGCATACAATAACCGTCCAGCTTCAGCATTGATCTTTAAATCAGCACTTGCGCTGTAAAGATCATAAACAAGCTCACTAGTACTGGAGGCTTCTGGTTGGACCCACATTAAATCACCAAATTGGTCATCATTGGGGTGGTGGTCGATCTTAATCAACATTTTCCCCTTAGTGTAACGATCATCGTCAACGCGGGGTTGATTAGCGGTATCTAATACCATTACCAAAGCATCTTTATAAACATCATCATCAATCTCATCAACAGTCCCTAACCAATTAAAACCTGTGTACTGTTTTCCAACACAGTACACATGCTTATTTGGAAATGACTCCTTAATAATATTGGCTAGTCCCATCTGTGAGCCAATCGCATCTGGGTCTGGATGTTGGTGTCGATGGATAATAATTGTATCGAATTGTTTAATTGCATTAACGATTTTTTCTTGAGTATTCATAATGCCATCCTTTTTTATTTGTTAACTGAATTATAACATTAAAAAAAGCCTGAGTAACTTCAGGCTTTCCAAAGGTCAATTAAAATTATTTTGCTGATTCATCTGACTTAGCAGCACTATCATCAGCAGCTGAATCAGTATCATTTGATTCTGATTTTGAATCATCTTGACTAGCAGCTACTGGAGCAGCAGTAACACTAGCAATTGCGTTTAGATCGAATTCAAGAAAGATGCCGTCACAATCCAATGTTACGGTCTTATTTTCTCGATCGATAGAATCAACGACACCGTGAAGACGACCAATGGTTACAACCTTGTCGCCTTGCTTAATGTTATTAATAGTTTGTTGGTGTTCTTGTTGCCGTTTCTTTTGTGGCCGAATCATGGTGAAGTACATCACAACAATGATTAGCGCGATAAAAATAAAACTTGAATATTGCATAATTAATTACACTCCTTATTTATATACTACTTTAACAAAAATCAGCCAATTAGTCTACTGGTTTTAAGTGAAAATGCTCATAGGCCTCATTAGTAACCATTCGACCGCGAGCAGTCCGTTTTAAAAATCCAATCTGCAACAGGTATGGCTCATACATTGACTCGATCGTATCGGATTCTTCACCAATATTAGCAGCAATCGTATTCAACCCGACCGGACCACCATTATAAATCTTGATCATCGTAGTCAACAGTTTTTTATCGGTTGCATCAAGGCCCATTTCATCAACTTTTAATAACTCTAATGCACGCGCTACAACTGGTAATTCAATACTTGATTGACCAGAAACCTGTGTAAAATCACGAACCCGTTTCAATAAGCGATTCGCTATCCGTGGCGTTCCGCGTGATCTTCTAGCGATTTCATGGGCGGCTTGCTCTTTAATCTTTGTATGAAAAATATCAGCAGTTCGCTTAACAATTTCCTGTAAATCAGCAACTTCATAATAATTCATATGTTCTATGATTCCAAATCGATCCCGCAACGGGGCTGCTAAAATTCCAGCACGGGTCGTAGCTCCTACTAACGTGAACGGTGGCAGTGGAAAGTGAACTGGATGGGCGGTTGGCCCCTGTCCAACAACGATATCGATATAAAAGTCCTCCATTGCCGAGTACAACATCTCTTCCACTACCTTAGGTAACCGATGAATTTCATCAATAAACAAAACATCCCCAGGCCGCAACTCATTTAATAGCGCCACTAAATCGCCAGGTTTTTCAATCGCAGGCCCACTGGTGGTTTTAATATTAACCCCCATTTCACGTGCGATGATCATTGCTAAGGTCGTTTTCCCCAGTCCAGGTGGTCCGTACAACAATACATGATCTAATGACTCCTCTCGTTGCTTAGCCGCTTGAATATAAATTGATAGTTCATGCTTCAATTGTTCTTGACCAATATATTGGCTTAACGTTTGTGGGCGCAACGACTTTTCAACTGCAGATTCATCATTTCCTTGAGAACTACCAGATACGATTCGATTATCATCTGCCATCATAAATCCCCCCTTCTAATATTGAGTTAACAGTTTCAATCCTTCACTTAAATACTGATTGGTATCCATGGGTTCATTAAATGCCAATAGTTGCTTTTCAACCCTTTTTATATCCCTAGCAGAATACCCTAGTGCACTTAATGCACCTAAGGCGTCCTTTAATTCCTTAGTATCATTATTAGCTAACGAATCATCTGCAGAATCCGCAGGCGTTGATTCCACCGCCTGAAACAAATCATCAATTTTACCCTTTAAGTCTAAAACGATTTGCTTTGCAGTTTTTTTACCAACTCCTGGAAACTTCGTCAAAAAGGTAATATTTTCTTCGTTAATTGCCCGCAAAAGGCCCTGATTTTGATTGCCCGCCATAATTGCATTCGCACTTTTGGGGCCGATTCCAGAAACGTTAATCAACTTTTCGAACAATGCTTTATCATCGCGGCTTTGAAAAGCGTATAGCGATTGAAATGAATCCGTTACAACCTGATGAATGTAAATTCGGACCTTCGTTTGGGTATCAACTTGATAGCGGTATGGATCAGCAGTGAACAATAAATAACCAACGTCATTTACGTCCAATACAATGTAGCTGGGGGTAACGACTGTCACGTAGCCGTTCAAATATTCATACATTTAATTTTACCTTCCTTAATCCCGTTTATTCTGGCTTTGATGTGGGTCTTGAATCCGTTTGAACATTTTTTCCATATCGTAATTCGTAAAATGAACCAACACCGGACGACCATGGGGACAATTGAATGGATCTTCGGCTTTCTCCAGTTGTGCAAGTAGTGATACTGCTTGTTTACGATCCAAATGATGGTTAGCCTTAATTGCCTGTTTACAACTCATCATAATTGCAGTTTGAGCCCTAAATTGAGCAACCGTGATTTTACCATTATTCAAAACGCTATCCACCATGTTGCGAATCGTTGCCTCTTCTTGCCCAGCAACGAACCAAGTCGGGTGATGACGAATAATAAAGCTATTCTTACCGAAGGGTTCCAAAAAGATCCCAATTCCTTGAAGTAAATCTAAACGTTCAGACAATTTAATTGCTTCAGTTGTGGAATACTCCAACACAATCGGCACTAATAAATCCTGTTGATCATTGGCAACATTCCCTATCGATTTACGAAACCGTTCATAGTTAATTCGCTCTTGAGCAGCATGCTGGTCAACAATATACAGCCCATCATCAGATTCTGCCAATAAATATGTTCCATGCATTTGTCCAATGTAAATCAAATTCGGAAACTTAGTTGATGAATCGACATTATGAACCTCACTTGACGTTTGGTTGGGGTTTGACTGCATTTCAGCAAACGGCCTAGTCATTGCCAATGGTTCATTCCGATAATGTTCAATAAAGTTATCAACGGCGGTGCCAAATAAATCTTTTCTTGTGTTGATTTTTATCAGCTTGGGAGGCGTTGTTTGCTGGTCTGGTTCAATAACCGTAGGATTTATATTCTCTGCCTTGGCTACCGTTTTAGAATCATGGTCTGTATCAACATGATAATGTTTAGGCTGACGATTAAGATCAAATGCTGTTTGATCATTATGGTAGCGTGGCTTTACCGAACGCTCACGGTTCATTACATCTGGAATTAAATTTTGATTTAAGAACCGCTTCGCAATCGTATTTGTAATTAGATTACAAAGTGCATCCTCCTTGCTGACGCGGACAGTTTGCTTCGTTGGATGAACATTCACATCCACTAGGGTGGGGTCAACTTGAATGTTAATTACTGCGATCGGGTAGCGACCCACCATTAATTTAGAGCCATATCCGGCAACAATGGCTCTGACGATTTGATAATTTTTAATGAAGCGCCCGTTCAAAATCACCACTACGTAATTCCGATTTGCCCGCGTCAATTCGGGCAGGCTGAAATAGCCACTAATTTTAAAATCTAAATCATGACCCTCAAAGGCAAGCATTTTTTGTGCTTTTTTAGCACCATAAATGCCGCCTAGGACTTGAAGCTGATCTCCCCGTCCAGAGGTTCTGAGCAACTCTCGACCGTTGTGCACCAAGGAAAATGAAATTTCTGGATGCCCCAGTGCAATTTGATTTAAAACATCGGTAATTTTTGATAATTCCGTAGAAGGCGTCTTCATATACTTCAGCCGTGCGGGCGTATTAAAAAATAGGTTTTGCACTATTAGGGTAGTCCCGCGCCGTAGTTCGGCTGGCTTATTATCAATTTCTTTGCCGCCGCGAACATGATATTCGACTCCCTGGGTCCCGTTAGAAGTCTTTACGATTACATCAGAAACGGAGGCAATACTTGGTAGGGCTTCACCTCGAAACCCGAGCGAATGCACGTTAAATAAATCACGACGATCGCTAATTTTACTAGTTGCATGACGAGTAAAAGCTAAGGGCAGATCATCTGGATCCATTCCCTTACCATCATCAATCACTTGGATGCTATTAAATCCAGAATCAGTAACGTTGATATCAATTTGGGTACTATCCGCATCGATTGCATTTTCGACTAGTTCCTTAACTACAGAAGCTGGTCTTTCAACTACTTCCCCAGCTGCAATTTGGTTCGATAAAATTGGTGATAATTTATGAATCGCTCCCATCGAACTGCCCCCTTCTTAATTAATCATTCAACCGTTTTTTCCATTGGTAAACCTTATTCATAATATCCATTGGTGTCATTCCCATTAAATCAGTTTTAGCTAAATCGACCAAAACTTGCTTTTCAATTTTACTATGCTTAACTAATTTATCATCAGCTAGTGGTTCTGAAAATAACGCCAGTTGCTGATCTTGTTGTGCTAACTCATCTGGTTGCGGCTGTGGTTGTGCATCCAATGTAGGAGAATTTATTTCTTCATGATTAGAGTGTGCCTCTAAGTCCTTTAAAATCACGTCTGCGCGTTTTAAAAGCGGGCTTGGTAGTCCAGCAATTTTAGCAACATGAATTCCGTATGACTTATCAGCTGCTCCTGGTTTTACCTTGTGTAAAAACACTAGTTCACCATTTTTTTCACTAGCCCCCACATGCACATTTTTCAGATGTGGAAGCTCCTGGTTCAAGGCTGTTAATTCATGGTAATGAGTGGAAAACAGGGTCTTCGCATGAATTTGATCATGAACGTATTCAATAATCGCCTGTGCTAAAGCCATCCCGTCGTAGGTCGCAGTCCCCCGTCCTAGTTCATCAAATAGGATTAAGCTATTGGGCGTTGCCTGTTGCAAAGCTTGATTAGATTCCTTCATTTCGACCATAAAGGTACTTTCGCCACTAATTAAATCATCAGCTGCACCAATTCTAGTAAATATTTGATCAAAAATTGGCATTTGTGCTGATTTGGCGGGGACAAAGCACCCCATCTGAGCCATTATAACCGTTAATGCTAATTGACGCATATAAGTGCTTTTCCCAGACATGTTAGGCCCTGTAATCAATAACACGTTTGTATCATGATCCATCTCAATGTTATTAGGAACATAAACTTGCCGCCCCATTACCTTTTCAACTACCGGATGGCGTCCATCAATAATTTCTAAATCATGATTATCATCCAAAGTGGGACGGACCCAACGATATTCCTCACTAATGCTAGCAAAGCTTTGGAGTACATCTAACGTGGAAATTGCATCCGCTAATTTTTGAAGCCGTTGAATCGATTTTTTGACCTGTTCCCTAATTTCAGAGAATAAATCGTACTCTAAACTCTTTGATTTTTCCTGAGCTTCTAAGATTAACGATTCCTTCTCCTTCAATTCTGGTGTAGAAAAGCGTTCTGCATTGGTTAAGGTCTGTTTTCGTTCATAGCGGTCGCGTGGTAACTTATTCAAGTTCACCTTAGTCACTTCAATATAATAACCAAAAACATGGTTATAGCCAATCTTTAAGTTATTAATACCAGTTGCCTTTCGTTCACGCGCCTCTAAATCAGCTAACCATTGCTTACCGTTTTTCATTGCATCTCGATACTGGTCCAATTGACGACTGTAGCCATCTTGAATCACCCCACCCTCGGTAACTGAGATCGGTGGTTGTTCAACGATTGCAGCATCAATCAAGTTCGCAACATCGTCAACAGGTTCGATATTTTGGTAAATCCCTCCTAATACTTTGGGATTGAGCTGTTCTAAGCAATACTTAATTTGTGGAATTTGATTCAGAGAAGTTTTTAATTGAATTAGATCACGACCATTAACGTTTCCAAAAGCCACCCGACCAGAAAGGCGTTCTAAATCATAAACCTTAATCAAAGCCTCTTGAAGTTGACTCCGTTCAAAATAGTGGTCCAGTAGTTCTTGAACTGCATTTTGTCGCTCAATGATCGCCTGTTTCTTGATCAGTGGACGCGTTAACCACCGCTTTAATTTCCGTCCACCCATTGCTGTTTTAGTGTTATCCAGTAACCACAATAAAGTTCCGGACCTTTTCTTCGTTCTAATATTTTGTGACAGTTCCAAATTATACTGAGAATTATGATCCATTTTTAAAAAATATGAAGGTTCATACGAAATTGCCTGCTGGAGATGGGCTAGATCCCTTTTTTGCGTTTCAGTAATATATGTCAAAAGAATTGCGACGCTTCTTTTTTGAACATCAGTCGGCAATTTTTGGGTTAGATAGCTAGTTTCAGCCATTTTTTTGACACCCTTTTGGTGTGAAACTAAGATTCCTAACTTTTCGAATTTCTTGATCAATTCAGCGCTAACCATATCATCAACAACAATTTCCTTGGTTTGTAAGCTAAGGGACTCATTAATAATGGCGGCTTCACTATTTAAAGCACTTGCACGTAGCTCCCCAGTTGAAAGCTCAGAATATGCAAAACCATATTGATTGTTCTGAGCATCGTAAACTAACGAAGTAAGGTAGTTATTATTTTTGGCATTCGCGACCCCTGATTCAGTTCTTGTTCCTGGTGTAATCAACTGGGTTACTGAACGCTTGACCATTCCCTTAGCTGATTTAGGATCTTCCATCTGTTCACAGATCGCGACCTTATAACCCTTATCCACTAAAATATCAACGTAGTTTTGAATCGCCCGATGTGGCACCCCACACATTGGAATGGGGTCTTTAGAATTACGGTTGCGACTAGTAAGGGTTAATTCTAAAATTTGTGAGCCTTTAACAGCATCATCATTAAACAATTCATAAAAATCCCCCAATCGATACATCAAAAAAGCATCTGGATATTGATCCTTAACTGCTTGGTATTGCTGCATCATCGGCGTTAGTTTCGCTGCACTTGCCATTATAAAGTTCCTTTCATTCTGTTATTTATCATATGGGTGATCTGGATTGATTAGGATGGGGCGAATTTTTGTAGCAAGACCAGTACGATCACTAATATCGATAACACAACCAGATAAGATTCCAGCTCCATTTTCTTCAACAGCGAATCGTACTGGCCGCTGAGTAATAAACCGCTTCAAGATTAAATCAGTCTGCATCCCTAATACGCTATCGTATGGACCAGTCATCCCAGCATCACTCATAAACGCAGTTCCACCAGGTAAAATACGATAGTCATTAGTTTGCACATGGGTATGCGTTCCAATCAATGCCGAAATGCGCCCGTCCAAGTAGCGTGCAATTGCTGTCTTTTCGCTAGTGGTTTCAGCATGAAAGTCAATCAAACAATAATCAATATCATTTTTAAGTGCATCTAAAATCCCATCGATCGTATCAAATGGATTGTTTAGATTATCCATAAAAACTAACCCCTGCAAATTAATCACAGCCACTTTTTTACCATTTACGTTAATAACGGTATAACCCTTTCCGGGGACATCTGGGCCAGGATAATTAGCTGGACGAATTAAGTTGGGCGTATCATCGATAAAGTCTAACAGCTCAGCATTGTTCCAGGCATGGTTTCCTAAGGTGATCACATCTGCCCCAGCATTCATAATTTGCTTGTATCCCTTGTGACTAATTCCCCTACCCACTGCAGTGGAATTTTCTCCATTAACAATGGTAAGCTGCGGCTTTAAGTCCTTCTTTAACTTTGGTAGATATTCTTGTAGCATCGACACTCCGATATTACCAACAGTATCACCAACAAATAATAATCTCATCTAATCTGGGTCCTCGTTTCTTTTTTCGAAAGCATTTTATTTAATTTTAACACGGAAGAAAGTAAATAAAAAAGACCACTGCATGGTCTTTTCTACTTAGCATATTCAACTGATCGAACTTCACGAATAATCGTAACCTTAATGTGACCTGGGTATTCCATGTCAGACTCGATCTTACGTTTAATATTGCGAGCTAACACAACAGCTTGGGTATCTGAAACTTTTTCAGGATTAACGATGACCCTAATTTCACGCCCAGCTTGAATTGCATAGCTTTGTTTTACTTCTTTAAAACTATTACTAATTTTTTCTAAACTATCCAAACGGTGAACAAAGCTTTCTAATGACTTACTCTTTGCTCCTGGTCTGGAAATCGAAATCTTTTCAGCAACGGCAACTAATTCTGAAATCACATAACGTGGTTTTGTCGAATTAGTACTGTCATCAGCTTGAATAGAATCGATAATCACTGGACTTTCGTGGTATTTTTTAGCTAAATCAGCACCGATTTTAACGTGCGATCCATCAGCTTCGTGATCCACAGCCAGTCCAATTTCGTGTAATAATCCTGCGCGTTTTGCTAATGTAACATCCTCACCCAATTCAGCAGCTAATACTCCAGTGAGCTTTGCTACCTCAATCGACCGACTTAAAGCATTTTGTCCGAAGTACATTTTATACTTCAATTTACCAACTAACTTAATCAATTCGTGATTCATTGAATGAATTCCTAAGTCAAAGATGACATCTTCGCCAACTTCTTGAATGTGTTGATCTAATTCACGACGACTTTTCTCAACCATCTCTTCGATCCGAGCTGGATGAATTCGGCCATCCTTAATCAATTTTTCCAAGGCAATTTTGGCAACTTCCCTTCGAATTGGATCAAAACCACTTAGGATAACGGCTTCTGGAGTATCATCAATTACTAAATCAATTCCAGTTAACGTTTCAAAAGTCCGAATGTTCCGACCTTCGCGTCCGATAATCCGTCCCTTCATGTCATCACTTGGTAAGTTAACTACAGACACCGTTGTTTCTGAAACGGTATCAGCAGCGCTTTGTTGAATTGCCTGAACGATCAAATCCTTAGCATTTTCATTTGCATCATGATGCGCCTGATCATAACTAGATTTAATCATCTTGGCTCGCTCGTCAGCTAATTGATTCTTGGTCTCCTTGATAATCAAGTCGCGTGCTTCATCTTGTGATAGAGATGAAACCCTTTCGACTTCAAGTTGACGTTTTTCAACGAGTGATTCTGCTTCTTGTTGTCGCTTGGCAATTTGTTTTTCGTCTGCGTTAAGACGGGCTTCCTTTTTAGTAAACCAATTGTCACGTTTCTCTAATGATGATTCCTTGCGATCGAGGGAATCTTCACGTTGTAATAATCGATCTTCTTGCTTTTGAATTTCAGAACGGCGATCCTTTAATTCTTTTTCAATTTTTGATCGATAGTCATTACTTTCTTCACGTGCTTCAAGAATTGATTCTTTCTTAGTAGTCTCTGCCTGACGCTTTGCCTCAGCTAAAATGTCATCGACATTTTGATGGGCAGCGTTAAGACGCTTTTCAGTTGCACTTTGATGCACTGCTTTTCCAACAAAAAAACCAACGATAATAGCGATGATTGCGACGAGGATTAAATAAATAAATGGCACTATAACACCTCCGCATCATCAAACAATGATTAATTAATCAGTATTTTAGATGTTATTGATTACTATCACACTTACCCATTTTAAATTTTAGAAAGCAAAGTGTCAACTAACTTATAACCATTTCAAAATAAAAAGGTAAATTAAGTTAACTCAATTTACCTATCTTATTATTTATTTATCTTTTTGATTATCGGCATCAGACTTAGCATTACCATCCTTAGGAGTGCCTTCAGCAGCTTCTTTTTCAGCAGCACCGCCCATATTATAAGCTACGCGAACCTTATTGTAGATTTCAGCTTTAACATCAGGATGTTCAACTAAATATTGTTTAGCATTTTCACGCCCTTGACCAATACGATCTTCTCCGTACGAGTACCAAGAACCAGCTTTATTAATGATATCCTTATCAGCAGCCATATCAATTAATTCACCGTCTTGAGAAACCCCTTTTCCATACATGATATCCACTTCACAACGCTTAAATGGAGGAGCAACCTTGTTTTTGGCAACTTTGATCTTAGCGCGACTTCCGATAATATCAGTACCATCTTTAATTTGTTCACCACGCCGAATTTCTAGGCGGATCGTGGAGTAGAACTTAAGGGCCCGTCCACCAGGGGTCGTTTCTGGGTTCCCGAACATCACGCCGACCTTTTCACGAATTTGGTTAATAAATAATGCAATCGTTTTGGTCTTATTGATCGTCCCAGATAGCTTTCTTAAAGCTTGTGACATCAAACGCGCTTGTAAACCAACGTGGGTGTCACCCATTTCACCTTCAATTTCAGCTCTTGGAACTAGTGCAGCCACTGAATCGATTACCACGATATCAATCGCTCCACTAGATACTAGGGCATCGGCTATTTGTAACCCTTGTTCACCCGTATCAGGTTGGGAGAGCAATAAGTCATCAATATTAACCCCTAAGTTAGTTGCATATTCAGGGTCTAAGGCGTTTTCTGCATCAATGTATGCTGCAGTCCCACCTTGCTTTTGAACTTCTGCTACGGCTTGCAAAGCAATCGTAGTTTTACCAGAACTTTCAGGTCCATAGATTTCAACAATCCGTCCACGTGGATATCCACCTACACCAAGTGCATTATCTAAAACTAATGAACCTGATGGAACAGTCGAAATCCGCGTATCACCACGGTCTCCCATCCGCATAATGGAACCTTTACCGAACTCCTTCACAATTCGCTTTAATGCACCGTCAAGTGCTGCCTTGCGTTCGTCAGCCATTCATTTTCCTCCTTATCGTTTCCAAAAAATCATCTTTATATACTATACTAATCAATTATCAAAAATGCAAACAAAAGTTCGTTTTTTATTGTTCTAATCGTTGAGCAAGCATTTCAAATCCCTTTGCAACCGCTGATCTTCTAACTTCGTCTCGATTGCCTTGAAAGTGATAAACGCTAGCAATCGTTGGATGGCCCACAAAACTCAGGCCAATCCAAACCGTTCCCGCAGGATTTCCTTCCAGTGAATCTGGCCCAGCGACTCCCGTAAATGAAACTGCGACCTTAGTATTTAAAATCTGACTCGCCCCACTTGCCATCTCAATTGCAGTTTCTTCGGAAACGACCCCAAATTGCTTGATTGTTTCATCATCAACCCCAACTAACTGATGTTTCACTTCATTAGCATAGGTAACAAATCCGCCCGGAAAAATCGCTGATACGCCAGCGACATCCCCTAACGTGCTTTGAAACATGCCAGCAGTCAAACTTTCTGCAGCTGTGATGGTAAGGCCAGAAGCAATCATCTTTTTAACTAACTGTGTTTGAAACCGATTTGCCATTTTATCACCCTCAATATTTAAATACGTAATAATTTTAAATTGAATTTTTAAATACAGATCCACTTTTAATAAAGTATTCCACACCAGAGTAAACGGTAAAAAACAAACAAATATATAGTAAAATTTCACCAATCGGCACTTTAATTAAGCTAAAAATAAAGTTATTCATAAATAAGAAAATGATCGAAAACATCTGTGAAGCCGTCTTAATTTTACCAGGCCAAGCTGCAGCAATCACTTCACCGTCGTTTTCAACTACGATCAATCTTAACCCCGTGACTGCAAGTTCGCGACAAACAATAATTGCTGCAACCCAAGCTGGAACTTTGCCATATGAAACTAAAATAATAAAGGCACTCATCACGATCATTTTATCAGCTAGTGGATCTGCAAATTTGCCAAAATTAGTAACAAGATGCTGTCTTCTTGCAATTTGACCATCTAAGAAGTCAGTAATTGTTGCCACGGCAAAGATTATTGCCCCAAGCAAGCTATTAATCGCAATCGTACTACCTAGAATGGTAACTGACCCCCAACTAATCGGCAGTACTAAAACTAAAATAAAAATGGGAATTAAAAAGATTCTTAACAGCGTTAATTTATTTGGTAAATTCATTAAAAAACCTCCAAATAAAAAGCCGGGTAAAACTACCCCGCTTTTTATCAATATTATTTACTAAAGTTAAAAGTAATGTTTTGAACTTGTGAATTGCTAGTTAATTTAACAGCTTTTCCGTTAATGTAAAGCTTAGTAGCAGTTGCATTCCCTAAGTTAAGGGTTGCAGAAGTCGTGTTACTTGGTAGCTTAACGGTATGGTTAACGTTTGCATCTTGTGATGCTTGATAAACATTACTACTATTTGCATTAATACTTACCCATGCCTTAGCAGAAGTTTCAATCTTGATTTCACTAGCGGACTTCTTAGTCGTAACACTATAAGTCCCACCATCAGTAGATGTACTTTCAGATTTGATCGTAGTATTTGATGCAGGTGCTTTTTTAGTTGTCTTTTTAGTCACCTTTTTGGCACTGCTGGATTCACTACTAGAACTAGACGATCCAGAAACTGAAACCGAACTACCACTATTAATGTTAGTTTGTTGAGAATTCTTAGAACTCTTGGCAGCAGCAAACCAAATCACTAGGATCACTAGGACCACCGCAACAGAAATGATCGTCACTGGAATGTATCTTCTAATCGTCATATTACGATCGTCTACTTTCCGTTGTGCCGTTCTGCTAGCGATTTTATCTTCACTGACTTTATCAACATATTCTGGGTTTTGAGTTTCAGGAAGTGCCTCATCGAATTGTTTCAATAATTCGGTGCCATCTAACCCAACAGCATCAGCATATTGCTTAACAAACGCCCGAACATAAAAATCACCGGGTAGTTCATCAAATTTATCTTCATCAATTGCAATTAAGTACCGCTTTTGAATTTTAGTATTATTTTGAAGATCATCAATTGTAAGTCCCTTTTTCACACGGGCATCGTGTAATGTTTGACCAATTGATGTTGTTCCTTTTTTATCTTCTTCACTCATCAAAATTACCTCAATATATTTTAAATTTTCACATTATTAAGTATATCATAACAATTGTTGCTAGATAACACTAGTTTGTAGATTGAACAATTTCTTAATCAAAAATATTAGTTGTAACTGCTTTTAAGTCAAATAACTGATCAGCAGCAGCCTTTATATCGGATATTTGAATTGAATTTGTAATCTCTATTTCATCATATAGATTCGTGAAATCATTCATTTGATTGCCTAATCTTGTGGCAATTGTTTCTAGTGAGTTCATCATTAAGACCCGTTGGCCAAGCTTTTCTTTTTTAATCAATTCAAAATCAGCTTTCAAGTCATCTAAGTGAGTATTTACATTTTTAATCACTTCTAAGATGCGATCGATAAATGCTTGTGGATGGTTAGTATTAACGGACAAAAATAAAAAGTAAAATTCACGTTCACAATCTAATTCATAACCAAATGAATCGTCAATGATTCCCTCATCGTATAGTTCAGAATATAACCGCGAATTTTCGGAGAATAATACGCTCAAAAGTAGGGTCATTGCAATTTCTTGTTTGGCTTCGTTTGCTCCCTTAGCGAGTGGTTGAATCCCCTTAATCGCAAGTGCGACTTTGGGTCTTGATATTCCAATATGTTCATGGTGTGAAGCTAAAAATTGGTAAGGGGCTTGTTTTGGAAAAATTCGTTCGATCTTGACAGGGGCTGCAAATTGCTTCTTTGATTGATCAGCTTCAATAAATTGAATAATTTCTGCAAAATCAACGTTACCAACGATTTTAAGCGTCATATTGCTGGGTTGATAAAAGACCCGATATGCCAAATTTAAATCTTCAGCAGTGATTTTAGCAATTGATTCGACCGAACCGGCAATGTCTTGATTCAATGGAAAATCGGGGTAGAGGTTCCGTAACGTTTGGAAAAAGATGCGTGAGTTCGGTTCATCATTGTACATTTGAATTTCTTGGCCAATAATCCCCTTTTCCTTCTCCACTTTTGCTTGGGTAAAGTATGGAATTTGAACATAGTCCAATAGGATCTTTAAATTTTCTTTCACGTGATTAGTCGTTGAAAATAGGTAGTTCGTATCCGTAAAACTAGTGTAAGCATTGGCATTACTTCCGTATTTATTAAATAGGTCGAATGCATCGTATCCATCTTTATCGAACATTTTATGTTCCAAGAAGTGCGCGATTCCAGCTGGAAGCTTCACTGGTTTGCCTGTATCAGGATGAATGAACTCGTTATCAATTGAACCATAATTAACCTCAAGCGTAGCATAGGTCCGATGGTAATCAGGCTTTGGTACCACAATTACCAATAATCCATTTGCTAAGCGCTTGGAGTAAACAGTATCTCCATATACAGGGTAGTGTTTTTTATTCATCGTCATCATCAGCCTGCCCTTCTAAGAAATAAATCGCTTGCATTTCAACTTGTTTGGCCACTTTAATAATATCCGCCTTGGTTACATTATTCACACGGTTACACCATTCCGAAACAGAAATATTTTGATGGGTCAAAGCATCCGAACTGGCCTTCCCAATTAGGTAAAACGGGCTATCTAAACCAGATAACCGTCTGCTGATCAACTCCGCCTTGCCACTTTCGATATCTTCATTGGTAAAATCACCGTTCTGCATCGCAGTTAGTTGTTCAGCAATAATTTTTAAGACCTGATCATAATTCTTAGCGTCAATTCCAGATTGAACGATCACAATCCCATAAGCAGCAGTATATAAACTATCTGCGTAATATGCCAAACTATTCTTTTCTCGAACGTTCTTGAATAGCTTTGAATTAGGCGTTCCACCGAACAAACTGTTAAATAACATCGCGGCGTATTTTAAATCGTCATCATATAAAACAGGAAGGTAGTACGCAATATCCAATTTACTTTGATTTATCTTTTGAACTTCAGTCTTTTTACGAACCGATTGAACAGGCTGGTATGAAGTCTTTAGGTCTAACTGCTCTTCATTTCGTGGCGTAAAATCCATTTTAGTGAACGCTTGTTGGACCTTTGATTCTTCAACGTTACCCAGTACATAAATTTGAATCTGTGAATTAGCTAGCGCTGATTGGTAGATTTCAAACGTTCTTTTCGGATCTGTATCCATTAACTGATCCACCGTTCCATATAATAATTGAGCATAATCAGGATTATCTTGATAGTACAAATCCATTAACTGATTGGATGCGTAGTATTGCTTATTATCTGGAATCGACTTTACATAATTAATGATGTTTCGCTTTTTAATTTCAAAAGCATCTGAATCAAACGCCCCATTCTTGGCAAGTGGTTTAAAAATGACGGCATTTAAAAAACTAACCGCCATTTCAAAAATTGATTCATCTGTTGGTAAGTATTTTTGGTTCGGAAAAGACATGTTGATTCTCAATACATGCAAATGACCACGCCTAAGGACATCCGTCTCAAAGTTAGCCCCGTACATATTCGAAAGCTGCTTTGCTAATAAGGATTGTTCTGGATATTCTTGGTTCCCACTATGCATCATTTCCGAAATAATTGAAAACGCTGCAAATTTTTTATGATCGAGAGGTTCGATAAAATCAATCATAATGCTGTTACTCTTAAACTTATCATTTGAAATTACTTCTAGGTTTACACCATTAATCAATTTCAAATATAATTCCCCCTTTAAAAACTACATAATGTAATATTAAATTATGCCCCATGAAATATCAAACAAAAAAACGAGCAACCGCCCGCTTATTATTTATCGTATTTATTAAGTAATGGTGAGTTATATTGATTTCCAAACCATTTTTGCGTGATTTTCTTGAGTTCACCATTTTTAGCCATGCGATTCAATGATTGGTTAATCTTATTTCTCAAGGTTTTATCACCCTTCCGAACCCCAACCGCTAGCTTAGATTTAGGAAATGACCCAACATAAGTATTATACTTATCAGGCGACGCCTCATGATTAATATAGTAGTTAGCATAAGTACTATCAATCAACAAACCGCTGACCCGCTTAGCATTTAGATCAATGAATGCATTGGTAAATGAATCATACAAGATTGGTTGTTTATTTTTGATCTTATCCTTCAAAATTTTTGGTTGTTGGTCTAAACTGATAATTTCAGCAGATCCAGTCTGAGTTCCTAATTCTTTGCCCTGCATCTCATTAAAATTCTTAATATTAGAGCTCTTTAACGTTACCAACTCTTGATCATTATAAAGGTAGGGTTCCGAAAATGAAATATTTTTAGCCCGCTCTGCGGTTACAGTCAACCCATTCCAAATTAAATCAATCGTTCCATTCCGTAGTTCAGTTACATTCATAGACCAGTCGATTGGCTGAAAATCCACCTTAATGCCATACTGCTTAAATACAGCTCTAGCAAGATCGATATCATAACCAGTTATTTTACCTGCCTTGGTTTCAAAACCAAATGGAACAAAGCTGTCATCTAATCCAATCACAATTTTCTTTTTCTGATTGATTTTATTCCATGTATTTTCTGTATTAGCACGCTGGGTCACTGATTCACAACCGCTCAGACTAATCGCAGCAACCAATATCAGGGCAATTGATAACCATTTATAAATTTTTTTCATGTTATCCCTCCCTACTTAATTGGTTGAACCTTCAGCATATCATCTGCAACCTTCTTAGCAAAATCCATATCATGAGTAATCACGATTTGGGTCACTTCAGTTTGTTTTAAATCAATAATAATTTTAGCAACTTCATCCCTTAAATTAGGATCAAGCGCAGACGTTGGTTCATCATAGCAAATAATCTTTGGATTCATCGCAAGGGCCCGAACAATTGCGACCCGTTGCTTTTGCCCACCAGATAGTTGGAATGGGTAAAGCGATTCCTTACCATCTAGGTTCAATTTATTGATTAATGCCTGTGCCTTTTCACGTGCAGTCGCCTTATCTTGTTTTAAAACTAACTCGGGAGCTAACGTAATGTTTTGCATTACCGTTAAATTAGGAAATAGTTGAAAATCTTGGAAAACGACCCCCACTAAATTATTTTCAGTTGCTGATGGATCAAATCGTTGCCCATCTAATATAAATTCGCCGCCATTAATTTTTTCTAATCCGCTAATACAACGTAGCAAGGTCGTTTTCCCAGCTCCAGATGGTCCTACGATACACATAATCTCATTATCTTTGATTTCAGCATTTAAGCCATCAATAATTGTTCGATCACCATATTTTTTAGTAATATTTTTTAATTCAAGCATTTGTGATTCCCCCTTTTTAATTATTTCCAGTAACTATAGTGTTTTTCAACCCGCCGTAAAATGAACGTCAAAATGGCAGTTAAAGCTAAGTAAATAATGGCAACTAGTACCAATGGTAATAAGGTAACGTCACGTGCAGATGCAACGTTTCCGGCTCTAAGTAAATCTCCGATTCCAATGACATAAACCAATGACGAATCTTTGACGAGGTTAATTACTTCGTTACCAATCGATGGAATTACAATTTTAACCACTTGTGGCACGATAATCTTTCTAAATGTTTGCCAATATGATAATCTCAATACCCGTGCGCTTTCGTATTGGCCTGCAGGGATCGATTGTAATCCCCCTCTAAAGATTTCGGCAAAGTATGCAGTATAATTCAAAACAAAGGCAAACAGTGCCGCATCAAATCGTGGAAAAACAATTTGAATCCCAGGCATCATTGGCAATCCATAGAATACAAAGATCAATTGTAGTAGTAGTGGGCTTCCCCGCATGATCCAAACATAAAATTCCAGTACCGCTTTTAACGGCTTAAATTTGGAAATTAATCCAACCCCAGCAACGATTCCTAATGGAATTGAAAAAATAAGGGTCAAAAAGAAAATTTGGAGGGTCATTTTAACCCCTGATAGTAGTGATGGTAAAATCTCAATAATATAATTAAGCATTTAATTAGCTCCCTTCTATAAATAAAAACGTCCTCCTAGAAATTAATCTAAGAGGACGTGTCCAACGTGGTTCCACCTCAATTTATAGCCTGCTCAAGCAAACTACCTTAGTGAGTTTAGTAAATAAAAAAAGTCCTCTTAAGTCAGGGACTTAAGAGGACGATTTAATCGTGGTTCCACCTCAGATTTTTCCATTGCTCACACAATGAAACTCAATGAGTTTATTTACTAAACTACAACAATAACGCGTTAAAACGGTAATCTCCTAATAATTTTCAGAGATAACGACTCACAGGCGTGAAAGATTCGCATTATTCATCTACATCTCATCATCGTAGATTTTCTGTGGAATAATGATGAACAAATTCCTGATCAATGTCTTTAATTTAATTAATGGAATTATAAAACATTATCATCATTTCGTCAAGATTTACCTTAATCTTTTTTAGAAAATAGGTTCCCTAGTTTATTCCAAAATGATTTTTTGGACCCACTCGTTTCTTCAATTTGCATTAACGGAACGGTTTCACCATTAACCCTTCTTGCAATGTTTCGATAACCCTGTGAAGCTTGATTATCAGGATTCATTACAATTGGTTCGCCATGGTTAGAAGTACGAATTACGGCATCATCATCGACAACAATTCCCAACAATTGAATGCCCAAGTGTTGAGTGATTTCATCAATATCCATTGTATCGCCGTTTTCCATCATGTTTTTTCTAATTCGGTTGATAATCAGCTTTGGTTGTTCCTTAAGTGGATGTTGTTCTAATAGTCCGATTACTCGATCAGCATCCCGAACCGCAGAAATTTCTGGAGTCGTGACCACAATTGCACCATCTGCACCCGCAACTGCGTTTAAGAATCCCTGTTCGATCCCAGCAGGACAGTCAATAAATACGTATTCAAATTCCTGTTTTAATTCAGAAACGATTCCCTTAACTTGTTCGGGATTTAAAGCGTTTTTATTGGTATTTTGTGCTGCAGGCAAGACGTATAGGCTATCGAATCTTTTATCCTTAACTAATGCTTGACGTAATTTAGCACGACCGCTAGCAACGTCAACAATGTCATAGATAATTCGATTATCTAACCCTAAAATAACATCTAGATTACGTAATCCGATATCCAAGTCCATTAGACAAACTTTTTTACCCATCAGGGCTAAAGCTACCCCCAGGTTTGCAGAAGTGGTCGTTTTACCAACCCCACCCTTACCAGAGGTAACGACGATTGCTCTCCCCATTACATAATTCCTCCAATTCGATTGTAAAATTTAGGGTTAATTTTTTTTAACTCCTTTATTTTACCATAATCTAATGTGTGCAAATCATTTACATATGCAACATTTTGAAAAGAACCACCAATTTGTTTATCAGCAACGATATCAAATTGTTCACCAATTCTTATTTGTTGCGCATTATGTAAATCACCAACGATTAATCTATCTTCAGAATTAGGGAAACCAGCTTGAACGATTCCATAAACGCTTCCTAAAACATAGATATTACCGTTAGTAACTAATTTACCACCTTCATGAATCGTTCCCAAGAATAACACATCACCAGTTGCTTCAAAAACCTGGCCATTTCTAATCGTTTGCACAATAACATGAACGTTTTCCGATTCCTTAATTTGATTAGCACGTTCAATCGTAATCACTTCACTGCTAATTTGATTGATCAATAAGTGCTTATAATTATTAAATAGTTGCCGAATGTTATTCAATTGTTCTTTAGAAAGTAATCGTTTCCCAGTAACAATGTCTAAATGCATTCGCTTAGTTGGATAATCATGATCCAATTGGTTCAGCATTACTTCTAATTCACTAAGAATCGCTGTCATTGACGCCGATTCATCTAACACTACTTCATAACCATTTTTAGTCCCTTTTAAGCTAACTGCTTTCAAATCAATTTCCCCCTATGACTTTTCCCGATAGCGGTTAAATAACACTGAAATCGGGTAATAAGTGATAATAAATAGAACTAGATTAAATGCAAGGCTAGGTCCCAAAACAGACACTAAAAAATTGGATACCGTAATATTAGCTAGATGAACAAAGCGATTTGCAAAAAATGAAAATGACATTGTCAACGTAAGCCCAATGAAATAAATTAAAAATCCAGAAATAAACGTTGCCGATAGATAACGATATAGGAATCGGCTAATGTAAATTGTAAGTGGGAGGATAAATAAAAAGACCCCCAACGTTCCAAAGTAGAACAAGTCCATTATAAATCCAACCAAAGCTGCCCATAATCCCAAGTGTAAATTAATTTCATTTTCAAATAGCAAGCCAAAGATCAACCATAGTAATGTTAAATTGGGAACAAACGACTGGGCACCAAATAACTGTTTACTAAAAATTTGACTAACTGATCCATCTAAGCAAAATGCAACGTATAAGCCAATGGGAAATAAAAACCTTAGTGGTGAATTCCTTAGCATTTCAATCCCCCCTACTGAGCACGACTAGCTACTGTCACTGCTTCGATATCATTTAGATCGGCAGCAGGGCTAATATAGATCTTGTATGACAAACCATAGTCATCAGTTGAAACCTTAGCCACTTTTCCAATGTATAGACCCTTAGGTGTGATTCCACCTAATCCACTAGTATATGCCCGTTGGCCAACTTTAATCTTAGATTTAGTCGTAATATTGCCCATTTCAACTAACCCAGTTGTTTTATTGTAGCCAGAAATAATTCCGTTGACGACCTTTCCGTTAGTGGCATTCACCTGAATCGCAAAACGGTTCGTCGCTGCATTATTATTAGTAATCAATTCAACTTTACTATTAGTTTTATTGACTTCAGAAACCCGTCCAGCTAATCCAGTATCGACTAATACTGGCATATTTTTTTTAACGCCCGCATTTGCACCACGGTTAATAATAATTTGATTTTGCCATGATGAAGGGGTTCTCGTAATTACAGCTGCATTAATCGCTTTATAGCTAGTAAGCGTATCGTTTAATTTTAATTGACTCTTTAATTTGGCATTTTCACGTTGTAACGCTTCATCACGAACCTGAGTTGAAGTAATCTCGTTAACCCGTTTACTTAGAATTTGGTTTTCTTGATAGGTGTTCAACAAGCTACCGATCGAACCAAATCCATTGCTTATAATATTCACTGGTGTTGACACGACAGTATTAGTGAATCCAGCAACGTCATTACCAAATTGTTGGATTAACGGCGGAGTGGCTTTACGATTCCGCACCGCAACTGAAAACGTCATTAAGCCAATACTGATAACAACGCACACCATGACAATTACCAATTTTCGATTGGAGAAAAATTTGTGCATAATTGCCCCTCCATAAATTTTGATTTATAAAAACAAAAGCGGGAAGCATAAGCCCTCCCGCAGTGATTGTTTTTTTATTTTTTCTTCATTACGTCAATACTCTTTAGTGATTCACCAGTTCCGATTGCGACACAATCAAGCGGGTCTTTAGCAATTGATACTGGAACCTGAGTTTCATCTGAAATAACTTCAGCAAGATTTTTAAGTAATGCACCCCCACCGGTAAGTACGATCCCATGATCGATAACATCGGCAGCGATTTCTGGAGAAGTTTCTTCAAGCGTTTCCTTAACGGTTCCGATAATTTCCAAGATCGGTTCATGAATGGCAGTCGAAATGTCTTCAGCTGATATTTCAACGGCCTTTGGTAAACCAGTAAGCAGGTAACGACCACGTACGGTTGTTCCTTCGATGTTCTTAGCATCTTCTAATGATGCAGAACCAATTTCCCATTTAAGCCGTTCGGCAGTTCTTTCACCGATCAATAAATTATGCTTTTTACGAACATAAGTAGCAATCGCTTCGTTAAGCTTGTCACCAGCAACACGAACTGAGCGGCTAGAAACAATTCCACCCAGTGAGATTGTAGCAACGTCAGTAGTTCCACCACCAATATCAACTACCATGCTACCAGTTGGATCCATGATTGGTAATCCAGCACCAATCGCAGCTGCAAATGGTTCTTCGATTACATAAGCATCACGAGCTCCTGCAACCCGAGTAGCATCAATAACTGCACGTTTTTCAACTTCAGTAATCCCACTTGGTACACAAACCATAACATATGGCTTACCACTTGAATGCCCTAAGGTCTTAGCGATGTAGTACTTCAACATAGCTACAGTGGTATCGTAATCAGCGATTACCCCATCTTTCATTGGGCGAATTGCCTTGATACTAGCAGGTGTTCTACCGATCATATTCCGAGCTTCTTCACCAACTGCCACAATTGAGCCAGTTTTAGTATTTTTAGCAACAACGGAAGGTTCTCTTAAAACAATTCCCTTTCCTTCAACATACACAATGGTATTAGCTGTCCCTAAATCAATCCCAATGTTTTTTGTTCCAAATCCAAACACGACGTTCATCCCTTCGTATTCATATATACTAATATGAATTTATCATTTTTAGTATATCATATTTTCTTCAACTTGAATTAAATCACTCGTGATTAATTTTAACTAAATTAACACTAATAATAAAAGGTTTTTCAAATAACTTAATCTTAAGTTAAACAATTAGTTATCAATCTGTAAATAATGCTCGCACATCAGATATAAAGTACAACGATCCAGTGATCAATAACACATCATCTTGGCCCATTTGACTAGTCACTCTTAAAATGGCTTCCTTCCAATTATTCACGAATTCAATTTGATTGACCGATTCAACTTTACTAACGATTGTTGATAAATCTGCTGCGGAGCGCTTATTAGGTCCCTCAAATTCGGTTAAAACTAAATGCACATTTTTAATTTGTGCAAGCGCTTCAATCATTGGTAAATATTGTTTATCTGCTAATATAGCAAGTATAATATAAATTTCACGATCTGAAAAATGATTTTTAATATTTTTTTCAATTTCTTTGATGGCGGGCATATTATGAGCTCCATCAATAATCACTAGGGGCTGATCGTTTAATTTTTCAAACCGTCCTGCCCACTGGGTATTTAGGATGCCCGCTTTGATCATTTTATTGTTAAACGGAGTCTTTTGCTTATTCATCAAGGTGATAAACGCTTCAATCGCTACTGCTGCATTATCGATCTGAAAATCACCCATCATATTCAAAACGATCCCCTTGATTTGTTCATTCTCACTCGCGAAATCAAATTGTTCATGCCAACCTGCAATCGAATGGGGATGAACATCAAAATCGGTCCCTAACATCTTAATGTCAGAATGTTCATCCGTGGCACGGTCGATAATAACCTTTCGGGGCCCAGGTTCAATCCTACCAATTACCACGGGAACGTTCGGTTTGATAATGCCTGCTTTATGCCCTGCAATCGATTCCAATGTATTGCCCAAAAATTGCATGTGATCATACCCGATCGTGGTAATCACTGATAAGTCAGGAGTGATCACATTCGTTGAATCATTATCACCACCGATACCGACTTCGACAATCACAACATCTGCATGGCCCTCCGCAAAGTAAGCAAACATCATTGCGGTCAAGACTTCAAATTCGGTCGGTCCTTCGTTTGGCATTGCTGCATCGATTTCTGCAACGATTGGCTGTACCTTTTCAACTAAGCGCACAATTTCATCATCACTGATCGGGGTGCCATCAACACTGATCCGCTCGTTGAACCGCACTAAAAACGGCGAGGTGAACGTGCCGACCGTAAGTCCGCTTTCTTGAAGCAGATTACTTAAAAATGCTACGACCGAACCCTTCCCATTCGTACCAGCAACATGGATCGCATGAATTTGCCGCTCTGGATGACCAAGTTTTTCCATTAATATTTGCATTCGTTGCATCGTCGCATCTTTGTGTGCCTTGACCCGTCCGTGAATGTAGGCTAGTGCTTCTTGATAGTCCATTGTTTTTCGTTCCTCCCTACAAAAAAGCCCCGTAACATCGACTGCCCGGGGCTTAGTTGCTAAATCATAATTAATTATTGTGCTTTTAGATCGGCTTGGCGTTGCTTGGTTGCAGCTAACTTCGCCTTGTTATCTTCTAGCTTTTCACGTTCTGCATTAACCACTGCTTCGGGGGCGTTTTGCACGAAACGTTCGTTCGCTAATTTCTTTTCAGCACGTTGAACTTCAAAATTAAATTGTTCAATTTCACCATCCAAACGCTTGATTTCATCGTCTAAATTAACTAATTCTGCTAATGGGATGCTGACTTCAGCATCAGTCATCACACTCGTCATCGCTAACTTAGGCACTTGAACGTCACTACCGACTTCTAGGGTCTTAGGGTGACAGAAGCGTTCGATGTAGCCTTGGTTGCCTTCAAAAATGTCCTTTAGGTTTTGGTTGTCAGTCTTAATTAAGATGTCGACCGCACTAGACATTTTGGCGTTGGCTTCGGAACGAATATTTCTAACAGCCTTGATCAAATCAATGAGGCTATCCATATCAGCTTCTGACTTAGGATCATTAAAGTCAGGGTGGTCAACTGGGTATGCAGCAACCACTAATGACTTGCCTTCATGTGGCATTGTTTGCCAGATGTTTTCAGTTACGAATGGCATAATTGGTTGCAATAACCGTAATGTTTGGTCTAAGACGTAGGCTAATACGTTACGGGTGTTTTGCTTAGCTTCTTCATCGTCACCAGTAAGGGTTTCCTTACTCATTTCAATGTACCAATCACAGAAATCATCCCAGATGAAGTTGTAAAGCGCCCGCCCAGCTTCACCAAAGTTGTACTTATCAAATTGATCAGTCACTTGGTTGACAAGGCCGTTTAGCTTGCTTAGAATCCAGCGGTCAGCCAAGTTCCATTGGGCTGGGTCTGGTAATTCAGGTTTTTCCATGTCACCTAAGTTCATGATAACGTAACGACTGGCGTTCCAGATTTTGTTAATGAAGTTCCAAGCGGATTCGATCTTCGCGTAACTGAACCGCACGTCTTGTCCTGCCGTAGAACCATTAGATAAGAACCACCGCAATGCATCGGCACCGTACTTATCGATCACGTCCATTGGATCGATCCCGTTACCAAGCGACTTACTCATCTTGCGACCCTGTTCATCACGAATCAAACCGTGGAGTAAGACATCCTTGAATGGCCGGCGACCGGTAAATTCAAGACTTTGGAAGATCATCCGAGAAACCCAGAAGAAGATGATGTCATAACCAGTAACTAACGTGTTGGTTGGGAAGTAACGCTTGAAGTCTGGGGAATCAGTGTCTGGCCAACCCATGGTTGAAAATGGCCATAGTGCCGATGAGAACCAGGTGTCTAAGACGTCGTTGTCTTGTTCCCAGTTTTCGATATCCTTAGGTGCTTCTTCACCAACGTAGGTTTCACCAGTCTGCTTGTTGTACCAAGCAGGAATCCGATGGCCCCACCATAGTTGACGGGAAATAACCCAGTCATGGATGTTGTCCATCCATTGTTCGAAGGTGTGTTCGAATCTTTCTGGCACGAAGTTAACCCGATCATCTGTTTCTTGGTTCTTCAAGGCTTGTTCAGCAAGTGGTTTCATCTTAACGAACCATTGGGTCGAAAGGCGGGATTCAACTTGGACCCCGGTTCTTTCGGAATGCCCAACAGCGTGGACGATTGGGTCGACCTTTAACATGTAGCCGCCAGCTTCCAAGTCGTCAGTCATCGCCTTACGAGCTTCAAAACGGTCCATGCCCTTGTACTTACCAGCATTTTCATTCATCGTAGCGTCTTCGTTCATCGTGTTGATCCGCTTCAAGTCGTGACGGTTACCAACGTTAAAGTCATTGGGGTCGTGGGCAGGCGTGATCTTAACCATCCCAGTCCCAAATTCCTTATCTACGTATTCATCGGCAATGATTGGAATTTCACGATCAACTAATGGCACTCGAATGTGCTTGCCAACGATGTCCTTGTAACGTTCATCGGTTGGGTTAACGGCCACCGCCACATCCCCAAACATCGTTTCTGGACGGGTGGTTGCGATTTCGATATAGTCCTTACCGTTGAAATCAGTTCCATCGGTGAATGGATACTTAACGTGGTAAAAGGCACCCTTGTCATCCTTATGGATAACTTCGATATCGGACAATGCGGTCCGCGCCTTTGGATCCCAGTTAATGATGTATTCACCACGGTAGATGAGACCCTTCTTGTAGAGGGTCACGAACACCTTGCGCACGGCAGCTGATAGACCATCATCTAACGTGAAGCGTTCCCGACTATAATCAAGGGAGAGGCCTAACTTACCCCATTGTTTCTTAATGGTTGCGGCATAGTCATCCTTCCATTCCCACACCTTTTCGATGAACTTTTCGCGTCCTAAGTCATATCTGGTGATGCCTTCGCTATTGAGCTTAGCTTCAACCTTCGCTTGGGTCGCAATTCCAGCATGGTCCATCCCTGGCAACCAGAGTGTATCATAGCCTAACATCCGCTTTTGGCGAATTAAAATATCTTGTAAAGTCGTATCCCAAGCATGGCCTAAATGCAGTTTTCCAGTAACATTAGGCGGCGGAATTACGATTGAATATGGTTTTGCTTTTTGATCACCACTAGGTTTGAAGACATCTTCATCAAGCCATTCTTGGTATTGGCCATCTTCAACTGCATTATGGTCATACTTTGGTGGCATTTTAATATCCTTAGTCATAAAAAACACCTCATTTAATTTTAAATTTTGCAAACAAAAAAGCACTTCGTCGAATAGGACGAAGTGCTTCGCGGTACCACCTAAATTAAACCGATCAAATCGATTTCTCTCATGTGACAGCTTAACGGGGTCAACCGAATTTACCTACTAGGCTTCAGTAAATCAACTCCCAAGGTACCTTCATTTAAAATGATGAAAACCCTCGCAACGATGCAGGTCTCTTTCTGGACACCAATTTAAATTACTCTCTTGTTCGCAGTATTTTACTTCTTGGTAACTATCATAATCAATCAGAGTCTAATCGTCAACTAATTTTATAATAATTCTGAAAATACATCTTGATTTTGGTTTAAGAATTCTTCGCCTGGCTTGATATCAGTAACCTTAATCCCAGCAATGGCCTTCTTGGTCAAAGCATCCACGTCAATGTAAGTTTCATAATGACGGGTCTTTTCAAGGTCTGGCTTGGTTTTAGGCGAAGGCGGCGTGAAGATGGTACAACAATCTTCAAATGGCATGATTGAAAGATCGTAAGTGCCAATTTTTTCAGCGATTCGGATAATTTCAGTCTTATCCATCGATACCAGTGGCCGTAATACGGGCAGGTTCGTCACGTCGTTAATGGCCATCATGCTTTCTAAGGTCTGCGAAGCTACTTGCCCTAATGATTCACCAGTAAAGACCCCTTTACAGTGCCGATTGCGGGTGATTTCAGAAGCAATCCTAAGCATCATCCGCCGTTGAATCGTCATCAAATAACCTTCTGGGACCTTTTCCTTCACCGTTTCTTGAACTTCCGTGAATGGCACCTCGATAAATTGGATATTACCACCGAACTTCGCCACTTGAGAAGTTAGTTCCTTGGCCTTTGCTAAGGCTTGCGGGCTAGTATATGGTGGACTGAAGAAATGGATCATATCGACCTTGACCCCGCGCTTCATAGCAAGGTAGGTCGCCACTGGTGAATCGATCCCACCAGATAGCATCATTGTTGCCCGACCACCTGTTCCAACTGGTAGTCCTCCCGCACCCTTGATCGTTTCACTGGAGAGAAAGATTCCATTCATCCGAATTTCCACTCGAATCTCAATGTCTGGTTGCTTCATCTTGGCCTTGATGCCCTCAATATTCTCGATGATGTAACCACCCATTTTATCGTTAATATCATAGGTATCTAGTGGATAGTTCTTGTCTTGTCTGATCGTGTTGATCTTAAAGGTCATGCCTGGTTGGTATTGGTCCTTGACCATTTGAAGCGCCACTTCCTTGGCATGGTCAATATCTTTATCCAACTTGATCGAAGGTGACAGTGTCTCAATTCCAAACACCCCTTCGAGCCGTTCGATTACCTTATCGTAATCCTCTCCATGAAGATCCACGTGCAAGCGATCTTGTTGGGGATTAACGTGGATATCCTTGAAATCATGCAACACATGGCGAATGTTCTTCCCTAGTTGCTTAATAAAGTCTTTCCGATTCTTACCCTTGGTGGATAATTCACCGTATCTGACCATAATTTCACTATATTGCATTAGTACCTCCTTAGCTTAATTTGCTAAATTTCTTGTATAGTTGATCAAAAACGCGGTTAAATTCAACTGCTTCTTCGATTGTATTATTTGCATCCAATGATACACGCACCGCACTAGTACATAGTTCTGTCGGTTCTTGCATTGCAGTCAACGTCGCTGATGGCACATGATCCTTTGAAGAACATGCACTCGTCGTCGAAATGTAAATATCATGGTCTTCGAATGCATGGACGATCGTTTCACCACGGACCCCTAAAATTGAAAAACATAGAATGTGGGGAGCGAAATTAGGTTGATTTTTAGAAAAAATCGTTACCTTATCAAAGTCCTTAATGTGGTTATAAATCGTTGATTTAATATCAGCTTGTTTTTTGGCCTTGGCTTTTTCATCGGTCAACAAGAGTCGGACCGCCTTAGCCATTGCAGCGATTGCTGGCAAGTTTTCAGTCCCACTTCTGAGGTTGTGTTCTTGGCCTCCACCAGTCATTAATGGCGCAATTTTCTTTCCAGCGCGCTTGTAGATAAAGCCAATTCCTCGAGGGGCATGAAACTTGTGGCCGGAGAACGTGATAAAGTCAACGCGGTCATTCATGATCAAATCAGAAATGCCCTTTCCGATTCCCTGCACGGCATCAATGTGGTAATGAATACTAGGGTAGTCATTTAACACTTCAGCCGCCTCTTTAATTGGCTGAATCGTTCCAATTTCATTATTAACGGCCATGATCGACACTAAAATCGTATCCTTGCGAATCGCCGCTTTTAGATCAGCGATTGAAATCCGCCCCTCCTTATCAACAGGAAGGTAGGTAACATCATACCCTAATTGTTTGAGTTGTTCACAAGTTTCATGAATCGCTGGATGTTCAACAGCAGTCGTAATGATATGCTTACCAAACTTCCGTTTTTCAATGGCAGTCCCCTTTAAGACCCAATTATCACCCTCAGTTCCACCACTGGTAAAAAAGATTTCATTTGATTGAACACCTAATAAATCAGCAATTTGTTTGCGTGATTGATTCAATAAATTAAATGCTTCTTCACCAAAGCGATGTAAACTAGAAGGATTCCCCCAAATCTTATCACTTACTTGATCGTAAGTATTTAATACTGCAGGATCAACCTTAGTAGTTGCACTATTATCAAAATAAATCATAATAAACCTTCTTTTAAATTATTAGTCCGGCCAATTTAAAATTCTAACTTTATATTATAACAGAAAAAAACCATTTATGTTATTAGATTAACATAAATGGTTACTTTTAGTTAGCTAATTATTTATGACGATAATAAGCATCTTGAATTCTTTGATAAATCGAAGGATCGATCGTATTCAAAGCCGTTACGATTACGTTTAAACTTTCTTCGTACTGATACTCCCTATCGAATAAATAATGAGCCCGTTGACTTGCTTGTGCAATATCAGGATGGCTATTGCGATAGCGGTTCGCATATTGCATCATTTGCTCAGATAATACTGCGCTATCTAATAGCGTATTCGTTCGTTCCAATAAATTATCGACGTCGGACTTAATTACACTAATTTGCTCGTTGATGGTGTCCATACTAATTTTAGTTTGATTCATATCTTGGGATAGTTGTTGAATTTCGCGACTAACCAATGTATAGGCATCCATATAATCATCTGGAATCCCAGGCAAATTGAGATTTTCCATTTTTCGCTTCATGGTGTGCATTTGCAATTCAAAATTTTGGATGGCATTTACGGCTGCTTCTTCTTCTTCGTTTAAATTAGAAACGGAAGCGTCAATTTCTCTTTGTTGAGCCTCAATTTGACTTAACGCTTTTTTAGCATCACTAATGTGTTCCGAAATTTTAGAATAAACAGCATCATTATCAGCAATTGATTGTAAATCATTTTGATTCGTGATGTCGATTGCTTTGATTTGTTCTGCTAATTCACGGGTCGTTTCAATTTCTTGATGATCTAAATCATAGTTCTTATCAAGTTGTTTCAACTCACTCATCAAAGCAATATTTTGCTTTTGGGCGTGTGAAATAAACGCTGAAATAACATCAATTTGTTTTTGGACGCGCTTTTTAGAAGTGATTTCTAATTCCATCGCATCGTAGAGTTGATCGATCATTTTATCAATTTGATGATTGCTGCTCTTAGTTTGGGCTAACTCTAAATCCTTTAAGTTATCTAAGCTCTTTTGAATTTGTTGATTAACAAATTCAATCGCTCCCTCAATGTTATCATCAGCAAAATGATACCCAGCAGCGACCATCTCTTGATGCCCCTGCTTAATTTCTGCAACTTGTTCTGGATACTCAGCGGTCAAACTTTTGTAGATCTTAGGAATTTCATCTAAAAAAGCCTGTAATTGATCAGTTTGCCCAGATAATTCTGGTAATTGCTTTTCAGCACTTTCATAATCACCAGATTCAGATAATTCCTTAAACTGACTAAACTTTTCTTCCGCCTTAGTCAAACGAATTTCCAAGTTGTCAGTAGTGGGACCATAAAGATAGTTCTTACTAAGCAATGTTGAATGCATCTGCTTGTATTTTTGATTCAAATCCTGAATGATTTTTTGATGACGCTTATCCAAATCCTTAATTTGAGCTAATCCCGCTTGAATCATTTGCACCCGCTGGGTAACATCACCGATCAATCGATTGATTGAATGGTAAATTTGATTCGTCCGTAAGAAATTCAAAGTCTTGCTAATCTTGATTGCTTCTTTTAGATGTTCAGTAATCGTAACGAAATCATCACTAATGATTTCTTTGTACCCTTCATCATATCCATTCAATTGCTCCAGGGTTTCTCCGGATAGATTCATTTTTTTAGCATCATCCAGTTCATCTTGAATTGGCACTGATTGAACCTGCTCGAACTTAGCTTCAAGCACCCTCATTTGTTTTAATATGTAATGTTGGTAAGCAACAATTGCAAGATAGATGACTAGGACTACCACTACAATCGCAACCAATATCCCTACAGCTGAATTTTCCATATACGCTCCCACACCTTTGTTAAACATAAATAGCCGTTTTAGTTTATTTCTCGTCCGTAAATTGATACTATTCATTATATTATAGCCAATATTGAGATAAAAATCACTAATCAATTAAAATTATAACATATGATATTTTTTTAAGTTTATTTTGGAGGAATTTAAAATAATGAGTTCTAAATCAATGCTTGTACAACAACTAGATGCACTATTAACTAACGAAACAGATTCCGTCGCCAACATGGCTAATGCATCCGCTCTTCTCTTCGAATCACTTGATCAGATCAACTGGGCGGGCTTTTATCGCTACGTCAAGAAGAACAATGAATTGCTGTTAGGGCCATTTCAGGGAAAGGTCGCATGCGTCCACATTCAAAATGGAAATGGGGTCTGTGGAACCGCATTCAAAAATAATGAAATTTTAAGAATTGCTGATGTTCATCAATTTCCAGGACACATTGCATGCGATGCAAATAGTAAGTCTGAAATCGTGCTACCAATCAATTTTTCGAACGGTGAACCATTTGGGGTTTTGGACATCGATGCGCCAGTTGAAAATCGGTTTTCAGCTCAAGATGAAGACGTCTTAAGTCAATTTGTAAGTACTTTTGCTGAACATTTGACAAAATAGTTAGATCCAGATACAATAGGTAATTGTGTAAAATAATGCAGCAGTACACGGTAAGCTCGTCAACATATTGTTGCCACTCTGGTTCAATAAGTAACCCTCCGGCTGCTGAGGTGAACATTGCAAAGCAATATGCACGAATACTAAGTGTATATACGGATTATTTTACTCCAAAAAATAATTGGAGGAATTTATTTATGTCAAGATATACAGGTCCAAGTTGGAGAATTTCTCGCCGTCTTGGTGTATCTTTATCAGGAACTGGTAAAGAATTAGCTCGTCGTCCTTACGCACCTGGTGATCATGGTCAAGGTCGTCGTCAAAAACTTTCAGAATATGGTACTCAATTACGTGAAAAGCAAAAGCTTCGTTACATGTACGGTATGACTGAACGTCAATTCTCAAACTTATTCGTTCGTGCGGGTAAGGTTAAGGAAGGAACCCATGGGGATAACTTCTTAATCCTTCTTGAACGTCGTTTAGATAACGTTGTTTACCGTTTAGGTTTAGCAACTACTCGTCGTCAAGCACGTCAATTAGTTAACCACGGTCACATTACTGTTGATGGTAAGCGTGTTGATATTCCATCATATGAAGTAGAACCTAACCAAGTGGTTGCCGTTCGTGAAAAGTCAAAAGACTTACAAATCATCAAGGATGCTGTTGAAGCCGTTGTTGGTCGTCCAGCATACGTTACCTTTGATGCAGATAAGCTTGAAGGTTCATTAAACCGTTTACCACAACGGGATGACCTTAACGCTGATATCGATTCATCACTTATTGTTGAATACTACAACAAGCTATAGGATGAATTTCGATTCAAAAAAGTGTTTCGCTTTCGCGAAACACTTTTTTTGTTATACAATCTAACTATCAAATAAATTAAAGCGAGGGATTCAAATGTCAGATAATGATAACTCAGTAAACAATCGATTAGAGCAATCTTCAGTTGGTACTCCAAAATTAAATCCAGATGAACAAAGAAAGTACCTTGGAACATTTAGAGAACGGGTTTCTTTAGCAATCACCATTCAAGATCTAGGGACACAACAGGCCCAACAAGCACTCCAAACTGAAATTAAGAACCATCCTGATTACCAAGTCTTGGTAAACGGACAGGCTGGCCAAGATGCCATTGGCCCATTCATGAAGATTGCATCTCAAAACAACGTAAAATTCACAATTAGAAACGATTCGTTTTACTTCAATAAACCAGATAGTTACGGAGTCATTTATGCCGCTTCTGATGCAATCAACGTTAGCCCCGTTGAACTACGTCAAAAGTACCCTAACTTATTTAATTCCGAACAATCTAATAATAATCAAGATCAAAAACCAACTTCATTTATTGATAAAATTAAAAATCTATTTAAGTAGGAGGCCATTTTTTGCAGCAACCCTTAGCATATCGTATGCGTCCTCAAAAAATTGAGGACATTGTGGGCCAACAAGGCTTAGTTGGCCCAGGCAAAATTATCAGTCGAATGGTAAAAGCAAAGACCCTCTCATCAATGATTCTATATGGTCCCCCTGGTACAGGTAAAACCAGTATCGCCAGTGCCATTGCCGGTTCTACTAAATATGCATTTCGCAAACTAAACGCCGCAACTGATTCTAAAAAAGACCTACAAATCGTTGCCGAAGAGGCTAAAATGAGTGGCACCGTGGTTTTGTTATTAGATGAAATCCATCGATTAGATAAAACAAAACAAGATTTCTTATTACCACTCCTAGAGAGTGGGCGCATCATTTTAATTGGTGCTACTACCGAAAACCCATATATTAATATTAGTCCAGCAATTAGAAGCCGAACTGCAATTTTTCAAGTATACCCGCTCACCCCATCAGATATTAAAAGTGCGATCAATCGAGCATTAAAGGATTCTGAGCATGGACTCGGTAAGTTATCGATTCAATTAGATGAAGACTCACTAGCGCTACTAACTACCGCTACCAATGGTGACTTAAGAAGTTCATTGAACGCTTTGGAACTAGCAGCTAATTCAACTGACCCTAGTAAAGATGGTATAATCCACATTCAATTATCAGACGTTGAGGATTGTTTACAAAAAAAGCTGCTCAGTGCTGATAAAAATGGGGATGCCCATTATGATGTTATTTCAGCATTTCAAAAATCAATCCGTGGGTCTGACGCTAATGCCGCTCTTCATTATGCAGCACGATTAATCGAAGCTGGTGATATCAATTCTTTAACGCGTAGATTAATGGTGATTGCATATGAAGACATCGGTCTAGCAAACCCACCATTGTGTGCTAGGACTGTAACGGCAGTGCAAGCAGTGGATAAACTCGGTTTACCAGAGGGACGGATTCCGCTTGCAGACGTTATTATTGAACTTTGCGTCTCGCCAAAATCAAATTCTGGAATCTCAGCAATTGATGCTGCTATTAAAGATGTTAAAAATGGTAACTTTGGTGAAATTCCACCCTACCTTAAGGATGCCCATTATCAGGGGGCTAAAAAGTTAGGCCATGGGCTTAACTACCAATATCCACACGATTTCCCTAGTGATTGGGTAAAACAACAATATCTACCTGATCAGATTAAAAACGCTAATTACTACCAACCAAAGGCTAATGGGAAATATGAAAGAGCCTTTGGTAATCAGTATCAAAAAATTCAGAATGCCCAACGTGGCTATCTGAAATAGAATGGAGAAATTTATGTTAGTCATCATCTTAACGATTATTTTTGCGGCACTTATGTTTGGAATTGGTATCTTTTTATTTAGACATCAAAACAAACCATTCTTAGTGTTCCATCCCGAAAGCATTCCCGCACTGAGTTTATTAGTAAAGGTTTTTGGGATCATTTTCATCATCTGTGGGGGATGTTTTCTAATTCCCCTCTTCATTGCTAATGATAAACTATTATTTTGGATGATGATCATTGCCTGCTTTTTAGTCATTGGTTTTCAGATCGCAATGGCACAATACTTTGGCAAAAAATAAAGTTGCTTTAGCTTGATTTAATTACTAACTAATTTAAAATATATTTGGAGGCGATAGTATGCTAAGTAACTACCAAAACATTTTAGTTCCTGTTGATGGTTCCAAGGAGGCTAAACTAGCTTTCGATAAGGCCGTTGCAATTGCTAGTGAAACTAAGGCTAGTATCCACATGGTCCACGTAATCGATACGCGTTCATTTCAAAATATTTCTAGCTTTGATAGCTCGATGATTGAAGAAGCAACCGAAAACGTTAAAAAAATCCTTGATGATTATCTAGATCAAGCCAATCGATCAGGAGTTACTAACATTGACTATTCAATTGAATATGGAGCTCCCAAAGTAGTCATCGCAAGAGAAGTCCCAGAAAGATACCATACAGATGTAATCATTATGGGTGCCACTGGTTTAAGTGCATTTGAACGGTTAATGATGGGATCAGTTACTGATTATGTCAGCAAAGCTGCTAACTGTGATGTTTTAATCGTTAGAACTGATCAAAATAACCAACCGATTAATAAAAAGAAATAACAATCATAAAAAATCACCTTCCTCGAACGTTCAAGGAAGGTGATTTTTATTTAATAACTTGATTTCTAAGCTGATGAACTTGATCAACAATGTGGGAGTCATCGTTGACATCTCCAAAATGATGGGCTCGATCTAAATAACTAATTGCTTTTTGATGCGCATTGGATGCAATCAAGCTCCGTGCCATTGCTAAGTTCAATGCTCCTAATTGATACATTGAATCTACAGAAAGCAAAAATTGACATGCCACTGTGCTTAAGAGCATTGCTTCATCGTATTTTAATAATTCATGGTGCAGATTAATCGCTTCAACGTAAATATTCACCAGTAATTTAAAATTTTTACGTAAGCTAAACTGATGCAGTTCAAGATATGCACGTGCTAATTCATTAAATTGATTTGCTTGATTTTGATTTTTAAGCATCAAATAGGCCTTAGCAATTCCAATATGGGCCCAAGTCGTATAAAGGTTTTGTTTATTGATGCCACTGTACTTGATTAACACTTCGTTAAAATTTTTAATCGCAGCTTCATAGTCCAAGTTAAGCTTATATTGAATATCCCCTAAGTAACAATAATAGCGACATTTCAGTTCTCGATTAGCTAAGTTAGTAACATTAATTTGTTGAATCAACTGATTGGCATTAACATACTGGCGATTCCAAATAGCTGATTCCACTTTATCTAAGGTCTTGTTTTTAGTTTTTCCCTTTGTAATTACATCATGAACACTTAAGTCTAAGCGTTCACAGATTTTATAAATGGTGTCAATACTCGGCGAAACATTTTTATTTTCAATCTGACTGATCAATCCCTGCGTACAAATCCCCTCGGCAAGTTCAGATTGAGAAATAGCAAGTTGTTTACGTTTTCTCCTAATTTGGCTACCTAATATTTTAATAGAGCCATTATCAATATTATACGTATTAATTGGTTCCATGAATGTCTCCTATTCCTTTTAGATCATCATAATATATATTAACTAAAGTTATCAATCTCTTTTATCAAAATTTATGATTTGTTGGTATCTAAAACACTTGGTCTCATGGTCATTAACGACCCCAGCAGCCTGCAAAAAAGAATACATCGTTGTTGGCCCTAAGCGCTTAAAGCCCAGTTGTTTGAACTGTTTAACGTACGGTTTAACAAAATCAGTTACATCTAATTCTTCAACAGTTTTTCTAAAATGATTTAGCGGTTTTTTATTGGTATTTTGCCACAAAAGATCAGAAAGGGATTGTCCAGATGTTGATAACGATTGCACGACCTTAGCATTATCGATCGTGGCTTGAATCTTCGCGCGATTTCTAATAATGGCTGCATCACCCATCAATCTTTCAAAATCATCATCACCGTATTTACTAACCACTTCAAAATCAAAGTTAGCAAAATCATTGCGTAATGCCACTCGCTTTTTTAATACCGTCAGCCAACTCAATCCCGCCTGAAAAATTTCTAACGTCATTAACTCAAACAATTTTTGGTCATCATACTCTGGGACCCCCCACTCAACATCGTGATAGACCATTAACTGCGGATCCTTTTGCGCCCATTTACAACGATATACCATTGCATTTGCCCCCTTTAATTTAGTCCCATATTATTAAATACGCTAATAATGAAAAAAACATCCAAAAATGGATGTTTTTTTACTATTTAGATAACTTTTCCTTCCCAAGGGGAGTAAAGTCATAATGGAGCTTTTGTCTTCTCGCATATTCAGCGAAGGCCAATTCAATTAAGCGATCAATTAATTCGGTGTAAGAAATTCCAGAAGCGCCCCATAGTTGTGGATATAAACTAATGTTAGTGAACCCAGGGAGGGTATTAACTTCTCCCAAGTAAGGTTCTTCATCCTTAGAAACTAAGAAGTCAATCCGTGCCATGCCCTTTAAACCGAGTGCCTTGTAAGCAGTCAATGCCATATCGGTAATTCGATTAGCTAGTTTTTCAGAAACTTGCACTGGGATATCGAACTTCACTTCACTGGCATCCACGAATTTGTTTTCGTAAGTATAGAATTCGTCGTTCTCTGGCACCCGAATTGCCCCTAATTTAGAAGCAATTGGCTTTTCGTTCCCTAAAATCGAGATTTCAAGTTCTTCAGGGCCTTCGATGGCTTCTTCAGCTAAGACCTTATAATCATATCTAAAAGCATCTGCTAAGCTAGCTTGGTATTCCTCAGCATTGTTCACCTCATGAATCCCAACTGATGAACCTTGGTTAGCAGGCTTTAAGAAGATTTTAGGACCAAGTTCTTTGGCCAGGCGGTCGTATGAATAGTCCTGTTCGTTATCAGGAGTCAATAAAACATACTTGGTATTTTGAACGCCGTAAAGGTTGAGCATCTTTTTAGTGATGTCCTTATCATAAGCCATTGCGGATTCCAAGATTCCACTGCCGACCCATGGCTTTTGCAGGAGTCTAAAGAGGCCTTGAATCGTCCCATCTTCCCCCAAATTTCCGTGAATTACAGGAAAGAAAACGTCTACATCCTTGATCTTACCAAGGTTAGCAATATTAGCCAATGGATCTGATTGGTCAACATTAGGCATTACAGATGCCACTACTGTATCTTCATCTTCACCATCAAAAACGCGATGGGAATCTTCATCGCTAAGGATATAGCCATCCTTAGTCACTAAGAATAAGCTGACTTCGTACTTATTCTTATCCATTGCATCGTAAATATTATGAGCTGAACGCTTCGAAACATCGTGTTCTGAAGAGTTACCCCCAAAGAGGAGTGCAACGTGCATTTTCTTTGTCATTTTTTTACCGTCCTATCTATCGTTCTCAGAAACTCCATTATAGCATATTAATTGATAGAATAGTTACGTTTCAGGATAATTTTTAGTTCCGATGGAGTTGTAATCGTAAAATTATAAAGCGGGTCAACCACGCTAACAAGCTGGTCAAAATTAGTAACGTTACGATCATGTTGATCGGATTCCACGCCCCAGTTGATTGAGCACCTAATAGGATTGAAATCGTCCCATTTACAAAGTTGCGCAACGTTTCTTCATCAATGACGTGATAGCTTACCAATTGATAAGCCCCCCTGACCAATGAGATCAGGCCAACGGTGCTTAGAAAACTAAAGCCTAAGATCAAAATGATGCCGACCCACTTTCTAATCTTCTTCGAAAAGAGGTTAAAAAGGGCCCCGAGGAACTCACCGACCAGAAATATAAAACAGTTCCCGATAAAAGCAAGCAAAAATAACGCCATTAAGTTGGCCACTGAATTTTGGAAGAAACCGTTATAAGGGTTATCAAACAAATTTTGTTCAAATAATTTATCAATAATGGTCAAGCAAAACGTTATCGATCCAATCAAGCACATATCATTTTTAAATATCTGCTTTCTTGCAAAGCCATTTTGTAACTTACCTTGAAAAGAATTATCAAAATCAAACACTAATTGAATGAAAAAGATCAGCATTGTTATGGCAATGCTATTACTAAATACACTGCTTAGATCAAAAAAATTATAATTAGAAACCATTGATAACAAATTTAGCAAAATTATGAAGAAAACAATTGCTCCAATTAAAAGTTTTCCCAAAGAACTGGCATACCGAATTAAATCAAAACGCAAAAGCAACTTAGCTCTATTTTCCAATATTTACACATCCTCCTTCTAACTTCTGCGAACCTGGATACGCATAATAATAAAACGAGCTAACCAAGTCAGCAAGCCAGCACCCACCAACATCGTCACGATCAAGTTAAGTGGGTTCCAGGCGCCGTGTTCGTTAAACCCAAATAATACGCTCATCGTTAAGTTCAAGATGTTTTCAACCGTCTGAGTATCAATAATGTGATTCGAGACCAACATTCCAACTCCAAACGCCGCTCCACTAAATAAAGAGATACTAACGAACAAAAAGCCAGATACAATTAACACAAACAGCCACCCCCGTGTTTTTTTGGAAAATAGATTCAAAAACGCTCCTAAAGATTCGACGACAATAAATAATAAGTAGTTCCCTAAAAATGAGATGATCAAAAGGGCTAAAAAGTTCGCCAATGGATTCGTGAAAAAGCCATTGTAAGTAATATTGGAAACTAACCAACTTAGGTGCAAAATGCGTTCCAAAATGGTAACGAAAGCTGCAATTAATGTAATCATCAAAAAATCATTCTTAAAAATCTGGCTCCTAGCAAAACCATTTTGGATCTTCAACAAAAACAATTGATCAAAGTTCCCAAAAATCAATGCTGCCGAAAAGAAAAGCGGAAAATCAAACCAAGTTATCATCGAGCGAAGCGAAGGTATATCATCACTGCCAAATATATTCATTACGATTAACATTCCAGCTAAAAAAGCTATAAATAACAAGGCTAGTAATCCAAAAACCCTTAAATAGTACTTGATACTCACCATGAGTAAGTCTTTCATGCGACTAGTCATCATTTGCTAACTCCCCCTTCCGCTTGGTTAGGTAGATGAACAGGGTCTGGAGATCGAGCCCCTCGATCTTGACCGTATCAGGAATTCGTTGATCATCATTGAGTGGTCCATAGACGTAGTTCGTCTTTAAGTTCGCCAATTGCTTAGTACCGATCACGTTTAACCCTGCACAGTATTGATCAAGCTCTTTTTCCGGTCCCGTGATCGTATGGGCGTTCTTTAAAACCGATTCGTTGTCACCGCTGACGATTACATCACCATGATCAATAATGGCAACGTCACTAACGATGTTGGCCACCTCATCGATCAAATGCGTCGAGATAATGAACGTCCGTGGATGGTCACTGTAGGATTGGATCAACTCGGAATAAAACAACTCACGGTGGTTGGCATCAAGTCCTAAGGTCGGTTCATCAAGAATCACCACTTCGGCTGGCACACATAGTGCAATGATCAGCTTCACAATTGAATGGTACCCGGTCGATAACTTGCCGAACTTAGTCTTAACGTTCACATCGAACTTGCGGATCAACTCATCAGCTAAGCGTTGGTCAAAGCCGTCGTAAACCGCAGCAGTCGTCTTGATGATGGTTTTGACCTTCGTTGATTCTTGGTACAAATTATCCTGACTCATCATAAAGACCTTGGACAACGCATCGCTGTTATCGTGCATCACGGCATCATCCAGCTTCACCTGCCCGGAATTAGCAAAGATTCGGTCGGTAACGATGTTCAACAAGGTACTCTTCCCTGCTCCATTCCGCCCCAATAAGCCGTAAATTTGATTGGATTCAAACGTTAAGTTAATATCATTCAATACGCTTTGTTTGTGAAAATGCTTGTTTAAATGCTCAATTTTAATCGTGCTCATTTTGATACCCCCGTTGAATTAATTTCAAAACATCATCTTGATTTAGCTTTAATTTATCGGCCTCATTAATTAGGTCTAAGATAAAATCGTCATAGAACTTAGCCCGCCGTTTTTCAACCACCTTTTTTTGACCGTCAATGGTAACGAACGTCCCCATTCCACGCCGTTTTTCTAATAGTCCTTCACTCACCAATATGTTCATCCCCTTTAATACCGTCGCTGGATTAATATGAAACTGTTTTGATATTTCAGTCGTCGATGGAATCTGTTCATTCTCGGGAAACGCTCCCGTAAAGATAGCATCTTCAATCTGGTTAGCCACTTGTAAATAAATCGGCTCTGCACTATCAAAGTCAAACTGCATTGATTCTCACATCCTTCAAAACTTCACTGTTAATAATCAGTTAATTACTTATGTAACTAACTATACATATAGATATTAAAAAAGTCAAACAAAAAAGGACTGGAAAAAATTTCCAATCCTTTTGCGTATTAATACTTATGAGCAGGAACGACCCCACCCTTATAGTGATCATAAATCCATTTTTGAACTGGTTTGGATTCCAGCACCTTCATTAATTTCTTAATTTGTGGTTTATTCCGATCTTCTTTTCTGACTACGACGATGTTATTGTATGGCGAATGTGGATCACTCTTTTGAAGCGCGATCGCTTGTTTCTTAGGATTCAAACCACTTTGCACCGCGTAGTTAGCGTTGATTGCGACCGCATCACCTTCACCGTTTTCATAGATCTCGGGAAGTAGCTTTGGTTCATATCCAGTCTTGAAATTCAAGTGCTTGGGATTGCTTACGATATCTGAGAAGTTCGCTTGTTCGATGCTAACGCCAGGTTTGATTTTGATTAATCCCGCCTGTTGGAACAATTGTAAAATTCTTCCATAATCAGGAGCGTTATTACTTACCAAGATGGTAGCGTTATCCTTTAAGTCCTTCAGACTTTTGACCTTCTTAGAATAAATCCCCATTGGTTCCAAATGAACGGCCCCCACATCAACTAAGTCGCCATTATTTTGCTTATTCCATTGATCCAAAAATGGAATCGTTTGGAAGTAATTGGCATCTAGTTCACCAGAAGCAAGTGCCTTATTTGGCAATACGTAGTCTTGGAAAACTCGGATGTTCAAATGAATCCCCTCTTTTTCCAATTCTGGTTTAATGTGATTCAAAATTTGGGCGTGGGGCACATTTGAAGCCCCAATGGTCAATGAATTTTTAGAATGTGTTTCACCAGGTCCAATCACTAGCAACGCAATAAACGCAATAATTAAGGAAAGAAAGAAACCGACTTTTTTCATTGTTGTACCCCCTTAATTATAGTCCTCGTTTATCAGTGCCCTTAACGAATGCATCCCCAACGTATTGCACAATAAAGACAAAGATCAAAATAATGACAGTTGCCACTAAGGTAATACTATTGTTGTTCGATTGGAATCCATCAAGGTAGGCTAGGTTTCCTAAACCACCAGCACCGATGGCTCCGGCCATGGCAGTGTATGAAATCAATGAAATCGTAGTCACGGTCGCACCGGCGATCAATGCAGGAGTACTTTCTGGAATCAATACCTTCCAGATAATTTCCCAGTTCGTGGCTCCCATTGACTTCACTGCTTCGATCACGCCATTGTCAATTTCACGGAAGTTAGATTCAACGATTCGCGCATAAAATGGTGCTGCTGAAATGACCAATGAAGGAATTGCAGCGGTGGGGCCAATAATCGTTCCCACGATGTTCTTTGTAATTGGTAATAACAACACGATCAAAATAATGTATGGAATCGATCTAAAGATATTGACCAATACTGAAACTACGATATTCAATACTCGATACCAAAATCCCTTTTTATCGCGTGTTTCAAACAAGATGAGCCCCAATACGATTCCGATTACCGCAACTAAAATCATTGCCACTAAAGTCATCCAAATCGTTTCCCAGGTTGCTGCCCACATATTTGGCCAATTAACGTTTTTAAATTGAAAATAAGAACTTAACCCTTGATTACCCACGGCTAATGACCTCCGTTTCTACTTTTAATTCTTTAAAGTCTTGTAATGCTTTTCTTTGTTCTTCTGAATCACCAAGTAATTGAATGACTAATACCCCAATCGTTCCATTTTGAGTTGGGTGTAAAGCCCCCTCAATAATGTTAATTTCTAGGTTTGGCCGTTGTTTAGCAACTTGTGATACCACTGGTGATTGCGAACGTTCACCACTGAAGATCAACTTAATGATCGATCCATTTGGATAACGGCTCACTAACTCATCCAATGCCATCATCGTGTCGCTACCATCAGGAGTATCATTTTCACTAACGAAGCGCTTGGTAATTGATTGCTTGGGATGGTTAAAGATTTCACTCACCGTCCCGCGTTCAACGATTTCACCATTTTCCATTACGGCCACGTTTTTAGCAACCTTTCTAATCGCATGCATTTCATGCGTAATTAGAACAATTGAGATACCAAGGTCCTTATTGATTTTAATCAATAGGTCTAAGATTTCATCAGTGGTTTGGGGATCCAAAGCACTGGTGGCTTCATCAGAAATTAAAATCTTAGGATCGTTTGCCAACGCCCTAGCAATCCCAACTCTTTGCTTTTGACCACCTGATAATTCTGAAGGATAGTCTGATTCACGACCCTTTAAGCCCACTAATGCTAGTAGCTTTTTGGCCTTTTGTTCACGCGTTGCCTTATCCACATGGGCGAGTTCTAGGGGTAACGTCACGTTTTCAATGATCGTCCGTGACCATAGTAGGTTAAAGTGTTGGAAAATCATCCCAATTTGCTTTTGTTGTTCTCGCAAATCACGCCCACTTAGCTTGGCAATATCATGACCATTGATTTCAACAGACCCTGTGGTTGGAGTTTCCAAACCATTTAACATTCTCACTAACGTACTCTTCCCAGCTCCAGAATAACCAATAATTCCAAAGATATCACCGTCTTCAATCGTTAAATTAACGTCGTTGACCGCCTTTAATTGGTTGTTCTTAAGCTGAAAGACCTTTGATACATCTTTAAACTTAATCAACTTAATTTCCTCCTCAAATAAAAAAACTCTTCATCCTAGGGAAAGGACGAAGAGTTTTCGTGGTACCACCTTTTATTTACCACTACTTCGCAGTAGCAGTCTTAACAAGTAATTTTACTTAACGATATAATGGTCGTTAATCATTGACGGCTAATCGATCGACTCACCGTAAACTATTTTGTAAAGACCATCTTCAATGAATGCAACGCTTTCTCACATCGACCGAAAGCTTTCTGACTGTTTGCTAACCATTTACTCATCTTTAACTTACTAATTTATAGTATACAAATTAACTAATCTAATGTCAATCTAGTTATGAAAAATTCTTAGGCCGTCGACTGAACATATAGCTTCTATTATGGTATTGCATCGACATTATCAATCCAATTCCCATCATGTTACCAATCAACGAAGATCCACCCTGACTAATGAACGGAAGTGGAATCCCAGTCAATGGTAATAGTCCGATACTCATTCCAATATTTTCGAAAACGTGGAATAAAATCATCATGATAACCCCAGTTGAAATATATGCATAAAAAACGTTTCTAGTATCGAAAGTAACTCGAATCATTTGATAAATTAAAAGGAAGTAAATAAAAATTAAGATACAGCCCCCAATAAAACCAAAGTTCTCTCCGATGACTGAAAAAATCATATCTGATTCACGAACTGGAACGTATACCTTAGAAACGTTAAATCCAGTTCCAGTAATCCCCCCTGAACCAACGGCTTTAATACTTTGCCATAGTTGATAACCTTGGTTAGTGGTATCAGCAGAAGGGTTCAACCAACTATCAATTCGTTGGAATTGATAGAGTTGAAAACCAAAATGGGTCAATAAATTACGTCCTGGAGTGGAGGTCACTAACCACAATGTAGCCAATCCGACCAGTGCTCCCGCCCCAAATAGTGGCGCTAAAAGCTTCCAAGTAATTTCAGAGACAACCATAAACCCAACAAAGATGGCAACGAACACCAAAATAGTCCCAAAATCATTTTGTAACTTCATTAAAACAACAATTGGTAAGGTCCAAAGAACCATCCGCCATAATAAAAGTAAATCGTTTTTGGGGGTATGGGTGTATTTATCATTATGTTCAACGGTTACCTTTGCCAGCATCAGAATATATGCTGGCTTCATTACTTCCGATGGTTGAAAAGTAAAGGGTCCAATTGCAAACCAGTTTTTCGCCCCTGTCTGTGCAGCGTACGCTCGACTATAGAAGAAGAGCACTAACACCAATAACGCAATTCCGAACCAATAAGCTAATGGTGCTAATTTCCAAAGTTGTTCAGAATCAAATTGCATGATCACGACTACAGCTACCGCTCCAATTGCATACCACAGAACTTGCGGAATCAACTTACTAACTACACTCGAAGAATTATTATCGTGTGACACGGCAACATAAATCGAAGCGATTCCAATTACCGCTAGAAGCATTACACTTAAAATGATTCCCCAATCAATTCGATTATCTCTATCGTTTTTGCTATTTTCATCATCAGTCCGATCCAATGAAATCAAGCCTCCTCGACTATCATATTGACGTTAATTATTAATGGTGTAAATTATACTCACTAATTAACTTTTCAATTCCTTCATCAACTGATTTTACAGGAAAGGTTTTTTTATGACGATAATCAGCTACAATTCCAGTATCTGAGGTTGTAATCTCACCAATAACGTCTGAATTAATTTTTAACGTTTGAATTAAAAATCCCTTCGAATTAGTTTTTTCAGTAATATTAACTTCAATATTTTGTTTCTTTTTACTCATGATATCCCCCCTAAAAAGAAAAGTAGTCGGATCACATGAGCGACTACTTTAAATTCATTGAACGCCGATATTCATCACGTGCGCGTTTATTTCTAAAAATTGTAAAGTGCTTTGGAACGGGGTCGTAACCACCCTTAACAAAGGGATTGCACCTTAAAATACGTGCCATCCCCATGATGATTCCCTTAAGTGCCCCGTGTTCCTTAATTGCAGTAATCGTATATGCAGAGCATGTTGGTGAGTAGCGGCAACTAGGCGGCAACAACGGTGAAATAATTTTTTGATACCCGCGCACCATCATAATTAAAAGCCTACGCAAATAAACACCTACTCTCTAATATAATTATTTGCTTTCAGTTTTATCAATATGTTCAAGCAGTGCTCCAGCACCCCTTGCAACGTTATCAAGTGGTTTTTCAGAAATGACCACAGGCACCGTTAAAGCATCTGAGATTCTTTGATCAATTTTACGTAACAATGCACCACCACCGGTGAGCATTACTCCACGATCAACAATATCCGAAGCCAATTCTGGTGGAATCACCTCTAAAACGTCCTTTGCACCACTTACAATGGTATCAACGGCATCTGAAAGTGCATCACAGATTTCATTACTATCAATTGTAATCGAGCGTGGCATTCCAGAGAGTGCATCCCGTCCCCGCACTTCCATAGTGCGAATTTCATCTTTTTTGTCCTTAACAGCAGTCCCAATTTCGATCTTGATGCGTTCTGAAGTATGATCACCAATAATCAAACCATGATTATCCTTAATGTAACTAACGATCATATTGTTCATCTTATCACCAGCAATCCGAATTGAATTACTTGCAACGATATCACCAAGTGAAATGACTGCGATATCACTAGTTCCACCACCCATATCGATTACCATGTTTCCAAATGGTTGGAAAATATCCATTCCAGCACCGATTGCAGCAACCTTTGGTTCTTCTTCTAGATAGACCTTACCGCCACCAGATTTTTCAGCGGCTTGGATGATTGCCTTTCTTTCAATGTTAGTGATATTAGTAGGCGCACAAATCATAATTTTTGGTTTGGACATAACGCCCTTTACGTTCAATTTATTAATAAAATAAGAAAGCATTTTTTCAGTAACGTCAAAGTCAGAAATAACCCCATCTTTTAGAGGTCTGATGGCTCGGATGTTACTAGGTGTCCGCCCCACCATCCGATAAGCTTCGCTTCCTACTGATAATACTTTTTCAGTTTTAACGTCCACAGCTACAACTGAGGGTTCGTTTAAAACAATTCCCTTACCAACAACATATATCAAAACGTTGGCAGTCCCTAAATCAATGCCGATGTCTTTTGCCATCTTGCAATTTCCTCCTGAAAAAAACTTTTAATGCAACTAATTAATTATAGCATAGTTTATATTAGTTAACATATACAAAAAGGAGTTCTAAAGAACTCCTTTACAATTCAAAACAATTATTATCTATTTTCCTTAGTCCCTTGTTTTAAAATGATTTTACCATCTTCACTAACATTAATTCGCTTAATCTTAGCACCAAGGGCAGCTAATTTACCATGGAAGTTATAGTATCCACGGTCCAAGTACTGTAGATGACCAACAGTTGTAATTCCTTTAGCAGCCAATCCAGCAATTACCAATGCCGCACCAGCTCTTAAATCAGTTGCAGAAACTTCAGCTCCGTTAAAATCAGTTGGACCCTGCATTACGACGGTCCGACCATTAATTGTATAATGAGCATTCATCCGCCGTAGTTCCTCTAAATGCATGAAACGATTTTCAAAAACCGTTTCAGTCATCGTACTGGTCCCATTGGCTAACAATTGCAAAATTGTCATTTGCGGTTGCATATCAGTCGGAAAACCAGGATAAGGCATCGTTTTAACATCAGTCGGCTTTAGCTGCTTAGGACCAATTACCTCAATTCCTTCATCTCTTTCGATGATCGTAACTCCCATTTCACGCATTTTAACGATCAATGGCTTATTATGTTCAGCAATCGCATCCAGAATCAAAACATCACCTTGGGTGGCTGCAGCCGCCACCATAAAGGTCCCAGCTTCAATTCGATCCTGTACAACACTGTGTTCAGCACCGTGCAACTCTTTAACACCTTCAATTTTAAGTGTTTCAGTCCCAGCACCAACCACTTTTGCACCCATTAAATTAAGGAGCATTGCCAGATCAACAATTTCTGGCTCACGGGCAACATTGCGAATGGTGGTTTTACCCTTAGCAAGGGTAGCAGCCATCATAATGTTTTGAGTAGCACCAACACTTGGAAAATCAAGGTAAATATCACTACCGACAAGGCCGTCCTCAGCAAAAGCTTCGACATACCCGTCATGTTGTTCAATCCGAGCCCCTAATTTTTCAAACCCCTTTAAATGTAAATCAATTGGTCGCGATCCAATCGCACAACCACCTGGTAGGGCAATCTTTGCATGACCCAAGCGGGCTAACAATGGACCCATCACAACAATTGAAGCTCTCATTTTTGATACATATTCAAAAGGTGCCTCTGATGAAATATTCTTAGAAGCATCCAAAATAATTTGATTTTTATTTTTATTGAATTCAATTTTAATGTTTAAAAAACGAAGGACTTCGTTCATTGTATATACATCTGATAACAATGGAACGTTATCGAGGGTTACTCTATCTTTACTAGCGAGGATCGAAGCAGCTAACAAAGGCAAAACAGCATTTTTAGCACCTTCGATATGTACTTCACCAGTTAAACGATTGCCACCCTGCACAACAATCTTATCCAAAACAACAAAACCTCCTAGAGCAATTTAGTGAAAGCGGACAAGCCTAAAATCGCATTAATAATGTCGATAAAAAATGAACTACAGATGAATCCAACAACTACGGATAACATCACGATCATCATTTTTGCTTGTGGTTCATGCATCCTAATGTATCGCTCAATGTGAATATCTTGAATCCACCAAAAAGCAATTGAAATAAAAAACAAATGACTAACAATTGTTACAATTGAAATAATCAAACTAGAATGTACCATAAATCCGACCTTCCCTATTTCATTACTATATCACATTTTATACTAAATATCTTTTATATTCCTTAATTGTAACATAGCAAAAAAAGAGACCACAAAAGTTATTACTCTTTTGCGATCTCTTTTATTAAAATTTATTAATGACGAGCAACGTGAATCCGGTTGACGGCACGTTGTAAGGCAATTTGACTACGGGTAATAGTCTGATTGTCATGTTTACTTTGTGCTTCTTCCAGTCTTTGTTTAGCCCGATCACGTGCCCGTTCAGCACGTTCAACATCAATATCGCCTTGCTTTTCAGCACTATCGGCAATAATGGTTAAAACGTTATTGGAGAATTCAACAAAACCACCATTAACGGCAATTTCATCTTCTTTACCATTATCGTATTTAACTCGCGCTTCGTCTACTTCTAGAGAAGCGATAACAGGAAGATGGTCATGCATAATCCCAAGTTCACCAGTTTTGGTTTTAACAATTACTAGATAAGCTTGGTCATTTTGATAGACCATTCCATCAGGAGTAACGATACTAATGGTTAATACTGAGTTATCAGCCAATTAGAACCCTCCTTAGTTGTTAGCGTTTGCCTTCATCTTTTTAGCGTTTTCTTCAACGTCTTCGATTGGACCACAGTTTCTAAATGCATCTTCTGGGATGTCATCGTATTTACCATCTAAGATGGCTTTGAAACTGTCAACAGTCTTTTCGACAGGAACGTACTTACCAGGAAGACCAGTAAATTGTTCAGCAACACTAAAGCTTTGTGATAAGAAGAATTGAATCCGACGAGCACGGTTAACGATCGTCTTTTCTTCATCTGACAATTCATCCATCCCTAAGATAGAGATAATGTCTTGTAGTTCACGGTATCTTTGAAGTACTTGTTGAACTTCATTGGCAACTTCATAGTGCTTTTGACCAATAATAGCAGGGTCAAGTGCAGAAGAAGTAGATGCCAATGGATCCACGGCTGGATAAATCCCTTGTTGAGTTAATGAACGCGTCAAGTTAGTAGTGGCATCCAAGTGAGCAAAAGTAGTTGCTGGAGCAGGGTCGGTATAATCATCGGCAGGAACATAAACAGCTTGGATGGATGTAATGGCACCCTTCTTAGTTGATGTGATCCGTTCTTGTAATTGACCCATTTCAGTAGCTAACGTTGGTTGGTAACCAACGGCTGATGGAATCCGTCCTAACAAGGCAGAAACTTCCATTCCGGCTTGGGTAAATCTGAAGATGTTATCGATGAACAATAGCACGTCAGAACCCTTAGCATCACGGAAGTATTCAGCAATGGTTAAACCAGTCAAGGCAACCCGCATACGGGCACCAGGTGGCTCGTTCATTTGTCCATACACCATGGCAGTTTGCTTAAGAACACCCGAACCCTTCATTTCGAAGTACATATCGTTACCTTCACGAGTCCGTTCACCAACACCGGTGAAAACAGAAATTCCGTTGTGTCCTTGAGCAATATTATGGATTAATTCTTGAATTAAAACAGTCTTACCAACACCGGCACCACCGAAAAGTCCAACTTTACCACCACGAATGTATGGTGCTAATAAGTCGATAACCTTAATTCCGGTTTCAAGCACTTCAGTTGAAGTACTTAATTCGTCGTATGCTGGTGCGTCTCTATGAATTGGCCAACGTTCTGCGTCTGGACCGAATTCAGGGCCGTTATCGATTGTATCACCGAGAACGTTAAAGACCCGACCTAAAGTATCGTCACCAACAGGTACTGAAATTGGGGCTTCAGTATCTTCGACTTCCATTCCACGACGTAAACCATCGGTTCCGTCCATGGCAATGGTCCGAACAACACCGTTACCTAATTCCAACATAACTTCAGTAACTAAATCTTTATCATCATTACCACTCTTAATCTTAAGGGCAGTATTGATATCAGGTAATTTAACATCCGCAGGGAATTCAACGTCAATAACTGGTCCGATTACTTGGATAACTTTTCCAGTACTCATTATTCGTTAATTCCTCCCATATTAATGCTTCAAGGCTTCTTGACCACCTGTAATTTCAGTAATTTCAGTGGTAATTGCAGCTTGACGAGCTCTATTATATTGTAATTGTAACTTTCCAATTAAATCTTCCGCATTATCAGATGCAGCACTCATGGCAGTTGAACTAGAAGCATGTTCAGAAGTTTTGGCATCTAGGATTGCTCCAAAGATCAACCCTTCAGTGTATTGGGGAATTACAACCCGCAATACGGAACCTTCATCTGGTTCAACGTCATAAGTAGGACCGATTTCGGATGCTTTCACATCCCCACTCTTTCCAGTATTAATTGTTTCGTCATCCAATGGCAACATTTTTTCAGCCCGAAAGTTTGAAGTCATTCGGTTCACAAAATGACTATAACAAACGTAAAGTTCGCTAAAGACACCATCATTATACATCGAAGTTACCGTATCAACAATTTCCTTTACTTCTCTAAAAGTAGGAATATCAGAAACGCCCCGGTATTCATAAGCAACGTTTGCACCACGCTTCTTATAAAAATCAGCACCGTTTCCACCAACTGCTAATAATAGGTAATCGTCGTTGTTTGGTGTGTGCTCTTGAATAAATTCATTCGCACCGCGAATCACATTACTATTATAACTTCCAACCATTCCACGATCAGACGTAATAACTAGATAGGCAGTCTTACCCTTGGAGTTTGACTTACTTGAGGAATTAAAGTTATCTAATAAATGAGTCTTAGCTAAATGCAATACAACCGCTTTAACACGTGAAACATATTGTTCATAACTAACCGCATGCTTTTGGATTTGGGTCAACTTTGCAGTTTGCACCATTTCCATCGCAGTGGTAATTTGATGTGTTTTTTTAGTTGATTGAATGCGATGTTTAACATCATTCAAAGACATTGTTTCACCATCCCTTCAAGCTAGTTAGTTTGTTTATCGTCTTCTTGAGATTGACTTGGTTGGAAATTTTGAGCAAATTCCTTAACAGCACTACTAAATGTATCTTCATCTGGTAAGTTACCAGTTTTAACAATACTGTCTAAGATATCTTGATGGTTAGACTTGAAGAAGTCGATTACTTCTTCTTGATAACGTTGGATATCACCTAATTGAACCTTGTCCAAGAATCCACGAGTTAAACAGAAAAGTACAAGGACTTGTTGTTCAACTGGCATTGGATCATGAAGTGGTTGCTTAAGAACTTCAACGGTTCTAGCACCACGGTTCAACTTAGCTTGGGTTGCAGAATCCAAATCAGAACCAAATTGAGCAAATGATTCCAATTCACGATATGATGCAAGATCCAAACGAAGGGTCCCACCAACCTTCTTCATCGCTTTGATTTGGGCATCCCCACCAACACGGGAAACAGAAGTTCCGGCATCGATGGCTGGACGAATTCCAGAGTAGAATGAATCAGCGTTCAAGAAGATTTGACCATCAGTGATGGAAATAACGTTGGTTGGGATATATGCTGAAACGTCCCCTGCTTGAGTTTCAACGATTGGAAGTCCGGTAATTGAACCGCCACCTAACTTATCGTTCAACTTAGCACAACGTTCTAGTAAACGGGAGTGGGTGTAGAAGATATCACCAGGATAAGCTTCACGACCTGGAGGACGACGCAAGATCAATGAAAGTTCACGATAAGCATTAGCTTGCTTAGTAAGATCATCGTAGATAATCAAAACATGCTTACCCTTATTCATGAAGTATTCACCCATTGCAGTCCCAGCATAAGGTGCGATGTAAAGTAATGGAGCTGGTTCTGATGGACCAGCAGAAACAACGATCGTGTAATCCATTGCCCCAAACTTTTCAAGCGTATTCACTTGACTCCGCACAGTTGAATCCTTTTGTCCAATGGCAACGTAGATACAGATCATGTCTTGATCCTTTTGGTTCAAGATCGTATCAATTGCGATTGAAGTCTTACCAGTCTTACGGTCACCGATAATTAATTCACGTTGACCACGACCAATTGGAACTAATGCATCAATGGCTTTAATCCCAGTTTGTAATGGTTCTTCAACACTTTGACGGTCCATGATTCCAGGAGCTTTACGTTCAATTGGTAGGGTTCCATCGCTTTTAATGTCGCCTTTACCATCGATTGGTTGACCAAGGGCGTTAACGACCCGTCCAACCATTGATTCACCTACTGGAACTTCCATGATTCGGCCAGTCCGCTTAACGGAATCGCCTTCACGAATACCATCAAAATCACCTAAAACAACGATACCAACATCATTGCTTTCGAGGTTTTGAACCATTCCATAAACGCCATCTGAGAATTCAAGTAATTCACCAGATAGTGCATTATTTAGACCGTGAGCACGAGCAATCCCGTCACCAACGTAGGTAACGACACCAGTTTCTTCAACTGAGAGCTCGTCCTTGTATCCGGCTAATTGTTGCTTGATTAAAGCACTAATTTCCTCAGCCTTAATGCTCATAAAAGTTTTCACCTCTTCGATTTAGATATCGTTTACTTTAATAGGAGTTGCTTTACGCGATTAAGTTTTGACTTAACGCTCCCATCAAAGGTAACATCTGCTGATTTAATAATTAAACCACCAATAATACTTGGATCGACCTTGCTATCCAAAACAACCTTCTTGGCACCAGTGCGCTTAGCAAAGGCGTCCTTTAATTTAGATTGTTGTTCAGCGTCAAGAGCAACGGCACTGATTAGTTCAGCGTGAACAATATGGTTATATTCATCATAAATGTCAGTAAAGGCATCAATGGTCGCAACCATTTTATCCATATTATCACTACCAGCTAAAACCTGAATTAAGTTTTGAATGTATTTTGAACTAGCACTATCAATCATTGACTTAACTAATTTAGCTTTATCAGCTTCTGGAAAGCTAACGTTGCTCAATACCGGAGCAAAACTAGGGTTATCTTCAAAGACCGCCTTAATTGACTGTAAGTCTTCATAACCAGAATCTAGTTCATTATCAGCCTTTAGTAAGTCGAATAACGCTTTCGCGTAGCGTTTTGAAAATGTAACTTTATCTAGACTCATTTTGCTTCCCCAACCCTTCGATGTAAGAATCAATTAGCGCCTTCTGGTCGTTTGCGTTTAATTCTTTTTGAATGATCTTAGAAGCGATTTCAATAGATAAGTTTGCCACATCATTTTTGGTATTTGCTAAGACGTCTTGACGTTCTTGTTCAATACTCTTGTGAGCATTGTCCTTGATGGTTTGAGCATCGTTTTGTGCGTCAGAGACGATTTGTTCTTGTTGCTTTTGACCTGATTGCTTAGCGTTACTAATAATCGTACTTGCTTCATCATGTGACTTGTCAAGTTCTGCTTGACGTTGCTTAGCTAAACTATCGGCTTCTTGATTTTTTTGCTTTGCAGAATCAATATCGCTAACGATTTGTTGAGTCCGTTCGTTCAACATTTTGTTGATCGGTTTCCAAGCAAAAATTTTAATCAAGAATACTAGAACTAAGAACAAGATTAAGTAGTAAAGCATTGTTCCGTAAGCTAATTCAGCTCCGAATACCAACTGTGAAAGCATCTATTGACACCTCCTTACGTCAATGTAATGTTTGAGTTTTAAATTACTTACCCATAAGAATGAAACCAACAACGACAGCTAAGATAGGCATAGCTTCAACCAAACCAACACCAATAAACATGTTAGTAAATAACTTACCTTGCATTTCTGGTTGACGAACCATTCCTTCTAGTAACTTAGAAGCAACGATACCATCACCGATACCACCACCGATGGCAGCACCTGCTAAAGCAATACCAGCTCCGATTAATCCCATAACTATAGTCCTCCTTATTTATAGACAATTTAAAAAATATTATTCAGCAGATATTTTTCCATTAATATATACTGAAGTTAAGGTTACAAACACGTAGGCTTGGATCGCACCTAGGAAAATTGAGAACGCTTGCCAGATTAGCTCAATTGGTGCTAACCCGATAATGGTGACAATTCCATCTGAGAATGCCAAACCACCGACAAGTTTCAAAAGAATTTCACCGGCATAAATAACCCCGAATAAACGAAGTCCTAAGGTTAGGAAATTCGAAAATTCTTCAAACAATGCGAGTGGGAACCAGAATACGAATGGTTCTAGATACGTATTCTTAAAGTACCCCCCAAACCCAAGCTTCTTAACACCTACGTAGTGAGATAGCGTAATTGTGAACAATGCTAATGTCATCGTAAACATTGGATCCGCAGTTGGACTCTTAATGTAAGTGACACCATTTACATCTACTTGAAGCATTAAACCTAATTGGTTTGACACAAAAATTAAGACAAATAAAACAAATCCATAGAGTTTAAAACTAGCAGCATCGTTATCGCTCATTGAACCACGCGTAGTCGTATTAGAAAAATCAATTAATGATTCTAACACCGCTTGTTTCTTACTAGTGGGACGCACTTGCAAATTACGCGACAACCAAACTACGATCACTAATACGATTGCTGCAGCAACTGTTGCCGCAACCATATTACCAATATTAAATGTTAATCCACCAAGGTGGAAAGTTGAAATTTTATCATTCAAGAATTTCACCTCTTTTCATGTAACCTATCCAACTATGATACACCTATTACAATTCAAATGTAATAAATATACAAGATTATTTATTCAAAAGTGAATTTGTATTTATCTTAATAAATACACTAGAAATATTACCACTGTTTTAAAATTATTTCAAAGCAAAAAGTAAATTTGCGTTAATTTACATTACAAACATCTTAAAGAATATCAAATAAAAAAGTATCGCCTAAAACTAGGCGATACTTTCCTTTATTTCTATTTCGTGCCAAATAAGCGGTCCCCTGCATCACCAAGTCCAGGAAAAATATACCCGTCTTCGAGGTGATCATCGAGGGCTGCTGCAATGATGTCGACATCTGGATGGGCATCTTGAAGCGCTTTGACTCCCTCTGGAGCAGCAACTAAGCAAATAAATTTAATGTTTTCGGGTTTAGCACCACGCTTTTTAAGCGCATCGATTGCCATATTTGCGGAACCACCAGTTGCAAGCATTGGATCCACAACAAAAATTTGCCGTTGGTCAATATCGGAAGGTAATTTCACAAAATATTCATGTGGTTCGAAAGTTTCTTCATCCCGATACATCCCAATATGGCCAACTTTAGCGGCTGGAATCAAATCAAGCATTCCATCGACCATTCCAATGCCGGCCCGTAAAATGGGCACCACGGCCAATTTTTTACCCGCTAATTGCTTTGAGGTCGTCTTCCCCATTGGGGTTTCAATCTCGACATTTTCAACGGGTAAATCACGCGATGCTTCAAAGGCTAGGAGCCGTGCAATCTCATTCGTCACCTCACGAAATTCACGCGTTCCACAATTTTTGTCCCTAATAATCGTTAATTTATGTTGAATCAATGGATGATTCATCACTTCAAGTTTACCCATTATAAATCTCCTTTAGCTTACCATTCGATTGGGTGAGCGTCAGTCAATCCTTGAACTCCAGCGCGAACTTCCTTCATTACTTGGTCATCGTCATGTCCATTAATCACGTCCAAGATTAATTCAGCAACCCGAGTGGCATCGGCTTCTTTAAATCCACGGGTCGTGATGGCAGGAGTCCCAATTCTAATTCCACTGGTTTCTGTTGGCTTGCGCTTATCATTTGGAAGCATTTCTTTATTGGTAGTAATCATAACTGATTCTAACATTTCTTGTAGTTGACGACCAGAAATATCAGTCTTACTTAAGTCTAAGTTTAACAAGTGGTTATCAGTTCCACCGGATACAACACTTACGTTATCGGAATCGTTGAATACCTTTGCCATTGCCTTGGCATTCTTGATGATTTGTTCACAATAAGTCTTGTATTCTGGTTGTAAGTCTTCGTAGAAGGTTTCAGCCTTAGCGGCGATCACGTGTTCTAGTGGACCCCCTTGAGTTCCTGGGAAGACTGCGGAATTGATCTTTTTAGCATACTTTTCTTGGGATAGAATTAAACCACCACGAGGTCCACGAAGAGTTTTATGGGTAGTAGTGGTAACAACATCGGCAATGCCAACTGGACTTGGGTGTAAACCAGTGGCAACTAATCCAGCGATGTGAGCCATATCTACCATTAAATATGCACCGACAGCATCAGCAATTTCTCTGAACTTCTTCCAGTCAATGATTCGGCTGTAAGCAGAAGCTCCGGCAACGATCATCTTAGGTTGAACTTCCTTAGCGGCTTCCATAATGGCGTCATAGTCCAATTCTTCACTGTTAGGGTCCAAACCGTAAGTGAAAGTGTCATAAATCTTTCCTGAGAAGTTAAACTTCGCACCGTGGCTCAAATGACCACCGGCGTTTAGGTCCATTCCTAAAATTCTGTCACCAGGCTTTAAGAAAGCAGCGTAAGCAGCTTGGTTGGCTTGGGAACCAGAATGGGGTTGAACATTGGCAAATTCGGCACCAAAAAGCTTCTTGGCACGATCAATGGCAAGTTGTTCAACAACGTCGATAAATTCACAACCACCGTAGTAACGCTTTTCAGGAAGCCCTTCTGCGTACTTGTTGGTCAAAACAGTCCCTTGGGCTGCCATAACGGCATCGGAAGTGATGTTTTCGGATGCGATCAATTCAATGTTATCTTGTTGGCGATTCTTTTCATTGTCAATTGCTGCCCATAGTTCTGGATCTGCTGCACGATAATCATATTTAATCATTATTAAAACCCCTCATGTTTTATATTCCAAAAATGATACTTGTAAACAACCAGTTATTTTTTAATCTCAAAATGCATTTGACCAGCTGATTTGTTCAACCGATTCATGTATGCTTCACCTAATCCATCCGCTTTGAACCCCTCAGTTAAAATCGCTTTAACGTCGGGTTCGTCATCAAAGTGCCGTAAACCCTTGAACAACAAGTGGCTGGCTGACTTTACATCAGCTCCTAAGCTAAATAGTTCAACGTTTGCGGGCCACTTTGCACTGTTCATTACTGCATCGGTAGTCATTACGCCGACCTTAGTAGGTTGAGCAGCGGCCCATTGACTAGCTTGTTGCCAATCAGCATCGTGATCAACGATGTAGACCTGTGCATTTGGTGCATAGTGTTTATACTTCATGCCCGGCGCTTTAGGCGCTTCGCTGCCAGACACACTATGTTTTTCGTCGTCAACGGTGCCCAGGACCGCACGTAGCTGTTCTGCAGTCACGCCCCCTGGCCTTAAAATGGCTGGCACGTCAGTTGACATGTCTAAAACGGTTGATTCGACCCCAATGTCAGTGGGGCCATCGTCAATGACCCCCGCAATCTTACCATTTAAATCATGATAAACATGCATTGCAGTGGTTGGACTAGGCTTGCCTGAAGTATTCGCAGATGGACCAACTAATGGTACGCCAGCGGTTTTAATCAAATCAATCGTAACTTGATTTTTAGGATTTCTAAACGCTGCAGTATCTAGACCACCAGTGACCGCTTTCGAAAGACTATCAGGCTTTAATTTAAAGATTATTGTTAAAGGGCCAGGCCAAAATGTCTTAATCAATTGCTTAGCAGGTTCGGAAAGTGGTTCTGCGTATTTTTCAACCGCCTCAATTCCAGAAACATGCACGATCAATGGATTATCACTTGGTCGTCCCTTTGCCGCATAAACTTTTTTTACCGCCGCTTCATTAGTTGCATCAGCGCCAAGTCCATAAACCGTCTCAGTCGGAAAGGCAACTAAATCACCGCGCTTAATATCTTCAGCAGCCTGTTTAATTTCATTAGGCTGATAAATGTGAGTTTCCAAACTCCAATCCCTCCTTAATATTTGATTCTAACCATTCTTTGATTACCATTAAAATCCCTTCTGGTCTCAATTTTAGCATCGGGAACTGCATGTTCAAAAATTGCAACTACTGCGGACTCCTGATGAAAACCAATTTCCAAAAAGATTTCACCATGCGGCTTGGCGACGGATCTAAAATGATCAGCAATACCTTGATAAAGCGCAAGACCGTTATTTTTAGCAAACAAAGCTAAATGTGGTTCAAAATTAATAACGCTCTCATTCATATATTTTACCTCATTTTCCGAAATATATGGGGGATTACTGACAATTAAATCGTATTTTTTATAAAAAATTGAAGAAAAAAGGTCGCTTTGCACGAATTTTATTGGTAATTTACGAACGTTCGCGTTTTGTTCAGCTACTTTTAAAGCTGATTCCGAAATATCTGATCCAGTAATCGACCATTTTTTTCGTTCCGCTTGCAAGGCGATTGCAATCGCACCGCTCCCAGTGCCAACATCTAAAACTGATATAGGTTCATCATCGTGCGTTTCTAAAATCCAGTCAACTAGCTCTTCAGTTTCTGGACGGGGAATCAAAACAGCTGGGTCAACATTGAGCGTGTGCCCATAAAAATCAGCAGTTCCAATAATGTATTGAGGGGGTTGTCCGTCTAGATAACGGTTAATATCTTCTTGATACTGGGCTAATTGACTTTCAGACATGAAATCACGATAGTGTAATAATAAATCCGTGTCAGACCACTTCAATCGATGAATCAATAGGTAGTTAGCTACCGATTCATCCATGTTATGGTCCTTAATACACAAAGAAGCCCTTTTCTGGGCTTCAAAAAAAGTAATTGAATTAACCATTGCTCAATTGCTCCAACTTATGGGCTTGATCAGAAATAATCAAAGCATCGATAATTTCTTCCAAATCACCGTTCATGATCTTATCCAACTTATTTAGTGTCAGACCAATCCGATGATCAGTGACCCGATTTTGTGGGTAGTTATAGGTCCTAATCCGTTCGGAACGATCACCAGTTCCGACAGCGTTTTTTCTTTGTTCATCATACGCTGCGGTTTCTTTTTGTTGGTAATAATCATAAACCCGCGCCCGTAGGATTTGCATTGCTTTAGCACGGTTTTGTTGTTGGGAACGTTGATCTTGCATCGTTACCACGATTCCAGTGGGCAAATGCGTCATCCGCACAGCCGATGAAGTCTTATTAATATGTTGACCACCAGCTCCAGAAGAACGGTAAACATCCACTCTGATATCCTTTGGATCAATATCGATATCGACGTCTTCTGCTTCAGGCATGACCCCAACTGTAGCAGTGGAGGTATGAATTCGACCAGCTGATTCGGTTGAAGGAATTCTTTGCACCCGATGGGCTCCGTTTTCAAACTTCAGTTTAGAATAGACCTTACTTCCTGTGATCATCAGGGTGATTTCCTTAAATCCACCAACTTCAGTTTCATTTTTATCAATCACTTCAGTGGTCCATCCCTGCTTTTCAGCATACTTGGAATACATATTGAATAAATCAGCAGCAAAAAGGCTTCCTTCGTCACCACCAGCGGCTCCGTGAATTTCCATAATGATATTTTTATCATCATTCGGATCTTGTGGTAGTAACATGATCTTGATCTTTTCTTCGATCTCTTCATCCTGTTGGGTCAGATCATTTAATTCATCCTTGACCATTTCGGTCATATCATCATCTAAATTATCATTTAACATTGCCTTATCTTCAGCAATCGCATCCGTGATCTGTTTGTACTTATTATATGCAGCAACTAGATCACGCAAACTCCCCTCTTCCTTAGAGAGCTTCATAAACCGTGGTGTGTCAGCAATCACTTCTGGGTCACTGATTAATTCGTTCAACTCGTCATAACGGTCAACTGCGGCTTGCAGTTTATCAAAAATCTTCTCAAAATCGCTACTCATTAATGGTGCGCCTCACTTTCTATATTTTATCTAACGGTGGATTAAAGTAATGCTTACGGCAAACTGGATAGTATGATTCATTACCACCTACTTGAATTTGTTCACCCTCATAAACTGGATGATGATCTTGAAAGCGCAATGGCATCGTGGCCTTGCGATCGCAGAACCAACAAACGGTTTTCATCTCTTCGATCTTATCAGCAAAGATCAACAATGCCTCAGAACCCTCGAACAAATGGTTCTGAAAGTCATTTTTGAGGCCGAATGCCATTACCGGAATCCCTAATTCATCAACGATCCGCGTTAGTTGTAAAACATGGTCCCGTTTTAAGAACTGGGCTTCATCAACTAATACACAGTTAGCATCTGGATTCGTTTGCTTAACGTATTCAAACACGTTCGTATCGTCCATGATTGGCACGGCCTTGCGTTTCAACCCGATCCGCGATGCCACCATGCCAAAACCATCCCGTGTGTCTAAGCCGCTCGTCATAATTATGACCGATTTACCCTCTTCTTCATAATTATGGGCCACCTTAATAATTTCAATTGTTTTACCACTATTCATTGCACCATAGCGGAAATAAAGCTGGGCCATTTAAAAATCCCTCTCTCATATAAATAAACTACTATCCTATTATAGCTGATTTATAAATGAATTTCGATAGCTATGTATTTTTGATTTTCCGTAAAATTAGTCCCTTTTTAGTGGGTTTCAATTTAAAATATGTTAAAATTATCATTTGATTAAATCAATTGGAGGAATGGCGCAGATGTCATTAAGAAGTGAAATTGCTACTTTAGTCGGTAAATCTTCATACTGGTTCTTACACACCTTTTTAAAGGGTGGAAGTTCACTCCCAGGTAAGATTACCACCAAGATCGACCCCGAAGTGTTAAAATCAATGGGTCAAAATTACGATGTAATCATCATTACTGGTACGAACGGTAAGACTTTGACAACCGCTCTAACGGTGCAGGTCCTTAAACAAAAGTATCAAAATGTATTAACAAACCCATCTGGTTCTAACATGGAACAGGGAATCGTGACGACGTTCTTAAGAGCCAAGAATACTAAGGATGCTAAACCAGTCGCCGTCTTAGAAGTCGATGAAGCCAATGTAATCAAGGTTACTAAGTATATCAAACCAAAGGCCATGGTCTTTACCAATATTTTCCGTGACCAAATGGATCGCTACGGTGAAATTTATACTACCTATCAAAAGATTTTAGATGGTGCTAAGTTAGCTCCTGACGCTACAATCATCGCTAATGGCGATGCGCCAATCTTTAATTCTGATGATTTACCAAATAAGCGGCTGTTCTATGGATTCAACGATCACCCAGAACTAGCTGAAAATGATATTAAAGCCAAACCCAATACCGATGGAGTGCTCTGCCCTAAGTGCGAGAACATCCTCCACTACCATTCAATTACTTACAGTAATTTAGGCAATTACTTTTGTCCTAATTGTGGTTATAAGCGCCCCCACCTTGATTTTCAACTAACCAAGATCAATGAATTATTACCGACATCATCTCAATTTGACATTGAAGGTGACCATTTCCAAATTGATATTGGTGGAATCTATAATATTTATAACGCCCTTGCTGCTTACTCAGTCGGACGCATCATGGGGGTTAAACCAGAAAAAATTGCAAAAGCCTTCCATAATAATGAACACATTTTTGGTCGCCAAGAAATCATTAAAGTTGGTGATAAGGAAGTTACGTTAATTTTAGTGAAAAACCCAGTTGGGCTTAATCAAGTCATTGATATGATTTCTACCGATCGAGATCCATTCTCATTCATTGGGTTATTGAACGCTAACTATGCGGATGGGATTGACACCAGTTGGATCTGGGACGGTGATTTTGAACGGTTGCCTCACATGAACATCAAAAAATTTATTACTGGTGGAGAACGGTATAAAGACATTACCTTCCGACTTAAAATTGCTGGGGTGCCAGATGACAAACACGAAGTCCAACCCAACCTAGAAAAAATCGTTGCTGAAATTCCTAACCTCCCGACTAAGAAGGTCTACATCCTTGCTACCTACACTGCAATGATTCAGATTCGCAATGATTTTGCAACCAAGGGTTACATTAAAAGGGGGATTGAATAATGGCTAAATACGAATTAAGAATCGCCCACCTTTATGGTGATTTAATGAATACCTATGGTGATTATGGCAATATTTTAGCGCTCAAATACTATGGTAAACAAATGGGCGTCCAAGTCGACTCAGATGTCGTGAGTTTAGACACCAATTTTAAGGCTGATGATTACGATCTTGCTGTCTTTGGTGGTGGCCAGGATTTTGAACAATCAATCGTCTCCAAGGACCTTCAAAAGAAAAAGGCAGAATTGATCAAATACATCGAAGCAGGCAAGCCAATGGTCGCAATTTGCGGTGGTTTCCAAATGCTTGGTAAATACTACGTTAATGCTAACGGTGATAAAATCCCTGGAATCGGGGCATTAAACCACCACACTGAACAACAACATGATAATCGCTTCATTGGTAACATCTCGATCCATAATGGTGAAAATGGTGATACCTACAAGGGCTTTGAAAATCACCAAGGAGTTACCTATTTAGGTGCGGGTGAAAAACCACTTGGTAAGATCATCAAAGGGTATGGTAATAATGGAAAGGACCAATCAGAAGGTGCCATTTATAAGAATGTTTATTGCACTTACTTTCATGGACCGATCCTAGCTCGAAATGGTCAATTAGCAAAGCGGATGCTGCTAACGGCCCTGCATAATAAATATCCAGACCAAGATTTCAGTAAACAAGCTGCAATTGAAGTTCCAGAATCATACTAATAAAAGACCGTTCGGCAATTGTCGAACGGTCTTTTTAGTTAAGGTTTAAAAATGAATCAATAATCTGATTGCGCTTAGCAATAAATGGTTCATTCGGCGCATTGGGATGAATGCGGTTGGTTAATAAGATCAATGCTTGATCGTTCACCGCATCAATAACCATGGCGGTGCCAGTATAGCCAGTTTGCCAAATATAATCAGTCTTAAAATGATCAACAGCCCAACCATATGAACGACCCAATTTTCCATTAATCGTATGGTCGCTATACAGACTATTAATCGTTGTTGGGCTTAAAATGCGGCCAGTCGGATGTAGCATCTCATCAGTAAATTTAATCAAATCCCCCATCGTAGTGAACAATCCTGCTGAACCACAATCAGCCCCTAACACGCTTGCCTTAGGATCATCGACTCGTCCTTGCAGCACCACATCGTTAGCTAGCACTTCGGTTGCAACGCATTCAGACGGTGTGGGGGTAAACGTAGAATGTTTCATCGCTAATGGTTTAAAAACCCGATCGACAGCTAATTGCTGAATTGGCGCTCCTAGGATTCGACTTGCAATCCAACCTAAAAAGATAAAGTTAACATCAGCATAGACCATTTTATGATTTAAATTAGGTCCAACGTGTAACTGACTTAACAATGCATTAGTCAATTCCGCTTTATTTAATTGATTACGATTTGGAATATAACCCTCAATTCCAGAAGTATGCGTCAATAAATTAAAAATCTTAACTTCAGGAAATTGCCACTCGGGCAAATAGGCGCTAACTGAATCTTGTAGTCCCAAGCGATCTTCTTCTATCAACTGTAAAATTACGGGAAGCGTTGCTACCACCTTGGTTAATGAAGCAACATCATATATTAACCCCCGCGTTAGTTGAATCGACTTAGGAATCCATTGACGATCGCCATAGACAGCATCGCACCATTTATGACCATCATAAAATGCGTATGCTGCCCCTGGAACCGTTCGTTCATCAACTAATTTATGGATAAGGGCAACCGTTGAATCAAATTTCATCAACGTCACCTTCTACCAAACAGAAAAAGTTAAATTAATTTGGTTTGGATCGTTAATAAATAGTAGATGGTCAACTTGGTCATAGTGAACCCCACCATCAATCGACTCGATCTGGTGGTAGAGGCCATCAACATCATTGCTACGAATCATCTTAAAGCTAATGTAGTCGATTCCTAAACCTTCGTAATCATGGTCAGCAACATCAGTTTTTTCAGTTAAAACGATTTGTTGAGAATGATCATTGGGGAGGACCAACGTCTTAGTATCCTTTCGATCGGTAGGTAAGATATCCATTCCGACCGATGCTTGATAAAAAGCTAGCGCCTTTTCAATACTACTAATCCCTAGCTCAATCCAAGATAGTTCGGCATCATCTGGAATGCGTTTGAGACGGGTATCTTCATCACGCAAAAAACGATTCACTGGAATCGTATCTTCTTCTTCATGATGCCATTGAATCGAATGATCATCAACCAAGGTCACCCCATTAATTTCAGCGTATAAAATAATGTGATTTCCTTCTGGGTCTGTTAATTCAATCCATTCAAAGTTATGGTTATATTGAATTGGCGATAACTTCACTCCCAAGTTTTTAACGTGTAATAGCAATTGCTTCAAGCTCTTGCTAGAGGGAAATTTAAATGCAAATCGATCAACATTTGCGGCATTATGTTCCTTAACTGGATTATCGACCTTCCTAAGAGTCAATGAAACCTGGTGTTCATTGGTTCCTAAATAGGCAATATTTTCAGTTCTTTTAACTGATGTTAATCCGACGATTTGAGTATAAAAATCAATCATCGAATCCAAATCACTCACACGAAGTGCAATCAATTTGATTTTAGATCCTGCAGGCAATTGATATTTCATTATGTAATCCACCATCCCTTTTTTACTATTATAACGATTTTGCACACATAAATAAAAAAGAACGACCATAAGTCATTCTTTCTTTAATAATTATTCAACTTTAAGATCATTGCCAGAGAATTGAGCGTTATATAAATCAGCGTAAAAACCGCCAGCTGCCAATAATTGGTCATGATTACCAGTTTCGATAATGTGTCCATGTGCCATGACCACGATCTTATCAGAATTTTGAATCGTAGAAAGTCGATGGGCAACCACAAAACTAGTCCGCCCCTTGATCAACTTATCCATTGCATGTTGAATTAACATTTCAGTTCTAGTATCAACTGAACTAGTTGCTTCATCCAGAATCAATATTTCTGGATTAGCAATGAATGCTCGTGCAATCGTTATTAACTGGCGTTGACCTTGTGAAATATTAGAAGCACTTTCGTTCAAAATCGTATCATAGCCATCAGGCAGTTTACGAATAAATTCATCGGCATGGGCTTCGCGTGAAGCTTTATAGACATCTGCGTCAGTGGCATTCGCATTTCCATATTTAATATTATCAAAAATCGTTCCTGTAAATAACCACGTATCTTGAAGTACCATCGCAATGTGAGAACGCAATGACGGCCGCGGCATCCGTTGGGTATCCAGGCCATCCATTCTAATGGCCCCACCATCAACATCATAAAAACGTTCTAATAGGTTAATGATGGTCGTTTTACCAGCCCCGGTCGGTCCTACAATCGCAACACTAGAACCCTTCGGCACATCTAAATTAAAACCTTCAATTAACGGAACGTTAGGATCATAACTAAAATCAACATCTGAGAATTGAATCTTATCCCCATTATCAACTTTATTCTGGTTTTTTGTATCTGAGGGTTTCATTTCAGATTCATCTAGCACCTCAAAAATCCGTTCAGCAGAAGCAATGGTCGATTGAATCGTATTGGTAATATTGGCTAATGATGTAATCGGTTGGGAAAACATATCGGTATATTGTAAAAACGCCTGAACGTTCCCAATCGTAACGGAACCAGAGATCACCTGAACTGCACCGATAATCGCAACAAAAACGTAGTCTAAGTTCTTGATGAAGTTCATCATTGGAAACATAAAACTAGAGATGAATTGCGCCTTCCAAGCAGATTTATAGTAGGCCTCATTTTGTTCTTCAAAGTTTTGAATCGCCTCGTCTTCACGATTAAACGTTTTAACAACGTTGTGACCAGCAAAGTTTTCTTCTACCTGGCCGTTCACTAACCCCAAGTGTTTTTGTTGAGCACTAAAGTAGCGTTGTGAACGTGGCGCTAAGAAGCCCACGGAAAGTAAACTTAATGGCACCGTGATCAACGCACCCAGCGTCAACTGCCAACTAATCGTTAGCATCATCACAACTACCCCAATGATCATCACGATGCTGTTGATCAATTGACTTAAGTTCGATTGCAGCATCGTTGAGATATTATCCATATCATTCACAGCCCGCGACATGATATCACCATGCGAGTGTTGATCATAGTAGGATACTGGTAATCTTTTCATCTTTGCTTTGAGGTCTTTTCTTAGCTTGTAAACTACTTTTTGTGAAATTGAGGCCATGATGCGTTGGACCCCAACGTTTAAAATTCCAGAAACTAGGAATAAAATCCCCGTTAAAATTAAGATTTTAACGATTGCGCCAAAATTGATGGCCAACAAGCCATTACTGGTCTTAATCCCCTTTGCAACCCCATTAAAGATGATGGTAGTAGCTTCACCTAATAATTTAGGAGTAATGATATCCAAAAGAACGAACAAAATCGTCATTATAAAAACACCAATTAGACTAATTCGCCATGGCTTAAGATATTTAATTAATCTGAAGGTCGACTGCCAAAAGTTCTGGGCCTTACGAGGTTTCTTAAAATTATTTCTTGGCATTCGATTCACCTCCTGACTTAATCTGAGAACTTACAATTGATTGATAAGTATCATTATTAGCTAACAATTGCTTATGGGTACCTTGGCCAACGACCTTACCGTCATCTAGGACAATGATTTCATCGGCATTCGCAATCGTTGAAACCCGTTGGGCAACAATGACTGAAATTGCATTCTGAATTTGTGAATCCGTCTTCAACCCTGCTCTTAAATTAGCATCGGTCTTAAAATCTAAGGCGGAGAAAGAATCATCGAACACATAAATCTGCGCTTTTTTGATAATGGTTCTAGCAATCGCTAAACGTTGCTTTTGCCCACCAGAGAAATTCTCACCATTTTGTTCTACCTTGGTATCAAGCCCATCTTCAGCCTTGATGAAATCAGATGCTTGAGCAACATCTAACGCATGCCAAATTTCATCATCGGTAGCATGTTCATTACCGAACTGCATGTTACTTCTAACGGTCCCCTTAAATAAAACCGCCTTTTGTTGCGTAATTGAAACTAACTTGTGTAATTCATGTTGCGTCATTTTATTAATGGCCAATCCATCAATCTTAATGGTCCCCTTTTCAGGTTCGATCAGGCGCGGAATTAAATTGACTAAGGTGGATTTACCAGAACCAGTCCCCCCAATGATCGCTAACGTCTGTCCAGAATGGACCTTAAATGAAACTCCAGATAATGCACACTCTTCAGCATGTTCATAACGATAACTCACATCATCAAATTCTAAAGTTGCCTGATTGCTTTCATTTGGTTGAATGGGCTGAGCAGGATCAGTGATTGTATTTTCCTGCTCTAATACTTCATTAATCCGAGCTGCTGAAGCAGATGCCCTTGGTAAAAAGACAAAGATAAATGATAGCATGGTAAAACTGATTAAAATTTGTGTCGAATAGCTCATGAACGCTACTAGGTTTCCAACTGCAAAGGATTGACCAGCAATCAATTGACTACCGAACCAAATAATTCCAATGTTCGTAAAATTCAATATTACGGTAAGAAGCGGAAACAACATTGCGGTTAAACGATAAACCTTTAACCCCGTATTCATATAATTATGATTATAGTGATCAAAACGCTCTTGTTCATAATCATCGCGGTTAAATGCCCGAATTACCCGCACTCCAGTCAAGCCCTCGCGAAAGGCAAGGTTCAAATCATCAGTCTTATCTTGAATACTCTTAAATAATGGAATTGCTTGATGCATAATTAAGTAGATAACAATTACCAAAATAATCAACGAGATTAGAAAAATGATCGTTAACTTAGGGCTCATTGTAAATGCCAAAATAATGGCCGTGATCAACATAAGCGGTGACATGATCATCATTCTAAGCATATTGACCATTACGTTTTGAATTTGAACCACGTCATTAGTGGCCCGCGTAATTAATGAAGAATCACCAAAACGACCCAGGTCTTGTTCAGAAAAATAAATTACCTTCCGATAAATTGCAGAACGAATTTTTTTACCCATCAATTGCGATTGAGTAGCTGCAAAATAAATATTACCGGCTGCCGCAGCTACGGATAAGATCGAAAGGAAAAACATTATGGTCCCTTGACCAATAATGTAATTTATATCATGTTTTGCGATTCCTTGATTAATTATCCCAGCGGTCAAAGTAGGTAAATATAAGAAGGTTATTACTTGAACAACCATAAATAAAACAGCCCCGAGGGCTGCCCACTTGTTTAAAAAGCGCTTTGCAAGCTTTATCATTTCATCACTACTTTCTAATAATATATAAACATAGGATTATAAGAGACATCAAAATAATAATTATAGATGGTTTACTTTCAAAAGGAAAGTAAATTGACACAAAATATAATAGAGCAATTGTCAATCCTTCAAAAGCAACTATTAAAAAGCAAAATAAGCCGCTGCATCCTATAAATACAGCGACTTAATAACCGATTGGGTATACTGGAATCGAACCAGTAAATTAAGGATTCAGAGTCCTCTGCCTTACCGTTTGGCGAATACCCAATAATTGTTACCTAACTATAATAACGGTTTTTAAAAAATCTGTCAAACCAAAATCTAGCTAACAATACTTAATTGACAAGTTTTAGGGATTAATCTATACTAATTGGTGTTCTAGTTTTTGCCCGCTGGTCAAACTGGTTTAAGACGTCGCCCTCTCAAGGCGGAGTTACGGGTTCGATTCCCGTGCGGGTGATATGCAAAGCCACTTCTGATCAGAAGTGGCTTTTTTGATTTCATTTCACTATGTTTTTATTAAATCACCATGATTAGAATTGACATTCAAATCTAAAACCAATATTCTGAAAATTAATGAATTATCGTTTTAGTTAAGGGAGATTTTAATAATGAAAAAAGGACTATTGATAGGAGTCGCCTCACTGACTTTACTATTAGCTGCTTGTGGGAAAGCTTCCGATCAGTCAGGGTCAACAAGGGTAAAATATTCACACATTGATACCACTCAATATAAACCAATTAACAAAAGTATCTCAGTTAAAAAATTAAAGGCATTAAAACCGAACAACACCATTTACTTCCACAAAAAATACTCAATTAAGGGTGAAATTGTGAAGGTCGGTAAGAAATTCCAGGGCAGCGCTACGTTTGTCATTAAAGATTCCAAAACTAACTTGACCTATGCTTCCGTCACTAGTGGGACCAAGACTTTTGATGGATTTAAAGTCGGGGATAAAGCAACGTTTGCAATTAATGGGTTAACTAGAATCGCAAAGACAAATAACTTAAATGGCATTACCACTAAGGAAAACCCGAGTCGGCTAAGTACCGTTACGATTAAGATTGGTAAATACTAGTTCCAAACTAAAATTGAATATTAAATAGTGTTTGAAAGACTGAGATCAATATAATGTGAGCTCAGTTTTTTTATTTCAACCCTTTTTAATTAAATCGTTCAATTAATGCTATAATGTTCATGGTTACATAATTCAAAAAAATCAGATGGGAATGAACTTATTATTAACTTTAAGACAAAATCAATCGCGATTATAACCGTAGTCATTACTATGTTCACTTTTGGTATGACTGAAGCCAGCGTTCATGCTGATAATAATCCGTTAGCAGGCCAATCATCGGACACTATTAACCTCGTATTAAATGATTTTAATGCTAACGTTACAGATCGTTATAAAGTATTTGATCCCAATCCATACCTAAGTAATTCTAACTATCCTAACGGGACCAAGGTGATTTATCAATTTGCCAGTACTAATTTGCAATTTACCCAATTCCCCACTGGTGAGACATCAACTGATTATGGTGTCCAAAAAGTTAAAGATATGACCAAGGGAACCATCGTTGATGGACAAATGAGTGACTGGGGCATTAAATACTATCTGGTCAAATTTAAAAAGGCCAAGTTATTATACTGGGTCTTAGCTGCTGATTTAATGTTGCAAAAGCCCAGCGGAAGCATCCAGAGAACGTTCAATACTGATAGTAATCAAAACGTGGCTTTAAACTATGTTAATTATTTGAGATATCAAAATGGCAAAGATCCCCTAACTTGGAATAGCCACCTTTATACATTAGCTAAGAAGCGTAACAACGAGTTACACAACGAATACGTCAAAAATGGTGAAATTACCCACTATAATTCAGACGGTACTTGGAAAGTTGACTCGCTACGCGAAAAACTAGGCTGGTCAGATTACATCCTTGGAGAAAATATTCAAATATTAAGCTCAACTGATAGTCCAGCAACCACCACGATTAATCTAATTAATGAATATATGTACAATGATGCTGTTGGTGAAAAATGGGGCCACCGCAAAAACATCTTAAATAGTAACGCAACGCAAATGGCGATGGCTACCAAGTATATTCATGGTAATTACTACAACACGATGTTATTTGAATAACGTTCAACTTACTAAATAGCGATGCCATTTGCAATCGATGGAATAACTAGGGTTGCTAAGGATAACAACAGTTCCCCCTTGCATTTAATCAAATCTTGATTTTCTTTGACAACTAAAAAAGTTGGTGCTAATATTACCTTGAATTTAATAACAATTTCTTTTAAGAATAAAAGCGGTTTCCGATAGACCCGTTAACGTCTAGTGAATGAATTTTTTATTTCATTCGGGTTTGCACCGCGGGGAAGATCGTCCAAATTATAATCTATTTGGGCGGTCTTTTTTTATTCAGGGAAAATAAATTGTTAAGCGATTTAATCTAACATTAGTTCCAAACGGAGGGCAAAATATGAAAAATTATAAAAGTTATGAAGGGCTACTAATTGGCATGCTCTTAGCAATGGTTAGCGGTAGTATCGATAGCTATACGTTTTTAGACCACGGCGGTGTGTTTGCAGGATTACAAACTGGGAATAATATTTTATTGGGAATTAGTTTAAGCCAACTTCAATTTGGTAAATCCTTGCAATATATTATCTCAATTCTGTTCTTTGCCCTAGGCATATTGATCGTTAAATTAATTCAACACCAAATTGAACAGGAAAGTACCCGCAAGCGAGTGATCATCATTTATGAAATGATGCTCTTATTAATTTCAGGCAGCTTGGCGAAGCTGCTCCCCGACATGCTTATCGTTGGCCTACTAGCCATCGCAGCCTCAGCTCAATTACAAGAGTTTAAAATATTAAAGGGCAATAGCTTTAATCCACTAATGATGACGGGCAACGTTAGCAAAACAATGAATAACCTATACGAAACTTTAAAGAATAAAGATCCAAAGGCCCGCGGCATTTTATTCGATACGTTAATAATCATGTTCAGTTTTATTCTGGGAGCGCTATTAATGGGCGTGATTAATAACTTTGCGAATGTTTTTTCAATTTTAGCCGCAATCCTACCATTATTAGTTGTTTTGTTTTCGCTCAAGGAATAGGGCTGAATTCTCCAGAACATTTGACTTACAGCTAACTATAAGTTTTATCATAATCCTAATAATTAATTAGGGGTTGAATAATTTTGAAAACAATTAGAAGTTTTGGCATTATCTTACCAATTGTTTTGATTAGCTACTTTATAATCATACTAGATATTTCCGTTGTCTTTACTAGCACCGTCAATATATCTAGAGAGCTTCACATGAATTCACAATCTGTAACTTGGATAACTAACATCTACTCGTTGATGTTTGGTAGCCTGCTTCTTTTAGGCGGGCGCCTCGGCGATATTTATGGTAGAAAACGCATTTTTTTAACAGGTCTCACCATATTTAGCACTAGTTCATTTTTAGTGGGAATATCAACAACTAGTGGAATATTAATCACCATGAGAGCATTTCAGGGAATTGGTGCCGCAATATTAGCTCCCACGTCACTTGCGTTGATCCTTGATAACTACAACGGCGATAAACAGGCCAAAGCAATTGCCTATTATGGAATTACAGCAGGATTGGGAACCAGTGTAGGCCTAGTAATTGGTGGAATTATTGCCACATTCACCTCTTGGCGTCTGGGCTTTTTTATTAACGTGCCAATCGGCATCATCCTCTTCATCATTACCGTTTTATTTGTTCCTAGCAAAGCCCCCAATTCAAGGGGAAAATTAGATTACTTAGGCTCAGTATTATCATTTTTAGGCTTTTTAGCAATCGTATATAGTATTGATGGTAGTAATTACCAACTACCTTCTGGAATTATTGGCGTATTGCTCATCGTTATTTTTATAATCAGGGAATTCAAAACCAACCACCCCATCATGCCGCTCAAACTATTTCAAGATCCAGAAAGAGTTTCCGCATATATATCCAGATTTTTCTACATTGGTGTAATGATTTGTTATTTCTTCATCATTCCACGAGTAATGCAGTTTTACTATGGATATACACCATTAATTGCTGCATTTTGCTACATGCCAGAAACAATCGCTCAGTTTATTTTTGGATCAGTGCAATCTAAAATGGCAAGTCGATTTAAGAATTCTACGATTTTATTTTTAGGGATGTTCGTCACGTTTACTGGGGTTTTATTAACCGCATTAATTAATTTAAAATACGGCTATTGGATTAGCGTTGGTTTTCCAATGATTGTTATTGGAATTGGTCAAGGACTATCCTTTAGTCCACTAACCACGGCTGGAGTTGCTAACACTAGCCCCAACATTGCTGGAGCAGCTTCAGGAACCCTCAATGTTTTTCATCAAATTGGTAGCTCCGTTATTCTATCAGTCGTGATTTCGGTCACTGCTAGCTACCGTCCCATTTTAAATGCATATCAACACCAAACCATTTTAATGAGTATTCTAATGGTCATTCCGTTGATAATGGTTTGGAATATTTATCGACTCCATAAGTAGGCCCCTCGTTTAAAAATTAAAAGCTTCCCCGATCTTAATTAATCGAAGAAGCTTCTAATTGTTTCATAAACATTATTTTAGTAACTAATCGCCAGATAGCCAGCCGCTTTCCAACGTTTAACTAGTGCTTTTTTCGTCATGGTGTGCACCCCACCCGTTCGCGGATCAATATAGAAAAATAACTTTTTATTAAAGCCCGTCAACAAAATTGCCGAATTGTCAGCATTTTTACTTCCTGACACCCATAATATAATGGGCCGTTCCCGACGAAGATGATTCCGCAACCGCCGTAATTTTTTATTAGATAAATTTTTAAAGGACCCTGTGCGTTCAACAATAATCGTAAAAAGGTCTGATGGCATTGGATAATCCATTTGAGAATTACTAAATAAACTATCCAATTCATCGACGCTAAAATCACTACCTGAGTATTGAAACAACATTAAAACAGCCGCTAAGTAACTATCTTGAATCGTATCAGATTTTTGTTCAACCGCAGTAACCGCTAACCGCCGATAATTCTCGCGAACACTCTTTAGCGGTAGCCATCCTGAGACAGAATCATTACTAAAAAAGTACCAAGCATGCTTATTGAAATAGCCAAACCTGGTTACCTTAAACTCGTTCTTCAAAGAATGCTTAGGTAGCTTTACTTTATTAACCTTAACTTGATGTTCTAATTCGGGAACGAACCAGTCTGCCATTGGCGAACGCTTTAATTTAATATAAAAAGCATGCGTCTTCTCGCTGGCAATCGTAGTCGATTTCAATTACTTCACCCCATTAAAATTTTGACGCCTAGTATTTTTATTATATCGTAATTTCAGATTTAAGTGGGACATTTTATAATTTGATAATAAAAGCTTATCATTTTGACATTGTTATAAATTATGCTAAGATATTATGAGTACTATATCGGGGTCGTTATGGATTCGACGGGTATAGGTTGAGCCTGAATTGCGCTCCGTGGCATCGACCACGTTAAAAACGCTCAGTTTTCTATTATAACTGCAAACAATAATACAAACAACTACGCCGTAGCTGCCTAAACAGTATGCTCAGCGTGATCCGTCTAGCCTCGTCCATGGGTTAGTGCCGGGTCCTAAATTAAGTGGACTTACGCTAATTGCTCACACCTGAAGTAATTAGAAGAGACTAATCAGGTTAGCTAGCCATGTCTGCCTTGGAATGCGGCGTTTTGACTAGTGAACGCGCAAATAGTATCCCTATGAACGTAGATATTCGGGTGGCAATATGCTCGGACGCGGGTTCGACTCCCGCCGACTCCATTTGTCATTAAAGGCCTGTTATGCTGAAGTGCTATAAACGCTGGTATAACGGGCTTTTTGCTTGTTTTTAAGTCTATCAAGTGCATTTAATTAAGTTAAAATAGTGGTTAATTTGACGGTCATTTGTAGTCAAACCCGTAGTCAATGGCATTCATTTTGGCATTCACTGTTTAATCAAAAATCTATAAAATAAACCGTTGGGGTTTAGGATGTAAGGCTACTCAATTAATCTTGGGTGGTTTTTTCATTTTGTCACTCACACGCTGTAAACGGACAATTTCCATTACTATAAATAGTATGATAATAAAAAGACACCTAATTTATTTCTAGGTGTCTTATTTATTATATTCAGAACGTAATTTAGTTCGTTATTAAATTTAATTAAATTTACTCAATATCAACATTTTTAAAGCATCTAAAATAGAATCCTTTTGTAACTTTTTTGTATACTTAGTTATTAGCTTCTTCATCAACTTCAAACTTGGGTAATTGATTGATTAAATCAACAGTTTGAACTGATACATTAATAATGCTTAATAGCAAGTTTAATATATACTTAGGATCATCGCTATATTCATTTGGATCATCAGTGATTTGGGTTTTCTTGTCCGTTTTAACTTGATATTGATCCATAATCCATTCAATCGCAGAACGACCATTAACAACATAATCATATGCTTTTTCAGGGATGTTAGAAATAGTAATGTCATTGTTGAAGATAATAGTGGACTTATCATTGAATAATTTATTTGTTTCAGGGGCCCGATGCTTAGCAAATTTCATCTTTTTGACCTTATAGTCTGAATTATCATTTGCTTTAATAATTAAATCATCATAGGGACTAACTTCTTCATAATTTAGGTGTAAATCAATTAACTTCTTGCCGATTTCAACGTAACTTTCCTTATTTTTAGCAATCGGAATTCTTGGAACATCTTTAATAATATCACTAGAATATTTATCTTGATAACTACTAGAATTTAATAATCCATATATATAAGCTAAAGAATTTTCCTTTGTCATATTAAGTTGCTTAATAAATTCGTCGGATAAATTATAATTTTTATCCTCTCCATTAACATAAAAAGGAAATACCTGCGTTCCTGATATAACAACATGATAGTCGGATATGCAATTAGTTACAAAAACATCGAAAGATTTATGAGAACCCTTTCCACTTATTAAAAAACTAATATTATTTTTACCCCAAATTTTTTCGAAAGCTCGTGGCCTGTCTATAATATTATTATTATAGTACAAGTTACGTTTTGTGAATGGTCTATACATTATCGGAATAACCTTATGATTATCAGAAATGTATTGTTTAGACAAAAATCTATTTTTTAAAGTTGCACTCCATTTTATTTTACTATCGTCTTTAGTAACATTCTCATAGTTAATTGCATTTTTTAATTCACAATTATAATTTCCTATTAGTTTATTACCAGTATGTTCTGTATATTCTTTATTAAAGTTAATAAGCCATGAATCTCTACTGGTTGTTATACCTGAAGTTTTAACATTAAACACATGATCATTCTTACCAAACAATGGAAGATATTTCGTATAGTTAACGTCCCTTTGATCTAACCAATCATTATAATTATCAGGATTAATGACTTCCCAATTAACATGTAAAATATTAACTTCATCATTAATTATTTTAAGTTTTTCACTCTTAGATAAGTAATCTCCTATATCATGATAATATATTTCATGTTTTTTAGAATCATCCCTTATCAAAATACTTATTGCAATGGGAGCACGACTTCCGGAACCAAAAATCTTTCCACCCTCTTTACGTGATTGCTCTCCAATAGTTCTTTGATTACCACGTAGGTTAAATACATAAAGATGATTAAAATCATTAAAAATTGAATATCTGAATCCATCTAAACTACCACTACTTAAGAAACTACCATTAGTTATAAAACCAATAACTCCATTATCACCAATTCTATCAGAAGCCCACCTAAAAGCCTTTATATAGCTATCATAGTTACTTTTTACAACTGTAGAAGAACTATTTTTAACATATGTTTTTTTTATTTGATTGTCTAAATATGGATAATGTACATTTTCATTATCATCATTAGCACTTTTTTGACCTACTGAATAAGGTGGATTACTTATAATTGCAGTAATTGGTTGCTCCTGTTCACGTCTTAGCCGTTCATTATTTTCACCAAATAATTCATCATCTGAAGTATCCTTATTTTCAGTGCTAGCAAATGTATCAGTAAGCACAATTCCATCGAATTGTTTGTAATCCTTATCAGGATTAATATCTTCAAAAGTTGCTTCAATATTAATAGCTGCAATGTAGTAACTCAATAACACAATTTCATTTGCGTACATTTCATGCATGTACTTACGTAATATATCATCATAAGTAATCTCTTTATTATCCAATTGCTTCTTGAAGTGAGTTAATGTACGGGTCATGAAAGTTCCTGTTCCAGTAAATGGATCAAGAATGTTGACATTCTTATCAACTAATCGCTTCCCAAAGTATTTTTGTAATGCAACATCAACTGAATTAACGATAAAATCAACAACTTCAACTGGAGTAAAGACAATTCCCAATTGTTCAGTAGTTTCTTTAAATCCCTTACTAAAGAACTTATCGTAAAGCGTTAAAATAAGTCTTTGCTTACCTTCAGCATTATCAATTCCACTCGCTCTTAATGTAATAGAATCATAGAATGGTTTTAAATCTTCTTGTTCTTTGTTAAAACCAAATGATTTAAAAGTTTCAAGAACTTCATTCATTGCCTTAGAAACGACATTATTTTTAACAAAGCTGTATTCACCAAATAAAGCGTTGAAAATCGGTTCAGTAATTAGATGCTGCGCTAACATTTCAATTGCTTGTTAATCATTAATGGAATCATTGATGTTATAACGTAATCCCCTTACGAACTTATCAAAAGCTTCTTTTGCTTTTGAATTACTATCCACCAAATCTTTAATTCTTTGAATATGCCGTTTAGCAATATTAGCCACATCTTTGGACCAATCTTCAAGGTATTGACGGTTTCCAACCTTTTGAACCACTTTACCGTAGAAAGCATTCTGCATTTCTTGCCAATCTAAAGGTAGTTCAATTTGTTGAGGTTTATTTTTATTATCGTCTTGCCAAGTTTTATCTGATATAGGATCTTTAGGGCTATCTCCAACAAAATTAGGATCAAGCCTTCCAGACTTTTTCTTATTTAAATCAAGTTTATTAACTTCTGCTTCAAAACGTTCATCAGTGGATCGCAATGCATTTAAAACCTGCCAAACCGCACGGTATCTTTCGTTATTATCCAAAGCCTCACTTGGATCAACTCCCTCAGGAATGACGACGGGAATAATGATATATCCATATTCCTTGTTTGGAGCTAACCGCATGATTCTTCCAACTGCTTGAACAATATCAACTTGTGATTTTTTAGGATTAAAGAATACAATTCCGTCCAAGTTAGGTACATCAATCCCTTCAGTAAGGAACCTAACGTTGGAAAGCATTTTAGCATGATTTTCTTTCAAATTATCACTAGCTAACCAGTCGATTTCTTCATTCTTACGTAAGGCGTTCAAACCGCCATCAACGTGATGAACATCAACATTAAAACTTTCACGTGACTTTGCACCTAAGTAGTCGTTAACAACATGGTTAAATTCATTTGAAAGTGCTTGGGAGTGCTTGATGGTATCAGTAAAGCCGATTACGCGCTTCATTGGAGCACCAGTTATTTCACCAGTAATTCCGTTTCGCTTCACCATGGCGTTCCACACCCCAATGATTTTACCAATATCGTCAACTTTCAAACCATTATCATCAGACATCATCTTCTGCATATTCTTATTAATGTATGATTCACTAACAGCTAGTACTGACACCTTGTAATCAGTTAACCAACCTCCAGAAACTGCGGCTCCAAAGCCTAGTCTAAAGAACTCTTTTCCATATTTTTCCTCATCGTCCATTGACGACACGGCAATACTATTTTCGACAGCTTTCTTTTTGGCATTTTCATCATAGATTTTAGGAGTTGCGGTTTGATAAAGGCGAAGTTTCCCTTTAACATACTTATCAGAATGAACCTTAGTAAACATGCTGTCTTCACCAAGACGCTTAGCGCCAGTTGTTCGATGGGCTTCATCAGCAACGATTAGATCAAATTCAGGATACCCAGCTTCTTGAGCTTGCTGAATAACATCAATCGATTGATAAGTTGAAAATACAACATTAATCGTTAATCGATTATTATCATCATTTAGCTTTAATTTTTGATAGTCACTCATTAATTCATCAACATCAGTCGTGGCAGGAAATCCAATATCGGTGGAATTTAATTCGTCGTTCCCATCGATTGTCTTTTTAGTGGCCTTTCGATCGGATACAACTGATAGGGATGTCATATGGATTTGATCATCAACATCATCATTCCAATTAAATAAAGTTTGAGAAAGTAATTGGATACTTGGTACTAAGTACAACACATTAAAAGTATGTTTAGCTTGATCTTTCATCAATGCTTCAGTAATTTTTAAACTAGTAAAGGTTTTACCAGTCCCTGGGGCCATAATCAATTTACCACGATCGTGATGTTCATAATCACTATGATCAAAGTATTGAACCGCTTTTTCAATTGCTTCTTTTTGATAACTTCTAAGGTGCTTCTCATTGTGTGATGAAAGGTCGTTATCACTTGTAAATGAAAACTTTTGCCATTCAAACTTAGCACGGCGTAATTGTGATAATCCAATAATGGTAATTGGCTTAGAATTACCCCTTAATGCATTTAAAGCATTTGCATTCCAGTCATCAGTAGTAGATACAATGATTCCATCAGCATAGTATTCCTTACCAGCTTCTGCTACAAATGAATTAATGGTATCTTTACCGACTTTACCCTTATAAAACTTAGCTTGAACGGCAGTTAAATTATCATTAATATCGCATGCAACAATATCTACACCTGTGTCCTTTTTAGGGATGCCATATTCTTCAGGAACTTCATTAAGAAGCCAAACATGTTTAAATTTTTGTTTGTAAGTTGGTTCGTTTTTTAAATATGAAACGACCATATGCTCAAAGGCGGTTCCTCTATCACGTTGATTATCAATGTTACTATTATCAATCTGATCAATTAACTCATCAAAAGTAGCCATAGCGTTCTCCTTAAATATTAATATATTAATATTAATTATATTGTGAAGGAATTTATTACACAATACACAAATAGAAAATGCTAGTAATAGTTAACTAATACTAATAAGTGATTGGTAGTTGTACTTTTATTTATCAACAAAAAATAATTAATACAACTATTCAAATATCAAAACTAGGTTAAATTTATAGTATTATAAACTATAAATTGTTATAATTAATTTTGGAAATAGATTTACAAAATTTACATAGGAGTGATTTTAATGAATTTAAAAAAGTTATTATTAACATCATTAGTTTTCGTAACTTTTGGAAGCGTAACTTCAGCTACAGTAAATGCTGATTCATGGAAAAGTGGAACTCCAAGCGAATTTAAAGGAACTTGGGTTGCATCTAAACATAACGCTGTTGATAAAAGCGAAGCTAAGTACGGTAAGTACTACCGTACTTCATTTACCATTAGTAAGGATAATTTTACTATTGGAAACCTTTACTATGGGGCAAACAAAAAGTATAAGACTTCCCAATCTGTAACAGGTGCTGATCCAAAATATAAAGTAACCAATGGGACCTACTACATTGAAGCAAACTATAATAACTCCAAGGAAGAGGTCTTTACTTTTAAGAAGCAAGGATCAGGTATTAAAGCAAAGGGATTTGGTACTTTTTACCTATCTAAGTCAGTTCCAAAAACTTTGAACGCAAAATAGCATTTAATATTATCAATTTTAAAATAGTCTTCGATAACTAAATTGTATTTATCGAAGGCTATTTTTTATTTCTACAATAACTTACCAATCTAAAAAGCTTTAAATTTATCATTCCACAAAAAAAGATTGCTAAATTAGCAATCTTTTTCACTTTATATAAAAGTATATGCCACTACAAATTAAAATTAACTGAAGGATTTGTTTAACCGCTTAATTAGTTCTTGATAGGTTAATGGGTCTGGATGATCATCGAAGTCCAGATTAATAACTTGTTGCTTATCATAAATGATGTCAGAATTTTGACTATTTAGTATCCCTTCGACGGACTTCATCGCATTATCTAATTTCTTAATCTCTGGATTAGTTTCAAATTGATCATAATCATCAATTCGTTGATCATAACCATAGTCAGGACATTCTGACATTGATTTTAAAGTGCCATTCAACGTCTTATACATGCTAACATTTTGGTAGTACCTAAAAACCGAAGTCGCAGCAACTGAAACCACCCGACTAGTTCTAAATCCTGGTATAACATCGATCTGGTTCAAAATGCGATTCCAGATTTTGTTATTATCCAAATAATTATCAGGTACCGTATAATCATCGGAAATTTCAGAATATAAAACCATTGCACTGGGGTGTTCCTCAGCATTCTTAGATATTAAAGTAAGGGCCTTGAGAAAACTAAACTTATCGTCGAAACTACCGTCCATAATAAAGATGTTTCTTTGCAACTGAGCTGCGCATAATTTTTCCATACCTTTACTTCCCTTCAATTATTAATTTGTGGTGCAAGGGCTAATGAGCGAATCGAACGCTCACGAGTTCACCAGAATTAGCTAACTGGATATAAAAAACCAGATATTCGATCGACTATCTGGTTACTGAATTGATATTTCTGAAAAGACAGGAACATAATTCTACCCCTAAACAAATAAAGTGTCAATGGACCCCATAAAATCGATAAAAACAAGCTTAAATCAGGTTCCTAGAGACACAAAAAGTTATCTGTCTCTAATGGGGCTTATTTAACAATCTACTATTTCTTTATGATAAAATGAACTTGGTCAAAAAATAATAGGGGTGTGTCATTATGAATGATAGAAAAAATTTAAATGCTGTTAACAACAATCAAGAAGAGAATGGCCTTGATGATTTTGAAAAAATCATCAAAGCGACTAAAATAGAATTATATTTAGATTCGATTAAAAATCAAGCAGGAATTGGGATTTAATCATCATTAAAAAAATAATAGTAACTGATTTCGATCTTCAATCGAGATCAGTTTTTTTATTGGGGAAGTGTATCTTGTTCTTGCCAATTTGGTGGAAATCCTAACGAATCTAAAATACAATTAATATCAATTGAATCCAGCTTATTAGATAGGGTTCTAAAGCGCTTCCTAATCGTATTATTCAGCGTTGCATATTCCACCCTACTTAAGAAACACTGCATACTAATAAAGGTCGAAAAAGTCTTTCTTCTTTGCATATCCTTTGTAATTCCGTATTGATTATGTAAGAAGGGAAAATAAACAGAATCGGAACGACAGGTAAACCCAATCAAACGGTTATTGTGTGCACAAACATTTCTAATTTCATGAATATTTTTGATAAAGGAGAGCATACATTTGGGTGTAAATTGATCATTAAAATCATGATTGTTCGTAAGAATAAAATCACTTAAATCCAGCGCAATCTTATTTTGCATATTTTTATTCAAACCCTTGATCAGATTATATAACGTTCCAAAATCCAAAAATTCAACTAACACCCATGTAGGGACATCGTCATATGCATGAACATAATGATAGATTGCATTATTTTTATACCTGGCGTTATTACTGATCACACGAGTTAGTCTGGAAAGTGTATACCCCATTTCCAAAGTTTGGGCGTGATCATAAAAATTAATGTTCAAATAGGGGTACCTAATTTTCTGGTGTGCTTCAGAGAATCGATATGAAAAAATTGATCTTAAATGATGTTCAACGTTAATAATACTGTTAAATAAAGTTTGTTTGATTTTCTTATCAAAAAAGTAAAGATTACACACTTCATCGAAAGTAGCATTCGATAAATAAAGATCATCATGTGAGCTCGGATCCTTCTGAAAATACTTGCTATAGCCATTAATAATGTCATAGTAATTATTAGTCAATAAATATTTAAAGGCCCGTTCCTCATCATTAATCACTAGCCCACGACTTTTAAGCAACTCAATTTGTTCATCAATCGCTAGAAAATATTTGTGATTTGCCAATCTTACCCACCCCTTAAACAAAAAAGCCCCTTCATCAAGAAGATGAAAGGACTTTTAGCGTAATAGGCTCCGTAGAGTATCTACCACTCATTCTTGACTACAATTATATCCGTTTTTTTATAAATGTCAATCAATTGCTTATCTCAGATATTTATTCGTATATCTTTAATAATACTATAAAATAAATATTATGCAATTTTAGTTAATTTATAATCACATCCAAATAATCTATCTATTTAAATTAATATTATTATTATGGTATAATTATGATATAAAAATCGTTATTGGAGATGGTTAAATGAAAAAGAAAATTTTGTCCTTATCAGCTTTAATTACATTAACATTTGGTGGATTCGTGGCAGTAAATAGCTTTAATCTTGTGCCCAACGAAATTACCGTGCATGCCGAACATGCAGGACTACCATTGCAAGGAGCTCATGGTGTCGTTTCATTTAAATATACCCCCGATTATGGATACAATGATCCCAAATCAGGGCAAACCGTAAAGTTTTCGTCTCAAGCCCAGGTCAACAAAGCACTCAATTCGGCCCCCGCTCGCAATGAATCTGATCCAAGCAAGAACATCGGATTTAACATTGATTCTAATAATTTTATTTGGTATCGTAACTACTCCACTAATGAGGATAAGGATACGATTGCCCATTCATTCCAAGAGTTCTTCACGCTTTTCAATAAGGAAAAAACCGATCCCAAGTTAATCAAATATGATAATGAATCCAAAAAACTATTCAAACAAATCCAACGCTTAAAAAAGCAAAAGGCAAGTAAAACTAAAATCAATAAATTACAAAACAAGCTCAACAAGTTATATTCTCAACTTGAAAAATACGTTCAATCAATCGAAAATTAATTAAAATATTGCAACAAATTAGGATGCTTGATTTCGATTTCAATTAGCTGTATATTAAACATACTTAACGCAATGGCATTTTCCAGCAATGCTAGTTTACTACCAAGTATGAAGCGTTAAACTCAGACAATTCGTAAGTTCGTTATGTCGATGTCTATCTATAATGAAAACTAATTTAGAACGGAGGGAATCTTTCCTTCCCGGGTAGCTTAATTGATTATCGGAGCTCTCCTTGCTGGAATTATAATTAAATCGTTGATTATATTTGTGACAGAGCGTTAGACACAGTTAACTGCTTATTACGATTCTATCCGTCGTATGTTAACTGATGATTTCCGGTGGACCCGCATTTTGTGGGTCTTTTTTTATTTGCTAGGAGTGAAATGATATGGATGAAGAAAAAGTACTTAGTAACGTCATCAACAAGCGCTATAAACACTTTGATCGTAATTTAAGTCCTAAAAACGCTAAACGGTTCTTCGATTCCGTTGTAACCAACAAAGACAAAATTGCTAGTTATCGATTCCACCCCTTGATTTTAAAATATAAGGAAAGCAAGATTTATCATCGGGCCAAACATCAATTCAAGGGGTACGTAAAATCTAAGAAACGCCCTATTTCATTGGTTGCTCACCACGATGAGCTAGTTTATTCATACTACGCTAATGAACTAAGTACAAAGTACGAAGATTACATTAATAATTTAGGGCTATTCAAAGTTCCGACTGCATATCGTAAACTCCTTAAGGGATCTAATATCACTGCTGCCAAGGAAGTTTTTGATGAAGTCATCACATTAAAAGATTGTTGGATCATTAAGGGTGATTTTAAAAGCTTCTTTAACAATATTAGACATAAAAAATTAGCCACGGCCCTTTGTAAGGTGCTAAAAGTCAATGCTTTACCATCTGACTGGAAACGAGTTTTTAAATCGATCACTGCATATCGATACGTAAATGAATCTGAAATCAGCCCCGCACTTAAGAAACTTGGGTTAAATCGTAATCAAGCTCCATATTACACAAGAAGCCACCGTGAACTTGGTAATTTGATTCATTCGGGGCAATTAAAAGTCAATGGCCCCAATTCAGTGGGCATCCCTCAAGGAACCGCAATCAGTGCCGTCCTCGCAAATGTATACATGATTGAATTTGATAAGCAAATAAATCAATTAGTTGCCAAAAACAAAGGTATGTATCGCAGATACTCAGATGATTTCGTAATTGTTATCCCTAAGTTAGCAGACCAAAAAGAAGTTGATATTCATGATTTTATCAATTTGGTTAAGTCTATTTGTACTACTGAAACAAAGTTAACGATCGAAACGAACAAGACGAAGGTCTTTAATTATGATGCCGTTGATGGGACTAAGCGATTATTCAATAACGAATTCCATCAAGCATGGTTTGACTACCTTGGCTTTTTATTTAACGGTAAAGTGGTTACAATGAGGCCTAAATCAGTTTATAAATTCCATTATAAAAGTAAGAAAATGTTGCGTCATATCCGTAGATTGCAGGTTGATAAGTATAAATTTGATAACCATAAAAGTTTTTATTGGAATATTAACTATCGGATGGTCTGGGATCAAAATGAACGGGTAATCCGCTCAAAATCTGATTTTCATAAGCAACTAACTAGTGAGCATATCAACCAAAATAAACAAAAATTAGCACATTGCATCCCACAAAAGAAAATCGCCACTAAAATGTACCTCACCCACAAAAGATATGGTGAAAAGTACTCAATGGCTGGCTACGCTAAAAGAGCCCAACGGATCATGATCCGTAATAACAATCAGTATCAAGTGAAAATATGGCAACCCATTAGTGATCAAATCACTAAAAATCAAAATTATCGAAAAGATAACTTTTAGCAAAAATCCTAGTTCCAGCAATTAAGCGGAACTAGGATTTTTAGATTGATTCGAAATTATCAATAATTGAGTGCAATTTCATTAAATGAATCGAATGGAACCATCTGAACAAATATCTTGCAATAAATTAGCAGTTTTTGGATTTTTATAAACTAACATTAGAATTTTTTCAGCTCTGGTAATTGAAACATACTGTTGAGCATAAAAAATATTGGCTTCCTCATCGTTCATTAAATCATAGTTAACGGTTCCATCAGAATCGACAATTTCTTCACGGTTAATATCGGCATCCATAGAATCAAAACAATAAACAATAACATTTGGGAATTGCAATCCCTTTATCCTTTTCATGGATAAAACAAAAACTTTATTATTACCATTGTCTTCATCATAAGAACTGCTGTATGATATGAACTTTCCATCCAGTAGTTCGATTATTTTTTTACGATCATCCTTACTGCGATACGTTATCAATATATTTTCGTCATTTTTTAAAGCCATTTTAACCATTCTAATCACCATTTCGTCGTCATCATTCACAGCAAATACTGGATGACCATTTTGATTAGAGGATAAATCTGGTTCGATGAATGCTGAATCAGTTTCCCGATATGAATCGGATTCAACATCAAAAGAGTAGTACAACTTACAATAATCTAGTAAGTCTTTTCCAACCTTTGAAATCTGATACGTGTTCCGATAATTATGCTTGATGCGATGACTATTACCACGGTTAATTTGAAGTCCCAAGCTCTTCCATGACATCCGTCGACCGTAAATGTTTTGGGAAAGGTCTCCCAGTAATGTAAAGTAAGTGTGCCCATTAGTTTTCCGCAAATAACTTAATGCATCGAACATCGCTGGTGAAAGGTCTTGCACCTCATCAACAATGATATAATCATATTTTTGACTTTCGGGAATCTGAATATACTTTACTAACCGATAAACATCGGAATAGCTAAATATCCTAGATTCACCATTCGAATTACGATAAGCATCACGTTTTTGATAGTATTTGTGGTAAATATCATATACTAATTTTCGTTGATTACCACCTTTTTTACCAAGGTTAAAAGAGCTCCGCCCTACCCTACTTACTTGTAAGTAACTTTCTTCATCATTGTATGCAATTTCATTATCCTGCATCCATTTGATTTCATCTTTAATCGCCTTTTTAACATCATCTAGGCTTAGGTTATCTTTTTTCCAAATGTTATTATCAGGATTATCAAGATAGGCTTCATTTACAAGGCCATTAATAATCTTATTATTTATTGTTTCCGCAATTGCAGTTGCTTTGCGACTAACATCATGATTGGCGGCACATTGATTATCAGCGTAGTATCGATTAGCGGACACTAAATAGTCATACTCATGCTTATTTAATAACTTTAATTCTTCTTTCGGAGAACAACTATTTACGATATCCCTAAAGTATGTATAGACCGTATTAACATCAATATTATCTTCACCATTAGCAATCTGATTAATATTATTCTTGATAAATGAATGGATTGCATTATTAAAAGTTAAGATCAGGACTTTTTGTTTGTCAAAAAATAAACTGTCAATATCGGCTAAGAGGTCAACTGCACGATATATAGCAATCACCGTTTTACCACCACCAGCGACCCCTAATATAATTTGATCTTGATTTTTATTAGAAGCTAATGCTTCAATTTGTTCTGAATGTAATTGTTCCCTGGCGGGTAGTTGCCCCATTAAAAACACCCCTCTTAATTAATAATTTTCCGAAAATATTTATAGTAATTATACATCATTAATAAATTAATAATCAACGATATCTAAGTACACTACTTAACCAACTAATTACCTGTTTAATAAGGATAATCCAATTATTAAGGTGTTGATTTGCGTCTCGATAAATGAGCGTAAATTTTGATTGTCGTCACCAGGAATTGTTAAAACTGGTTCAATTCCATTCAACATACTAGTGGTCTCTGCAACGGGATTGATTATCCCAACTTTACTAATAATCCTAAATAGATTTATTGGTAAATTTTTTGGATATCGATCCGATTTAAAAATAACCGAACTATTAACCTTGTAATAATAATCTAGTAACTGTTCGCGAACACCTTTATTATCTTGGGCGTATTTATCGTTTTTATCATATTTTAAGATGTTTTCCATTGCTCGATATTTAGTATCCATAATAAAGCTACCTACAAAAACATTATCCACGTCAAAAAGATCCACTCTAATGTCGGGTTTGTAGTGGATACTATCAATCCAAATATATTTACTAGAAACTTTATTATATTTTTGCTTCTTTTTGTTAAATGGACTAAGCATTACATCGTTGTAAACAACTACAGCGGTAATATCAAATGACTGACCTGCCAACTGAATTGTTTTAGCCATTTTAACCTGGGTTTCTTTCGGCAAACCTAGTCGAATGTTCTTAATTTTTGTTAGCTGATCAGCTAAGCTCCACCCCGAGACATCCCGAAACCCTAGTTGGTTCAGTGCCAATAATGTTCTGATGTAGCCCCAATATTCATATAGATCATAGCTACTCCTTTTTGCTAGTGCAAAATGATTAGACTTAGCGGCTAATGTAATTTGGGATTGGCTTAGTTCGATCAACTGATTTAAAAAATTACTAATAAAGCGATAGCTATAGTTAATCTGATGTGGTTGACCGTTAATTTGAACATCACTAACGGAACTCATCCATGAGTTGCTCAAAAAGTCATTAATCAAATCGCAGTAACCACTAATCAAAGTGTAAGTGTTCTTATTAAAGTGTTCATTTAAAATCATACATATCTGTCGTAAATTCGCCTTTAAGGCTTGATTAGTGCGATTATTGAAGTTAACGGTGTTGTTTTGAATAAAATAATTTTGATTTCCGTGGCGATTCATCATCCTTAAGGACCGATTATCCAGACGCCCCCGTAATGAATGGCTCCAATTATATTGACGTAATAGATCAATATGCGGATGTTTGCGTAAATCAACCAATACATTTTGAAAAATAGCGAAATTTTGATCTAAAAATCGGGCTAAATCATCCAATGCAGTTATATATCTAACCCGTGATTTGCGATCGATCGCCGTTTTAGATAAATCCTTAAAAGCCCGCTCAATATCAATCACCATTTGATTGTATCGTTTGTCAGCATCAAAAAACTTACTATCTATTTTTAACCAAGCGTAGCCAATTTGTTCCCCATTAGTAACCATCATCTTATAGTAGCCTTTTAAATAAGCATCCTTATTCAATTTATTATCATAAAGTGGGATTTCCAGGTCTTGATCAATATAGTAACGCCCGTTTTTGGCGCGTTTTTTATCAATTCCATCGATATTTTCAAGGCCTTCTAAATAAAAGCGTTCGTCTTTGCCAATCTTTACGCTTAGGTAGGTATAGGTATTCTCCTTGGCTATCACCACGTTATCACCCGCAGGGGTAAATCCTATCAAATCACCATGGCCTGGCTTTAAGACAACCCTAGTTTGCAAATCCAATCACCTTAATCTCTCTTAATTTTTGTGTTAATTGCTGTTTCGTTACACTAAAATCTGAAATATCTGCGTATTTATTAAATAGGTTGATCAAATTATTATTATCCAACAATGGTGCTAACATCTGTCTATTCCCACGAATCTTAGGTAAGATTCTTTGGGCGATTTGATAGTCAAATGCAACCCTGGTATCAAAACCGTAGTTATCATTATTGTATGCATTAACATTCGACATAAATACCCTGATGTTATTAATGGTTCGCCAGCTAAAACCGACCGTAGGCATTGCTTTATTAATTGCATCGTATAGTTCATCAAAAAAATTCAAGTAGTTCATTTCAAATGTAAATTGATCATTATGAATCATCTTTTGATAAGTATCAAAAGAGATTTCTTCAGTTCGAACTGCTTTTTTAGCTGGTAAGTTATCCAATTCTGTAAATGGAACCCTTGATAACTTAATTAAGTTAGCCCGATCTAAGACCTTATCTGACAATTCAAAGGTCGATTCATCAATATTAATGGTTCCAATAAACCGAACGTTATCGGAAATAAAGACTTCATGAGGATACACATCACTATTGGTAATCATCGATTGTTCATTAGAATTATAAAGCTTAATTTTACGTTCATTATGCTCTCTTTCTATGGCTGATAGAAACTGTGCAAAGTAATGTTCAACCTTGGAAAGGTTCATTTCATCCAACACGATCAAATATATTTTGTTGGGGTTTCTATTCGCTGCAATTAAGGTATCCGCAATTCCTGAAGCACTCGGTCTATAAATATTTTTAACAACATCAACATAGCCAAGTAGGTCTGAATCACTCTGCCATTCTGGAATTACTGAAACCAAATTAAATTGCTCATCATTTTTAATCCCCATTGCATCAGCATATGCCGTTGCAATCTTAGATTTTCCAGAGCCACTAAGACCAGCTAAGATGGTTAATGGAAAGCTTTTAACGGAGTTATGAAAGTTAGCGATATCTTGCTCATTAAATAAAAACGAATATTTATGGTCTAAAACGTCTACAAAGTGAGCTAAGATCGCATCACCCTTAGTGTTCAATAGTTCTTGATTATATTCATTATTGACTACTGCGGATTGATCAATTGTTTTTTGAGCAACTTGATGTTGATAACTATTACTAGGGACGAAAAAGGCATCACATGAATTGTTTAGTGAATAAAATAAGCCATCCGAAATAGGCGTAGCTTGATAATTAGCATTTGAATCTAAATCATATAGTTCATAATTATCATTAATTTTAAATTGCCCGTTAATCGAAAAGTAGTTATTCCCATCACGCCAAATTAACCCATCAACATTTACTTGATCATCAATCTTTAAATATGAATCGATTTTAATTGGTTTACGGGCGTTAAGTAAACTTAAGAGATTATTAACGTCATTAATGTCTTTAACAGAATTAGGGTTTAACACTAACGATGCAGCATTGAAATCAAGCTTCCCATTATCATTAATAACCGCAATCAAAGAATTATTAGAATTAAAATCATTGATCCCATTACTAAAATCCATATCAATAATGAAAGCTTTACCACTACACCTACTTATCAATTCGTTTTCAAATTTATGTGATTTTTTCTTATCACTAAAATAATCGTTATTAAAAATTTTGCGTTCTTTAAGTAATGCATTTAAATTGAGTCCGCCTACCTTAGTATCAAGATCTTTAATTGAAGTAAACTTTAAATATATATACGGCTTCAATTTACTATGGTACTGCTTATCAAGCATTCCCTTATAGACTAATCTAATTACTGTCTCAACATTACTACTAGTAGGTATATAATTAATAAAAACATTTTCTACTTTCGCAACTGCTTCATGTGCCATTATCATTCTCTCCCTAATAGTTGTTTGAATTTTTTATGTAAACAAGTATTTTTAATAATCATATTATAATGTTAATATCTAATCAATTGATTTTATATTTATTAATCATTTCAAAATTAACATTAAAAAGAGGGTTACTTGGAAAAAATCCAAGTAACCCCCTATTTTTTACATCAATACGTTTGAATTCGCTGATTTTTGATTTGAATACTTCTTAGCTAACTGTTTAGTTTGATAGTATGTTCCTGAATCAACGTTCGATTGCATCGATCTGATTGATAACGTCTTATGCTTATTGACAGTTTGAACCTTAAAATAGCTGCCTGAGCCATATTGTTGATCCCAATCATAAGTCTCTAGCCAGCCACCAGTTTGCCAGGCATAAATCCAATTTTCCTGATCCTTGGTAACCTTTTTAGCATCATGTTGTTTATAAGCATGTAATGTAATCTTAGCATTCGTTTTGCCGTTATTCGTTACGGTCAGTTGATTCTTAGTCAGTTTTACAGCCGTATAACCAGTCTTTTTATTGTATGAATACCAAGTCGTCTGCATTGCCTTTGGAAAAGTCTTTACGTACTTTTTAGTTTCTGCAGTCGTATTGGTCGTGGATGAAGAATTTGAAGTTGCAGCATTTACCGCAGTAACACCAGTGCCCAACAATAACAAACTAGCTGATAAAGTAGTAAACACCATTTTTCTTAATTTCATAATCTATCTCCTTTAGTTTCAAGCTAAATGTTAGTTTACACGAATTCAACGCTAAAGCAACAATATGATATCAATCCTTAATCATTAATTTCCAAACAGCAATCAAATAAAGGGACGAATTTAGTCAACGAACCCCTTTGATTTTACGGTGAAATAATACCGCTGCCCGCCACTAATCGCAAAGTTATCATCCTCATTATCGCTTAAATAAATATCATAATTTTCAATAAATCGATGTGCTAAAGTTGCAATTGCTTCGTTAGTAGCGACCCCAAATAAGTCTTTATCCTCTTCAAATGGTTGATTGACCACATCATCGTGACGATATTTCTTTCCAAGATAAACACTAGCTAAACCCTGGTAAAAAGCAGCAGATAGCAAATCTTCTTGACTAGTGGCAAAGCTATTTAAATGCCCGTCAAAGCGTTTTAGGTCAATCAAATAATATTTATATGCATCAGCAGTGACTTTCTGTAAATTCATTTGCATCCCCCCATGGTTTTAAAACAAGCATAGGTGAATTTAGTAATTGAATCAATCAATAATATACTTGCCAATCTAAAAAGCCCATTAATCCACCCTAGGATAGACTAATGAGCTTTTATTAATGGTCAACTAAATTCTTTCACCAGTTTCTTTATCAAAAACAATTATTTTCTGATTATTAAATGAAAAGCTAACTTCTTTATTACTGCCATCCCAATCGCTTACGTTCGCTTTAAACGTTGTTCCATTCTTAGTTTCAAGGGTTAGCTCATAATACTTTCCATAATCAACTACATATTTAACGTTCGCCTTAATTCCAGAATCTGAATTATTAACTAAAACATTTTCGGATCTGATCCCTAAAACATAACTTTTACTATTATCCAATTTAATCTTATCAGGTAATATTTTTGCCAATGAATATTCATTTTCAAGGTATGGAGTCGCATTTTGGAATGTAATATCAAAAAGATTAATCCTTGGCGTTCCAATAAACTTAGCAACAAACAGATTAGCGGGTTCTTCATAAATCTTCTTAGGACTATCGATCATTTGAATTTTACCGTCATTGATTACAGCGATTCGATCACCCAAAGCCATTGCTTCCATTTGATCATGGGTAACGTAAATAATCGTCTGTTCACTATCGTTATGAAGCCGAATGATTTCATCCCGTGCCTTTTCACGTAATTGAACATCAATATTGGATAACGGTTCATCAAGTAAAAAGATCCGACTCTTCTTAGCCATACCCCTGCCAAGGGCCACCCGTTGCTTTTGTCCCCCTGACAACTGAGCAGGATATTTCTTCTGGTGGTCAACTAAGTCGAGTGACTCAAGAATCTTTTCAACCCGATTCTTGATTTCTGTTTTACTAACCTTGTGAACCTTAAGTGCGTATTCGATATTTTGTCTAACCGTCATATTTGGATAGAGCGCATAATCTTGAAATACCATGGCAATGTTTCTTTCGCCACTTGCGGTATTCTTAACATCCTTACCATCAAAAATGATTTCACCATCGCTTGGTGTTTCAAGTCCCGCAATCATTCTTAAGGTAGTAGACTTTCCGCATCCTGAAGGCCCTAGTAGAACCAAAAATTCGCTGGGGTTAATCTTTAAATTCATATCTTTGATTACTGAACTATTTTTAAAGTTTTTAGAAACATCTTTTAATTCAACGCTTGATCCTGAAGTACTCATTTAAAATCCCTCTCTTATTTTAGTCCCGCACTACTGATATTGTTCAAAATGTATCTTTGAAGCGCAATATAAATCAATAGTGGTGGAATAATCATAATTGTTGCGACAGCCATTGCCAGTGGGAAGTTAGTTCCCCCTTCACTGGAGATATAGTTCTGTAATGCTAATGGCAACGTGAAGCTACCAGTATTCTTCAAAATCAAGGTTGGCCATACATACTCATTCCATGAATTAATGAAGAACAACGCACCCATACTGATGATACTTGGTCTCAATAATGGTAGAACGATATTTCTAAAAATCCTAAAATCACCCACATTATCGATCTTAGCAGACTCAATCAAACTATATGGAATCTTACCCATTGATTTAACAAATAACATGATCCCAGAAGCATCACATAGTTGTGGTAAAACGACCCCGATAATTGTATTCAAAAGGTGCGCTCTCGAAATAACTAAGTAGTTCGGAATCATTGTCATTGTAAATGGAACAAACATCGTTGCCATAAATACAAAGTAAATCCATTTCTTACCCTTAAAAGCATGGTACTTAAAGGCATAGGCTGCTAATAATCCTGTAAATACCTTTCCCAAGGTTACCAAACTAGCCATAAAAAAGGTGTTCCAGATCAATTGAATGATATTTAATTGTTTCGCAAGGGTAATATAATTAGCTAACGAAGGGTGACTAGGGATAAATTGCAGTGGAGTTTGATACGATTCTTGGACCGTTTTAAATGAATTCCCAATCATAAAGATAACGGGTAAAATTGCAACTAAACATACGATAATTAAAATCACGTGCCAAGCGGTGTATTTATTAACCTTCATTGCCAAAAATCTCCTTTCCTTCAACAAATTTAATTTCTAAGAATAAAAAGATGAGGAAAATAATAAAAGTAAAGATTGCCATTGCAGCGGAATCACCGGTCTTATATAAAACAAAGGCGTTTAAATAAGTGTGATAAATCACATTGGATGATCCATAATTAGGACCCCCTTGAGTAATTACACTAATTGGGGTAAATACATATTGCAGCCCCTGCACGACGGTCAAAATCAACACGTACATACTAATGCTTTTGTTCATTGGCATAACAATGTCTTTCACCATCCGCCATTTAGGAATTGCATCCATCTTAGCTGCATTTAAAATATTCTCAGGAATTGCTCCCAATCCAGTTAAGAGCAAAATAAAGTTATAACCGAACACCTTCCAGTTAGCAATCAAACAAAGCACCGTAACTGCCATCCCACCAGAATTGGTCCATTGCGGTAGTTTGACTCCAATCGTGTGAAAGAGCTCAGCAACTGGTCCAGCCACCGGATTCAATAACCAAGAAAATAGCATTGCACCAACCACTAATGAAAATAAACTTGGGATGAAAAAGATGATCTTATAAATTCCCTTCATTTTGGAAATAAAATACTGAACGATAATTGAAATGAAATAAGGAACAATAAAGTTCAAAATTAATAGGAAAATAATATAAACAATCGTATTAAGGATTACTTTTAAATTAGTTGGGTCTGTAAATAATGAAATATAGTTTTTTAGCCCGACAAAGTTTTTATCTGGTGAGATCAAATTCCAATCGCAGAAACTTAAATAAATAGTATACAAAATTGGTATGATCAGAAAAATTAACATTATCAGTCCGGCTGGGGTTAAGTATAGAAAAGATTTCCAACTCCCCTTTTTATTATTAGTCATTTAACCGCTCCCGTTTTATTAAATACTTTCATTAACAACGCGACCTCCTAAATAATTAGGAGGTCAGTTCGTTGCACTATTTAAATTTACCTTTATCTAAAAATTCAATGTCCTCAACTTTAATGTGTCCATTAATATTGCTAGGGCCATGGCCATCGCTTAATAGCTGAACCAAAGTCGTCCCGATATTATTATCGTCAATATCAATGACATTATAGCTAGTTGCGTCACAATAAACGTGATCGTATGGGTCTCGACAATCGATATGGTACGCAGTCGAATCACCGATTACATTAAAGATGCCGTTATAGTTATAACTCGTTGGAAAATGAACATGTCCCGAGAATACTCCAATAACGTTTTTACCATTAATGATGTCGTAAAATTCATCACCATTTTGTAAAATACTATACTTCATGTACTTTAATGGTGCCCCATAGGCTGGGTGGTGCATAAAGATAATTGAACTCTTGTCTGATTTGCTTAACTCATTAGATAACCAATCTAATTGATCACTGCTTAGATATCCCTGTTCAATATTGCCATGCTTAGTATCTAAAAAGTAATAATCATAATCAGGTGAGGAAACTTTATAGTAGCACTTATCCTTAGCTTCTTGATTTAAATATCCCTTATAGAAATCAGCAGTGCGATCATGATTACCTAACGTTACGTAAATCGGCATTCCTAGCTTTTCACTTTGTTGATCAAGATAACGTCTCAACATTTTGTAGTCCGTCTGATTGCCTTCGTGAATAAGGTCTCCGGTAATCACAATAAACTCAGCTTTTGAATTATTTTTTTCAATATCATCAAACACTAGTTGTAGTTTATCATTTGGGCTAAATTGTTGTTTCATTTGCTTAGCACCAGTGGTGTTTTTTAAATGAGTGTCTGTTATCTGAATTATCTGATGAAGCATCTTTAAACCCCCATTTAAACTATTATTGTTGAGAATTAATCTTATCTTGAGCTTCCTTTAGTGCTGAAGAAACATTGCTACCTGCAAGAATCTTACTTTTAGCATCGATCAATGTTTGTTCTGCTTGTAAACCATTCTTAGGGAATGAAGTCCAAGGAACAGCGTTGCCCAATTCTGAGTTAGCAGCCTTTAATAGTGGCATCTTAGTAAAGTATTGCTTAAATTCAGTTGAGTTAGCGGCATCCTTAGTTGGTGGTAAATAACCAGTTGCCTTAGTCCAATCAACAAGTGATGAGTTCTTGTAAAGGAACTTTTCAAATGTCCAAGCAGCCTTTTGCTTAGCTGAATCTTGGGAAGTAATTGCAAGCATTGACCCACCAACTGGAACCTTCAATTCGTGACCAGAGAAGGTAGGTGCAGTTTGAGAAGTTACATCGAACTTAGCACCACTCTTAATGTGAGAAGCTTGGGCAACGGTCGTGAACATCATTGCAACCTTACCAGTGATAAAGTCATCAATTCCTTGATCCCATTGAGTATGCAATGCAGATTTGTCCTTATTAACCATGTCTTGGTAGAATTGCATAGCCTTGATTCCTTGGGAACTAGCAAATGTTGCCTTTCCATTTTCTTGGATATTAGCACCATTACTTAACATCATTGCTTGTTGAGCCCAAGTGTCACTAGGTTCTTGAATGTATACCCCGTAGGTATTACCACTACTTGCTGATTTAATCTTATTAGCAGCGGTTCTAACCCCTTCCCAAGTACTTAAGCTACTGGACTTAATGCCATACTTTTTAAGTAGGTCATTGTTCACATATAGGATAGGAGTACTTAATGAATAAGGTAATCCAACTAATTTACCATCACTGTTCTTTGCGAATGATAAAGTCTTGGATGAGAAATTATTGTTAATAAAGTTACTTCCTGAATCAAATTTGCTTTGTGCATCGGTTGGTGTCATATATTTAAATGTCTTAGAGAAGTAGTTGGAATATGACCATCCAACTTGTACAATATCTGGAACCGTTCCAGATGCTTGTGCAGATTGCAGGTTTTGCATTAATCCTTGGTACATATTAGGATTATACTTTGCGGTCACCTTAATGTTCTTATGTGTATCGTTAAATTCCTTAACTAATTTGTTAACAGTTTGTCCACCCATTGTCTGGGCGTTAACATGCCAATAAGTAATATTTGTTACCTTATCTGAATCTGATGATTTACTTGAGCTACACGCAGCAAGCGTAGCCCCTAAAGTCAAAACTGATAAAACTCCTGCCAAAAATTTTAAAGCTTTATTAGCTCTCATAATTATATCTCCTCGCTTTCAAGAACAATATTATCAAATGAAATTAAACTTAAAGTAAATTTAATGTATTAAGTTTGTAAAGATTATAATTTAATATTGTAAATAAATTAGAATCATAAAAGATATATATGAAGATAAAATATGCAAAAAAAGATCCTAGCCCCGTTAAATCAACGATGCTAGGATCATATTTTTGAAAATATTATTTTAAATTCAACCGATTGTCCTTTAATTCATTTAATTTAACGGCTTTATAGCCATCCTATCTCAATAATAAAAGGGGTGCCCCAATCGGACACCCCCCCTTATTATTTAAAGCTAATTTCGAACTTTTTGTCAGCCCATTCAAAATTAATTTTAGTTTCAAAAACCTGGCTCATATAAAATTCAGTGGTACTGATTTCATCATCACCAGCAGTAATTAAAAATCTTAATTCATCATCATCGTTAGGATCCTTAATTAACTCTTCGTTGGTTTTGTTAATTCCAGATAGGTCGATCGTGAGCCCTTCTAAATCATCAACCCCGGTAAATACTTCATCTGGCTTAAACTTACCCCTACGTAAACACATTAAAAATGGCATTTGTAATCTTTTCAAAATAATTCAACTCCTATTTAATAGTACTTATATCATATCATTATTTAACACGTTTTAAGAGAAATTCGTCATCTCGTTTTATATCACGTACAAAAATTGACGTGCTAAGGGTTGCATAGATTACTAATAAAATTCCACTAACGATCAAGACGTAACTGCCATGCTTAAAAATATCGAACAGCAGCGTATAAACCAACGTCCCCACTGGCATGATTGCAAAACTAGCGGTATAAAGCGTCGCACTAACCCGACCTAAAATATGGGTATGCACGGTACTTTGTAGTCTAATCTCAATTGCAAGATCGAAGATGGCAAATGCAAAGTCCATTAATAGTGCTAATAATAATCCAAAAATGCCCACCATCAAAGGGCTCGGCTTTATTGCAAATAACGTTCCTAGGCCTAGTAACGACAGTCCATTCAATATCAATGCTGCAATCACCTTCTCGGCAAAATGACGCTGGTTTTTAGTGAACGTCATCAATAGACTCCCCAGTAGATAGCCGATCGAATAACCCATTTCAACGAACACCACGGTTTGATTGCTCATATGCAATTCGTTCACAATGATGAATGGACTCCCCGTCACAACAGCGGTAAAGAAGAAATTGACTACGATTTCTGAAATAATCGTATCCCTAATAAACGGTCGTTTCTTCATGTAATGCAACGTTTCTGTGAATTGTTGCAGCTGTGAAGCCCCCTGTGCTGTTTTTTCACTGGGTTCTGCCTTATAAAAATGAAGTGACATCATAATCAGAAGTGCAATTACAGTTGCAACCATTTCCAGGATTATCAATCCTTCAATACTGATCAATGAATATAAAAGGACCCCAAACACTGGTGATAAAATCCGCGAAGCCGATGCACAGGCAGTGGTCAAAGAACTCAGTTTAGCAATTTGACTTCGGTTCACCAATTGCTTAATCGATGCTGAATAGGCAGTGTTTCTGACGTTAACTAGTAACGAATCAATTGCGATGAATAACCCTACTGGAATCAATAATCCCATTCCGTGAAAGTGTGGCAATGCAATTGCTAATAACCCAAACCCAAATAAGCGTAATAAAAATCCCCAAAAGATGATTCGTTTATGATCATGAGTATCCACAAAGTTACCAATTGGAATAAAAAAGATCAAACTCATTAAGGGGGCCACTACCAATCCCATTCCAAAGCTCAGTGGCGAGTTAGTGGCATGCAGTAACATAAAGCTGATTCCATAATCGAAAATCCCAAAACTAAATGCCCCTAATCCATTACTAGCAATCGCCTTTAAAATCTGTAAGTTAGATTCCTTATCAGTTAATGCTAGTCCTCCTTGGTTATCCATTATTAAACACCTCCTCATAAAGGGTTTAATAACTATTCTAAAATTTTACAGAATAAAAGACAACTAAATTGGAATCAAAAAACTCCTGAATGCCAAAACACTCAGGAGCCCTAATAATCATTTTGAAGGTTAATCTAAATCAACATCATTTGGATAGTGAGCAACGGGGGTTAAATCATGCATTGCTTCTTCAATCCTTAAAATATCATTGTATTTTTCAACCCGTTCTGAACGAGCCATTGCTCCAGCCTTCAATTCGCCACCATTAACGGCAACTGCAAAGTCTGCAACGAATGTATCACCAGTTTCACCAGAGCGGTGACTGATCATCGTTCTAAAGTTGTTCTTCCGCGCTAATCGAACTGCTTCTAGGGTTTCAGAAACCGTTCCAATTTGGTTCAATTTAATCAAGAGGGTGTTACCAGCACCCAATTTAATTGCCTTACGGATAAACTTAGGGTTCGTAACAATCAAGTCATCATCAACGATTTGAACTCTGTCACCCAAACGCTTAGTAGCGGTAACAAAGTCATCCCATGAGTTTTCATCCATTGGATCTTCAACTGACATAATTGCGGGGTACTTATCAACTAAATCACTAACGTAGTCAATGAATTGTTCAGGTGTATAAGTCTTGCCTTCAAAATTATAGTTACCACTATCTTTGTCGTAGAAAGAGGATGCTGCAAAGTCCATCGCAATTCCGATGTCTTCACCTGGAACGTAACCAGCTTGCTTGATTGCCTTGTAAAGGGCTTCCACGGCTTCTTCAGTGTGCTTCATGTTTGGCGCGAATCCACCTTCATCACCAACACCAGTTTCAAAGCCTTCAGCTTCTAAGACCTTCTTTAGGGTGTGATAAACATCAGCGATTTTATTGATTCCATCACGGAATGAAGTCTTCTTGAGTGGGGTGATCATGAATTCTTGTGCATCGATATCGTTATCGGCATGTTCACCACCGTTAATAACGTTGTGGAATGACTGTGGTAATTCAATGTCAACCCCACCAAGGTAACGATACAATGGTTCGTTAAAGTATTCAGCAGCAGCACGAGCAGTTGCCATTGAGACTCCTAAGATTGCATTGGCCCCTAACTTAGCCTTATTAGGCGTCCCGTCTAATTCGATCATGATTTGGTCGACTTGGCGTTGATCAAATGGGCTGACTCCATGAAGGGCGTTACTAATTTCGTTGTTAATATGACCAACGGCCTTGGTAACCCCCTTACCCATTAAACGTTTGCCACCATCACGAAGTTCAATCGCTTCGTTTTCACCAGTTGAAGCTCCAGATGGTACTTCGGCTCTTCCCAACGTACCGTCAGTTAAAATAACGTCGGCTTCAACCGTAGGATTACCACGAGAATCAAAAACTTCCCGTCCCTTAACTCTTTCAATATAAACTTCGTTCAAATGCATAACACCAAATCCTCTCGTTTTTTATTTTTAACTTTAGATTCAATTCAATCACTATATTAAAACAGCCGATTTTAAAACACAAAAATAATGGCTCTAATATTAAGTAAGTTTAAAGCTAAAATAGTAAAATAAAAGTAATACTAAATTAAGGAGATTTTATTTTTGACATTTTTAATTGGAATCATCGCTGGGCTGGTGTTGCCTATTCAAACATCAATTAACACCAAATTAAAAAACACCATGCAAGGTTCACCCTTTTTAGCATCAATGACATCATTTACAATTGGAACGATCACGCTATTGATCGCTAATCTAGTCTTAGGTGGCTCACTACTGGTCCCTGGGAACCTCTTTGTTAACCAACCTGCTTGGATCTGGCTAGGCGGAGCACTCGGGGTAATCGGATTGACTGCCAACATCATTATCTTTCCTTATTTAGGCGCGGTCCAAACGGTGGTCATGCCAATTTTAGGTCAAATACTGATGGGAATGATCATTGATAATTTCGGGCTATTCAAAGCCCCCGTTCATCCATTCACCATCATTCGCCTCATCGGAATCATCATTTTACTAAGTGGTATTTTTATGATCGTCATTAAAAAAGATGAGGAAAACGATGTTAAACATGGTAAACACGTTTGGCAATTCATCGGGCTAATCGCTGGAATGTTTCAAGCATCCCAAACCCCAATCAACGGACACTTGGGAATAGTGCTTGGTTCTTCAATCCATGCAGCGCTCGTTTCATTTTTAGTGGGAACGGTGATTCTATTCATCATTGCAGCATTTACAGATCATGGCTACCGAAAAGTTGGTAATGCTTTTGGTACTGGTCATCCTTGGTGGATCTGGATCGGTGGAGCCCTCGGAGCTTTTTACGTCCTAGCCAATGCATACCTCAGCCCAATTATCGGGGCTGGAACCGCAGTCATACTGACGCTGTTAGGGAATTTATTTGGTGGAGTCATTTTTGACCGACTCGGAATCATGGGAGCAACCAAGAAGCATATTACCATCATTCAATATGCGGGGATTATAATCATGTTAGCGGGGGTCATCATTATCAAACTGTTCTAAGCCTACTTAAATGGATGGGCTTTCAATAAGTCCGTGTAAAATGCAATCTTTCTGGCTGTTTGTAACAATTTCTTTCCATAGTAATCACCAGATGGCGCATCGGGTAACAAGGATCCATCGGCTGCAAAGTTATTTTGAACACTGACGATTAATACTTGTGGTGGTAACACTAATGCCCCTAACCTCGTTAATACGGGACCCAATTCGAGTCCCCCAAACTGACCGCCCCGACCATTATTAGAATAAGAAACAATCATTGTCGGCTTATTATTGATCTCACCTGCCAAATAATCAATCGCATTTTTTAACACCGCGGGAAACGAATGGTTATACTCAGGCGTTAAGAAGATGTATCCATCGGCAGCTTGCATGTCGTCTAACCATCGTTGTTCGTTCGTTTTCAAATGACGAGCTGGGTTATTCAACGGTGGTAACGCTTCATAGAAGAATGGTAATTGATAGCTCCCCACCTCTAATAATCTAAATTGGTCGCCAGTTGCTTTTTCATATTCGGTTTGATGATTTTTAAAATAGTTAATTAGATTTTTACCCAAGGCGGTTTCACGCGAACTGCCTAAAATAACATTAATTTTGTTCATAATTATTCCTTCATCCATTTTCAATTTGTATTCATATGAATACATTTTCAGTATATCATTAAATAATTTAAAAGCAATTTTTATTCATGCGAATAAAACAGAAAGGAGTCGCAAATGAGTTCATCAGAACAGGTAATGAGCATCATCAGTCAAATGCTCGCGCAAGATTCAAAGGACGATAATGAAAAACAATGGTTAAAAAAACATGCACCAAGTAAAGATATCGCTGATGCAATTAATAATCTCACTACTCGTGATATGCACGTAATCGCAGCGGTTGGTAAGTTGCAAAGCGCATATGCCAAACAGCTGCCTGAAATCTTGCACCTATCGCAACCCACTATTTCTAGGGCTATCAAAAAATTATGTGACCATCAGATCCTGCTTCGCTATTCAACGCCCCAAAATAGTAAGGATATTATAGTGAAATTAACCCCAAGCGGAATGGAAATTGCCAAGGTCCAGGTCCAATTAAGAAAGCGCATCAATGATAAATTAGCCAATATTATGAATCGATTATCAAAAGCAGAGGCCCAGCAATTCATTACCACCCTAACCCAGATCAAGAACATAGACATCTTTAATTAGTTTTATACCAATCATTTGACAATCAGCTCCTAAAAAGCTAATGTATTTTAAAAGTAAAATAATATTTAGTAAGGGAGCTAACACCATGAAAGCAGTAACAATTCATAGTTTAAAGCAGGCCAATCCCATCGTTGACGTACCAATGCCCGCTGTACCTAGTGGCAATGTTTTAATTAAGGTGCATGCGACTGGCGTTAATCATGTTGACTTGGCATGGGCCAATGGCCACCGTAAGGATGATGACACCATTTTTGGCCTGGAAGTTGCCGGTGAAGTTGTTGAATCAAATTCAGCAGCTGTTAAGGTGGGCCAACGAGTCGCTGCACTAGTTGATGAAGGCGGATATGCAGAATTTGTTTCAGTCTCTGCCAACCGAATCATCCCCATTCCAGATGACTTTAGTTACTCGCAGGGAGCTAGCTTGCCCGAAAGCTATATTACCGCATACCAAACCCTCTTTTGGATCGGTAACTTACAGGCTAATCAAACAGTCTTGATCCATGCAGGTGCCAGTGGTGTCGGGACTGCTGCCATTCAATTAGCTAAAGCGCTGAAAAATGCAACCGTTATCACGACTTCCAGCACTGCTAAGACTGCCATCTGCAAGCAAAACGGTGCTGATTACGCAATCGATTATCAAACGCAAGATTTCGAAACTGAAGTAGATAAGATTACTGACCATAAGGGCGTTGACCTAATCCTCGACTTTATCGGAGCAGATTATTTTCAACATAATTTAAACGCAGTTGCTACTGATGGTCACATTGTTTTGATTGGTGATTTAAGCGGTAGTATCGTTAATGACGTTAACCTTCGCTACATCATGATTAAACGGGTTAGCATCACTGGAACGCTCCTCTCCACTCGATCAGCAGAATACAAGGCGCAATTAATTACCGACTTTGTTGATAAGACCAGTAAATTATTCGAAAGTGGTAAAATAAAGCCATTGGTCAGTGATGCCTTTGATTTACAGGACGCTAAAGCCGCCCAAGAATACATGTTAGATAAGAAGAATATTGGTAAGATCGTTATCAAAGTATAATTTAAGAGTCCATAGTGCTAATTTTTGAGCATTATGGGCTTTTATTAATTTGATAATGAGTTATTATTAGGGAAAGGAGGGATTTATATGAAATTGAAATCCTTGATTGTCATTTTAGGGACAGTATCATTTGTGCTATTTACATACCGTAACGTGGCAAGTGCATCTGGTTATGATTATGCTAATACAGCCACCCATAGTGTCAAAACCACCAAAACGGTCAAGGTATATCGAGTCACAGTTGGTAAAGATGAGGCCGACAATCAATTCCACAATGCTGGTAAAATTAAAAAGGGCACTCATTTATCAGTTAGTGATTGGGTCATGAGTACTGGAGGCGGTTACGTTGTTACTGGTAAACATAAATGGAAAGCAACAAGTAAAACGTTCTACTTTGTTCTTGACGAAAAACAAACCAAATGGTTTAAGTAAAAATAAATTACATAGGAGCTGATAATATGAAAAACAATAAATTTTTAAAGGGATTAATCTTTATTATTGCACTATTTACAGTCGGAGTATCAACAAATTACGTTGCTAATGCTGCAACGTGGCATAAGGGAACCCCTTCTGCATTACACGGAACCTGGGAAACGACGCGAATTAAAAAGGACGGCTATCAATCAAGTAATGGTCGCACCGTAATTAAGAAGAACAGTATTTATTCGACCCATCGCTTTGCGCCGATAAACCCTGATTCTGTAGATGCATTGAGCTATAAAAAAACAGGATCTAATTCATACACTGTTAAGGGGACTTACCATAATAATGGTGTTGGTAGCACTCAGTATCAATTTAAGATCTATAGTAAAGATAAAATCTACTTTAGTGGTAACAGAAGTGGTAAGTTTGGGGATGCCGCTACTTACTACCGTAAATAACATTTAATTTAACAGCATTCAGTGAATGAAATAGCTCACTGAATGCTGTTTTTTTATAACTTTACAACAATTAAATCATTTTTTTACATTAAAATTACATAAGTGTGGTATCATTTAATTGTAATTAAATTCTAATTACATAATTATCGAATTCTGAATGAATTGGAGGTTTTATTATGACAAAAATTAATTTTTTCAAGAATTTGAAGAAGGCATTTTCTGTAATGGTAATGACTGCTTCAGTTGCCACCGTTGGCGGATTTGCTACTCAGTCATTTTATGAAGCTAACGCAGCTTCACAGAATTATACTGAAAATCATAAATCTCAAAAGACAACTAATTCTAATGAAAATCCTAATTATTCGAATAAAAAACGTTCCTCCGAGTCAGAAAAAAGCAAAACCCCTGCATCTGACTTCTCAAAATAAATATTTATTTCATTCAGAATGATAGATAATTATCCTTCATAAGGATTTTATTCCCTCATTGATATACATTTCACTAAAAAGTGGTTGCATTGTCCCCCCTTTGCAGCCACTTTTATATATATAAATCCCCATTCAAAAGTTTGACTTAGATCGAAATCTAACTGCCAAACTTTTTAATTTATATAAAATAAACATCAACAGTTCTCGCAAATTGACATTATTTTGCTGAATCAATACAATTAAGTTATCTTTTCACATTAAATTAAGGGAACTGAGGTTATTTAAATGGAATTTAACGATAACAATTTAAAGAAAGTCATTGTCGAACTCAAAAACAATCTTTTACCAGGTTATCAATACGTTCAGGATAATAAAAGTGCGTCTTTATTACCTGGACACATAATTGAATTAGAGCAAAGTACGTTCCCATTCGATGCCAAAGCAGATAACTACGTTAAAACTAATATTTTTTTATCCCATAAGCGTTCAATTTTAGTAACCATCACTGATTCCAACTCCATCAAGCCAGACGTTGAAAACACCTATGATTTTATTTCAGGTAATGTTAAACCCATGTCAGTTGATGAGTTTAAAGCGCTTTGTGAAAGAACCGTCCCAATTGATAGTAATAAATATCAAATTGATGATAACGGCGGATTAAGTATCACCGTTCCATTTGAAGATAGCGTTATGCTAGTTGATAACATTAATCGATTGCTTAGCTTAAGAACACTATTGATTACCGCTGTAATCTAGAAAGAAGGGACTCCTAATTCATGTTTGTTAATCCAGAACAACTAAACTTTATTAATCAGCGATTAGATGTAGATACCATCATGGGATATACATATAGGGGCTGTGAACAAGTCAAACTGAAAGCTGATGAGAATCAAACTGTCGAAACGTTGATCTTTCACTTTTCCCAATCATTGACGCCCTATTTTAAAGATAATCGTAAAAACGATTCCATTAGTGCAGACATTGCCCTATATCCACTGGGCGGCCAATATGCAATTTCGGAAATTGCAGTTCAACCAGGAGCGATCACTTGCTTACAATTTCTACAGTCCCTCCCTGAATTCCAAAATAACCCCATTCAATTACCGGGATTAATGGCTTCAATTCCATCTATTTTAGACGATCGTTTCTTCTTCAACGAAAGATCAGAAACGTTCAATTTACAATCAGATAAGTATCTAAAATCATTTATTTATGGAATTAATGCATTATTAGGCGCTAGAGCCATTATTTTAACGATGGGCACAAAGTTGACCCAACAGTAAGTTTGCGTAAAAACAATATAAGAGGTGCACAAAATGAAATTAAATAACTCAAGCGTTGACCCAATAATTGAATGTTTAGAAAAGTTTATCCTACCTGGGTATCAATTTTCAGATTGTTTAGTCCGAAATGCTGAATTAGGGGAAGATGCCGTTGAATACTTTATGCTCATTGAACAAAAAATGAATCAATTCAATGAAATAAATGATGAGAATGTGATGCTAGGCATTATTCTTACTAACGACAGTACTTCCAATGATGTTATCATCAATGAGGCCACCCCTAGTCCTGCTGAATACGGATTAAATAATGCATATAGTTTGATTTGTAATCTTTTAGGCAATCAAATCGGCGCCGATCAGTTTAATCAACTATGTAACCAAATTGAACCCATGGATAGTTATAAATATTTCATTGATCAACATGGCTGTCTAACGACGATGGCAGATGAAATCAATCCGATCAAAGTAGTCAGTGGAATTAACATTCTTTTAAGTCTAAGAAGTAATTTGATTACTTCGATATTTGAATAAGGAGGTTCTTAATCATGGACTTTTTTAACGACCAAGTGATTAGTGAAATACGCAGCTTTGCCGAAAATGATTTAATTGCTGGTTACACATACCAGGATTTAAAAACCATCGATTTAAATGTGGAAGATCAAAAGACTCCTGCCATTGCGATTGAATTAAAACAACCATTGTTTCCATTCTTTAATGATGAACGCCAAAATTACTTTGTGAATGCGGAACTTATCATTTTTGTTTCCCCAAATAACGGTGCTTTTATTTACGAAGGTTCATATTTTAACGATTCACTTACAGCCTTCAACCTTTTAAATTCATTACCAGAATATATCGATAACCCAGTTAATCATGAATATTTTGATAACTTAATTCCGAATGTCGTTGACAATCGAATTGGTTTTAATCGGCTGCAAAATACACTATTCGTTCCTTCAAACGTCAGTCTCCCAGAAATTATTTTAAACATTAATGTCCTTTTAGGAGCTCGTAATGCTATGTTAACCTTTGGCATTCTAAGCCACTAGCGACACTGATTCCAGAATCAAATTTTAAAGAATGGATGTGAATATAACGAAATTTAATGATCAAGATATTATTAACGCCCTTGATGAGATCAAGGAAAATATTATTCCAGGATATGAATACACAATCTGTTCAGAGACTGAGTGTGAATATAATGGAAATAAAATTCCAGGATATTTAATCGAACTCGAACAAAAAACATATCCATTTGATGCTCGGAAAAATCATTATCATCATTTAGGTATTTTTTTAGCCCAAATTAATCCCAATTATGTTACATTTATGAATACTAGTTCCAACCGCTATCAGTTTGATAGTACATACCAAACCATCTGTAAGATGCTAAATAAAACAATTGATATCAATGCATTTCGCGAAATGTGTGATGCCATCGCGCCCATTAGTAATAAATATATGGTTAATAATAATGGCGATTTAATTACCCAGGCCCAATTAATCGATAATTCTAGTTTAGTTGATGGTATTAACATCATTCTTGGGCTTCGTACTGCTTTAATGGCATCAGCGTTAAAAAGGAAGTGAGCTAGATTGTTTATAGATAATGAGCAATATGATTTTATTAATAAAAAAATGCAAAATTGCACGATTCCTGGTTATGAGTACCAAGGTTGTGGAATTTTTCCAATGAATGTCGATAACAATACACAGATGCAAACGGTCATATATCAATTTAGTCAGCGGCTTACCCCGTTTTTTAATGATGATCGAAAAAATAAGTATACTAATGTTGAAATTGTGCTGTATCTTTTAAATCGTCAATTTTTTGTTTCAGAAGTTGATTACCATAGTGATGCTTCATCCACAGTTCGCTTTTTAAATTCGTTAGTTGAATATCAACAAAACATGTTTAACATGACTGAGTTTAAAGCCTCCCTGCCAAATGCATTAGACGATAGATTCTACTTTAATGAAGTGACCAATACGTTAAACCTCAAAGTGAATAATAATTTAAATTCAATCGTCTATGGAATCAATGATTTATTAGGGGCGCGGGAGATTATATTGACGATTGGGACGAAGTTGCAGGGATAAAAAATAATTAAAATGGAACTCATCTTTTGAAGGCGAGTTCCATTTTTTAATTATATAAACATATTTTGAAGATAGCCTTTTTTAAGCTGTTCTAGGTGATCGAGTTTGGATTGTTGGAGTTCGATTTGGTGGTCAAGATTTTCAAATGCTTTACTAATCTGCTTTTGTTCATCTAAGTTTGGAATACTAATAATCATCTTTGATAATTGATTAAACGAAAGAGTATCCCTGACTCCACCTTCAGATAATCCTTTCCTTTGTCTATTAAAGGAATCTGTTTTAAACCAATTTAAAAAGTACTTTGAATCTAATTTATCATTCGTTTTAAAAGAAACATATAAAGGTGAAACAACTGAAGTATCTCCATCATCTTTATACGCTATTGATCCAACATTTATTCTGGAAGGATTGTAAGCAAAGTAACCCCTTTTTATAACATAGTAATTAGATAGGTCTTTACTTGCAACTGAATAGTTATTGAATTGATCCATTTGGTTTATAAAGCCGTGTTTATTTGAAATGCTTTCCACATGGTCATATTTTAAATGAATATTCTTACAACCATTTTTTATTAATAAGTCATATAAATGGTAGTTCCTATTAAATAGGCTAATTGATGGCACGGTTTCTTCATTTGAGGGATATAGTTTTTGTAAGTAGCCACGCTTTAGATGCTTTAGTTGATTTAATTTTTGATTTTGCAAATTTATTAATTTATCTAGTGTTTGGAAAAAGTTGCTGATTTTTATTTGTTCATCATCACCAGGAACAGATAATTTTATTCTATTAACATATTTTTTATTATTGATTTATAGTTGCGCCCAAATTTATATGAATTTCATTTTTGAAATGATTTGTACTAAGTAAAGTAAATATAAAATTAGAGTTTATGGGCCTTAATAAAGACATAAATGCTCCTAAAACAGTATGTTCCATATATTTTAATACTAATGAATTTTTACCAATTAAATTTCTACTGCCATTTCTAACAACTATAACAATATCAATTTCTCTTACATTTTCGAAATTTACGATATTATTATTTACATAAATATTATTAAAGTTGACTAGCATAATGTTATTAACTTAGATTATCTTAGAAACAGAGTTCCTAACTCCCTTAAATCCTTCGGACGATAAGTTAGTCCTCCTATTATTTTAGCTAATTCATTAATTTTTTTAATTTTCCATAAATCATTAAAATTATTAAATTTAATTTGTGGATGATTATTGTTCAAATTGAAAACCGCATTTTAAGTAATGACTTAATATATCCAAATGCTGCTTATATCACTGTGAGTATTTTTCCAATACATAAAAATACATCTATATACGGATAAAGTGTCATAAAAATCCATTACATATTTTTTAGTTTTACTTCTTAACAATTATTATACTATATCACTGTAAAATACAAAGCGTGATATTAAAGTCCATTATTAGTAAGGATTAATAATGAATAAAAGTATTTTACAACCAAGCCTTAGATTTAATCAGTTTAGTGGTAATTGGAACGATAAATCTATGAAAAGTATTATAAATATTAAAAATGGAAAATCACAAAAGAAAATAGAAGATAGTAACGGTAAATATCCTATATTAGCCACTAGTGGTCAGATAGGAAAAACTAATAGTTTTCTTTACAATAAAGAAAGTGTTCTAATTGGTAGAAAAGGGACTATTGATAGGCCTTACTATATCAATGAACCTTTTTGGACTGTTGATACTTTATTTTTTACGGAATTAAAAAATGGTATAAATGGATATTTTGTTTTTTCGCTTTTTCAAACAGTAAATTGGAAAAAATATAATACTTCAACAGGCGTTCCGAGTTTAACTAGTAAGAGCATATACAATATTAATATTAGATACCCAAAATCAAAAAATGAACAAATAAAAATCAGCAACTTTTTCCAAACACTAGATAAACTAATAAATTTGCAAAATCAAAAATTAAATCAACTAAAGCATCTAAAGCGTGGCTACTTACAAAAACTATATCCCTCAAATGAAGCATCTCTTCCCCGCATTAGATTCACCAAATTTACATCTATGCTGAGGAAAACTCATTTAAAAAATATAGCATATAGTAAATCATCAAAAATTAGCATTAAAGAAGTTAAAAATAATGGTGAGTTCCCAGTTTATGATGTTAATAAAAAAATAGGATACTTAGATGAATTTAAATCGAAAGAAAAATATATTTCAATAATTAAAGATGGATCAAATGCAGGCCGAACTAAAATAATGCCTAGTAATTCATCAATAATTAGCACAATGGAATATATATACCATAAAAATTCAGATTTAAAATACCTATTCTACGCAATAGGTAATATTAATTTTGCAAAATATAGAACAGGAACTGGAATTCCTCATATTTATTTTAAAGATTATTCTAATGAAATGATTATGGTTCCATCCCTCCCCGAACAACAACAAATCGGCTCCTTCTTCCAAAATCTCGACCACCAAATCGAACTCCAACAATCCAAACTCAACCACCTAGAGCAACTCAAAAAAGGTTATCTCCAAAACATGTTCATCTAAAAAAGGCGTACCCTCAATATCTGAGAGCACGCCTTTACTGGTTATTTTTACTTATCCTGTTGATCCGTCCAAACTAAGTCAGCCTTCATCTTATTAAATTCCGCTTCTACCTTTTGGTATTCAGTATCAATTTCAGCAATCTTTTGTTCCTCAGCCTCAATATCAATTTCAGGTTCTGGTTCAAAAGTATCTACATATCGTGGAATGTTTAGGTTAAAATCATTTTCTTCAATTTCTTGGGACGTTGCAACGTGGGCGTACTTATCAACGTCCTTGCGGTTCCTGTAAGTTTCCACAATCTTATCCAGGTCTTCTGGCCGCAAGATGTTTTGATTCTTGCCCTTTTCAAAATCCTTGCTAGCATCAATAAATAGCACGTCACGGTTATCCCGTTGCTTTTTCAAAACAATTACCACAGTTGGGATTGATGTGGAATAGAATAACTTTTCAGGTAACCCAATCACTGCATCAATTTGATTCTTATTTAGGAGTCCTTCCCGAATTTTGCCTTCCTTTGCGCCTCGGAATAGCACCCCGTGTGGTAGGACGATGGCCATAGAACCGGTTGGTTTCAAATGGTATAACCCATGAAGCAAGAAGGCATAGTCAGCCTTACTCTTTGGTGGCAACGCACCGTATTCCTTGAAACGCGGATCCTTTAATTTTCCTTCATTGTTGTCCCAGTGAGCAGAGTAGGGAGGGTTTTCCACAACTGCATCTACGAAACGGGGGTGTTCGATCCCGTTTTCATCGATTCCGTCAGGCCAATCGCCCTCGAGAGTATCACCGTTTCGTAACTGCATGTTTTGATAACCAATTCCATGCATCATTAGGTTCATCCGCGCCAAGTTGTAGGTCGTGGTATTCAGCTCTTGACCATGGAAACGAACCTTCCCCTTCTTTTGGCCGTTTGGCACTTCGCCTTGAACCGTTAGTAGTAATGAACCAGAACCCATTGCTGGATCCAATACATCAAATGGTTCATCGTTATCTGGTAACCCAATTGTAACCAACTTAGCCAGTACTTCAGAAACTTCATGGGGAGTGTAGAATTCCCCAGCCTTCTTCCCAGAGTTAGAAGCAAATTGAGCAATTAGATATTCGTAGACATCCCCTAAGATATCATGACCATCTTCATCATTATAGTTAAATTTATCAACCAAGTTGACGATCTTACTCAATGCCTTGGCCCGATCGTTCGTGTTGCTTCCCAATCGACTGTTACCAAGGTTAATATCCGCAAACACACCTCGGAAATCCTTTTCAGCACCGTGGTTCAAAGAAGCATTTTCATTAAAGTGATCAAACATGTTTTGGTAGTCTTCAGGAACAACGGTCCCGTTTTCCACCTTATTGACGATACTTTCCCACGTGTCTTCCGGCCGAATTGCGTAACCATCACGTTCCGCAATTGCTTCTAGATAGTCCTCTACGCCATCTTCCTTAGCTGCTTCAGCGTAGGCATCATTAATATCTTGGCCTGGTTTAACTTCAAAGAAGTCTTGGGACTTCAAGAATAATTCTTGGTGTTCTGATAGGTATCGGTAGAACATAAATCCTAAAATATAAGTTTGAAAATCGACCGCATCCATGTTTCCACGTAATTCGTTAGCCATATTCCATAATTGACCAGTAATGTCTTGTGCCTTGTTTTCTGCCATTATTAACACTCCTAAATTTGTTTTTTAATTCTATCGGCAAGTTTTTTAAATGCCTCTTTCATCTTATTATAATACCTGATTTTGCTTAACTTTCTGACGGCTTCATCATTAGCATCCTGCTTATATGCGGATTTACCACGGTTGATCACCGTTTCCAGCTTATCAGAATGTTGCAAATCATCCTTTTCAACGTGGTGCTGGCTAATTAAATCTTCAATTAGATTCTGCACATCCGCGTTTTCCAGCCCCCATTGGTTAATAAAGTTTTTGATTTCAGTTTGTGACCAACTCTGGCCACTACTTTTAATTAATTCCTCAATTTGGTCTGGTTGCAATGGATACTTAACTTCAGTTCTAAAGTCCTTATCCATCAAAGTACGGACCTGCCGTGAGTACTTTTGATCGGTTTGATCAAGTGAATCGAGCATCTTTAAAATTTCGTTCCTTAACTTATCTAATTCCGCATCACTCACGTCTTGATTATGAACGTGATTAGCATATTCAGCAATTAACTGGTGAAGGTAATCGTAATTAACAGTAACTTCTTTGACGTGTTCCATTTTCATTTCGAGTTCGATTGGATCAAGGTGTTCCCGTTCAGCAATATCTTTTTTAACATCATATGCAATTGCCCCAGTCAATCGGGCTTCATCATCTGGTGTCATCCCAACAGATTTGAGAACCTGTTCGCCACCCTCATCAACGAACTCATCGTATTGCTTGAGTTTTGATAAGATTCGGTTGTACTTATTTAGTTGATTATAAGTTTCATTCTGCTTATCTTCACTCTTCGGCGCTGCTCTAAAATGATCAGTTAGGTTAGCTAACTCAGCTACCGTTTGCCTTAATTCTTCTTTAACATCATTGTATTTTTTGGCTAATACAGTGTCATCATCAGGCAAAATAACACCATTTGAGTCAGCTGAATCCGGATTAGAGTAGACTGCTAATGCTTGACGCATCAATTTCTCGCTATTAAATGGCCACCGATAATTAACGATATGTCCATATGGCTTATGAAGCATGTTTTGGATTCGATTGGTTCTAGAGTACGCTTGAATCAAGTTAGCACCCTTTAGCGTCCGATCAACGTAGAGCGTGTTTAAATATGGCGCATCAAATCCGGTTAATAGTTGATTAATCACAATCACTAAGTCCAAGTAATTTTTATCGTTAGCAGTACGGTTCAGTCGACTACATACGTCTTCAAAGTACTCGCTAACAGTCTTACTATCAAACTTAGTGTTAAATTCTTGGTTATATTCATCCATCAGCATTGATAATCCACGATTATTTTCCAGTTGGTTATCATCATTAGAAGTGTTTTGGCTAAAGGTAACCGCAATCTTTAGGTGTTTACCAGTTGCCGCCATTTGCTTTTTAAATTCATTATAATAGGCAATGGCCATTGGCGAAGAAGCCACTCTTCCACCCATGTTGGTTGTAAACATTGCGTTGTAGCGACCGTTGACAGAACGGCTATCCCAATACTTCAAAATGTCACTAACCACTTCGGTAATGTGGGCCGGTTGCATATCGTAAACACTACTGCCAAGCGCATCATCCATATCCTCATCGGTTAATGAATTAATTCGATGATGAATATCGGTATTGGACCATTCAGGATACTTATCGTGGAAATATTTTGGTAGATATTTTTCCTTAAGCTCATCGTAAGGCAGCGTAGTTTGAAAATCGACCTTAAAGCCTAATACATTCTTGTCGGCAATGGCATCGCTAATTACGTAGCGATGGAGCGGTTCCCCAAACACCTGTTGAGTCGTGGGGCCATTCTTAGGGTCAAAGTTAGGAGTTCCCGTATAACCAATCCAAGCAGACTTTTTAAACGCCTCCCTGATTTCATTTAGCATATCACCACTGGCTGAACGGTGGGCTTCATCAACAATAAAAACGGTTCTTTTATCATCAGAAGTAAAATCATCCCTGCTGACCAATCGATACATTTTCTGGGTAGAAGTAACCACAATGTCAGTCTTATTTTTAGACTTAAGCTTGCGTTTCAAATCATAAACATTGGCAGTATCAGACACGATACCACCCTTATTATCTGCGTTCGCATTCGGATCGTATGCTTTATACTCTTCAGCAGTTTGATTCGTTAGTGCGATTCTATCAACCAAGAACACTACCTTATCAACATTAGGAAGTCGAGATGCCAAAAAAGCGGCCTTAAAAGAACTAATCGTTTTACCAGAACCAGTAGTATGCCAAATATACCCAACTTTTTTATTATCATTATTTTGATCACTAAAATCATGCTTTTTCAATTCCTGAATAATGGTTTGAGTAGCATAAACTTGATAATAACGCATTACCTTAATCGATTGGCGATTAGGTGTATTATCTAAAATCATGTAGTTGGTTGCCATTCGATGGGCCATTGGAATCGATAGGAATTGATCAGCAAATTCCTTCCAGTCTTGAATTGGTAATTGATTACCACCATTTTGTTTCCACCGAAATGCAAAGTCAGTATTAAAGTCTTCGGAAGTGGTGTTTGCCATGTAACGAACATCATGCGGGGTCATGGCAATTAAAATTTGTACCGTTGAAAAAATGTCAGAATATTGATTTTCATCAATATATTGATGCATTTGATTTAACGCTTCTTTTGCACTTCTCCCATCCGCCTTCTCCTCAATCTGAATAATCGGCAGACCGTTAATCAACAGCGTCGTATCAAAACGACGATCTCGTTTTCCGCTAATGACGTTCTTTCTTTGCACCTGGCGCACAATTTGGTACACCGTGTTTCCGGCACCAATTTCATCTTGATCAAACAGCGTTAAATAAACATGCTTGCCATCGTCTCGGTCAATTTCCACCTGCGACTTTCCGCCAACACCATATAAAAATACCCCAGCATAATAAGGTGTCTTAGTCTGGCTGATCAACTCTGCTTTAACTTGGTTAAATTCTGCATCACTCAAAGGCTGCATGAGCTTATCCTGATTCAATTGGTAAACAATCTTACGGAAGTTTGCCCAAAGATCATCAGTAGTTTTAATTGAATCAACTTGTTGCCATTGCTTAGTCCCACCTAGGTTGGCCAAGTAATCATATATTTTTTGTTCAAATTGCAATTCGTCTTTTTCTACAGCCATGTGCTTCTCCTGTTTTATGTAAAATTATTAATATATTTATTTTATCATTGATTTAATAGTGATTGTTAAAATTAATAAATATAAACCTGATTTTCATACCATACCAATAAATAACAACAATGGCTAAAGCATTCACATTTTTTATTGACATTGCTATCAAAGCAGGCATAAAATTATTTTAAACTCAATATTAATTAGGAAGTGTTGGTAATGGTAGAAAATTCCAAATGGCAGATTTTTAAATCTGGATGGCAATTGGCTAGCCACCCTACCAAATTAGCCTCAGCAGTACAAAACATGCGTAAACCATTGTTAATTGAATTAGTAGTCCTATTAATTCTACAGGTCTGCTCGTGGTTCTTACTGTTTAATAATAATCACTTTTCAATTGCCCCTGATTTAACGATTATCGGGTTAGTCAGCTTATTTTCCGGTGTCACGAACATCATGAGCGTCGTATTAGACTCAGATGGTAACATGACGAACTTTTTCTGGGGAATGCTTAGCAACATCACTTACATCTACGTTTCATTCAAAGCACATCTATACGGTGAAGTTTATCTATATACATACTTCTTTATTTCTCAATTTGTTGGGATCTATGCATGGAACAAGCGTAATATTGAACATCCCGTGGGGGATAACAATGAAGTTCAGGTCAAGGAACTGTCTGCGCGGGGCTGGTTGCTCTTAACAGTTGCCGTACTAGTTGGCTGGGTCATCTTGGGAATGTTTTTACAACGGGTCCCATTGATCACACCGACTTTAGATCCCCATCCTTGGATCGATTCAATGAGCACGGTCGTCCAGGTCTTTGCTCAAATCCTGCTTATTTGTCGCTTCAGCAGTAGCCAATTCATTCTTTGGATCATTGGAAATTCACTGGAAATCGTTCTTTGGACGGTTAGTTTCAACCCCATCATGATTATGTTGTTCATTGCCTGCAACGTGAACTCATTCTTTGGTTGGTACGTTTGGAATCAAAAATTAAAACAACAAGCTCAGGTTGAATAATGATAATAAAAGGGATTCTACTATAAAGTGGAATCCCTTTTACTATGACTCGGTAAAGACATCTTTGTCTACAAAGTCAGTACTCCCAATTTTCATATGGCCATTAACATTATCAACGAATTTATTGTCACTAACCAAATAGACGCTGCGTACCCCGATATTATCGCCATCAATGTCTACGATGTTATAACTAGTTGAATCTTTATAAACATGATCATGGGCATTACGACAATCAATGTGATATGCAGTAGAATCACCAATCACATTCATTACGCCCTCCCGATAAAAGATTGCTGGAAAATGAACATGACCAGTAAACATCCCTAGCACATTATATCCGCGAATAATATCGTACAATTCATCACTATTTTGTAAAATACTAAAATTCATGTTACCCATTGGAACGCCTGCCGAAGGATGGTGCATAAACATTAAAGAATGGGGATTACTGGATTTTAACAATTCGGCCTTTAACCAAGTTAGTTGCTTCGCATCTAAATAGCCTTGCGACATATTTTTAAACTTAGTATCTAAAAAGTAAAGGTCATAATCATCAATCTCAATTTTATAATAATAATGATCTTTTGCTGGCTCATTTAAATAACCACTAAAAAATTCACTAGTGCGATCATGATTCCCTAAAGTAACGAAAATTGGCACCCCAATTCGATCACTTTGCTGATTTAGGTATTTTCTTAAGTTCTTATAGTCTAACTTATTCCCTTCGTGAATCAAATCACCAGTAATCGCAATCAACGAGGCATCATAATCATTGCGATGCTTAAAGATGTCATCAAATACCAATTGCAGCTTATCATTCGGACTATACTGCTGTAGCATTTCCTTGACTCCGTTAGTATTGTGTAAATGAGTATCAGTGATCTGAATTATCCTGTATGCCAATAACGCCACGCTTCCTTCGTAATTAATAAGTTCCTCATTAAAAGATTATCATTTTAAATTATAAATTAAGTAAATTATTTGTATTTTTTTCGTAATAACCAAAAAGAGCAGTTGCCCAAATATGAGCAGCTGCTCTTTAATTATTTACGCTTAGTTAATACATCCCTTAAATGAATAATCTCATTTGGTAAGAACTTCATCAATGGAGTTCCCTGCTTAGGATAAAGCGTCAATACTAAATCACCGTTAATAATTTGTCCTAAATAAACATCCTTAATGTCATGATGTTGTTTGGCTAACAGTTGCATTAGCCAATCTTGATTTTTCTGAATATGATCTAAAACGTCCTCATTAACGTTCCCATCAGTAATAATCGGTAAATTAGTTGTCGTATCATGGTAATTATTAATATTCAATTCACCATTTTGTTCCAAGGTGACCTTGCTAACTTGTTGTAAATCATTCACCCCAGAATTATTTAATTTGAACACTAGATCACTTGCAGAAACCCCACTTTTAAGTGCTGTCGCAACATCAATCCGCCCCTTATTAATTAACACCTTCGGGCTTCCATTCATCAAGTTTTTAAAGAAATCGCTTTCGTTGATCAAGACCTTGCTACTAAAAATAATCATTGTCCATATCAAAACGATGACAATAAATTCCAAAATCGAAATGCTAAGGTTAAAAACGGTTCCCCCAACAATTCCACCTAAGACGTAGTTTTGCAACTCATCAACTGCATTGGCTGGATCCAAGTTCCCCTTACCAGAAAGGTTAATCTGAAATACTAACATTAAAAAACCAATCAATAGTTTTCCAGCAATGTTTAGATATTGACTGCCACTAACGCTTAAATTTAAACCACCCTTTTTTACATACTCGATCTTATTCGCAAACGGATGCACCCGCTTAGTTGAGTAAACATCAGTCGTCGAATTAATATCGACCTCATAGTATTTATCGTTGACCTTCATGACTAGTTGCTTGCTAATCGTCGGGGAACTGGAGTAAATATTATTAATCGAAACATGTTGATCCTGACTTACTTTTTGCATAATTCTAGCAATTTGAATCGCATCACTTTGCGTAGACGCCTGATTTTGCAGCTTGCCAACCTCCAAGCAAATCACTGCAGCAGCAAATGCAAACATTACAATTAGGATATTGCGAAATTTTAAATTAGTTCGATCCTTAGAATATTTAATTCCAATCACGATAATCATTAAACTAATTAACAAGCCCAAACCAATAAACAAATAATCTAATAGGTGTGAATTATGAGTTAAATATTGATATGAATAAAATTTGATAGCCAATCACTTCTTACGTTCTGATTTATTTTAATATTCAAACAAAAAGGATGCCAAAATCATAACGGCATCCCCCTCCTGTTGATTAAAAATTAATTAATTTCTTTTTCTGATATATAGGCCACCAAAGATGCCCGCAAATGAAAGCATGATCAATCCTAACAATACTTCTGCTTGAACGTCATTCTCTTCACCTGTTTGTGGTAGCTTACTCTTCTTGCTACTATTCTTTGCGCTAGTGCCATTGGTACCTGCACTCTTGGTACTGGTTAAACTAGTTTTATCAGTAGTGGAACCATCGGCACTGTTAGTGTCATCAGTACCATCATCTGAACTCAAGGTAGTATTATCATCCTTAACATCAGTGCTTCCATCGCTAGCGCTATTATCATCACTAGTGGTGTCATCATCTGCACTTGAAGTTGTTGATGAGTCAGAATCACTCGTATCGTCATCTGCAGTTGAATCACTGGTACTAGTGTCAGTAGCAGTCGATGAATCAGTAGTACTAGTAGCCGTTGAATCACTAGCACTTGAAGTAGCTGATGAACTAGCACTAGAAGCATCACTAGTGGTTGAACTAGTTGCAGAACTACTTGAAGTCGATGAACTGGAACTAGAAGCACTTGATGAAGAAGATGATGCAGATGAACTAGTATCGGAGCTAGAACTACTAGTGCTTGTACTATCATTAGCATGGGTAACTGACTTGTATGCAAATAATGATCCATTATTGCTAGTCAAGTCATTAACAACACTCTGCCAATTACTTAAAACATCAAGACTGTAGTCGCTACCAAATGCACTGAGCAATGCGCTTTGGGTAACTGAATTACTATTCGTAAACCATTCATTTCCATTGTTACCAGTAGCATCAACAGCTGTTTGGGCATTTGCGACCCCACTATTATCTAGTGAGTAACCTGTAAAAGTCCCATTTTTATAAACAGCTGAACGATAGTAAGTTACTGGAACTGAGACCTGTTTAATAATTTGACCACTGTTATTATAAAGGCTAAATGACTTGTTAAACGTCCGCGTTAAGTCAGAAGCATTTAAGCCAGATGGTAAATTAGTCGAATTGTAACTGTAAATAGCATACGAATCAGCACTGGACGATGCGGATGAAGATCCACTGGCACTCGAAGATGCCGTAGAACTAGCGGATGAGGTCGAACTGCTGGTACTAGATGATGAAGCAGAACTGCCCGTTCCATAAGTCACGGTAATATTATCTTGACTGTACTTATAATCTGCTGGAACATCAACAGCAGCAACTGAACTTTGTGAAGGTGTCAAGCTTGCAACCGATGGTGATGTAACAGCGGCAAAACTGCTAGCACTCCCAGTTACCTGCCAATTAGTATAAGTGATCACTTTAGTAACATAATCATAAGTTGCAGAACGAGTGTAAGATACGACCTGTGTTACTGGGTTAGCAACTTGCTTACCATTAGCATCAACGTAGTTAATCGTTCTAGTAAAGGTCTTAGCTAAGTTATCCTTAGTAACCCCATTTGAAAAACTACTATCTGCAGCGGTATAAGATGCTGTACTGTGGGTAAAATCAAATTCATAATTATTATTATCAGCATTTAAAATAATTTGATCTGATGATGGCACCTTGCTTGCATCAGTGATCAGCTTATAACCATTATTTTCCAAACTTTGCACTGCACTTGAAACAGAGTATTTAACCGCTCCACCGATTACACCACTATAATTGACCCCACCAATTACCGCATTACTATTCGCTGTATCGATTAATTTAACACTTCCGCTAACGATGGCTGAATTGGCACTGCCCGATGTATTACTACCTGCAGAGCTAGTATTGCTTGATGCACTACTGGTCGCAGCGGTCTTATTATAGTAAACAGTAATCGTAGGACTAGTAGCATAATTACTATAGGTAATTCCAGAATTTATAACGGTGTTTCCTGAAGCAAAAATCGATTTACTAACGTTATTCGTAGCACTAGAATAAGTGTACCCACTAGGAGTATCAACATTAACCGAGTATGAATTACCAACATATAGGTTATCAGCAGTTACATATGCACTCGCAAAAGTACTACCACCTTCTACATAATTAACAACGATTGGAGTGGGCTGAACTTTATAAACCCCAACGGTGGGTTGAATTGGTCCAACATTCGCACTACTGAAGGCGGTATTACTTTGAACATCGAACGTCCACCATGATTTATCGCCATCATAATAATAGCCGTTAGCACTAGTTACTAGTGGGCCCTGACTAATCGTTACAATTGTGTAGGTTGAACCTGGTGCAGTCGTAGTGGAAGCACTATAGTTAATGGAAACATAGCTACTTGCATTAACGGAAGAAGAAGTTTCTGTTCCATTAATCAATTGGTGTTGAACTAGGTTAGCAATTCCCTTAACTGGAGAAACTCCGTTACTATTAGCGTAAACCAGGTTGTCAGACCCATTCGCTACAGCTGCATGGTAAACAGCAGAATTAGTGCCACTAACGGAAAATCCCAATGAAACGCTACTGCCAGATAAAGAATAGAATGCAGATGGTGCTAACTGGTTTGAAGCTGCTGGCGCACTAGATACCAGCGAAACATTCGTTACAGCTGATCCAGTAGGTCTATCTGTCGAACTAGCGGTGTCTTCGACCCCTAAACGATATGATAGTAAGTCATCAGCAGATGATTGAGATGCTGAATCGGAACTGGAGCTCGTCTGAGCACTGCTACTAGATTCACTTTGTGCTGATGAACTAGCAGAAGCCACACTTGAAGCACTTGTTGAACTATTGGTATCACTACTAGTGGCTGATGATGTCGAAGAATCAGTGCTACTTCCCGCACTTGAATCAGTCGCTGAATCGACAGCGCTACTATTAGCTTGACTACTGGAAACGTTTGCTGAAGTATCAGCATGAACAACTTCAGGAGCAGCTCCTGCCGCCATCAATGCCAATGCTGCAGTCCCTACGACGACCCATTGTTTCTTTACTTTATGTAATACTTTTTTGTTATTAACTTTGCGATATTTCATTTTATTAATCACTTTAATCACAGTCCTTTCCTACATAATATGTTATATACAATTTTATATTATTTGTAAATGAAAAGACACCAAAAAGCACCCATCAATATAAATTATCGATGGGTGCTTTTGGTAATCAAAATTAACATAAATTAGAACTTAAGTTATCGTTGCTAATAATTAGATTATTTCTCAGCAGCGTACAACTTAGCAACCTTAGTGTATTTCTTTTCGGCCTTGGCTAATTTAACCTTAGCAGTCTTCTTAGCCTTAGCTGTTTTAGCCTTTGCTAATTTTGCCTTAGCCTTCTTAACTGCGTTTTTAGCCTTGGTAACTTCTTCCTTAGTCGTGCCCGTGCCCCGCTTAAATTCAGATGATTTTGATAATGAATCATTTTTAACTTTTTCCATATATTGTGGAAAATCAGTTGATGGGACAAAACCAACGGCAGATGATGAGCTATCATTCGATGATGAAGCATTAGTGGTCGAAGTAGCGCTAGCTGATGAATAATTGCTATCAGTCACAAAACTACCATTCAATGATGAGATCACAAAAGCTCCAGACAATCTACCAACGCTATTAGCATAAGATACATAGCCATCATCGGATGATGAAGACTGGGTGGCACTCGTAGATGATGCCGCCGGATTCTTAGAATAGGTAACATCAACACTAGATGTAAAGTCGGCACCATTAGGATTAACTGTTGATACTGGTGCTGATGATACTACTTGATAACCGCTAATTGAAGGAGCGACTGCGGCGAAAGAAGAACTTTCTGGACTCCAACTAGTATAGCTAGATTGCTTAGTAACGTAATCGTAAATGCCTTCACGAGTGAACGTTACCGTCTCCGTTGTTGCTGGTTGCAATGAATTATTAGTACCAGAAACCAAGTAATTAACCGTTCTCGTGTAAGTTTGTGTAAAGTCACCAGCAGAAAAGCTAGTTCCACTAAAGTTAGTATCACCAGCAGAGAACGTCTTGGTCTTGTGAGCTAACGAAACTGCATATGATCCTGCAGAGGTGCCAAACGTTAAACTATCTAAAGATGTAGCTACTCCTGAAGCTAATTCATAGTTTTCAGGAACGGAATCAGTAATCGTTTTTACATCAACCGCACTGGATGGATAACCAGAAACGGTAACTGTTGATCCAACGACACTGTTGCCATCGTAGTAGTTAAAGGTATCAGCAACTGAATTCTCTAAATAAAGCACCGCTGTTGATACTGCGGTATTAGAATCGTTTGCCAAAACCGTTTGTGCAGCTGCGGATGAAGTAACCGTGTATCCAGCTACTGAAGTATCAACTGATGAGAAAGATGCACTAGATGGAGACCAATCTGAATAAGCAGTGGACTTAGTTACGTAGTTATAAGTTCCACCACGCGTGAACGTTACTGAAGATGATGTTGCTGATTGTACTGGAGTATTAGTACCAGAAACCAAGTAACTGACCGTTTGGGTAACGGTCTTTGAAAAGTCACCTGCGGAAAGGGTGGTACCACTAAAGTCACTGTCACCTGCTGAGAATGATTGGGTCTTATCAGCCAATGAAACCGTGTATGTGGAACCGCTGGTTCCGAATTTCAAGCCAGAAAAGGAGGTATTGGCACCTGATGCAAAGACATAGTTTGATGGTGCTGAACTCAACAGACTATTGGTGTCAACACTACTAGATGGGTATCCAGAAACGCTAACTGAGGCAACCACGCTGTTGTTTGAATCTACATAGTTAAAGGTATCAACAACTGAATTCTCTGAATAAAGCACCGCTGTTGATACTGCAGTATCAGAGTCGTTTGCCAAAACCGTTTGTGCAGCTGCGGATGAAGTAACCGTGTATCCAGCTACTGAAGTATCAACTGATGAGAAAGATGCACTAGATGGAGACCAATCTGAATAAGCAGTGGACTTAGTTACGTAGTTATAAGTTCCACCACGCGTGAACATTACTGAAGATGATGTTGCTGATTGTACTGGAGTATTAGTACCAGAAACCAAGTAACTGACCGTTTGGGTAACGGTCTTTGAAAAGTCACCTGCGGAAAGGTTGGTGCCACTAAAGTCACTATCACCTGCTGAGAATGATTGGGTCTTATCAGCCAATGAAACCGTGTATGTGGAACCGCTGGTTCCGAATTTCAAGCCAGAAAAGGAGGTATTGGCACCTGATGCAAAGACATAGTTTGATGGTGCTGAACTCAACAGGCTATTGGTGTCAACAATACTAGATGGGTATCCAGAAACGCTAACTGAGGCAACCACGCTGTTGTTTGAATCTACATAGTTAAAGGTATCAACAACTGAATTCTCTGAATAAAGCACCGCTGTTGATACTGCAGTATCAGAGTCGTTTGCCAAAACCGTTTGTGCAGCTGCGGATGAAGTAACCGTGTATCCAGATAATGAAGTAGATACAGATGGGAAAGTTGCACTAGCTGAATCCCAATTGGAATAAGCAGTGGACTTAGTTACGTAGTTATAAGTTCCACCACGTGTGAACGTTACTGAAGATGATGTTGCTGATTGTACTGGAGTATTAGTACCAGCAACCAAGTAGCTAACCGTTTGGGTAACGGTCTTTGAAAAGTCACCTGCGGAAAGGTTGGTGCCACTAAAGTCACTGTCACCTGCTGAGAATGATTGGGTCTTATCAGCCAATGAAACCGTGTATGTGGAACCGCTGGTTCCGAATTTCAAGCCAGAAAAGGAGGTATTGGCACCTGATGCAAAGACGTAGTTTGATGGTGCTGAACTCAACAGGCTAGTAGTGTCAACATATTTATCCGGGTATCCTGAAACGCTAACCGAGGCGACCACGCTGTTGTTTGAATCTACATAGTTAAAGGTATCAGCAACTGAGTTTTCTGAATAAACAACATTCACGGAGAATGCAGATTCATTATCGTTTAAAGTAACGTTTTGTGCAGGAGCAGAGCTTGTTAACGTGTATCCCGTAATCGAATCTGAAACCGCTGGAAATACTAATGAGCCCGGTGTCCAATCACCATAAGCAGTTACTTGCTTGGTAACTGCATCATAAGAAGTTGCAGTCTGGGTAAATGCAGAAGTGAAAGTCGATGCGGCACTAATTGCACTACCATTATTGTCTACGTAGTTAACGGTTCTAGTATATGCTTGTGATTTAGTGGCATCCGCAACCCCACTTACTCCAGCAGAATAAGAAAGGATCTGGTGTTTCAAATAAACCGAATAAGTAGCGTTAGAAGTCCCGAAGGTCAAGCCATTTAAAGAATTGTTATCAGCATTGGAGCCTAATTCATACCCAGCTGGTAATGCTAAACTACCGACTGCAGATGAATAATCACCACTTACCGTTACCGAAGAAGCGCTTGGCAATGCTGCATTCGAATTATTTTCATCATAGAAATTAAAGGTATCTGAAACCGTAACTGGATTATAGTATAAAGAAACCAATTGCATATAGCCAATCGTTCCAGTGACGTAACTAGATCCAGATGCATCTGCGGATGCACTAACGTTACCCACGTTAGCAGCTGCGCTAGTGAACGTGTAGCCAGCAATAGATGGCACGGCTACTGAGAAGCTATTACCAGAATAAATATAACTACCAGTTAAGTACTGAGTGGAAGGAAGCCCATTAGCGGATGAATTACCTGCAAAGTGATAATCGAAGGTTGCAACTGAACCAACATCTTGATTAAATGAAGCACCACCACCAACTGGGCTAATAGTAGGATCAGAATGGTTATTAGTATTACGATCATTAGCTGCTCTTGAATTATAATCGGAATTCAATCCAGCACTGTGGTCAAAAGTAATCGACCAGCCAGCCGTTTCACCTAGCTTCAAATCAATATTGCTATTAAAGTCGGAAGGCATGCTAAATAACAACACCGACGCTGTACTATTAGATGAGAAATCAGCATTTGAATAAATAAACGTAAAGTAACTTCCCATTTGATCACTAGGGATTGCCGAACTACTAATAACGCTATTTGCACTATCAGCGTAGTAAACACTCAAATTAGAAAATGCACTGGCAGCACCACTGGTAAAGAATGGATTGCCACTTGCATCGTTAGCAAATACAATCGCTTCATTGTATGAATAAGTTTGTCCATTGATGGTTTTACTTGCTGGTTGAAGAGTCATTTTAGCGTTATAAACGCTAGCAGCCCCACTAAGAGCATGCTGCATGAAAAAACTATAGGTCGTACTGGAATTATTTCCAGTATATGAGTATCCGGAACCAACATAAAATGCTTTTTCAATTGATGGCGCACTATCCACCAATGAAGCATTACTTACAACATTGGAATCAGGCGTGCTGGCAGCATCTACTCCCTCTAACCGATATTCCAACAATCCGTCTTCAGCAGGCGTTGATGATGGTGCGCTTACTTGAAAGTCGTTACTAGTTACAGCAGTGCTGCTGGTGGTTACACTAGCGCTACTGCTAGTAGCATTGCTATCAGTTGATGAATTTGTGCTACTACCTGTGGATGCACTACTAGTTGAAGTACTGCCACTTGATGATTCAGCAGCGCTACTCTTAGTCGTCTCCGCCGAAGATCCCTCATCCCCACTGCTAGTCTGATTGTTAGTTAGGTTCGAGCTAACGTTAGCATCAGCATTCACTACTTCTGGCGAACCAGCTCCTGCAGCTAAAATCGTTAAGGCTGCTGTCCCTAAAACAACCCATTGTTTCTTTACTTTATGTAAAACCTTTTTTTCTTTGGTTTTCCGATATTTTAACTTATTAACTAACATTTATATCACACCCTTTTCTTAATACAATTTTAATCTATTTAAAATAAAATGCAAAATATAATACACCAAAAATGGATATTAAAAATTGTTATTTATAATAAAAAACCGTCAGCCATTTAATTTAATAGCTGACGATCCTTTATAAAATTAATTATTTATTTTTAAATGTCTTTCTAATCAATAATGCAGCGAGTCCTAGAATAAAAATTCCTAATAGATAAACGTAAAGATTATTCGTATCGCCAGTTTGTGGGAGCCGATTAATGTTTGGTTTTGATCGATTAGATGAATTATTACTTGAAGACCCATACACTACGGATGCTGAACTACTAGAATCACTTGAACCGACAGGTGTACTAGAGTCACTTTGTGAATTAGTAGTGCTTGAGGATGAATCACTATTACTGGATGAGCTATCACTACTCATTGAACTACTACTATTGGTGGTGCTTGAACTAGTTGAACTGCTATTGGAACTTGATGCACTAGAACTATTCGAGGAACTACTACTTAAAGCACTGCTACTAGAAGAAGTATTGTTAGAACTTTGTGAGCTAGCTGAACTGGAGCTACTGTTCGTAGAACTAGTCGAACTTTGTGAACTAGTTGTACTAGAGCCGCTGTTCGTAGAACTAGTCGAGCTTTGTGAACTAGTTGTACTAGAGCTACTGTTCGTAGAACTAGTCGAACTTTGCGAACTAGTTGCGCTAGAGCCGCTGTTCGTAGAACTAGCAGTGGAACTACCAGAAGTATTGTTTGAACTTCCCGTACTGTCAGTTGAACTAGAACTACCAGTAGAATCAGTGCTGCTAGCATTATTGCTAGAGCTAGTTGAGCCACCAGAACTTCCTGAATCACTGCCAGTAGATGCAGAACTACTTGCGCTATATGAATTAATAATATCCATGTCACTACCGCTACTAGAATAGCTAGTAACGTAGTTAGGAACACTATTTTCATTAACTGCGTATTTGTACGCTTTACCATTATTATCATAAACTGGTAAATCATTAAAACTATAACGCCAATTATTCTCCGCTGAAATCGTTTGGCTTAGGAACTGTCTATCGTTTCTAAATAAGTACACTACGATTGAAGATGGTCTAACCTTATATTGATTATTATTATCCTGCCAGATCTTACTACCAGTTTCGTTGAATAAATTATTCAACGTTCCAGAGCCGGTCTGAATTTCAGCCGTTGTTGATTTCGTTTGACTAGAAATATTACTACCACTTAGGACCCCGGTATTCGCATAATCTTTAGCTTTACCATCATCATTAACTCGCGTGTCATAAGTAACTACATATAAGCTATTAATATTCCCCAATTGAACGTTAAAGCCGCCGTTGCCTTCAGTAATGGCACTGGCGTCAACCGTTGAAATCGGTTTATATGGTAAGCCGTCCCAATTAGCGTCCGGATCGAAAGTCGCCTTTGTAACATTTTCAGAACCAGGAATGAGTTGTTGACCCTCACCTAACGTGTCAGTATAAACGGCATTATCCACTTGTGCTTGAGCGTAATTAACTCTAACCACCCAGTGAATTAAGTACGGGTCAGATGTATCTGCGTATCCATACTTAAATACTTTTTCACTACTGTCAGGAGTTCCAGCCCCTGCAACGTTATATGAAACATTCCCTGTGACTGGCCAATTAATGGTAATCGTCTGCGGAAAAGTGGATTCTTTAGATACCCAATTCACCCCGACTGTAAAGGAACCCGTAACATCTGAGTTCAGATTATCAACGTTGGAGTTAAAAGTAATGGTAATTTTATTATTATATGCATCAACAGCTGCATTTGCATACGTTTTACCATCTTTACCAACGATATCAAAATTATAGTCACTTTGCACCCTCAGCTGTGGGGGGATCGTAACGGTAATTTGATCACCGTTCTTAGCCTTGCTAGCTGGAATATTGAACCCCCAAGTAGCGTTGACTCCCTTATAGTAGTCGTAGTTTCCAGAACTATCCTTATTTCCAGAAATGCTAGCCCCAGTTACAAACGAATCTTGCAACATAGCATTAGTATTATCAGCATGCGTTTGCGTTCCTAAAAACAAACTAAATAACGCAATAAAACCTAATGATAAAAACATTAAAAAACTCTTTTTGAAAATTGACTGTTTTTTCAAAATTACACCTCCTTATTCGTAAAAAAGTATATATTAAAGCGATTGCTATTACAATCATCGTACATTAAATAATATCCAACGATTTTTTACTGGTTGGCTTTGGAAATGCCTGGTCCAACAATGCTAGATCATCACTACTCAATGCAATGTCTGCGGCCGCAAGATTGGATCGCATATGGTCTTCATCACTGGTTTGTGGAATCGCCAGGGTTTGGCCATCGCGGATCGCCCAGGCCAACATGATCTGAAATTCAGTCGAGTTATGCCGCCGTGCCACTTCCACCAATGCTTGTTGCCTAGTAATCTTAGCCCCGCGGCGATCAGCCTGATCGATCGGTGCATAGGCAATCAACGGTACTTTATGATCGCGTTGCCAGGGAAGTAAGTCATAATCGATCCCCCGTGAACCAATGTTATAAAGGTCTTCATTTGCCATTACCTCCTGACCATGTGGGACCGCCCAAAGCTCTTGCATATCACTAAGGTCAAAATTCGAGACCCCCCAGTGCTTAATCTTGCCACTTTGTTTCATGGCCACCATATTATCAACCACTTCTGCTAACGGCGTGCTCCCTGGCCAGTGGTAGAGGTATAGATCCAAGTAGTCAGTCCCAAGCCGTTGTAAACTATCATCTAGCGCTTTTTGCATTTGCTTACGCTGCGCATGGAATGGGTAGAATTTGGAGATGATGAATAACGAATCCCGATCAAAATCTTTGATGACATCCCCCACTAACCGTTCTGAATCACCATTCCCATATTGTTCAGCGGTATCGATGACGGTCGCACCATGTGTGATCCCGAATTGTAAGGTCGTTTTTTGTTGCGCATAATTAGCTTCCGTGCTCCCCATGTGCCAAGTGCCCATGCCAATTGCTGGTAGTGAAACGCCATTAAAATTAATTTTTTTCATTTAAAATCCCCCTTGATTAGATACAAAAAGGGACCGCTCAAAGCGATCCCACAAATCATCAATATTAGTTCACTATTCACCCTTATCGAACTTAAGCGTTCCATACAGAGCTTCCCCATATTGGGTCAACATTAAATTATTATTATCAGCCTTTTGGGCAAAATCAGGAACTACATATCCATATTCTTCAACATTAATTGCAAAATTAAAAATCCCCTTCGGGTGGTTACAATCTAACTTCACAAGTTCTGCGACATATTCGTCCCGACTAATGTCATCTTCGTATTCAGCATGAATACTTTTGGCGAGATTAATAAATTCTTCATTTGCTAGTGTAACTGAAACCCGACTATCCGTGTTGGGCTTTTGTTGATTATAAAACTTATCCATAAAATCTTCTTCAATTTTTTCAATTACTTTTTCTTTGTACATTAATAATCATTCCTTTACTTGTAACTAAATTATAACAAGGAATGATTGTGAAATGCTGAAATATGCTCACTCTTTACTTTTTAATAACAAAATCGGCTGATTTCACAATCAACCGATTCAAAGATTATTCTAAATTGGCATGGTTAAGTTGCATCGCATGCTCAGTAATTTGGTAATGGTGCATGTATTCTAAGGTAACGGCATCGCCGAACAGCCACACCGCTTGTTCGAAAAGTGCGCCCATCGGTTGGACCGTATCCTTATTAGTTGTGAACTTACCCTTGCCAGGTAAAACGGTAACGTGATCAACAAAATGCGCTAAATCACTGTCCTTTGTCGCCGTCAGTAGCCAGACTTGGCCGCCCAACTGCTGCGCTTTTTTCACCAGCGCAACGATCGATGGCGTCTTAGCCGAACCGCTAGCTACAATTAATAAGTCGGCATCCGTAAACGCTGGGGCCGTCGTTTCCCCCACCACGGTGACTGGTTTACCGAGCTGGCCGATCCGCATGGCAAATGCACTGCTGGCCAACCCTGAACGTCCCGCCCCGGCAACGAAAATGCGCTCAGCAGAATGGATCAACGTCAGTGCAGCGTCATCAACTGCTACATCCGCAGTGTTTAATTCAGCTAGGATCGTTTTCCATGAACTAGTTGGCAATTTATTCACCCGTTTCGATCATGGCCTTAATTTCACGTGCCGCCTTTGCTGGATCATCGGCAGTTGCGATTCCACCACCGACGATCAATAGGTCTGGTTGTTCGGCAATGATCTTAGCGGCTGTATCGAGCTTAATCCCACCAGCCACGGCGGTCTTAGTGTTCTTCACGTTTGCCTTGATCGTGTTAAACGTTTCGAATGGGGTTTTTCCTAAAGCTTGTAAGTCATAACCAGTATGGGTGGCGATGTAATCAGCCCCCATTGCATCGATCTCACGCGCCCGCGTTGCCACGTCTTCGATGCCGATCATGTCAACGAGCAGTTCCTTGCCATCTTTATGGGCCTCTTCCACGGCATCCTTGATCGATTGATCTTCTGCGGCGGCTAAGATGGTGGTAATGTCTGCGCCGTACTTGACTGCTTGGCCAACTTCGTAAGCTGCCACATCCATGATCTTAACATCAGCTAGTAATGTGATGTCTGGGAACGTGTCGCGAATCTTCTTAAAGCCTTCTAGACCAAAGTTGATCACTAACGGGGTCCCGTATTCAAAGACATCGACACTGTCCTTGGTCTTTTTGATCAATTCGATTGCGCCATCCACGTCTTCTAAATCGATTGCTAATTGTAACTTCATATAATAATTCCTCCATTAATTTATGATTTAATAGTAGGATATCAGAGGCGTTACTTACTAACAATTAGTTACTTTTAGGTAACTACCTAGACGTTCGGATGAAAGTTCTTGGTCTGATAGATTGGATCCAGCTTTAATTGATTGATCCTTTTTTCGCCCCATTCATACATCATCGTCAATATCGGCAGCAGACTCTTCCCGATCGCGGTCAATTGATAGCTGGCCCGTTTGACCTTGCCCTCGTTGTAATCGTGTTTTTCAACGATGCTATCTTGGATCAATTCGTTGAGTTGATTGGTCAATACCTTGCGGCTAACGTTTGGAATAATTCTGGTAAATTGGTTAAAGTGAATCGCATCCCCATGCCGCAGTTCCCATAAAATATACATTTTATGCTTGCCGCTGAACATCGAAAGCGTTAGTTCCTTGGCACAATCAAAATTACCAGACTGCAGCTTGTTGCGCACATCTTGGCGAATATCAGTTTCCATGAAATCTTCATCTCCCTTTGAACTATCTATTGTACGCTCAATTGCCTTTGAGTTCATTATCTTTGCCCAACCCCTGCATTAATTATAAGATTAGGATAATAATTAATTGAGGAGGAAGTTTTATGTCCGAAAGTCAATTCATCGTTGTTCATAATGCACATCAGAACAACCTAAAAGACATTAGTTTAAAGATTCATAAGCACGCAATTACCGTTTTTACCGGTTTGTCTGGTGCTGGAAAATCATCACTGGTTTTTGATACGATCGCCGCTAACTCACGGCGGGAATTGAATGAAACGTTCCCTAGTTTTACCCAGCAATACCTACCTAAGTATGGTCAACCCCACGTTGATAAGATCGATAACCTCCCCGTTGCGATCGTGATCCAACAAAAAAAGATCGGCAAGAACCCGCGTTCGACGCTTGCTACATACACGGGGATCTATTCATTGATGCGCCTGTTGTTTTCAAGAGACGGTAAGCCCTGGGTCGGGTACTCAGATACGTTCTCATTTAATTTGCCCCAGGGGATGTGTCCGAACTGCCAAGGACTGGGCTATGTTGATGATATCAATCCCGACAAAATTTTAGATTACAATAAATCATTAAATGAAGGTGCGATCACCTTCGTTAGTTTCGGTCCGCACACGTGGCGGTGGAATCGCTATGCCCACACGGGATTATTCGATAATGATAAACCAATCAAGGACTATACGAAGCACGAATTAGATCTATTGTTGTACGCTCCCCAACAAAAGCTAACGGATGCCCCAAAGATTTGGCGGAAAAGCATCTTATATGAAGGATTAATCCCGAGAATCAAACGTTCGATCATCAACAGCGCCGAGGGTAAACACCACCAAAAGGCAATCCAAGAAATCGTTGACCACCACGCCTGTCCAGTTTGTCATGGTACCAAGCTCAGAAAGCCGGTCTTGGGTTGTAAGATCAACGGCAAAAATATCGCTGACGTCTTGCAGATGGACCTCATCCACGGCCTCGCCTTTTTAAAGACCATCAAGACCCCGTTGGTCCAAGGGATTATCCGCGAACTATCGACCAAGATTGCATCACTGATCGACTTGGGGCTGGGTTATCTGACTTTGGATCGGACAACCGAAACGCTTTCTGGCGGTGAGACCCAGCGGATCAAGATCGCAAAGTTCATGAACAGCTCGCTAGTCGATATGGTCTACATCCTAGACGAACCCAGTGTCGGTCTGCATCCCAAGGACATCCAGTTGATCAAACACGCCTTGACCAAGTTGCGCGATAACGGCAATACGGTCTTGATCGTCGAACACAATCCAGAATTGATTCCGATTGCCCAATACGTCGTTGAGATTGGCCCTAAAGCGGGAGCGGAAGGTGGCCACATTACCTTCGACGGCACCTATGATGAACTCTTAAAATCAGACACCTTAACGGGTAAATGCCTGCGCGCTAAATTAAAATTTAATGAACACCCGCGTAAAGCTACCCAGACGCTCGATTTAAAAAACGTCTCAGTCCACAACCTAAAAGACGTCAGCGTCCAAATTCCCCTCGGTGTTGAGACCGTCATTTCTGGGGTCGCTGGTTCAGGAAAGAGCTCGTTAATGCAAGCCATCAAGGACCATTTGACCGAACCTTACATCGACCTATCACAAGACGCAGTCGGTGCAAATATTCGCGCCACTCCCGCCACCTACCTCGATATTTTAAATGAGATCCGCAAGTTGTTCGGCGATGCCAACCATGTTTCACGGACCCTCTTTAGCTACAACGGAAAGGGAAAGTGTCCCGTCTGTAAGGGGAAGGGTGTCGTGATCACCAACATGGCGTTCATGGACCCCGTTATTCAGACCTGCGAGGCATGTAACGGGAAACGCTACAACGACGAAGCCCTCAAATATCAATACCAGGGTAAAGACATCAGCCAAGTCTTGAATATATCGATTGCCCAGGCAATTCCGTTTTTCAAGCAAACCGCCAAAATCGAAAAACCATTAATCAATATGCAAAGGGTCGGTTTGGACTACCTTTCACTCGGTCAATCATTAGATACCCTATCTGGCGGGGAGTTACAACGCCTAAAGCTTGCCTTGCAATTGAATCAAACGGGTAAAATCTACCTTTTGGATGAACCGACCGCTGGGTTGCACATGTTCAATGTTGGCACGATCATTAAGTTATTCAAGGAGCTCGTGGATGCTAATAACACATTGATCATCGTAGAACATAACATTGAAGTGATCAGTTCCGCCGATTGGCTAATCGACGTCGGCCCAGCAGCGGGGCGCTACGGTGGTGAAATCCTTTATTCGGGAACGCCAATTGATTCGATTAAATCTAAAAAATCGGTTACTGGCCAAGCCATGTTGGAGTATAATAGACTGCGTAGCTAATTTTTTATAGATAGAAGGAAAGATTTTGGATATTCTAATTGGATTAATTCCCGCATTGCTTTGGGGAATCACCCCGTTGTGGGTCCACTTCATGGGTGGTAAGCCGATCCAACAACTATTGGGAACGACTTATGGAGCCCTCGTTGTTGGAATCCTAGTGTGGTTGATCAAAAAGCCAACCATCACCGTAGATGATGTATTCTGGTGTGTCTTGGGTGGGGCCTGCTGGTCGCTTGGCCAGTTGACTCAGTACAATGCATTCCGTAAGCTAGGGGTTTCGACCACCACCCCAATCGTTACTGGCCTTCAATTAGTCGGGGTTAACATCATTGGAGTCCTCTTCTTTGGTAGTTGGGAATCTGGCTTTGCAAAGGGTATCGGTTTTACCGCCGTGATCCTAGTGGTTATCGGGGTCGTATTAACCACTAGAACCGGTAATGGTGGCCATGAAAACTCGATCAGCAAGCGTGAGTTTACCAAGAGCTTGATCGAATTGATCGTCGGTTCTGGAATTGGGTACACTGCCTGTTCAACCTTCCCTAAGATTACTGGTTCTGACGGTTGGTCGACGTTCCCACCCCAATCGTTAGGGATGTTTATTGGTGCGATTATCTTTTCGCTTTTGATCAAGGATTTTCGCGAACAAAAGCCCCTGTTTCAAAAGGCCACCTTCAAAAACATCCTGACCGGATTTAACTCCGGGATTGGGACGGCTGGATACTTAATCTCGATTACCTTAAACGGGGTTTCAACTGGATTCACCCTTTCCCAAATGTGCGTGGTGGTTTCCACGTTCGGTGGGCTGGTCATTCTTCGTGAACACAAAACTGGCAAGGCACTAGTTTATACAGTTGGTGGTGTCGCCATGGTGTTAATTGGTGGGATTATGACTAGTTTTATTAGATAATATTAAAAAAAGTTGGGCAAGCGTCCAACTTTTTTAATTTTATTTTAATTTTTTTATCAAAAAAAGGTTGACTTATAATCATTTTACCGATATGATTGTTACAAATAAAAGAGACATGCTTTGAGAAAGAAAAGTAATCATGATGGCGAATTCAGCGAGCTCCGTTAGGTGAGAGGGAGTATTCATATTCATGACGAACAATCACTTTCGAGCAATGTGACGAAATCAGTAATCTACATTGGGTACGCCCATTACAGCGTTAGCGTATGTTAGTACGTATTTAGCGACGAGTGTTTTTGTGCTCGTAATTAAGGTGGTACCGTGTGTGAGCACCCTTATTCTTTTGGATAAGGGTGCTTTTTTATTGCAATTTAAGGGGGTGGTTTCATTGGAAAGCGACATTAGTCCGATTCAGATTATTAATTCACAGTTAGGTTTCAAAAAATATATTACGGAGGCATCATTTTATGCAAGATACAGATTTAAATCCCAATCCATTGACTTGGAAACAATATTTAACCGTCAGTTCGTTACTATTCGCGCTTTTCTTTGGAGCCGGTAACCTCATTTTCCCAATTCACTTGGGGCAAATGTCAGGTGCAAACTGGGTGGTCGCCACCCTCGGTTTCCTTTGTACGGGGGTCGTATTACCCCTCCTTTCGGTCCTTGCGATCAGCATTACTCGTTCTGAAGGGGTCTATGACATCGGTAAACCCCTCGGCCCTGCCTTTGCCGTCACGTTCATGGTTTTGATTCATGCGACCATCGGACCATTATTCGGAACCCCCAGAACTGCATCGGTTCCATTTACCGTTGGGGTGGCACCATTTTTACCAGCTAAGTACGACACGGTTGGGTTGTTAGTCTTTTCCGCCCTATTCTTTGGGTTCGCATATTTCATTTCATATCGTGAATCCTCCATCATGGACAAGGTCGGCAAGGTTTTAAATCCGCTCTTCTTATTAATGCTATTCGCAATTTTCCTATTCGCTTTCGCTTCACCAATGGGGAAAGCCAACTTACAAGCAGTAACCGCTCCATACCAACACAACGGATTTTTGAACGGGTTCTTAGAAGGTTATAACACCATGGATGCCCTTGCTGGTTTAGCATTTGGGGTTACAGTAGTCCAAGCCGTCCGCCAACTTGGTAAGACCAAGGCTACTAGCAATGCCAAGGTCACTGCAAAAGCTGGTGTCCTCTCTGTAAGCGTGGAAGGTCTAATCTATGTTGTCTTGATCTGGCTCGGTGCAACTAGTCTGAACGATTACAAGCTCGGTCCAGATGGTGGGGGCACATTCTCCCAGATCATGACTCACTACTTTGGTAGTGCCGGGCAAGCTGCATTAGCCGCATTGATCACGTTAACTTGTTTAACCACTGCCGTTGGACTAGTAGCTGCATTTGCCCAGGATTTCCACAAGCACTTCCCAGTGTTTAGTTACCATGCTTGGTTAACATTCATCTGTTTAGCATCGTTCTTAACTGCTAATTTAGGATTAGACCAAATCATCTTATGGTCAACTCCAATGCTAATGTTCCTCTATCCATTCTCAATGGTACTGATCTTATTATCAGTTACCTCCCCACTATTCAAGCGCGACCCAGTCGTATACGGAATGGTCGTATTGTTCACAGCGGTTCCCGCCCTGTTCGATATGTTTGCAGCATTCCCACCAGTCGTTAGCCAAAGCGGCTTCGCATTGGCACTCGCTAAGTTCCAACAAGGCTTCTTCCCATTTGCCAGTGTCGGAATGGATTGGGTCGTTCCAGCACTGCTCGGTGCAGTCTTAGGACTAGCTTGGCACCTTGTTAGAGTAAGAAAAGGTGTCTTTGCCAACGCATAATCAATTTCCCACATAGCTTCACGACATAGTTTCATATATCATAGCTTTAATCACATATTAATCCATCAAATCAATAATTAAATCTTTAAATACAGGCGTCAATAATTACTCAATTGTGATTATTGACGCCTTTTAATTAGCATTATTTCGATTGTAAAGTCGTCCTAACAATAAGATCTTAGTACAATGGACCGCCTTTAGTAGCCATCATCGAACAATTAAGCCCAAATTAAAAAGCCTTCAAAACGAATTGATCAGTTTTGAAGGCTTTTTAATTATTTCCGTCTCTTCCGCTTATATGCGGCGAAGAAGAATCCAGATAATCCTAATGCAAGTGCTCCCAACAAACTATAACGAACCGTTGTTTGACTTTCGCCAGTTTGTGGTAACTTACCCTGCTTATTATTAGAAGCTACGTTGGAATCATGACTAGCATGTAATCCATGTTTAGATTCATAATATCCACTTGAATTAGGTCTAGATGGACCAATTGCAGTACTTCCATGATGGTTAGTGGTTCCAGCACTATTTGCTGAAGAGTGCGCATTCGAAGCATGACTATGGCTATGACTAGCATGACTACTGTGTTTTGATCCACTCGCAGCACTACTTGCCGCGGAATGGTTGCTAGCTGCAGCGGATGAATGTGCAGATGCAGATGCACTCGCTGATGCAGATGCACTTGCCGAGGCGGACGCACTCGCTGATGCTGATGCACTCGCTGATGCCGACGCACTTGCTGATGCCGACGCACTTGCTGATGCGGATGCACTTGCCGAGGCCGAAGCGCTCGCTGATGCGGACGCACTTGCCGAGGCGGATGCACTTGCTGATGCGGACTGTGAATCAGCAGTTGAGGCACTGGAAGCAGTGCTGCTAGCGCTATCAGCAACCGAACTAGCTGATTTAACTAGCTTAGCCAATGATGAAATTGCAGCTGAAGCGGAACTAGCAACTGAAGCAGCAGAAGAAACAACGATCGATTCACTACTTGCCTCACTAGCAATTGATTCAGCAATCGAAGCCTCGCTAACGGCTTTTGAAACATCATGCGCAGCAGATGCTGACGATGCTGCAGCACTAGCACTAGCAGTGAGCTTAGCATAACTACTCATTGCTTGATTTGCAGAACTAAGAACGCTTGCAGCACTCTTAGCAATTTCTGCATTACTGTTCATGTTGCTTGCCAATGAATGGTTATAAGCAGCGGCTGAACTAGCATCAGCAGCAGCCTTAGTAATGGCTGAGTTACTTGCATCCATGTTAGCAGTAGCTGCCGTTTCACTAGCAATCTTATCAGTATTGCTAATTTCAGAACTAGCAGTATTGATGGCCGTACTATTTGTAATTACGGCTGCACTTGCCTCATTAGCATGTGAACTAGCGGTCGCTGAATCGTGATCAACGTTAGAATTAGCGGAACTAGCCCGTCCACTAGCAAGACTATCATTATAAGAAATGGCTTGACTAGCGGCTTGACTAGCAGTTGATGCTGCATTTGAAGCAGCTGTAGAAGCGCTGGCTACCTCAGAGCTCAAGTTATTAGTTGCACTCTGGGCACTATTGGCAACGCTAGCATCACTGGCGCTGCTGACAACGTTCTTGGCACTACTAATGGCATTATTAGCACTACTAATAAATGCAGAAGCGGAGTCAACCGTACTGTTAGCAGAACTAGTAACACTGGCATAGCTGGATACCACGCTGTTGTTAGAAGCCGAAGTAACTGAATCTGCTGCAGATTTAGCTGACTGAGTTGCACTGGCAGCTTCACTAGCAGCAGCACTAGCCTGACTGATGGCAATTGAGTCGGCAATGATCTTCGCACGATCATATTGGACTTGGGCGTCGTTTGCATCTTGGCTTGCGATGTTAGCATCACTTTGCGCCCGACTAGCGGCACTCGATGCAGATGCATTTTCGGATTGCACCGCACTAGAGTGAGCAGAAGCGCTGGCGGCAGAAGCACTGGCTGCTAAAGCGGCACTCGCCGCAATGCTGGCCTGTTCGACAGCCAACGGTGCGTTACTTGCTTGCGCAGCTGAACTAGCGGCAGATGATGCTGAATTAGCTAGTGATGCGTCGTTCGATGCATCATTTGAATAACTATTGGCAGCAGCGGCATCACTCTTGGCGGCGCTCATAATGCTGTTAGCATCACTCTTAGCAATGATCACATCGGCTGACTTAACAACTGCATCAGAAGCATCTAATGATGCTTGTGATTTAGCACTCTCAATTGCAGAATCGCTGGTGGTAATCGTTTGGGCATGTTGATTAGCAGATTGCGCATCAACCGCCTTAGATGAAGTTACTACCGCATTCGATTCCGCACTATCATTAGCAGCAATTGCATACGAAGGATTAGCACTGGCAGCAGGAGCTGCGATCGAATTAGCACTCGCCGCTTGACTGCTTGCACTGTTGGCAACCGCTTCGGCACTAGCAATCACGGAAGCAACGATACTGGATGCCGCACTGGCCGCAGTCGAAGCAGCAGTCACGTTCGCACTCGCGGTTTGTGAAGCACTGGTCGTTGAATCGTTCAAGCTATCTAATTGTGCCTTGAGGGATGTAATCGCAGCGGAGGCAGATTGGACAGCTGAATTTTCATTTGAAGCAGCAATGGATGCCGTTTGAGCACTGCTTAATTCACTGGCAGCACCACTAGCATCCCCTGCCGTTGATGCATAGCTAGATGCGGCAATATAAGCTGATTTGGCGGCACTACTATTAGCAGCAGCACTGGCGGCGTTTTGGCTCGCAACGCCAGAAAGGGATGCAATTTGACTTTCAATCCCACTGGCTGCAGATACGGCTGAACTAGCGACCGAACTAGCATTACTGAACGCTGCTTTGGCACTACTCATCGCGCTCATTTGACTACTGATGTAGGTGCTATTGAAGTTGTTGAGACTGTTGACCAATGAATCAGCACTACTCAAAGCTGGTGATTGGCTATTGATAGCCGTTGAAGAATTATTGATCTGATCAGCAGTCGAGCTAGCAACGCTGGACGTTGATCCGATAATAATACTAGCAATCCCAGCGGATTTAGCATTATCACTAGCTGAGCTAGCAACAGCATCAGCGGAATCGGCATCACTATTAGCTACTGCCGCATTGCTGATGGCAACACTGGCACTTTTAACGGTAGCATTAGCACTATTGACCACGCTAGCAGCGGAAACGGCAACTAAACTGGCTGAACTAGCCTTAGCTGCAGCAATCGATGCATTATCGGCTTGAGTAGCAGCAGCGGTGCTGGCAGCAGCAGCAATTGATGCCATTGAATTAGCATTACTGCGCAGCGATGCCGTTTCAGCACTAGTAACCCCAGCTGAATTGGCGCTGCTGAGGTCTGCGCTGGCTTGTGCGGAGGCAGAACTAGCAATCGATGCTTGATGACTGGCTTCCAAAGAGGCACTATCAGCAGCGGATTGAGCAGAACTAGCATCTGAACTAGCACTGTTCAATACGGACGTAGCATTAGTAGCATTTAAAAATGCAACGCTAGCAACAGAGCTCTGAACTGAATTGTAGCTACCAACTCTAGTGTCAACGTAGCTACCTGCCTGGCTATCAGCAGCGCTGTTAGTTGATGAATTCGTTACCGAAACGCTCGAATTAGCGGTTGATAATGAATTAACCCCGCTGTTAAAACTATGGGCAACACTGGTGCTTGAGTTAACTAATGAAGTGCTGCTATCAGTTCCACTATTAGCAACGCTAGCATGGTATGAATTAACCACAATATGGGCACGATCATTGTTGATAACGGCATCGTTGGCTAGCGAACTAGCTGCTAGTGAATCATCAGTGGCATTGCTTTGTGCCTGTTGGGCAGTGGAAGTGGCAACAACCGCTTGGCTACTAGCTACTGAAGCAGCATTAACAGCTGAAGCCGCTTGACTTTCGGCAGCAACTATCACACTGATCAATGACGTGATGTTTGGAGCCTTACTGTTAGCAATAGCATTGGATACCGCAGCGGAAGCAGATGCGACCGTGGAACGTGCAGAAGACACGACCACTGCAGCTGAGCTAGTTGCAATAACGGCACTCGATGCAGTTGCAAAGGCACTCGATGCTAATGAATCCTGGTTAGCAGCATTGGAAAGCGCACTGGAAGCACTCGCGTTGTCGTTGCTAGTGGTGCTATTAAGGGATGCTAACGCACTACTGATTGGTGCATTTAAATATTGACTAGCAACCGTCTGCGTATCGGCGTTGGCTGATGATGCAACGGATGCACTAGAACTAGTAGTGGAGTGCAATGAACTAGTGGCCACACTAGCAACGGATGCGGAACGGTCATCGGCTTGGGCAGCTGAATAGCTGTTCACTGAAACCGTAGCGTTTGAAATAATAGAGCCTGCAGAAGAAGCCACCGAACTAGCCACCGCTGCACTCGCACTATCGGCAACCGAACTAGCTGATTGAATCAACGCGGTGAACGATGAAATTGCAGATGATGCAGAACTAGCAGCAGCTGAGGCACTCGAAACAATTGCCGATTCAGAACTAGCTTTGCTAGCATATGATTCGGCCGCAGAGGCAGCACTAACCGCTGCTGAAACATTTCCAGCGGTAGATGCTGATGAAGCAGCGGCACTTTCACTAGCTGCTTGACTTGCATAACTGCCCATGGCCTGGTTGGCAGCACTAAGCGTTCCAGCAGCACTTACCGCAGCACTAGATTGAATCGTAACCTGGCTCGATAACGATTGGTTAGTAGCGGCAGCTGAGCTAGCGTCTGCTGCAGCCTTAGAAACCACGGCATTGCTAGGATCATTGCTTGCGGTAATCGCAGTCTCACTCGCCACGGTGGCGGTATTGTTAGTTGCAGATGAAACGAATGCACTCGATGATGTATTCGATGAAACATCAGCACTAGCGGTACCGTTAGCAGCGCTGGCGACACTGGCATTACTATCAGCAGCACTAGTAGCAACGCTGGCCCGCTGACTAGCATCGGAATCGTTGTAAGAAACAGCGGCACTGGCGGCTGAACTTGCGGTCGCAGCAGCACTTGAAATGGAAGCTGACATGCTAGATACCAAAGAGGTCAGACTGGCAGTTTGTTGTTGAGCAGCACTAGCGGTACTTGCATCTGTAGGATTACTGTTCGTCGCTCCACTAGTGACCGACTTTGCAGAAGCAATCTCACTTTGCGCTGAGTTGATTGATGAAGTGATTGAGGCAATCGTACTGTTAGCTGAACTAACGGTTGAAGCCTGGGTCGAAACAAAACTATTGTTCGATGCTGAGACGACCGAGTTAACTGAACTAGCAGCTTGATTAGCAGCCACAGAACTATTAGCAGCATCTGAACTGGCTTGGCTAATCGCAACTGAATTCGAAGTCGTTGCAGCATGGGCCGAAGCAATCGTTGCCCCGTCAGCATCGGCACTCGTGATCTGTGCATCGGAACTAGCTAATGAGGATAGACTATTGGCCGATTTGAGATTATCGCTTGCAGCAGTGGAATATGAACTAGCTAGCGAAGCAAATGAGCTAGCGGATACCGCTGCCGTTGATGCCAAACTAGCGTTACTTTGAGCCGTTGGCCCGTCGCTTTTATCTGCAACCGCGCTGTTCGTGTTGTTCAAATACGAACTGGCTAGCGAAGCCTCAGATGCAGCTTGGGAAGCAGCAGTACTGGCAGCCGCAGCGTTACTATTAGCACTGCTTACAAAGTTGACTGCGTTACTTGCTGCGGAACTAGCTTCAGCAGTCTTTGAGACCGCATCAGAAGCGTATGAAGAAGCACTTACCTTTGCACTGGCAATTTCAGAATTACTGCCAGCCGAAATGGTTTGAGCGTGGCTGTTCGTGGCAACTGCATTTGAAGCCCGACTCGATGCTAAACTAGCGGATGATGATGCCGAAACTTGGGCGTCACTGGTGCTATTTGCATCCGTGTTGGCCCCCTTCGCATCTGAATCAGCACTAGTGGCACTGGATGCTGCAGAATGACTGGCAGCACTGGCCGTCGAACTAGCTGATGAAACAACGGAACTCACGTAACTAGCGGCAAAGCTAGCAGCGGAGCTAGCTTTAGAAGCTTGTTGACTAGCATCGGTCATGGCCGTTTGGGCGACTGAGTTTGCGGATGCTAACTGGTCCGTCAAGGATTGTACAGCGGAAGCGTGGGCACTAGCGGAACTAGCTTGATCACTTACCCCACTGGCTGGAGAAATGGTGTTATTGTTGGCAGTCGAAGCAGCGTTAGAATCACCACTCTGAGCTGCGGCAGCGGATGCAGAGGTTGCAGCAGATTGGACACTGCTATTGAATGATTCCGCACTGGTAACGTTCGAGGTAGTTGAAGCGGAAAGCTGTGCAATCTGAGCCGTAATAGAATTGGCTAAGCTAGCAGCTGAACTAGCAGTGCTGACATCCTTACTGTAGGCGGAATTAGCGCTACTTACTGCGCTTGCGGCACTAGAAACGTCAGAATAACTACTATTATTAGAGTTTAGAGTTGCTATTACTGATACTGCATTTGAAACCGATGCAGATTGACCCTGGACCGCAGCAGAAGCGTTTCTGATGCTATCAGAATCACCACTGGCGGTTGCTGAGTTGGTGTTAATGGCACTTGAAGCAGTCTGTGCTTGGGCCACGTTTGAATTAGCGGTCGATGCCGTAGAGGAAGCATCATCGGCATAGCTATTGGCAATGATGGCGTTGCTAATGGCAGCGTTGGCACTGATAAGCGTCACGTTAGCATCTGAAATCTTTTGCTTATCGGTATTAACTGCCATTGAAGCCGCCTTGGCACTATCAAAAGCCGCACTCGCAGCACTCGCAGCACTAGATGCCGTTGCTTGGGCAGATTGGGCAGCCGATGCCAACGAACTAGCACTTTCCTTCAATGCAATTGCGGACGCACTAGTGATTGATGGTGAATTAGCAGCGCTTAAAGCAGCAGCAGCATTTGATGATGCCGCACTAGCGGTTGATTCCGCAACGCTGGCGGTAGTCGAAGCTGCGTTAGCATTGCTAAGAGCAGTCGAAGCACTAGCGCTTTGTTGAGTCGCATCCGCGATGGCGTTGCTATTTTCAGCGGCAGCACTAGCAGCAATGGATAGTTGATTAGCATTGTAGCTGCTGATCCGCGGTGCAGAACTCCCTGCTGCTTGACTGGCTTGACTAAAGACGGATTGATTAGATTGAGCAATCCCACTTGCCGTAGTGTAACTGGAATCTAAACTGTCCTTCGTGTTCCCAGTATCAACCGCATTCGAACTTGCGGAACTTGAGGAAACCACCGTCGCACTGTGGGCCACGCTAGTGTTGTATGAATCCACGGTAACGTTGGCCCGAGCGTTGTTGATCACGGCATCGTTGGCCTTAGCACTAGCGGTGGTGCTGTCGTTCAATGCATTATTTTGATAAGACTTAGCTAATGAATTGTTCTGGTTGGCAATCGATGCTTGAAGCGATGAATCACTCGCAGCCTTTGATGCAATCGACTGTTGCTCAACAACGGCTGAAGCAGCCGAGCTAGCCAATGGCCCGTTGTGTTCTGATTGGGCGATCACAATTTCAGCACTAGCGGAAGCCAACGCACTATTGGCATTGGAAAGGGCAACCGAATCATTGTTGATTGCAGAAACCGCATTGGATGCCGCATTATAAGCAGAGTTAGCACTGGAAAGTTGGACCCCAGCATCACTAAATGCATTAGAAGCAATTGAATTATCAACACTAGTGCTTGAAGCAAATGCTGATAATTGGCTCCCAATGGTGGAATTGCTAGCATACGCACTGGCTAGTGAAGCCGTCTCACTGTGCGCTGAACTAGTGGTGCTCGAGTTGCTAGAAACCGCTGGGTAAACGGAATTAACAACACTAGAAGCCATCGCAGCTGGATCGTCATTAGCTGAAGTAATTTGATAACCCTTCGCTTCGTTCGATAAACTGTTGGTAAACGAACTACCACTAGCAATTGTGGATGACACAATTGAGGATGCTGCCGATGCCGCTTGACTAGCCATCGAATTTGCCTGAGAGAGCTGGAAGTTTTGCGAAGAAATCTCGGCTTGGTAACTAATCAACTGGCTATTAACGGCACTCGCGGTGGAGTTCGCACTGACCGCCGTGGAATTAGCAGCACTGGCAATTGATAGCTGAGCGCTCGCCTCGGAAGCAAAAATGGAGGCTGAGCTAGGATCAACGAACGGAACCGATGAGCCATTAACCGCTACTGAAGAATTAGCGTACAATGATGCTTCACTAGCGTAAGAAGCAGCTTTAGATGAGGCAATCGAAGCCGCATTGGTAGCAGAACTAACCGCCGTCACGGCGCTAGAATAACTACTCATATCGCTAGTGACCGCACTGTTGATACTGCTAATTAACGTACTTGCAGAACTAGCAGCAGAACTAGCAGAACTCATTGACGCCATTTGCGAACCAAACGATGGCAGTCCAGAGTTGTAGCTAGCCAGGCTATTCACGTAGCTAGCCATTGATGAAACCGCCGTACTATAACTATTGGCAGAAGCGGTAGAATCAGCAATTGCGGAACTGGTACTAGTTATGGATGGGTTCGTATTAATTACCGATTGGTTGTTAGCGGAAGCCGATGCACTATCGGCATCTGCAGACTTAGCAGCGTTAGAGGCGTTATCAGCATAGCTGTTTGCAGCAATTGCGTTGCTAATGAAAGTAGATGCAGACTGCGTATATGAATTGGCAGATCCCGCAAAGTACCAATCTCGACCAGCCCGAGTGGCTTGTTCGCTTGCAATTACTGACTGGGCAGCGGCCACTACCGAAGCCGATGAAGCTAGGACAGCTGTACTGGAAGCCACACTGGCCACGGAACTAGCTAGGCTAGGATCTCCATTAGCCGATGCGCTCGTGGCAGCCGCACTCTCACTAGCTGCATCCGCACTCAGTGACTGGGCAACGCTATTGGCAGATGAAGCCACAACGGCCGCTGAATTAGCGATCGACTTAGCACTTTCCGCATCACTGGTTGCACTCCCGGCTACCCAAGTCGCACCACCAGCAGATGCAGCGATGCTCTTGACTGCTTCTGAAGCTCTGGTGTCAGGATAGGTGCTAGACCAGTACTGGGCACCACCATTGTAACTATTGGCACTATCATTATTAATAGAGGTGTTATAAGTCATGCCACTAGTTAAACTAGCTGCACTGGAAGTAAGCGAATTATTTGCACTAATATCTGCTACATCAGAATTAGTGTTCGAAATCTGAGTCCCCGCTTCTTGAGAATACAGGTTAGCCAATGCCATGCTGGCGTTGACTTTAGCCTGGGAGGCCGCAGCTGATGCAGCATTGCTAGCACTAATTGCGGTACTCTTAGCAATCGAAGCGGTCACGCGTTCCCCACTTACCAGCGCTGAATCGGATAGCGCAGCGCTGTTGTAGGAACTGGCTAGTGAAGCCGCTTTAGCAGCAGCTTCAGCACTACTCATGGCACTCGGGGCATTACTATTATCGCTATTGTCTGAATTAGTAGCACTCCATAAACTATTGGCAATCGACTCCTGCACTGCTGCTTCGGAAGCTTCGTTGGAAGCGTTGATTGCATGTGAACTAGCAAGCGAGTTGACCGTGCTTGCGGTAATGGTAGCTGAAGAAGCAATAACACTATTGTTGTTGGCATCACTATAGTTAGAATTAGCCGCAGAAACATACTTAACTAGGTCGCTATTGTTATAGTAATTAAAATTCATTGCACTAGCGGAACTAGCAACTGAGTTAGCGTCATCCCGACTACTCCCCGCACTACTGGTCGAACTAGAAAGCCCTGAATTGGCGGAGGCGGTAACGCTGTTGTAATTTTGCACAATTGCAGAATCACTCTGGGCGCCAGAATTAGCCGCACTAGCCTGTGAACTAGCAGAACTAGCGGTACTACTTGCTGAACTAGCGGTGGAAGAAGCGCTGCTCATTTCACTAGTAACATAGCTCACTGCAAAACTAGTGGCGGAACTAGCAGCAACGGAGGCGTTGGTGGCATTTGAATTAGCCACACTTAAGACAACTGCTTGTGAATTAGCATCAACCGAATAGCTATTAGCAGATGCTGAAGCAGTGGTTGCAACGGCAGATTCAGAATTAGCAATCGAAGCAGTCGTTGAAGCTTGAAGATAAGCGGAACTGGCAAAACTAGATGCCTGTGATCCAGATAGACTGCCGTTCAAATTCGTTGCATATGAAGATGCCAAGTTATAGTAACTATTAGCAAGTGAGGCGTTCAAACTAGCAACTGAATTAGCACTACTTGCGATGCTAGCCTGGGTACTAGCCCCAGTGCTGTCATTGCTAAGCGCAGCAGTTGCAGAACTTGCAGCAGAACTTGCAGAACTCAATACGGATGCGGCAGAGTTAACCGTATCACTCCAGCCGGCAACTGAAGAGTCAACGTGGTTATGAATGTTTAAATTCTGGAACGTTGCGACATTTGCATCGACTCCATTTGAAGCCGTTGTGATGGCGCTAGCGGAATTGCTACCCGCCGTTGACAAGCTATTGACCGCACTGTTAATACTGCCTGCCACACTGTTAGCTTGGGAAGTGGTTTTTGCATCGTTGCTGGCCGTATTAGCAGAAGTAGCAGCTGAATTAGCAGATTGGTGTGCTTGGTGGAATTCAGAAGCTGCCGAGTAGTTCGATTCAGCAATCGAATCCATGCTATTCCCAGTCGAAGCAGCTAAACTATTCCGATTGCTATCACTTTGCGCAGATGATAAAGCAATCCGTGAAACGTTACTGTTCATGGCTGCGACGGAAGAAGCAGCGAAGTTAACGGAAGCAGCAAAGCTCCCAGCACTCCGATCAGATGTGGCTGACGCACTTTGCGCAACGCTATTAGCAGAGATCGCAGTTGAGTTTTGAATTGAGATTGCACTCGCCGTACTATTAGCGCTCACATATGCAATACTTGCATTATTAGATGCGGCTTGGGCATTGGACAGCGCTAAACTAGCAAGCGAAGCTGCCGAGCTCGCCTGACTAACGGCACTAGAGATCCAGGAGCTCCCCCGATCATTATTACCACCCTGGTTGTTGTAAATATCCTGAGCACTTTGTAATGCAGCGGAAGCACTGGCATAAACGGCACTTAAGCTGTTAACGGTCGAAGTTGCGGCAGAACTAATGGCTTGAGTGGACTTAACGACTCCCTGGGCACTAGTTGAAGCAGCAGCAACCTGTGAGGCATTGGAAGAAGCCTGTAATGAGTATAGGTTCGTAACCGCCCGATTCCCTTCAACGATGGCATTGGAATTAGCAGTAGTTGCAACGCTGGTGTAGCTACTTGCGGAATTAGAAGCCGTTTGGGCTAAAGCAGCATAACTAGCTGCTGCTGAATTGGCACTATCTAGAATTGAACGTTCAACCACTGCCACACTGGCATCGTTGGACGTATTAGTAGCGTTGCTTTGCGCCAATCCTGGGTTTGGATCACCACCATTAATTCCAGTGACGGTACTAGCTTGGGATGCATTCGAAGTGGCATCGTTACGGTAGTAGGTTAAAAGAGCTTCGGCATTCTTAGCAGCAACGGCAGCAGAACTAGCTAACAGGTTGTAGCTATTTGCATCGCTAGCCGCTGACATGGCAGCCGATGCGTTCGATGAAGCTACAGTGGAGTAACTAGTTGCGGCAGAGGCTTCACTGCTGACTTGATTACCCCAGACCCCACTTTCAGAATTAGCGGCACTGTTGATATCAGCAATTGCAGAATCAACCGAATATTTAGTATTGGAAGCAACGATCGCATTTGAATTGGCAGAACTTAGTGCGTTTTGAGCAGCACTTGAGGCATCGGTGGCACTGGAAGCAGAAATCGTCCCCGTATTGGCCGTGCTAGCATTAGCAGAAGCCACGCGGTAAGCGGATTCGGCAACTCCAGCATCCACTGCAACACTGGCATTGTAGGTAATCCCATTTTTCAGCGAACCCATCGCATCAGCATAACTTTGGACCGCATTGCTGGCACTATCAGCAATACTTTGCTGAGTAAGTGCACTATCAGTCGCCAGACTGGTTAGTGATTGATAACTATCGGCTGTATGGGTATCATCCCAGGTACTATTGATCCACTTTTGCACTCCTTCACTGTCATTAGCTTTAGAGGCTTGTTCAAACATTGAAATATCCCTAGCAACGTTTGCATTAGCCGAACTAGTCAGGGCCGCATAACTAACTGCACTATCTCTGTAGTACTCAGCTTGAGACTTAGCACTGACGGCATCGCTACTGGCTTGGTTTGCAGCAGTAGCATACGACTGGGCACTAGAGAGGATGACGCTATTCGCAGACACTTCTGCCGCAATTTTACTATTATCTGGATATAACGATGACTGAGCAATCGCCACGGAATTAGCACTATTAATTAAGACCGCATTACTGCTCATATTAATATTAATGTTATCCCCAATGGTGCTACTGTCCCAACCGGTCTTGTTGGCAGCCGAGATGGCAACGGCACTATTGGCAATGGCTTGACTGGCAGCATTGGAAGCAACGATACTCCCCCGATCACCAAAACCACCGGAAGAACCAGCTAGTGATGCCACCCGACTTAGTGCATCACTGGCGGCGGAACTGGAAAGATTCCGAGAATCATTAGCAACTGCAGAGTAACTACTGATGGTTGCATTCAAGCTCTCAAGTGCTGAACTAGCAGATGAAACCGCAGAATTAGCACTGCTAAGAATTGCTGCATAAGAGCTTACCGAAGAAAGAGCTGCACTAGCAGATGCAATGTATTGGTTAGCACTGCTATTTTCACCCATGCTTGCGAGACTCATTGCAGTGGCTGACGCTGAATAGGCAATCGCATTGTAACTATTAATGTCACTAAATAAAGTCGTTGCTTGGTTTGAGTATGAAGTAGCATCGGCACTGGCCTGATTGGCATAGTTATGAACACTTCCGATGATGCTGTTAGCCTCTGAAGCCTTTTGGTTAGCACTGGAGGCAACGCTCACATCACTTCTAATGTCAGCATTATCAGGATTAATGCTACTAGCCCAAGTTGCCTTATCAACCCCACTGGAAGCAACAACGGCATTTGAAGAAGCGATATCAGAAGCAATGGCATCATTTGATGAGTTGGAATTAGTCCCACTGGAGTTCTTACCGATCCAGTAATTATTATTCCCCGCATTGGCAGCTAGACTACCTGAGCTCCCAGTAATCGCATTGGCCGTGGATTGTGCAGCAGCAACTGAACTAATTTCACTGGTAATGTTAGCACTGGCAGTATTAATGGTGGATAATGCAGAACTAGCAACTGAATTAGCACTATTTGCAATTGATAGGTAGTTGCTGATTTTGCTAGCCGCTTGGTTAGCCGCATTGGAGAAACTTTGCGCACTAACGGTTGCAGAACTAGCTAAAATGGCCATTTGTGATGCACTAGCGGCATAAGAAGATGCCAGAGCACTGTTTTGGGCGACCGACTCAGTTTCAGTTTGGCTTTGGTAACTATTGACCATTGCTGTATATGAATTCGCAAGGGAGGCTGCAGAAGAGGCAGCCGAGATGTTGATCGTAACTTGGCTACTTTGGAACTGGGCATTGCTACTAGCACTAAGTCCAGCAACATTGGCAGCACTCGCAGCTGAATTTGCAGAATTTGCAACGGAAGCATTACTATTAATGACCTTGTTGGCTGAATTATTAAAGCTGTTTAGGGTAACCGTGTTATTAATCGAATTGACGGTACTAGCAAGCGAACCAGTACTTTGCGTCACTGAAGAAACCGCACTAATTCCATTATTAGCGGAACTTTGGGCGGATTGAGCGCCACTGAGGGCACTATTAGCGACTGAATTAGCACTTGATGCACTATTGCTGGCGTTAGCAGCCACGCTACTAGCACTATCGGTATCAGATCTGATCACGCTACTTGCTAGTGAAGCTGCCACACTAGCTGACTGTGCCAAACTGGCAATGTTAGACTGATCAGCACTCGCAGTCGAATTAGCACCACTAGCAACCGATTCAGCGGAACTGACGATTGCAGCAAACGAATTCGCAACGGACGCAGCAGAACTTGCACTGGCGGCATAGGAGGCAGCAGCTGAAACGGCAGAAGCCGTTTGTGAAGCTGGACCATGGTTAGCCGTGACCGAGTTAATGAACGCACTCAAACTAGCTACATTGGCAGAATATGATTGAGCTAGGCTCGCAGCTGAATTAGCAGAAGCCGCATTGCTAGCAACCACTGTATTGGCACTATTAGCAGTACTTTGGTTTTGATTTAAGTCAAAATCAGCATTGGAAACCTGGGTTGCCATTGAAAAAATGGCTGATGAGGCACTCGAAACTGCTGAATTTTGAAAGTTGTAAAAATTCAAGCTATTAACAAGGCTACCTGCATTTGATAGATCAGTGCCGTTAACGATGGCAGCTGATGAATAAGAACCGATGTTGCTGACAAAACTACCAGTGGCAACACTATTACTATTGGCGGCACTATTTGATGCACTCATACTATCAATTGAACTATTGTTACTACTTGTGACTGAGTCCATTGCTGCAGAATTGCTTTGGTTGACATTGTCATTAGCACTCATTAAATCAGCACTGACGGTACTAGATTGGGAGCCAATGTAAGCCGTACTTGATTGAACGGCGTTATCATAAGTTGCATATGATTGGGTCGCATCACTTACCAATGAATCATAATTATTTGCATTACTAGCAGCGGTATTTGCTGACGAAGCTGCACTAACTGCACTACTGGCATTACTAAAGGCGGTCTTAAAGTCGTTCGCATTAGCTGCACTAGCAACGGCGACGCTGGCAGCACTGGCAGAAGCTGCATTGGAAGTTGCTTGTGATAAAAATTGGTCAATGAAGTTTTTAATCTTTACAATTCCATTTGCTAAATCGGTCGAAGAAATGGAGTTAGTAATAGCATCCCCCAACGCACTACTAGCCGCTTGGTATGCACTATTAGCAGCCGCAAGCGAACTAGCAACATCGCTATTATTAGGATTGCTACTTGCTAGTGAACTTAATGAAGCTAAGGCGCTACTCGTGCTGGATAACGAGTTAGTGGCTGCACTTACTAATGCAGCAGTTGCAGTGCTACTAGCAATGATAGATTGATTAGCGGCACTTGCTAACTGAGCGTAACTAGCAATTGATGAAACCGCAGCATTAGCAGAACTCACAGCATTTGAAGCGATACTATTAACAATTGATGATTCATTGACAATCGCAGTACTAGCCAGACTATTAGAAACGCTTACGTTGGTTTCTAATTGGCTTTGGTTACTAGATAATACTGATAAAGAGGCATTAAAACTATCGTTAATCACAGATAACTGAGTATTAAGCGAGTTAAACGAGCCCTCAGCAACGCTAGCCTGGCTACTTGCCGTTTGTACCACTGAACTGGCACTTTGGGCCGAGCTGACCTGGGTCGCAGAAATCGAACCAGAAGCAATACTACTTACTACTGATGATTGTTGACTAGCCACTGAAGAAGCGCTCCCAATGGCTGTTGAATTAGGCCCCATTGCGGTTTGAATAGAACTAGCAGAATCAGCAGAGCTGGATAACTGCGTAACAATTGCATTAATATTTTGCATTTCAGTTTGCGCAGCAGAAGAAGCCGCATTTAACGAACTAAATGCACTCGTTAAACTAGCATTGTTAGAGTCTAAAGCAGCTAAACTACTCAAGACCTGTTGATCACTAGTAATTGAACTTAATTTCTTACTGAGGCTATCAGCAGTTTGACTATTAGTTGTATTTTGGGTGGCAAAGCTACTGTTCATACTTTGAGCACTACTCATTGCTACCGTAGCTGAAGAACTAGCTGTGGAGATTGCTTCAGAAACTTTACTAATGTTATCAGAAATTGATTGCACTGCTGATTTTTGTGAAGCTGCAACGGAAGCGCTTGCAGATGCAATGGCACTAGATGTGGTACTGTCGTTGCCTCCTGATCCATTATCGTCACCAGACTTGTAATCTAAGTCCGATTGGTCAAGCGTATCACTAACGTTCGTTGATAAATTAACACTATTGCTATTGACATCGGAAGCGTTATTACTACTACCAGCTGAAGAAGCAGAATTAGCACTACTGCTATTGGCAGCGGAAGCATTATTACTGCTCCCAGCTGAAGAAGCAGTATTAGCACTACCACTACTATTGGTATTCGCACTGGATGTAAGCGCTTGACTGCTAACATTAGAATCGGCCTTAACTTCGATTTGCTTAGAACTAACAGCGTTAGCTCCTACCATTCCAAAGAATGCAATCGAAACCACTACCCATTGTTTTTTTACTTTTCTAAGTAATTTTTTCTCTTTTAATTTTTTAAATTTATTTGTTTTCCCAAACATAATAAGGACACCCCAATCATGATCATATTTTTCACTAAATATGTAACTTTTTTAATTTAAGTATTCCGTAATTTTGCTTTTTCCCCGAGACTATATCCACTATCAATACTATATTTTACTAAGTATAAAATCAATTATTTTAGCGAAAATTTATAATATTAGTTTAAAAAATAGGCAGCAGCTTGGCTATCCATTTCCAAGCTACTGTCTATTGATAAACATGATCATGATTATCTGTAATATCACTCATTATTTTCCATTAGTCAGAAATACCAGACCAGCCTTAAAAGGCCCTAATACAGGTTTCAAATTGATCTAACTAGACAGAACGAATGATTTTGATCACTCCGTAAAACATCAAGAAAAATGAAATCGTAAATAAAAGTACAGATATTGCTAAATAAGGATTGAAAAGAATAATAACTCCTGCAATGACACCTAATCCACCTAAAATGACGTTAAACCAATAACCACCGTCGCGGCTCTCAAACGCATTTTGATTGAGCCAAAGCTCCAATCCAGAATTAAAAATAACCGATACGGCAAATAAGAACCAAATCAAAACCACTCCTACCCAAGGAGCGAAGAACATTACGATTCCTAAAAAGATATCATAACCAGCTCCAACATATAACCATGTTTTATTATAAGTGCGAATTGATTTAATATCACTCCAGCGGGAAAAGCCATCTATGATTAATAAAATCGCAATCATATAAATCAATGAAAAGGTTGAACTAAGGGGATTCTTAATAACAATCAATGCTAAAACAATCGATAAAATCCCAACCAACAATGAGAATGGATTGAATCGTCTTCTTTCTCCAAACATTAAAGTCACTTCTTTCAATTAAAATTATTATCATCTAATAGTCTATCATTTTAAGTAACAATTAGCATTTAAAAACAAAAAGCACCGCTAAATTAGCCATGCTTATTCTAATCCTATTTAGCTGAATCGTCATCATCTTTAGCAATTGTATTTGCGATTAAATCAGCAATCTTATCTGGTTCAACACGGTCACCAGTCTTAACAAAGTATTCGTCAACAAATTTTTGATTCAATTCATTCATTGCCTTATTTAAATCGGCAACATCTCCGTGATCTTCAAAGTTATTCATCAATTCTTCATTCTTTACATAGTAGTCCTTAAATAATTCAATTACTTCTCGACTCATTTATAACACCTCTCAATAGTAATTATGAACTGATTATATCATTATTATTCTAAATAATTAAACCGATTATTACTAGTATTTGCAATCTCTTTACCCTTATGGTCTTTAATAATAACATTAGTTTTCACATGATGTAAGTATGCAATCCGTTTTATCCCACTCCAAACGGTAAAGGCATTGTGTTGGTTTTCACGTCGATTCCCCATGGTTAGGTCACTAGAAATCGTAACCACCGTTTTATCATTACCATCGTAAGTCACTTTTTCAACTACGTGTGATGATTGGTCTGGAACCCCGCTAATCTGTTTTTCATAACCTTTTTTATCAGTACCACGTTTAGCAAGCATCTGTTCTTGCCGACGGTTTGCCATATCACGATTACGTCTGTCACGTGATTCAAAATTTTTCTCGCTTTGATTCTGCTTCATTTGGCTTACGCTCGAAGATTCAGATGCCTTTTTTTGAGAATCGCTTTTACTTGAATCATTCGCTGAACTACTAGTCGATCCTGACGAGTTGGAACTATCATTCTTTGCACTAGAACTATTATTAATAGCCTGTGATTCATTTGAATTAGAGTGGTTAGAGGCGCTAACCCCCCAAAAACTCCCCACTGAAAAAATTGCCATTACCAATGCGAATAGTCCCCAGGTTTTACTAGACTTATTCTTAATTCTAATTCCCTGAATTAAAGCGATTAATAGTGTAATTACAAATAACACTAAAAATATAATCAATAAAATTTTAAAAACAGCGTTCATTTTTAAATTCTCCTTTTGTTAATTAACTATAGTAATTTTAACACACTATCAAATAATAATATTACCATTGTTTCCTACCCTTATAATATTCTTAGTGTTATCATGAATAAGTTATAAATATAGGAAAGAAGGCTTTCATCATTAATCGAAAATTAGCATTATTAATGGCCTCTAGCTTATTCATGCAAATTATGGATTCGACAATCGTTACAACTGCCCTTCCTAAAATGAGTAAGAATCTAGCAGTTAGTTCAGCTACGATTTCACTAGTGGTTAGTGTATATCTAATTACAATGGCAATTTTTATCCCGTTAAGTGGTTGGATTGCAAATCGCTACGGTCAAAAAACCGCTTGGCTAGTTGCGGTACTATTATTCACCGTTAGTTCATTTACAAATGCAATTGCTCCTGGATTTACATTTGTTTTAATCAGTCGTTTTTGCCAGGGAGTAGCAGCATCGCTAATGGTTCCAACTTCCCGATTGATCGTTCTTCAAAAAGCCCCTGCTGATAAACTACTAGAAATCACTACCTACTTAGTCTGGCCAGCATTGATCGCACCATCAATCGCACCAGTAATTGGTGGATTGATCGTTAATTATTTATCGTGGCGATGGATCTTTTTGATCAACATTCCAATTGGCTTAATTAGCATTTTATTTGGAATCAAATTAATTCCCCACAATGAAACCCATCCAGAAGCGCAATTCGATTTATTAGGATTTATTGAAATTGCAATTGCCTCAGGATTAATTTTAATTGGAGCTGAAATTGCTACCCACGGGCAAAGTGAATGGGGATTCGCTGGCATTCTGGTTTTAATTGGAATTGTAATTACCGTTATTGCAGGTTTGCACCTAGTTCATTCTAACCATCCACTATTCTCAATCAAGTCATTACGAGTAACGTCGTTTCGTATCTTTCAAACTGGTGGATCATTTCTGTGGGTCTCGATAGGATCAATGCCATATCTATTAACGATTTACCTACAGACAATTCTTCATTACTCACCAATCAAGGCATCATTTTACGTGATTTTTATCTTTTTAGGCAACATTGTTGCTAAAACGTTTGCTAATCAGTTCGTTAAAACAATTCACTTTCGCCCTGCGATTTTAACGGCCGTAATGATCATCTTAATTTCATCATTTGGATTTGCATTCGTACAAGTCAACTCACCCGCCGGATTAGTAATGATTTTAGGATTTATCAACGGGGTGGGACGCTCACTGGCCTTGACTGCATATAACGCCCTGTCGTTTGCTGATATCAGTTTTAAGGATCGCACCAGTGCAAATACTTTGAATGCGGTAACCCAAACATTATCACAAGGGCTCGGGGTCTCATTGATAACGGTGGTCGTCAGCATGGTTGCAACTATCACTAGTAGTAGTAATGCTTATCACTTCGGATTTATATTCCTCGCTGCATTAATGATTTATCCATTCATCGAAACACTACTCATTCCAAAGAACATCGGTAATAACGCAATCTAATAAAAAGCTTGGCCACGGAAAATCCGTTGCCAAGCTTATTTAATATCCAATAGTTCTGGAACCCGTTCTAATAAGTAATCTGGGTGTACCATCTCAAGTGCTTTAACATCATGCGCACCCCAGACGACCCCAGCAGTATGGACACCAGCGTTTTTACCCATTTCAAGATCAAAAGTTGCATCACCGATCATTATCGTTTCATTCTTATCTAGATTATGATCAGCAACGATTTTAAGCACAGTATCAGGCGCTGGCTTGGCATGTTCGACCATATCGAATCCGACAATCTCGGTGAAATAATCATAAATACCAAGCGCCTTTGTGTTTCTAATAACGACTTCGCTGCGGTTACTAGTGGCAACGAATAGTTGTTTTCCTTCTGAACTTAACTTCGCGAGCGTTTCTTTAATTCCTGGGAATAATTTTAAATTTCCAGGCTCTAGTTTTTCATACTCTTTTACAAATACATTCATTAATTTTTGTAATTCAGGACGACTAATGTTTTCTGGTGCCATCTTGGGAAATGATTTTTCAATCGGAATTCCCGTATAGTAACTAACTTCCTCAGCAGTCGGTTTTGGAAATCCCATTTTATCAAAAGCAGATTGAGTGGAGAGAACGTTCACCCGCCCAGAATCAATTAATGTTAAATCAAAGTCAAAAATATAGTTCTGCATTTTTTTCACTACTTTCCTTCAGCGATTAGTAAAGCTCAAACGCAATCATATTATAGCAATATCAATCACCAAAAACAAAGGAGCCGCAACCACGTGCGACTCCCTTAATATCATTTCGGGTAATTAAATTATTTTAACCCTTGCCACTTTCAAAATCAGGGTATAGTGTCATCCCACCATCAACGTAGATGGTATCACCAGTAACATAACCGGATTCTGTAGATGCTAACCAAGCAGCGGTAGCAGAAACTTCTTCTGGCTTTCCGATTCGATCCATTGGCACTAATTGCTTAGTGGCATCCAATTGTTCAGGATCAGCAAACTTTTCAGCATTGATTGGTGTATTAATCGCTCCAGGAGCAATTGCATTTACCCGAATGCCACTTTTTGCGTATTCCAAAGCAATCGTTTCAGTGAACATCTTCACCCCACCCTTAGAGGCAGCATAGTGTGAAAATGTAGGCCAAGGAATTTGATCATGAACTGATGACATGTTAATGATGTTGCCAGGTTTATTGTTTTCAACCCAGTATCTAAGTGCTGCACGAGCCCCTAAGAATGTCCCAGTCAAGTTAACACCAATGACCTTGTTCCAGTCCTTAAGTGACATTTCATGCGTATGGGCTTTGTTTTCAAGTCCAGCATTATTGATCCATAAGTCTAATCCACCAAAATTATCAATGGCGGCATCTAACATTTTTTGCACATCTTCTTCAGTAGCAACGTTAGCTTGAACCGCAACTGCATCCCCACCGTTTTTCTTGATCAGTTCAACAGTGTCTTCAGCACCCTTAGCATCGGAATTGTAGTTCACAACTAACTTCATGTGTTCCTTAGCAAGTCTCTTTGCAATTGCCTTACCGATTCCTTTAGAACCACCAGTAATTACAGCAACTTTTCCTTTTAAATCATCGTACATTTTGTTCACGACCCCTTCGATTAAGGATATTATTTTATTCATTATCTCACATCAAAAATAACAATATCAAATTATAAGCATTGTCCAACCGATAATTACGATAATAATCAACAAAATGACGTTAATAATCGTAAATACCTTAATAAAGCGCAATGCAATCGTTTTATCGAATGCGACCACTTGTTTCAATGCTAATAGGTTAGCCAATGAAGCTACTAACGTTCCTAATCCACCAACATTGGTCCCTAATAGCAAGGCTTGTCCATTATGTGTAAAGTGGGCTAATAGTACAGCTGCGGGAACATTACTAATGAATTGACTAGCACCAATTGCGGTCAGATAAGTGCTTGTGGTGCTGTGCATCAGCCAATCCAAACTCGTGTTAATAAATTGATTGCGACTTAAAATTCCAGAAATTAAAAAGAAGCATGCAAAGGTCAGTAATAGGGAATAATCGACCTGCCAAAGTTCCCGTTTATCAATTAACAACGTTACTAAAATTGATAATCCCACGGCTAACGGGATTGGCACCAAATTAAAAACTGCTGCTAACACGACGATTGCTAAGCCCAAAGTAGACAATAAAGCCCTCCGATTCCCGATTTTAGAAACAGCCACTTGATTTTGAAACGGTGCTTTTTTTATCAAAAGGGTCCCTAACATCAAAACAACCAGACTCATCAACACGATTGGAACTGTAATTGCAAAAAAAATACTGGCATGTAGCTGATAGTAATTAAATAAAAATAAATTTTGGGGATTCCCGAACGGTGTTAAAACGCTGCCTAAATTTGCGGCCACGGTAATCAATACCGCCGGAACAATAATTGGCAGATCGTATTTTTGAGCGGTAAATAAATATAGTGGTAAAATCGAGATGATTGCTACGTCATTTGTCATTATCATGGCACCACAAAATGCAATCAAAATCATTAATTGGGCAAATTGACGACTATTTTTAACAATTTTAATTAACCGATCGCTAACGTTAATTAAAATATTTAATTCGTTTAGTAACTGAATCACTAACATTAATGAAAATAGCGTCCCAATTGTACCCCAATCAATATCAGCAAACCTAATCCTACCAAGGATGTTAACAACTAATAAGACTCCAAAAGAAATAATTAAGAGCTTATCAGTAAAAATTTTCTTTAATTGAATAAACAAAAGTATAAATTTTCCTTTCAAAAATCATCGATTAGTGATAATCTTTTCATATTCTTTAAAAAAGCTTGTTCATAATCAGTTAATTATTTTAACTGATTTAGAGCTAAATAACCAAATTTTATGGAGGCTTAGTCATGAAGGCTAACTTAAATAAACTGACGTTGGCGGGAACTTTAATCGCCATCGGAATTGTTTATGGTGATATAGGTACATCGCCACTTTATGTAATGAATGCGATTATTGGTGACCAGGGAAAGATGGCTGATGCCACACCTGATTATATCATTGGAGCCATTTCATTGATATTCTGGACTTTAATGATTATCACCACCGTTAAATACGTAATTATTACGATGCGCGCCGATAATAACCACGAAGGTGGAATATTTGCGTTATATGCATTAGTTAGAAAAAGAGCGAAATGGTTAGTTTGGCCCGCTTTAATCGGTGGGGCTGCCCTGCTAGCAGATGGGACGTTGACCCCTGCAGTGACCGTTACCTCTTCGATCGAAGGATTGAAAAACCAAACGATCGCTGGGCTACATTTTAGCAATTCTCAATCAGACGTGTTGGTAATTACCACCTGTGTCCTATTGGGGCTGTTCTTGATTCAGCGGTTCGGGACCGGGACGATCGGTAAATCATTTGGTCCCATCATGATTGTGTGGTTTGGGTTCCTAGCAGTCGCTGGATTAGTCAACATGGCTCAATACCCAGCAATTATTAAGGCCATAAATCCATACTATGCTTTCGAAGTCCTTTTCAGTCCTGGTAATAAGGCTGGAATCTTTATTTTAGGAAGTATCTTCTTGGCTACGACCGGGGCTGAAGCACTTTATTCAGACATGGGTCACGTTGGGAAGAAGAACATCTACTTTACTTGGCCATTAGTTTATTTATCATTGATTTTGAACTACTTTGGTCAAGGAGCGTGGGTCATTACCCATGCTAAGGATCCCGTATTCAGTGCCATGGGCAGTATCAACCCATTTTATTCAATGTTATCTAGCGAAGTGCGTCCATTTGCGATCATCATCGCTACGTTAGCTGCGATCATTGCTTCACAAGCGTTGATCACTGGATCATACACGTTAGTCGATGAAGCCATTGGGTTGCGTTTCCTCCCTCGTTTCATCATCAAACACCCTAGTAATGTGAGAAGTCAGATCTACATTTCCACTATTAACTGGATCTTATGTGGAATCACGCTCTTTGTCGTTTGGTTCTTCGGTAGTTCTGAAAAAATGGAAGCTGCCTATGGTCTAGCAATTACGATCACGATGCTTTCGACGACCATCTTGTTGTTCGAGTTCTTGTCTAGTCACATGAATCGGGTCCTCGCATATAGCATTGCATCGTTCTTTGCAATCATCGAATCGATCTTCTTCCTAGCAAGTCTAGTTAAGTTCGTTAAGGGTGGTTACGTTACCTTCTTCATCATGATGGGAATCCTATATGTAATGATCATCTGGTTCTTTGGTAACAAGCGGCGTGACCACTATGAAAGAGAAAGTGAATACGTTTCACTTGAAGACTATAAGCATCAGTTAAGCGCCCTCAGTAAGGATAGCTCAATTCCTTACTTCACCTCTAATTTAGTTTACATGACTAAAATTAAAAAAGATTATCAAATCAAACGAAACACCATGTACTCGATCTTGGATAAGGAACCCAAGCGGGCTAAAGTGTACTGGTTCGTGACCGTGAACGAAACTAGTTCGCCATACGAAAGTAACTACACTGTTGACCTATTAGACACTGATAACGTGGTTGACGTGCAGCTCTATCTAGGGTTCAGAAAACCACAAACGGTTAGTGTCTACTTGCACCAAATCGTTAATAACTTGATCGAACAAGGGGTTATCGAAAAGCAAGTCCAACACTACTCAACGATTAAAAATCGGACCGTCGGGGACTTCAAATTCATTTTGATCAACGAACGGCCATCCGATTTAGCCTTAAATACAGAGGTTAGTCAATTGGACAAACAATTGATTTCAGGACGAATTTTTCTACAAAATATCACTGCTTCTCCAGTTAGTTGGTATGGATTGGAATTTAGCAATACCGTTCAAGAAATTTCACCACTATTCTTTAATATGCAACATGATCAATACCTAGTTCAAAAACGGATTCTCCACCCAATCCACTCCAGGGAAACAAGAAATCCTAAAAACTAATAAAAAGCCCTCGCTGAGGGCTTTTTTATTTGGCTATTTTATTAATTTAAAGCTCAGTTTTAAAATAAATGGAGAAATAATGGTCGAAGCAATTATCGCTCCAATAATCGTAGAATACTGATCAACTGATAGTAAATGATTTACATATACAATCTGCGCAATGATCAACGCGACCTCACCACGTGAAACCATCCCCGCACCAACCACGAAACTACTCGACCACTTAAATCCCATTAAATGACTCCCGAGCCCAGCTCCGATTAACTTCGTGATGACTGCTAGAAAAGTAAGGGCAATAAATAAGGCCCATTGATCAATAATTCCAGACCACTTCATTTCCAATCCAATGCTAACAAAAAACGTCGGTATCAACAGTAAATACCCCAATGAACTAATTTGATTATCAACTAATCTTTTAACGGGGTGTTGTCCAATTATCAAACCAGCAAAAAATGAGCCAGTAATTGCGCTTAAACCAATCAATTCCGCCCCTTCGGCGAATAATAAACCAATTATTAAAGCCATGATTGAAACAGCATATGGAAATGATATCCGTTGAAAGATTTTTAAAAGCGGCTTAATGCAATACTTTGCAATTATAAAAATCACAACAAAAAACAGGATTTGAAGACCAATTATTAACCCACTGTTCATCCCAGCCGTAATTTGCCCTCTTAACTGCTCTCCAGTGAACGCTACTGTGATTCCGAGTAGAACCACCGTTAATACATCATCTGCCACAGCAGCCCCTAAAATCGTGATTCCTTCACGACTATTCAGCTTACGCATTTCGCGAAGCACCTCAACAGTAATTGAGACAGATGTCGCACTAAAAATAACCCCTAAGAACAAAGCATCCTTAGTTGGCCAACTAATTAAAATCCCAAAAATGCTTGTAATGATCATTGGAAATAAAATACCCACCAATGCCACAATTAAGCTAGGCTTAAGATACTTTTTCAATAATTGAACGTCACTATTTAAGCCTGCTAAAAACATTAATATAATTACTCCTAAATCGGCTAAATTTTTTAACGATCCGTTTAGGTGAATCAAATTCAATAATCCAGGGCCGATAATTAAGCCTGCCAGCAATTGTCCTACTACAATCGGGATTTTAAGCCATTCGGCAATTTTCCCCATTACAAAAGCACTAACTAATATCAAAATTATATTGAATAAAAACGCCATTAAGAAACCTCCTAAAAACAAAAAACGCCCGCTTTAAAGAATTCTGCCAACCCAAAACAGAAGAATTCTTGAAAGCGTGCGCTCCAACCAATTAATATTTATTTATATTAATTATATCTTGATAATTTTATGAAAGTCAAATTAACTTTTTTTATTATCAAAAAAATATTAGCCATTTTTACATTATTATCATTGCTATTTATGGGACAATTTGTTAATATATATTTTGTAAAGAATAAGTTTATGTTAAGAACTTTAATTTTATTAAATAATACATAATTCCGATTCCCTGATGATTGGTATATCTATTTCTCTTTCGCACCTACTAATTTATCAGACACATATCCAAAAAACAGTCTACTTAAATGGCTGTTTTTTTTTGACTAAAAAATCAGGCCCTCTTAAGCAAGAAGAGCCTGATTTTTATTTTAACCAACATGATTTTCTTTTAAGATGGCTTCAATTTCTGATTGCATCGCAGGGGTCTTCTTCCACTCATCAAAGTGGTCAAACTGTTCCCCTGGCATCGTGTAATTCTGATTAATATATTTTTCATAATTAATAACGTGAATTGAATGGGGAATGTTTAATTGAATAATTCTTACTTCCTTAATCAAACCACGCTCAGCTGCCAATTCAGCACGGCCATTTTGGACCATATCGCTAATTTCAATATACTTAGAACCATCTAAACGGGTAATTTCCTCGATTAAAGTCAGTGTTTCGTGACTTTTATATTCATCAGCCATATGCTCGCTCCCCTATTAATTATTTTTTGTGATGCGTCTTTTTATAAACAATTTTAGTGGTATGTGTCCGATTATTAGGGACCTCTAAGACCTTAGTAGGCTTTAATAGGCTAGCTGGCTTAGCCATCACATGACTAATCCGATGACCAGAAACATTAACTAAACAAAAGAAGATAACACCCACTGCAACCAAAAACGTAGCCAATTTAGATGTAAATGACATCTTTTCACTAATTACTGACCCGTAAAAGCGGTGATTAATTTCGCTTGAAACGTTTTTAGCGCTAGGATCTGCGGCCTCTGTTTCATTAATAACTTCTTTTTCGTAGGCATTGATATCGAAGTTCTTTTGTATGTCCTTTTGTTGCTTTTCAAATTGTTTCTTTTCTTTTTTAGAAAGCTTTTTAAACCAAGCGGTGAATTTACGATATTCAGCAATTACTTCAGCAGTTGGTCCAATTTGTTTTAACTTTCCATAATTAATCCAAGCAACCCGATCACAAAGTAATTCAACCTGCTTCAAAGCATGACTAACGAAAACGATCGTCTTACCCTCTTTACGAAAATCAGAAATCTTATCCACACACTTTTGATAGAAGGTATCATCCCCCACTGATAGGGCTTCATCAATGATCAAAATATCGGGCTTAATATGAACAGCGATTGCAAATCCAAGACGCGATTTCATCCCACTTGAATAACTTTTAACTGGTTGATCAACAAAATCACCAATATCTGCAAATGAAATAATATCATCCATCATTTCATCGATTTCTTGATTGGTTAATCCCTGCATCAATGACTTTAACCGAATATTTTCTCGACCGGTCAAATTCTTTTTCAGTCCTGAGTTAATTGCAACGATTGAAGTATCACCCTTAACATCGACTTGGCCAGTTGTTTGTGGAATAATTCCAGAAATAATGTTAGAAATTGTAGATTTTCCTGACCCATTTACCCCAATGATTCCAAGTGCTTCCCCTGGCTTAACGGTAAATGAAACCCCCATTAGTGACCAGAAATGCGGAATATTTTTATTATTAATTGAGAAGAATGATTTTAACTTATCAGTTTGGGTCTTAAATAAGTCATACTCCTTAGTTACATTTTGTACTTTAATTTTGTATTGTTCTTCTGCCATTTTTAATACTTCCTAAATTTGATTTCGTTAACTAGATATACAACAAAATAACATTATAACAAACATAATAATAATCCGAAAGGAAAATTAGTACAAAGCTGAATTGTCGATCCAATACTTTTGGTTACCAATTTTAATTTGAGCCCAAATTAATTTAGAATTAGTATCGACTGATAGTGAATCGACCTTAACGTTTGAGATTGATGATTCTGAAACGGTATTCCAGCTCTGCTCTTGGGCCTTTCCAGTCCCTGGAACAATGTTATAAAGGGCATACTTACCATATTGAGAACTCAGCCGCTTAGTAAGGCTGACTGGTAAGTATTGAATTCCATTCACATGTTTAATTTGAATCCAGGCGTTATTGCCGTTGCTCATCTTATAACGAATCCAAATCTGCGCATTCCCCTTACTACCTGAAATTCCAATCATATTCGCATTATACTTAACCCGATTAGCGATTTCTGAATCTGTAATTTTGCTGGCGAGCGTATCAGAACCATAAATATGACTATAAGCAATTTTACTAGTAATTAAATTCGAGCTAACGCTGGTTGATAACTTAAAATACTTAACCGATGGAAAGTTTAAAGCTTGGGCCTTTACCCAGTACTTCTTAGAATTAGTATTCTTTGTAAGCCGAATTCGATACCAAGTTTGATTCCCAGAAGTTCCCGTAGCATAGCCAACGTTGTCAGCATAAACTAGCGATCCTGACTTTAGACTCGCCTTCCACTTATAACTCTTAACATTACTGCTAGTCCCCTCGATTTTATTATAAAGCGCTTGTTTTTTAAATTGACTAGATAGTGGAACCGATTCATTAGAATCACCAAGTGAATAACTAACCTTTACATCACTAGTATTCGTTGAATTATTAGTATTGCTGGTTGATATAGTAGTATTGGCTGATGCAGTAGTCGAGCTACTGTTGTCAGCAACCGAATTACTTTGTTCAGTAATTCCGCCATCTAACGTAGTTAAATTATATTGATTAATAATACTAATTAACTTATTAGCATAGTTTGGATCGGTAGCGTACTTACCAACCAAAGCGGTCGCAGCATCATTAACAGACTTGGCGTTTTCCTTCCAGGTGCCAGAATAAAAGCTAGAAGCCCCCACTAAACCATTTCGAATCATTTGAGCGTAATCTTCTAATGAACTTTGCGCATTGGGGTACTTTCTAAAACTAGAATTAACGTAGTAAATAGCACCACTACTATTATATTCAGCGGTCTTTAAAGTATCGGATTGTCCATTATAAGAACCCTTAATCCCAAAGTAATTATAATCTTTGGTAGCAAGCGTACTTTGTCCATAGCTACTTTCCAACGCAGCTTGAGCTAACATCAACGATGGATAAAGATTATATTTTGCGGCAACCGTTTTTACAACTGGTGACAACTTACTAATAAAATCAGAAGCTGTGTCAGCTTTAGCACTATGTACTCCAAGTAAACTAATACTAAGCATCATGGTCATTAGACCAATAAATGCAGTTCTGAACTTCCTATTCATTTTTAAATTCCCCTCTTTATTTTTATTATTGTTAGAATAACATAATCTTTTTAAGAAAATGTAAAAAAAATCCTTAAAATTAAGATTAATTTTAAGGATTTTAAATCTATTGATTTATTTTTGTTTAACGCCCCGACGATCGGCATTTAATTTATTTTGTTGATTTTTAAACTTTTCCCATGTCGCCTGTTTGCGCTGATCATTTTTACTAGCTTTTCGTTTTTTAGTAAATTTCATTATGCCACCACCTCTTTAATTGATGAATAATTAAGTCCAGTTTAGCACAAATCAAATCAAAAAACGCTAACTTTAATTATTCCACAGTAACACTCTTTGCTAAATTCCGTGGCCGATCAACATTCAAGCCCTTGTTCAAACTAGTGTAATAAGCAAGTAATTGGGCTGGAACAACGCTTAATAATGGAGTGAGCATTTCGTCAACATCTTGTAAAACAAGATCATCATCATCCTCAGCTAATGCTTCGGTTGAAATCGTAAAGGTCTTAGCACCCCGTGACTTAGTCTCTTCGAGGTTATTTCTAGTTAACCCAGCAGTCTTTGCTTGCGTAACGATTGCAATTACCGGAGTTCCCTCCTCAATCAAAGCGATGGTTCCATGCTTCAATTCACCAGAAGCAAACCCTTCAGCAATAATATAGGAAATTTCCTTTAACTTCAACGCTGCTTCCAATGAAACATAGTAATCAATTCCCCGTCCAATGTAGAACGCCTTGGTAGCTTCAACAAAGTAGTTCTTAGAAATGGAATCGATTTGTTCCTTTTCGTCGATTACCGCCTGCATCCCAGTAGCTACGACACCAAGTTGTTGTCTAAGGTTAAAGTCAATCGCCCGCTTTAAGCCGAGTGATTCGCCCAATGACTTCGCTAAAATGGCTTCTAGCGTAATTTGAGCTGTATAGGCCTTCGTAGAAGCAACTGAAATTTCTGGACCAGCATCAAGCAACAATGTAAAGTCTGCTTCACGTGAAAGGGTGGAATTTTCAACGTTAGTAATTGTTAAAGTTGGGAAGTTTTTCTTCGTAACGTTTTGTAATACGACCCGACTATCAGCAGTTTCACCACTTTGACTCAAGAAAATAAAGAATGGTTTTTCAGAATACAATGGATCATCATAGGCAAATTCTGAAGCAACTTCCACTTGGGTTGGAATCCCCACTAATTTTTCAAACAGATTTTTCCCAACTAACCCAGCGTGATAACTAGTCCCTGCTCCCACGATATAGAGCCGATCGGCCGTTTTCATTGCATCTAAAATTTTAGGATCAATCTTAGAAGCGCCATCTTCTGAAAGATACTTTTGGGATAATTTTCTTAATACATTTGGTTGTTCGTTGATTTCCTTAAGCATGTAATAAGGGTAAATGCCCTTGTCTGCTTCTGAAGCATCAGTATCAACATGGAATGGTTCTCTTTCGATGTGATTACCTTGCCGATCTTGAATATCAACTGAATTTGGCTTAACAGTTACCACTTCACCATCTTTAAGTTCCAAGAATTCATGGGTAACATTTAACATTGCAACTGAATCAGAACAAACAACGTTAAAACCATCAGCAAGTCCAATTAATAATGGGCTCTTGTTCTTAGCAACATACAAAGTATCTGGTTGTTCACGATCCATTAATAAGAATGCGTATGAAGCTCCATCCTTAAGTAATGAGATTGTCTTTAAGAATGCCTCTTTCGTAGTCATTCCTTCCTTAACTGCAAAATGATCAACTAATTGAACGACCACTTCAGTATCGGTTTGACTAGTGAAATCAACATCTGAAAGGTATTGCTTCTTTAATTCCTTGTAATTTTCGATCACACCGTTGTGAACAAGATAAAAACGGTCATCTTGCGAAAATTGTGGATGTGCATTTTCAACCGTTACTCCACCATGAGTGGCCCAACGAGTATGCCCAATTCCAGTACTACCATGTACTTCGGGTGTAATCGCCGCCTTTAATTCGGCAATTGCTCCCTTCCGCTTTACAAGATAGTCCTTTCCATCTTGATCATTAACATAAATTCCGGCAGAATCATAACCCCGATATTCTAGTTTTTCAAGTCCATGAATTAGAAGCTTTACGGCATTATCATTACCGGTTACTCCAACAATTCCACACATATTTTTAATCCCCTTTTGTTTTTAATCATATTATTTTTAAATTGGTATAGACAATAATTAAGCTCATATTTAATCGTTCAAGTAGATACTTTACAACGGTCTGTGCAATATGTCAACTATTAAAATATTAAATTGGTATATCTAAATTAGAGAAAAATGGCAAAATAAAAAGGCCTAACTAACCGACCTCTTAATTTATATTTTTATTCAATTCCACATTCTTTTTCAACCACTTTGGCAATTTTTTCAGCATTTTCTTGACACGTATCTTGATCTGGGGCTTCAACCATTACTCTTAATAATGGTTCAGTTCCACTTGGTCTTACCAATACCCGACCATCACCATTCATTTCGTGTTCAACATTTTCAATTACATTCTTAACAGAAGGGTTATCTAATGCTGAATTTTTGTCAGCTACCTTAACGTTGATCAAGCTCTGTGGGTACGTCTTCATTTCAGCCGCTAATTCTGATAGTTTCTTACCAGTATCCTTCATTACGTGGAGAAGCTGAAGACTAGTTAACATTCCATCACCAGTCGTATTGAAATCTAAAAATACGATATGGCCAGATTGTTCACCACCAAGGTTATAACCACCAGCGTTCATTTCTTCAACGACATACCGATCGCCAACCTTAGTCTGCTTACTATTCATCCCATTTGCTTCCATGGCCTTATACATCCCTAAATTACTCATAACCGTGGTAACAATGGTATCTTGTTTCAAGCGACCATGCTCTGCCATGTATTTTCCGCAGATAAACATAATCTTATCACCATTGACTAAGTTTCCTTCTTCATCAACGGCCAAGCAACGATCTCCGTCACCATCGAACGCAAATCCGACCTCTGCCCCCTTTTCAACGACCATTTTTTGAAGTTGTTCTGGATGGGTCGAACCAACGTTATCATTAATATTAAGCCCGTTTGGTTGGGTAGCCATCGTGTCAAATTCCACTCCAGCATCAGCATAAAGACGCGAAACCAAGTTACTAGTGGCACCATTAGCAGCATCGACACAAATATGCATTCCAGCAATATCATCAGAAACGGTCTGATTCAAGAATCGAATGTATTTTTGAGCACCTTCAGAAAAATCATCTTCAGTTCCCAATCCTTCTGCTGATGGACGTGGTAATTCATCCTTATCAGCTTCTAGAATTGCTTCGATTTCTTCTTCCATTTCATCAGAAAGTTTGTAACCATCTGAACCAAAAAACTTAATTCCATTATATTCTGCTGGATTATGAGAAGCGGTAATCATTACCCCAGCAGCTGCATCCTGAGTTCGGACTAAATATGCCACACCAGGAGTCGTAATGACTCCCAATCTTAAAACCTCAATTCCAGTTGATAACAATCCAGCGATCAGTGCTTCTTCAAGCATTTGACCAGAAATTCGGGTATCACGAGCAACTAGTACTTGGGGGATTTTACTATCAGAGTGCTTGGTCAGAATATAACCACCAGCACGACCACATTTAAAAGCCAGCTCTGGGCTTAAATCACGATTTGCAACTCCTCTAACTCCATCGGTTCCGAAATATTTCATTATTAACTCCTCATTTCTTACTTATCTTTAACTTTTATATTCACTTTAATTTTTTCTGGATCAAAGCCACTAACCTTGTTGAGTGACTTATCAAGCTGAATCGTTTTGGTTTCATTAGCAGTAATTCGACTAACATCAATATTAACAGTAACGTTTTTCAAATTGTCCAACTCACTAGAAGTACCAAATGCCTTAACCTTTTCAGTGTTAGAAGTCACTGAATAGGTCTTATTAGATGCCTTATTATCAATCTGATATTTAATTGGTAACTCCTTGAAATTACCACTGCTAATTGGCAAGTAAACATTCGTTGTTGAAGGGGTTAAAATTACGTTCACGGTGTTGCCCTTCCGATCAACAGCTTCTAATATCGCCTGTGAATTAACGGTCTTATTAGTATTTTGAGATAGGTTCAACTTGGCAATCACCCGCACAGCCTTACTAATTTCACTAGAAGCCCCAGTGGCCTTAACTTTAGCATCAGACACAACCGCACTTCCAACATGGTAACCAGATGAAATCATGCTCTTATCATAGCTTGCGGTTACTGGAAGCGTTACCGTCTGACGAGGCTGAATATTAACGGTGATATAAGATGGATTAATTTTATATTTTAACTCTGAATTTAAACCATCCTGAGATAATCTAACCCGATGCTTTCCAACCCCTAATTTACTTAAATCAGCATAGATATGGAAATTTTGGGTATTAGTCGTTGTGGTAACCAATGCTGTCGGCCCACTTAGCGATACGCTAACTTTATCAGGATATCCAGTAACAAAATACTTACTACTATTAACGTTCAACTGTAAATTAGCGGAAACGCTAGCATTTTTAGTAGATGCTAATTGCGTGATATTGCTATTCTTATTACTAGTAAAGTTAAGTTTATCCTGATTAGCGTATGCATATAGTAATATCGAAAATATTAAAGATAGAATTAGGTAGAAAAAAGTGCTGTTGAAGAATTTACGCATGTCTAATTCCCCTTTCCACTTTTGCTAAGATTACTGATCCAACTCCCAATCATCGTAAAGATATTATGGCTAATTTGTTGTTTTTTGATCAGTTGATCCCGTAAAAATTTAAGGTAATCTTGTTGGGTCATCCCGCGCAGCAATTCATTATCCTTTGTAATTGAAACTTCACCAGTTTCTTCTGAAATCACGATCGTAAGGGCATCGGTAACTTCAGAAATCCCAACCGCAGCACGATGCCTAGTCCCTAACTCTTTTGGAATCATCGTGCTTTGTGAAAGGGGCAGATATGCTGCCGCAACAGCAATTCGATGGTTTCTAATAATTACTGCTCCATCATGAAGTGGGGTATTCGGAATGAACGTATTAATTAACAATGCCCCTGTGATATGAGCATCTAATTCAATTCCTGTTTCAATATAATCCTCAAGGCCTGTTTCCATTTGAATCGTGATCAAGGCCCCAATTCTTCGTTTGGACATGTACTGAATTGCGCTATCAAGTCCCTCAATCATCTGTTCAGTTTCTTCATTCTGATTTTTAGTATGCCACAACAAAGAACCGCGTCCTAAATGTTCAAGGCCCCGTCTAATTTCTGGTTGAAAAATAACGATAATTGCAATAAATCCCCAGTTAATGACCTGATCAACCATCCAAGAAACAGTTCCCAGCCCGAACAAAACACTAAGGATTTTAATTATCGCAATTACGATAATTCCTCTAAACAATTGAACTGCTTTAGTTCCACGTAGCAAAATAATCAATTCGTATGTAATGAACCAAACCACTAGAATATCAATTAAGCTACTAAAATGGCTAAGAGTAAACAGATTACTCCAAAAGTTACTCATCATATAACCTCCAAATATTAACGCTAGCTTTATTATATCACGATATTAAGAACTTATTTTTAAACAGCGTTCTAAAATTAACACATTTTTGTTAGAATTAATTAAAATAGACTTTAATTAAAATAAGGGGAGGTTTTCTAGTGCATCTTTCAAAAAGTTGGCAGGTTCGCATTTTTTTTGCGATTTGGTTTATAATTACCGGTTTTTTTGTCAAACAACCCTTCAATTTCTTATTACTAAATACGTTTTTAGCCTATATTCCAATTGAAATTAGTTTCCACTTGAACCATGAAATAATTAATGCAAGTATCCTTTACTGGCCGCTACTAATCATCTGGATACTATTTTATCCAAATGCACCCTACATTCTTACGGATTTATTTCATTTATCGCTATTAAACCCTTATGATAATTTAACCGGCCTTTTGAAACTATCTGATCAAATTTGGATTAATTTTATGATGCTAGTCATCAGTGCCATTGTTTGTGCGTTTGTTGGCACTTGGTCATTATCACTTACAGTTAAATCACTGATGAATAAATTCAGATTAAAATCACAAGTCATTTACTGGATAATCGTTCTTATTTTTACATTTACCTCTTCAGTGGGGGTTTTTATCGGACGGTTTTTAAGGTTGCATACGCTTTACTTATTTTTAAGCCCCAGGTTATTTATTATGCCACTGATTAAAATGTGGACACCAGATATGATGATATTCACAGCCACCATGATGGCAATCCAAATTACGATTTATTGGGTCATTTCAATTAATCAAAACCAGCATAAATAAAAATGTGTCCATAATTAAAAATTACGGACACATTTTTTAGTTATTCACTTTCGTTTAATGGACTCATCATCACATTTTCCAAATAATTGATGTGTTGTCTAAGCTCATTGGAAGTTTCCCAGTCAATTTGATTAGTATCTAATAAACGTTGAATTTCGAGGCGTTGGGCTCCAAAACCACGAACCTGCAAATTATTTAATTGTTGTTGATAATCATCTTGATGGACTGAATTAATGCGGTTGATTCGATTTCGATAAAAAACAATGATATGATCAACCATTTGATTTTCAAAGGAACTAGAATCAATATCCGGCCTGTTAAGGTAGTTTTTAACCTCTTGAATGGCAGCCTGACTTAATGTTTCAATTATCAAGCCCCAATGTTTTCTCAACATTTCGTCACGGTGATTAAAACGACGTCCCGCGATGAAAAAACTACGAATTCCAGACAGGAAAGTGGAAATATCACTTATAAAACTAGAACGAGAGGTATTCATTCCGACTGAATCTAACATTGCCGTTTCGCGTCGATTAATCATTTTAACCGTTGCAAAATACTCATCCCGTTTAATCACACCATCATCGTATAACTCTTGGGCGGCTTTCCGCTCACCACTAAACGCGATCCTACGCAGTGCTAATTCATTATTGAAACTAAAATCATTAAATTGATTAGATCTTAAATCATGTTTTAACTTTCTAAGCATTAATTGATATTGAAATATTAAATCGAACGCTGCTTGTTGATTGTATTCATTTTGGCTTTTTTGGACCTTATTAATTGCAGATTGCACTAATTTAATCTGTGCCTTATCGTTAGAAATATAATTATTGTCATCAATCTGTTCTTGTTGATTTTCAGTCAATAATGGAATGAAGATAATGGCACTAAGTAAGCTTAAAATAATTACACTAGCAGATATAAACAACACCATGGGCCGTTCTGGGAAATTTCTCCCCGTAGCGGTGAGCACTGGAATCGATAGGACTCCTACCATCGTAACTGCTCCCCGCACTCCGGATAGCCCAGATAGCAATGCCACCCTTAAATTGACCTTTTTATAATTCCAACGATTAGCCACGAATTGATATCCTACGATCCAGACGAATCGAATCGCAAGTAGTAATAGCCACGTAACAACAGCATAAATGATCGGATCAATCGTTCCCAACTGAATCGTTTGAATGCTCTTGCCCATTGCTTGCGGTAATGAAAAACCAAGCAGTAAGAAAATAATTCCGTTTAAAATATAGATGACCACGTTCCAGGTCTTCTCAGTAACTAACGTTAATTCAGGATTAACATTTGCAATCTTACGATCCTTAACATGCATGGTGATTCCAGCACTAACTACCGCAATCACGCCAGAAGCATGAAACCATTCTTCACTGATAAAGTAAATCACAAATGGCGTAACTAAGTAAGCGACCGTATAAAAAATAATGTTGTTAATCCCACTATCATATAAATAATCACGTGCCTTTAACAGCAAATACATAATTACGATTCCAATAATTAATCCCACGATACTGATGTAGAAAAAATCACCAACTGCACTGGTTAACAAAAATTTTCCAGTCATTGCAGCTGCTAGCGCATACTTAAAGCAAATTAGCCCGCTAGCGTCATTGATCAAGCTTTCACCACTAACCAAGTGTAAAATGCCACTCGGTAAATTAGAACGTTTCGCAATTGATTGAACAGCAACTGGATCCGTAGGAGAAAGAATTGCTGCTAACGCAAAACAAACTGCAAACGGCATCTCTGGAATCATCCAATTGATTATTACGCCCCCAACTAACATTGTAATCACAACTAAAGCGATGGCATTAATAAAAATTGGTAATTTTAACTGCCAAAGCTCTCGTTTGGGAAACCGTTTCCCGTCATTAAAAAGCAAGGGGGCAATAAATAGTAATAAAAACCATTCAGTTTCAAAATTAATTTGAAATTTTGTAAAAACAGATAACAACAGCCCTAGTCCAATCTGAATCAAGCTACCTGGAATCATGGGTAGGTAGTGACTAATGACTGTCGAGATTAATAGTAATACAACTAGTAAAATAATTAACTCAATAATCACCATTTATATCATCTCAACTCCAATTCCATTTTTTATAATTACCGATCACCAATAATTCTAACCTCAGTTTCTAAGTGAATCCCACTATTTTGATAAACCGCATCTTGGACGTGGTGGATCACCGTGATGTAATCAGTTGCAGTGGCTCCGCCAACGTTAACGATAAATCCGGCGTGCTTAGTAGATACTTGCGCTCCGCCGAATCGGTAGCCCTGCAATCCAGAATCATGAATTAGCTTACCAGCAAAATGATTCTTAGGCCTTTTAAAGACGCTCCCACATGATGGCAGGTCAAGTGGCTGCTTCGATGCCCGTAAAGCATTAAAATGGTCCATTTTAGCTAAAATTTGACTTTGATTACCAGGTTGCAACTCAAATTCAGCAGCTATAATTGCATTATGACCATTTTGAATAATACTATGGCGATAATCAAACTCTAATTCGGCATTATTTAATTTACGCACACTACCATCAAATCCAACGATTGTTGCGTAATTAACTACATCAGCGGTTTGACCACCATACGCTCCAGCATTCATATAAACAGCACCACCAACGCTACCAGGAATCCCAGCAGCAAATTCCATTCCTGATAATCCATGCTTTTGCGCAGTAATTGCGACATCGATTAGTGCAGCACCAGCTTCAGCAACGATTTTATTTCCATTGACGCTAATCTTGGTCAAATGAGTTAAAATGATTGTAATCCCACGAATTCCATTATCGCTTACAATTAAGTTACTAGAATTACCCAATACTGTAATTGGTAGGCCAAATTCATTCGCACTCTTTAATAGTTGACTTAACTGCTCTTCATTATCTGGTAACGCCAAATAATCTGCATTCCCACCAGTTTTAGTAAAAGTATATTTTGATAGCGGTTCATTAGTTTTAATTTTTAAATTTTTTATTTTTGGATTAAAATTATGCATACAAATCGTCCCTCTTAAATCGATATACTATAATTTTACCATGAATTAACGCCCCAATTATGAATAAACTAATTATTAAAAAGGATAGAAAGGAAAATAATTCCATGAATTTTATTGCAATTGATTTTGAAACGGCAGCTCTTAAACGTGCTAGCGCTTGTTCACTAGCATTAACGGTGGTTAGAAATAACGAGATTGCAAGTGAATTTTACACGTTAATTAACCCAGAGATGCCATTCTTTTGGCGAAACATTGAAGTGCACGGTATCCATGAATCGGACGTAATTAATGCGCCAACATTTCCTGAGGTATGGGAAAAAATTAAAATGTTTTTTAGCCCTAATCATCTGGTCATTGCTCATAACGCTAACTTTGATAATAGCGTTTTAAAAAAGAGTTTAGAACGCTATCAATTGGTTCAACCACAATACTTAACCTTAGATACAGTGACTGTCACCCGAAAGCTATTCCCTAATTTCACGAACTTCAAACTAAACACCGTTTGTGAAAATTTGAACATCGAGTTAAATCATCATCACAATGCCTTAGATGACAGTCTTGCATGTGCCAACATCTTAAGGTATGAACAACAACAATTTGGCGATGAAGCAATCAAACAATTTGTAAAAATCATCAAATAAAAAGATGTTAATGGTCTATCCATTAACATCTTTTTATTTTAAATGACAAATCATTTCAGTAGTCGATTTTTCATTGCCAGGCACATTAATCACTCGTGAGCCAAAATTATCGATGAAACCTAGTTTATGGTAAACATGAATTGCAGCTTGATTTTGATTTTCAACCGTCAAGACAAACCGCTGTAAATTACTAAACGAACTGCCCCAATTCAAGGCTTCATCCACCAGCGCACTGCCAATCCCATTATTCCAAAATCGCTTCAACACGGCCACGCCTAGTTCACCATCTTTTGAATCAAGCAGTTGTTGCACTGTAACGATTCCAATAATCAAGTCGCCAAAATGAGCCACTAAAATAACGTTACTCCTGGTCTGATTAATTAGCATGATTTGACGTTGCTCTTGCTCAATTGATAAATCAGCTAGTCCTGGATCAACTGTGAAAGTATCAGATTCAGTGACTAATTGTTTCATTAATTTTAAAATTGCGTTAGCATCATTCCAATCTGCTAATTCAATTGAAATCTGATTATCATTGCTTACCATCTTTATCCAAGCTTTCTTTTAAAATGGTTTGAAAATGACTTCCGTGGGGATCAAAAGAAAGGGTCCTAGATTCAGGGCCTAATTCATCATTACGTCTGAAAATAATTTTTAAATAATTATCAGGTAGCTCATCAGCAACGAAATTAGCCCACTCCACAACGTTTATTCCATCACCATTAAAATATTCTTCTAATCCTAATTCATCCCCACTACCATCATCCAAACGATAGGCATCCATATGATAAAGTGGTAAGCGACCATCTTGATACTCACGAATGATGGTAAAAGTCGGGCTTTTAACATTTCTTTTAATTCCTAATCCTGCAGCAAGCCCCTTGGTAAAAGTTGTTTTCCCTGCACCGAGATCGCCATCTAATAGCAGTAAATCCTCTGCTTGCAAGAAAGGAGCAATTTTTTTACCGATTTGCATGGTTGCTTCAGGGGTATTAACGGTTATTTTTTTCAAGCTATTAACCCCTTATAATTAATCGATTGATTGAAGTGCATTAATGATGGCAACCTTGTAAACATCCTCAGCATTACAGCCCCTAGATAAATCAGAGACCGGCTTGTTGAGTCCTTGTAAGATTGGTCCGAGGGCCTCAAAGCCACCCAAACGTTGTGCAATCTTATATCCAATGTTCCCAGATTGTAATTCAGGAAATACAAAGACGTTTGCGCGACCCGCTACTTTAGATCCTGGAGCCTTCTTAGCACCGACTTCAGGAACAAACGCAGCATCAAATTGTAATTCACCATCAACTGCTAAATCAGGTTGCTTTTCATGAACTAATTCAGTCGCTTCTTGGACCTTCTTAACCATTGGACCACGTGCGGACCCCTTAGTTGAAAAGCTCAACATCGCAACAGCAGGATCAATTCCAAATTGTTTTGCAGTCGCAGCACTAGCAATCGCTACGTCAGCCATTCCATTCGCATCTAACTCTAAGTTGATCGCACAATCAGCAAATACATAACGTTGATCACCCTTGAGCATGATAAAACTACCACTTACCAACTTAATTCCTGGCTTGGTCTTAATAATTTGTAAGGCGGGACGAACGGTATCACCAGTTGGATGTGCAGCTCCAGAAACCATTCCATCGGCTTTATCTAAATAAACCATCATGGTCCCAAAGTAGTTGGGATCAGTTAGCCATTGCTTAGCAGTTGCTTCATCGGTCTTCCCATTACGACGTTCAACCAGTGCAGTCACGTATTCCGCTAATTCATCTTCTGGTAAATTTAAATAATCAAAAATCGTCAATTGACTTAAATCAACTTCGTATTCATCAGCAACCCGCTTAATCGTTGCTGGTTTCCCCAGTAGAATTGGCTTAACAACCCCATCTGTGGCTAATCGACTAGTCGCCTCAATAATTCGAATATCTTCACCTTCAGGGAAAACAATCGTTTTTTGAGCTTGGCTTACCTTGTTCTTTAAACTTTCAAATAGATCCATCTTGTAATCCTCCATTACTGTGCATTTAAATCCGCTAGTGCTTGTTGAAAATCAACATGTTCAGGAAGTTGCCAATCAATCGGCCGTTCACCCATTGCCACTAAGGCCTCATTGGTCTTAGAAAATGGACGCGAGCCAAAGAACCCCCGATTAGCAGAGAGCGGACTAGGGTGGGCAGACTCCAAAACAATATTACTTTGTGTATTGATAAATTTAACCTTATCGCGCGCTGCTCGACCCCATAGTATAAAAATAACTGGTTGCGGCCGTTCAGACAGTTTCTGAATCGCAGCATCCGTGAGTTCTTCCCAGCCCTTCCCCTTGTGGGAAAAGGCAACCCCATTTCTGACGGTTAGAACCGAGTTCAAAAGTAAAACCCCTTGTTTGGCCCACTTTTCAAGAAAACCGTGGTTAACAGGTTTAATGCCCAAATCGCTATATAGTTCCTTATAAATGTTTCTAAGCGATGGTGGCACAGGTACCCCAGGCATTACAGAAAAACTCAACCCGACTGCTTGATTTGGTTCATGGTATGGGTCTTGGCCTAAGATGACGACTTTAACCTTACTAAAGGGGGTCCACTGAAACGCTTCAAAAATTTGGTTCATCGCTGGATGAATCTGATAGTGACTATATTCATCCACTAAAAAATGTCTTAAATTTTGATAATAGGTTTTTTCAAACTCTGGTTTTAAAACATCCCACCAATCATTATGAATAAACTGCTTCATTTACAAACACCCCTAATTAATTTTATCATCATTAAACATTCCAGTAACCACAAAAAGCGGTTCTCAAACAAATTAAGAATCGCTTTTAATAATGCTTCAAGACGCGATCAATTTGACGGTTTTGATCCCGTTTCTTTAATGTTTCACGCTTATCATATTCATGTTTCCCCTTAGCAACACCAATTAAAACCTTAGCAAAACCATTTTTAATATAAATTTTAAGTGGAACGATTGTAATTCCCTTTGCTTTAGTGTCATTTAATAAGCGGGTAATTTCTTTTTTATGGAGCAATAATTTCCGATTGCGCAACGGGTCATGATTAAATTGATTCCCCTCAGCGTACTCACTAATGTGTACGTTTTCCAAGTAGGCTTCATGATTCCTAATTCTTACGAAACCGTCCTTTAGATTCACCCGCCGATCGCGAATTGATTTAATCTCGGTTCCTCTTAAGACCATGCCTGCTTCCATCGTACTTTCAATCGTATAGTCATGACGCGCCTTTCGGTTTTGCGCCATCAAATTATCATCATTTGGTTGTCGCTTTTTTTTAGCCATAGAATTTCACCTCACCTTAAGTTAATTGATTAATGGGAGCGGTGATTATTATTGTTGTGACCATTACCATGATGGTTATTATTAGAGTGACTCCGTTTTTGACCGCCGCCATGATTACTATTACGATTGCCACCACCGTTGCGATGATTGCGATTACCGTTCCGATTGTTGTTAGAACGACGATTGCCGCCACCGTGACCGTGACTTTGTTTTGGCAACAAATCGCTAGTTGGCGTTTTTTCTGGATTAACAATGTCAAAATCAACCGTACTTTGTGCAGGATCTGCACCTACTACCTTGACGCGTACGGTTTGGCCAATCTTATAGGTCCGCTTCGTCCGCCGTCCCACTAACGCTAGGAACTTTTCAACGTATTCGTAATAATCATCCTTCATCCGACTAATGTGAACAAGCCCTTCAACGGTGTTAGGTAGTTCAATGAACATCCCAAATTTAAGCACGGAACTAACCGTAGCATCAAATTCTTCGCCGATGTGATCAGCCATGTATTCAGCCTTCTTCATCGAATCGGTATCACGTTCAGCATCAACCGAACGCCGTTCACACTTAGATGAATGATCAGCAACTTCTTCTAATAAGCCGCCACCAAACTTGGCCTTACTTTCCTTATTAATTCCGTTATCTTCATAGTAATGAATCAAACGGTGAACAGTAGTATCAGGGTAACGCCGAATTGGCGAAGTAAAGTGGGTGTAGAATTCAGCCCCTAACCCAAAGTGACCAAGTGATTGATCAGCATAACGAGCTTGTTTTAAACTTCTTAACATCATTACTGAAACAACGGCTTCTTCAGGCTTACCAGCAACCTTTTTGAGCACGTTTTGTAACATCTTTGGCTTTAATTTAGCGGGATCACCCTTCACATCGATTCCAAACGCAGTTAAAAATTCAAAGAACTTTTTAACCCGTTCTGCATCAGGCGTTTCATGGACCCGATAAATAAATGGCGCATGCTTTTCACTGTAGTGTTGGGCAACGGTTTCATTAGCTGCTAACATGAATGATTCAATCATCTTTTCAGCAGTGCCCCGCACCCGTAACTTAATGTCGATGGGGTGCCCTTTTTCATCCACGATGATTTCAGCTTCGCGATCATCAAAGTCAATTGCACCACGTTGTTTCCGATGCTTGTATAGGATTTTGTGTAATTTACCCATTGTTTCAAACATTGGCACTAGTTCAGAATACTCTTCCATCGTTTGGGGATCTTTAGATTCTAAGATCTTATTAACGGCAGTATACGTCATCCGTGCCTTAGAACGCATAAAACTAGGGTGGATTCGATGCTTAACAACGTTTCCAGCTGGGGTGATTTCCATCTCACAACTCATACATAACCGAATTACCCCTTCGTTCAATGAACAAATTCCATTGGATAATCGTCGTGGCAACATTGGAATTACCCGATCGGTCAAATAAACAGAAGTCCCCCGCTTATAGGCTTCTTCATCCAATAAACTTCCTGGCTTAACGTAGTGACTAACGTCGGCAATATGAACTCCAAGGTGATAATTACCATTTGGTAGTTTCCAAGCGGTAACGGCATCATCTAAATCCTTTGAAGCTTCCCCATCGATCGTCACCAAGTTTTGGTCAGTAATGTCTTCACGACCAGCTAACTCAGAATCTAATACGTGATCTGGGATTGCGTCAGCTTCTTGTAAAACATCTTCAGGAAATTGAGATGGGATATCATGAGCGTAAACAATTTGAAGAATATCGATTCCTGGATCGTCAACACTCCCAATTACTTGCTTGGCAATTCCCACCATCGCTTCTGGATGTTCATCATTTGGGTATTCAGTGATTTCAGCAGTCACCACTTCCCCTGCTGTTGGTTTCAAGCCCACTTCTGTAACAAAGAACTTAAATTTAAGTAGCTTCTTATCTTTTAATTCAATTTGGCCGTAATAACCATCATCATCACCAGTTTGAACAAAATTACCCACTACCTGGGTATAATTATGTTCTAAAATCTTAGTAACCTTAGCCTTTGGACCCCTGTCTGAGTCTGGTTCACCAGGTGCTACGATTTCAATTTCAACAGTATCACCATTCATTGCATGCATCGTAAATTCAGGAGCGATAAATGCATCGGATTCATTTTCATCAAAGTCCACAAACCCAAATCCCTTTTGATTTGAATGGAAAATCCCCTGTGGCTTCATTGCTTTAGGGTTTACTGTAAACTTGCCATCTTGGGTAACTAGGGCTTTTTCTTCGCGCTCTAAGCGTGCTAATTCTTGAACAATTAACTTAAAGGCTTCTGAACCATGGTAACCTAATTCATCAGATAGCTCGCTTACTTCAAAGCTAGTCTTTGCATTTTGCTTAAGAACAGCCTCAATTTCGTCTTTTAATTTATTATCTTCCAAAATAGTTTCCTCATTATTTCTAGATTTCGATTTTAATCGATTTTATTTTCGTAATTTAACTACTTATATTTTAACATTATTTAATTTTAAAGTAATTCAATAGCGCCAATAATATATAATAAAAAACCTTCCGCCGTAAAACAGAAGGTTTCTTAATTAATGTGATGAGATCCAAACTAGCGCAAGTGCATCCACAAAGAATAAAATCCCAAGAACCGTTGTTACTCTTTGCATAAATGCTTCAAATCCCCGTGGCTTAGACTTAGAGAATAAGTCGTCAGCACCACCGGTCAAAGATGACATTGCATCGTTAGTTTTAGCTGGTTGCATTAGTACTGCAATAATAATTAAAATACTAATGATCCAAAATATCGTCATTAAAAAGTTATACAAAATAATGCCTCCTATTTTCTTCAAGGCTCAATCTACTATTCAACATTTTACCATATCTAACTGGTGGTTTCCAATGTAGTAAAAATCAATCACGGCGCTTCAATAAATTGGTCAACATTTGGCTGTAAATCGGTTGCCCATGCAATAAGTCTACTACGGCGTATGCAATCAACGAAACGACCGCAAGCGACATCAAATGGGTCACGGTCCCGACCATTTCTGTAATCAACAGGACTGCCGTAAATGGAGATTTAGTAATGCAGGCAAAATACGCTGCCATCGAAATTATGATTAAGTTAATTACTAATCCAGCAGCAATCACGTGCCAACTAACTAGTACCTGGCCATATAGTGCGCCTAAAATTGCCCCTAGCGTCAAGATCGGTAGAAAAATCCCCCCAGGAACCCCCGATCCATAGGAAAGGGTTGCAAAAACAAAACGAACTACTAAGTACACTAATAGCATTAAAATTCCGGGCACCGCATTCGCAATTGCTAAAATCAGTCCATTCCCGCCCCCAAGCGTAATCGGGAGGAAGTAACCAATCGGAATCACCAGCACTAACGGAATCATTACGAAGTAGTTACTAGCCATAAATTGAAACGGACGGTAGAACCACTGGGCATTTAAAGTTACCTGTTGGTAAACAATGCCGCCCAGCCCCAATAAGATTCCTAAAATAATTAGCAACCAGTATTGATCAAGCGGGAATGAATGTGCATATTCAATATGAAGCACCGGCGTTTGGCCAAATACCTCCGTTGAAACAAAGTTGGCGGCAATGGAGGCACAAATGGTAGTAGGCCAGACCCTCATTGGAAATTCATGGTAAATCTCTTCCAGGACAAATAGCGCACTGGCAATTGGGGCGTTAAAAGCGGCTGATAACCCCGCTGCCGCCCCAGCGGCAATTGCCACCCGTCGGGCACTGCCGGTTAACCCTTGCCACTTAGCAATGCCCTGGGCAGTCGTCGAACCCAGCTGAATCGATGGTCCCTCGCGACCTAAGAACAATCCACTCCCGATCGCAAGCACCCCGCCAACGAATTTTTTCCATAGGATCGGCCAAAAGGGATAATCAAGACGGTTGGCAAGCTGGCCCTCGACCTGTGGGATTCCAGAACCCTTGATGTCTGGCGATTTTTTAATGCACCACCCCACGAACAAACAGATTAAAATGTTGATCAACAGCATTAAAAGCAACCAGAGATGATTCAAATGGGCCGCTTGATAAAGCTGCTTGACCCAGTCTAAGTCCATTTCAATCAACCACCGAAAGAGGCTCACCACCGCACCAACGGCAAGACCAACTAACGCTCCATCCCATAAATACGCAATTTGTTTCCAATTTAACTTCTGCATCCCTTAATTCAGCTCCCGAATCATATTAATTATTATCATAACACAACAAAAAAGCTTTGGAACCAAGTTCCAAAGCTTTTGAGCAGCAAATAAATTTAATTACTTGTTGATAATGTTTTCACGAGCTTGTTCACTCAAGTTGTAGAATGAGTGAATTCCCTTGTATTGAGAAACCTTGCCTAATTGGTCTTCGATTCTCATTAATTGGTTGTACTTAGCGATCCGTTCGCCACGACTCATTGAACCAGTCTTGATTTGACCAGCGTTAAGAGCAACAACTAAGTCTGAGATAGTAGTATCTTCAGTTTCACCAGAACGGTGTGAGATGATAGCAGTGTATCCAGCTTCCTTAGCCATTTCAACGGCACGAACAGTTTCAGTTAAGGTACCGATTTGGTTAAGCTTGATTAAGATTGAGTTAGCAACACCCATCTTAATTCCCTTAGCTAGGTAATCAGTGTTAGTAACGAATAAATCATCACCAACGATTTGAACCTTCTTACCTAAGCGACGGGTAGCCATTTGCCAGTCTTCCCATTCGTTTTCATCCAAAGGATCTTCGATTGAAACGATTGGGTACTTGTCTACTAAGCTTTCAAGTAAAGTAACGAATTCATCAGCTGAGTATGACTTACCATCACCAACTAAGTTGTACTTCTTAGTCTTTGGATCGTAGAATTCTGATGAAGCACAGTCAAAGGCAATTGAAATGTCCTTACCTGGCTTGTAACCAGCCTTAGTAATTGCTTCTACTAAGATTTCGAATGGTTCTTCGTTGTTTTGTAAGTCAGGAGCAAATCCACCTTCATCACCAACGGCAGTGGAGTAACCACGGTCGTTTAAGATGCTCTTTAAGTTATGGAAGGTTTCTGAACCCATCCGAATAGCTTCCTTAACACTCTTAGCACCAACGGGCATAATCATGAATTCTTGGAAGTCAACCTTGTTGTTAGCATGCTTACCACCATTGATAACGTTCATCATAGGTGTTGGAAGTAAGTGTGCATTGAAACCACCAAAGTAGTTGTATAATGGAACACCTAATTCGTCAGCAGCAGCACGAGCAGCAGCTAGAGAAACACCTAAAATAGCGTTAGCACCTAACTTACCCTTATTAGGAGTACCGTCAAGCTTGATCATAGCTTCGTCAATAGCTAATTGGTCAGTTACATCGTAACCAACGATTTCCTTTGCAATGATGTTGTTAACATTGTCAACGGCTTTAAGAACACCCTTACCCATGTAACGGTTCTTGTCGCCATCACGTAATTCAACAGCTTCATGTTCACCAGTTGAGGCACCAGATGGAACGATTCCACGGCCAAAAGCACCGGCTTCAGTATATAATTCTACTTCAACAGTAGGGTTACCACGTGAGTCTAGGACTTCGCGAGCAAAAATATCGGAAATAATTGACATTGTATTCTCTCCTTAAGTGAAAGTTAATTACCCATTGGGTACAAAACCAATGAGCCGTAGTATGAACAACCTTGCAAAACAAAGTTTACGACAAAATATGAAACATTTTATCAGGGACTGTCCAACACCCCTTTAAAACTGAATAAATATATCATTTATTCATCATCTACATTGTTATGATACCATTTTTTGATTTTTAAAACCAATAAATCAACTATAATTATCGGAAAAATTAATAATGAATTAAATTTAGGAATTCTTTGGGATCAAGACTTGCACTTCCGACTAAAACACCATCAATGTCAGGTTGTGCCATTAGTGCCTTTACATTTTTGGGATTAACACTTCCACCGTATAAAACTCGAATGGAATCGGCAATTTCTGATGAATAAAGCCGACTGATCGTTTGCCTGATCAATGCACACCCCTCTTCAGCTTCAGCTGAACTAGCGGTAATTCCAGTTCCAATTGCCCACCGCGGTTCATAGGCAATCATCATATGCAACGCATCTGATTCTGAAACGTTTTTAAATGCTGCGATCACCTGGCTAACCACCCAATGCACTCCGTCTGAAGTCTCGGTCCTAACTAACGTCTCATCACAACAAACAATCGGATTGATATGATTCCGCAGCAATGCATGAACCTTTTTATTAACGACTTCATCATCTTCATCAAAATAATGGCGGCGTTCAGAATGACCAGCAATCGAATAGGTAACACCAGCCTCAGCCAACGCCTTCGGGCTAACCTCACCAGTGTAAGCCCCGGTATCATGATAATCACAATTTTCAGCACCAATAATGACATCGGTCCCACTAGCATGTTCTAGTAGCGGCCATAGGTATAGTGGTGAAGCCGCAATCATCACCTGGACTTCAGCTGGCCGCGGAATTTGATTTTTAATCGTTTCGATGTATGGAATCACTTGATCTGGCATCAAGTACATCTTCCAGTTAGCTCCAATAAATGGAACCCGTTTTTGGGCACTCATTAATAAGCTCCCCCTTATCAGGATATTAGCACGATTGAGTGTCTTCGTACCCAATCATTTTACTATAAATATTTTTACTTAAGCAATTCGGATTGGAAACTTAAGGAAAATATATGTAAACAAAAAAGCCGTGCAATCAGCACGACTTTTAATAAATAATCAAAATTATTTATCGGAAATTGCAGCAATTCCTGGAAGGGTCTTACCTTCAAGGTAAGTAAGTGAAGCTCCACCACCAGTAGAAACGTGAGTTAACTTGTCAGCGATTCCTAATTGCTTAACAGCAGCAGTAGAGTCACCACCACCAACGATTGTAGTAGCATCTTGTAAGTTAGCTAAGAAATCACCAACTGCTAAGGTTCCCTTAGCGAAGTTGCTCATTTCGAACACACCCATAGGTCCGTTCCAAACAACAGTCTTAGCATCTCTTAAGACGTTTTCAAATTCTTGAATTGACTTAGGACCGATATCTAAAGCCATCATTCCATCAGGAATGTCACCTTCAACGATTTCAGTCTTAGCATCGTTAGCAAATTTATCAGCAACAACGTTGTCAACAGGTAATACTAACTTGTCGCCAGCCTTGTCTAAAATTTGCTTAGCTAAATCGATTTTGTCTTGTTCAACTAATGAATTACCAATCTTGATTCCCTTGGCAGCGTAGAAAGTATAAGTCATTCCACCACCAATGATAACCTTATCAGCTTTATCTAATAAGTTATCGATAACGGTAATCTTATCAGAAACCTTAGCACCACCTAAAATGGCAACAAATGGACGCTTAGGATCATTAACGGCATTGCCAAGATACTTGATTTCCTTTTCCATTAAGAAACCAACCGCAGCTGGCTTACCAGCAGCTTCCATTGCCTTAGCAATTCCAACGTTTGAGGCATGAGAACGGTGAGCAGTACCAAATGCATCGTTTACGAATACATCACCAAGTGAAGCCCAGTATTCACCAAGTTTTGGATCATTACCAGATTCGCGCTTTACATATTCACCGTTAACAACATCTTCGTAACGAGTGTTTTCAACTAATAAAACATCACCGTCGTTCATCTTATTGATAGCATCTTCTAATTGAGGACCTTCAGTAGTAGGAACGAAAGTTACTGGCTTATTTAATAAGTTTGAAAGCCGTTCAGCAACTGGGCGTAGTGATAATTCTTTTTTATCGTCTTCACTCTTGATTCTGCCAAGGTGAGAGAAGATAATTGCTTTACCACCATGATCAACAACATAGTTGATCGTAGGAAGTGCTGCTACGATACGGTTATCATCACCGATTACACCATTCTTAATTGGAACGTTGAAATCAAGACGCATTAATACTTTTTTATCTTTTAAATCTAAATCAGAAACAGTTAATTTAGCCAATTTAGATACCTCCTAAATAAATATTAACTTAACACTTTTAATAATACAGCATTTAGAACCTAATCTCAAAGCAAAAGGTCAGCCATATTAAAATGTTAAATATAATAAAAAGGTGGAAGAGTAACCTCCCCCACCTTTTTTAGATTTTAATTATTTAATTTAATTAAAACTGCTTTTTATAGTTGAGCAAACTTCAATAAAGTACGAACCATGTTACAAGTGAAGCCCCATTCGTTATCGTACCAAGTCCAAACCTTAACTAATTGGTCATCACCAACAGTAGTTACGTCAGTTTGGGTAGGATCAAATACTGATCCGTGGGTATCACCAATGATATCACTTGATACAATTGGATCTTCAGCGTAACCGAAAGCATCGTTACCTTCAGTATGCTTCTTGATTGCTGCATTAACTTCGTCAGCAGTAACCTTCTTGTCCAAAATAGCAGTTAATTCAGTTAATGAACCGTCAACTAATGGAACACGTTGAGCAACACCGTTTAACTTACCTTGTAATTCTGGAACAACTAAACCAAGCGCCTTAGCAGCACCAGTTGAATGAGGAATCGTATTTGCGCTAGCAGTACGGTTATTTCTCATCTTCTTACCTCTAGGACCATCCAAGATAGCTTGAGTGGAAGTGAAGGCATGGATAGTAGTCATAGTACCAACCTTGATACCGAATTCCTTGTTCAAGAAGTAAGCTGATGGTGCAATACTACTAGTAGTACATGAACCAGCAGAAACGATCTTGTCGTCAGCGTTAAGAGTGTCCAAGTTAACACCAGGAACAACAGTCTTGATTTGACCAGCAGGTGCTGAGATCAAGACACGCTTTGCGCCAGCGTCCAAGTGAGCTTGTGACTTTTCAGCTGAAGTGTAGAAACCTGTACATTCAAGAACATAGTCAACACCATTGTTCTTTACCCAAGGAATTTGTGAAGCATCCTTTTCTGCGTATACAGGGTATTCCTTACCGTCAACCACGATACCAGTGTCAGTTGAAGAAACCTTACCTGGGAACTTACCGTGAGTTGAGTCATACTTCAATAAGTAAGCTAACATTGATGGAGTAGTTAAATCGTTGATAGCTACCACTTCGATGTCGCTTGAGTTAAGTTCGTGGATCCGCTTGAAAGCTAAACGTCCAATGCGTCCAAAACCATTAATACCAATTTTTACAGTCATACTGAATTTTCCTCCTTTAGGAAATAATAAGATAAATATTATTTTAAAGCAGTACAACAGTATACTACCACTTTTTACTGCTAGTGTCAGCCCCATTGCTCAATAAAATTTTTGAACAAAAACAACTGTCAAAGCAACTTACTAGGTAATAATTATCTTTATATTGCAGTATATCAACCGCTTTCATAATTTGCAAAACATAGGCCTTACTGTTTAAATTTCTAATAACGCCCCTTGCAATTTCATCATTTTTACGATATAGTTTTATATTGTTCGATTGAAAATATAATCATATGCGCCTGTAGTGTAATGGATAGCACGTAAGATTCCGGTTCTTGAGATGAGGGTTCGATTCCCCCCAGGCGCACTCAGATAAAAAACGTTAGCAGCTTTACTGCTAACGTTTTTTTATTGATTCGTTTGTTGGCGCTTGATAACTGCCATTACTAAATTCTTGGGCAAAATCGGGAGAAATCGCACTAATGGTCGTTGCCACCATTGCAATCCAGCAAAAACATTTAGCTTCCCCTTCATCATTCCACGATAGCCCCGTTTAGCAACCTTACTAGCATTGGCACCGTGGGCAAATAGCTTGGTGCTAGTTAAGTTTCCAGCCGTAGCAAATCCTGTTTCAGTTACGCTAGGCAACAGGGTGGTCACGGTTACTTGTGTATCTGATAATTCAGAGCTGATGGCGTTGCCAAGCGAAGCCAAGTATGCCTTAGTGGCAAAATATTCGGCCTGCATCGGACCAGGCACCAACGCTGCCACCGAAGCGACGTTCAACACCCGTCCAGCGTTGCGCTTAACAAACTGGGGGAGAAATAATTTTAATAACCGCGTGGGGGCTTCAGCATTAACATGTAGCATGTTAATATCTTGTGAACCCGTACGATCCATGAATGTCCCCTGGCCACCAAATCCCGCATTGTTGATCAAATAATCAACAGTCAGGCCAGCTGATTGAACCTGGTCAAAGATGGTTTGGGCAGCTGATAGATCTTTAAAATCAACGGTAATCGTGTTAATCGGCACGTTAAATCGTTGCGCTAATTTACTTTGCAGGTGGGTTAACTTATCAGCGTTACGGCCCACTAAAATCAGTTGATGGCCATCATTAGCAGCCAATTGAGCAAATTCAATTCCAAGTCCTCCAGTTGCTCCAGTAATCAATACGGTTCCCATGTTGTTTCCCCCACCAATCGTGATATCATTATTTAAAATAATAACATAGCCGATGTATAATGGTGTCAATCGAAGCAGATAATTCAATTATTTGCAGTGATTTTATACGTCGCTTTGTGGGCAAATGTTTTGACCTTCATTGACTATTAAGATAGAATTTAAATAGTCTAATTTTCAAATTAAATCAAAATTTAGGGGGACATTTAAAATGAACTTAATCCCAACTGTAATCGAGCAATCCGCTAACGGCGAAAGAGCTTATGACATTTACTCTCGGTTATTAAAGGATCGGATTATCATGTTATCCGGCCCAATCGAAGACGATATGGCAAACTCAATTATTGCTCAATTATTATTCTTGGATGCACAAGATTCTGATAAGGATATTTACCTATACATTAACTCACCAGGTGGGGTCATCACTTCTGGAATGGCGATTTACGATACAATGAACTTCGTTAAGTCAGATATCCAAGTGATCGTAATGGGGATGGCTGCTTCAATGGCCAGTGTACTTGCTTCATCAGGTACTAAGGGCAAACGTTTCGCATTACCACACGCCCAAGTTATGATTCACCAACCATCTGGTGGTGCTCAAGGGAAGCAAAGCGATATTGAAATCGCAGCAGAATCCATCTTGAGCGCTAGAAAGATGTTAAACAAGATCTTATCCGAAAACTCTGGCCAAACGGTTGCTAAGGTTAACCGTGATACCGATCGTGATAACTACTTAACTGCTGAAGAAGCCGTTAAGTATGGATTACTCGATGGAATTATGACCAGCAAGAATGAACAAGATAAAGATACTAAAAAATAATTAATCCCTTATAATTGGGATAATTAATTTAAAAGCAGTAGTCAATTAGTTGGCTACTGCTTTTTTTGGCTATAAAATGGGGGCTTAGAACATAAGACACGTTAAAACATTGATTTAGCAAGCTTTTAATCGACTTTGTAACCATAAATCCACCCATCAATTCACCCTTAAAAATAAGGATAAGCTACCATTTTTCTCAATGCTTTGATACTATACTCATAATAAATTGTACAATAACTAATTCAATATTTAACAAGGAGGAACAATGGAAACCATAATCAATAAAATCACCCTAAATCTAAGGGTGGCTCGTTCTACAATTAAATGGTGGTCAATTGTAGCGGTTCTACTATTTATAGCTAACCTAACCACCAGCGCTTTAAGTGATAATGATTTAAGCACCCTAATAGCAGTGCCAACCGTTTATACTTTAATAGCGGCTTTAACATATTTAATCAGGATTCTGATTATTTACGTAGTCCTTTCATTAATCCCAATTGCTTGGATAACTAAAGCACTATGCTTCATTAGTACGGCGGTAGTTTTTAGTGGGATTGGTTCGATTATTATCAACTTTTCATTAAACAATATTGGTGGATCATTAATCAAAATCATTTTCAACCTCAGCTATATTGTTTTAATCTATATGGTTGCTACCGTTTCAATTCAAACCATTCATGGCATTAAATTCCAATCCGATCGTAGTTACCTTGCAAAGTGGTCCAATGCTTTTAAAATTACGTTGCACTCCCATTGGCATCAATTAATAATTGCAATGATCATTTATTTTGTATTGCTGACTATCATCCAAGTTCCATTAACTAATTTTTAAATTAACATCTGATAAAAACACACCTTAAAACCGTCAATAAGACCGTTCTAAGGTGTGTTTTAAATTAATATTAAAAATTAATTTTTTCCCCTGACTTCCTTAAACGTAAATATAATTAAAACACCATAGTCAAGGACGATCGCCCTAAAAAGAGCACCGACATACGTAAAAGTAGCAATTTCAAATCCTAATCGAGCAAGCTTTTCGATTTGTAAGGTAAAAAATAGCGCTGTCATCACTAGTAAGAATAACCATGAAAATGGCATTTTATTTCTAATTGTAACTTTATTATTAAAATAATAAACGTGGATTGAAAAGAATAAAATTATAGCAATTATTTCAACGAAAAAAGAAAAATCTATAAATCCAGTAAATAAATTAAATAAATTCAGCCCCATTGCTACCAAATTAAAATACCAAGCTATTAAGGCGTAATTAATTTGACGGCCCTTGTTATTACTGCGTTCCTTAGCTTTTGGATGATCTAAAACCGCAATCAAATCCGTATTATATAATTCCGAAAGCTGTTTAATCGTGTAAATATCAGGAACGCTCCTATCATTTTCCCATCCAGACACCGTTTTTCTAGAAACGTGCAGATGATCAGCAACGTCATTTTGGGTTAAATTAACTTTATTCCTTGATTTTTTTAATTTTTGACCTAATTTCATTTCAATCCCTTTTTACTAATTATTCATTTTCCATCGCCGTAATTCGTTCCTCAGTTTGCATGCGCAGATTTTCAGCAAAATCATTAATCTTTTTCAAGCGGTGGTTAATGCCTGACTTAGAAATTACCCCACTGGGCACCAATTCGCCAAGTTCCTTTAGGGTCACTTCTTTATTCTCTAAGCGAATTTCGGCTACTTCGCGTAACTTATCTGGGAGCTGGTCTAAGCCAACCGTTTCGGCAATAAAGTTAATGCTTGCGATCTGCTTCGTTGCAGCATTGGCCACCTTATTCATGTTAGCGTTCTCACAATTGACCAAGCGATTGACGGAGTTGCGCATATCACGGACAATTCGAATATCTTCAAAGTGTAACATCGAGTTGGTGGCGCCAATCAACTGCAAAAAATCAGCAATTTTTTCAGCACCCTTTAAATAGGTAATAAACCCACTGCGTCGACTAGTAGTCTTGGCTTCTAGGTGATAACGATTCATCATCTCAGTAATCATTTCGTTGTGGGTTTCGTATAACGAGTAAATTTCCAAGTGATATCGCGATGTTTCTGGATTATTAACTGAGCCACCAGCTAAAAAGGCTCCCCGCAAATAAGAACGAACTTGGGAATCACTTTCCAGTAGTGCGAGCGGCACAGTTTCAACTAATTCATACCCCTTTAAAATCCCCAAATCATCTAAAATCTTTTTGGTATTGGTAGTAATTCGCACTACATATACATTATTTTTCTTTAACTTCATTCGTTTACGAACGATTAAATTACTCTCAACATCATAAAATTCTAATAATAAACGATAGATTCGCCTAGCAATCGCAGGGTTTTCGGTTTGAACATTTAAAATTAATTCATGGTTAACGATCGTTAAAGAACCATTCATTCTAATCAATGCCATTAACTCTGGCTTAGCGTTTTCTCTATGAACCTTAAGCGTCGTTAGCTCCTTTTTGACTTGACTAGCATACGACATTTATCTCACTCCATTCCGTTACCCATTTATTTATTATCAATCAGCTTCAAAAGCTCATTTGATACCGCTTCACCGTTATGGTAAGCACCATGGTCATGAAGTTTTAAGAAATCAGAAGTAATTACCTTACAATTTTGATTTAAAAGCCCTGATTGATCATGGGTAACTTGAATTGAACTTTCATCTTCATTGCGGTGAATATAGTTTACTGGGACCTTTTTATTATTCACCATTACCGCATCAATAATATTATGGTTAAAATGACGATTCAAAACCGCAACGTGATCTGAATCAGTAAAGCCATTCGTTTCGCCACTTTGGGTCATAATATTACAGATATAAACAATTTCTGCACTTGTATGAAGGACCGCATCATGTACCTCTGGAATCATTAAATTCGGTAAAATACTAGTAAACAAACTACCTGGTCCTAAGACGATTTGATCAGCGTTTAAAATCGCATCAACTACCGGTTGAACAGCCTTAGGAGCCCCCATTTGATCATCACGATCGACCCAAACTCGTTCAATCATCTTATGGGCCTTAGTAATTTCGGATTCTCCAGCTAATTGCGTTCCATCAGTAAATTCAGCGTGCAAGGTAATTAGATCATCACTAGCTGGATAGATGTGTCCCTTAACCTGCATAATCCGAGTTAAATCTTGAACCCCTTGAAAAATATTACCCTTCATCTCAGATAAAGCGGTAATCAACAAATTACCAATTGCATGTCCAGCTAAAAATTTATCGCTTCCCTTGAAACGATATTGAAACAGCTTCAAAAATTCAGGATCAGCATCTGATAATGCCACGATTACGTTTCGAATATCACCAGGTGGCACCACGTTAATGTAGTTTCTAAGCACCCCGGATGATCCCCCATCATCAGCAACAGTAACAATTGCAGTGATGTCGACGTCTTTATCCTTAAGTGCCCGTAGAATCACTGGGACCCCGGTTCCACCGCCAATCACAACGATTCGAGGTTGATGTGATTTAATTTGTGGCATTCCGATTCCCCTCCTTATTATTGAAATGGTTTTAATGTAATTAATTTTATTTTTAGATGGCCTAAATCACCATAACTTTTAGTATAACATACCTGGTGTTTCTTTTTGATCATAAAACAAAAAAAGACGAACATTCGTCTTTTTCTTATCATTTATTTAATTTTTCAGTTCTTTCAGTATCAGTCTCCAAAACCGGTTTTAGATACTGGCCAGTATAACTAGCTTTAACCTGACAAACTTCTTCTGGGGTACCAGTCGCAACGATTTGGCCACCACCATCCCCACCTTCGGGACCTAAGTCAATCAAGTAATCAGCTGTTTTGATCACATCCAAGCTATGCTCAATGACCAATACCGTATTGCCCTTATCAACTAACTCGTGCAAAATTTTCAAGAGTCGTCCAATGTCATCGGTATGCAACCCAATCGTTGGTTCATCAAGGATGTATAAGTTCTTTCCGTTTGATTTTTTGTACAGTTCAGCTGACAGCTTCATCCGTTGGGCTTCCCCACCGGAAAGCGTGGTGGCGGATTGACCTAGTTTAACATAGCCAAGCCCGACTTCATCAATCGTCTTCAATTTCCGAGTGATTTTAGGAATTGCCTTAAAGAACTTCAGAGCTTCGCTAACCGTCATGTCTAAAACATCTGAAATATTCTTGCCCTTATATTCAACCTCCAAGGTTTCAGCGTTATAACGCTTTCCATGACAAACCTCACAGGGAACGTAGACATCGGGGAGGAAGTTCATTTCAATCTTTAAAATTCCATCCCCATGACAAGTCTCACATCGGCCACCCTTCACATTGAAACTGAAACGGCCCTTCTTATATCCGCGTAGCTTAGCCTCGTTGGTTTCCGCAAAGAGATCGCGAATATCATCAAAAACACCGGTATAAGTGGCTGGATTACTCCTTGGGGTCCTGCCGATTGGGCTTTGATCGATACTAACTAACTTTTCGATGTTCTTGTAGCCACGAATTGACTTGTATTTCCCGGGCCGTGCTGAATTATGATTCAGTTTCTGAGCGAGAGCCCGCTTTAAAATCGTGTTCACTAACGTTGATTTACCGGAACCAGATACGCCAGAAACAACTACAAATTCGCCAAGGGGGAAACTAACCGTTACATCCTTTAGGTTATTTTCCTGTGCTCCAGTAATTGTAATTTTTTTACCATTGCCATTTCGCCGTTTTAAAGGAACTGGAATAAACTTCTTACCAGAAAGATATTGACCCGTCAATGATTTAGGGTTCTTAGCGATCTGTGCTGGGGTCCCAGCAGCCATCACCTGCCCACCATTTTGCCCAGCTCCAGGGCCGATATCAACAATGTAATCCGCATCCTCCATGGTATCCTTATCGTGTTCAACCACGACCAACGTATTCCCCAAATCACGCATTGATTGCAGCGATTTGATCAAACGATTGTTGTCCCTTTGGTGCAACCCGATTGAAGGTTCATCTAGAACATAAAGCACTCCTGAAAGATTAGAACCGATTTGTGTTGCCAAGCGAATCCGTTGCGATTCGCCCCCAGAAAGGGTACCAGCAGTTCTGGCCAGGGTAAGATAATCCAACCCAACGTTTTTCAAAAAGGTTAAGCGGTCAATAATTTCTTTAATAATCGGTTTAGCGATCACGGAATCCTTTTCACCAAAATGAAGTTGGTGAAAGTAATTCAATTCTTTTTCAACATCAATTGCTGATACTTGACTAATGTTTTGATCGGCCACTTTCACACACAATGCCCGTTCGTTCAACCGATAGCCATGACAAGTCTGACAGGTCAATTCAGTCATGTATTCACGCATTGTTTTGCGCGTGAACTCACTATTGGTGCTATGGAACCTTCGATCGATATTATTCATGACCCCTTCAAATGGCATATCGAGATCACGCGTCCCACCAAAATTGCTTTCAAAATTAAAATGGAACTGCTTCTTTCCTGAACCATAAAGCACTAGATCACGTTGCTTTTTCGGCAATTTATTGAACGGAGTATTCATATCGATACCGAATTGCTCACACGCCTGTTTTAACATGTTCGGGTAGTATTCTGAACTAATTGGGTTCCAAGGTGCTAATGCCCCCTGTGCCAAGGTCTTAGTCCGATCAGGAATCACTAAATCCTGATCTACTTCAAGTTTGACCCCTAACCCATCACAGTCAGGACAAGCCCCTAATGGTGAGTTAAAAGAGAACAAGCGGGGTTCTAACTTACCAACCGTAAAACCGCAAAATGGACATGAGTAGTGTTCTGAAAAGACCATGTTATCACGTTTACCCATGAAATCGGCAATTGCATACCCATCACTTAACCGTAACGCCGCTTCCAATGAATCCGATAACCGCGATTTAATTCCATCTTTAATAATGATTCGATCGATCACGACATTGATGGTATGCCGTTTATTTTTATCTAATTCAATCGAATCATCCAAGTCCATTACTTCACCATCAACTTGAATGCGGACAAACCCTTCACGTTTAATTTTTTTGAGCAGTTCCTTATGTTGCCCCTTTTTATCACGAACAACGGGAGCTAAGATCTGGAGCCGTGTGCGTTCTGGCAAGTTGATTAACTCACCCATCATTTGATCGACCGATTGACTAGTAATCTTGGTTCCATCATTAGGGCAGATCGGCGTCCCGACCCGTGCCCATAACAATCTAAAGTAGTCATTAATTTCGGTAACGGTCCCCACTGTTGAACGGGGATTATGAGAGGTTGTTTTTTGATCGATCGAAATGGCTGGACTCAACCCTTCAATCGAATCAACATCGGGCTTATCCATCTGGCCTAAAAATTGCCGAGCGTAGGAAGACAGACTTTCTACGTAGCGACGTTGTCCCTCTGCATATAGCGTATCAAAGGCCAATGAACTTTTTCCAGAGCCCGATAAACCAGTCATCACCGTTAATTGATTCTTAGGAATTGTAACGTTAATGTCCTTGAGGTTATGTTCACGCGCCCCACGAATAATAATTTTATCGTTTAACACTTAGCACCATCCTTACATTTTTGCTTGTAGTTCAATAATCGTATCCCGAAGGTTCGCAGCATGTTCAAAATCAAGCCGCTTCGATGCATCTTGCATTTCATCTTCCAGCCGCCCAATCATTGCTTGTTTTTCTGGTTTCGTCATCTTCTTAAAATCAGTTTCAATAATTTCGTTATTCGACTCGGCATTTTCAGCCTCAATTTTATCCCCACTGACCGAGATAACTGGGGAGATCGCTTTTTTAATCGTGTGTGGCGTAATTCCATGTTCATGATTGTATTTTTCTTGAATTTCACGCCGCCGTTGCGTTTCATCAATTGCTTTTTTCATTGAATCGGTCATCGAATCAGCGTACATGATTACTTCACCGTTTTCATTTCTGGCTGCCCGTCCGATGGTTTGAATCAGTGAACGCTCATTTCTCAAGAAACCTTCCTTATCAGCATCTAGAATTGCTACTAATGAAACTTCAGGGACGTCAATTCCCTCCCGCAAGAGGTTAATGCCGACCAACACATCGAATTTACCAGCACGGAGGTCGTGGATGATTTTGGTCCGCTCTAAAGTCTTGATATCACTATGCAAGTAGCGTACCTTGATTCCTAGGTCCTTGAGGTAATCAGTCAAATCTTCGGACATCTTCTTGGTCAACGTTGTCACGAAAACCCGTTCGTTGCGTTCGATTCTTTGGTTGATTTCACCCACTAAATCATCCATCTGCCCCATAATTGGCCGCACCTTTACGATTGGATCCAATAATCCGGTTGGTCGAATAATTTGTTGAACCACCTGGTCAGCATGCTTTAATTCGTATGGTCCCGGAGTTGCAGACATGTAAATGACTTGGTTGATGTGATCCTCAAATTCAGGCATTTTTAATGGCCGATTGTCAAGGGCACTCGGCAACCTAAACCCATATTCGATCAAACGCTCTTTTCTGGCCTTATCACCATTATACATCCCACCAACCTGGGGAATCGTTTGGTGAGATTCATCAATGACCATTAAAAAGTCCTTCGGAAAGAAGTCCATCAACGTGTAAGGAGGTTCGCCTGGTTTACGGCCATCCATAAATCGAGAATAATTTTCAATCCCGTTGGTATAACCCATTTCACGCATCATTTCAATATCGTATGTGGTCCGCTGTTTCAGTCGTTGGGCCTCTAGTAGTTTACCCTCTGACTCTAACTTAGCGTGTTGCGTCTTTAATTCCTTTTGAATCCCGTCCAAAGCGTGATCCATAATCTGATCATCAGCTAAAAAGTGGGTTGCTGGGAAGATTACGATTTTATCTTTATCACTGATAATTTCGCCAGTTAAAGTATCAACTTCTCTGATTCGATCAATTTCATCGCCAAAGAATTCAATCCGATAGGCATACTTACTCCCAGAAGCGGGAAAGACTTCAACCACATCGCCACGGACTCTGAACCGGCCGCGTTGAAAATCAATGTCATTACGGTCAAATTGAATGTTGACCAACTCCCGTAGCAACGTATTTCGATCAATTTGTTGCCCGACTTTTAGCGGAATCGTGTGGTCAAAGTACTCCTTAGGACTCCCTAACCCGAAAATTGCAGAAACAGATGCCACGACAATTACATCGTTACGTTCTAGCAACGCACTGGTAGCCGCATGCCGCAATTGATCAATTTCATCATTGATCGAAGAATCCTTTTCAATATAGGTATCACTGGAAGGCACATATGCTTCTGGTTGATAGTAATCATAATAACTAACGAAATATTCAACCGCATTATGGGGAAAAAAGCGCTTCAGTTCACTGTAGAGCTGTCCTGCAAGCGTCTTATTATGGGACAGGACCAAAGTGGGTTTGTTCAAATTCTTAATCACATTAGAAATAGTAAACGTCTTCCCGGTTCCAGTTGCTCCCAATAGGATTTGTTCCCTATCACCCTTTTTTACTCCATCAGTCAACTCTTGAATGGCTTTAGGTTGGTCCCCCGTTGGCTGGTAATCTGAAACCAAGTCGAATTTATTATCCGTAATTCGATTAATCTCTGCCATCTAATTTATCCCCCTTCAATTCTTTCAATATTAATTAATTAATATTTTAGCGTAATAAAAAGTGGGGAAGATTCCTCCCCCACTCGTTTACTTTATTTTAACACTGTTGTCTATTTTTGAAAGAATAAGCACCTTACATATTTTGAATGTAATGGAAAGCATTCTGTCCCGCGATACCACCGTCACCTACGGCCGTCACTACTTGTCTTAATTCCTTTGCTCGAACATCACCAATTGCAAAGATACCAGGCTTAGCAGTTTCCATCCGATCATTAGTCTTGATCCAACCATTATCATCAGTAATGTTTAGATCTTTGAAAGCCCCCGTAATTGGGAGGTTTCCAACGTAGATGAACACTCCACTTGCGAGCACTTCACCGGTTTCTTGAGTTTCGTTATTAACGGTTTTCACACCAGTCACCTTAGCGTCGTCACCAACCACTTCAGTCACGTTAGTATTCCAAATGAAGTTGATTTTATCATTTGCGAACGCTTGGTCTTGGAGCACCTTTTGGGCTCTTAGTTCACCACGTCGATGAATGATGGTAATCTTAGAAACTAGTTGGGCTAGGTAGAGGGCTTCTTGAATGGCAGAATCACCACCACCAACAACTACGACTTCCTTGTTCTTAAAGAACGCCCCATCACATACCGCACAATAAGAAACTCCACGACCACCGTATTCATCTTCACCTGGCACCCCAAGCTTCCGATATTGTGACCCAGTTCCAATAATCACAGTCTTGGCTTCATAGTCACCATTATCGGTGTGAACGATTTTAGTCTTTCCCTGGTCTTCAATTGATTCTACCGTTCCATAACCATACTTAGCACCAAAGTTAATCGATCCCTCGTACATGTTCTTAGCCAAATCAGGTCCTAAGATTGATTTGAACCCAGGGTAATTTTCAATTTCAGCGGTATTATTCATTTGACCACCGTAAATTCCACGGTCAATCATTAACACTGATAAATTAGCTCTTGAAGCATATAGGGCACTTGTCATTCCACTAGGTCCTGCTCCAATCACAATTACATCATAACTTTCCATTGCACAACTCTCCTCACATAAATAATCAATGTACTCAGCTTACTATTAATAAGTATCTTTGTCTAATAGTTTGCACCCAACTGATTATTTTTGATCTTCTTCAGCTAATTGCTTGCCAAGATCTTTAATGTATTGACGAAGGTCATCCTTAACTTCTGGATGTTCCAAACCGTATTCGATATTGGTCTTTAACCATCCAAATTTATTTCCAGTATCATATCTGGAGCCAACTAGTTCATGAGCATAAACCTTATGGCTCTTATTCAAAGTATCAATCGCATCGGTCAATTGAATTTCGTTGCCCTTACCTGGTTTCGTCTTTTCCAAAATATCAAAAATATTTGGTGTTAATAAGTAACGACCAATGATTGCAAGATCACTAGGGGCATCATCTGGATCTGGCTTTTCAACAAAGCTGTCAACATCGTATAGACCAGGCATAATTTCCTTAGTCGGTGCAATTACTCCGTATTTAGCAGTATCTTCATGAGGGACACGCATTACAGCAAGAGTGGATTCACCAGTTTCTTCATAACAGTTGATCAACTGCTTTGTAAGTGGTTCTTCAGCCTTAGCAATGTCATCACCCAACATGATTACAAATGGTTCATCGCCAACAAAACTACGTGCAGTGGAAACAGCATCCCCTAAACCATCTGGATGGTTTTGACGAATGAAGTAGATATTCATCCCATTTGTTTCTTGAACTGCTTTCAACATCTTATCCTTGTGCTTGCGTGCTAAATTATCTTCTAATTCTGGATTAGAATCAAAATGATCTTCGATGTTACGCTTGTTACGCCCAATAATAATTAAAATATCAGTAATTCCAGAAGCCTTCGCTTCTTCAACGATTAATTGAATCGTAGGGGTATCAACAACTGGTAACATTTCCTTTGGCACTGCCTTTGTTTCTGGTAAAAATCTAGTCCCTAACCCTGCGGCGGGAATGATTGCTTTTCTAATTTTTTTCATTTTTATAACTCCTAATCGATGGATTTTTTAATTATTAAGCTAATTCAGAACGACCTTGGCGTTGCATTAACTTAGCGATAGATTCTTTAATGTCTGCATTATCATATAATACGTGATAAATTGCGGAAGTAATTGGCATTTCAACGCCTCTTTGCTTAGCTAATTCATAAGCAGCACGGGTGGTTGCAACCCCTTCAATTACCATTCCCATATTATCAATAACGTCTTTTAGGGTTTGGCCCTTTCCTAATTGATTTCCGGCCCGCCAGTTTCTGGAATCAGAACTAGTCGCAGTTACAATCAAGTCACCAACCCCGGATAATCCGATAAACGTCAATGGATTGGCACCAAATGAGGTCCCCAATCGAGAAATTTCAGCTAGGCCCCGAGTAATTAGTGATGCCTTGGCATTATCACCATAGCCAAGGCCAACTAGTGCCCCCGCTCCTAACGCAATAATGTTTTTAAGTGCAGCTCCAATTTCAACTCCGATGATATCATCATTTGTATAAACCCGAAAAGTATCATTCATGAACAATGATTGGATGTGTTCAGCATCTTGCATATTTTCGCTAGCAGTGGTTACCAACGTAATGTCACCACGAGCAACATCCTCAGCTTGACTCGGTCCTGAAATAACTGAAATTGAACGACGGTTATCTGGATCGATTTCATCAGCTAACACTTCTGACATTCGTTTATATGTTTTTTCTTCAATTCCCTTACTAGCATGAATTATGTTCGGTTGAATACCTAATTCAGTTAAAATTGGGTTCACCTGCTTAGCAACCGAACGAGTCACTTGAGCGGGAACAACGAATAAAACGTCATCAACCCCCTCTAAAGCAGCTTTCATATCTGAATAAGCTACTAAAGCATTTGAAAAGGTAAAATCTTTTAAATATTTAGAATTAGTATGCTGATTATTTAATTCATCAACTTGTGCAGGCTTGTAGGACCATAATCTTACATCATGCCCGTTTTGCGCTAAAATATTAGCCAACATACTACCCCATGAACCAGCACCTAATACTGCAATTTTTTCTGTCATTTTTAAATTCATCCTTTATCTTAATAGTTGTTTTGAGCCATCTAAGTACCAACTAGCATCTGGAATTTTACGTCTACGATAAACGATTAAACCAAGCGCAACTACGAATAAAACGATCGATAGATATTGTGAGACTCGAATACTACCAATCATTAAACTATCAGTGCGCATTCCTTCAATAAAAAAGCGTCCAAATGAGTACCAAAGGGCATAACTCAAAAACACCTCGCCACGCTTAAAGAAGTGCGGAACATGCCGTAGTGATAATAAGATCGCTACCCCCAAGAAGCTCCACAATGATTCATACAAAAACGTCGGTTGGCGATACATTCCACTAATGTACATCTGATTGATAATAAATGATGGTAGGTGAAGATGTTGAAGAAAAGAAAGGCTAGTAACTTGACCAAAGGCTTCTTGGTTCATAAAGTTACCCCAACGCCCAATTCCCTGGCTTAAAAGTACGGTTGGCGAAATAACATCCAACATTAACCAGACTGGAATCAACCGACTGCGACAGAAAATAATAATTACAATTGCAGCTCCAATCAAGGAACCATAAATTGCAATTCCACCATCCCAGATTCGAATGATCTCGTCAATATGATTCTGATAATAACCCCATTGAAAAACTACGTAGTACAAACGAGCACTGATAATTGAAAATGGCAATGCCCACAATAACATGTCATAGATGTTATCAGGCTTAATGCCCCGCTTTTTACCCTCACGCACTGATAGGTATACTGCTAATATAACGGCACTCGCGATAAAAATACCATACCAATGCACCTGAATTGGGCCCAATTTAAATGCAATTGGATTTAATGCTAATATGATTAGAATTCATTCCCTTCAACTATTTATGTTTCTCATCATCCGATTTATGAATGGCTGCTTCGTTTTCTAATTCGATGTTCTTCTCTTGTGCTCGTGCCTTTGAATCCCGAATTGAGTTTTCCTTGATCAAACTCTTAAGGTTATCATCAAAAACTTTCGTTGCATCATAACCCATCGAACGAGCTCTAAAGTTCATTGCGGCGGATTCAATTAGTACTGCTAGGTTCCGCCCAATTTTAACTGGAATATTGATTTTGGGAACGTCAACATCAAAAAAACGTTGTGATTCATTATTATTACCCAATCGATCAAAAGGCGTATCCTTGGACCAATTTGAAAGGTGAACGATCAAATCGACCCGAGTATCGCTTCTTACCGCTCCTGCTCCAAATAGATTCATTGCATCGATGATGCCGATTCCTCGGATTTCTAATAAATGCCGCAAGATGCGTGGTGCCTGTCCGATTAGAGTCTGCTCATCTTGTTGGTAGACTTCTACTCGATCATCTGCGATCAATCGATGGCCACGCTTAATCAGTTCCAAAGCCGTTTCGCTTTTTCCAACTCCAGAATCTCCGGTAATTAAAACCCCTAGCCCATAAATATCAACTAATTCTCCATGAATTGACATTCTTTCAGCTAGTTTAGCTTCTAAATAATTAGTCATATTACTAAGTACTCGTGAAGTCGTTAACTTAGAGCAAAGAACTGGAATATGCTTACTTTCAGCTGCTTCTAGTAGTTCTTCAGGTGGATCTAATTGGGTTGAAATTACAAAAGCAGGTGTTTCTGGCTGACACATCTTCACCATTACATCGTAAAGGTCAGAACTGGTCATTCCCTTTGCAAAGGATGTTTCTGTAATTCCCAAAAGTTGAATCCGTTTTGCAGGATAATAATTAAAATACCCCGTTAGTTCAAGCCCCGGACGCGATATATCACTAGTTGTAATTAATCGGTCCAAATACTCTGATCCATAAGCAACGCTTAACCGTGTATTATCAACAAGGTCTTTTACGGTTACTATTTCAGCCAATTAAATCCCTCCGATCGTTAAAAGAAACCTAAATTAATTTTATCATGATATGCACTTTCGATACACTTTATTTGCGAATTTGACGTGAATAATGGTCAGCAAAAATCGCGTTACAAATTGATAAAATAATTGCCACAATCATCGCACTGCCAAACGAAGAGAAGTAAAAACTATCCTTACCAACTAGTGCTGAGGTCATCTCTAACATTAATCCGTTAATAACAATGCTAAATAATCCTAACGTTAAAATATTGATCGGCAGTGATAAAACTGTAATGAATGGTCTTACTAACGCATTTAAAATCGATAGAACGAACGCTGCACCTAGTGCGGCCATCAGCCCAGAAACATAAAACATTCCTGATTGCTGTAAGAAACCAGCTAATGCAACGAAAACTAGCATGTTCAATAATACTTGTTTAAAAAAACTCATTTAATTAACTCCCTTATTTTAAATCGTCCTTTTCTTCAACATCATGAAGAATTTTGCGACCCCTTGAGGATGAATCAGATTGTCGATTACCAAATGAGTTATTAAATTGACGACTATCTTTGCCATAATCATTTGGCATTAAGACCATCATTAAAAGATATAAAAACACTGGAATTAATGTCTTGATAAATAAAACTGTCAAAATTAAATATGCAATCCTTAGATAACGTGCGTTAATGCCAAAGTATTCGGCTAAGCCACCCAATACGCCAGTTAGGATTCGATTATTACGAGATTTCATTAATTTTTTCGTTTTCATGATTGATTTCCTTTCGAATATTAAAGTTCAAAATTAATATTATCACATTCAAAAAAAGTGTCTACATGTAAGCATAGACACTAATAATATCTTTAACTTTCCTGTTTAAATAACACTACTCCGATCTCATGGGGAGCATTGCTAAAAATAGCGGTTTCAGTAATTGCTAATTGACCCTTCCGATTTTTAACTTTTAATCGACAATAAGTGGACTGTTTTAAAAGGGCCCGATAAAATTCATTTTCATTTGTAACCGATTGATTATTCACTTCTAAGATGACATCTCCAATTGACAAATTCATCTTAGCAGCGGGGGTTTGCGGTTCAATCCCGACGATTCGCACACCATTAATCACCTCAGAGTACCAATCTCCACTCCCCTTATCAACTGACTTAGCATGAATGTTAATCCACCAAAAGATAAGTAACAACCCAACCAATGCTGGGACGACGATAATTGGAAAGAAGTAACTAACGATTGTCAACAATAATCCTAAAATAGCTAGTTTAGCAAATTGTCCCCCCAGTTTCTTAAACACAGCTCGGGGGAACAGCTTAAAGACGGTCATTCTAAAGCCAAATAATATTGGTGCAAATAAAAATGCAAATGAATGCCCATTAAGCATAAAAACAGGCCAAAACGGAATTGTGCTGTGAATAAAATCACCCGGAATAAACAAAAACAGTGGGACCACGTTAATACTCCTGAACGGATAACCTGCAATCCTTGTTTTCCGTTCGTTGTGTTCAATAATCGGTACGTTATACTTCCCACCATCTTTGAAGACGATTATTGCTAATCCTAATAAAAACAGACTAGCTAAAAAAATATAATTAAAATCACCAGTGGCTGCTAAACTAATCCCGTATTTACGTAATGATTCAACATGAATAAATCGATTAATAACCCCACTCAAATTAATAACAATTGTAGTAATTAAAGCAATGGTTAAAATCTCGAACGAAAAAATCACCCTAGGGATCAGCAATAAATTAATGATCGATAGTACTTGATAAATCACTAGCCAAACCATCGTCATTACGGGACCGACCGTAACGGTGAAGGCCGCACCCAAAATTCCCAGTAAAAATAGGTTAATAAAAAACTGAACAATTTCAAAGTGCCGAGGATAAATCGCGTTATGAAAAGTATTTCGCGTGTTTTTAATGCGTTTCTTGGATAATAAATAAGTGCGAATTAATCCAACCCAAAAAACAGGCTGAATAATAAAAATAATTAACGCTAACAGTATTTGTATTTGAATTTGCATATCAACATCCGTCCTTTATCGATTAATCAGGATTTCTCTGGCTTAGTTTCCATTGAAGGTAAGCATTAATAAATGGATCTAAATCCCCATCCATTACCGCTTGGCCATTTCCTGTTTCATAATTAGTTCGATGGTCTTTTACCATCGTGTAAGGATGGAAAACATAGGAACGAATTTGTGAACCCCAGCCAATCTCTTTTTGTTCACCTTCAATTTTGGCTTTTTGTTCGGCTTTCTTTTCCTCTTCCCGTTCATACAACTTTGATTTTAACATGTTCATTGCCGTTTCACGATTTTGTAGTTGTGAACGTTGCGCTTGGCTAGATACAACAATCCCAGTGGGTTCGTGGGTGATTCGAACCGCAGAAGATGTTTTATTAACGTGTTGACCCCCAGCCCCACTGGCACGGAAATAATCAATTCGTAAGTCAGCAGGGTTAATCTCAATATTAACGCTATCATCTAATTCAGGCATAACATCAACTGAGGCAAAGGAAGTATGCCGCCGTCCAGCAGAATCAAATGGTGAAATTCTAACTAAGCGGTGAACTCCCTTTTCAGACTGCATCAATCCATAAGCGTTGGTCCCAATTACCATAAAGGTAACTGTATCGATCCCAGCAACATCACCAGCTTGGTAGTTTAAAGTCTCTAACTTAAAGTGGTGTTGCTCAGCCCAACGGGTATACATCCGAAATAACATTGATCCCCAATCTTGCGATTCAGTGCCACCAGCCCCCGGATGAATTTCAACAATTGCATTGTTATGATCATATGGTCCTGATAAAAGTAGATTCAATTGATAATCATTTAATTGTTTTTCTACTTTAGTTAAGTTGTTCTCAAACTCACTCATTAAGTCTGGATCATTTTCTTCTTCTAATAATTCTAAATTAATCGACAAATCGGTAGCGGCTTCGGCAAGGTTATTATAACTATCGTATTTTTGCTTCATTTGATTCGTCTCATCAATTAGCTGCTTGGCCTTATTTTGATCATTCCAAAAGTCTGGTTCAGCCATCCGATGCTCATTTAAATGAATATTATCATTTAAAGCATCTAAGTCAAAGTGACCCCCTAAAGCCGTTAATGGCTTGTTGAATTTTTTCAATTTTATTTTTGGCTTCACTGAGTTCCATTTCAAATTCCTCCTTAGGATTAAACGCAAAAAAGCGAAGGAACTTTTCAGTCTCTTCGCTCTTAATTAGAATTATCTTTCTAGGTTTTGACGAATTTCTGCCTTCATAAATAATCTAGTGGTATCATAATCGATATCAGCAATCATTTCTTCAAACATCCGATAACCTTCACGTTGGTATTCAACCAATGGATTTAATTGTCCATATCCACGAAGCCCAATGGATTGTCGTAATTGATCCATGGCATCGATATGGTCAGTCCAGTGTGAATCCACAACCCTTAATAAAACAACCTTTTCAAATTCAAGTAATTGTGAAGGATCTGAAAGTTCAGATTCCTTTTCCTTGTAGTTTTGCTTTGCAATGTTGTTTAGGTAGTTTTTAATTTCGTCACGTGACTTGTTTTGTAAGTCGGATAAACTAATCTTATCGGGACTGATCAAAGCGCTAATTGCAAAATCCAAAATGGTTTGCAAATCCCAGTTTTCACTGCTCCCTTGAGCATGTAAATTAACAACGTGGTCAATCGTTCTTTCGAACATTGGTAGTAATACCCAACCAAGTGACTTATCTTCTTCGATAATTTCATAACGTTCGTTATACATAACATCCCGTTGTTGTCTCATAACATCATCATATTGAAGGACGTTCTTCCGTGAATCGTAGTTATTCCCTTCAACTCGTTTTTGAGCAGATTCAACTTGTCTAGAAATCATATGACTCTTAATTGCGGCGTTGTCACCATCAATTTTAAGATGTTGAAGAAGGTTCTTGATCCGATCAGAACCGAATCGACGCATCAAATCATCTTCAAGTGAAAGGTAAAATTGTGATAAACCAGGGTCACCTTGCCGTCCAGAACGACCACGAAGTTGATTATCAATCCGCCGTGATTCATGCCGTTCGGTTCCGATTACTGCAAGTCCACCTAATCTAACCACCCCAGGTCCTAATTTAATATCAGTTCCCCGACCAGCCATATTAGTAGCAATCGTAACGGCACCCTTTTGTCCAGCATTCTTAACAATTTCAGCTTCTTTAGCATGGTTCTTAGCGTTCAAGACCACATGATCGATGCCTTCTTCGTCTAGGCGTTTAGAAAGGTACTCTGAAGTTTCAACAGCCACGGTCCCAACTAAGATTGGTTGCCCAGCATGGTGAAGTCTCTTGATTCTTTCAATTACGGCTTCGAACTTAGAATTTAAATCAGGATATAAAATATCAGGTTCATCTAAACGAACAACTGGTTTATTAGTTGGAATTGAAATAACTTCCATGTTATAAATTTCACGGAATTCTTCAATTTCAGTTCTGGCAGTTCCAGTCATCCCGGAAAGCTTCTTGTACATTCTGAAAAGGTTTTGGTAAGTGATGTTAGCCATCGTCTTACTTTCTTGTTGAATTTCAACGCCTTCCTTGGCTTCAATCGCTTGATGAAGACCATCTGAGAAACGACGTCCCTCCATGATCCGTCCAGTAAATGAATCAACAATTTGAACGGAATCATCTTGCACAACGTAGTCCTTATCGAGCAGCATAATGTAATTAGCCCGTAAAGCTTCATCAATATGGTGGGTAAGAGCAGTATTTTCAGTGTCAAATAAGTTCTTTAAATTAAAGAATTTATCAGCCTTACTAATTCCTTGATCAGTTAGGGCAATCGTCTTACTTTCCAAATCAATTTTGTAATCCTTATCCTTAGTCAAAGTCTTAGCAAATTGATCAGCTGAATTGTAAAGTTCAGAAGATGCAGTCGCTTGTCCTGAAATGATCAATGGGGTTCTAGCTTCATCAATTAAGATGGAGTCAACTTCATCGACCACAGCAAAGTTAAGTGGTCTTTGAACCATGTCTTCCTTATAAACCACCATGTTATCACGGAGGTAGTCAAATCCAATTTCACCGTTAGTGGAATAAGTGATATCAGCAGCGTATGCTTCACGCTTTTCTTCAGCAGACTTGTCTGAGGAGTTAACTCCGACAGTTAAGCCTAACCAGTTATATAGTTCACCCATTTCAGTAGCATCACGTTCTGAAAGATATTCATTCACAGTAATAACATGAACTCCATCACCAGAAATGGCATTTAAATAAACTGGCATCGTACAAGTAAGGGTCTTTCCTTCCCCAGTCTTCATTTCGGAAATATTCCCCTCATGAAGAACGATTCCACCCATAATTTGAACGTGGAATGGATTCAATCCAAGGACCCGCCGAGCAGCTTCTCTAGCTACCCCAAATGCTTCTGGTAATAGTTCATCTAAAGTTTCACCATTTTGGTAACGTTTTTTGAATTCAGGTGTTTTAGCTTGTAATTCTTCATCACTTAATTTGCGATATTTTTGAGACCATTCACCAACTTTATCGGCAATCTTACTAAGTCTTTTAATTTCGCGTTTGTCGCTTTCTACCCATTTTTTTAAAATATTAGGCATTAAATCAATTTCCTTTCTTAAAATAAGAATCAGTTTTATTAAAAGGGGAATCTTCCCCGATTTTATCTATTATTTATTTAATCTAATCCATTTTAACATTTTCAGCACCGTTTTAAAATAATAAACGTTAAATCTATTTGATTATCGCGCTAACGTAAGTCCACAAACGGATTTAGCACCATGTTCAAGCAACAACTGCGCCGCATAGTGAATCGTCGTTCCAGTGGTATAAACATCATCAACTATTAATATGTCTTGATCCTTAACTTTAATGATTTCTTGTGAAACCATCTTAAATGGCTGTTCCATTAATTTACGTTGATCACGACCTAGTTTAGACTGATCCATGCTCTTTTCTTTGGCCTTCGTTTCTAAACACTGCAACAATTGCATGTCCAAGAAACCAATCGTTTGATTAAAGGCCCGCGTCTTCATCGTTTGTGGATTTAATGGAATTGGTACGATCAGCCGCCGACTATTCTTTGCATAAGTACTCATTTCATCTAAAAAAATGTTCCTTAGCCGATAATCGCCAAGAAATTTATAACGGTGCATAAAGTTTTTCATTGCTAAATTATATTCATATAATGAGTGATTCTCAAATGTTAATTTTGAACGTGATTGCCACTCGATACAATCAATACAGTTCTTCCCAGCTTGTTTCGGCTTACTGCAAATTGGACACGCTTGTTCAAAATCAATTTTCATAAATTGTTTTCGGCAAGTATTACAAAGCCAGCTATTTTCGAATGAACGCAAGCTTAATAGCCAATCGATCGAAGGCGCCATTGATAAATAGCTACCACATAATAAACAATTATTCATTCTTTTTGGCAGCCCCCAATCGATTCATATAGGCAATCTGGCGATAAGCTCCTGAAACATTTTTAGCGTTACTGTGGACAAAAAAGTCTACATCCCCAAACGGACGATCATTGTTGCGCCCTACCCGACCAGCAATCTGAACTAAAGCTGAGGTGGAAAAAATATCCTCATCGGCTCCCAAAACAATTACATCAATTCCAGGAAACGTAACCCCCCGCTCTAAAATCGTGGTGGTAATTAAAAAATCTAGTTCGTTATTACGCATTGCGGCTACCTTTTCTAAGCGTTGCGCATCCTCAGAATGAACGGTTGCAAAACGGCTCTCGAGCTTCAATCGACTCTTTAAAACTTCACTGACCAAAGCTAAGTCACTAACGTGTGGCACGAACAGCAAAAATCGTTGCCTTGATTTGACCTTAAGGATTAACATTTGAATCAACCGATTAGGCAACTTTTGCTTTGCTAATTTGACCCGCCAATTAGGAACAAAGTGAACTTTAATTTGCGGCAATAGGTGGCGGTGATACCGTAATGGTAAATAACTGATTGAAAGCTGTTTTGTACGGACTGACCGTAGTATTTCTTCGCTTGGTGTTGCGGTTAAGAAAAGTTTGGTGCCCCCTTTCTTAATTGCATTTTCCACTGCATAATGCAACCCCGCATCCTGAGCATATGGAAACGAATCGACCTCATCAATAATCAAAATATCAAACGCATGGTAAAAACGCAATAGCTGATGGGTCGTACAAATCGTCAATTGCGAGTATTGATACTTTTCAGTTTGCCGTCCATGTAATAAAATCATAGGTATATGGGCAAATGCTTGTTGGATTCTGGGAAATAATTCAATACAAACATCGACTCTGGGTGAAGCAATTGCAATCCGTAAATTATTTTGCAATGCCCACTCAATTCCAGGAAATAGCATTTCTGTCTTACCAGCACCAGTGACTGCCCACAATAAGTGATCACGATGTTGTTGAAAATGATCGATAATCGATCTTGAACAAACTTTCTGAGCATCAGTTAAAGAGCCCTGCCAGGTTAGAACGTCCGTCCACCTCTGAAATTGATTTGGTTCATCAACAAACCCCAATTCACAAGTATCAATAATGCGTCCTAAATTAATGCATTTCGGACAATAAAAATGGTCCCCTGGTAATAAAGCATTTTGTAAATTACTGCGACTGCCACAACGTTGACACTCAATTTGGTTTCCCAGTCGCTTAATTGCAATTCGCCTTTTTAATAATGGATTATTTAATAGTTCGGCAGCGATTTCATTTAAGTTAATTTGTCTGCCATAAAGTTCAATTATCTCTTTAATCATAAACATCACCTAATCATTAAATACGCAAAAATTTAAAGGAGGTCTTCAATATGGAAAAAGAACAAACATATTTAACCGTTAAGGATAGCGGTGCAAATGAAATCATTATTAAAAAATCACGCTTTATCGGTAGCGTTAAACGTGTTAAAAGTGAGGATGAGGCTAAGGCGTTCGTTGATCAAATTATAGCGGAAAATAAAACCGCGACCCACAATTGTTATGCTTACATGGTGGGTCAAGATGACCACATTCAAAGAAAAAGTGATAATGGAGAACCGTCTGGAACTGCTGGTTTACCAATCTTAGATGCAATTAAATTAAAACAGCTCCATGACGTTGCAGTCGTAGTTACCCGTTACTTTGGGGGCATTAAATTAGGTGCTGGTGGCCTTATTCGTGCTTATAGTAACGCCACGACGGAAGCAATCAATAGCGTCGGCGTCGTAGAAAGAATCCTCCAAACTAAGATTAACATTCAAATTGAGTATTCACTTCTTGAACCACTTAAGTACCATTTAAACCAAGAGGATGTCTATATTGATGATATTCAATATGGTGCTGACGTTACCGTTACCGTTGCCATTCCAGCGGATGGGGTTAGCGCATTTGAAAAACAAATCGTTGAACTATTAAATAATCGTGCCAAAATTACAACTGGTGAACAAGAATACTTCGAAGTCGATTACCATCAAGGTAAGGATCGATACAAAAAAGGATCAATCGAGCTCAAATAAATGAGGCGAAAGATCCTTTTTTAATGATTACTTTTACTAGTGGTACTTTTAACTAATCGTTTAATCCATTTTAAAAGTGGTTGCCGATTCTTGCCAACTAATCCAATTGACTCCACAAACAATTCCAATCCAATCAAGGTTGCGATCGTAAGTAAGATAATGCCCCATAGGTTGGAAATGGGGTAGAGAAGTGAGATAAATGAAAAGATCATCGCAATTCCATAAATCACTAATACGGTTTGCCGATGGGTCAATCCCATTTGCATTAATCGATGATGCAAATGATGTTTGTCAGCATGTGAAATTGGTTGCCGATTCAATAATCGCCTTAAAATGGCATATACAGTATCAGTAATTGGCACCCCCAGAATGATTACTGGAATGATGACTGTAATGAACGTTGCATTCTTTAATCCGTTTAGTGAAAACACTGAAATCATAAAACCAATAAATAGCGATCCCGTGTCCCCTAGATAAATTCTGGCAGGAAAGAAATTATATGGTAAAAAGCCAACACATGCTACAACCAAAGTAAAAATCATGATTGATACGTATGTATTGCCCACATTCAAGAAGAACATTCCAGTAATCCCCATTGTCGATAATGCAATAATTGCGACTCCAGTAGCTAGTCCATCGAGTCCATCAATCAAATTCACTGCGTTAGTAATTGCCAAGATCCAAACCCAAGTAATCGGCAAACTTAACCAGCCTAAATGAAATGATCCCAGTAGCGGCAATGTTAGAACGGTCATTCGAACATGTCCAAAAAAGAACACGAATAACGATGCTAAGGTAATCCCAAAAACTTTTTGACGCGGTTTTAAGGTATAAATATCGTCTAACACCCCGGTTAAAACAATCAATATTTCACCACCCAGGACTCCCCACAACTGAGGTCCTGGAATTAAGTTCCGCATTAAGCCGACCGTTGCAAAAGTATAGGATGCAAATATTGATAACCCACCAAGCGTTGGCATCGGAACCTTATTGACGCGCCGTTTATTGGGATCGTCTTCAGCCCCAATTTTAAATGCCAATTTACGAACAAATGGCGTCAAAATTGCCGATATAAGCATTGTCGCAAATAAACAGACAATTATTTTTAACTTCACCATTCCACCTCCCTTGAAAAATAATTATTAAATTTAATTATACAAATCTCACAATCTAAAAACAACCCAATCAAAAAGAGTTATCACAATTGTAATATAGCGATAACTCCTGTTTAATTAATTATTTCAAATGGTAATTATAAGTGCTTACCACGATGTTTTGACGTGAGTTTAAAGCTGCACGCAACCGTAAACCACTTTGATTATGCAGAATTTGTTGCCAATGATGCTTAGGGACAAATTGCGGAACCAATACAGTGGTTGTATTCCCGTCGTGTTCGGCACGCTTGGCAATCACATCACAAAAGCGCAACGTTGGATTAACGATTGAGCGATATGATGAATGAATATCAACGAACCGAATTTCTGGGAACGCAACCTTAAAGTCGTTGGCCACCTTTTTTTCGCGTTCTGGATTAGAATCAAACGAAACATGCATCGCGATGATATCATCACTGATCGATTTAGCATAGGTAATCGCATTCATCGTCATGGTCGTAACGTCACTGATCAAAACAATTACAGTCGAACCACTAAATGATTCTGGAATTTCTTGCGCCTTATGGCTAACTTCCAGTTGGGTGCCGACCTTACGATAATGCTCATTGATGCGATAAAATAAAAGGATCAATAGTGGCATCACGATGAAGTATGGCCAGACGTTTACAAAGTGGAGTAGCAATAAGAAAACAACTAGGATTGCCGAGATCAACGCCCCGATGAAATTAATGGTCGCCTTTAAGACCCATGCTCCTTCACGGTGCTTGCGCCAATGTAAAATCATCCCAGACTGTGAAAGTGTAAATGGAATGAATACCCCGATGGAATACAGGGGTACTAAGAGGTTCGTTTCCCCATTGAACATAATGATTAGGATCAATGCCCCAATCGCAAGTGAAATAATCCCGTTGGAATATCCTAACCGATCACCCTTATCCAAGTAGGCGTGCGGTAAAAATTTATCGCGTGCTAAATTATAAGCTAGAATTGGAAACGCTGAAAAACCAGTGTTTGCAGCCACTGCTAAAATCATTGCGGTGGAAAGTTGTAATACATAGAACATAATTCCACCATGGCCGAATACGCCTGCTCCAATTTGTGACAGCACCGTCACATGTGCATTCGGCTTAATTCCCATGTAATAACTCAAAAGTGTAATCCCACCAAAGAAGAACCCTAAGATCAAAGCCATGATAGCAAGCGTATGTGAAGCCATCTTTTCACGGGGTTTTTTAAAGTTAGGAACCGAGTTACTAATTGCTTCCACTCCAGTTAGCGATGAAGAACCAGAAGAAAAAGCCTTGAAGAATAATAGCAGTGTCATTCCCTGGACTGGGGTACCAACTGCGCTAGCAGCTTGGTATGTAATATGTCCAGTTAAAATATTATACCCGCCCCAAATAATCATGATAAAAATCATAAAGATGAATAGGTAAACCGGCACCGTCAAAATCGATGCTGATTCACGCATCCCCCGTAAATTCAGTAACATAATTAATACTACGATCAAGCATGAAATCAGGATTCGATAATTATATAGTGCTGGAATTGCGGAAGTAATTGCTTCGGTTCCAGAAGTGGTCGAAACCGCCACGGTCAGCATATAATCAACTAGTAAGGACCCACCAGCAACTAACCCAGTCGTCCGCCCCCAATTATCACTAGCAACTAGGTATGCACCCCCACCAGATGGATAGGCGTAAATAATTTGTTGATAGGACAACGTGATTGCCAGCAAAAGAATCAAAACTAATGCTGAAATCCAAATTTGGTAAACTAAAGCAGCTACTGAAAGGGTCAGCAATACGGCTGTAATCTGTTCGGTCCCATAAGCAACCGATGAAAGAGCATCAGAAGAGAGCAAAGCCAATCCCTTAAATTTATTCAAGGAATTACCACCCTCATCAGTTGATTTCAATGGCTTCCCAATTACTAATCGTTTTAAATAACGCCACATGAAAATGACCTCACTTTTTAAGTCTTCATTTTTTAAGATAATATAAATTTGTTTATGCAATTCTTAATTTTACTACAATTTGGTAAATATTTCATATTGAATTTTATTAACAAAAAAAGAACCGCTAAATAGCGATTCTTTTAAAGCAGAGCTTAATTTAAATTACATCATGCCGCCCATACCTGGTTGTGGAGGCATTGGGGTGTTATTATCATCCTTTGGTTCGTTTGCTACTACGGCTTCAGTAGTTAATAACAATGCTGAAACAGAAGCGGCGTTTTGAAGTGCTGAGCGACTAACCTTGGTTGGGTCAATGACTCCAGCCTTGATCATGTCTTCGTAAGTTCCATCAGCAGCATTGTAACCAATTCCAGGTTTTTGACCTCTAAGGTGGTCAACGATCACGGAACCATCAACCCCAGCATTGTGAGCAATTTGTCTAACTGGAGCTTCCAATGCACGGCGAACGATTTGAACCCCGGTGTTTTCATCGCCTTCAGCCTTAATGGCATCAATATCCTTTAAGATATTAATGTAAGCTGTTCCACCACCAGGAACGTAGCCTTCTTCAACGGCAGCCCGCGTAGCGTTCAAAGCATCTTCGATTCTGTACTTACGTTCCTTTAATTCGGTTTCGGTCGCAGCACCGACACGAACAACAGCAACTCCACCAGCTAACTTAGCAAGGCGTTCCTTTAACTTGTCACGGTCAAAGTCAGAAGTCGTCTTTTCAATTTGGGTCTTAATTTCGCTAACCCGATCAGCAATCTTAGCCTTGTCACCAGCACCTTGAACGATCGTAGTGTTATCCTTAGTAATGTTTGCCTTAGCAGATTGACCTAGTTGTTCTAAGGTCGCATCCTTTAGGTTTAATCCTAAATCGTCAGTAATCACAGTTGCACCAGTTAAAGTAGCGATGTCTTGTAATTGATCCTTCCGACGATCACCGAATCCAGGAGCTTTGACAGCAACCACGTTGAAGGTCCCACGCATCTTATTCAAAACAAGGGTTGGTAATGCTTCACCACCAATATCATCAGCAATGATCAAGAGTGAACGCCCTTGTTCAACCACTGATTGAAGAACTGGTAAAATGTCTTGAATGTTATTAATCTTTTTGTCAGTAATTAGAATGTATGGATTATCCAAATTAGCTTCCATCTTATCGTTATCAGTCACCATGTATTGTGACATGTAACCACGATCGAATTGCATTCCTTCAACGACATCTAGGCTAGTTTCAACCCCACGGGAATCTTCAATGGTAATGACCCCGTCGTTACCAACCTTTTCCATTGCATCGGCAATCAATTCACCAACTTGCTTGTTAGCAGAAGAAATGGCAGCGATTTGAGCAATATCGTTTTTGTTCTTTACTTCGTGTGACATCTTGTGTAATGCCTTTACAGCTACTTCGGTAGCCTTTTCGATTCCGCGGCGAACGCCAACTGGGTTAGCACCAGCGGTAACGTTCTTCAAGCCTTCGTTGACGATTGCTTGGGTCAATACAGTGGCAGTCGTAGTCCCGTCACCAGCAATGTCATTAGTCTTGGAAGCCACTTCAGCAACTAATTTAGCTCCCATGTTTTCAAAATGATCTGGGAGTTGGATCGCCTTTGCAATCGTTACCCCATCATTTGTGATGTTTGGACCAGCACCTTCTTCTAGGACAACGTTACGTCCCTTTGGTCCTAAAGTAGTCTTAACCGTATTAGCTAATTTATCAACACCGTTAAGTAATGATTTTCTTGCATCTTCTGCAAATTTAACTTCCTTAGCCATCAATTATCACCTCATGAAATTATTTTTTGTTTTTTATGATTTTAATTTTAATTTATTAATTAGTCGACAACTGCAACTAAATCCTTTTCATGTAAAACTAAGTAGGATTGGCCTTCGTAGTCAACGGAAGTGCCAGAGTACTTGTCGAATAGAACGGTTTCGCCTTCCTTAACTGCTGGTGCAACTGTCTCTCCGTTATCCAAGATCCGTCCAGCACCGACAGCGACTACCTTTCCAGTTTGGGGCTTTTCCTTAGCATTACTTGCTAAGACAATCCCGCCGACTGTCTTTTCCTTTTCCTCTTCAACTTCAACGATCACACGATCACCTAATGGCTTTAACACATTAATCCCTCCAATTAAGTTTACATAAATTTAGCACTTGAACTATGTCAGTGCTAATTGTTATCTTTAATATATATTCTTTTAATTTTAATTGCAAACATTTTGACCGCTGCCCAAATAAAAAAAACGCTCATGCAACTTTGCATGAACATTTTATCGAAATCAGATTAATAATGCGATGATTTAAAACTAGGAATCTTGAATCTAAAGGTTTACTTAATGTAATGTTCAATAAAGTAAATCAAGGTCTGTAACTCATTCGTTAAATCAACATTTTGCACCGTTACGTTCTCGGGAGTTGATAGACGGACCTGGGTGAAGTTAAGAAAGCCCTCCGCCCCCGCTTTAATGGCATTATCGCAAACTTCTTGTGCCACTTTAGAAGGCACAGTTAAAATAACGACCTTGATCTGTTGATCCCTTAATTGTTGAACCATTTCTTCATATGAATAAATGGGGACCCCATTTTGAATGGTGTTAATCATTCGCTCCTTAGTATCAAAGGCAGCAGCAATCCTAACGTTGCTATCACGATGAAAATTAAAGTTCAGTAGTGCCTGTCCAAAGTTTCCGACCCCGACTAATGCAACGTTAGTCAAACGGTCTTCATTTAGAATCCGCTTAAAGAAATTCAATAAATTCTCAACATCATAACCATAGCCACGTTTACCAAGCGCCCCAAAATAGGAAAAATCCCTTCTAATCGTAGCAGAGTCCACTTGAATTGCGTCCGCAAATTTATTTGATGAGATTCGTTCAACGTTTGAGTCATGTAAAATCGTAAGGTATCGATAATAGATCGGCAATCTTTTTGCGGTTGCCCGTGGAATTTTATTTTCAGCCATAAGTCTTTCCTCCCGGCATTTTCGTTCATAAAAAAACGTTTCCAGATTATTTTATCATAAAAAAAGACTTTGTGAAATATTAATCAATTATATCGATTTTCATAATTTCATATTATATGTAAATTATGATAAAATTATCCTTAAACTACTATAATATAAAGGGGTGAGGACTTGCAAATCTTACAAGTAAATAACGTAACCAAAAGATTCGATGGTGTGCCAATTTTCACAAATGTTAATATGAATATTGAAAATCATGCTAGAATCGGGCTCGTTGGCCGCAATGGAGCCGGTAAATCAACGCTAGTTAAAATGATTATTGGTGAAGAAAGCATCGACGAAGGGAAGATTACTGAAAAAAACGGCCTTACAATTGGCTATCTTTCACAAAATACGGGTCTTCATTCAGAACGAAACGTCTGGGATGAGATGTTAAGCGTGTTCGCCGAATTAATTAAAACGGAACACAAGATGCACGCGTTAGAAATACAAATGAGTGATCAACAGGTTAATCAAGATCCACAAAAACTAGCAGAAGTCACTAAATCATACGACACGATTCAGGCTAACTTTACCGCTAATCATGGGTACAGTTATAAAGCTGAAATCAAGGCGGTTTTAAACGGATTTGGTTTTGGAGAATCATTCTACGAACAACCCGTTAATTCTCTTTCAGGTGGGCAACAAACCCAACTTGCATTAGCGAAACTGCTCCTTGAAAAACGCGACCTCCTTATTTTAGATGAACCAACCAACCACTTAGATGTTGAAACGATCACATGGTTGGAAGGCTACGTCCAAAACTATCCTGGTTCGCTTTTGATCATTTCACATGACCGTTACTTCATGGATAAGTTAGTCAATGAAGTCTATGACTTGGATAACGGAACGCTAACATATTACAAAGGTGATTACACTAGCTTTGTGAAGCAAAAACAAGCGCGCTATGCTGAACGGCTCCATGCGTATGAAAAACAGCAAGCTGAAATTAAAAAAATGCAGGACTTTATTGATAAAAACATCGTTCGGGCATCGACTACTAACCGTGCTCAGGCACGTCGTAAACAATTAGAAAAAATGCCAAAGCTCGAAAAACCATTTGATAATAATAAGGTCGCTCAATTTCGATTCTCAGAAGCAAAGCCCAGTGGTAACATCGTTTTAACAGTTCGGAATCTGGCGGTCGGCTATGATGATCAGGTTCTAGCTAGTCCAATTAACATTGACGAAAAAAAGCACCAATCGATCGCAATTATCGGACCCAACGGGGTTGGTAAGTCGACCCTATTAAAAACCATTTTAGGCAAGCTACCAAAATTAGCGGGGACCGTTTCATTCGGGACCGGAGTCAGCATTGGCTACTACGATCAAAAACAGACTTCCTTACACAGTAATAAAACCGTTTTAAATGAAATTTGGGACGACTACCCTACTACTCCAGAAGGCCACATCAGAACCATTTTAGGGAGCTTTTTATTTTCTGGTAATGACGTTGAAAAAGTCGTCGGTAACCTTTCTGGTGGTGAAAAGGCGCGTTTGATGCTCACCAAATTATCAATGGATCACGATAATTTCTTAATTCTCGATGAACCCACTAACCATTTGGACATTGAAAGTCGCGAAGTTCTTGAAAATGCATTGAAGCAATTTGATGGGACGATCCTATTCGTTTCACACGATCGATACTTCATTAACCAAGTTGCTAGCGAAATTATTGAAATTACCCCTGAAGGATCAGAAAGATACCTAGGGGATTATGATTACTATATTGAAAAAAAGGAAGATCAAATCGCCCAAGCACAACACGAGGCCGCTAAATTAGCTGCTGAACATCCCGAAGCGGTTCAACCCACCGAATCGAAGGGCAAGGTCGATTACCAAAAGAGTAAGCAAGACCAAAAGCAACGGCGTAAATTAGAACGCCAAATCAGCGAAATTGAGGAACAAATGGGCAAGCTCAGCGAACAACACGCTCAAATCGAGGATCGAATGGCCCAACTAGCTGCTGATCAAAAGATTAGTGAACTTGAGGAACTCCAAAAGAATCTCGATCAAGTCAACCAACAAAATGAAAAACTATCAGATCAGTGGACTCAACTAAGTTTAGAACTCGAAGATTTAAATAATGAGTAAATAAAAGGACTGAATCAAAAATTTTGATTCAGTCCTTTTTGAATTTTATTGAGTTACATCAGGAGCCCATTCAAACTCAAGGCTCGGGTCAGCATTTAAATCGAGGCCTGCAAAACGACCTTCTTTAAACATAATAAAGCCAGCTGCACCAATCATCGCAGCGTTATCACCACATAGTTTGCGTGGCGCCATTATTAATTTCGTATTTGGTAGTTGATCAATTGCTGATTGCAAGCATGTCCGCAGTCCATTGTTGGCAGCTACTCCTCCTGCTAAGATCAATTGTTTGACTGGGTAGTTCTCCAACGCCCGCAGTGTTTTATCTACTAAAACATCTACGACCGCATTTTGAAAACTAGTTGCCAGGTCATCATGATTCAACTTATCACCTACTTGTTCTGCGTGATGGTAAGTGTTAATAAAGGCACTCTTTAACCCACTAAAACTAAAATCATAATTAGATGACTTATCCATTGCTCGTGGAAAGTTAAATGTATCCTTACCCTTCGCTGCCATCGCATCAACAGTAGGCCCGGCGGGGTAGTTAATCCCTAACACCCGACCAATTTTATCGTAGGCTTCACCAGCGGCATCATCGCGCGTTTCACCAATAATTTCGAACTGGCCCTCTTTGGGCATGTAAACCAATTCAGTGTGGCCACCAGAAACGACTAATGCAAGGGTTGGAAATTCAATTGGCTCGACAAAACGAGCAGCATAAATATGCCCCGCGAGGTGGTTGACTGGAATTAACGGAAGGTGGTGAGCCCACGCAACCATCTTAGCAGCAGTCACCCCGATCAAAAGCGAACCTACTAATCCAGGCCCATAGGTAACGGCCACGGCATCTAAATCATCATAGGTAACATTGGCCTCTTGCATCGCATCACGAATACAGATGGTAATTTCTTCGATATGATGACGACTAGCAACTTCTGGAACTACGCCACCAAATCGTTTATGGCTATTGATCTGTGTGGCTACGATGTTAGAAAGAATTTGATTGCCATCTGCAATAATTGCGACACTAGTTTCATCGCAACTAGACTCAAATGACATGATTAAATTACGCTTCAAAATTATTCCTCCAAATTATAATCCATAATTAATTGGGCTATTATCAATTTCACTAATATCTAGCGTCATATCAATGGCATCTTCTTGATTATCAATATAGTAGTTATTTTTAATGCCTGAACGTTTAAATCCTAAATCAGCATAAAGATGCTGAGCACGATAATTACTACTTCTCACTTCTAGCGTGATCTTTGAATAGTCAATGCGACGCGCTTTTTTAATAATTACCGTTAACAAGTAATATGCAAGCCCCCGATGTTGAAATTCTTTTTGAACCGCTAGATTCGTAATATGGCATTCCTTATTATTATCAAACATTGCACAACCAATGAATGCAACCAATTGATCATGATATCTAATTACTAAGTATAAACGATCTTGATCACGCTTAAGTTCCCTTAGCATCGTATTGTAATTCCATGGAGTTTTGCCGTCATAAACAGATTTTTCAATCTTTAATAACTCTGGGGTATCTGTAACCATGGCCCTTCCAATAAAGTACTTAACATTTTTAATTTCAATCGTATGGTTTTTAACCGCAATTTGTTGTTCACGAAATACTGCTTCACTTTTTAAAAATAGGCTATGGTACCATTGCTTAAACTTTTTTAACATATGAACTTGAATCCTCTTTTGGGTGTAGTTTTTGCCAATCGGCTTCTGCTTTCGTCAATCTCAAATAATTAGGAACAAACGTATCAATGTCTTGAACTGGTGGTAAAGTCTCGCCAAATAGTCCTAGGTTTGCAGCTTGAGGAAGGTTATCTAAATTATTAATCATCGTAAAATTAGCAGGCAAGCGATCGTTAAAATGATTAGCATCACCTAATCCAATAATCGATTCATTTTGATAGGCCTCCATTTTACTCAACCAACGGGATAATGAAACGTGTTGATCAGGAATCACTGCAACTGGGCGTCCGTTTTGAATCCGATACAATCCAGTAAACATGTTCTCATTTCTGGCATCAAACACTGGATTCACTAATTGACCTTCAATATTGATATTCAAAGCCAATGTTTGCAAACTAGAAACCCCCACTAATTTAATCCCTAGGGTAAATGCTAATACCTTAGCAGTCGCAGTTGCAATCCTAATTCCGGTATAAGAGCCAGGACCATCAGCAACTACCACGCGGTCTAAATCGCTGGGCTGCATTCCACAATCTTTCATTAGATTATCGATAATCGGTAGTAAGTATTGAGCATGTTTTTGATGCGTCGTTGTTGTCGTTGTTGCTAAAATTTGTTGATCCTCTAAGATCGCGATACTTAGGGGGCGATTGGAAGTATCCAATGCTAAAACCTTCATAAAATAATCTCCCTATTGTTGTTAATTTTTATCATGCTTATTATATACCATTATAAAGCATTAAAAAAAGCGAACCAGATGTTTAATCTACCTCGCCATCGTGTTGCCAAGTAATATTAGCAATTGCTGCTAATTGTTGATTGTGATAAATTTCGTGCTTCGTAACAACGGTTCCATCAATTTCTTGATGTTCATAATTACTTTCAATTACGTTGCCATAACGCACTTCGCTATCATATTTTAGGTTAATGTGAGCAGGAATGTTTTGAACTAAAAAATCATATGGTAATAAATCAGTCATCCAATCCAAATAACGAGTATTGTTGACGTGAATGTTCGTATCAATATCGCTATAACGGATTCGATACTGGCGACTATTAGATAATGATTCAATCTTGCGTGGCTTTTTAATTCGAGGAGTTAACTTCACAGCATTAGAATGATACGGATCAACAATTTGATGTGGGATCGGTGCTAAACGCCGTTGTTCAATATTCATTGAAACCCATAAGCTTTTGATGTAAACGCACTGACTGCCCTTCTCATCTAAAATCCAAAACTCTCGAAAGGCAAAAAATTTATTATAAGATGTCGATTGGGTTTGGATGGTAATATTTTCATCCGTCTTAGGAAGATGATTAATTTCTAAATCATATTGAATGACCACCCAAGTTACCCCAAACGATGCAATAAATTCATTGGTTAACCCAAGCTCTTCATTTTGATCCTCAGAAACTAAAATTGCCATGTTAAGGAGCATTGGTAACGTAACTCGATTCTGATTATCAGTTTCATAATAAGTGATTCGATGTTTTTCACTAAAGCGACTCACGATAAATGGTCAATCCTCCTTTTCAATATGGTGATATAGGTTATAAACTTCTTGCTTTTTAATTTGGTGTAACTTAGCAACTTGCTTAATCGCAACGTTTGGCTTATCACCTTGCGCAATTAAATAATCGACCTGTTCAACCATCGAAAGCCCGTTCAGTTCATCATCTTGATGATCATCGATTTGTGCCTCTGAATTGCCCTCAACAATAATTACGAATTCTCCCATAATTTTATTGTTGGCAGCCCAATCTAATAATTCAAGCAAGGTCCCCCTATGAAAATCCTCATACCGCTTTGTAATTTCCCTACATAAGACAGCACGTCTTCCTTCACCAAGTACGCTCGCCATGTTCTTAAGGGTTTTTCTTAAACGATGTGGCGCCTCATATAGAATGAACGTTTCTTGATGACGGTTCAGATCTTCAAGTTCAGCGATTTGATCTCTTGGCTTCCGATTCAAAAAGCCATAGAAATAAAAGGGTTGTGGTGATAACCCAGATGCAATTAGTCCAGTTAATCCGGCATTCGCCCCTGGCAATGGAACGACTGGGATATTAGCCTCAATACAAGCAACCACTAATTCGTGTCCTGGATCACTTATCGATGGCATTCCCGCATCGCTAGCTTGGGCAATGTTCATTCCTGATTGCAATTTTTGAATCAATTCTGGAATCCGTTCCATTGTGTTATGTTCATGAAAACTAATTTCCTTAGTCTCAATTTCAAAATGATTCAATAATTTCTGGGTATTTCGTGTATCCTCAGCCGCAATTAAATCGACTTCACGAAGCACCTTAACTGCTCTAAAAGTCATGTCATCTAAATTGCCAATTGGGGTTGGCACTAGGTATAACGTTCCAGTATCATGTTTAGCAAAACTGTGTTGAACTTGCAATTTAATCCCTAACTTTCTTATTTTCGGTTAATAATTTCATCACAGAACATACAACCTTCACCATTTTCACGCGGTTTACCATAAAATTGATTACATACGTGAAATCCATCATTAAATAACTTTTCTAATATCTTGCGGGACTCATTATGCTTGGTTGCTTTCTGTGTTGGTACTTTTTGATCATGATTTTCATTTGAATGTGTTTCCAATAATTCACGCAAATGCTGATTTTCAATTTCTAATTCTGAATTTTTTTCCAAAACTTCGTTCATTGCTTCACGGAGTTCGGAAAAGCGGGTCAACATCGATTGAGTTTGAGACTCCATATTCTTTAACCCACTGTATAGCTCTTTATTATTCAATATCAATTTCACCCTTATTAATTGTTTAATTCAACTGATCTAGCACCTTTAAAGTAGTTGATTCTAAAACGTTTTGAAAATTAATGTTAATTGCTAAATCACTATTACTCTTAAGCATTAGTTCAATTATACTGAGCAACTTTTGCTTAGGAATCTGCAACGCAATTTGGTGAATTTGGCTATTAATTTGTGGAAAATTAAGTTCATTATCATCAACTGCTTTAAATTTAATATCTAATACATCCCGCCAAACTTCAATCATCATATCGATTGTAATTCGCTTTGCATCCTGATTATTAATCAAGGCCATCATATCAGTTTGCACCATTGTAAATGCAACTGGATTGCGCTTGTTGAGCTGAAGAAACCATTGACTAATTGCATTTTGCAACTTTGCGAACCAATTATTTTCAAACCACCCAGAGGCAGTATCAATATTATTAGTCATTTTCATAATTAAGTTAAAATATACACTATCAATACCAGCTTTAGTGAGTTCTTCACTAAAGAGGGTCGGCGAAATTGAAGGAAATTCAACTAATTGGGTTCTTGAAATAATGGTTGGTAACAATAGTGATTTATTGCTAGTAAGTAGAAATGAAAATACATTCCCAACTGGCTCCTCAATAAACTTTAAAAGACTATTAGCAGCCTCTGTGGTCATTTTATCAGCATCATTGATTATGAATGCCTTTTGATTACCCTCAACAGCACTCTTGGTAAATTCAGCCTTTAATAATCGCACTTGATCAATTTTGATGCTTGCTCCGTCTGGTTCAATGATCATTACATCTGGATGCTGCCGACTGGCAATTCGGATACACTCGTTGCACTTACCACAAGGTCTACCATCTTTTTGATGGGGACAAAACAATGCCATCGTAATCTGTAACGCAACCGCTAACTTTCCAGTCCCTAGCGCCCCGCTAAATAGGTACGCATGGGTCAAATCATGGTCACTAACAACCTGGGCAAAATGTTCAACTAATTGGGGTTGCTTAATAGATGCCTCTTTAATAATGGACTCAGCAACTGATTTTTCCATCGCCATTAGAATTGATAAAATTGATCCATTGGTAAGATCATTACAGTTGCCCCACCAACTTGGATTTTGACGGGATATGAACCTTCATTTGCTCCGCCATCTAGATTAACTGGTGGCGTCATATATTTCTTTCTAGTTCTTGAAATATTCTTGATGATATCTAAGGTTTTTTGCACCTTTTCATCTTCAATTCCAATCATGTAAGTGGTATTCCCTGATTTAAGAAAGCCCCCAGTTGTAGATAACTTGGTTGCTCTAATATTATTTTTGATAAATGCCTCTTGTAGCTCACTAGTATCTTTATCTTGAATAACTGCAATTAATAATTTCATTATTTGTCACCCCTATTTAGATAATCGTGCAAAATTTTTAATACCGCATCATAAACTTCATCGATTGACCTAGTTGCGTCAACTCGGATGATTCGATTAGGATAATCATGAACTAGCTGCTCATAAGTAGCATGAACCCGATAATGAAATTCCTTGGTCTCAACATCCAATCGATCAACTTCATTGGCACTTCGGTGAGCACTAATCCTATTTAAACCAACTTCAACCGGGACATCAAAATAAATCGTTAAGCCCGGCATTAAACCATCGGTAGCAAATTGATTCATGTCAAAAACTGGTTTGATTCCCAGCTGACGACCGCCACCTTGATAAGCAAGCGAACTGTCCAGGTATCGATCGCTTAAAACCAATTTACCCTTCTCCAGAGCTGGAATGACAGTCTCTACCAAATGTTGCCGTCTAGCGGCAGCATACAATAACGCTTCCGTTTTGAAATCCATTGCTTGATTATCACGGTCTAAAATTACATTCCTAATCATTTCTGAAATTCGATTCCCGCCTGGTTCACGAGTTAAGATCACTGGTACATCCAATTGGCTTTGCACGGTTTCAAAAACCCGTTTTAAAACCGTGGTTTTGCCAGCCCCATCAGAGCCTTCGAACGTAATAAAATTTTTATTCATTAGTAACTATCCTTTTTGTTTTCTAACTATAATTGTACTTTATTAAAAGTTCATTGGCAAAGCAAAAAGAGTCAAAACCACAAACGTGATTCCGACCCTTTAATAATCAAATACCGACGATTGAATCCGATTATTATGAACATTTCGGAATCTAGCTTCTCGATACAGATACAAATATTTACAACGAGCAAGTTGGGTTTGAGCAATAATTTCGTCATCCACTTCTGAAATTGCGTTTTGGGTTTCTTGAGCCCGTGACCATTCAGACTTTGCTTCGTCAATTGAATCCAATAATTCTTGATCATATTGCATTTTATTCTTTTGTGCACTGCTCTTTCTACCAAACATAAATAATTCGCCCCTAAATTTCGGTTCGACCTTGAACGGCTCTAAACAAAGTCATCTCATCAGCATACTCAATATCGCTTCCCACTGAAAGTCCATAAGCTAAACGAGTTACCTTAATTCCAGCTGGTTTAATCAACTTGGAAAGATACATTGCAGTTGCTTCTCCTTCGGGAGTTGCATTGGTAGCAATAATCACTTCGTTAACGGCTTCATTCGATTGTAGTCTCTTGATCAATGAACTAACGTTTAGTTCATCTGGACCAGTGCCATCCAAGGGAGATAAAACCCCACCTAAGACGTGATAAAGGCCATTATAATCCTTCATCTGCTCCATCGTCATGATATCCTTAGGTTGTTCAACTACTAAAATTTTGGTTTGATCACGATTTGGATCTTGACAAATTTCACATGGATCTTCATCGGTTAAGTTCCCACAAATCGAACAATAAGTTAGTTTATCCTTTGTTTCAGTAAGTGCTTCCGCAAAATTAGCAATGTCATCTTTGTTCATGTTAACAGTAAAATAGGCTAATCTAACGGCAGTCTTTTGTCCAATTCCTGGCAGATGCATATAACTAGCAATTAGTTTTGCAATTGGCTCTGGATATTGCATTTAAATTCCTTCTTTATTTTACATTCCTGGCATACCCTTAGTGTATTTACCAAGGGTACTTTGAGTTGCGTCATCAATTTTACCAAGCGCATCGTTTACAGCAGTTAATACCATGTCTGACAGCATGTCTGGATCTTCAGGATCGATTACTTCTGGTTTAATTTGCATGTCGGTCATCTTGCGATCACCAGTAAATGTAACTTTGACCATTTCATCAGGAGCAGAGCCAATAAATTCTTGCTTGTTCAATTCTTCTTGTTCTGCACCCATTTGCTTTTGCATTTTTTTAACTTGCTTCAGCATTTTGTTCATGTTCATTCCATTCATCATATTATCTACCATCCTTTAATTAATCATCTTTAATATCTAAAATATCACTACCAAATGTTTTGATCGCTTTTTCAACAACGTCAGCATTCGAATCCGACTCAGTTGCGACTTGCGATTCTGAATTCGAACTTGATTGCTGAACGGTGGCAGCAACTTGCGAATCTTGATGTGCTAAATCATCAACACCGTCATCAGCACTTGATGAATTTAACGAATCATTAGCAGGCTTTAAATCATCCTTTACTGCAGCACTTTTGGGAGCTGCAGAACTAGGGTTAGAATTTTCATTAGGCATTACCCCACTACGAGTGTAATAGTCATGCCTAACTTTAGGCCACTGGTTCTCTGACACATATGCCAAGTTAGGAGTATACCCAATAAATTGATTAAAGCCTTTACCAATTATATCATCTAATTCGCGGTCATTAACTGCCCGTTGGTAAAAGAAATCATAACCAAATGATACCACAACTCCACTACTGCTGGCAGCTACTGGGGTAGCAATACTAAGTAAAGATTTATAAATAATCGGCATCTTTTGGACTAACTCAGTCCAAGCGCTGCGCACGCGGACTAAGTCCTCCTTAGTGGCTGAATCTAAAATAGGATAAATTTTACTCAAGTTCACCTTAATTGTTTTTTGATTCACATCTATTTTATTATTCTGTTGATTGTTAGTCGAGGCAGCATTTACAGGTTGTGAATTCTGATTATTTTGCGATTGCTGCATTTGTTGTTGCTTAAGTTGATTGATCTGTTGTTTTAAGTCATTGATCTGAACAGACAAATTTTGAATTAGATGTTGGTCATTTTCATTGTGTTCGACAGAACTAGACGCATTATTTTGACTTAACGTTGCAATTTTAACCGTTAGCACCTCTAAATAAACATCTGGGTGCATTGTATACCGCATTTGTTGTTGGATATCATTCAAATTTTCAATAATTTGATAAATAATATTCGAATCTACCCGCTCAGCTAATTGTTTGAACTGGTCATTAACGATCCCTAACTCCTGTTCTAATAGCATTTCAGGAGCTTGTTTATAAAGAAGGATGTTTTGATAATAACTAATCAAGTCTTCAATAAATTGCCCAGCATCTTTGCCCTCATCCATAATTTTACGAACAGAAACTAGCGCAGCTTTCACATCTTGATTAAAAACATCACTTACGTACTGAAATAGTAAAGACGTAGTAACACTGCCAGTAACTTGCAGCGCATTATCATAGGTAACAACATCATCTCCATATGACATCGTTTGATCTAAAATGCTCAGGGCATCCCGCATTCCACCCTCAGCTGCCTTCGCAATTACCTTCAAAGCACGATCGTCATATTTTACTGATTTTTGATTCAGTATATATTCCATTCGTTCTAAGATATCCTTAGGTTGAATCCGTTTAAAATCAAAACGCTGGGTCCGAGAAATAATCGTAGCTGGCAGCTTATGGGGCTCCGTCGTCGCTAGTATAAAAATAACGTTAGCAGGAGGTTCTTCTAATGTCTTTAACAAGGCATTAAAGGCCCCCGTAGAAAGCATGTGCACTTCATCGATAATATAAACTTTGTATGTTGCTTCAGTTGGCGCATACTTGGCCTTATCACGGATGTCTCGAATTTCATCAACCCCATTATTAGAAGCGGCATCGATTTCAATTACATCATTTAAGGTCCCATTCGTAATGGATTTACAAATTTTACATTCATTACAAGGTTCACCATCCTTTACGTTCGGACAATTAACAGCCTTTGCAAAAATCTTGGCAGCAGATGTTTTACCAGTTCCACGGGGCCCAGAGAATAGGTAAGCATGACTAATTTGATTCGTAATAATGGTATTCTTTAACGTTTCAGTAATAACGTGTTGGCCAACTAAATCGGCAAAACGTTGGGGCCGCCAAACTCGGTACAGCGCTTGATAACTCATCTACTTTTCCTCCTAATAATGATAACGATAACGAAACAACTATTAACAATTATAAATGGAATTAAACACGATTTCTAATCAAACCATGTTAAAATAAAAAATCTCTTAGCCTAAACAGACTAAGAGGGCGTTATTCTATGTACGAGAAGCACAGAACGTAGGAAACTTAGTGCTGCTTCCTTCCGGATCTGACACGGTTCGTTAGCACATCCTTGCTTCAAGGCCTAACGGCAAATATTATCTTAACTTATTTTACTATGATTGTCCAGAACGACGAGCCATTTTTTTACGCTTCCGAGCTGCCTTAAAAAATGATTTCATTATCGTTTTAGAATCATTAGCTAATATCCCACCGTTAACGTTGACTTGATGATTAAATCGCTGATCGTTCAAAACTTGGTATAGGCTATCAACCACCCCACCCTTAGCATTACGGGAACCATAATAAAGATTTTTAATGCGCGCATTTAAAATCGCCCCCGCACACATTAAACAGGGTTCAACGGTTACATATAGATCACAATCTTCTAAGCGCCAACTATTCAAAGTACTACAGGCCTCTTGAATCGCAAAAATCTCAGCATGACCAGTGGCATCCTCGGCTAATTCACGGAGATTATGGCCAGTCCCGATTACCCTGCCATTATGAACGACTACTGCTCCAATTGGCACTTCATGAATGTAATAGGCCACTCGAGCCTCAGTTAGCGCCATTTGCATAAAAGATTCAATTTGTTGATTGTTCATTCGATCCCCCGCTATTGCTTGCGACTTTCTAAAATGTAATAGCCCTTATCACGCTTTAAAACCTTACAATTGCCAAACGTGTTGGTCATTAATCGCTTAGCGGATGGTGCTCCTTGCTTTTTTTGCAACACAACGGTAAGGCGTCCTCCGATTACTAAGTGCTCCAATGCGCCAGTAATCATATCATCAACAACTTTTTTACCAGCTCGCACTGGTGGGTTCGTAATTACAGCTGCAAATTGTTCTGGAACCGATTCATAACCATCAGAATTTTTAACGATCACGTTTTGGACCTGGTTTTGCTTAGCATTTACTTCAGCCAATGCTAACGCCCGATTGTTAACATCAACTAAGGTAAATTGACGATGTGGGTACTTTTTAGCCAAGGACAAACCAATTGGACCATATCCACAACCTAAATCTAAGATGTCTCCATCGGGCAGGGCATTAATTTCAACGTTGTCAATTAAAACCCGTGATCCATAATCAACAGTCTTTTTCGAAAAAACACCGTTATCGGTAGTGAAAGTAAATCGATTCCCTAATAATTCAAAATTCCATGTCTGTTCTTCGTGTTTAACATCAGGATTTGGTGTATAATAATATTCAGTCATTTCTACCATCCGTTTCTATAAGGTTAATAATATTTATCGAATTTAATACTAAAAAAGTAATTTTAAAATTGTTTCACACATTATCATAATACCACATCTAGTGTTACACGAATTTAGAGACACTACTTGTGGTATTTTTACATTGAAATTATTTATTAAGAGTGTAAAATTAAAACATGTCGATATCAATTGAGGTTCACCTCAATTGATTCGAATTAAAATGAAAATTTACTGGAGGTCGCGCTTATGACACAAGTTACCCTATTCTCAAAAAACAACTGTATGCAATGCAAAATGACAAAACGTTTTCTAGAAGAACACTCAATCGACTTCAATGAAATCAACATCAATGAACAACCAGAATACATTGAAACATTAAAATCAGAAGGATTTATGGCAATGCCAGTTGTTAAAGCTGACGGCATTAAGGCATTTAGCGGTTTTAGACCTGATCAACTAAATAAGTTATCAGTGTTAGCCTAAGCTTAAATAATTCTACTACAATGGCGATGTCTGTAAAGACCTCGCCACTTTTATTTTAGCAAATTTTGAAGGAGAGCGTGGAGAAATAATGGGACTATCGAATCTAAAGGACGTTACTTATTACGACTTAAACAATGAAATCAACATCCCAGTTGATGGTCAAATTCAACTGGACAAGGACAAAGAAGCACTAGCAGCCTTTTTAAAGGAAAACGTCCAACCAAATACTAAGCAATTTGAATCATTAAAAGCAAAATACCAATACCTAGTTGATAATGACTATTTAGAAAAGGAATTCATAAGCAAGTACAACTTTAGCTTCATTGAAAAGCTATATGATTACTTAAAGGCACAAAATTTCCATTTCAAAACATTCATGGCCGCATATAAATTCTATGCCCAATATGCTTTAAAAACTAACGATAATGAATACTACCTAGAAAACTTCATTGATCGTGCAGCCGTAAACGCCCTTTACTTTGCTGATGGTAACGAAGAATTGGCAATGAGTTTAGCAAATGAAATCATTAACCAACGTTACCAACCAGCTACCCCTAGTTTCTTAAATGCCGGGCGGAAGCGTCGTGGTGAACTGGTATCTTGTTTCTTAATTCAAACAACTGATGATATGAATACAATTGGTAGAACCATTAATTCCGCCCTTCAATTATCCAGAATTGGTGGCGGGGTTGGAATCAACCTTTCGAACTTAAGAGCCGCTGGCGATCCAATCAAGCACATTGAAGGAGCCGCAAGTGGGGTCGTTCCAGTAATGAAATTGCTAGAAGATAGTTTCTCATACTCCAACCAATTAGGCCAACGCCAAGGAGCCGGGGTGGTTTATCTCAGTCTTTTCCATCCTGACATTATTTCCTTCCTATCCGCTAAAAAAGAAAACGCTGATGAAAAAATTCGGGTCAAGACCCTGTCATTAGGGGTAACCGTTCCTGATAAGTTCTATGAACTAGTGAGAGCTGATGCTGATATGTACCTATTCAGTCCTTACGATGTTGAACGGATTTATGGCGAACCCTTCTCATACGTTGATATTTCAAAAGAATATGACAACATGGTCAACAATCCGGAAATCAAAAAGACTAAGATCAAGGCGCGGGAGCTAGAAACTGAGATCAGTAAGCTTCAACAAGAATCAGGCTATCCTTACATCATCAATATCGATACTGCTAATCGTGCAAACCCAATCGATGGTAAGATCGTGATGAGTAACCTTTGTTCCGAAATCATGCAGGTCCAAACTCCATCCACTGTTAACAATAAACAAGAATACGTTAAGTTAGGGACTGATATTTCATGTAACCTAGGGTCCACAAATATGGTCAATATGATGGCCAGTCCTGACTTTGGCAAGTCGATTGAAGCAATGGTCCGAGCACTTACATTTGTTACCGATCATTCAGACATTGATGTCGTTCCATCAATTCAACATGGTAATAAATTAGCCCATACCATTGGTTTAGGTGCAATGGGGCTTCACAGCTTTCTCGCTAAAAATCAAATTGAATACGGTGCTCCTGAATCCATTGAATTCACTGGCGTATACTTTATGCTATTGAACTACTGGACACTAAAGATTTCTAACCAAATCGCACGGGAACGAAATACCACTTTCCATAATTTCGAAAAGAGCAAGTACGCAGATGGGACTTACTTTGATAAATACGTTGAGAAGGATTGGGGACCACAATCAGAACGGGTCAAGGAACTATTCAAGGGCATTTTCGTTCCGACCACTGAAGATTGGAACGAATTAAAGCAAGCCGTTATGAAGGATGGCCTTTACCACCAAAATCGATTAGCAGTCGCACCGAACGGATCGATTTCATACATCAATGATACTACTGCTAGTTTACATCCGATCATTAGCCGAATCGAAGAACGGTACGAATCAAAGATCGGTAAAATCTATTACCCTGCTCCATACCTTTCAAATGATACGATCAAGTACTACAAGTCTGCTTACGATATCGATATGCGCAAGGTCATCGACGTTTACGCAGCTGCTCAAGAACACATTGATCAAAGCATGAGTTTGACGCTATTCATGCGTTCCACCATTCCAGAAGGCCTCTACGAATGGAAGAATGGTCGGACTGATAAGATGTCGACTCGTGATCTAAACATCCTGAGAAACTACGCTTACTATAAGGGAATTAAGTCATTATACTACGTGAGAACATTTACAGATGACCAACAAGAAGTTGGGGCTAGTCAATGTGAAAGCTGTGTAATTTAAGATTATCTAATAAGTAGTTGTATAAATGATAATTATTAGTTATAGTTATTAGATATGTTTAATATTCGAACAGAAAGCTTATTTTATAGGATGGGAGAATCTCATGGAAAATTATAAAGCAATTAACTGGAACGCAATCAATGATGAAATTGACAAGGCGACCTGGGAAAAGTTAACCGAACAATTTTGGTTAGACACTCGGGTACCATTGTCAAACGATCTTCATGATTGGCGGAGCCTTGATGATGACCATAAATGGGTCGTGGGGCACGTTTTTGGCGGATTGACATTATTAGATACTTTGCAATCTCAAGATGGGATGGCAGCTTTAAAACAAGATGTTAGAACCCCTCATGAAACTGCAGTATTAAATAACATTCAATTTATGGAATCAGTGCATGCCAAAAGCTATTCATCAATTTTTTCAACGTTAAATACGAATGAAGAAATTAAAGAAATTTTTGATTGGAGCGACAGTGAAGAGTTCTTACAAAATAAAACTAAGAAGATCTACACGCTCTATCATGACGACAGCCATCCACTAAAGAAAAAGGTTTCCAGTGTTTTCCTTGAAACATTCTTATTCTATTCTGGCTTCTTTACCCCATTATGGTACCTCGGTAATAATAAGTTACCAAACGTAGCTGAAATCATTAAGTTAATTTTACGTGACGAATCGGTCCACGGAACTTATATTGGTTATAAATTCCAATTAGCTTTTAATCAACTTCCAGATAGTGAAAAAGAATCGATTAAAAGTTGGATGTATGACTTTCTTTATGAATTATATTCTAATGAAGAAAAGTACGTTCACGTGCTTTACGATCAAGTTGGCTGGTCTGACGAAGTCCTAACTTTTACCAGATATAATGCTAATAAAGCATTGATGAACCTAGGTCAAGATCCACTCTTCCCTGATACTGCAGATGATGTTAATCCAATCGTTATGAACGGAATTTCAACCTCTACTGCTAACCACGACTTCTTTTCACAAGTTGGAAATGGGTATCGACTAGGCCAAGTTGAGGCAATGAATAACGATGACTATGATATCGGTCGTCCTAAAAAATAATCAATCCACGCAAAAAGTGCCCCCTAGAATTATCTAGGGAGCACTTTTTTGGTTACTTCGATGAAAATAACTGTGCAATTAATTTAAACGGTCCTCGTTGATGCTGTTCCCCGCCAATCCGTTCGTTCACAATCATCAAAATTTGCAGCATTGTAAATATCAATGAACTCTTTCTGCGATAAACGATGTAACGAGGGACCCAGACATTAACGTATTTCTCCTTATATGATCTTAATCCTTGGAAACTATAAAACGATTGACCATAACGATAAACTAAGTTAGCAAGCTTTTCATCAATAAAACTAAACCGTGAACGACCAACATTTGATAATGGTGCCATTCCTAAGTTAAAGTATTGGTACTTATTTTCCAATGAATATTGGAATAAATTAATGAAAATGCCATCCATGATTCCAGATGGAGCATCTTCACTTGAACGCATCAAATCAATTGAAGTGATGTCATGTTCACCAGTTGGCATAATATTGGCAAACGCAACTACCTTGCCATCTTGGTTCTTCATGATCGCAATTGGTGCCTGATTCAAATAATAAGGGTCAAAATAGCCTAGCGAAAAGCCCTTTTCAGAATTACCGTTTAACCACTGGTCAGAAATATCCTTCAATTCATTCATAAATTGATCATCAAACGGTGGCTGAACAATTGAAAATACATACCCATCACGTTCAAACTTATGCATCAATGCTCGTTCACCCCGATGTTTTTTACCAACTAAGGTGAACTTGCTTAATTCGACCATTCCTTCTTCACCAGCCTTGGTAAAATCAAAGCCCTTTTCATGAAGGATCATGGTGAATTTTTCTCCAACTTCATAGAATACTAATGATAAACCAATTTTATCAGCATCGATCATAAATTGATCGATTGCTGCTGAAACCCGTTCTTGATTTCCAACTGGTTCTCCCATAATAACTAATTTATTTGCCTTTCGCTTAAACATAAAGAAGACTTGATCTTCATCATCTTCGGTATAGAAATAGATCTGCTTGTCGCGAACAAACGCTAAGTGACTCACTTCATTGCCACCAAATTGTTCAATTACTTTGCGAACTCGATCGGCATTAAAGGGTTGGTCTAACCATTTAGATTCCTTAGATGAGAAGTAGCGATAAATAATTACTAAAATTAGCGAAGCAGCTAATAATCCTAGAAAACCGGATAACCAAACCTGCTGGGATGGGAATAGATAGGAATTTTGTTGATGGAAAAAGCCCTTAAATGGTCCATGCTTAAAGTTATGGTGAAAACGGTTATAAATACCTAACAACGTGTAAGCTGTAAATGTAAATGCAAAAATAACCGTATCCATAATTCGTTGACCCCAGGAATAAGATAGTCGGGAACGATATAGTGAACCCTTGGATGCCCATAATAACAATATCAATATGATCGATAAAATGGTCATATTAGCAGGAAAACTCTCTTTCCACAAGGTATTACCAATCGCAACTATTAAAACGACTACCGTAGGCCAAAAGGCCCGATTGACTCTTGAACCGTATCCGCGCGCTAATCCAATGAGAATAAACGCTACGATAATTGTCGACAATTGATTCAAGAAGTAGAACGTATAAGGCTCGAACGATAGATAAAAGCTATTTACCAAGACCACGTTCGGTAAGGTAATCGAAAGTAACAACATAATTCCAGAAAAATAAAGGAAAAATGTCATTAAAAGCTGCGATGTCCTTTGAAAAATGGTCTTTGGAATATCATCTAAAAATTCATTAATCCGTTTCCCGTAATCATGAATGAACAGAATTAATGCAATCACAAACGGAATAACATAGTAAAAGATTCGGTAGAGTGCCAGCCAAACTAGTGTTTGTGGTTTATCAAGTCCGATCATAATCAATCCAGTCGTAATGGTTACATCGAATCCGCCCAATCCACCGGGCGTCATTCCAATTACCCCCATTAGGTTGGCGATAATGAATAACGGAAATACTGAGACTAAATTAACTTCAACGTGCATTAAAGCACCAATAATTAAGAACAGTGCAGCACAGCTTCCCCATTCTAAACAAGAACCCATGATCAAAGTTAATTCTCTTTTAATGGTTAAATCCTTGAAAAAATCTGAATTATTCAGACGGGTAATAATGAAAATAATGGGGAAATAAAGCGCTCCCGCAAAAAGAAATGGCCAATAATTAGCTAATACGCCATCCATATCGAAGCCAAAGATCATTATTAACGAAACCCAACAGAAAGTGGAAAGTCCCGCCAATAAAAACAATGCAATTTTAGAAATCGCATATAAAATTTCCTTAGGCTTAGCATTTTCATTGTAAAAATTAGCTCGTAGACTTGCCCCAATCAGTCCACCCAAACCCAAGATATTGGTAAACGCATTGGTAATCCATCCGGTTTTAACAATATAAAGGGGCTTAAATTTACCAGGTAAAAATTTCACAATTGTAAAATCATATACTAGCATTGGTAAAACCGCAATAATCCCCAATACAAACATGATTAATAGCGATGTTGGCGATTGACTTTCAAAACTAGCCTTAACCTGTTGACCATTCACTTCAGAAATAATTTTTGAAAATTCTCGAATTGAAAAAATTAAAACTGAAAAAATGAATAAAATTCGAATAACCTTAAGGTGCCTAGCAAAAAATTCCCTAGTATTTTGATATAAAGATTTCAACGGAAGTGCCCTCCATCTCTAAACTTAGTTCCAATAAACAAAAAAGCGCATGGCATCTAAATGCCACACGCTTTAAGCTTAATACTAAAATTACTTAAGGGTAACAGTAGCACCAGCAGCTTCAAGTTGTTCCTTGAGCTTGTTAGCTTCTTCTTCAGAAACGCCTTCCTTAACAACGGCAGGAGCACCGTCAACCATGTCCTTAGCGTCCTTCAAACCAGCACCAGTGATTTCACGAACTGCCTTGATAACCTTGATCTTAGCACTACCAGCTGAAGTTAATTCAACGTCGAATGAATCCTTAGCGCCACCATCGGCACCAGCAGCACCAGCAGCTGCAACAGGAGCAGCAGCTGAAACACCGAATTCATCTTCGATTGACTTAACTAAGTCGTTTAAGTCAGAGATTGAAGCATCTTTAAGTTGAGCAATAATATTATCTTTATCAAAAGCCATTTTATTTTCCTCCATTTTGGATAAATTTTAATTTTTAAGCGGCACTATCGTCGTCTTTACTTTCAGCAATTGCCTTAACACCGTAAGCAACGTTCCGAATAGGAGCTTGCAATACGTTAGCAAGAGTAGCAAGTAATTCGTCACGACTTGGTAATGAAGCGAATTCATTAATTTCATCTAATGAAGCAACCTTCTTTTCAATCATACCACCCTTGATAACAAGAGCGTCATTATTGTCAGCAAAGTTCTTCAAGATCTTAGCGGGAGCAATTGGGTCTTCGTTAGAGAAGGCAACTGCAGTAGGTCCCTTAAAGATATCCTTTAATTCTTCATAACCAGCCTTTTCAGCAGCACGACTGATAACGTTGTTTTTAATAACGTTAAATGAAACGTCAGCATCACGTAATTGCTTACGTAAGTCAGTAACGTCAGCAACATCTAATCCACGGTAGTTAACTACGATCGCAGAGTTAGCATCTTGCAATTTCTTTGTAAATTCTGCTACTAATTCTTCCTTAGCAGCTAAAACATCTTTACGCATCCATTTTCACCTCCCAAATTTGTTTGGGATTTAAATAAAAAAATCCCCACGCCTACCCAGACATAGAGAGAATTGAATTCCTCGGCAGGATATTTAAGGCGAACGCCACCTGAGTCTTAGGTAGATTGATATAACAGAGTAACTATACCACAAGGGATCGTTACAGTCAATATGAGGATTTTTTATTTCGATCCTAGTTTAATAACTTAGAATGATTCAACGTCAACCTTAACTCCAGGGCCAAAAGTTGAAGCGATTGAAATATTCTTAATGTAAGTCCCACGTACTGAAGCAGGGCGGTTCTTAGCAATAATGTTTTCAATTTCTTTTAAGTTACCAACTAATTTGTCAGCATCGAATGATACCTTACCAACTAAAACAGCAACGTTTCCGTCACGGTCAGTACGGTAAGTAACTTGACCTGCTTTGGCATCATTAACAGCCTTAGCAACGTCCATAGTAACAGTACCAGTCTTAGGGTTTGGCATTAAACCTTTAGGTCCAAGTACCCGACCAAGACGACCAACTTGTGCCATCATGTCAGGAGTAGCGATTGCAACATCAAAGTCCAACCAACCGTCTTGAATCTTTTCAGCTAAATCAGCGTCACCAACGAAGTCAGCGCCAGCTTCCTTAGCAGCAGCGGCCTTGTCACCCTTAGCAAATACAACAACAGTTTGGTCTTTACCGGTCCCATTTGGTAACACAGTAGCACCACGCAATTGTTGGTCTGCTTGCTTAGTATCAACGTTTAAGTTAAATGCAACTTCAACACTTGCGTCAAAGTTTGCAAAATCAATTTTCTTAACCAAGTTAACTGCATCTTCAACAGAGTAAGCCTTTTCACGGTCTACTTGCTTAAGTGCGTCTTGGTATTTTTTACCTCTATTACGAGCCATGTGTATTTTCCTCCTTGCAATTGTGGTTATAACGGATAAACCTCCCACTTGATACCCTAAAATCAATTAGAGCATCGGGGCCTACCCACAGTATGAATGAAATTACTTAACAGTGATCCCCATACTGCGTGCAGTACCTTCGACCATACGCATTGCGGCTTCTACATCAGCTGCGTTAAGATCTTTCATCTTAGTTTCGGCGATTTCCTTCACTTGGTCCTTGGTAACTTCAGCTACCTTGTTAGTGTTAGGTTCACCAGAACCCTTTTGAATTCCAGCAGCTTTCTTTAATAATACTGCAGCTGGTGGTGTCTTAGTAATAAATTCGAATGAACGGTCATCGAAAACAGTAATAACAACTGGGATAATCATACCAGCTTGATCAGCGGTACGGGCATTAAAGTCCTTAGTGAATCCCATGATGTTAATTCCAGCTTGACCTAAAGCAGGTCCAACTGGAGGAGCGGGTGTTGCTTTACCCGCAGGAATTTGTAATTTAACTACATTAGCTACTTTTTTAGCCACGAGACATACCTCCTTAAGTCCGTGTGTGGTAAATGGAGATCTAAATTTCTCCTCCCACGTTCAAAAACATATGCAAAAAACATACAAAAGTAAATATAACACAAAGTTATTTGTGTTTCAAGGTTTTATTCATCAGTTTTAATTTGATTAAAATCTAATTCAGCACTAGTTTCCCGACCGAACATATCAATATCAACCTTTAATTTAGCTTTTTCATTATCAATTTCAATAATCTTACCAGATAGTCCGGAAAATGCACCATCAATAATGGTAACAGTGTCACCAACTTTGGCATCGATTTCCTTTGTTTCAGGAGTTTGATCCAAACGACTCAAGATTAATTCTACTTCATCAGGTAGCAATGGCGTTGGTTTACTTCCTTGTCCATGGGAACCAATAAAACCAGTCACTCCTGGTGTATTTCGAACAATATACCATGATTCATCGGTCATAACCATTTGAATTAATACATATCCAGGGAAAGTCTTGTCCATTTTAATCTTATCTTTCCCGTTCTTAACTTCATGTTCTTCTTGTTCAGGAACGACTACTCTAAAGATATAGTTTGACATCCCCATTGATTCCTTACGTGACTCGATGTTCGCTTTGACACGGTTCTCATAACCAGAGTAAGTATGTAATACATACCATTGTTTTTCTGCTGATTCTACCATTTCAAATTGCTCCTTTATTTATTAATCATTCAACCATCTAGAATATTATATCATAATAACCACTATCCACTAATTATGCAAAATTTTCCAAAATAAAAAAACCTCACATTTGTAGGTTTTTATATATCTTATAAAATCTTTAATAATAGCTGAACCAAGTGGTCGACAACTGCAAAGAAAACTGCAAATAAAATTGTAACTCCTAAAACAGTTGAAGTATCTTCCCTTGTTTGTTTAGCATTAGGCCAAACAACAATTTTCATTTCTTGAATAACGCTCTTAAAAAAATTAATTAATCGCATAAGACCCTCCTACTAGCGTGTCTCTCGATGCAAAGTATGCTTTCCACAGTGCTTACAAAATTTTTTTACTTCTAGGCGTTCAGATCGTTTTGAATTGTCATCCGTGATGTAATTCCGTGATCCACAAACTGAACATGCTAGTACTAACTTATTTTTTGACATAGGAATACCCCCACGTAATCATTTAAATATTAGCATGTTCAACCTTGGTAGTCAAACATCACTAAATCAACGTTCATTCCATTTGGTTAAACTTACGCTTACAACGTTCAAAAGCATTTATTACTTTTTCTTCCGAACAATTATACTTATTAGCAATCTTACTTATGGAGGATGATTTTACCATTTCACCAAAAACCCTAGATTCAAATTTAGAAAGCTTACTAAAGATTGCACTTAGCTTTTCAATTTGAAAAATTAATTTTTCAGGACAAAATGAATTCGTATCAACAAGCGTATCAGAATAAAAACCCTCAGATGCTTCAAATGAACTCACTAAATTATCAGGAAATCTTTTTTGGGCATTCTTACGCCGAATTAAATCAAAAAAGCGGTTTTTTAATGCTTGGCGGTAATAACTACCAAAGCTAATCCCTCTTTCACAATCATATTTATCTACGATTCGGACTAAAACGATCATTGATTCTTGATACCAATCCTCAATTTCCATTCCCTTGATAAAATATTGCCGCCACATTTTATTAACGATTGGTTTATATTTATTAAATAACTTTCTAATTGATTGCTCGTTCCCACTTTGAATCGATTTAATTAAATCAATTTCACTAATAATTTGGTTTTTATGAATGGGTTTTTTAGATTTTATAACATGCGTAGTAGTAGTATTCGCAATTCGATTTTGTTCGATCGTGTTCATTATGGATCACCCCCTTTTAAACAAATTTAGCAAAAGGGTATCATAACAACAAGCGAACATTTATTCTTAAAACATGTACCAATTATTAAATATTAATTAATTAATAAAAATTAAATTAATTTATTGATCTGAAAGACGGTCTCGTAAATGCGCTAACTTACTTAACTGTTGATCTGAAAAAGGTGAATTACGTCCACTGCCTATGTTTTTATAACTATGCACATGGCGCGTAATTTCCTTTTTAGCACGCGTAACATCCCGCAATAAATCTCGGGAAGTCAATCGCAATGCGCCAGCTGAAAACACAGTCCATTGTTCAGCTTGATCACTGGTAACTACTATCACTTGGATAAAACGAGATTGCTTCTTACGAGCTAACGCTTCGATGTAGCTATCAGCAGTTTCATCCTTACCAGTCCAAACAATATCAAGATTATAATGTTTATCTTTTTTAGCCAACCCAGGAACATACATCGCATCAAAAATTATTACCATATTAATTTTACGGTATTTTTGATATTCCGATAAAATCCGTAGTAATTCGTCACGTGCTTCTGGTAAGCGATTATCCAATTTTAGTTCATTTAACTTTGGCCAACTACCAATTACATTATAAGCATCGACCAACAATAGCTGCTCTTTCATAATTAATCAACTCCATTATTTTAAGATAATGGATTTCTGGAGTTAAAACATTGATACATTAATAGTCCGGCAGCCACACTTGCATTTAAACTTTGTAATTCTCCGACCATTGGGATTGTTAACATTTCATCAACTTGCTTCTTTAGAAGCGGTGAAATTCCCTTGCCCTCATTTCCAATTACCAAAGCAACCGCACCATTTCCATTCCATTTCCGGTAATCAGTTCCATTAACATCGGTTCCAAAAATCCAAACATTACGATCTTTTAATTCATTTACGGTTTGTACCAAATTTGTAACCCGAGCAACTGGAACCCGTTCAATCGCGCCAGCAGAAGTCTTAGCAACAGTTGAAGTTAAACCGACTGCACGATGCTTTGGAATAATGATTCCAGAAACACCAGCAGCATCAGCGGTTCTCATAATGGAACCTAAGTTATGTGGATCCTCAATACTATCCAAAATTACGAAAAATGGAGCAGTCCCCTTTTTTTCAGCATTTTCAAAAATTTCATCGATCGTTGCGTATTTATATGATGCAATCGCCAAAATGACACCTTGGTGATTTTGATGATCTGAAAGTAAATCTAACTTTGCTTTTGGAACCATCGAAATAATTAAATGACGACCCTTTGCTAATTTAATTATTTCACTAACCACTGCATCGCTTTTTTTAATTCCATCTTGCAAAAACACTTTATTAATTTCCTGCTTACTTCTTAAAGCCGCAACTGCAGGATGGCGGCCAATCACAAAATCGTCATTACTTTTCATGAATCGTTCTCCCATTATCAACTTGTTTTATACACCAATCAGCTAAGAAATTGAGCCGATCTAATTCTTCACTTAACGATAGGTAGCCCATTAACGCCTCAAATCCAGTTGAAATGCGATAAGTTACAACACTGGTGTTTTTAGCATGGGTATAACTCTTTGCATTTCTTCCCCGTTTAAAGACCGCCCATTCCGCTTCAGAAAGAATCCCATCTTCTTGCATTAGAGCAATCAAAGCTGCTTGCGCTTTCGCTGAAACGTACTTAGTAGCCACTTTTTGTAACCGATTTGGCTTCGTGATTCCAAGTGTAAGGAGGTGCTTACGGATGTATACCTCATAAACTGAATCACCTAAATAAGCTAAGACAACCCCGTTAAGCTGTTGATAATCAACATTCTTCTCTGTCATTATGATTCCCTTCTGAAACGAGTTCCTTGCGCTGTATCTTCAAGCACGATTCCCTGTGCCTTTAGCTCTGCTCTGATCTGATCACTACGTTCAAAATTACGATCATCACGCGCTTGATTCCGTTCTTGAATTAAGGCTTCAATTTTTTGATCATCTAATTGATCAACCGTAAACTCAATCCCAAAAATACTAGCTAGTTGCTTTAAACGTTGTAAGATCAACTTGATAGTATCCTTGAACACCAATGGGCGTTCGGAATAAACATTCCCTAACTTAGCTAATTCATAGACTTTATCAATTCCATTTTGCACATTAAAGTCATCATCCATGGCATCTTGAAAATCTGCTTGGATCTGTCTAATTTCTTGATCGACCTTTGGATCATTATAATCATCAGCATCCTTAAGCCGATAGCTTAAATTACTATAAGCAGTTTTGATTTTCTTTAAATTAGCAGCCGCTGTTTGCAAGTTAGTAGGATTATAATTAATTGGTCTACGATATTGAGTCGTCGACATCAAAAAACGGACTGCTTGTGGATCAGTGGTTTTAATTAAGTCATGGACCGTCACAAAGTTACCTAGGGACTTACTCATCTTTTCATTGTCTTCACCAACGGTCACGAATCCATTATGCATCCAGTAGTTAACGAATGTTTGCCCAGTTCTAGCTTGGCTTTGGGCACGTTCATTTTCATGATGAGGAAATTCTAGGTCGATGCCCCCACCATGAATATCGATTGTATCGCCGAGATACTTGGTAGCCATTACTGAACATTCAATATGCCATCCGGGACGACCCTTCCCCCATGGGGAATCCCAAGCAATCTCATCGCCCTTTTGCTTCTTCCAAAGTGCAAAATCAATTGGATCTTCTTTTTGGGCTGTTTCCTCATCACTAACGTGTTTACTAGCACCAGCCTCTAAGTCATCGATACTTTCATGCGCTAATTGACCATAGGTCGCAAACTTACGGGCCCGATAATAAACATTTCCATCAACGACGTAAGCATATCCCTTATCAACTAAATCACTCACGAATTGAATAATTTCTGGAATATTTTCAGTAGCACGCGGATGCTTGGTGGCCTTTTGGACATTTAAAGCCCGCGTATCTTCCATAAATGCAGCAATATATCTATCTGCCAGCTCGGGAACTGTAATCCCCTCTTGCTTAGCCGCATTAATCATCTTATCGTCAACGTCAGTAAAATTAGAAACATAATTAACTTGATATCCGCAGTATTCTAAGTAACGGCGAATGGTATCAAAAGCAACGACACTTCTCGCATTGCCAATGTGGATGTAATTGTAGACGGTAGGTCCACAGACGTACATATTCACTACTCCTGGATGAATTGGTTCAAAGTTTTCTTTTTCTTGAGTTAACGTATTGTAAATTTTTAGCACATCCTACACCCCAATCTCAAAATTATTAATAAGTGTTTTCATTTTAGCATAAACTAATCATCAATTTAAAATAAAAAAGGGTTCCTTTACGATAAATTATCGTACGGGAATCCTTTTTAAATTAATCAATTTGCTTTAATGTTTGTTCAATGTGTTCAAGGGCCTTATCGCGACCAATTAATTCAATTGATTCTGGCAATTCAGGACCAGTCATTTCATGGGTTACCGCGATTCTAATTGGCATCCAAAGTTTACGCCCCTTAATCTTGGTATCTTTTTGAACCGCCTTAATCGTTCTTAGAATTTCAATCTTATCAAAGATTTGTAATTCCTTTGCCCGCTTAGCAAATTCCTTTAGAACTACAGGTGCAGTATCGTTACTGATTTCTTCAAGTGCATCGCCAGTTACTTGATCTGGTTCATGGAAGAAAACATCAGCCATTTCATTAATTTGCGCCATGTAACTCATTTGTTGTTTGTAAACGTTGATCAGCTTCCGTGCCCATTCAACTGTCTTGGCATCTGGATTAGCTGGAATATTACCCTTATCGATCAATTGACGAAGCGCAAGATCCATCACAACGTCTTCATCACTAGATTTAACGTATTGATTATTGATCCATTCCAACTTTTTGTTGTCGAACTTAGCGGGTGACTTACTCAATCGCTTATAATCATACATCTTAATGAATTCACGTTCTGAGAAGATTTCATCTTCACCAACTGGTGACCAACCAAGTAAGGTAATGAAATTGAACATTGCTTCTGGGAGGTATCCTAAGTCGCGATATTGTTCAATGAATTGAATAATCGATTCATCACGTTTACTTAACTTCTTCCCTGAATCAGCGCTGGTGATCAAACTCATGTGCCCAAACTTAGGAGCATCCCAACCAAATGCATCGTAGATCATCAATTGCTTTGGTGTATTGGATACGTGGTCATCACCTCTAAAGACGTGGCTGATTTCCATTAAATGATCATCAACAACTACGGCGAAGTTATAAGTAGGCATCCCGTCACGCTTGGCAATAACGAAGTCCCCACCAACACTATCGGAATTAAATGATAAATGACCCTTTACCATATCATCCCATTCATAGTCATGGTTCTTTGGAACTCGGAACCGAATCACTGGCTTTAACCCCTTGGCTTTTGCATCAGCAATTGCTTGGTTCTTTTCTTCTTCGGTCATGCCTTCAAATTCATATTCATAATGGGGCATTACACCACGGGCCTTTTGTTCTTCTCGGTCAGCGGTAAGCTCTTCTTCAGTCCGATATGATTCATAAGCCTTCCCTTCATCCAATAATTTTTGAATGAGTGGTTCATAAATATCACGGCGTTCTGATTGACGGTATGGTCCAAAATCACCTGGTTTATCTGGACCTTCATCCCAATCCAAACCTAACCACTTTAAGTTATCTAATTGGCTGATTTCACCATCAGCCACGTTTCTTTTCGTATCAGTATCTTCAATTCTGATAATAAATTTACCCTTATTATGACGGGCAAAAAGATAATTGAAAATTGCAGTTCTTGCGTTTCCAATGTGTAAATGTCCAGTAGGACTTGGTGCGTATCTAACTCGAATCGAATTCTTAGCCAATTCTATTCCCCTCTTTTACTAAAATCGTTATTAATTATAACATACTCATATTTTTTTGCCCTAGGATTAACTTATTTTCTAAGCGCAATTGAAAGGGCCTCTCTAAGGGTTGAAACACCAATGACTTTAATTCCAGTCGGTGGTGTCCAACCATTCAAATTATTTTTAGGAACTAATACCCGTTCAAAGCCCAGCTTTTTAGCTTCTGCAACCCGTTGTTCAATTCTTGTGACCCGACGAATTTCTCCGGTCAATCCAATTTCTCCGATATAACATTCTGACGGAAGCGTTCCTTGATCCTTATAGCTAGAAGCAATGCTGACTGCCATTGCTAAATCAATTGCCGGCTCGTTCAACTTCACCCCACCAGCAGCTTTCAAATAAGCATCTTGGTTCTGTAACATTAGGCCCGCACGTTTTTCTAAAACTGCCATGATCAAGGAAACGCGGTTGCGATCCAGCCCAGATGCCGTCCGCTGAGCGTTTCCAAAAATCGATGGTGTGATCAAAGCCTGAATTTCAACTAGGATCGGCCGTGTTCCCTCCATTGAGACAACGATTGCCGATCCCGTTGCATCCTTAAGTCGTTCTTCTAGGAAAATTTCTGAAGGGTTCCGAACTTCTTTTAAGCCCCCCTCACGCATTTCAAAAACACCTAGCTCGTTCGTTGAACCAAACCGATTTTTAACGGCCCTTAGTAGTCGATAAGAATGGTGCATATCGCCTTCAAAGTAAAGGACCGTATCAACCATGTGTTCCAAAGTCTTAGGACCTGCTAATGCGCCACCCTTAGTAACATGACCAACTACGAAGATGGTAATCCCCTTTGACTTAGCAATGTTCATTAAATCAGAGGTAATCCCTCTAACCTGCGCAACGGAGCCAATCGCAGACTGGATTGCAGGCTCTTCGACAGTCTGAACTGAATCAATTACGACTGCATCTGGTTGTAACTCCTCAATGGCATGTCTAATTGAATCCATGTCAGTCTCTGGGTAAATATATAACTGATCACTAGCAACCGCTAAGCGATCAGCGCGCAACTTAATTTGATTAGCACTTTCTTCACCTGAAACATAAAGCATCTTGTGTCCAGAATTGCTTAACTCCCCTGATATTTGCAACAAGAGTGTTGATTTACCAATTCCTGGATCGCCACCAATTAATATTAATGAGCCAGGCACCACACCTCCTCCTAAGACGCGATTAAATTCCTCTGAATCCGTCTTTACTCGCATCTCAGTACGAGATTTAATTTCACCGACTAATTCAGGCCTAGTTGAGCTTCCATCAAAGTCAGTTCGACTAGGCGAAATTTTTTTGGCACTCCCGGTGCTTGCGTTTTGCGGTTTAACGATTTCTTCAACCAGTGTATTCCATTTGCCGCAATTGGGGCATCGGCCTAAGAAACGTGGTGAAATATATCCACAATTATCACAAACATACTGGGTTTTTACCTTTGCCAAGTGACCACCCCTTCCTACTTACCAGAAGAACCAAAACCACCAGTTCTTTGCTGGGCTTGACTAGCATCATCATTGTCCGCCACCAAGTAAGGCATAAAAATGCCTTGAGCAATTCTTTCACCCTTTTTAATTTTGCGATCAGTAAGCCCAAAGTTAATCATTTGAACGAAAATTTCGCCTTCATTATTGGGATTGTCATAATAATCAGCGTCAATTACACCAATTCCGTTCGGCAAATACATTCCCCGCTTAAGCGGATTACTAGAACGGTTCGCAATAATTAGGACCTCATCATTTTGCATATAAGCCTTAATACCAGTAGGTACTAACAGGGGTTTTAAAATTTGTTGAGCATCCTTTAAATCATCAGTAGCCACCTTTTTACGATGCTTGATGGCCCACAAAATCCGTAAAAAGTTCAGTTTCCAAATCGATGGTAGAACAAAATCCTCCGCACTAGCAAAATCATACCCAGCTGCCTGCTGAGTAGCTCGAAATGGAAGGGTTAATCCACTATCCTTATATTTTGAAACGATCTCAAATCCACGATTCATTTTTTCACGTCCTTAATTTAATTAATAGTCAAATTATACTATTATCCATTCTTTAAATCAGTATTCAAAAGATGATTTACGAAAAAAGTAGATAAATTAATTAGATTTTGCTAAAATTTTTTTATTAATAACGATAAATATTAAATCTTGAATTGCTTATTGCAACAAATTTTGAGACAATTACCATTAGCGAATAAATATGTTGGATTTTAATCGGATGATTAAATAGTTACTAAGTTCTCATTCCGCAGTACACTTATTAATTTCTAGAGGGGCATACAAGATGAGCCAAGACGATTTAAAAAAAATAGTTGGGATTGAATCCGTAAAGTACATTGAAGATGGGATGACCGTTGGATTAGGTACTGGTTCAACGGTTAAATACCTAGTTGAAGCATTAGGGGAACGGGTCAAAAATGAACACTTAAATATCATTGGAGTCCCAACTTCGAACCGAACTGCCAAGCGTGCAACCCAATTGGGAATCACGGTTAAGGATATTGACCAAGTTGACCATATTGATTTAACAATTGATGGAGCAGATCAAATTGATGCAAACTACCAGGGAATCAAGGGGGGCGGCATTGCCCACCTAAGAGAAAAAATCGTTGCAATTAATTCCAAGAAGAACATTTGGATCGTTGATGAATCGAAGTTAACTAAACAATTAGGTTCATTTCCCCTACCAGTCGAAGTTATCCCATATGGTAGTCAACAACTATTTAAAAAGTTTAAAAAGCGCGGCTACAATCCAAAATTTAGAATGGATGGTGAAAGATTCATTCTGACCCATTCCAAAAACTACATCATTGACCTTGGATTAGGTAAAATTGGTGATCCCCATAAACTCGCCAAAAATCTAAAGGATATGACTGGCGTCGTTGAACATGGACTATTTTTAGACATAGTTAATACAATTATCGTTGGCCATCCAGATGGTCCAGAAACAATTCAAGCTAGATAATCTGTAAAAATTAGCAAAACTCAGTGGGTTTTGCTTTTTATTTAGGCTTTTTTTGTTTACAATATGGTTATTGTTCTATTAATTAAGGAGTGAATTCAATGAGTAAGAGTATCAATTTTGATGATATCAAGAATTATCAGTCTGACGTAGATAAGCGCAAAGACGCTAAGATTTTAGAGCGCGCCGTTTCTCACCAAGGAGTCGCTAAAGTTAGTGCTAACTACAGTTCAGAAATCGCTAACAAACCTGTGTTTTCCATTGAATTAGAAACTGGTGACGTTGCGAACCAACAACGCAGTGGTCGTTGTTGGACATTTGCAGCCTTGAACACTTTACGCCACAAAGTTGCAAATGAATTTAACCTCAAGGGTAACTTTGAATTATCACAAAACTACATTAACTTCTGGGATAAGTTTGAAAAGTCAAACTTCTTCTTGGAAAATATCATTAACACTGCCGATAAAAAGCGGACATCTAGAAAAGTTTCATTTCTCCTTGCTACCCCCCAACAAGACGGTGGACAATGGGATATGCTCTGTGCATTAGTTGAAAAGTACGGTGTCGTTCCTCAATCAGCAATGTCAGAAACTTTCAATAGTAATAACTCTGCTGATTTAAACAGCGTTTTAAACTTGAAGCTTAGACGCGATGCAATGATCTTGAGAAACCTAGTTAATGATGGTGAATCAAAAGAAAAAATCGCTGCTAAAAAAGACAAGATGCTCAATGAAATCTATCGAGTACTTGTTTATGCGTTGGGTGAACCAGCTAAAAAGTTTGACTTTGAATACCGTGATAAAAATAATAACTATCACATTGAAAAGGGCCTTACTCCTAAGACGTTCTACAAGAAATACATCCAATTAGATTTGGAAGATTACGTTTCAATCATTAATTCGCCTACTGACGATAAGCCTTACAAGAAGACTTACACAATTGAATTACTAGGAAACGTTGTTGGTGGTCGTCAAGTTAAGCATTTAAACCTTTCAATCGATGACTTTGAAAAATTAGCAATCAAGCAGCTAAAAAATGGCGAAACAGTTTGGTTCGGTAGTGATGTTGGTCAAGATTCTGATCGGCAAAAGGGAATCATGGACGACAAACTTTACTCCAGAAATGAACTATTTGACATTAACCTTGATTTAACCAAGGCAGAACAATTAGACTACGGTGAAAGTGTAATGGATCATGCCATGGTTATCACTGGAGTAGACATCGTTGATGGTAAACCAACTAAGTGGAAAGTTGAAAATAGTTGGGGTAAAAAAGTTGGAACTGATGGTTACTTCGTAATGAGTGAATCATGGTTCAGAAAGTACGTTTACCAAGTTGTTATCAACAAAAAATACTTCTCAGATGAATTAAAGAAAGCCCAAGCACAAGACCCAATCGTCTTAGATCCATGGGATCCAATGGGTACCTTAGCTAAATTCTAATTTCAAAATAAAAAGCTGATCCTTAGGGATCAGCTTTTTATTTACAATGTTTTTTTATCAACAATTTTTAATTGACGGTCTAATTCATATTGAATTGGTTTCCCGTTCGGTACCTCGACTCTATCGATTTGTCCATCACTAATGCGTTCTAGATACTTAATCATGGCGCGTAAAGTACTACCGTGAGCAATAACCAATTGATTATGACCATCTAACAGGCGTGGAGCAATGGCATCCTCCCAGTATGGCATAATCCGTTCGTAAGCCATTTTTAAACTTTCCCCTAGGGGTTCCAATACCCCAATTCGTTCATAGCGGTAGTCATGGTCACGTTCTTTCAACAACGGCGGCACCGAATCGAAACTACGCCGCCATTGATTAAACTGTTGCTCCCCCACTCGTTGCTTAACAACTTGTTTATTTTGACCCCGTAGCGCTCCATAATGGCGTTCGTTCAAGCGCCATGATTTATGCTCATCAATAAAGGCCTGCTCAATTTCATCTAAAACGATGTTAGTGGTATCGATTGCTCGAATTAAAAAGGAAGTGTGAACATCATCAAATTGAATTCCAGTTGCCTTAATTTTCTGCCCTGCTAAATGAGCCTGTGCAATTCCGACATCAGTCAATGAAACATCATTCCAACCAGTAAAGATATTATTAGCATTTGCTAAACTTTCTCCATGCCGCATTAACGTTAAAAACAATCGTTATCCCACACTTTCTAATTTGATCACTCAATAGCATCCTTCATTTCGGAGCTATCGGTCTTAGTGCGATTACCAATGAAGGTAATGACTGAACTAATTAAAATTACAATAATTCCAATAATTGTATTAATCGAGAGGGTTTCATGTAAAATCAATAGTGCCAAAATAGGGGCTAACCCTGGCTTTATAAAGAACACGAGTGATGCCATTGAGACCCCGCCGCGATCCATGGCCAAGAAGTAAAATGCAAAGCCCCCACCTGTCACGCAGACACAAATAAAGAATAAAATCCAAAAATAATGGACACTAACGTTTTGTAAAATCGGTGTATCAGCAAAGGATTTCATCCAATTAACCGTTCTCATTGAATTAGCAACTGCTGGAATTTTAGAAATCAATACTAATCCAAACAACTCGATCGAACCAGCAATAAATGTATAACAGGTCATCGTTATTCCATCAAAGCCACTAACTACGGATGACCACCGTGATACGATGCTATAAAGGCCAAACGTAACTGCAGAACCAATCGCTAGTGAAATCCCCAGCGGATTAGTTAACTTAGTTGGATTAACGATTATTAATAACCCTGCTATTGATAATAGCATTGAAATTAAATTCAAGCGACCAATTCGCTCTTTTAAAATAATAAACGCAAATAGCAATGAAAAAACGGGATTAACGCTAAACAATACCGCAACCGTTGCGGCTTCATCATATTCAATCGCCATTTGATATAGCGTCATACTAACAATCACACATAAAAAGCCACTCAATGCAAACACTAGCAGGTCTTTTTTGGTAAATTGCTGGTTCGCTTTTTTACTGTGCCGCAAAGCAATTGGTAATAGGACCAAGCCACCCACGAAGAATCGAATTAAATTAAGTTGAATCGGTGAAAAAGCACCTTGGACACTCTTTAAAGCAATTTCCATCGAACTGAACATAAAGGTTGAAATTAAAACATATAAAAGCGTTTTTCGCAAAACAATTTCGCTTCCTTATCTGATTAAAATTTTTGAACCAACGTCATTAAGATTGGAATTACGATTAAACTAAGTAACGTAGTTTCAGTTACCATTAACGATGCGTATTCATCATCCGCATTATATAGTTTGGATACAACTGGTGCATTCGTCATCACGGGCATTGCAGATTGCAAAATAAAAACTTGTTTCATTAATACTGGCATGTTCGTAAACGTTACCAATAATGTCATCAAAAGCGGTGCCATCATGAACCGTCCCAATAGAATGCCCCAGTTAAGACGATCGAACTTCACAGACTTTAAGCTCACCTTAGAAACAGCAATCCCTATAAATAACATCGAAAGCGGGGTTGTTAACCCACCAATATAGTCACAGCTTTGGAGGACTGGTTCTAAAATTGGGTGTAATAACTCCATTTTGGGAATGTCCAAGAGGACCATGATAACGGCAACGATAAACCCTAACAGTGGTGGTGAAAAAACTTTTTGTAGGGTTTGTTTTAAATTAAACTTGCTATCGGCATCACCATCCCGTTGGATCAAATAAACGCCCAGCGTCCAAAAGAACGTGGTATTTGCCATATAATAAACCAACACATATGGTAAACTGCGATTCCCAAATAATGCTATGTTGACTGGCAAGCCCACAAAAACAGTATTAGAATTAAAAAACATGGATTCGAACAATCCACGATGGTACTTAGCGATCCTAAGCGCCCTGGCAACCGCCACTGAGATCCCGAATAAAATCAACATGGAAATAACGGGGAAGCGAAGGTCAGGCAATGTATGTAAAAGCGTCTGTGCGGTAAATTTACTAGTGATCGTGCTAATCATATAGGCAGGTAAAGCAACTTGGGTAACGATTTTTGCGATCAGTTTCGAAGATTTCTCATCGAACCACTGTCGTTTAGCCAAGAAGAAGCCTAATAGGATCATTAATAAAATCACTACAATTCCAGAAATACTCTTCTCAAAAACTATCAAATAGCATCACATCCTAACTCAAAAATTATTGTAACAGTTTGCATTATAGCATAAAAATAAGTCTGCTTTAACGCTTCAATTTTTTCAAATATTAAATATTAAATTGGTGTTAAATATCACTAAGTAAAGTTGTGATTTGATTCAATTTTTTTTATAATGCAAACATATTGTTTAAAAATCGAATTCAAGACTATAAATGATGGGGTAATTAAAATATGAATAATTCAAACGAAAATAATGGTTATCAACGACGCGAAAATCGAACCCATTTTAAAAAACGTAGTCATAAAAAGCTATGGAAGTTCCTGATTATCTTACTAATCATCGTAACGGCTGGATTGATTTACTTATATATGGCTTATAATAGTGCACAAAAAACCTTCAATAAAACATTTGAAGCTGGTGATACTCATAAATTAAGGGATGTATCATCAGTGATCAGTAAGGATAAGCCATTTTCAATCTTACTATTAGGAACTGATACAGGGGCATTGGGTCGTGATGACATGGGAAGAACTGATACCATGATGGTAGTCACGATTAATCCCAAAAAAGAGAATATTTCAATCACTAGTATTCCACGGGATACTAAGGTAACTGTACCTGGTGATTCGCAACCATATGAAAAAATTAATGCTGCGTATACGATTGGTGGGCCATCGACTGCCGTTCAAACGGTTCAAAACTTGTTGAACATCCCAATTGATTTTTACGCAATCATTAACATGGGTGGACTCGAAAAAATGGTTGATGCCGTCGGTGGCGTGGAAGTCGATCCGCCACTTACTTTTAAGTACGGTAATGCAAACGTGGTCAAGGGGCAAAAGGTAACTTTAAACGGTAAACAAGCACTTGATTACTCAAGAATGCGCCATGAAGATCCAACCGGTGATTACGGTCGACAAGCACGCCAAAGAGAAGTACTTCAAAAACTAGTCCTTAAGGCAATGAAGATTTCTTCACTACCACGTTACAAAGAAATCCTCGAATCACTAAATGGTAATTTAAAGACTGATATTACTTTTAATGACATGGTTTCGATGCGGGCTCGTTATGGTGATGCAACGCACCATATTAAGTCAGATACCCTGCAAGGTGAAGACGCCACTATCGATGGGATTGACTATCAAGTCGCACCAGAATCAGAATTACTAAGGGTTTCTAACTACATTCGCAAGAATCTAAACCTCAGTTCACTATCAAGTATCTCAGCAACACAAAGTGCTACTGATGATAACGGGAGCGGAATTGATAGCACCACTGACGGAACTAGTACTGACGGAACTGGTACTGGCGCTACTACCAGTTCATCAACTGGATATTAAACAAAAAAATACCAATCTGGGTAATGCCCAGATTGGTATTTTTAGTTTCAATTATTATTTGGTAATTTCATCCATGTTTAAGCCCAATGCATCAGCGACACGTTTTCCATATTCATGATCTGCATTGTAAAATTGACGCGTTTCCAAAACCTTATTTTCATGGCTCTTCACAGTCCCGAGAGTTCCCTTAATCGTCTCAATTAAGCGGTCTCGTTCCTCTGGGCTCATAACACGGTATAAGGCACCAGCGTCAGAATAATAGTCGACATCGTAGGTCTTATAACTACCTGCATCCCCCTCAACGCTAAATGGCTTAATATTAGCGTGAGGATCTTCAACAGGGCCACCTTCACCATTTGGTTCGTAGTTAACGGCATTCCCCTGATCATGAGCCATAAAACCATCCCGTTCATAGTTCTTAGGGGTACCGTTCTTCGGACGATTAATTGGTAGCTGTTCATAGTTAGCACCTAATCGATATCTTTCAGCATCTTTATATGCAAACAAGCGTCCTTGAAGTAACTTGTCTGGGGATGCTTCAATTCCTGGAACTAGATTAGCTGGTGAAAAAGCGGCTTCTTCGACGTCATCAAAATAATTAGTTGGATTTTCATCCAATGTAAATTCACCGACTTCTTGGAGTGGATAGTCTGCATGACTAACGACCTTGGTCACATCAAAAATGTCCTTCTTATAATTCAAACCATCTTCATAAGGAATAATTTGCACCATCACTTTCCACTTTGGGAAGTTTTTATCTGCAATTGCATCATATAGATCATGAAGCAAGAAATCAGTGTCCTTTGAAGCGGTCTTAGCAGCCGTTTCGTTCGACATGTTCTTTACGCCTTGTTCACTCATAAAGTGATATTTAACCCAGAACACCTCACCCTTGGCGTTGACCCATTTATAAGTGTGACTTCCATACCCATTCATTTCACGATAACTAGCAGGATTACCACGGTCACCCATTAAATAGGTCACTTGATGAACTGATTCTGGAGAATGGGACCAAAAATCCCATTGCATATCTTGACTTCTTAAGTGAGTATCTGGTTCACGCTTTTGCGAATGAATAAAATCTGGGAACTTAAGTGGATCATTAACGAAAAAGACAGGGGTATTATTACCAACGATATCGTAATTACCGTCATTAGTGTAGAACTTCAATGCGAATCCACGAACATCGCGTTCTGTATCTGGATATCCTGATTCACCAGCAACTTGGGAAAATCTGATGATCATTGGTGTCTTTTTACCAGGTTCGCCATTAAAAATATCAGCCTTAGTATATTTACTCATATCATGAGTTAGCTTAAAGAACCCCTTTGCACCAGCTCCCTTAGCATGAACGACTCGTTCTGGAATTCTTTCACGATTAAAGTGTGCTAGTTTTTCTAGTAATTGGTAGTCTTGCATTAAAACAGGGCCACGATTTCCAGCTGTTTGTGAATGATTATTGTCAGCCCATGGTTGACCTTCAGCTGTTTTGATCTTATCTGTCATGTGAACCACTCCTTTTAATAAATACAATATTTTTACAGAATAATGGTAACATGGTGTCACTTTATTGACAAACAAAACGGCGCACAAAAAAAGCTGAAACGCATTTCTGCATTTCAGCTTCTTATTTATGCGGCCAAGAGGACTCGAACCTCCACCGAGAAAATTCCCGACAAGATCCTTAATCTTGCGCGTCTGCCAATTCCGCCATGGCCGCATGTGAAAATCAACATATATAAATATATCAAATATTCACAAAATAAGCAACTCTTTTTTTATTATTCACCACGAACAGTAGCGCCATCACGGTCGAGATCCATTACCCGCACTTTTCCTGCTAATCGGTCATCTGCACGGAGTTGATCACGCAACTTGATCAATAAGTCTCTTTGCCCCAGCGATACGATCACTGGACCCGTACCGCTAATAAAGGTTCCATAAATCCCTAAATTATGAGCGGCCGTACGAATTAGATCTAAATTGTCTTGATCGCGTTTCAAATTTTCTTCTCCAAAATATTCTCCCTCAATCAAAGAAGATGCAACGGCCCAATTATCAGTAATTAAAGCTGCTACTAATAAGTTAGCATCGTTACTGGCTGTTAATGCAGACTGAGCATTAATTTGCTTAGGTAGCTCGATTTTGCCTACTTTACCACGTGGCATAACAAACATCAACGCTGAAACGGCGGGCATTTTAGCTTTAATTGCAGTTAATTGACCATCTTTTTCATTTGAAATTGTTAAATCACCTAAAAAACCGGCAGCAACATTTTCAGAATGCTCTTCAATTTCACTTCCAATTTGCATCTGTTCGTCGATTGAAAGATTTAAATTTCCCAAAGCATTGGCAATTTTTATCCCTACGATTACTGCAGTAGTACTAGATCCCAAACCATGTTCAACTGGGATATCAGACATTACCGTTAATTGATGGGGATGAATTTTAGGATCTAACCGTAAAATTGTTTGAACGATTAAATTATTTTCATCATGCGGAATGTTTTCACCGAGCGCATGGTTAACACGCCAATGGTCAGTTTCTTCTTCTACGATTACTGTATAGTAAAGGTGTAATGCTAACCCTAATGAATCGATACCAGGACCTAAATTAGAAACAGTCGCTGGAACTCGAATAATGATCTTTCCCAATGAATATCGCTCCTTTATCTTCTTTGTGAAATTAATTTTAACCTACCACGACATTTCCCGCAAACAAACTTGCTCGTGTTAATTAACCGTTCGCGATTATATTTTCGATGACATTTTTCACACTCAAATGTATATCTGGGTTGATCAATGCGTGGAGCAAACCGTAGCCCACCCACCGCAGCTAAAAGCTGTTGAAATTCTTTTGTACGATGTTGACCACTATAACCTGCTAAATGGAGATGGTAGTGGCATAATTCATGCTTAATAACCCCAATTAGCGTTTCTTTAGAAAAAGCCGTTAACATCTTCGGATTAATATCAATATTGTGACTTTTTAAATAATAACGTCCGCCCGTGGTTTTTAAACGATGGTTAAAATAAATCCGATGGTTAAACGGTCGGGCAAAATACCGTTGTGAAATTTTTTCACATAGCGCTTGTAATTCCTGATTGGACAATAATAAAATCTCCTCTACCCCTTAATACTTTAAAATACGTGATTATATTATTATCCGATTAATAAAAAAAAACGGGTTGCCCCGTTTTTAATCATTAACCTACTAAAATTTTTTGAGTATATTTAATTACGCGTGCAACACTATCGCTTTGGGCATCTTCTGAATCTTTAAAGGCCCCTTTATCAATAGTATTTTCATCAACATTAATACTATCAACCATCTCTTGGCATGCATCAGCATAATCTGAATAAGCACCCACTAACAACTTATGCTTACCAAGAACCCTTGCTGGAACGCCTAGCACTTTTAACTTGCGAAGGGTTTCCTTATAAAAAGTAGTCCCATTTTGAAATTTTTCTTTCGTCTCTGCCAAGTTAATATCAGATAAATCATCCTTATCCAATGCCTTTTTTAATGGTTCATAAAACTTAGCCAGCTTTTCACCAGTTTTATCCGTTTCAGTAATTAATTGTGAAACAGTTGGTGCATAGTTACTCATTTTTGCGCCCTTCATATTTGTTAACTCCTTTTTATTTCCAGAATGTGGAATAGATATTTACAGGTAATTCCCGTTTATGTTCAGTCTTAATATACCAGTTTTCAATGGTTTGCGCAGCTTTTTCATCAACATCCTTACCCTCTAAATAAGCATCGATGTCAGAATAACGAACCCCTAAAGCTGCTTCATCAGGTAATGCAGGACGATTATCCTCTAAATCAGCAGTTGGGACTTTATCATAGAGGTGTTTAGGCGCATTTAAAACGGCTAGTAGCATTTTCCCCTGCCGCTTATCTAAACGCCACAATGGAGTTATATCGGCTGCTCCATCACCAAATTTAGTATAAAAACCAGTAACTGCTTCTGCAGCATGATCCGTTCCAACTACGGCTCCAGAACATTCACCTGCAATTGCATACTGAGCAATCATCCGTTCACGTGCCTTGATGTTCCCCTTATTAAAATCATTAATAGTAGGGCCATCTTCTTCAACCGCATTAACTGCAGCATCCACCATTGGCTTAATATTAACTCGAATTGTCTTATCAGCATCCATATACTTAATTGCTTCCATAGCATCAGCTTCATCTGCTTGTTCACCATACGGCAACCGCACCGCGATAAACTGGTAGTCATTATTACCAGTTTCTTCACGTAATTCACTGATTGCCATTTGAGATAACTTACCAGCTAGTGTTGAATCTTGTCCTCCAGAAATACCGAGAACCAATGTTTTCAAAAAAGAATTCTTTTTCAAATAATCTTTCAAGAATTCGACACTATTTCTGATTTCTTGATGTGGATCAATCTCAGGCTTCACCTTCAAAGCAGCAATGATTTTCTTTTGTAAAGGTCTCATAAAGCTCCCCCTAATCTTAATAATTTAACTTTTGAACGTATCCATGAACCTGTTCGATCAACTTCATCTTATTATCCCAACAATTCTTAGATAGATCCACCGGATAATCCTGTGGGTTTAACTGCCGTTTGTATTCTGGCCACAGCGAAGCAAGCGATTCATTCGCATGGGCTTGAATATCGACTAATTCTGGAACCTCATAAACCTGTTCACCCTTATCAATTATTGTCTTTAAGAGTGGAGTAGCTTCAAAGTCAGTCAACGTCTTACTAATGTAAGTAAACTGCGGATGGAACATGTACAGACTATCTTGACTGTTAGGATCTTCATCACTCAACGCAACGTAATCGCCTTCTGATTTTCCATCTGACTTCTTATTGATCCGCCAAACTTGTTTCTTCCCAGGAGTAGAGACCTTAGCAGCGTTATTAGATATTTTAATGGTATCACGCATTGTCCCATCGTCATTCTCCACTGAAACCATCTTATAGACAGCTCCCAAGGCTGGTTGATCATATGCGGTAATTAGCTTGGTTCCAACACCCCAGATGTCGATCTTAGCATCTTGCATTTTTAAACTAGTGATGGTGTTTTCATCTAAATCATTTGAAGCAATGATCTTAGTGTCCTTAAAACCAGCTGCATCTAACATCTCCCGAATCCGTTTGGAAAGGTATGCCATATCTCCAGAATCAATCCGCACCCCTGCGAAGTTGATGCGGTCACCCATTTCCTTAGCAACCTTAATCGCATTAGGAACACCACTTTTCAAAGTATCATAAGTATCAACTAAAAAGACACAGTTCTTATGGGTTTCAGCATAGGCTTTGAAAGCATCGTAATCATGACCAAATGTTTCTACCAATGAATGAGCATGGGTACCACTAATTGGGATTCCAAATGACTTTCCAGCTAAAACATTAGAAGTAGAATTAAAGCCACCAATGAACGCAGCTCTAGTCCCCCAGAGGGCGGCAGCAGTTTCTTGTGCTCTTCTAGAACCAAATTCCATTAATGGATCGGATCCGACCGCTTGGCGAATCCGAGAGGCTTTTGTAGCGATCAACGTTTGATAGTTTACAATGTTTAAAATTGCAGTTTCAACTAATTGACACTCTGCTAAAGTTCCCTCTACCTGCATGATAGGTTCATTATTAAATACTAAATCTCCCTCTTGAGCAGAACGAATCGTCCCCGTAAACTTAAAGTTACGTAGAAATTCTAAAAATGCGGGGGTATATTCCCCATTTTCCTTTAAGTATTGAATGTCATCATCGGTAAAGTGAAGATTATTAACATAATTAATTACATGCTCTAATCCAGCAAATACGGCGTATCCATTTTCAAATGGCATCTTTCTGAAGAATACTTCGAACACCGCGTGGCGACTTTCCATTTTCTTTGAAAAATAAGTTTGCATCATATTGATTTCGTAATCATCAGTATGGAGCGTTAAATTCGTATAGTCTCTAAGTGACATTTCCTATTTACACCTCAAAATAATCTTTGATAAACTTGATAGTTCAATTATAATTAATATTATACATTGAAAGGATGTTTTTATTGAACGACAAGTTAAAAAAAACCACAATTTTAAATATTTCATATATTAATACTAACTTTACCCATTTTTTACAAATTATTCAAGCAAGAGTTCAGCAACGTGAAAATACATTCATTGCAACCGTCAATCCAGAAATTGCTTACTATGCATATCAAAATCATGATTACCAAAACCTTTTAAAACATGCTGATTTTATTACTCCAGATGGTATTGGAATTATTAAAGCATCTGAAATTATTAATCAACCCATTCAAGAAAGAATTACTGGGTTTGATATATTTAAAGCAATGCTAGAATGGGGAAATCAAAATCATAAATCAGCTTATTTCGTGGGGGCAAAACCTAAGGTTATTGAAGATTTAAAAAGTGTTTTGCATAAAAAGTATCCCAATTTAATAGTCAGTGGGATTCGTGATGGTTATTTCAAGGAGAACGAATCTGTAGCAAAGGAAATAAAACGACAACAACCTGACATGGTCTTTTTAGCCCTTGGATCACCGAAACAAGAGAAGTTCATTAATCAGTATCGTCATTTAAATAACGGGCTTTGGATTGGCTTAGGCGGCAGTTTTGATGTTTTATCTGGTAATAATAAAAGAGCCCCAAAGTTTTGGATTAACCACCACTTAGAGTGGCTATATCGTTTACTTAAAGAACCAAAAAGGCTTCCCCGAGTTATGGTCATTCCGAAATACCTCAAGTTAGTTCGAAAATCAAAATAAAGTCGTAGTTGGATATAATCCAGCTACGACTTTATTTTTCGAGATAAAATTCAAACCGCTTTCCAACGTATTGAGTACGAACATATTCAAATGGAGTCCCATTTTGTAAATATGTGATTTGTCTAAGTCTTAAAATTGAATCCCCTTTTTTAATATCTAGATAGGTAGCAATTTTTTCTGAAGCTAACATTGCGGAAACCGTTTGGTGCGCCTTTCTAGGAATTAAATCCTTTTTCTCTTCCAACGCTCGATAAAGTGAACTAGTAACATCTGATTTACTAAGTCCATCAACAATGTTTTCAGGAACCGTTGCAACCTCAAAACAAATTGGAATTCCATCACCATAACGAATCCGTTCCATTCTAAGAACTTTATCGTTTTGACCAATTTTTAATTTTTCCATTTCACTTAATGATGGTGCCATCACATGATAAGAAATGGTCTTGCTATCAGGTTTTTTACCCTGTGAAACCATGATATCTGTAAAACTGGTTACCCCAGACATCTTCTCTTGCACCTTAGAATTAGCAACAAAAGTTCCTGATCCCACATGTTGCTCTAAAATACCCTCATCTACTAAAGTTTGAATTGCTTGTCTTAAGGTCATTCTGCTAACTTGAAAATGATTAGCTAGTTCCCTTTCTGAAGGAATTCGATCACCAATTAGCCATTCTTTATCTTCAATTTTACGCTTGATTACATTATGGATTTGAATATAAATAGGTGAACTCAAATTAAAAATCCCTCCATTTGATTCTGATAGTTTCATTATATAGCATCTTTGATCAAATTTAATTCTTTTAAACTAAAAACATTTACACAATAAACAAAAAAACCGTTATATCAACGTATTTAAACATTAATAATAACGATTGTTTATTAAGATTGGGCTAGCTGGGTTCGAACCAGCGCATCACGGGATCAAAACCCGTTGCCTTACCACTTGGCTATAGCCCAATATTATGGAGGGGAGTGGATTCGAACCACCGAACCCGAAGGAGCGGATTTACAGTCCGCCGCGTTTAGCCAGACTTCGCTACCCCTCCGAAATGTAGAAGTATCGTATCAAACGACAATTAATATAATACCTAAATATAGCACAATAGTCAATAGTAAATTAACATTTTATTGTAATTACTCAACTAATTAGCTATATTTATGCCGGCTGCAGGACTTGAACCTGTGACCCTCGGTTTACGATACCGATGCTCTACCAACTGAGCTAAGCCGGCATATAATATAACACAAAAGTGCTAACATAAGTTAGCACTCTATCTAGTTATGACTCCGGCAGGCGGGCTCGAACCGTCGACAACCTGATTAACAGTCAGGTGCTCTACCAACTGAGCTATGCCGGAATAA